>LXTR01000049.1 GCA_001683825.1 Flavobacteriaceae bacterium CP2B | reverse complement strand
AGGGAGAAAAAGAGACGGGGGAAGAAAAAAAGGGCCAGGAAAAACCTCCTGGCCCTCAAGTACCACGGGTGGGAATCGAATGCCGGCGCTGCGGCCGGCACCCTGACCGAAGACCGCAGGGCAGAGCGTCAGGGCCCACGCCGATATTGCAGGGAGAAAAAGAGACGGGGGAAGAAAAAAAGGGCCAGGAAAAACCTCCTGGCCCTCAAGTACCACGGGTGGGAATCGAATGCCGGCGCTGCGGCCGGCACCCTGACCGAAGACCGCAGGGCAGAGCGTCAGGGCCCACGCCGATATTGTAGGGAGAAAAAGAGACGGGGGAAGAAAAAAAGGGCCAGGAAAAACCTCCTGGCCCTCAAGTACCTCGGGTGGGAATCGAACCCACACGATATTGCTATCACTGGATTTTGAATCCAGCGCGTCTACCAATTCCGCCACCGAGGCAAAACGGACTGCAAAGCTAAAAAATATTTTTATTGCAGGTTCCAAAATTCCCCGGAATTATCGTATACAAGACAAATAAATTCATAAATTTGCACCTCCTTTGAAAAAAGGGATTCCAAAGAAGTGGAATACAATACCTTAAGCATGGCGTACCAAGTTCCCGAACCTAAAATTTTTGGCTGTACCCAAAGCACCGTCCTGGCAGAAAAAATAGCCAGGTTCTACGGGACCGACCTGGGCAATGTGATCTTTTCACGATACAGTGACGGGGAGTTCCAGCCTTCCTTTGAAGAATCGATCCGCGGAACGCGGATCTTTGTCATTGGCTCGACCAACCCCGGTCCGGAAAACCTGATGGAAATGCTACTCATGCTGGATGCCGCCAAAAGGGCTTCCGCACGCCATATTACGGCGGTAATGCCCTATTTCGGGTGGGCACGGCAAGACAGGAAAGACAAACCCAGGGTCCCCATCGCGGCCAAACTGGTCGCCAAAATGCTGGAAGCGGCCGGCGCCACCCGCATCATTACCATGGACCTTCATGCCGATCAGATACAGGGCTTTTTTGAGAAACCGGTAGACCACCTCTTTGCCTCTACCCTCTTCCTGCCCTACCTCAAATCACTGAACCTGGATAACCTTACCATCGCTTCCCCGGATATGGGCGGCTCCAAAAGGGCCTATGCCTATTCCAAAGCCCTGGAGTGCGATGTGGTGATCTGTTACAAGCAAAGGGAAAAAGCGAACGTAATTTCGCATATGGAACTTATAGGTGACGTAAATGGCAAGAACGTGGTCCTCGTGGATGACCTGGTGGATACCGCGGGAACCCTGACCAAAGCCGCCGACCTGATGATGGAACGGGGGGCAAAAAGTGTCAGGGCCATTACCACCCACGCCCTGCTGTCTGGCAAGGCCTACGAAAGGGTGGAACAATCAAAACTGACAGAATTGATCGTTACCGATTCCATCCCCATGAAAAAACAAAGTGAAAAAATACGGGTACTCAGCTGCGCGGAGCTTTTTGCCGACGTCATGCACCGGGTACACCACAATACCTCCATCGCATCCAAGTTCCTGATGTAAGCCGTAAGGCAGCAGGTTGCGGGGGTAGTATCAACAGGAACCCAAATGAATTTTAACTTTAGCATAATTCAATGAAATCAATTACAATCAAAGGATCAGAAAGAGAAAGCGTGGGCAAGAAGGCAACCAAGGCCCTACGTAATGCTGGAAAGGTTCCTTGCGTGGTATACGGAGGGGAAAAGCCATTTCACTTTTCAGCGGAAGAGATCGCATTCAGAGATTTGGTGTACACCCCCAACGCCCACACCGTTGTGGTTGAGCTGGACGGTGGCGAAAAATTGCATGCCGTCATGCAGGACATCCAATTCCACCCGGTAACGGACAACATCCTGCACATCGATTTTTACCAATTGTTCGATGACAAGGAAGTAACCATGAACATCCCGGTACGCCTGCACGGCAATTCGCCCGGGGTACGAAACGGGGGACGCCTGTTGTTCCGTAAAAGAAAACTTGCCATCCGAGCACTGCCTAAATTCCTCCCCGACTTTTTCGACATCGATATTTCCAAGTTGAAAATCGGTGAGAATATTTTGGTGGAATCCCTTCTGAATGACAACTTCACCATCCTGCACCCCGACACCACCGTGGTGGTCCAGGTGAAAACCGCACGTGCTGCCGTCGTGGTTGATATGGAAGAGGAAGAAGAACTCGAAGGAGCCGAAGCGGTTGCCGAGGAAGGAGCCGAAGCTGCTGCCGGAGAAGCCGCAGAAGGAAGCCAGGAATAAGGCCCTCCTTAACCCATAAAAAGCATCCCTCCCAGTTGCTGATAGTTTCAGTGCAGGGGTCTGGGATGCTTTTGTATTTTTACCCGGCAAAATCGCGTTATGTTCCATTGGCTCACATCGCTCATTAAGGGTAAGCAACCGATCTTAGAATCTACCGATCCGATGAAAAAATACTTGCTGATAGGTTTGGGGAATATTGGTGATGAATACGCCAGGACCCGCCACAATATTGGGTTTCAGGCCCTGGATGCCCTGGCCCGCGAACAGGAATTCAGTTTTAAGACCGAACGACTTGGAGAGGTTGGCAGCTTTAAAATAAAAGGCCGGCAAGTCCTTGCGCTAAAGCCCTCTACCTATATGAACCGAAGCGGCAAAGCGCTGGTCTACTGGATGGAAAAAGAAAAGATCAACCTTGAAAACATCCTGGTCATCACAGATGACATTAACCTCCCTTTCGGCACCCTTCGCCTGAAAGCCAAAGGAAGCGATGGCGGCCATAACGGCCTCAGGGATATACAACAAAGCCTGCAACGCACGGACTACCACCGGCTGCGGTTTGGGGTTGGTGCCGAATTCCAGAAAGGACGGCAAATAGATTATGTGCTGGGTAAATGGACGGAGGAAGAACAAACCGCTTTAAAGGAACGCCTGCAAAGGGTGGCCGAAATGATACGGTCTTTCGTGCTGGCCGGCCCAAAGATCACCATGAACGAATTTAACGGCACCTAGGTAGCTTAAAACACTTTAAACCCATACGTGCCCGAATCTGAACGGTTTCCTTCGCTGTCTACCGTAGTGATACTCCAGTAATATACGGTGTTGGCCTCCACGCTCACCTTGATGCTGGTGGTACTGGCGGCGGGTTCGGCAATCAGGGTTAGTGGCGGGTTGGCCGTGGAAAAGTACAACTCATAGCCCGCGATATCATTGTCTACATCGGCACCTTCCCACTCCAGCACCACTTCATTGTTAATATCACGGATAATGGTGCCCCCGGGTTTGGGTGCCAGGATATCTGCCGGGAACGGGGCATAGGACTGCTCAGAGCCGGCATTGTAAAACCGCCAAACCGCACTGATGGCAGATTCCTGGGTTTCGTCGTTCCTGCTCACCACAGTCCAGGAATAGGGAGCCCCTTTTTGCAGGGGCAGTTCTGCGGATAATTGCCCGGTACCTACGGTTTGGCTGATATTGGTGACAATATTGGTAACCCTTAATTCATAGCTGTCTGTATGCGCGGCCTTTTGCCAGCGAAATTCCACCCGGCTGGTGGTGGCGTTCAGGTCTACCCCGGTTGTGCATTCCGAATTTTGGTTCGGAAAGATCAATTTGACCGCCTCCGGTGGTTTGGGTGAATCCTTCCCACATCCCAGCAGGCACAACAATACCCCAAAAATTGCCGCAGACCTCATCGTTTCATTACTTTATAGGTTCCTTTCAACTGCGGCCCATCCAGCCTGATCAGGTAAAGCCCGGAAGGCCGGCCACTAAAATCAAGCAGGATCTCACCCCCGGATGCGGTATACCCTCGGCGTTCCAGCAATTGCCCGTCAATCCCGAAAACGTGTATCTCTACCGCCTCCTGAAGATTCCCAACATGGATACGCAATTCCTCATCAAAGGGATTGGGAAAGAAGACCGGAACACCAGCAACGTAGATCCGCTCGTCATAACTTCCCTGGCAAGGGAGCAAGGTGCTTACTTTTAAGGTGTTCTCCCCCGCTTTCAAATCCAGGGTGATCTCCGGATCAGTAACCTGTTGCAACATGCCATTCAGTTCAACCAGGTAGAGCCCGGCCCCGCTGAGCAACAGCTCTGCCTGTTGCCCGTCCGGACTGACGGTCGCAACTACCGACAGGGGTTCCGGCTCCCGGATCACCACCTCAAAACAATAGGGCTCATATACATTGGTACCATCAGAGCCCCCGATACAAAGGTCGTATGTACCGGACGAAAGGCCGCCCAGTTGATAGGAGGCGGTAAAACTATCCGAGACGTCTATCCCGGGGCCCGTCACCTGTACCGTATAGTCGAGTATCTCACTGGCCCCAATGGTGATAGCACCGTTGTTGCTGGGGATACAGGACTCCGTTTCGAGTTGCACGCTGAAATTCCGGGGGTCAAACCTAAATACCTGGCAGCCGCTCGGGTCCACTTCGGCCCCTTTGGGCGTCCCAAGGCAGAGGTCATCACCATCATCAAAGACCCCGTCCCCGTCTGCATCGGGGCGGAACTCACCTTCTGCACAAATTTCAAGGGAAAACCCATTCAAAGTACCTCCGTCGGCAGGAGCGGTATCGGAAATCCTCAGGACCCAGTCGCCAAAGGTAGATTCCCCCTTCAAAGAAGCCAGGGAACCAAGCGGTTTCACCACGCCATTGATCGCCGGATCCTCCCCGCATACAATTGGGGCACCCGCTTCGTCAAACACGGCGCTGATGTTATTGAATTCCCCACAGGAATTGGAAACAAGCACCACTTCGGTGCCGGCAGGAGAAATGAGGCTGATGACCAGGTCGCCAAGAAAGGTATGCTCCAGGTCCAAAGTCACCTTTACATCGGATACGGGCAGGTCATCCAGGAAACTAATTGTGGATTCAACCGTGGGGGTACCTATGGACGTAATGGGAAGGGGGGTGTCTGCCGCGGTACGAGACTGGCAATTGATAGGGATGGTCGTAAAACTAAATGGGGTGCTAAAGCTGCCCTCCCCACAGGGATTTAATGGTTTCACGCGCCAGTAGTAGGTAGTATCTTCCTGTAATTGGGTGGGGGTATACCTGGCAAAGATCACGTTGGCTGTTTCCACGGTATCCGTAAACCCGGCATCAGTAGCGATTTCGAGTTCGTAATTCGTGTAGGACGCGTCGCCACTCCAGGCCAGCAATACGTTGAGGCTTACATCCAGTGCGCCATCCAAAGGGGCCGTAGGGGTGACTACCCCGAAATTGCCGTCAAGGATCTGCAACTGCAACGCCACCTGCACGTTCTGGCTTGTGGAATTGGCCGTGACGATCAAAGGATAGATACCTGGCGTCACCAGGTCTGTATTGGTAATACTCAGGTTAACCGGGTTGGTACTGGTGGTTACCGTATCCGGCGCGAAGGCAATGCCGAGTGCAGGCGGGAAACCACTGGCACTAAAAGTCACTTCTTCACTGAAGCCCCCGAAAGCTTCATAGGAAAACGGTATCTGCAGGCTATCGGGCTGGCAAATGGTGTAATCGAGCTTTTCAAACTGAAGCACCACCGGAGATTCCGTGATACTGAAGTCGCCCGCATTGATCGCGAAGAAGATATTGTTGCTGGCCTTCACCATGATCCTGGCTGTGGGGGTAACCACACCCGGCAACAACACCTCATGAGAGCCGTCATTGGGTACCGCTTCAGCCAGTGTCAAAGGATAGCTCCGCCCCCCGTCCGTAGAAAGGAAGATATCTACCTTCTGGGCATTCACCAGTCCCCTATCCGTCCCGGCCACTTCCCAACTAACGGTTTGGACGGTCCCGGCCGGATAGGTTTCACCGCCCCCCTGGGAATTCACTACAAAAGGCCCGGCGCTACTAAGGACCTTCACAGCCAACAGGTCTGAAGCTACCTGTCCGCCCCCCATGGCGTTATCGCGTACGGTCAGGGCAAAATGCAGTTCCCGTTCCACTTCGGAAACCGTCTCCCAGGCGGTATTGATGGCCGGGCTGGTTTGCGTCAGGTTTCCCTGTCTGACTTCCTCGAGGTTTGGAAAATAGCGGGAAGGGCTCTCCGTGGGCCTGCGCGACCTGAAATTGGCCCCGGCCGCGTTGGTGGGCCCAAAGGTTGAAGCCGTGACCACCCCGTGGTCTATTTGCTCCCAGGCATAGGTCAGCACGTCGCCGGTATCCGGGTCCGTGGCGGTGCCCGTAAGTACAAAGGCGGTCCCTATGGGAATGGTAAAATCCTGTAGCGGGGTTATTTCCGGAGGGTTGTTGGCAATGGATATGGTTTCCCCGCAGCTGATCGTCTGCAGGTAATCGGTAATCTGAAGGATGCTGAAATAATGAAAATAATCGTCCCCGTTGGCCTGCACGTTATTGCCATCGACGATGCCGGCATATCCCATGATGGTACTCCCGCTCCCGGGTTCTATTTGCACTTGATTATCGTCCTCTGCTACAAAAGACCAGGTGTGCCGGGCACCAAACTGGTGCCCAATCTCGTGGGCCACATAATCAAGGTCAAATTGATCACCCTGGGGATTTTGACCAGAAGTGAAAGCACTCCCCTTTTGGTTGTCCTGGCAGACCGAACCAATAAACCCGGCGTTGCCAAAATCATTATCCCTGTGGAAAAGATGGCCCACATCATAACCGGCCTCCCCAATGGTGGCGGAAAGGGTGTTCTGCACTTCCATATTCAGGTTGGATTCGTAAGGATCTGTGGCAGGATCGGTAAAGATCACCTGGTCTGTGGCGGCGATCAGCTCCAGGGTCACCCCCAGGTCCGTCTCGAATACTTCGTTGACCCGGGTAAGGGTAGCGTTGATCGCAGCCAGGGCATCGGCCACCGTCCCCCCGTGGAATTGCGTATACTCCCCGGTGGCAGACACCGCGATGCGGTACTTCCGGAGCAGCTGGTCGTCTACCAGTTTATACGTGCTCCCCGGGGCCTGTTTTTCCAGGCCCGAAAACGTATCGCATACAAAATCAGACATAGAGTCCGGGAGGTCCTCCCTTTGATAAACCAGGTACTGGTCTGCCATACCCTCCACTTTTTGCAAAAATGAATTCGTGCGGCCGCCGGCATGGACCATCATCGCCTGTATCCCCTTATGGGACAGGCTGAACCGGATACGTTCCTCCGGATTCGTAAGGCTTTGTCCGGTAAAGGATCGGATTTCGGGATAGCGGGCCGCCAGCTGGGGTGACAGGACCGGGCTGGGGGTCACCTGATATGGCAACAACTCGCCCTTTTCATTCGGAAAATAGAGTATGCTTCCTGCTGACCTCCTTAAACCCCGGGAAGGCAGTGCTTTTTTAAAATCGTCTGAAGAGAGCGAAAAAAGGGTGGCCTTCTGCACATCAATACGACGCAGACTGCTGGATATGATATCATTAGATACTACGTCACGTTTCCAGTATGAAGTCTGGGCAACGCCATAAAAGGAAAAAAATACTATGGTAGTTGATAAAACTAGACGTAGTTTTGTAACCATTAAGTGAATTTTAAAATATTAAATGTAAGTCTTTTTATTATTTTTCCTACGTGGTTACAGTTCAAAGCATTTCCAATTACGATAAAAAGCATTCCACAGCCATTACCATCGGCACTTTTGACGGGGTTCACATCGGCCACCGGAAGATACTGGATCGCCTCATAAATAATGCCAAAGTACTGAACCTCAAGTCTACGGTACTCACCTTTTTCCCCCACCCCAGGATGGTCCTGCAGAAAGATGCCAACATCCAACTGCTCAACACCATGGAGGAAAAACAACAGATCATGGAGCAAATCGGGTTGGATTGCCTGATTATCCACCCCTTTACCAGGGGGTTCTCCCGCCTGTCGGCTACCTCGTTTGTACGGGATTTCCTGGTCAATGAACTCAAGGTCAAAAAGATCATCATCGGTTATGACCACCGTTTTGGCCGAAACCGGAATGCGAACATCAATGATCTAATCGCCTTCGGGAACGTGCTGGACTTTGAAGTAGAAGAAATCCCTGCCCAGGAGGTAGATGATGTCTCGGTGAGTTCCACCAAAATCCGTAAAGCGTTAAAAGAAGGCGATATACCAACGGCCAACGCCTTCCTGGGATACGAGTATATCCTGACAGGAACCGTGCAAAAAGGGAAGGGCCTTGGCAGGCAACTCAATTTCCCAACGGCCAACCTACACATCCCCGAGAGCTATAAACTGATCCCCAAAAACGGGGTATACGTCGTAAAAAGCACCCTGGAAGGCAAGTTGGTCTACGGGATGATGAACATCGGGTTTAACCCTACCGTCGCTGGGACCGACCGAAGCCTGGAAGTACATTTTTTTGATTTTGAAGCCGACCTTTACGGCAAGAAGATACAGGTGTCCATCACAGACAGGATCCGGGATGAGCACAAATTTGATTCGCTCGAGGCGTTGAAAAGCCAGCTCGAAAAAGACCGATTAACCTCCCTGGACCTAATTGCCTCTTAGATGTTGGACCGTTTGCTATTCCGCAGGATCGACAACAGCCCATTGATTATTTTTCGCATTTTCTTCGGCATCCTGGTCAGCCTGGAATGCTATGGGGCCATTGCTACGGGCTGGGTGCGGCGTACCCTGGTCGAACCAAAATTCACCTTTAGTTTTATTGGCTTTGAATGGCTGCAGCCCCTGCCAGGGCCGGGCATGTATGCCTATTTTTTCATCATGGGCACTTTGGGGGTACTTATTGCCCTGGGGTATCGTTACCGCCTGAGCATCCTTGCTTTTACACTTTTATGGACAGGGGTCTACCTGATGCAGAAAACTTCCTACAACAACCATTACTACCTGTTGATCATCATCTCCTTCTTCATGTGCTTTTTCCCGGCACACCGAAGCCATTCCCTCGATGCCAAACGCCATCCGGGGATCCGTAAAGACAGCATGCCACAGTATATCAAATGGCTTGTGATATCCCAATTGTTCCTTGTTTACACCTATGCGGCCGTGGCCAAAGTATACCCGGATTGGCTGGACCTCAGCTTTATTAAATTGCTGATGCAGTCAAAATCACATTACTTGATTATAGGCGAATGGCTGCAACACGATTGGGTTTTAAAGGCTATCCGGGCGGCAGGAATTTTGTTCGACCTGCTGATCGTCCCTGCCCTGCTCTGGAAACCAAGCCGAAAATTCGCCTTTGCGGTGTCGATCTTTTTCCACCTCTTTAATTCTGTCGTTTTCCAGATAGGCATCTTTCCATACCTCTCCCTGGCGTTCACGGTTTTCTTCTTTGAACCGGAACGTATCCGAAAAGTGTTTTTCAGGCGAAAACCGCCTTTTCAATCCCGGCAGCTAGCAATTCCCCCAGGGAGAAACTGGATCATCGCGGGTTGGGGGGTTTTCCTTTTCGTCCAGCTGATACTCCCCCTAAGGCATCATTTGATTGAGGACAATGTCTTGTGGACCGAAGAAGGGCACCGCATGAGCTGGAGGATGATGCTGCGCAGTCGTAACGGCCACATCCAATACCGTGTGGTAGACAAGAAAACCGGAGCTTCCTCCTATGTTCAGCCGGGCGATTACCTGAGCGAGAAACAGCGGATGCGATTGGCCGCATACCCCGATTTTATCTGGCAGTTTGCCCAGGTCCTCAAGCAGGAATACGCCAAACTGGGGCAGGATGTCGCCGTATATGCCAAATCCAAAATCAGTATTAACGGGCGGCCCATGCAGCCCTTTATCGATCCTGCTACCGACCTGGCCAGTGAACCCTGGCGGCATTTTGCCCACCATCCCTGGATCCTTCCTTCCCGCCTGGAACGCTAAACCGGCCACCCCCGGCTTCCCGTACAACCATCATATCCCCATGTTTACGTGATTGTTGGGGGACAGGCATTGAATGATTGCCGAATTAAACCTAAATTTGCCCCCAAATTCATACCCATGTTGCAGTTACAGGCCATACGTGAAAATACCCCAGCCATTGCAAAGGCATTGAGCAAACGAAACATTGACGCCCAACCCTTGCTGGACAAGGTTTTGCAACTCGATGAGGAACGCAGGGCCACACAAACCCGGCTGGATGCAGTGCTGGCCGAATCCAACGCGCTATCCAAAGAAATCGGGATGCTTTACAAAAGCGGGGAAACGGAAGAAGCCAACCGGCTTAAAACCCAGACGGCACAGATCAAAGAAGATTCCAAAACCCTTGGGGAAACCCTTTCCGATACCAGCCGTGCCCTTGAGGAAGCCCTGTACCTCATCCCCAACACCCCGCACGAGTCCGTACCCAAAGGCTCCGGGAGCGAAGACAACGAGGAGGTCTTCCGGGAAGGGGAAATCCCTGTATTGGGGAAAGACGCCCTGCCCCACTGGGAATTGGCAAAAAAATATGACATTATCGATTTTGAATTGGGCGTAAAGATTACCGGGGCGGGGTTTCCCGTATATAAAGGCAAGGGCGCCCGACTGCAGCGGGCACTGATCAGCTATTTCCTGGACAGGAATACCGGGGCCGGCTACCAGGAATTGCAGGTCCCGCACCTGGTCAATGAGGCTTCGGGCTATGGTACCGGGCAATTGCCGGACAAGGAAGGCCAGATGTACCAGCTGAAGGAGGATGCCCTGTACCTTATCCCCACAGCCGAGGTACCGGTGACCAACCTCTTCAGGGACATCCTGATGGAAAAGAAGGATTTCCCGCTTCGCTATACCGCTTATACGCCCTGCTTCAGGAGGGAAGCCGGAAGTTACGGGGCCCACGTGCGCGGGTTGAACCGGCTCCACCAATTTGACAAGGTTGAAATCGTAAGGGTAGAACATCCCCAACAGTCATACCAGGCCCTCGAAGGGATGGTAGAACACGTTAAAACCCTGCTACGGGAACTCAAACTGCCCTACCGTATCCTGCGCCTTTGCGGGGGCGATATGGGTTTTACCGCTGCCCTTACCTATGATTTTGAGGTATATTCCACCGCCCAGGAACGCTGGTTGGAAATCAGTTCGGTATCCAATTTTGAAACCTACCAGGCCAACCGCCTGAAATTGCGGTTCCGGGACGAGCATAAAAAAACACAACTCGCCCATACGCTGAATGGAAGCGCCCTGGCTCTTCCCAGGGTACTGGCGGGCATCCTCGAGAATTACCAGACCAGCAAGGGGATCCTAATCCCCGAAGTGCTGGTGCCTTATACGGGATTCGACCTGATCGACTAAGCCGGTGTCGGCTGCCCGTTCCCTCTTAAAAGGCACGGACTGTCGGCTGGCAGGCGAAGCTGCAAGCACGCCCCTTGGCAATCCGTTAACAGGATCTTGGCCCAATCTGCGTATCTTTGAAAAAAAGGCGCGTTTGAAACTCCTTACCACCCTGCTGGCAATACTCCTTTTCCAGGCCGTTTTCTCTCAGGAAGACTTCCTGGCCAAGCAGTATTTTGACGATGGGGAATTTGAAAAGGCAAGGGTCTTTTATGAAAAACTGGTGGAGCGGCATCCACGGCGAACGGATTATGCCGAAGGGCTCATCGCCTGTTACCAGCAACTGGAAGCATATGAAAAGGCCGAGGCCTTTATGACCGGGCTCCTGCAGAATGGCAACCCCTACCCCACTATCTACATTGACCTGGGTTACAACTACCGGTTACAGGACCTCCCGCAGAAAGCAGAAGAATACTATGCCCTGGCCCTGGCAGCGATAGAGGAAAACCCCAATTACGGGTATGGCATCGGGTTCCGTTTTCAACGGTATACCCTGTTGGAGCAGGCCCTTCAGGCCTATGCACGGGCCATGGAACTGAACCCCGAGCTCGACTATAATTTTCAAATGGCGCGTATTTACGGTGAACAGGGCAATATCGAACAGATGTACGACGCCTACTTGGAGCTTATTGTACGAGGACGGGCTTCCAAAGCCAATATCCTGCGTAATATAGAGACCTTTATTAACGAAGATGCCGCCAGTGAAAACAACATCAAGCTAAAAAAAATACTCCTGCAAAAAGCGCAACGGGACCCAGACCTGCTTTGGAACGAACTACTGAGCTGGCTCTTTGTCCAACAGAAACAATACCAAAGTGCCTTTAGCCAGGAAAAAGCCATTTACAAAAGGGGCGAAGGCAGTACGCTACAGCGCCTGGAAGGCCTGGGGAACCTGGCCCTGGAAGACCAGGCAGTGGAAGACGCCAGGGCCATTTTTGAATACATAGAAAAAAACAGTTCCGACCCGGTGACCAGCCTGAATGCCAAACTCAACCTGGTCGACATTACATTGATGGCCGAACTTGGTCCACGGCAACTCGAAGAAGTGGAGGCCACCTTTGAGGCCCTTGTGCAAACCTACGGCTACCAGGGCAAGACCCTGCAACTTCAGGTGGCCTATGCGAATTTCCTCGCCTTCAGGAAAAACACGCCTGCCCCGGCTATAGAGATCCTCAAGAAAAGCCTCGGAATCACCATGCCGCGTTTTGGAGAGGCCTATGTCAAGCTGGCGCTGGGAGACATTCTTGTCTTTGACCAAAAATTCAACCAAGCCCTTATTTATTTCTCCCAGGTGCAAAAGAACCTCAAGAACGACGTACTCGGACAGGAAGCCCGGTTTAAGGTGGCCCAGACCAGTTTTTATAAAGGCGACTTTGATTGGGCCCTTACCCAGTTGAAGGTATTGCGGGGCTCCACTTCTCAGTTGATCGCCAATGACGCCATGCAGTTGAGTTTGTTGATTTCTGACAACTCCCTCGAAGATTCCACGCAAACCGCGTTGAAAAAATACGCACGGGCCGATTTGCTGGCCTACCAGAAAAAAACCAGGGAGGCCATAGAGGCGCTGGATGAAATCCTGCTGCAGCATAAAGGCGAAAAAATAGAGGACGAGGCATTGTTTAAACAGGCAGAACTCCTTTCCAGCCTCAAGGATTACAAGGCCGCCGAATACAATTACCTGAAGATCGTGGAGTTTTACGGGCTGGATATCCTGGCAGACGACGCGCATTTCGCGCTGGGTGAATTATACCGGAATGTGATGGACGAAGAAGAAAAAGCCAAATCGCATTACGAAAAAATACTGTATAATTACCAGGACAGTTATTATTTCCCACAAGCCAGGAAACAGTTCAGGCTGCTGCGCGGAGACAGTATCAATTAGCCAATAGCCCCGGTTATAAAACAGGGCGTGCACTCAAACTTTAGGACGATGTATATATACAATGTCACCATCAATATAGAGGAGAATATCCATGAAGCCTGGCTGAAGTGGATGCGCGAAAAACATATCCCGGATATGCTGGCCACGGGGAAATTCCTCCAGGCACGGATGTGCAGGGTCATGGTAGTGGAGGAAAGCGGGGGCATTACCTATGCCATCCAATACCATGCCCCAAGCAGGGAGGTCTTGCAACAATACTACGAGGAAGACGCCAACCGGCTCCGCCAGGATGCCCTGAGCCAATTCCCCGACAAATTCGTGGCGTTCCGGACAGAGCTCGAGGTGGTAGACGAACAATCTTTCCGCCTATGAACGACGATTACCTCTTTGCCTATGGGACGCTGCAGGATAGCGAGGTGCAGCGCTATGTATTCCATCGGAACCTGGAGGGCAGGCCCGACACCCTAAGGGGTTACCGGATCTCGGAAAAAAAAATGTACGGGCGGTACCTGGTGTTGGAAGCCACCAAAAACCCCGGGGATGAAATTAACGGGATGGCCTATGGGGTCACCAGGCCAGAACTCCTCAAAGCAGACGTGTATGAAGGCCCGGCGTACAAACGCATCCCAGTATCCATGGAATCAGGCCTGAAAGCCTGGGTATATGTGGAGAAAGTTCCCGAAGAAAAAAAAGCATAATGTCCTCAAGACAAAAAAAGCCATCCGCCAAACGGCATAAAAACCCTTCGGGAGAAAACGGGGGTAAAAGCCCCGTACGTGCCAAAAAGCACCTGGGGCAGCATTTCCTCAGAGACGAGAACATTGCCAGGAAAATTGCGCATACGCTGACGATGGAAGGCTATTCCGCGGTCCTCGAAATAGGCCCGGGAACCGGGGTAATGACCAAATACCTGCTGCTGCGGGAACTGGAACTGGTGGCCATGGAACTGGACGAAGAGTCTGTGATATACCTGCACCACAGTTTTCCGCTGGAACATCCCGGGGCCCTGCAAAAAGCAAAAGGTTTCAGGGTGGTGGAAGGGGATTTTCTCAAATATGACCTGAGTGGCCTGTTCGGGGGCGCCCCATTTGGGATCATTGGCAACTTCCCATATAATATCTCTACCCAGATCGTCTTTAAAATGCTCGATAACCGGGAAAGGATCCCCGAATTTGCCGGGATGTTCCAAAAAGAAGTGGCCCAGCGGATCTGTGCCCGGGAGGGGAACAAAACCTATGGGATCCTCTCCGTACTCGTGCAGGCCTTTTATGATGCGGAATACCTCTTTACCGTACCCCCCCAGGTGTTCGACCCGCCTCCCAAGGTGCAGTCGGGCGTCTTACGCCTCAAAAGGAAATCGCCCTATGCCCTGGAGTGTGATGAAACACTATTTTTCAGGGTCGTGAAAACCGCCTTCAACCAGCGGAGGAAAACCCTGAGGAACAGCCTAAAAACCTTTCAGCCATCCAATAATCTCAAAGAAGATGCTATCTTTGACCGGCGTCCGGAACAATTATCGGTTCCCGAATTTATTGCGCTGACCAAGATGATAGCAGATGACACCCTTTAAGCTTACAGAGGAACTGGTCGCCCACATCGAACAGTTGATAGAAAACCGGCAGGACGGGGAACTTCATACCCTGCTGGAGGATGTGCATTATGCCGATGTAGCCGAGATCATCAACGAACTGGACGAGGATCAGGCTACCTACCTCATCAAACTGCTGGACAGCGATAAAACCTCTGATGTCCTCACCGAACTGGACGACGACATCCGCGAAGCCATCCTCAACAACCTGTCGGCCAAGGAAATCGCAGGGGAGCTGGAGGCCCTGGATACCGATGATGCTGCCGACATCATCGCCGAACTTCCCAACGAGATCGTACAACAGGTCATTTCGGAAATTGAAGACCGGGAACACGCCCGTGACATCGTAGACCTGCTCCGGTATGACGAAAATTCTGCCGGGGGCCTTATGGCCAAAGAGTTGGTCAAAGTAAACGAAAACTGGACCGTCCTTACCTGTGTTAAGGAAATGAGGGCCCAGGCCGAAAATGTCACCAGGGTACATTCCATTTACGTCGTGGACGATGAAGGAAAGCTAAAAGGCCGGCTGTCGCTCAAAGACCTGCTCACTACGGCCACCACCACCCATATTAAGGACGTCTATATCCCCAAGGTCGATTCCGTAGGGGTCAATGAGAAACCCGAGGAAGTGGCCAAGATTATGTCCAAATACGACCTGGAGGCCATCCCCGTGGTCGATGAGATCGGCCGGCTGGTGGGGCGGATTACCATTGATGATATCGTGGATGTCATCAAGGAGGAGGCTGACAGGGATTACCAGATGGCCGCCGGGATCTCACAGGGGGTCGAAGCGGATGACAGCATCTGGGTCCTCACACGGGCCCGCCTTCCCTGGTTGTTCCTGGGCCTTGTAGGGGGGGTTGGGGCCGCCGCCATCATGGGTGGTTTTGAGGAGATGATCAGTCGGCACGCCATCCTGTTCTTCTTTACCCCCTTGATTGCCGCCATGGCCGGGAACGTGGGGGTGCAATCCAGTGCCATCATCGTGCAGGGCCTCGCGAATGACGATCTCAAAGGGAGTGTCGGCCAGCGCCTGGTCAAAGAAATGTTGCTGGCAGCCCTGAATGGCTTGATCCTGGCCCTGGTACTCCTGTTTTTTACCTGGTTGTGGAAAGGCAGTTTCCCTACGGCCATCGCTATTTCCATTTCCCTGATTGCCGTGATCGTCGTCGCAGGCATCATCGGCACGTTCACCCCCATTTTCCTTCACAAGCGGGGCATAGACCCTGCGATCGCCACCGGCCCCTTTATCACTACCAGCAATGATATTTTTGGCATCCTGATCTATTTCACCATCGCGAAACTCATCCTGGGCATTTAATACCCCCGGGCACATCGCGGGTAAAAAGGGGCTTGAGAGAGACGGTTTTCGCGCAGATATTTTATCTTTGGAAACACTTTTTGCAAGCGCAGGAGCGCCCCCTGAGTTAATTGACCTTGGCCCGGATACTGGTTGCCGGGCACAACCGAAAAAATCAAGAAAGGATGAAGCCCTTGAACCTGCAGCAAAAATTTGGCTGTTTTTCAAACCACTGGCACCCGCACCAAATTGGTACCGTAAATGATATGCAGGTACTGCTGGCCAAGGTAAAAGGGGAATTTGTTTGGCATTCCCATGATACGGAGGACGAACTCTTCCAGGTGGTCCGGGGAACGCTTCTCATGCAGTTCCGGGACCGCACCGAAGTGGTGCGTGAAGGGGAACTTATCATTGTGCCCAGGGGGGTGGAACATTGCCCGGCCACCAGGGGTGGAGAAGAGGTGCATTTGCTGTTGTTTGAAAAACAAAGTACCGCCCACACCGGTGGGGTACAGGATGCCCGCACCCAAACCGATTACCCCAAAATATGATCCGAAAATGAAAGTATTGCACCTGGACACCAACCACCCGTTGCTCATGGAACAACTGGCCGCCCTGGGCCATGAGAACCACGAGGAATACCACGCCTCAAAGCAGGAGGTCGCAAACCGTATACACGAATATGACGGCATTATTATCCGAAGCCGCTTTACCCTGGACCGCCCTTTTCTGGAGCGCGCCACCCACCTTAAATTTATCGGGCGGGTAGGGGCCGGACTGGAGAATATTGACCTGGACTATGCCCAATCCAGGGGTATTTTCCTGGCTGCTGCCCCGGAGGGCAATCGCAACGCCGTGGGGGAGCATGCGCTGGGGATGCTGTTGTCGCTTTTCAATCACCTCAACAAAGCCGACCGCGAGATCCGGGTGGGCCGGTGGGACCGGGAGGGCAACCGGGGTATTGAATTGGATGGCAGGACCGTGGGGATCATGGGGTATGGGAATACCGGCAAGGCATTTGCCAGGAAGCTCCGGGGTTTCGACACAGAGGTGCTTTGTTATGACATCCTCAAAGGGGTCGGTGATGCAAACGCCAGGCAAGTAACACTGGACGAATTGCAGCAGCGCAGTGACGTGCTAAGCCTGCACCTGCCCCAAACCCCCCAAACCCTGGGTGTGGTGTGTACGCCCTTTATTGAGGGATTTAGAAAACCCTTTTGGCTGCTCAATACCGCCCGTGGAAAATGTGTGGTCACCCCACACCTGGTTAGGGCCTTAAAGGAAGGGAAGGTTTTAGGCGCGGGCCTGGATGTACTGGAATACGAAAAAGTATCTTTTGAAAACCTCTTCGCCGATCAGCATCTCCCGGAAGATTTCCAGTACCTCATCAAGGCAGAGAACGTGCTGCTCTCTCCGCATGTGGCCGGATGGACGTTAGAAAGCAAGGTCAAGCTCGCACAAACGATTGTGGATAAGATAAAAGCCCGATTTTCGTAACTTCATGGGGTGAAACGCAGCATCCTTATTTTTGGAATCCTCAGCCTGGGATTATTGGCGGTATTCAGGTATAGTTCCTACTCTGTACGGCTTGGAACCCTGGGCCTGGATGTCATCCTCGGGGGGATTGCCCTGTTGTTTTTTGTCCTGGGGTTCCTGATGCGGATTAAAACCTCCCGCCCTGCACCGCAGGGTCCCCTCCCCTGGAAAAAGGAGCATCTGCAGGACCTCGGACTTACGCCCAGGGAAGAAGAGGTATTTCAGGAAATCTGCCGGGGCTTGTCGAACCGCGAGATCGCGGAAAAATTGTTCGTATCTGAGCATACCGTAAAAACACATGTCTCCAACCTGCTCTTAAAACTGAACGTAAAGCGCCGTACGCAGGCCATGCAACGGGCACGCCAAATGGGGTTGTTATAGGGGTTACACTAAAGATGGGCCGTGATTTGGTACTTTAGTATGAATGGCAAAACAGCCTTTTGGCGTACATTAACACCAACTAACAACCCTGATCATGAAAACGAGCATTTTTAAATTCGGAAGCTACGGGCTCATCTTTGCCCTGGCCCTTTTTCTCGCGGTTTTGTACCTGGGCCTGGGCATGGACTACAGCACCCAGGAGGTGCTGGGCTACCTGACCATACTGGTTTCTCTCTCCTTTGTCTATTTTGGCATTAAACATTTCCGGGACCGGCAAAACCATGGAAAGGTGGGGTTCTGGAAGGCAATGGCCATCGGCCTGCTCATTTCGGCCTTTACCGCCGTGGGCATCGCCATTGCCGATTACATCTACACCACGGCCATCAACCCGGATTTCTTCGAGGAATATGCCGCCCTGATGCGCGAAGAAGGATACACCGGAGAAATCCCCGACTATGGCAGCGGTTTTATGTCGTTCATCATGTTTGTAACCGTCATGATGGTAGGACTGGTCGTATCAGTACTTTCTGCCCTCATCCTGAAACGCGCTTAACAGCGCGGAATGGGAACTAGCTGGCCACAGATAGGCTCCGGGCATCATTTAAAATAAGAGATATGGAAAAACGCGTCACAGGTATTGGGGGGTTCTTTTTTAAATCAAAAGACCCCCAACGGATCAAGGAATGGTACAGCCAACACCTGGGTTTGCCCACGGATGACTACGGATGCACCTTTTGGTGGCAAGATGCATCGGGCCGGGATTGCTCAACACAATGGGGGCCCTTCAATGAAGAAACCACGTATTTTGCCCCCAGCAAGAAGGAATTTATGATGAACTTCAGGGTGGCCGATTTGGAGCGGCTGCTGGCTGTTTTGAGAGAAGAAGGGGTGACTGTGGTGGGCGAGATGCAGGTCTTTGATTATGGAAAGTTCGGGTGGATACTGGACCCGGAAGGCAACAAGCTGGAACTCTGGGAACCCGTGGATGAAGCATTTCAGAGATAACAAATATTTTGCTACATTTAGGTGAATATATTAACCACCAAAACTATTCCCATGTCAGAAGAAAAAAAAGACCCCAGCGATAAAGCCAAAAAGGCCGCCGGTAAGGCTGGTGAAGCAGCCAAAGAAGCTAAAGGCGCTGCCAAAGGCGCTGCGGATAAGGCCAAGGCTGCCGCAAAGAAAACAGCGGATAAGGCCAAGGCTGCCGCCAAAGACACTTCAGAGAAAGCCAAAGGGGCCGCGCAGGAAGCCAAGCAATCTGCCAAGGACACAGCCGGAGAGGCTAAAGAGAAAGCCGGCGAATTCAAGGAGGAAGCCAAAAAGACTGCCAGTGAATTTACCGAGGGCCTCAAAGGGGCCGGTGGTGAAAACAAGAAGATCCTGGCGGGGATCCTGGCCATCATTCTGGGGTCTTTTGGGATCCATAAATTTATCCTCGGCTATCAGAAGGAAGGAATCATACTGCTGGCCATCACCCTTGTGGGCATCGTGCTTTCCTGCGTGGGGATCGGGGTCTTTATCGTATGGATTACCGGGTTGATAGGCCTTGTGGAAGGGATCATCTACCTGACCAAATCGGATGAGGAATTTTACAATACCTACCAGGTGGGTAAAAAACCCTGGTTCTAAAACCATTTAAGCCGGAATATACCGTTCCGGCTTTTTTATTTGATTTTATTATCGTAATATTGCGATATATAAATATAAAATGGGACTCACCAAAACACAAATATTTACAGACCAACAGAACCGGCTGGCCTCCATTTTCCGGGTATTGGCCAACCCGGCACGTATTGCCATCCTCGAATATTTAAGCGACCAACAGGGATGTATTTGCAATGACATCGTAGGGGAAATCGGGTTGGCGCAGCCCACCGTTTCCCAACACCTGAAGGAACTCAAACACCTGGGGTTAATCCAGGGCGAAATTTCAGGAAAAAAGATCTGCTACTGCATCAACCACCAGAAATGGATGGAATTGCAACAGCAGGTACAAGCATTCTTTAAAAACACTCAAGCTAATTATTGTTAACATAATCCGATGAAAACACAGGAATTTCTCAATCTCTTACAAGAGCACCCCAACAAGGAACTGATTTTTGAATATCAAAAAGGCCTTCGGGTTGGGGCCCATTACCATATTACGGAGGTCAAAAACGTTACGGTGGACTCCGTGGATTGCGGGGCCGGCACCGATTTTTGGAAGGAAACCGTCATTCAGCTTTGGGAGAGTCCGCTGGAAGCGGGCAAAACTCGCTATATGTCTGCCTTCAAGGCCCTGTCCATCTTAAACAAGGTGAACCGCATAAAACCTATGGATCCCGATGCCCCATTGAAGTTTGAATATGGAAACGACCGTTTCCATACCGCCCAGCTCCCTGTGGGGAACATTCTTATCCGGGAGGGACAACTGCTGGTGGAACTGCATGTGGACCAAACAGACTGCAAGGCGAAAGAAACCTGCGGCATACCTGAAACCGCCAATGCCACTGAGCAGGCCGATTGCATCCCCGGAAACGGATGCTGTTAATACCAGCATATGGAAGTCCGCGCAATGCAAGCCACCGACTGGCCCCGGGTATCGGGCATTTATCAGGAAGGTATCGCAACAGGGATAGCCACCTTTGAAACAACAGTGCCTGCCTACGAGTCCTGGGATGCCGCCCACCTGGCCTCCTGCCGGCTGGTAGCGGTACACGGGGATGAACTCATGGGCTGGGCCGCCCTTTCCCCGGTATCCGGCCGCTGTGTATACGGGGGCGTGGCTGAGGTAAGTGTGTATGTGGCCCGCAGGTTTCACGGAAAAGGCGTAGGCAGGGTCCTGATGGAGCATTTGATCCGGGAGAGTGAAGCCCAAGGGATATGGACCCTGCAATCTGGGATCTTCCCACAGAATACCGGAAGTATCCGCCTTCACGAAAAGACGGGCTTCCGCTTCCTCGGAAAACGGGAACGCATAGGAAAACGGGACGGTACCTGGTATGACAACCTGCTTTTTGAACGCCGGAGCACGGTAGTGGGGGTCCACTGACATCCGGGGGGCAGACAGGCGGCAGGATCAGGTGTTTTAGAAGGGAATTTGCTGCCGGGGCCTAGGAAGCACCGTTATTTTCCACGAGTTTGCGTTCAAGCTCGGCCTGGAACTCTTCCATAACAGGTTTTACGGTACTTTCGGGCAGGTCTGCTATTTTGATGTACATCAGGCCGTCTACGGCATTATTGAAGAGGGGGTCTACATTAAAGGCGACCACCTTCGCGTTTTGTTTGATGTATTTTTTGATCAGCACCGGAAGCCTCA
This sequence comes from Flavobacteriaceae bacterium CP2B, assembly GCA_001683825.1. Classification (GTDB taxonomy): domain Bacteria; phylum Bacteroidota; class Bacteroidia; order Flavobacteriales; family Flavobacteriaceae; genus Zeaxanthinibacter. The sequence continues at coordinate 15,855 of LXTR01000049.1, read as the reverse complement.
AACTGCCGGGTTCAACCTCCTCAATGAGGCGGTCAAACTTGTTGAGGTCGGCTTCCGTTTCGTCAAAAACAAATTCCTTGTCCGCGTCCTTCAGCTTTACCTTGAATTCTTTTTTGGGCCGTACATACTGGGCCACGTAGGGGTCCCAGTAATGCGACTTCATAAATTCAATCATCAGCGATTTTGAAAAATTGGAAAACTGGTTGCTGATACTCACGCCGCCGATGAGGTATTTGTGCTCGGGAAACCGCAGGGTCGTATGCACAATCCCCTTCCACAGCAGGAAGAGCGGCATGGGTTTCTGCTGGTATTCTTTGATAATATAGGCACGCCCCATCTCTATGGATTGCCGCATCATGGTGTAGAGCTCCGGTTCAAACCGGAACAGGTCCTGCAGGTAGAAACCATCGATGCCATGTTCGGCAAATATTTCCGAGCCCATCCCCATCCTATAGGCTCCCACGATAGTCTTCTCCTCATCGTCCCAGAGGAATAAGTGGTAGTAGTAGGTGTCAAACCGGTCAAGGTCTATAGGGTTGTTGGTCCCTTCCCCTATGGCCCTGAAGGTCAGTTCGCGTTGCCTTCCAATCTCTTTCAGGATAAAAGGCATATCGTTTTCCTTGGCCAGGAACACCTCATAATTCTTGCTTTGCAACAAGCGCATGCCCTTTTCCCTCAGTTTTTCGATCTCCCCCTGGATGACCTCGGTCCGCACCGCGGTGGCTATTTTCCGGGGCGCCTTGGGTATCTTCAGGCTGGACGGGATCTGGTCAATAAGCCGTTCCTTTTCATACGCATTGGCCAGGATATAGGTCTTCCTTCGCAACAGGTCGGTAAACTCCTCCAGGCTGGGCTGTTCTTGCTGTACCTGCACGCTGATGGGCTGCCCGATCCGCACCTTGATAGCCCGGTTGCGTTGGGTAGTAAGCTCGGAGGGCAGCTTCGCGGTACGAAAAATATCGTGTACCCGGGACCAATAGTAAAACATGCGGCTGTTCCGGGCATGGAAATAGATGGGAACCACGGGGACCTGGGCCTTTCGGATCAGTTTAATGGCTGCCTCCTCCCAGGGCCGGTCCACAATCAACTGGTCATCCTTATAGGTAGATACCTCGCCCGCCGGGAAGATACCCAGGGGGTGCCCGGCCTGCAGGTGGGCAAGGGCATTCTTAAACCCGGCCACGCTACTCTTGGCATCCCTGTGGGTCTCAAAAGGGTTAACCGGCATAATATAAGGGGCCAGGGGCGCCACGCGGTGCAGGAGGAAATTGGCGATTATCTTGAAATCGGGCCTGGTTTGCAACAGCAACTTCAGCAGCAAAACCCCATCTATCCCACCCAGTGGGTGGTTGCTGATGGTGATATACGCCCCCTCTTTGGGCAGGCGCCTCAGGTCCTCTTCGGGGATCTCAAAATTGATCTCGTAGTGCTCCAGGATGGCATCGAGGAATTCCTTTCCCTCCAGGTGTTTGTGTTGGTCGTAAAACCGGTTGATGGTGGAAATCTTGGTCACCTTCATCAAAATCCATCCCATAAAAGTCCCAATGATTCCATACCGGTGGAGGTTAATGGCTTTGGCGACTTCTTTTGCGGTGACTAAACCCATACTGTTGAACTATAAATCCTGGATAAAGATAGGAAATTCCTACAGGAGCCTTTTCCCCCCTAAGATAATCATAAAAATGAACGCCTTCTATTTAACCACCAGTTGCACGGTTTCCCTACCCCGTTGTTCCAACAATACTTCCCTGCCATTTTGCAGGGAATTGATGGCTTCGGCGGTAAAATGGCGGATGGTATACAAGGATACGTCTTCCTGGCAAACCACCTTGAACTTGCCCTGAAGGTGCTCCAGCAATTCCTCGAGCCGTCCAAACTTGTTGTCCACACAGACAGAAAAACTGATCGCGGAATTTTGAATCATGTCTACCTTCATCCGGTAATCGTGCAACAGCTTAAAGAGGTCGCTAATATTGTCCTCTACGATAAACGAAAAATCCAGGGAGGAAAGCTTCATCAGCACCTGGTTTTTCTTGACGATAAAACAGGGCACCTCGGGCTCTATCCCCTCTCCAAGCCCGACCGTGGTGCCGGGATCCGAGGGGTGGATAAACGACTTCACGTGCAGGGGGATGCTTTTGCGCTGGAGGGGCTGCAGGGTTTTGGGGTGGATTACGGAAGCCCCGTAAAACGCCAATTCTATGGCTTCCCGGTAGGAAATCTTGTTCAACAACTCGGCCTTCTCAAAGTAACGGGGATCTGCATTGAGGACCCCCGGGACATCCTTCCATATCGTCACAGATTGGGCGTTAAGGCAATACGCCAGGATGGCTGCGGTATAATCGGATCCTTCCCTGCCCAGGGTGGTCGAAAAGTTGTTCTCATCGCTCCCCAGGAACCCTTGGGTGATGTACAGTTTCTTCGGGTCTACGCCTTTGGAGATCTGTTCCTGGGTCTTTTCCCAGTTCACCTTTACGTCCCGGTAATTGTTATCGGTTTTGATAAAGTTCCGGACGTCAATCCATGTGTTGGTGATCCCCACTTCATTGAGATGGGCACTGACTATTACCGAAGAGACCAACTCCCCGTAACAAACCACCTGGTCGTAGACAAAATTATACTTGGGCGACTTGTTCCAGGCCAGGAAACCCCGTACTTCCTCAAACAAGGCGCTGACATCGTCAAACACCCGGTGCTTCCCCCCAGGGAACAAGTCGTTGAGGATGGTGTTGTGATAGTTGGCGATCTCCTGTATGACCGGTGCCAGGGCCAACTTATCCTTAAAATACGTGTCTACCACCTTTTCCATGGCATTGGTGGTCTTGCCCATGGCCGAAACCACCAGGAAGATGTCTTCGTGCCCTGTTTCCTTTAATACGCGTACCAGATTGCGTACACCATCGGCATCCTTCACAGACGCCCCTCCAAACTTAAATACCCTCATAAATTGTCGATAAATTGCTGAATTCCTTCTTCATCGAGTTGCACCACATCCCAATCGCGCATCACCTTTGCCCCTTTTCGCTCATAGAAAGCAATGGCCGGTTCGTTCCAGTCCAGCACCTCCCAACTGATCCGCTTAACCCCCAACCGGTGCCCGTAGCGCACCACTTCTTCCAACAGGGCGCTGCCCACGCCACTGCCACGCATGGCATCGGTCACGATCAGGTCTTCCAGGTGGATCACCGGCCCCTTCCAGGTGGAATACCGCGGATAGACCAACGCCATCCCTACGATGCCCGTCCCGGTTTCGGCCACAAAACACTGAAACAGCTTTAGTGGACCAAACCCGTCCCGTACCAGGTCTTCCTCCTGCAGTATAACGGCGTCGGGCTCTTTCTCAAAAACCGCCAATTCCCGCACCAGATCCAGCACCTGGCGCATATCTGATTTACGTGCCTCTCGAATTGAATACTCCATATTTGTTACAAATAAAACACAAAGTTATATACATAAAAAATCAATGCCTCACGAAAACGTTGTAGTTTCACAAAATACCCGATATTTGTGGGCAAATAAACAGCACCCTTCTATGGACAGGAACAAGCGTACCCTTGGGGAATTCATTATAGAGAACCAAGCGGCTTTTCAGTATTCCTCCGGGGAACTTTCAAAACTAATCAACGCCATCCGGCTGGCTGCAAAGGTAGTAAACCACGAAGTAAACAAAGCAGGCCTTGTAGACATCCTGGGCGACTCAGGGGATACAAACATTCAGGGTGAAAACCAGCAAAAACTGGACGTACTTGCCAATGAAAAATTCAAACAAACGCTGACCAAACGGGAGATTGTGTGTGGGATTGCCTCGGAGGAAGAGGATGATTTTATATCCGTAAACAGCCAGGATAAGAATTTCCAGAACAAATATGTGGTCCTGATAGATCCCCTGGACGGATCTTCCAACATCGATGTCAATGTTTCCGTAGGCACCATTTTTTCTATCTACCGCCGTGTGACCCCTATCGGCACGCCGGTTACCAAGGAAGATTTTCTGCAGCCCGGTATCAATCAGGTGGCTGCCGGGTATTTTATTTACGGTACTTCCACCATGCTGGTGTATACCACCGGCCACGGGGTAAACGGGTTTACCCTCAACCCGGCCATCGGTACGTTTTACCTTTCGCATCCCAATATGACCTATCCCGAAACAGGGAGGATCTATTCCATCAATGAGGGGAATTACATTCATTTCCCGCAAGGGGTAAAGGACTACATCAAGTATTGCCAGCAGGAAGAAGGCGATCGGCCCTACACCTCCAGGTACATTGGTTCCCTGGTGTCCGATTTCCACAGGAATATGATCAAAGGGGGGATTTATATGTACCCCAAAAGCAGTGTGGCTTCCAACGGAAAACTCCGGTTGCTGTATGAGTGCAACCCCATGGCTTTCCTGGCGGAACAGGCCGGTGCCAAGGCCAGCGACGGGTACCGGAGGATCCTCGAAATCCAGCCGACCGAATTACACGAGCGGGCGCCATTTTTCTGTGGCAGCAGGAAGATGGTGGAAAAGGCCGAGGAATTTATGGCCCGACACAAGGGGGCTTAACGGTTCATGTGCTTGATCTCCTCAATGAAGTTATCCAGGTCTACCCCTGCCCGAACCAGTTTCAGGGCCTTATCCACCACATAGGAAACATTGGCTGTGGAAAATCCCAGGCCGATACCCAGGCGCTCTAACATGGCCGTTTGCCTAGTCCCCAGGTGGTGGTCTGCATACACCATCCTTGCCAAATCGTATAACCGCTCCAGGCGGCGGTCGTAACTCGAGGGTGGGTTAATGGGATGCGACATATAGTCTTTCAGGATTTTCTGATATTCCGATTCGGAAACTTGGAGCTTGGCAGCCAGGCGGTCCAGAAATGCCTTTTCTTCTCCGGATATGATCCCATCGCTCATCGCCACACGGACGATGGCAGCAAAATGGTCCTGGTTGCGCTGCCTGAAACCACTGTCAAATAAATCCAAAAATGCCATAATCTTTTTCTCTTTACCCAAATATAAATTTTTTAGGTGGCATTCATTCCCTACAGCATCCTAATTTATGGCCGGTAACGCCAATGGGGGGGAGGTACCGGGATTTCGAATAATTTGGTACCTTCATGGCGCTATGGAAAAACCACTCCTCGAGTTTACGGACAAAGGCATCTATTGCCCCCCGGCAGATGTATACCTGGATCCCTGGCGCCCGGTGGATAAGGCCATTATTTCTCACGGGCACGCAGACCATAGCCGTTGGGGACATAAAAGGTACATCACCCATGAGCGCAACGTACCCATCATCAAACACCGGTTGGGCGACATTTCCGTTTCGGGAAGGCCCTGGGGCGAACCCTTCAGCATTCGCGGGGTACGGTTTAGCCTGCACCCCGCGGGCCACATCATTGGGTCCAGCCAGGTCCGGGTGGAACACCAGGGGGAAGTGTGGGTCTACAGTGGCGATTACAAGCGGGAAGACGATGGGGTAGCCACCCCTTACGAAGCGATTCGCTGCGATACCTTCATCACCGAATGTACCTTTGGCCTGCCTGCCTTTAAATGGCAACCCCAAGAAGGGGTTTTTGACGAGATCAACCGGTGGTGGCTCCAGAACCAGGCCGAGGGAAAGACATCGGTCTTATTTGGGTACAGCCTGGGCAAGGCCCAACGCCTGCTGAGATACCTCAACCCAGCCATAGGACGCATCTATACCCACGCCGCCGTAGAAAACATGACCGCGGTGCTTCGCCCCGTGGTGGACCTGCCCCCCACCATCCCGATTACCGCTGACACCCCGAAGGAAGCCCTTACCGGACAGCTGGTCCTGGCGCCCCCCAGTGCCCATGGCAGCTCCTGGATCCGTAAGATGGTCCCCTATGTAACAGCCTCCGCCAGCGGATGGATGGCCTTCAGGGGCACCCGGAGGCGGCGGGCGGTTGACAAAGGCTTTGTGCTCAGCGATCATTGCGATTGGCAGGGCTTGCTGGAATGTATCTCGGAAACCGGGGCAGAAAAGGTCATCTGCACCCACGGGTATTCGGAAATTTTTTCCAGGTACCTGAGGGAACAGGGTTATGACGCGCGAACGGAACAAACGCAGTACGAAGGGGAAACGACCGAAATGGATGGGCAGCAACAAGATTCCCTAAACAAGCGGGGACCAGTAGAAAACACGCCTTGGGCCCAGAGGCGGCAAAAAGACGCATGAAAGAATTTGCAGCACTTATCAAGCAGCTGGACAACACCAATAAAACCAATGTCAAGGTACAGGCCCTGGCCGATTTCTTTGGGCAGGTGGATGATGCAGATAAGGTATGGACTATTGCCATCCTTTCGCATCGGAGACCCCCCCGACCCGTCAACACCACGCTATTACGGGAATGGGCGGCCAGTTTGGCCAATATCCCCCTATGGCTTTTTGAGGAGAGTTACCACATCGTAGGAGACCTGGCGGAAACCATCGCACTGGTGGTCCCTTCTACAGAAAAAGGCAGTGGCAAGCCCCTGAACGCTGTTTTGGAAGAGATCATCGCCCTGAAACCGAAAAGCGAGGAAGAGAAAAAGGCCTTCCTGTTTCGCCACTGGCGGGTCATGGATTACTATGAGCGTTTTGTATTCACCAAACTCATCACCGGGAGTTTCCGGATTGGCCTCAGCCAGAAACTAATGACCCGTGCCCTGGCCAAAGCCACGGGGCTGGACGAAGACGTACTGGCCTATAAACTCATGGGGCACTGGGACCCTTCAACCACCAGCTTCCGGGAACTCGTACTGGAAAAGGATAAAGGAGCCTACCTTTCCAAGCCCTATCCCTTTTACCTGGCCTACGCCCTGGAAGGGGAAGCCGAAGGGCTTGGGGACCCCGGGCACTGGCTGGCCGAACACAAATGGGACGGGATGCGTGCCCAACTGATCCTGAGAAAGGACCAACTTTTTGTTTGGAGCCGGGGGGAAGAACTGGTTACGGACAAGTACCCAGAATTCCTGCGCTTTGTGGGCACCCTCCCCAACGGAACGGTACTGGATGGGGAGATCCTGCCTTTTCCCAAGGGAGAAATTGGCACCTTTAACGATCTGCAAAAGCGGATCGGCCGGAAAACAGTTTCCAAAAACCTGTTGAGGCAAGTCCCGGTGGTCCTGATGGTGTATGACCTCCTGGAATGGCAGGGCAGCGATCTGCGCGACCAACCCTTTCACAAACGAAGGAAACAACTGGAGGCCCTGTACCACGGGCTCAGGGGATCGGGGAAAATACCGGGACTACCGTTGCGCTTGTCTGAGACCATTGATCTTTCTGACTGGGATACGGCTGCCAGCGAAAGGGGGCGGTCCCGGGAAGAAAAGAGCGAGGGGTTGATGCTCAAACGCAAAGATTCCCCCTATCTGGCGGGGCGTAAAAAAGGCGATTGGTGGAAGTGGAAAGTAGACCCGATGACCATTGACGCGGTACTTACCTACGCCATGCGCGGGCATGGCAGGCGCAGCAACCTCTTCACGGATTATACCTTCGCACTCTGGGATGAAAATGAACAGGGCGAACGCGAACTGGTGACCTTTGCCAAGGCCTATTCCGGACTTACGGATGCCGAATTCCGGGAGGTAGATGCCTGGATCAAGAAAAACACCCTGGAGCGATTCGGCCCGGTCCGTTCTGTCACCCCCCACCATGTTTTCGAGATCGCTTTCGAAGGGATAGCCCCCTCCGGACGGCACAAAAGCGGCGTGGCCACCCGTTTCCCCAGGATTCTGCGATGGCGGAAAGACAAACGCGTTGAAGAGGCCAACAGCCTCGCAGACATCAAAAAGCTGATCCACTAAAGTTTGAACCACCTTTACCCAAGCCCATTCCAGCTATGACCAATGCCCAACTTTTTGAAATTGCCATCTCCTGGTTCCGGGCGCAACAATGGGAACCCTTCCCTTTTCAGAAGCGCAGTTGGGAGGCCTTCCTGGAGGGCAGGCACGGGTTGCTGAACGCCCCCACCGGCAGTGGGAAAACCTATGCCTTGTGGTTACCCATCGTCCTGGACTTCATGAAAAAGAACCCCGCGTATGCCACCAGGCACCAGCCCGGCCTGAAAGCGATCTGGATAACACCCCTCAGGGCGCTATCCCTGGAGATCCGCCAATCGGCCGAGCGGGTTACCAGGGACCTGGGCACCCAACTTACGGTGGGCATCCGAACCGGGGACACCTCCCCGGCGGAAAGGGCGAAACAAAAAAAACAGATGCCCGACTTGCTGATCACCACCCCGGAGAGCCTGCAACTGTTATTGGCAACCAAAGGATACCCTGCCTTATTCCGGAACTGCTCGGCCATTATCGTAGACGAATGGCACGAATTGCTGGGAACCAAGCGGGGGGTGCAAATGGAGCTTGGCCTTTCGCGCCTGCGGGCGCTTAGCCAGGACCTGCGGATCTGGGGTATTTCGGCTACCATAGGCAACCTGGAACAGGCCCTCGAAGTTTTGCTGGGCCCGTACACAGTGGCCATGCAAAATTCAGTGCTGATCCGGGCGAAACTGAACAAACAGATCAGTGTTAAAAGCATTATCCCACCGGAAATTGAGACCTATCCCTGGAGGGGGCATCTGGGGTTGCGGTTGCTGGAGGAAGTAATCCCCATAATCAACAACAGCCGCACCACCCTCCTGTTCACCAATACCCGCAGCCAGTGTGAGATCTGGTTCCAGAAAATCCTGGAACAGCATCCGGAATTTGCCGGGGAGATCGCCATGCACCACGGCAGTATTAACAAGGAAACCCGTGTTTGGGTGGAGCAGGCCATCCGAAATGAAAGCCTGCGCGCCGTGGTCTGCACCTCCAGCCTGGACCTGGGCGTTGATTTCGCGCCGGTGGAAACCGTAATACAGATCGGGGGGCCCAAAGGCGTTGCCCGCTTCTTCCAGAGGGCAGGCCGCAGCGGGCACAGGCCGGGCAAGGAAAGTGTGATTTACTTTCTGCCTACTCATGCCATTGAACTGGTAGAGGCCTCGGCCTTAAAAAAGGCCGTTGCCACCCAGGCCGTAGAAGACCGCATGCCCTACCTCAACAGTTACGATGTGCTGGTCCAATACCTGACCACCCTGGCGGTATCCGATGGTTTCTACCCAGGAGAGCTGTACGAAGAGGTACGGCAGACCTTTTGCTTCCAGGCCCTTTCAAGGGAGCAGTGGCAATGGATCCTGAATTTCCTGGTTTTGGGGAGCCAGAGCCTTCAGAGCTATGACGAATACAAAAAGGTGGAGGTGGAGGCCGATGGCCGGTTTAAAGTGAACCACCGGGGGATCGCGTTGCGCCACCGCCTTCAAATCGGTACCATAGTAAGCGATGCCCACCTCTTGGTACGCTACCAGAAAGGTGGTTATATCGGCACTATAGAAGAGTGGTTTATCTCCAAGCTCAAAACCGGTGACGTCTTTACATTTGCGGGAAGGAACCTGGAGTTTATCCGCATCAAGGAAATGCAGGTACACGTCCGGAATTCACGCAAAAAAACCAGCAAGGTGCCCAGCTGGATGGGCGGAAGGCTCACCCTTTCGGCCCAGATGTCGCAATTGCTTCGCGAAGAACTGTACAGTGCAGGCATGGCTATCGGGGCACAATCAGAGGAAATAAAAGCGTTAAAGCCCCTTTTTGACAAACAACGAATAGAAAGTATCGTTCCCCGCCCCCATGAATTCCTGATAGAGACCTTTAAAACCACAGAGGGGTACCACCACCTCTTTTACCCATTTGAAGGCAGGTTTGTGCATGAAGCCATGGGGAGCCTGCTCGGATACCGCATCAGCCTGTTGGCCCCCGTTACCTTTTCCCTGGCCTTTAACGACTATGGGTTTGAATTGTTGTCGGACAAAGCGGTGGACATACAGCAGGTGCTGGACAACGATCTTTTCAGTCCTGACTATATGTTGGAAGACCTTCAGAAGAGCCTGAATGCCACAGAAATGGCCCGGCGGAAATTCCGTGATATCGCGGTGATCAGTGGCATGGTCTTTACCGGTTACCCTAAAAAAGGGGTCAGGATGAAACACCTGCAGAGTAATTCGCAACTGCTCTTTGACGTGTTTAAAGACTATGAACCCGATAACCTGTTATACCAGCAGGCCTATACGGAGACCTTTGAACACCAGCTGGAGGAGGGCCGTTTACGCCGGGCACTGGAACGTATCGCCCGACAGGAGGTCTGCTGGAAAACCTGCCAGCGGCCTACCCCCTTCTCCTTTCCTATTATTACCGACCGTTTGCGTGAAAAACTCTCCAGTGAAAAACTGGCAGACCGTATCCGGAGGATGGCCGAAAAGCTGATGAAACGCTAATCCCTGGCAAGCCTTGCATGGCAGCCGCCCCTGCTGTAGCTTTGCCCCATGGTGCACCCGCTTCAAATCCACGGCCAGCATTTTGACCTCCACCCCTCCGGGGTACTTTTCTGGAGAGAGCGCCAGCTGCTGTTTGTCAGCGACCTGCACCTCGGCAAAGTCACCCACTTTCGCAAATACGGGGCCGCGGTTCCCCTGCAGGCCATCCCAGGCAACTTTAGCCTGCTGGACGAATGCATCGGTCATTTTAACCCCAAAGGCCTCTATTTTCTGGGCGACCTTTTTCATTCCCACATGAATTCAGAATGGCAGCTATTTGAAGACTGGGTACGCGGTACCGGGCTTACAATGGTATTGGTGTCCGGAAACCACGATGTGATCTCACCCCTGAAGTACGAATCCCTGGGGATCGCGGTGGTCGGGGAAGTCGTCATGGATGGGTTCCTCTTTACCCACCACCCCCAGGAACGCGACGGTTACTTTGCGGTATCCGGCCATATCCACCCGGCCTACAGGCTCCGCGGTACCGGCAGGCAATCACTGCGACTGCCTTGTTTTTTCAAGAGTGCACGCCAGCTGATCCTCCCGGCATTTGGGGCATTTACGGGCATGCACGCCCTTACCAGGAAAAAAGGGGACGAGGTCTATGCCATAGCAGACCAGCAGGTTATTAAAATATAGCTGCCTGCTTGGGCGGCCTTTTAAATGGGCGTATATTTGCACAAAGTTTCGTAGGTGGCCCAATCTACCATTACCGACCTTTACAAACAGTCTCCCGAAATCGGGAAACTGCGGGAAGCTATTGCCGCTTCCGAAAAGGAAATCACCCTGAAAGGCCTTAGCGGCTCTGCCCTCTCCTTCGTGGCCGCAGAGGCTTTCCGGACCGTTAACACCCCGTTTTTACTGATTTTTGAAGATAAGGAGGAAGCTGCCTATTACCTGAATGACCTGGAACTCCTCCTCAACAGGGAAGACGTCCTGTTCTACCCGGGTAGCTATCGGAGGCCCTATGAGATTGAGGAAACGGACAATGCCAATGTGCTACTCAGGGCCGAAGTCCTCAACCGTATCAATTCCAGGAAAAAACCGGCCGTAATTGTCACCTATCCCGATGCGCTTTTTGAAAAGGTGGTTACCCGGAAGGAACTCGAGAAAAATACCCTGAAAATAAGGGAAGGCGATCAGCTTTCCCTGGACTTCCTCAATGAAGTGCTTTTTGAATACCACTTCCAGCGTGTGGATTTTGTCACGGGCCCAGGCGAATTCTCTGTCAGGGGGGGTATCGTGGACGTGTTCTCCTTTTCGCACGACGAGCCGTACCGCATTGAATTTTTTGGGGATGAAATAGACAGTATCCGCACTTTTGACGTGGAATCCCAGCTCTCTACGGAGAAGGTGAAAAAGATCAGCGTCATGCCCAATGTCGCCGACAAACAACTCCAGGAATCCCGGGTGAGTTTCCTGAAATACATCAACCCGGGGACCACCGTTTTTATCAAGCAAAGAGACGTCCTCCTGGGGCGTATTAGGGGCCTGTATCAAAAAGCCGAAGAGCGCTTTGCCGCGCTATCGGGACCTACCAGGCATTCCAGTCCCGAAGCTCTTTTTATGAGCGCGGCCCTTCTGGAACAGGAGTTACAGGCCTATTGCCAGGTAGAACTGGGGGGAGGCCGGGCGGCGAGTGAGTCGCCCATCGCGTTTGGCACCAGGCCACAGCCGGCATTCAACAAGAAATTCGACTTGCTGATCGCCGACCTGAACGAAAAAGACCGGGAGGGGTATGCCAACTATATCTGCTGCGCCTCCGAACAACAGGCCAAAAGGTTCCACGACATTTTTGAAGAAGTGGGCCAGCAAGTGCACTACAATACCGTAGTCCTGCCCCTCTACCAGGGGTTCCTTGACGATTCACTGAAGCTCGTCTGCTACACGGATCACCAGATCTTTGAACGGTACCACAAATTCCACCTTAAAAATGGGTATGCCAAAAAACAGGCCATTACCCTGAAGGAACTCAACAAACTGGAAATAGGCGATTATGTCACCCATATAGACCATGGGATCGGTATCTTTGGGGGGCTTCAGAAAATAGCCGTGGAGGGGAAAAAGCAGGAAGCCATCAAGCTGCAGTACGGCGAACGGGATATCCTCTATGTGAGTATCCACTCCCTGCACAAGATCTCCAAATATAATGGCAAAGACGGGGTGGCCCCAAAAATTTACAAACTGGGTTCCGCCGCCTGGAAGAAACTGAAACAAAAAACCAAATCCAGGGTCAAGAAAATCGCCTTTGACCTAATACAGGTATATGCCAAACGGCGGCTTCAAAAAGGCTATCAATACCATCCCGATAGTTATTTGCAGCTGGAACTGGAGGCCTCCTTCCTCTATGAGGACACACCAGACCAAAGCAAGGCCACCGAAGACATCAAGAAAGACATGGAAAGCGAACAGCCCATGGACCGTTTGGTATGCGGGGACGTGGGATTCGGGAAAACCGAAGTGGCCATCCGCGCTGCTTTTAAGGCGGTGGACAACGGGAAGCAGGTTGCCGTCCTGGTGCCCACCACCATCCTGGCTTTCCAGCACCAGCGCACCTTCCAGGAACGCCTCAAGGAGATGCCGGTAAAAGTCGATTACTTAAACCGCTTCCGAACGGCCGGCGAAAAGCGGAAGATCCTGGAGGACCTGAAAAATGGCCAAATAGACATCATTATCGGCACCCACCAACTGGTCAACAAACAGGTATCCTTCAAGGACCTGGGGCTGCTGATCGTGGATGAGGAACAGAAATTCGGGGTCGCGGTCAAAGACAAACTCAAAGCCATGAAGGAAAACGTGGATGTGCTGACCCTGACGGCCACCCCCATCCCCAGGACCCTGCAATTCAGCCTCATGGCCGCAAGGGACCTTTCGGTCATCAATACGCCCCCACCCAACCGCTATCCCATTGAGAGCCACGTCATACGGCTGGATGAAGAGGCCATCAGGGATGCTGTCAGTTATGAGGTCCAGCGTGGCGGACAGGTGTTTTTCATCCACAACCGCATTGAGAACATCAAAGAGGTGGCCGGGATGATCCAGCGGCTGGTGCCCGATGCCAAAGTGGGCATTGGCCATGGGCAAATGGAAGGTAAGCGGCTTGAAACGCTAATGTTGCGTTTTATGAATGGGGAATTTGACGTACTGGTGTCTACCACCATCGTGGAAAGCGGGCTGGATGTCACCAATGCGAATACCATCTTTATCAACAACGCCAATAATTTCGGGTTAAGCGACCTGCACCAGATGCGTGGCAGGGTGGGGCGCGGCAACAAAAAAGCCTTTTGCTATTTTATCACACCCCCCTATGACGTCATGACACCGGAAGCCCGTAAGCGGATCCAGGCCCTGGAACAATTCACCGAACTGGGCAGCGGTTTCAACATCGCCATGAAAGACCTTGAAATCAGGGGGGCAGGAGACCTCCTGGGAGGCGAACAAAGCGGCTTTATCAATGATATTGGATTTGAAACCTACCAGAAAATCCTGGCCGAAGCCATAGAAGAACTCAAGGAAAACGAGTTTAAAGCGCTGTACGAAAAACCCGGGGAGGCCGACAGGGTTTTTGTCAAAGAAGTACAGATCGACACGGATTTTGAAACCCTTTTCCCGGACGATTACATCAACAACATCACAGAAAGGCTCAACCTGTATACGGAACTGAATGCCCTCACCGAGGAGGCCGACTTGCAACGCTTCGAACAGCAATTACAGGACCGTTTCGGGGAGTTGCCTGTCCCCGCGGTAGACCTCCTCAACTCGGTGCGCATCAAATGGATCGCCAGGCGTATCGGGCTCGAAAAAGTAGTGATGAAAAAAGGCAAGCTGATCGGGTATTTTATTGCCAACCAGCAATCTGAATATTACCAGAGCGCCCGCTTTAACCGGGTGCTGCAGTTTGTGCAGACCCATGCCCAACAATGCCGCATCAAAGAAAAACAAACCCGCAACGGATTACGGTTACTCCTGGTCTTTGACAAGGTGGGCTCTGTGGCACGCGGCCTGAAAGTACTTGAACCCCTGGACCTGCAGGTGGTGGAAGTCTCCTGACACGAAGGCGCTTACAGGGTTTTCAGGTCCTTGATGGTCCTGAACGCATTGTCCACCTGGTCGTCGTTTACAATGATCGTAAATTCATTGGTGGTGGATATTACCTCATAGAGCACTATCCCCTCCCAGGCGAGTCGCTGGAAGATAAAGTAATAAATGCCGGGTACAGAAACATTTTCCGCAGGCAGTTTCACGGTGATCGAAGACAGGTTTTCTGCCTTCTGGGTACATTTCTCTTCCTTAAAAAGTTTTTCCACCGTCTTGTCCAGGATATTGCTCACCACAATATTGAGCTCGTTTACCCCGCGCGAAGAAGTATAAAAAACATCTTTGTTGTTCTTGACTTCCTCCAGCAGTTCGGTCTGGTTCTCCAGGATGGTATCCGATACCAGGAAGGTAAAGTCTGTTAGCGAAGAACGCACCGTGATCTCCCCGATATTTTTTAAGACCTTGATAATTCGGTGGGTGGCGCGAAACTCCATATCATCCGACAGGCGCTTCAGGGCCATGACAATGGCGCCATTGCGGATATCCTTTCCCAATTCCTCCTCTATCTCGGGCTTAATGATCCGGGACAGGGACGTTAGGTTGATAATCCCCTGAGCAAGAGCGCTTTGTAAAAATGGTTTCTTTTTAATGTACTGTTCTACAACTGAGGAAATAGTTTTCATAGGGTTGGCTTGTGGATCAAAAATAACAATATGTTACAAATAAAACAACTTTAAAAATAATAGAATGCATTTTCCAGATGCGTAATCTCGCATCCCCCCTTCTTGAAATACACAGTAACAATATCGAACCGCACCTCCAGGTCCAGGTTCCGCTGGGTGATATAGTGATCCGTAGCCAGGACCAGCAACCCGATTTTCTTGCGGCCCACCGTACCGGCAATGGGTTCAAATGCTTCTGAAGTCCTGGATTTTACCTCGACGATAGCGAGGAGGTCGCCTTTTTGGGCAATAAGATCGATCTCGGCCCTCTGGTACCGGTAATTCCTATGGAGAATGGCGTATCCCTGTCGTTCCAAAAAGCCGGCAGCCAGCGCTTCCCCCCTGGCCCCCAATTCATTATGCGTACCCATTTATGCCGCTATATCTTAAAATATCCTGCATTACATCGAAAATATAGCGCCGTTCGTCCCAAAAATAAATCAGAACAGGTATTTTCATGAGCAGAATAACGAAATTAAATGGATTGCCATACTATCCATATAGTTTAAGCGTTAAGAATTAGCCCCTACACACATGAACGTTCTTAAAGCCTAAAAAACTATGGAATACTTCGTTAATTGTAATACCTCTACATTAGCGCCGTACACAACCCCATTGGATGCATACCGTGCGGCCCATTTGTACAGGCGTTTAGGGTTTAGTGCCTCGGTGCAGACGATCAACCAGGCCGTAGGCCAAACTGCTGGTGCCCTGGTAGATAGCCTTATCAGCCAGGGGGTGGGCATGGCTCCCAGTCC
>LXTR01000041.1 GCA_001683825.1 Flavobacteriaceae bacterium CP2B | reverse complement strand
CAAGCGCGTCCAGCCAGGACACCCACTAAACATTTTTCCCATCCCCTGCTGGTTTCCTGCAGCTAACCCGTCTACCTTGAACCCGGGGCGGGCTTTAGAAGCCCCACGCTAAAAATTGCCACCGGCCCGGCACAGGGATTCCCGCCTGATGGGGCACAAGCTGCTGCTGGTATCCCGCAGGCAAAACGCCTACCTTGAACCCGGGGTGGGGATAGCTGCCCCAATTAGTATGCCCAACCGGGAAAAAAGATACATCCGGCCCGTTATTCATCCCCTGCTGGTTTCCTGCAGCCATCACGGTTACCTTGTACCCGGGGCGGGGTTTAGAGGCCCCACAATGCAATACTCCTGCGCAAAAAAGGCAAACCCCGACACCCCGTTTCCCATTCCTAGCGGAGCCCTGAGGTTCGATGAATCCTCCGCCAAACAGGGGAAAAATCATCCTTTTTTGGGCTTTTATGCGGCAAAACCCCACAAATATGCCCCCTATACCCGGGTAAAAGCCTACATTTTACTAAATTATAGGTGCATAATGCAGCACTATGCCCAACGAAAAGTTCCTTCTATGCCTCTTGTTGCTCGCCCTGCTAGTCTCCATGACCCGGTTGCCGGCGCAAGAACAAATCGGTTTCAGGCAACTTTCCATCAAGGACGGCCTGTCCCAGAACTCCGCCATATCCATAGCCCAGGACAGTACCGGCTACCTTTGGATCGCTACCCAGGATGGGCTCAACAAATACGACGGCAGGAGCTTTACCAAATACCCCTATATTTTTGCGGATGTCACCCGGCCCAATTATAGCCACCTCGGGAAAGTCTACGTAGACCGCAAAGGAACGGTTTGGTGCATCCCCTACGACAAAAAACTCCACCGACTCAATGCCAAAGCCAACCGCTTTGAACCCCTGGAAGTCACCTCAGACGCCACCATAATATACCAGGACCGCGATCTCAACTATTGGGTGGGGACCTACCGTACGGGGATAGTGCTGCTGGATTCTTTGGGGAGGAAGCTCCCGCTACCATCCCCCATAGCCGCGGGAAGTACCTGTTACGACATCCTCCAGGAGGGCACAAACATGCTCCTCGCGACTGACAGGGGGGTACTGCGGGTAGGTCTGGCGTCAAAAAAGGCCCTGGATACCCTGCGGCATACGGCTACGGGCCAACTGGTTACCAGGGGGTTCAGTACCCTCCAATCAGACCAGACAGGCCGGCAGTGGTTAGGGACCTATGGCGGCGGCCTCTATTTCAAAAACCCGGGGGAGGATTTCTTGCATCCGGCAAACGACCTGCCCCTGAGCCAACCCCTGGATCCGCAACTAAACATCCTCTCCCTATTTGTGGACACCCACCAGAACCTTTGGGTGGGCACCTATGGCAGTGGCCTGTTTAAGGTAGATTTAAACGCCTATACCGTGCAACACTTCCGGACAGACAAGCACAACCCCAAGGCCATCCACTACAATGACATACTCTCCATTTACGAAGATTATACCGGTACCCTGTGGTTTGGGACCGACGGGGCCGGGGCCAGTTATTACGATGCCTTCCTGGAGAAATTCAATTCCATTACCAACTTCCAGGTCCCCGATGACATCCATGTGGATGTGGTACGGGCCATAGCGACTGATTGCCGGGAATCCGTCTGGATTGGCACCTCGGGCAAAGGCCTGATGCAACTGAACCAAAAGACAGGGCAATGGCATAAATATGATACCCGGGAAACCGGATTGTTGTCTGATAGGATCATGAGCCTGCTCTGCGGTGTGGAGGGTAACCTCCTTATCGGGACCCAGGGCGGCGGCTTGTCGCTCTTATCCCCTGACGGGACGATCGTCAACTACCTGAATACCCCCCGATACAACACCAGGGCCGTCACCATCTGGGATATCTTCCAGGACAGCAGGGGCATCACCTGGCTGGCTACAAGGGAAAACGGGCTTTTGCAATTCGATACCAAAACAGGCGTCGTAAAAGCCTTTAATACATCGTCCGGATTCCCGGATATATCCGATAACATCCGGGTCATTACCGAGGGTGCCAAAGGTGAATTATGGCTGGGGACCGATTCGGAAGGCCTCGTCCGCCTGCATCCCGAAAACGGCCAGGCAGAAACTTACTACCACGATCCGCTAAACGCCTCCATTGCCAGCGACAAGATAAAATCCCTTTACTACGACCCCTCCGGGGTGTTGTGGGTGGGCACTTACGGCAAAGGGCTGTCTGCCCTGGACACCCGGGATCAAAGCTTCCATACCTTCGACGAAACCAACGGCCTGGCCAACAACGTGGTCTACGCCATCCTCCCCGACGAACACAACAACCTGTGGCTCAGCTCCAACCGCGGTATTTCACGATTCAGCCCGCCCCCAGACTGGCGTACGGCGCCTTCTATCGTGAACTATACCAATTACGAGGGACTGGCGACAGAATTCAATACCGGGGCCTACTACAAAGCCCAGGATGGCACCCTCTATTTTGGTGGCCTGGAAGGATTCTACTGGTTTGTCCCGGAAACTATACAGACCCACACCCAGTTGCCCAAGACCGTCATAACCGGGCTGATGGTGGCCAATGAACCCAGGGTACCGCATGACGGCCTGGAACTGGACCACCGGGAAAACACCCTGAGCTTTACCTTTGCCAGCCTGCAATATTCCCTGCCGGAGAAAAACCAGTACCAATACCGGCTCCTGAATTATGACAAGCAATGGATCCCCGCAGAGCATACCAACTTTGCCCGCTATTCCTTCCTGCCCCCGGGCCGTTATGAATTCCAGGTAAAATCCAGCAATTACGATGGGGTATGGAATGAGGCCCCCGCCCGTTTCGCATTTGTCATCAGGCCACCCTGGTATGCCAGCTGGTGGGCCCGGGCACTTTATGCCTTGCTGCTATTGTTGGGCGTTGCCAGCGCTTATTATTATCTGAAGTGGCGATGGCGGATGAAACTGGACCTGCAGCTCAAACAGGAAGAAGCCAGCCGGTGGGAGCGCTTGAATGATTTTAAGACCAAGTTGTACACCGATATTTCTCACGAGTTCCGCACGCCCCTGAGCTTGATTGCCGCCCCCGTGGAAAACAAGCTTACCAAAGGCGGCCTGTCTGATGCGGAATTTGCCGAATTATCCATGATCAAGCGCAATACCCACCGCCTGATCGGCCTGGTAGACCAGCTCCTGCAACTGGCCCGCCTGGAAAAGGGAAAATGGCCTATCCGCCTGCGGCAGGACGATGCGGGCTTGTTTATCCGGGCGTTGCTCCCCACCTTCGAATACCAGGCAGCCTTAAAAAAGATTCAGTATACATGGACCGTTGCCGAGATAAAGGATGTTTGGTTTGACAGTGACGTGCTTGAAAAAATATTGGTCAACCTCCTTGCCAATGCCTTAAAATATTGCCCGGAAGGCGGTACCTGCAGCCTTTCCGCCAGCCAGTCCGGCAACAGGATCTGCCTGGAGATCCACAACACCGTAGAAGATCCGGCCACTATTGAACTCGACCAGCTCTTTGACCGGTTTTACCAGGGAGCCGATTATGACCCCGGGGCCGGGATCGGCCTTTCACTGGTGCGCGAATTGGTGGCTTTGTACCATGGTGAGATCGGTGCCCACCTGGACGGCAATACCATTTGTTTTTCCCTGGAATTACCCACTGACCCGGAAGCGATTCCCGGGGCGCAAAAAATAGGAGAAGGACCCCACGCCATCCATCTACAGGGCCGGGATCCTGTAGCCGAAAAGCGGGAGGCCGACAATGGGAAAAAGGATGGTGAATTGCCCCTGGTCCTGCTGGTGGAAGACCACGAGGAAGTGCGGGACTACCTGAAAAAAGCCTGGGCGGATAAATACCAGATTCTGGAAGCATCCAATGGGGCGGAAGGCATTCAGCTTGCTTTGGAAAACGTCCCAGAGCTGATACTCACCGATATACGGATGCCCCAGTGCTCGGGCATTGAATTGTGCAACATCCTGAAACAGGACGAGTGTACCAGCCATATCCCCATTATCCTGCTTACCTCGGGGGGCGAAGTGGAAACAGAATTGAAAGGGCTCGAGTCAGGTGCCGATGACTTTGTCACCAAGCCCTTTAAGCTTCCCGTGCTTGAAAAGCGGATTGACAACCTCATCAACACCCGTCGCTCACTGCGCCACCATTATTCCCAGGAATACATACTGGAGGCGAAAAATATCGCCATTACCCCCACAGACGAGCAATTCCTGAACAAGGTACAGGCGATCATGGAACAACACCTCTCCGATCCCCAGTTCAACGCCACGGCCTTTTGCCGGTTGGTAGGTATGAGCCGCATGCAGTTGCACAGGAAACTGCAGTTGTATACAGGGCTGAGTACCACCGCTTTTATCCGCTCGCAACGACTGAAGCAGGCAGAACAACTCATCAGGGCTTCGGACCTCAGCATCAATGAGGTGGCCTATGCCGTGGGCTTTAACACCCCTTCCTATTTCATCAAGTGCTTCCGGGAAGCCTATGATACCACCCCCGCTGCCTATGTAGACAGGCAATAATCCTCCGGTTCCCCCGGCCATGATACATTTGTGATATAGTTGGGTACATTTCTGGTATGATATAGGTATTGTGAAGGGTACCTTGTAAAGGAACAAACTACAACTAAAGCGATGAAAAAGGCAGACCTGGATAAAGAGAAACCATGGGCACAGGTAGACGGGGTGGTACTGACCTTATTGGGGATCATGATCCTGGCCATCATCATCCTGATCAGTACCCTGGTGCAACGGGGCGCATATATAACACCTTGACCGGACGGCCTGCAAACCATGCCAAAAAGCCCTGGAAGGCTTGGATGGGCGCTTGCGACGCTCCCGGGTTGCACCGGTGAAAGAAGGCGGCACGGCAGGCCATGGTAACCTGGTGCTTTCCCTGGGGTAAGGATATCAACCACGATATTGAACCATTAAATCACGGAAGAATGAAACAATACTTCATAGGAATCTTAATGCTGGCCTTTTTGACCGGAGGCCAGAAGGCCCAGGCCCAGGTAGACCTCATGGATGCCCTGAAGCAAACAGCGGAAATGCATAATGAGCAGAACGCTTCAAATGATGCCTCCGGGGGGAATACCCCGCCAGGATCGCCGGCCAATAATAGTTCTTCTGAAGAAGAATCGGCATATGAGTATATACAAAATATAATTGACGAAGAGCATAGTGAAGAATTTTATCATTTGGATAAGCCCATGGACTACTGTCTTGCCATGATGGTATTATTCATTTATCATTTAAGGGAATTGGAAGATCAAACTGAGAGTGAATTAAACTGTAAGATGAAATATGACCTTTATGGTATGCAGCTTCTTATGTTGACTGGTTCAACCACAATAATGTATTGCCCTGAAGAGCTCAGCGAATTGAATGGCAATGAAAAAATCATTGCCATGGATGGTTTTTTGGATTTATTTCTTGAAAGCACTGTTGGTGGGGCAGATCATTATACATGGACAGAATTTGCAGGAAAAATGCAACGATTTTCTCTTAAGCTGTATTCAGTAATAATCCGTAGACATGGGTATGACCCAGATGGATATATGCGGTACGCACAGTCGGAACGACTAAACGCATTAAATAGACTATTAGGCTTTTTTGATCCAAAGTACGTTGTTCCGCGAATTATGGATATAGGCCAAAAAATGGAAGCCCTGGGTTGCGGGGGATAGGGCCATGGCCTGTCGCTGCCACTACCCCCAACCGACCCGGCGGGTCCCTCGCCGGTTCTATGCGCCCCCCCTAGACCAAAAAAAAACCACACCAAGGCCCGTATACCCACTATAACAAAGTGGGAAAATGCCATCCCAAAGACATCGCTGGCGTTCCAGCATCGGAGACACCCTGCGGCCCATCCATAAGTATTACCTTTAAGGCTGTAAAATACCTAAACACCATGCAAAACAAGCCTGCCTACCCGTCAAGGGTGTACCTCAACGGGAAAATTGTCGATGCCGATACTGCCCGGGTTTCCGTTTTTGACCGCGGCTTTCTTTTCGGCGATGGCATCTACGAGGTCATGGCGCAGGTCCAGGGGCGATTTTTGTACAAGAAGGCCCACCTGGACCGTCTCAAATGGTGTTTACAGCAAATTGGCATACCGGCCGATGTGGATGCCATGGAACAGGAGATACCGGCACTGCTGGCCGCTTCTGGCCTCAGGGGGAAAGACTGCCTGCTATACATGCAGGTCACCCGCGGGGTGGCCCCGCGACAGCATTCCTATCCCAAAGGCATTGCCCCTACGGTACTCATGTACGCCTGGCCCAAATCGCTCCCGGATATCAACAACGCCCATGCCCGGGTAGTGACTGCCACGGATTTTCGCTGGTCCCGCTGCGACCTCAAAACGACCTCCCTGCTGGGCAATGTCATGGCCAACGAGCAGGCCGTTAAAAACGAGTGCTATGAAACCCTGTTTATACGGGACGGCTTGATTACCGAAGCCTCCCACTGCAATGTATTCTTCGTAAAAGGAGGCATCGTCTACACCCATCCCGCAGGGCCGTATATCCTGGATGGGATCACCCGTCAGATCGTCCTGGAACTCTGTGGGAAGCTGCAGGTTGAAGTCCGCCTGCAAGGGGTCCCTGCCGCGCAAATCCATACTATGGACGAGGCCTTCCTCACAGGGACCAGCACCCAGGTCCTGGCCATAAAGGAAGTAGATCGCAGAACGCTTTTCCCGGACGTGGCCGGCCCCGTCACCCGGCAGCTGCAGCAAGCCTTCCTGGCCTTGAAATCGGGTTCCTTAAATTGAGGGGGGCCGTTCTTCCACAATACCAGACATCATAGGCCCGCAATAATCAGTCCGTAAAAGGGTGCCGCCTACCCAACATACGATATGGATTTGATATTTCCTGCCTGTTAGGCTTCAAGTTAAGCGCTCCGTGCGCTGGTCAATAAAGAAACTCATTTGATCCATTATATACGCATTTAAGCCTGTTTCTATGAAAGTTTTACCTTACAATGACTAGATTGCGCGATACATTTCTCTTTTATGAAAAAATTGCGTTACGCATTCATCATTATTGTCGGCTTGCTATTGTACTCGCTGCTTTTAATGGTCAGCGTCAGGAACATATACATTTCGGTAGATTTTGGGGAAAAGAAACTGGGGCCGTTGGCCGCTCCCCTGAAATTCATGGCTGAACTCCCCGCGGCCCTGCTCGCGGCTTTTCGCCCCGAAGAATGGTTTGTAGCCAATACCCGTTCAAAAGATGGGTTTGCCTATGTCAACAAATCCCATGAAAACACCTATCCCAAGCTGTTGGTCTCCTACAAGACAGAGGGGAGTTATGAAAATAAATTCGACTTATTGGATATCAACACGGGAGCCTTAATCAAAAGGTGGTTTCCCGATAACGAAATGCTCTATCAACAGGCATTTAACCCTGAAAACTACCGGAAACCGCCTTCAAAAAGCAGTGATCTCTACTTTAATCACCCTATATTGACCAAAGACAGCTCGCTTGTTTTTGTGGCCCCCTTAACAAGCCTTATTGCCAAAATAGACCGCAATAGTGAATTGGTTTGGATGAAAAATGATAAGCGGTACCACCATTCCCTGGAACAAGGTGCAGACGGGAATATTTATAGTTGCTCCCAGACCTTCCAATCGGGAGCATACGACATTTTCCCGGGCGAGCACAGTTTTTACAAGAATAAGGTTTACGACGATCATGTTACCGTATTCGACCCGGATACAGGGGAAGAATTGTTCAACAAATCGGTAATCCAAATCTTGCTGGAAAACGGGTATGAAGACCTGCTTTTGCAGAAAGGACAAATAATTAATGACCCCATTCATTTAAACGATGTGGAACCGGCGCGTTATACCACGGAATATTGGAATAAAGGCGACCTGTTGCTCTCATGCCGTAATATAGGAGCGGTCATACTCTACCGGCCGTCGACCAATGCCATTATTTGGTTAAAACAAGGTCCCTGGTATAATCAGCACGACGCTGATTTTTATGAGGAGGATAAAATTGTCATCTATGGAAATGATATCGTAAGGGATGAAAGCAGGCCCGGGCACCGGTTATCTGGATTATACGATTCCTTCAACCATAGCAGGACCCATAATGATGTATATGTCTATAATTTCAGTAATGACAGTATTTCAAAGCCGTATCATCAGTTGATGGAAGATGAGAATGTACGAACTGTAGGAGAGGGCCGCTGCGATATTCTGCCCAATGGGGACCTCTTCGTAGAGGAAACAGAGTCCGGCAGAATTATCATAGGGGATTCCACCGCTAAAAAAATTGAATTTGTCAAGCGAATTGACGAGGAGCACGTAGCATACCTGTTTTGGAGTAGAATAATTAATTAAAATCTATACGCCATGTTCTTATATCTAGGCCCCGGACTTGGGGGAGGCATTATTGCCGTGATTACCGGATTATTTTTAACCATTTTCGCATTCCTGGTCGCTATTTTCTGGTTGCCGCTAAAGCGTCTGTTTGGATTTGTGAGCAACAAAATCAAAAAGAAATAGGTTGGCATATTTTGTTTTAATCCTGCTGACGCTTGTCTCCTGTATCATTTTTGAATACGTACGACTCTCTGATATTGTGCGTAAGTTGCTTGCATCCTACAGGGAACAGTTTGCAACGATGTCCGACAGTTCCACACCGGATGAACTGAAACAAAAAAAAATCCTGGCACTCGCGGGGCAACAATTGTGGCTCCTTTTAAAATTAGTACTCGGCATTGGCTTCTTTGTGGCTCCCTTTCTTTCACTTTATTTTTTGCAGGCCCTGGAAAGCTCCTTGAGCCCCAATATGCTGCTCACGTTTTGGGGGATGGTAATTCCGTTTGCCGTTGTCATTTTGTATATGCTTCTTAAACGCCTCTATGTCAACCTATTCAAGCACGGATAAACTCCTGCACAAACTTTACCTGTCTAACTATAGCATCTCCAGGGCGACCATGGAGATGGATGAATTGATGTTTGCCCGGAAAGCCGGCGAGATTGAAGTACGGCAGCACGTATTTGTTACCGGGTTGGCCCGTTCTGGTACTACGGCAGTTATGAACAGGCTCTTCAACACAGGGGCATACGCCTCCTTGCAATACGCCAATATGCCATTCCTGCTATGCCCCAACCTTTGGAAACGCCATCATAAGATTTCCGCACACGAAAGGGCACACAATGACGGGATTGTCATAGACAGCCAGTCTCCCGAAGAATTTGACGAGTATTTCTGGAAGGTATATTTAAAGGACGGTTTTATCCGGGATGACGGCCTTGTGCCCCACAGGCTGGATACCGGGGTCATCGACAAATATCTCTCCTACACGCGCATGGTTTGTTTGGCAAAAGGGAAAGACCGGTATCTCTCCAAAAACAACAACAATATCCTCCGCTTGCCCGATTTACGCAAAATTGCCCATTCGCAGGTGATCCTGTTGTTTCGTGAGCCTCTGGCCCACGCTTCTTCTTTATGGAAGCTAGACCGGAAGTTTACAGAAACCCAAAAACAGGATGCCTTCATTTTGGATTATTTTAACTATTTGGGACACCACGAGTTTGGCTTAAACCACAAACCCTTCCTCCTTACCGAAGCATTTAACAGGGATCGATCCCTTTATCCCAAAGGCGACATTAATTATTGGCTCCTTGTTTGGAAAAACTACTATGTGTATCTCCTCCAAATCGTGGATGAAAGTTTCCTTTGCGTATGCTTCGAGGATCTCATAGAAGACCCGCAAAGGGTGTATTCCTATTTGGGCGGCGAGTGTTCCGTGGAGGTCGATAGTAAAGATGCCAAAAAACACCAGCCTTCCCAATATCCTGAGCAGGCGTACGATAAAGCCCTCCTGCAAAAGTGTACGGAATTGTATGAAGCCCTGAAGCAGTCGGTTCGGTATTGAGGTCGTGCGTTGCCAGTAAACCCCCTTGGATTACTCCTCTCCCGGAAGCTCTCACACTAGGTCTTATTATTGCATTTTGGCCTAATAAGGAGGTTCCTTGCCGCAATAAATCCGGTCTTCTTTCCGCCTTCAGGCCATGGGCCCGGATGGGTCGGGGTCGGCCTCGTCTGACCGGGCACCACCCTTTACATCCAATGGCACGGCTAAGCCTGGTCGCCTCTAAAAAAACATCCATATTTAATTGATTATCAGAATATTTAGCGTACCTTACCTTGTTCTCCCTCCCAAAGTCCATCTTTTAACTTCATCCGTCACTTTTCGTATCCGGGGAGGTGTTGTACATGCTAGCCGGGGATTATTTTTAACGTGTAACTCTAAAACCATTATAGCATGAAAACAACCAACCAACATTTGACGAAAGTAGTCTTTGTGACGGCCATCCTGGCTGTCCTTTTATGCACCTATTCCTGTAGCAAGGACACGGTGGTAGCCCCGGAGGCGGATCTCAGCGCCGTGAATGCCAAATCCGAAAAGGGCAAAATGGCCACAAGGGCATGGCGCGGCAAGTTTACCAACGCGGCAGACCTCAATGAGCCGGTCGTTATTTGTGACCCGGCGGAGGCGGGGTTTGCGCTGACCACCAATATCATATCCGGCAATATGACCCACCTCGGAAAAATCCAGCCGGGGAGTTTTGGCAGGCCACAGGATTTCACCTGCTTTTTAACCAGTGGCAATACGGCCGATGTTATTTTCCACGTAAATTACATTGGGGCGCATGGGGACATGATAACAACGGAAGAGGCTGTTACCATTACCGTTGACTTTGACGCCGACCCTACCGGTTTTACCGGGACTTTTGACAACACAAGAGACGCAAGCGGCGAGAGGATTCCCATCAGGATCCTGGAGGGGACCGGTAGGTTTGAGGGTGCCGAGGGAAGCTTGTATTTTAAAAACGCCACCTTTAGCCCTGCTCCTGACGGTATCACCACCGTGGGCGCCTGGGAGCTTGTAGGGGAGATTACCTATTAGAAACCCGTAGAAATCCATACGGCAACATCCCCGCCCGGGTATCCTGGCGGGGATTGCTTATATGGGCAGTCCGGCCTTGGGTCTCCCACCAAGTATGCGCCTGCTCTTTTATAAGGGGCCGGTCCGCGCCTGGTTTCCTTCCATGGACAAAACCCCGGCAAATTTCATAAACACATAGCCCGAGCCGAATCCCGGTCCACGCTGATGGCACTTGGTATTGGAGTTTTACGACTCCTATGCCGCTATAAACATTTAATGTGCTTTCTGTCAATATTTAGTGACACGCCAGCTACCTGAATTTTAGTTGTTTTAACTTGTCATACAGGGGCGAATTCTTTGTAAATTTATTTATATCATTAACGAATGAATATGGAAAAGGATATCTGTATTCTCATGGCGGACCTTTCCGGTTATACTGCTCTTACACAAACCCACGGTGCTGTTACTGCGGCAGATCTGATTGAAAGGTATGTCGCAATTGTAGAAAATTGCCTGGTAGGTGACAGCCATCTGCAGGAACGTAGAGGAGACGAAGTAATGATTGTCTCCTCCACGCCGGATTCTTTGCTGGCTACTGCTGTGAAGATTATTAATGCCACATCCAACGAACATCATTTCCTTCAGGTTCACGGAGCCCTTCATTATGGAAAAGTCCTGAAAAGGGGCAACAACTATTATGGTTCAACCATAAACCTAACTTCCAGAATTGCGTCTAAGGCGGGCCCGGGAACTTTTTGGTGTTCCAAAGAATTTATCGAATCGCTTACTGATGCATCCCAAATTAAGCTGCAGTCCATGGGGAAACACAGCTTTAAAAACATCAGCGGACACAAGGAAATGTATGAGTTAAAAAGTGAAACCAGCAACCACGTTTATATTGATAGTGTTTGCAGGATGTTGATTTTGGATACCACCCAGGCCGTAAGGCATCCGGAAGTAGAAGGCGTGTTCTTTTGTTCGCATGCCTGTCTCGACATCTATTTAAAAGACCAGCTTAGCTAAGCTGAGGCTTACTAACAATTTACTTTGAAGCATATAGGCTATTGATTTTTTATGACTCCGAATACCTTGTTTATAAAAAATATGGTTTGTCATCGCTGTATCCTGGCGATCGAAGATATTTTAAGGAAGTTAAACATCCCCTTCCAGCAAATTATAATAGGTGAAATCCGACTCATGGGAATGATGACCCAAGCGCAACTAGAATTGTTAAAAAATAACCTCCATGCCGTAGGCCTTGAATTGATCGATAACAAAACCCATGTATTGATAGAAAAAATTAAACAATTGGCATTAAAGAAAGCACGAAATGAAGTAAGTGCAAAAGAGCAGAAAGTTAAACTCTCCGCCCTCCTGTCAGATCAACTCAACCACGAATATACCTACCTAAGTAGCCTATTCTCTTCCATAGAAGGGCGAACCATTGAAAATTATTTTATAGAACAAAGGGTTGAAAAAGTAAAAGAACTTCTTGTCTACAAAGAAATGACCCTGTCAGAAATTGCTTTTGAAATGGAGTATAGCAGTGTTTCACATCTATCAAACCAGTTTAAAAAAATAACCGGTCTAACCCCTTCACATTTCAAAAAGGTGGGATCACACAGGAGAAAATTACTTGACCATGTTTAATCCCAAAATTATGCAAGTAGTTCCTAAAGTGATGTAATATCCACCCCTTGTACCCATGCTATTTTTGTCCTGTAAAAATCTAGTTTTGGTAAATTTAAAATTATGAAATCAGAAATTAAATTATGTCATGCCGACCACGCTGGCTCACAAAAATGTGGCAACCCCAATTGTACCTGTGTAAACTGCAATTGTGGAAGTACTTGTACCTGTATAGATTGCAATTAAACCTTCTATATGCTAAAATTAAAGCCACTCCGGAAACCGAGTGGCTTTTTGTTTCCTTACATTTCGGGATACGTTCCCAGCCCTGGTGGCCTTGGACTAAGGTTGTTTAACTTTCTTTCTTACTTCAATCTTCAGGGATAAGGTCCAGCCGCTCTTCTTTCCCTTTTTACCAGCATTGATTTTAGCCATAACCCCGGCAAAGGCCAAAGGGTACACTCTTGGCCGCCGGTCAAAGGCCAATTCCCAATACCTTAAACCGTATAGCTCGTTGGACAGGTTCCTCCCGCCAGGGGTTTAATCTGGCATAAGCACCTCTTTGTTTCCCATTTGTTTCAGGGGCCTTACCCTTATGTAAAAGTAGACAGCCAGAAGGATGTCAATTGTAAAACAGAAAATATCATAGCCCGGGGGGGCGGCAGCGCTGAGAAAGGGAAATAAAAAATCCCAAACCCCGTGCAGCACCAGGCCTATGACGATGAGCATAAAATTCCCCTTATAGCCAAAATAAGACAGCGCCAGGAATAGGGCTGCCCCGATAATGGTGTAGGTTAAAGAGAGCATGTCATGCCAGGCAAAACCGATATAGATAAATGGGATGCCCACCAGTGTCAAGGCAGCAATGAGTCGTTTTTCGAGGAACCTGCATATTTCCACCAACCCGATAACGGCGATGGTCGTAATAATTCCGATATAAAAATCATTCATGGTTTCATAGGGTTATTTTGTTTGGTCACATTCCCGGCGGCCTCAGAAGGGCTGCCTGGTATGGTAAAGCGGTCCCGGGGGGTGTCGTTATCCGCATATCCTCCTTCAACAGAAACGGTCATTCGTGCTGTCTTCGGTCCACTCGTATTCGATTTGATGTGCTACCTGCCTGGCCACGTCAATTCCGTGCAGGTCTTTTAAAAAATCCAGGGTCATATCCATCCCGGCACTGACCCCCGAAGAGGTATAAAATTTACCGTCCACAATCCATCGGGCCTTCCTTATCCAATTCACGTTTTTCCCATTGGTTACCACCCAGTCAAATGCGATTTTGTTGGTTGTGGCATTTTTAAAATCCAACAATCCGGTCCTTGCCAATAAAGCAGTACCCGTACAAACGGTAAGTACATACTGGCTCCATTCTGCTATTTCACGAACGGCTATTATCAGTGGTTCATTCTTGACTTCGCTTCGGGTGCCATAGCCCCCGGGGATCAGGAACACGCCAACCCCCGTATGAATTTCCCCCAACGCATGGGTAAAGATGGTAACCCCGTGGCTATTGGAGATGTTTCCGCCAGAGAGGGAATAAAACTTAATCCTGTAGTCGTCTTTAAGGCGGCCCAGGATTTCCACCGGGCCAAAAACGTCCAGCGTTTCAAATTCTTCGAAAAGCAAAACAGCCACATCCATCTTTAAGTAATTTCATTAAGTACAAAAGGCCGGGCCAGGAACCTTTGGGCAGTTCATCCATCGCTTGCAGCGATAGGAATGAAGGGGTGAAAGCTCAATTGTTTACAGGCAATGTACTGGTCTGGATGCCTGCCTTTGCAACTATTGGTTGACGCTCCATTTAAAAATTCCTTTAGTTTTCAATTTGGCGCCCAGTTGCTCATAGAACTTAATCGCGCCCAAATTGTCTTTTTCCACTTCCCAGCGAATCATGCCAATATTCCTTTCTTCACACAGCACTTTGGCTTTTTGCATTAAATGCTGGCCAATTTTTTTGCCCCGGTATTCATCCAATATATAGACGTCATCGATATTCATATAATCTTCTCCCATCCAAATGGAGTAATTCCAGGTAAAGGTAAGATATCCAGAGACTTTACCTTCATATTTTGCAATTAATGCCTCGAACTTAGGTGTATCGGTAAAACCAGATTTCATCAATTCATTTTTATCGGTAAGAACATAGTGTTCCTGACCGTGATGTTTGGCAATACCCAATATTAAATCATACAAGACATCAATGTCATCTTTTGTCGCTCGTATTATGCTTATCATATTCAATATTTTATTTTGACAATGCACCGCTAAGGTCCAATAGAACCGGATTGTGTATTCCATTGATTCCCTCTCAAAAATAGTCAATGTGGAACATGTACAGCGGAAATTCCACATGGATGGCTAAGACTGGATGCAACATGCGATTTCCTATATCAAAGAGGTAAAAGGTTTCACCAAAGAACCGGGGGCAGGGCCGCCTGCAAATGGAGGTCAAATACCAAGGCTTCACGTGCCACCAGCCCTGAAGCCTGGATTTTACGGGTGGCCCCCTGTGGCCCCTCCTCCTTCATGTTTTCTTAATCGTAGTTAATCCGATCGCGTATGGTGCCGTCCCGTCTGTGGATAATGACATCGGCCTTGTATTTGCTGGCCAGCCGTTTGGCTTTGTTGATGGCCGTATCCTGGCGCCGGTGTTTTGAGGTAATCCGTTTATTGCCCTCGCGCCTTACGGCCCAACCATCGCCATACGGTACTACGTGCTGGTGCCAGGACCGTCCCCTTTGGCCCTGGCGGATGCTTTTTAAAAAGACCTCTACAAGTTCACTCAAAATGTCTGTCCAGGATCCGGATGGCTTGTTTTTGGGCATTTTGCATTTTTTGATATTCCCGAAGATACAGTTTTCAACAACGTATGTACGGTGCAAGCTGTCTCAATACTCCCTGTTTTTATCCCGCAAGTGCGGGATGGCCAGAGGAGGCCATCGGCTGCAAACCAAATAGCATCCCGGTGAAGGTCACGACCTTAGCGTTGGGATAGCCAACCCCACAGCCCTGGCGGGCTGTGGTTCTTTTTTGATCGCCACCTTATACAAAACAAGTTCTTGACGGCCGTTCCAAAAAAAGAACCCCTCACATTGGCGCGGGGTTTTCTGTTTGATGTGGTCCCACCTGTACCACTCAATTCCTTATAACCCCAGTAAATATAGGGGTTTTCAGATTACTATAGAACTAATTAAGTTCCATTTTAGAACTTTTGTAGTTCTATCTAAAAACTAAAGTTCTAATCAAAAAAAAGGAACCAACACAATTGTGGTTCCTTTTCTAACATTAATAATAAAACTAAAGCCGGTAGAATCAATCTTCA
The DNA here is from genome assembly GCA_001683825.1 of Flavobacteriaceae bacterium CP2B. Lineage (GTDB taxonomy): Bacteria > Bacteroidota > Bacteroidia > Flavobacteriales > Flavobacteriaceae > Zeaxanthinibacter. The sequence continues at coordinate 36,964 of LXTR01000041.1, read as the reverse complement.
TCCAAATCATCGTCTAAGTAATATCCATTCTTCCATCTTCTTGATTCATTAAATACATATTGATAATGTTCAAACTCACGTCTGGTGGGCTCACCTATCATATAGTAATCACATTTTATGTCTTTCCTTTTTAAATACATTCCCACTCCATGTATGAATCCCCTTTCACATATACCCCAAACGGTGTATTCAATAGGATTTTCACTGGATTCCACTTCAGGCACATACACTATTCTACCATCTTCAGATATTTGATAGTATTTGAAATCCTCCATCACGCTGCGTCTTTAGTGTTTAATACATTAAGGATTTCATTTGCACCTTCCAAACCATTTTCAAAGTAGCATTTAAATAGTTCTTCAAAAGAAGATACTTCTTCGTTTCGGCATACCGTATAATCATAGTTGATGATGGTTAATTCTCCGTTGCCATTTTCATCAACCCCCGCGAAAAAGATTCCATCTCTATGACCGTCATCATGAAATCTAATTCTTTCATCATAAATGATTTCAAAAAAAACAAAATGTTCATCTTCAGCTTGTACATATTTAAGAATCCGCACTGCATCTTCGTAGGTTAAGCTTTTCATTTCCATGGTTATGCTAATTTTTGAAGTTTCTCTTCTGCTATTTCCAATAGTACCTCATAAGGTGAATCAATACTGTAATGTGCAAACAAGTAGTTAAAGAAAACTTCGAAGGATTCAGTGTATTCTTCATCTACCATTGGTTCTAAACCAACCAGCACCATGATGTTGCCTGTTCCATCTTCCCAAATTCTATAGATTACAAGAGTCCCTTCAACTTCACTAACACACTCAATGCATTCTAATGTATTACCTTCCCAATTATTAGTTTTAAACTTTTCAAACCTGTAAGTATCCTCTCCATACAGGTAGTTTAAAATTTGTTGGGTTTGTTCCCATGTTAATTTTTCTTTTACCATTTTCAAATCGGTTTTGGTTAATAATAAACTGTTGTTCCACTTTGGGGCTGGCGCATTAATAAGAGGATGACAATACCAAGTATTACATTGTCTTTTTACATCTGAAATCAACTTAGCACTTTGAACATCCTAATATCATAATTAGCGATTGCAATAAGCTTAACCTGTTCATAATCTGATATATGCACCAATAATGTTAATACGTACGATTGCTGAAAATGGATGTTCAAGAAGATTCCCTACCGATGAACAGCACGAAATTTTAACATTTATGTGAATGGCAATTTTCACGTTGTTAATCAGATTCGGATGAAGCAGAGTTCATTAATATCAAACCGTGATATGAAAAAGTGCAGCCCTATTGAGCTGCACCTATCCCTTAAAGGCAGTACAATTCCTACCTACCAAACTTCCACTTCAACCCCGTAGACGTGAGGGTAAGTGTATATTCTATGGAAGTACCATCTTCATAAAGGATTCCATGCCCAAATTTATCCCCAAACTCCCGATATAAGCCGGCATACGTTGTCCGTGATGGAGCATCTCCAGTAATGTGGGGATTACCACTGGAAAAGAAATTCAATTGATTCTGATGAACCCTTGGTGAAAACGGACCATTGAGTTCGGGTACGGGTGCGTTGAAGTGAACGAGTAGGTGCATATTACTTGAACCAATTTGATTTATAAGCGGATATTGTTGCGAAATAATCATTTAACTATTTGATTTGATGTTTTTTACATAAATCTTTCCCAATACTAATCGTTTTGTTCCACAGCTCCATATTTATTCCCGAAGAACACGCTTATCATACGAAAATATGGGTAAAACTTCTTCAAATTATTTACTGGTAAAATGGTTCCGAACGATGTAGCTCGTAATGGTTCCGTTCTATTAAATTTTAAGATAAATAGCGATGAAAAAAGTATTTGGAACAATAAGAAAATGGAATATGAAAGGTAATGGTAGATACCCGGCAACCGAATCAAACCTCCATAAACAGATAACCACCTTCTATAAGAAATTAAAGAAGTTGGATGATACCGCAATCCTAACCTACAGCATTGAAAAAGACCGATACAGATGGAAGTATCATGCACACGTTCAAATTGAATATACCGATGAAAAAGCCCTCTATCGGCTATTAGGCATGTTCGTTCACGGAGATTGGGTGCGGGGTATAGGTTACGGAGGTTCACATGATACCTGCTACGGCAAGTACGGAACCGTTTACTTAGAACCCGGATGTAATGATTTATCGGCATTACGATATATGAATAAGCGAATTAACAGCAACAGTAAAACATTAGTATAAATAATCAGGATATGGAAAGAATATCAAAGCAGCAGCTTCAAAAATTGTATAACGTGGATAGAAAAACCATTGAATACTGGCGGAAACACTACGGGTTACCAATCATCCAAATTGGAACTCATAAACGGTACATACGCAAGGAGGACCTAATTGCATGGGAGGATAAGTTAATGGAAAATTCTCAGGTGGAAGTTTAAAATTCAAATACTGAACAATTATAAAATTGATGGTTTCAGATGCCTCAATAATACCTGAAGTAATATTATTTCATTTACCGATTGTGTATTCACATTGCTTCGGATAGAGTTTAATTGAGAATCTCCGAAACTACCAATGTTTACTGAGCTATAAATTACCCGAAAATCCCCTCTAATCCACTTTAATCCATTTGCGGTGTATCTGCCCATCGAAAGAATTATCGCTTCTTAAAAGCGCTTAAATGGAAAGTTACATACACCAAATTGGAACTTATAAACGATACATTCGCAAGTAGGACTTAATCGCTAGGGAAGATAGGTTGGTAGTTAATTCAGAGGATGAAGTTAAAAATGAAATTATGTTGAAAACTTCGTTTGATACCGCATAATCAATACTATAACTTCACAAAAAGATAAATGAAACCAAAACCAAGTATTAGGAAGGATAAGGATATAGTACCGCAATCAATCGAAACGTTATCAAAGATTCTTCTTGCAGCATCCAGTTCGGTACTCTCAGCTGACCCAATTATTGGAGCAGGTGTGGCTACATTTTTCACTGAGGCTTTCTTTGGAATACGGGGCAGATTAAAAACTGAACGCGTAGAAACTTTTATCAAAGAATTTTCACAATATATACGCTCGGTAAATCCGGATTTTGACCCTGAATACGTTGATTCTGAGGATTTCGGAGATTTTTTTGAGGAAGTGTTAATAAGAGTAAGTAAAACTAATTCTAAGGAAAAACTTGGGATTATTAAACGATTGTTAGCCCAACAGACAATTAAACCCGAATCATTTGACTTGGCCAATGCATACCTTGATATTGCTTCAGAACTGAATCAGAATCATATCGTCTTATTAAAACATTGGTACGTTGAAGAAGAACGGCACAGAAATTTGATGAAGCAATTTCGTATTGAAAGAGAGCGCTTAAAAGCCTGCTATGACCAAGGCGATGGGAAAATCAGCACTAATGAAACCTATTCAGAATATCAAACTAGATTGCTTGACTACAACAAAATTGACGGGGAAAACTTTCGGGAGGAGATTAAGGTGATTCGGACTCAATTCATGAAAAGTTTCGAAAATGGGGAATTTGATTTTTGGACACAAGACCTTCGCAGAATAGGCCTTCTCGAACATGATACAACCTCCAATAGATATACAGGTGAAAAGGCCTTTACATATTTATACCTAACACCGTTAGGAAAAAGTTTTATGGATTTTATATCCAAATAGAAAGAATAATCTCTCAAATTGAAATCATCTTTAATTACTCAAAAAATTGGATTTTAATATCTTAAAAACGCCATGAATAACATGAAAATCCCCTCCAATCCACTTTAATTCGTTTGTGGTTATAGACCCCTCGATATAAATATTGCCCTTTAGAGACAACTATAAGCTAATATGAGAATTCGAGATTATAAAGAATTGATATGCCAAATTCCCTTTAGGAATCATTCGTTTGACATTTCAAAATCAAATTGGGAAGGTGAATATCAATCCGACCTAATAAACCGGGTATTTGAAGGGAAAAATACCATCACCCTGAACAGATTTGACCTATTTAATTCAGCTTGGAATATTGAGCAATTTATTATCAAGACCTTAATGTGGGGATATCCTACTAAAGGGAGGGGAAACAATATTGAAACAATATTGAAGGATAATAATTTTAATACTCTGGTTATAATATTGGATAACTACAGGGATTCTGAAATAACAGCTGAAACACTAATACAAAATGCAAATTCAATATCGGGCATAGGTGTTTCTACAATTTCAAAGTTTATATACTTTTTGAAAACCAGAGTAAACGGTTATAAATCAATTATACTGGATAGGCAGATTATTGAGGTAATAAATTCGGGCCGATTTGAAGAATTGAATCCATTGAGTGGAATTAGATATGATAATGCGCTAAACAATTATGTTCAATACATTAAAACAATTGATGAAATATCAACGGATTCAGGATGCGAACCAGACCAGATAGAATTGTTTTTGTTCTCTTTTGGAAGAAATTTGTCTGAACTAAAAGGTGAGGGATATTTTGACAGCATTGATGATTTATAGCTAAAATATAGGAGACTAACTTAAATATTCCACCCACTCAAACGTCGTGTATGTTGGCTGTTCCTGAATCCACTTCACGTATTCCTCACCACGTTTCTGTTCGCATAGTTCTCGAAGCTCCTTCCTCTGCTGCTTACTTATCTTCATGCAGATATCAGTTTTTTAACCTTAGTTACGGTATTTGGTGAAACATTAACTCGCCCACATATATCACGCACCGATTTACCCTTATCCAAAAGGGAAATAATCTGTTTGGATTTCGGTTTATCAAGGAACGTTTTAGTATTCTCATAAGTTCCTTTGGGCCTACCAAGCTTACCACCATTAATTACGTACATCTTCCTACCCATTTCAGTACGTTCCAATATTTGTTCCCGTTCCAATTCGTAAAGGGAACTCATTACCGAAGTTATCAGATTCCAAATCGGGTTCTTTTTACCATCAATACGTGATTGAAGGTTACCCATACCCCGAACCGCTACAGTAACACCTTTTTCATCCAACCACTGAAGAGTGCTAATGCAGTTCACCGTATTTCTGCCCAATCGGCTGAGCTCATCCACAACGAGTTCCCGAGCCTGCCCCTTTTCAACCAATTCAATAAGCCTTTTGGCTTGTTCACGTTCATTGAAAGGAACCTTACCCGAAACTCCCTTATCGAATAGAATTAAATCATAATTATCCGTATCCATCTTGAACCTTTCCCCATGCTGAGAAATGCTTGATGTGCGGTTGTATTTAATCCTCATGGTGTTATCCTTTAAAACTCAACTATAATTTACGAATATTCCAGAAGACCCACAAGATTAATGCGCTCTATTTCAGCCGTTTAAATGTTACAGATTATGTTACGAATTAATCTGAAATGGCTTTATAAACCCAATCCACTGACAAATGCTATATTCGTTATACCCTTACTGAGATAAAAGATAGTATTGGGTCAAAATCGTGATTAATAAAGATGAGAAGGACAATAGATATTGAAGAGCAGAGAGACCAACTAAATTTCTGGGTTCTAAGAAGCATAGAACTCTTTGAAAACACACCATATTTGGACAATATCTTAGAAGTATATCCTTTATCCACTGCCCAGCCAAATAGACTTGATGCTGGATTACAAAGACGCATAATTTCTGCGCATCAAGCTCAGAGAACCGATGAATTAATAGGTTTATTAAGAACACAGGTGAAGTTTCCCTATGATGAGCCCCTTTGGTATCTAATGAAGAACATGGGCAATTGTATGGACAACAATCCTGCTCAAAAAAGAAGAATCGCAGAATCTTTATATGCCCTTACTGCTGATGAAGTAGTTTTTAAGTTGGAAGAGGCCCCTAAACTAAACACCCAAATGGGCCCAATGTTTACGGCATGGTTAAGGGAAAATTTTAATTTGCTTAATCTGCGAGAATTCCAACAATCAACAGAAGGAATATATGTTCTAAGTTCATCGGAACAGGAAGGAATGGACTTTGTGAACGATGTTCTGGGTCAAAATGTTACTAAAAGACCGGATTTAGTGGCAAAAGTGAATGAGCGATATGTAATTGGAGAAGCCAAATGGATTGGTTCACCGGGAGGAAATCAAAATAAACAAGTAGTAGAAGTTATTAATTTATGCCGTAAGCAAAGAGGGCGGGTAATTAGGGTTGGAATTATTGATGGTTATCCGTGGGCCACACACACTTCAGAGGGGGGGGTTATTTATGAAAAGACGGCTGTTATGACCCAAGAATGCGAATATGATTTATTGAGTGCATTACTACTTGAAGAATATCTCCATTCGCTTATTTAATTCAGCGGCACATATTCGTACATATTAAAATCAATATTTTTATTGTTAAACGTTCGTGTAATTACCTCAAGTGATTTTGTAGAATTATCTACGCCAATCCACTTTCTTCCATGTTTATTGGCTGCTAATAATGTACTGCCGGAGCCAGAAAAGCAATCCAAAACAACTGAATCATTCCGGGAAGAATTTTGAATTATTCGGTCCAGTAATTTGTTGTTCTTTTGAGTAGGGTAATCAACATAGGAAAGCCCTTTATCCTTAAATTCCCAAACGTCTTGTATTTTAAACCCTTTATGGTCTTTGGCCAAGACTATTTTACGAGGATTCCCGGTATTGGACCACTCTATCAATCCTTGATTATTTAGCTCGTCCAGAACAGCTCTTGAGTATCTCCAATGTCTTCCCGGAGGCGGAGATATCCCTTGCCATTCCATGCCGGTATCACCATTCCGAGTTACTCCCGGAGCATGTATCGGATTTGTTGTGTAATAGCCATGCTCTGGATGCTTTTTCGGGAATAATTGCCTCCTTTTATCATCAGTCATGGGTTCCTTTATGTCGTTCCAAATCTGCTTATCCCTATTCTTCGCATAATACAGAATCATATCAGAATAATTCCCATATGCATTTCTAGCAAAATTCTTAGGGTTACACTTAATCCTAGTGATGTCATTTATAAAGTTTTGATACCCAAAAACCTCATCCATGATTATCTTGACATAGTGGCCAATCTTCTTGTCTATATGTAAATAAATGCTTCCTTCATTGGATAGCAACTCCCTTAACAAGAATAATCTTTTACGTAGAAACTCCAGAAATTCATTATTGACCAGCTTGTCAGAATAAGCAGAATCTTCATCAATAGAGTTAAAATCCTGTCCGGTTCCAAATGGTGGGTCAATGTAGATAAGGTCTATCAATCCCTTATGTGATTCCAAAAGCTTCTTTAGAACGGCGTAATTGTCTCCGAAGATGAACATGTTATCTGTCTGTTTCTCAGCAGCATTTAGATTCCTGAATTCGCCGTGTAAAGACTCATCTAACACCTCTTTTTCTACTGATTTTCCTTCGTATTCCAAGGAGCAATATTTGGTCCGATATAGATGAGAGAGTGTAGGTTCCTGAACGGTTGAGTTCTCTTTTAGAAAGTTTTCAAAATCATCAATCGAAACACGATAACTCTTATTTATTTTTATCGCGTTAATTTTTTCAGAGTTGATGTATTTTGACACCGTCTGCCTCGTAACTTTTAGCATTTGAGCCACTTCTTCAACTGTTAGCAATCCGGACTGATTCATTATATCTTCATTTACCCACAAAATAACCTATTTTAACACAAAAAACCAAGTGACATAATTTTAATGTTTTTGTCAAGGATTGACCGTATTAAGACTTTAATCCAAACAATCAGGAGGGGACTGAATTTCTCGTAAACGCAAACATCCAAAAACAACAATCCCCCTTAAATGGAGGTTTTTATATCGGGGATAATTTTTGTTCCTAGGGAACAAAATCATAATAGTGCCTCCACTTTTTTATGATAAACAACTTCAGGAATTAAGCCGTCTTCGAATAATGATTTCAATTCCTTTAAAAGAGATGTCTTATCCAATATTTTAGAGGCAACATGAGTTTCATTTGTTCCTTCAGCCTCTAGTAACTCCAACCATCCATTTAATTTCTCTTCATCTATGGTTAGTATGTTCAAGTCGAATATCTTCTTTCCTTCCACGTCCAATTCTTCATCCAAAACATCGAAGTAACGTTTGAACACCTTTTCTGTTGTATGGCCGCTTAACTCCATTAACTTATATGGTGGAACTCCTGCCGTTAGCCCTTCCCGAATAAATGTTCTTCTCATTATATGGGAGGAAATCCGGTCATAAAGTGGCTCTAAAGTGTCAGTATCACCCACAACTTGACCCTGAAGATTAAATTTTGGCCAACTTACTTTTCTTTCCAAGCCCACCAATCGCCCTATTTCTTTAAGGTGTTTATTGAACTTCTGGTTAGAAACCGGATTGCCTCTTTTGGTCCGAGGAAAGATGTAATCAGATGAGGCTTTCCCGGATGCGTATTTTGTGAATACTTGTTGAGTGAGTTTATTGATGGGAACTTTTATCTCCTTACTATATTCGCTTTTAGTCATTCGATACCTGAAATAACTACTCCCCTCTTCATCGAGCACTCCATGACCTACTTTCAATTTAACTAAATCACTAAATCTACATCCTATCCCACAACCGAATAGGAGCATGTCTCTATACACTTCAAGATTTGTATAAATAACCTCCGTCCCATCTGAATGTCTATCGGTGATATATTCTTCAGAATATTCAGTGTGGTTTGATGAACGATAATCGAAATCGTTGAATTCCAATAGTTTAATTATCTCGGTCCTTTTTAAATAAATCACCTCTCTCCGAAAGTCCCACTTCATTTTTACGGCTTTAATGCGATGTTCAGTGTATTTCTTTTCATCCCTACTCCAGTTAATCATACTCACCAAAATTTTAAGCCTTTTTCTAATCGTGGAAGGTTGCTCACCTGTATCTCCTCGCTTGTCTAAATAGTCTATCAATGCATATTGATAATCGTTGTCAATGTCAGTGATTAAGAGCTTGTAGCCAAGTTTCTTTTGATAGCGATATGTAAATTCTTCAATCCTTTTTAAACAGGTCCTTACTGATTTTTTGTAGCTCTCTCTATTTCTATTGGCCACCGAGTTAATCCAATTGCGGTATTCGTCAAGAATGAATAAAAAATGGAGATTGGTGAGTGATTTCTTGACACGTTCGTTATCTTTTTGATATAGAAATGACTTAACCAAATCAATTGTTGGTATTTGACCTTCGATTGAAATCTGGTCAACAATATCCTGTACTTCCTTCCATTTATTCCTCAAAAGAAGATTTTTGGTCTTAAAACTCGGGTCAGTCTTCTTAACCGGATTACCTGAACGAGTATTGCTTTTGTAGCTATTCCAATTCATTAAACTGACCTTTACTCCGGTAGAAACATTTAACTTCTTCCTATCATAGTAGTAGTAAATACTTACCGGGATTTCCTCCTTGGGAGCGTACAACTCCTTCTTCTTGGTGTAATTTAAATTCAAATAAATACTCATGCTATAATGTTTAAATTCGTTAATAATAAACTGTACGTCAGCATTTTAGAATAGGATGATGTTTTGTTCGAGTTTTCGATGAAATGTTCGGTTCTTTAACACTTGAATACGATTAGCCCGTCAACTAGGCTACTAATCAAATGGAACTTTAGATGGAACTTTTGGATGCGAGGCAACAAAAAACCCCTTGATTTACAAGGGGTTATAAAGGTAAGTGGTGGTCCCACCTGGGCTCGAACCAGGGACCCCCTGATTATGAGTCAGGTGCTCTAACCAGCTGAGCTATAGGACCAATTGTTATGCTGGTAATCTTCAATAAACTAACATCCAGGTGCTCTAATGCTGACGAAGCCTTTGGCTTGTCAGCATCTCTGACGGAGTCTGATACTCGTCAGAGTCATCAGACATGACCGGCCTGCGGGGCCGCGTCATGACCGGCTGAGCTACACGTCCTGAAGTGCCGAAGGCTACTTCAGGGGTGCAATATTACTGCATATTTTCCGATACCGCAAGCCTTTAAGGCGCCTCCTGGCATAATTCAATCAAGACCCCGTTGCAACTTTTCGGGTGCACAAATACCACCAGCTTATTGTCTGCCCCCTTCCTGGGCTGCTCGTTCAACACCTCAAAACCCTCCTTTTTCAGCCGCGCCACCTCAGCGTGGATGTCGCCTACCTCAAAGGCGATGTGGTGGATGCCCTCCCCTCTTTTGGCGATAAAACGCGCGATGGGGCTCTCCGGCCCGGTGGCCTCCAGCAACTCTACCTTGTTGGGCCCTGCCTTGAAAAAAGAGGTACGCACCCCCTCTGAACCCACTTCCTCCTCCTTGTAACTGGGCGTTCCCAACAATTTTTCGAAAAGGGCACTGGAGGCCCCCAAATCCCTTACCGCGATCCCAATATGTTCAATTTTCCTCACTACCTGGCTTTATAGCACGAATTTACGCAATAATGTATGTATTTTTGTCGCATGGAAACCCAACGACAGAAAAAAATAGCCGGGGTACTGCAAAAAGACCTGGCCGACATCCTGCAACGCGCCGCTACCGACGGGGGCCTTAAAGGCACGCTGATCTCGGTTTCCAAAGTAGCGGTTACCACAGACCTCTCCATTGCCAAGGTCTATGTGAGTATCTTCCCCACCGACAAAGCCGCCGAAGTACTCAAGGGCATCAAAGAAGGCCAGCCCGTCATCCGCCACGAACTGGCGCGCAGGACCCGCAACCAACTCAGGCGCATGCCCGAACTCATCTTCTACCTGGACGATTCCCTGGACTATATCGAGAAGATCGAGAAATCCCTGAAAGAAGGGGAAGACCCGCTGGAAAACCCCGGTTTGCTGCCCAGACGAAAAAAAGCCTAGGCCTTGAATTTCCCGTTCTACATCGCAAGGCGCTATGTGCGTTCCAAAAGCAGTCAGAGCGCCGTCAACATCATCAACTTCATCACCTTCCTGGTCATTGTCATCGGTTCCGCAGCCCTCTTTATCGTGCTCTCGGGTTTCGCGGGCCTCAAGACCTTCAGCCTGTCCTTCAGCAAAACCTTTGACCCCGACCTGAAAGCCGAGCCGGCCCTGGGGAAATTCTATACCCTGTCTCCCGAAGAAATGGACCGCCTTCAACAAATACCGGGCATTGCCTCCCTCTCCCGCGAACTGGAAGAACGGGTGTACCTCACCCACCGCCAAAAAAGCCACGTGGCCTATATCAAAGGGGTCGACAGCCTCTACCCGCAAACCACCGGGGTAGACAGCACCCTGTACCTGGGCAGCTGGAACCTCTCCGGGCAGCAAAGTGTCATCGGGATTGGCATCGCCAACCTGCTCGGGCTCACCGTCAACAACTACCGCAGCCCGCTGGTCGTACTGGCGCCAAAACCGGGCAAGGGGTCCCTCTCACCCCAGTCGCTCCGCGACAAACCCTATACAGAACTCCCCCTGGTGCTCAGCGGGGTCTATTCCATCGAAGAAAACCTGGACAAAAAATACGTCTTTACAGCACTGCCCCTGGTACAGGCCCTGCTCGATAAAAACCCCGGCCAGGTCTCGGGGCTCAACATCAAACTCCTGCCCGGGGCCGATATGGCCACAGTCCGCTCCGAAATCTCACAAATCCTGGGCAGCAAGGTCCTGCTCAAAGACCGCAAAGAACTCAATAGCACGCTTTACCGCATGCTCAACACAGAAAACCTGGCCACCTACCTCATCTTTACCCTGGTGCTCATCATCGCCTTGTTTAACGTGGTGGGCGCCATTATCATGATGATCCTCGACAAGCTGCAGAACTCCAAAACCCTGTACAGCCTGGGCACTACCCTGAAAGAACTGAGGCGTATCTACTTCATACAAGGCGTAATCGTTACCAGCGCCGGGGGCTTTGTGGGCGTGGTTTTGGGGTCGTTGCTCATCGCCTCCCAACAGCTCTTCGGCTGGCTAAAGATCACCCCTTCCCTGGCCTACCCGGTAGAATACCAGCCGGTGAACATCCTGATCGTGCTGGGCACCATCGTACTGCTGGGGATCCTGGCTGCCAAAATAGCCAGCAACCGGGTAACGCGTAAGCTGATCAGTTCGTGACGGGTAGGGGCAATAGAAATCGCAGCCCCTCCTCAGGGCGCGACAAACTCATGGTGGCCAAATAGCTCCAGGGCTTCATCAAAGGCGGCAAAAACATCCGCGGCCTCATCGCTGGTCACCATTTTCATGCGCAACTCCTTAAAGTTGGGGATGCCCTTAAAATAATTGGTATAATGCCTCCGGGTTTCAAACACCCCTAATTTGGGGCCTTTCCAGTCGATCGCCATCTGCAGGTGCCTCCGGGCGGCATCTACGCGTTCCTCCATGGAAGGGGGCGCCAGATGCTCCCCCGTTGCCAGGAAATGCTTCACCTCCTTAAAGAACCAGGGGTAGCCAATACTGGCCCTCCCGATCATGGCGCCATCCAGGCCATAGTCGTCCCGCATCCTTTTGGCGGCTTCAGGGCTGTCTACGTCCCCATTGCCAAATACGGGGATATGCATACGGGGGTTGTTCTTTACCCGTGCAATGGGCTCCCAGTTGGCTTCGCCCTTATACATCTGCACCCGGGTACGCCCGTGTATGGAGATTGCCTGGCATCCCACATCCTGCAACCGTTCGGCCACCTCCACGATCTTGATGGAATCATGGTCCCACCCCAGTCGGGTTTTCACCGTTACCGGGAGTTTGGTGTGTTCCACCATGGCTTTGGTAAGCGATACCATCAGGGGGATATCCTTGAGGATGCCGGCCCCGGCGCCCTTACATACCACCTTTTTTACAGGGCAGCCAAAGTTGATGTCGATAATATCCGGCTGTGACTGCTCTACGATTTCTACCGCCTGTAGCATGGAGTCCAGGTTGGCCCCGAAGATCTGGATGCCTACCGGGCGTTCCTTTTCATATATATCCAGCTTCATGACGCTTTTGGCGGCATCGCGGATAAGCCCTTCCGAAGAAATAAATTCCGTGTAGACCACATCGGCCCCCTGCTCCTTGCAAAGCGCGCGAAAAGGCGGGTCGCTCACATCCTCCATGGGGGCGAGCAACAGCGGGAATTCCGGTAAGGTGATCTCTCCTATCCTGGGCACAACAACTGTTTTAGGACCGCAAAATTACACATTATGCGGTAATTAACACGAATTTACTCTTTTTCAAGGCGTTCGCGCTCACTTTTGTTGAGGCCCCGCTCATAATCGGTGAGCCGGTAATTCCCAAAATTCACGGTCAGCCCCAGGCGCACAAACTGGGTTTCGGGTATGGCCAGGTAGGTGTTGTCCTGGTTCAGGTAACGCGAAGTATAGCGGGCGTTGGCCCTTCCCAACAGGTCTTCGGCGGCTACGGAGACTACCGCCCGGTTCTTCCAGAACGACTTGCGCAGGCCGATATTGAGGCTGGTGGTCTCAGAAAGGGTAAAGGAACCATCCAGGAAACCCGTCAGGTAGGTAAGGGCCACCTCCCCGGTAAAGCTACCATCCTTGCTAAGGGTCAGGTAGTTGCCCATAAACCCGTAAAACCCGCTTACCTCGTTGGTCGCAGATTCCTGGGGGCTTTCAAGGGCCAGGAAGGTTTCCTCCTCGTAAAAGACCGAGGTGTAGGTATAGAGGTACCAAAAGGAGGTGAGCGATTTGCCAATGGTGAAATCGAGCCCGTAGGAAATACTTCCAAGCACGTTCTGCCGCACATGCCGCAGGGTCTGGTTGTCATTGTCCTGGAAACTCAGGGTGCTGATGTAATTCCCGTTGTCCCGATAATAGAGGTCCAGGAAATAGGTGTCCTTAAAGGTGTAGTTCAAGTTGAAATTATGGCTGAAATGGGGCCTGAGGTTGGGGTTACCCTCATCAAAATCATTCTCGTTGAGGAAGTAGCGAAACGGGTTGAGGTCACTGTAATTGGGCCGCCTTAGCTTCCTGCTGTAATCAAATGCCATGCTGTGGTCATCCCCCAGACGGCGCAGGAGGAAAAAGGTGGGGAAGAGCTCGAAATAATCTTGGGTATTGTTGCTCGATAAGGTGATGGAACGGGCTTCTACCCGGGTTTGCTCGCCCCTGAGGCCCATTTTCATGGACCACTGGCCCCAATTGGCCAGCCAGCTGGCATAGCCGGCCCAAACGGTCTCGTCATAGCGGAAGTTGTCGGATAGGGCAATGTCAAAAGGGGGTTCGCTCCCATTGACATCCAGGTAATCTATCCGGCTTTCCGACTGGATGGAGGATAGCTTGGCCCCGCTTTCAATACTGCCTTTGCCCACCGGGCTGTAATAATCCAACTGCCCGGTATAGATCTGTATCTCCTGCCGGGCGTCGGTGGAGAAGTCAAAATTCCGGAGAAAGGCCCCCGTGGGGTCAAAATAATCGCTGGAACCCGTTTGCTGCTGGGTTTCGTCATAATTGGTATAGTGGGCATTCGCTTTTAACACCGCCCCCTCCTGCCTGAGCCGGCGTTCGTAGCTAAGGTCGAAGGCCAGGTTGTGGATGTCGTTGTCCAGGGTGCTCAGTGTGTTCAACGTAGAGTCCAGCGTATTCTGCGCGTTTCGCATTTCGGTGGCCACCAGGTTCCTGAAAGTCTTGTTGGGGGAAAAGGAGAGGTTCGAAGTAAAGTTCAGGCTGTTGCGCGGGTTAAAGTCGTAATCGGCTATCAGGCTGGCCTGCTGTGCCTGCGAACGGGTGGTTTTTTCCAGCCCGGTGTCCCAGCGGGCAAAAAGGTCGCCCTGGTCGTTGATAAAATTGATCTGGCTGTCGTCCTCCTTGAATTCCTTCCGGGGGTTGACCACATAGTTGGCAAACACATTCAGCTTGTTGGACTTGTAATAGTGGCTGGTGCCCAGGCTGTACTTGGGAAAGACGGCCTGTGTATAGGTGCCCTGAAGGCTCCCTTTGTAGCCCGGGACAATGTTCCTGTTGGTGACGATATTGAGGATGGGGCCGCCCGCGGCGTCGTAGCGCGCCGGCGGGTTGGGGATCACCTCCACCGAAGAAATGGCCGTTCCCGTAAGGCCTTCCAGCAAATCCCGGATCTCGGCCTGTGACAGCTGCACCTTACGGTCGTTCAGGTATATGGTGGCCGCCTGCCCCCGGATCTCCAGCCGCCCCTGCACATTGATGACCCCCGGGGTATTGCGCACAATATCCCAGGTATTTCCCTGGGAAACGACAGAGTTTTCCACATTGAACACGATGCGGTCGGCTTTCCGCTCAATAGTGGGCTGGCTGGCGGTCACCACCACTTCTTCCAGCCAATCGCCCTCCTGCTCCATGAGCAGGGCGCCCAGTTGAATGTCTTTTTGGATGTCCAGGGGGATGGGGGCAGACCGGTACCCGAAGTATCGGGCCTGCAAATAATACAGGTCGGGTGCAATGCCCGTAATGGCATAGTGGCCGTCCTCATCGGCCGATGCGCCCTTCACCAGGCTGCTGTCGCTCACCTGCAACAGGACCACATTGGCAAATGGGACCGGGTCGCCCTGCTTGTCCCTTACGATTCCCCGTACCTCAAAGGTTTGGGAAATTAATCCTGCCGGCAGCATGCTAAGCACAAAGAGGGTAAGTAATCTCACAGATCCAGGGTTGGAAGTCAAATCTATGAAAATAATTAGGTATAATCCTACGGAAAAGTAGGGGGCGCACATTCAGACCTCCTAAGTATCAGGGGATATTCCTGCCGTTCCATGGAGGGTATGATAGGAAATGAACTATATTTGCAGGCCAGATGGCCGTCAACTTTTAAGGTCGGATACGCTATGAAAAATATTCGGAATTTCTGTATAATCGCCCATATTGACCACGGTAAGAGTACCCTGGCAGACCGGCTGTTGGATTCTACGGGCTCTGTGACAGACCGGGAACGGAAGGAACAGTTGCTGGATAATATGGACCTGGAGCGGGAACGCGGCATCACCATCAAGAGTCACGCCATACAAATGGAATACGCCTACCAGGGCGAAAAATATATCCTGAACCTGATCGATACCCCCGGGCATGTGGACTTTTCCTATGAAGTATCCCGTTCCATCGCGGCCTGCGAAGGCGCGCTATTGGTAGTGGACGCCGCCCAGAGCATTCAGGCACAAACCATCTCCAACCTGTACCTGGCCCTGGAAAACGACCTGGAAATTATCCCGGTACTGAACAAGGTAGACCTGCCCAGCGCCAACCCCGAAGAAGTGACCGATGATATTGTAGACCTGCTGGGGTGCAAGGCCGAGGAGGTTATCCCCGCCAGCGCGAAAACAGGCATTGGGATTGAGGCCATCCTCAATGCCATCATAGAACGCATCCCCCCGCCTTCAGGGTCGGTAGAAGAGCCCCTGCAGGCGCTGGTATTCGATTCCGTCTACAATCCCTTCCGCGGGGTGGAGACCTATTTCCGGGTAATCAACGGGGAAATCCGAAAAGGCCAGAAAATCAAGTTTGTGGCCACCAACAAGCAATATGAAGCTGACGAGGTGGGGACCCTCAAGCTTACCCAGGTTCCCAAACCCAGCATCAAGGCAGGAGACGTGGGGTACCTGATCACGGGGATCAAAGACGCCCGTGAAGTGAAAGTGGGAGATACCATCACCGATGCCATTAACCCCACCAAAAATGCCATTGCCGGTTTTGAGGACGTAAAACCCATGGTTTTTGCGGGGATCTACCCGGTAGATACCGAAGACTTCGAGGAATTGCGTTCCTCCATGGAAAAACTCCAGCTCAACGATGCCTCCCTGGTCTTTACCCCGGAAAGCAGTATGGCCCTCGGGTTTGGCTTCCGCTGCGGTTTCCTGGGCATGCTCCATATGGAGATCGTCCAGGAACGGCTTGAACGGGAATTTGACATGACCGTCATCACGACGGTCCCCAACGTAAGCTACCACGCTTACAGCACCAAAAACCCGGAGGTCCCCATGATTGTCAACAACCCCTCTGACCTTCCGGACCCCTCTACCGTAGACCGGGTAGAAGAGCCCTATATCAAGGCTACAATCATCACCAAGGCAGATTACGTTGGCAATGTCATGACCCTCTGCATCGAAAAACGGGGGCAGATCACCAACCAGACCTACCTCACCACCGATCGGGTAGAACTCACCTTTGATATGCCGCTGGCCGAGATCGTATTTGATTTCTACGACCGCCTTAAAACAGTTTCCAGGGGTTATGCTTCTTTTGATTACACCCCAATTGGCATGCGGGTTTCCAAATTGGTGCGGGTCGATATCCTGCTCAATGCCCAACCTGTAGACGCCCTTTCGGCCCTGGTGCATTTTGACAACGCCTACGATATAGGCAAGAAAATGTGCGAAAAACTCAAGGAACTCATCCCCAGGCAACAATTTGATATCCCCATACAGGCCGCCATCGGCGCAAAGATTATCGCCAGGGAAACCATAAAAGCCCTCAGGAAAGACGTTACCGCAAAATGCTATGGGGGCGATATCTCCAGGAAGCGGAAACTGCTCGAAAAACAAAAGAAAGGTAAGAAACGCATGCGGCAGGTGGGCAATGTCGAAATCCCCCAGCAGGCGTTTATGGCTGTATTGAAGCTAAACGATTGACGTGGCGACAGGCTGCCACCAAAGCCCTAACCCGTTTTGGCCTGTTCTTCCTGAAGGTCTTTTTTTCCCCGTTGCTGCTTTCCGTTCACCATTTTTTTCCCCAGGTAGACCAGTTTATACCCTTTGGTTATATCGGTAAATTCCTTGCTGAAGGACGGAATGATCGCTAGGTTGCCCTGGGGGTTTTTCAGGAAGATGGGGATGATATCATCATCGGCCTTGGTGATCTCAATCAGCCCGTTGTAATGTTCGGTATCCTTCAGGTCAATCTCGTGGATCATGGGGTTCTTTCGGGCTGCTTCGGTTAGTTTGACATAATCATCCGTATGGGAGAAAAGCCCTTCTTTGGGGTGTTTGTTGGGATCTTCCATTTCCTCTACGTTCACCAGCCGGAAGGCCCCGTTTTCGCCAAACTGCTCCCGGAATTTCTCGATGGCGTATTCGTTGATGTCGGAATTGCCCGTAAGTGCCATCAGGTAGCCCACGTCATTGAGCTCGATATTGTCGGTGAGGTTGTCCGAAAAGATATTGGCCGCTATGGCCTCAAGGCCACGGTTCCTGGCTTTATCCACATTGTTCTGGTTGTTGTCTATCAGCACTACATGCCGGCCGTTGTCCCGGAGGTATTCCCCGATGAGGCGGGAAGGCCTGGAAGCCCCAATGATCAGGATGCCTTCAGACTTCCTGAGGAAGACCCCCACCAACATGGCAAAATACCGGGCCGTGGTGGCGTTGAAGAGCACCGTCCCCAGGACAATGGTAAACACCAGGGGGGTGATATACTCGGCCCCGGCCTCCCCCCGGTCTATCAGCTTCGACCCAAACAGCGATGCGATCCCGGCAGCGACGATCCCCCTGGGCCCTACCCAGCCGATAAACAGTTTCTCATTCAGCTTGAGGTTAGAGCGCCAGGCGCTTAAAAAGACCCCCAGGGGGCGGATCAGGAATACGATGACCAGGAAAAGGATCAGCGTGTTCCAGGTATAGATGAGCTCCATATCCGCCAGGTTGATGTTGGCCGAAAGCACGATAAAGAGGATGGAGATCAGCAAGACGCTCAGCGATTCCTTAAAGTAGAGCAGTTCCTTTAAATTGGGGAGGTCCAGGTTGCCCATCACCATGCCCATCACCACCACCGCCAACAGGCCCGATTCATGGGCGAAAGCGTCCGAGATTACAAAAACCCCCAGCACTACGGACAGGGCCGCCACATTGAGCAGGTAATGGGGGATGTATTTCCTTTTGATCAAAAAGGCCAGGGCATGGGCAAAGGTGAACCCAAAAGTAGACCCGAACAGCAGGATCTTCCCAAACTCGATCATGGCCGTTTTGGTGTAGGCCTGCCCCTCGCCCACGCTGATGAACTCGTACACCAGTACAGCTACCAGGGCACCAATGGGGTCTATAAGGATGCCCTCCCATTTAAGGACGGCCGACACGTCTTTTTTTAAGGGGATGTTCCGCAATATCGGGGTGATGACCGTAGGGCCGGTCACGATTATCAGGGCGGAAAACAAAAAGGAGATCTGCCAGTTGAGGCCAAAGATCAGGTGGGCGGCTACCCCACCGGCAAAAAAAGTCACCAGGGTCCCCAGGGTAATCAGCTTGGTGATTACCGGGCCCACCGTGTTCACTTCTGAGCGCTTCAGGGTCAGTCCGCCTTCAAACAGGATAATACTGATTGCCAGGGATACGAAATAATACAGCCCTTCGCCCGGGAAAAGGCCCTGTTCCCCGTTCCAGATGGGCTCAATCAGTTTGCGGCCATCCCCGGTGAACAAACTGGAAATGGGGCCGACAATCAGGCCTATGAGGATCAACGGGAGAATGGCGGGAAGTTTCAGCCTCCAGGCCACCCATTGCGCCAGGATACCCAGTATTACGATTCCGGCAAGCTCTATCATACAGTAATTTTTGGAAATTTAACGCTTTTATTTTAATCGGGAGACATTTCCCCCCCGGGAGGCCTTTTCGTTTGTAATGTGGTATATTGGGCCCTAAAGCTGCCGGATTACATGACCTTTCAACCGTTCAGAACCCTTTTGTTTGGCTTCGCCTTTTCACCCAAACTGGACATCAACCTGATGGAGACCGCCAGGATCGCTCACTTTTTTGGGGCAAAATTGATCCTCCTGCATGTGGGGGAGCATACCCCGGAGAAAGAAAACAGGATGGTTGAGGTCCTTGCCGGGGTCCAGTACCCCGATGTGGTCATTGAGACCCATTGGCGGGAAGGCAAGCCCATCCCCACCATCCTCAGGGCGTGCAGGGAGTTCGGCATAGACCTGCTGGTCCTGGGCGCGGTACAGCATGAAACCCTGTTCCGTTTCTATGTGGGGAGCATTGCACGCAAACTCACCCGGAAAGTACACTGTTCAGTGCTGTTGCTGATAAAGCCTTCTGACGTTCGGGTGCCCTGCCAACACCTGGTGGTGAACGGGCTGGATGCCCCAGAGACCCCATACGCGATCGCTATGGCCTTCTATGCCGCCCATGTGCTGGGCGCCAGGCAGATTACCGTGGTGGAGGAGATCCGCCAGAAAGAAATCCATGTCAGCGTGGAAGACGACCGCACCCTGAAAAAGGCCGCCATCATTAAAGAACGCCTGAAATGGAGGGAAGAATCACGAGTGCGTAAGATCATCGGGAACCTGCCCGCAGAACACCTGCGGGGGATCAAAGTTAAAACCCAGAGCATTTTCGGTAAAAGGGGCTACTCCATAGGGCACTATGCCGAAGTGGTACGGGCCGATTTGCTGGTGATGAACGCCCCGGCAAAATCGGGCTTGTTCGACCGTGTTTTTACACACGATATTGAATATATCCTGTCTGACCTTCCCACGGACGTACTGATAATCCGTAAAAAAACGTGAACGCAAGGAAGCAAAAAAATAGCACGAGGCTGAACCAGTTGCCGAAAAACATTTTTTCAGGCTTTGTGGTCTCCCTGATCGCCCTGCCGCTGGCCCTAGGCCTGGCCCTGGCTTCGGAGGCGCCCCCCATTTCGGGGGTGATTGCCGCCGTGGCCGGGGGCCTGGTGGTATCGCTGCTGGGAGGCTCCTATGTGACCATCTCAGGGCCTGGCAATGGTATGGTCATTGTCTTGCTGGGTGCCATAACAACCCTGGGGCAGGGCGATATGTACCAGGGATACCTCTTTACCCTGGCGGCCGTTGTGGTCTCAGGGCTGTTGATGATCCTCATGGGGTTTGCCAAAATGGGGCGTTTGGCCGATTTCTTTCCGGCCTCGGCTATAGAAGGGATGCTGGCGGCTATAGGCATCGGGATCCTGGCGAAACAGTTCCATATCATGATCGGCAATATGGGTAGTAAGGGCGGCATTGTCGCCCTCCTCGCCCAGATACCCCAGGCGTTTTGGAATTCTGTCCACAGCGCGGATACCAGCGTCCTTTTCGCCCTGGCCATTGGGTTGCTAAGCCTCCTGATCATGTTTTTCCACCATAGGATAAGGAACCCCTACCTCCATGGGATCCCGGCGCCCATGTGGATCCTGATCCTTTCCGTAGGGGTGCACTATACCTATCTGGCGTTCGGGTCTCCCTTTCCCATGCAGCCATCCTTCCTGGTGCGTATCCCCGAAAACATTACGTCAAACCTGGCCTTCCCCGATTTTGGGAAGGCGCTCAGGCCCGAATTTTTCATGGCTGTGTTTGGCATCACCCTGATCGCGAGCATTGAATCTTTGCTGAGTATCAAGGCCATAGACAAACTGGACCCGCAGAGCCGTCGTTCCAACGTGAACAAAGACCTGAAAGCCCTGGGGGCCGCCACCACCCTAAGCGGGTTTCTGGGGGGGCTGAATGTGGTCACCGTGATCGCGCGGAGTTCCGTAAATGTGAACAACGGTGCCACCAACCGTTCGGGTAACTTTTTCCACGCCCTTTTCCTGCTGGTTTTTGTCCTGCTTTTCGAAGAACAGCTGCGAAAGATCCCCCTGTCGGCCCTGGCCGCCATCCTGGTGTATACGGGCTACAAACTCGCCACCCCGAATGCCTTTAAGAAGGTTGCGCAAGTGGGGAAAGAATCGCTGGCCATCTTCCTGTCGACCCTGGTGACCACGCTCTTTACCAACCTTATTACGGGGATCGCCGTGGGTATCCTGGTGAGTTTCCTCATCCATGTGGCCCTTAACCGTAGTGTTTCGCTATTCCTCAGCCACCTGATAAAACCCAACATCCTGATGTTTAAAGAAGGCGGCTGGGGGACCTATTACATTAGCGTAAAATACTTCTGCAGCTTCCTGAACTTCTACAAACTAAAGAACAAACTGGACGTGATCCCCGAGCGTGAAGACGTGGTCCTGGACTTTTCCATGTGCAATTTTGTGGATGACACCGTGATGGAAGGACTGGAAACCTACAAAGAAGCCTTTGCCAAAAAGGGTGGCAGTATGGAGGTCATCGGCCTGGATAAACACGAAACGGATTCCAGCCATCCCTTCGCCCTGCGCAAAATACTCCCCTGGGCCAGCCTGAAACCCATAGAAGACTATTTTACCCAGCGGCAGGAGGACCTCAAAGCCACGGCCGAGGATTACCATTGGGACTACAGGGCCAACAAAAGCCGGGACACCGGCTTCCTCGACGATTTTCTGTTTTTTAAAACCCGCGAAATCCGCTACCGCTACAACCGCCTTTCCGACCAAAAAAACGGCAGTTGCGTGTTCGACCTTGAGTTTACCGAAGGGGCCTTCATCGCCCGCGAGGTAGTAAAGGCCACCGTGATGCACCTCCCGCTGAAAAGGACTATCCCCGTCTTTACATTGGACAAGGAGGGGCTGCTGCAAATGCTCTACGGCCTGGCGGGCTATAAGGATATCGACATTGACCACCACCCCGATTTCAACAAGCGCTTTTACCTCAGCGGGGAAGACAGCGGGGCCATCCGCGAACTGTTTACGGATGAACTGGTGCTCTTCCTGGAAAGCCACCCGTATTACCATGTGGAGTCTAATGGCCGGGCCATGCTGATCCTTAAAAAAGAACGCCTGCTGGGCGTGCGCGAGATCAAGGCGATGATCTATTTCGGGCAATTGCTCCACAACCTGCTGCAACCTTCAGAAATTCCCCATAAGCTGTTAAAAAATAACCCTTAAGGGCTGTTTCCCTGCTACATTTAGTACATTTACCCTCCTTTCACCCGATCAGGAATGACCCTATACCCCATAGAGACCGGAAATTTCAAACTTGACGGAGGCGCCATGTTCGGCGTGGTGCCCAAATCTCTTTGGAACCGGACCAACCCCGCCGATGCCAACAACATGATCGATATGGCGGCCCGTTGCCTGCTGATCGAGGATGGAAAACGCCTGATTCTCATTGATAACGGACTTGGGAACAAGCAATCGGAAAAATTTTTCAGTTACTATTACCGATGGGGGAATTACAGCCTGGAGTCTTCCCTGAAGCAATACGGGTTTGCTAAAGATGATATCACCGATGTTTTCCTGACCCACCTGCATTTTGACCATTGCGGCGGCGGGATACAATGGAACAAGGATCGTACGGGCTATGAACCCGCATTTAACAATGCCTCCTATTGGACCAACAAAGACCATTGGGAGTGGGCGCTGCACCCCAATGCCCGGGAAAAAGCCTCTTTTCTCAGTGAAAACCTGCTGCCCATGCAGGAATGCGGGCAGTTGCGGTATATCAGCCCGGTAGCGCCGGCGTACCTCCCGGAAAGCCCCCTGGGGTTCGGTATCCTGTTTGTGGACGGGCACACCGATAAACAAATGCTCCCGCATATACGGCATAAAGGAAAAACCCTGGTGTTCATGGCCGACCTGCTGCCCACCGTTGGGCATATCCCCCTGCCGTACGTCATGGGGTTCGATACCCGCCCGCTGCTTACCCTGAAAGAGAAGGCCGCCTTTCTGGAAAAGGCCGCGACAGAGGGGTATTACCTGTTCCTGGAGCACGATGCCCATCATGAGGTGTGTACCGTAAAACATACCGATAAAGGGGTTCGGCTCGATAAAACCTTCACCTTTGATGAGATTTTCAAGTAGTATTTGCACAATGGCCCTTGTGATCGTTTTGACGGTGTCCTGTAGTACCGCAAAACGCCATAGCCGCGATTTTACCCCTGAATTCGCCTTTACCGAAGGGATAGAAGGCCCGGCGGTAAATGCCGAAGGCGATCTGTACGCGGTCAACTACCAAAGGCAAGGGACCATTGGAAGGGTGCGCCCCGACGGGCGGGCGGAAATTTTCCTAAGCCTGCCCGAAGGCAGTATTGGAAATGGCATACGCTTTGATACTTCCGGGAACATGTTTATTGCCGATTACATGGCACACCGGCTGTACCGCGTCTCCAACGGCCAGCATACGCCCGAGGTCTGGGCGGAAGACAGCCGCATGAACCAGCCCAACGACCTGGCCATCGGCCCCAAAGGAGCCATCTACCTGAGCGACCCCAAATGGGCCGACAGTACCGGGCAGCTTTGGATGGTGGGGCCAGACCGGAAAATACGCCTCCTTGAATCCGGTATGGGGACCACCAACGGGATAGAGGTAAGCCCGGGCGGTGAGAAGCTGTATGTAAACGAATCTGTACAAAGAACCGTCTGGCAGTACGATATCGGGCAGGATGGGCTTCCCGCCAATAAGCGTATCCTGATCCGTTTTGAAGATCACGGTCTCGATGGCATGCGTTGCGATCGCAAAGGAAATTTGTACATTGCGCGCTATGGCAAAGGGACCGTGGCCATGGTCTCACCCCGGGGCAAAGTGCTCGGGGAGTTCCGGTTGAAAGGGAAAAAACCTTCAAACATTACCTTTGGCGGCGCCGATGGGAAACGTTGTTTCGTTACCATGGCAGACCGGGGGTGTATAGAATCCTTTAGCGCCCCCGAGCCCGGTAGTTATTATGCACAAATACATCAATTAAAATAGCAATCTTATGAGAATAAAATCCTTACCCATGATTTCAGGCCTCTTAGGGGCCACCCTTATCCTGATGGGCTGCGGCAGCATCACAATGGTCTCAACCCCCATTGAGAACATCGATACCGTCCCCCTGAAAATATCCGACCTGAGCGAGCAGGAGAAAAAAACCTGGGGCCATGCCGACCTTCTTACCGATACCATTCCCGGCATGAGCGTGGATAAGGCATATGAAGAACTTATCAAAGACCTCAAGGGAAAGCCCGTGATCGTGGCGGTGCTCGATTCAGGCCTAGACCTGGAACACGAGGACCTGGACGACAACCTATGGACCAATACCAGGGAAGTAGCCGGGAACGGGAAAGACGACGATGGCAATGGCTACGTGGACGATATTCACGGATACAACTTCCTGGGGAACTCCTACAATGAACAGTTGGAATATACCCGGATTCTGCGCCTGGGCCTGGGCGATGCCGACCTGCAAGCCAGGGCCAGGGAAAAACTGGAATCCGAAAGGGCAGAAACCACCAGCAATAAGGAGCGTTACTCCCAGATCCTGCTGGCCGTAAAAACCGCGGACGCCGCGGTAAAATCCCACCTGGGAAAGGATTCCTACACCAAAAACGACGTGATGGCCATAGATTCTGAGGACCCCGAGATGCAACAACATGTGGCGGTCCTGATGCAGATGTACAATTTTAGGGATAGTATCCCCGAAGTGATCGAACAACTCAATGACGGGGTCACCTATTTCACAGACAAACTCAACTACCACCTCAATGTGGATTTCAATGGAAGGGAAACCGTGGGGGATGACCCCTATGACCTCAACGATGTGGGCTATGGCAACGGAAACCCGCAGGCCATAGCAGAAGATGAGTCGCACGGGACCCACGTGGCCGGGATTATCGCCGCTGAGCGCAAGAACGGCCTCGGGGTGGACGGCGTAGCCAATAATGTGCAGATCATGGCTATCCGTGCGGTACCCAATGGGGATGAATACGACAAGGACATCGCCCTGGGGATCCGATATGCCGTGGACAACGGCGCCTCTATCATCAATGCCAGTTTTGGCAAAGCCTTTTCCCCCAATGCCGGGTGGGTATACGAAGCCATCAAATACGCCGGGGAGAAAGACGTGCTATTTGTACACGCCGCCGGGAACGATGGCCTGGATTTAGACCAACCGGAAAACCCGAACTACCCGAACGACTCTGAAGACCTCATCAATGAATTTGCCGACAATGTCTTAACGGTGGGGGCGCTTACCAGCAATTACGGCTCAGAAATGGTAGCTTCCTTCTCCAACTATGGCGCATTGAACGTAGATATTTTTGCCCCGGGGGGAGAAATCTACTCCACCATGCCCGGAAATAAGTATGAGTTCCAGGGGGGGACCTCTATGGCCGCCCCGGCCATCAGTGGGGTGGCAGCACTGATCCGCTCCTATTTCCCTAAATTGTCCGCGGCCCAGGTAAAGAATATCATCATGCGGTCCGGGCTGACCTCAAAAACAGCCGTGATCCTGTCCGGGGAGGCAGACCATACCGCCTCCTTTAACACGGTTTCGAAGTCGGGGAAAATGGCCAACGCCTACAACGCCCTTATCCTGGCCAGCCAGGTAGCCAACGGAAAAGTAAAAATCTAACCCATGACTATGGAGTACAGAATAAAAGGGGCCCTATGGGTGCTGCTTGCCCTCACGGGCCCCCTCTTTGCCCAAAACAACACCGCCTATTGGCAACAACACGCAGACTACACCATGGAGGTGGCCATGGATGCGGACACCTACCGGTATACGGGTACCCAAAAGCTGGTGTATACCAATAATTCGCCCGATACGCTTGACCGGGTATTTTTCCACATGTATTTCAACGCGTTCCAGCCCGGGAGTGAAATGGACATACGCCTGCAAAACATCAAAGACCCCGACGGGAGGATGGTGGAAGACGGAAAGAGCCGTATCGCCGCGCTCAGTCCGGGGGAAATGGGCTTCCTCCGGGCCGAATCCCTGAGCCAGGATGGACAGCCGCTTACGTACCAACTGGAAGGTACCGTCCTGGTGGTGCCCCTGGCCCAACCCATAGGACCCGGTGCCAGGACTACCTTTGACATGGCCTTTCAGGGGCAGGTGCCCCTGCAAATCCGGCGTTCGGGGAGGAACAATGCCGAAGGGGTGGCGCTTTCCATGAGCCAGTGGTACCCCAAAATAGCCGAATACGACTTTGAAGGCTGGCATGCCGACTCCTACATTGCCCGGGAGTTCCACGGCGTGTGGGCCGATTTTGACGTAAAGCTGACCCTCGACAAGGACTATGTCGTAGGTGGTACGGGCTATCTCCAAAACCCAGAGGAAATTGGCCACGGGTATGAAGCCCCGGGGGGCAAGGTGAAAAAAACCAGGGGCAAAACGCTAACCTGGCATTTCAAAGCCCCCAAAGTACACGATTTCATGTGGGCTGCAGACCCGGATTACATCCACGACACCCTTCAGGTGGAAAACGGCCCTACCCTCCATTTTTTCTACAAAAACAACCCCGAAATCCTGGAAAACTGGAAAAACCTGCAACCCAAAACCGCCGAGGCCATGGGCTTTTTCAGCAGGAATATCGGGCCCTACCCCTATGAGCAATATTCTGTGGTTCAGGGGGGCGATGGCGGCATGGAATACGCCATGAGCACGCTCATTACCGGCGAACGCAAATTTGGCAGCCTGGTAGGGGTCATGGTTCACGAAATGGCACATTCCTGGTTCCAGCATGTGCTCGCGACCGATGAGACCCAACACGAATGGATGGATGAGGGCTTCACCACGTTTATCTCCAGCCTTTGTATGAACGAATTGATGGAGGAAGGTAAATCTAACCCTTTTGAAGACACCTACCGGGGGTATAACGCCCTGGTACGATCGGGCAAAGAACAGCCACAGTCGACCCACGCGGACCGGTATGACCTCAATTTCGCCTATGGGGTTTCTGCCTATAGCAAAGGGGCCATTTTCCTGTCGCAACTGGGCTACGTCATCGGGCAGGAAAACCTTATGAAAACCATACGTCGCTATTACGATACCTTTAAATTCCGCCACCCCACCCCCAATGATTTTATCCGCACTGCCGAGAAAGTCTCCGGCATGCAACTGGGATGGTACCTGACGGATTGGACCAAAACTACCAACACCATAGACTATGGTGTGCGCGATGTGGTGCCAACCGACAGGGGAAGCAGGATTGTGCTCGAACGCATTGGCTTAATGCCCATGCCGGTAGACCTGCTGGTGGTATATGCTGACGGCAGCCAGGAAAGTTTCTACGCCCCCCTGCAGATGATGCGGGGCGAAAAGGAAAACCCCTATCCCAACATCCAGCGGAACGTATTGGCCGATTGGCCCTGGGCCTACCCCACCTATGACATCGAACTGGAACGTCCCGTATCCGATATCAAGGCGGTAGTCCTGGACCCTTCCCAACTCATGGCCGATATAGCCCTGGAAAACAATATCTGGCAGCCCACCCCCTAGGGACATGCCTTCCTGAAATTCCGGAAAATCCCACGATACCAGGAACAATCCTGGTATTCGTGTTTCCGGGCGGTGCGTTCCCGGTTGTTCAGGATGGCGATCTTCCCTTCCAGATAACGGTGGCGGTACCCCAGCAGGTGGAAGAACTGCTTGCTCAGGAAGGGCGTCCAGCGGAGGTTCACCAACAATTTGCCCGGGTTGCCCGGCAGCCGGCTGATGCCCGGTAAAAGCGGCAGCAACCCCTCTAGTTTGACCCTTCGCAATAATTCGGATAAGGCGAGCAGGAACGCAGGGATGCTCCGGATCAGGAAATAGCCGTCTTCGCCTTGCTTTTGGTAAAGCGGCATAAACAGGGTCTCCTCCCTGTCCAGCCTGATGGGTTTTCCGTTGTAGGTAGCCAGCTGGGTCCCCGGGGATACCTTCTGAAAGCTTTGGAATCCCGGAAACATGCTAAAGGAATCCCCAGGTTCCAAAAAATGCCGGTACGTAATCTCATAAAAGCGATGGTATCCCTCCGCTGCCTGCCGTAACTGCCTGAAATGTTCGTCATATCCCGGCACATCGCCGCGATTAAAAGCCCCGGCGCGGACCAGGGCCATCCAGATAAAACTCTCGGCCAGGGTAACGGCCGCTTCTTCCTCGTGCTGCCCGGATTCAAACCCAATGCCCAGATACCCTTTTTCATTCATATAACTAAGCAACGGCCCGTTGAGGTATTCCTCGATCCCCAGGATGACGGGCACCGGAAAGCACTGCGCGAACTTGCGGTTGATCAGTGCATCATTGATCGTGATAAATGGCAGGGTCCTGCTGGAAGTAGTATGCAGGTCTATAAAATAAAAGGGGGGGCGGTGCGTGTCGAGTACCTTCCCGATGTACCGGTGCAGGGCCTGCATCTCGGCCGCCTCTGCCCCGTCCATTGCCGGGGCCCCGTCTAAGGGTGGTGAATGCCACATGCGGTTGAGGTCCGAGGCTATAAAACGCTTCCCTTGCTCCAGGGCCTGCAGGTTCCCAACAAGGCCATATACATTCCCGGCGGGTTGGTGCCCGCCCTGGTTCATTTTCTCAAATACCCGTTGGAGTGCCTTAACCCCGGCGGGCTCATTTCCATGGATTCCCCCGAAAAATACAAGGGTTGGTCCATCTTCACGGCCCAGGAGCTTCCCGATTACACGTTTCTCCTGTACGGTAGCCGCCAATGTTTCTGATAGGGTATCTTTCATGCTATAGGTCATTGGAAGTAATGATGCCCAATAATTTGCGGCCTGCCACTACCGGCAGGCAATGGATATTGTGCTCGTCCATCTTCCTCTTCGCTTCTATAAGGGGGGTGTCCTCCTCCACGGTGATCAACCGGGTTTGCATGAACACGCCAATGGCCTCGCCTGCCATCACCTCCCGCGCGGGGGCCTTTTTCATATCCTGCCATGAGACGATCCCTGAAAGTTCCTGATGATCGTTAAGGATGGGGACATGGTGTATGTTTTTCCACTGCATGATCCTGAAAACCAATTGGGAACTATCGTCTTCCTGGGCCGAGATGATGCGGGTATTCATGATATCACCTACCGTCCTGTGGCCAAGGGCCTCCAGTCCCTCGCCGGGTTCTGGTAAACGCCAGGCGTCTACAGAATACCCTTTTTGCTGCCTGGAATAAGTAGCCGCCGCCAGGACCTTCAGGGCGTCTGGACGGCTATGCGTGCGCCGTAATTTGCGGTAACCCGCTACCTGCCAACGGGATCCGCTCCTGCTGCGGATGCGCTTCTCTATAACCGACAGGTATTTCTCTACATCCACAGGGGAAACCTGCATGCTATACAAGCCCCTGTAGGCCATTGGCAGCAAATGGTTGAGCAGCAAATCTGCGCTTGAAATAATTTGGCCATCCCAATAAAACTGGGCCGCCATCCCGTACCTGGCTGCATTGAAAAAATTGGCTTTGGCATCCCGGAAATCCATTTTTTGGTCAATATCGTCCATGGCGGCGGGCCTTCCCTTCATAATACCCACCCAGAGCATCATGTTGGCGATCTCATCAAGGGTGCTCGGGCCCGAGGGCATGTATCGCGCTTCTATCCGGAGGTGTGGTACCCCGTCATTCTGTCCAAAGCACAACCGGTTCCATTTATACACGGTCCCGTTATGCAGTCCCAGCGCTTTCAGCTTAGGTGCCTTCCCCGAACGCCATTCCTCCAGGCTATTGGTCGCTATATCCGTGGTCAGCAGGCTGCGAAACCGAACGATGGATTCCTTGTAGAAGTCGACCGCTGACCCCGTGGCCCATTCATTGCCAAAGCCAACGCGGGACTCCCTTTCATCCAGGTAGAAGGTGCTTGCGCGGCTATCCACACTTTGGGTAAAAAGTGCGATCCTGGTTTCCTCCCATAGCTCGCGCCCCATCAATAGGGGCGAATTGGCACAGATGGAAAGTACCGGGCCCGCAATGGCCTGGGCCCAGTTATACGCCTGGCGGAATTCTCCCTGGGTAATTTGTAAATGTGTCTGGAAACTGGTATTACAACCCTCGTACAACACCGAATCGTGCTTAAGGTTGATCTCATCTACCCCTTTAATGTGCAGTTCAAAATCATCCTTCCTCATCTCCTTTACCTTCTGGTTGAGGGCCAGGTACCGGGGGATGGGCGTCATATACGACATGTCGAGGTGGCGCTGGGCCAGGGTCGTCAATATCCCGGTGAGCAATGGCTTTACCCCCATCGTTTCCCCGGCTTGCCGGGTCTTTTCCAAAAGGGTGTCGAGTTGCTTGTGCATGCGCGAAAAGCAATCGGCGGTCAGTGGCTGGGGGTCCAAATTGATCTCAAGGTTATACAGCGCGATTTCATGGGTAAAGTGGGGGTCGTCAATTGCTTCCAGCAGCACTTTGGCCCTTGATGTAGGGGTCCAATCGCCCGCTACCAGGCAAAATTCCTGCTCAGCCCCAATATGCATGGTCCCTGAAGCAAAAGCCCCATCGGCAAGCATTTCTTCCAGGGCGTCAATATCATTCATCAACTGCGAGAGGTAACGGAGATTCTCGGACCCCTTTTGTAATTTTTTTACCTTTTGTTCTCCCATAGAAATTGGCATTTTTCGTCAATCGGACGTTGACTGCGGTTTCAAAACGGAAATTTACGCCCCTTTCCCCCTTTGGCCAATGACAGCGATCATGGCGGGAAGCGGCCATATTAATTGCTACTTTTGCGCTCATATGTCTTTCAGGTTTCCAAAAAGAGAAAAGCTCAAAAGCAAAAAGATCATTGAACAGGTTTTCCGTGAAGGCCGAAGCATCACCCGTTACCCCTTGCGGCTCATCTACCTGGAAACCCCCCTCCCCCGCGACACCCCCATACAGGCGGGCGTAACGGTTTCGCGCAGGGCCTTTAAAAAAGCGGTGTCACGAAACCGGATCAAACGACTGATGCGCGAAAGTTACCGTCTTAATAAGGGCCTTGTTTTTAACAACATAGAGGGAAACTTTGCGTTCCTGTTTTTATATCTTGGTAAAGAAATGCCTACTTTTAAAGCACTGGATAAAGGTATGCAGACCCTTTTACAACAATTTAATGCCCGTAAGAACGATGAAGAAAATAGTCAATAAAAAACTTCTGATCCCTGTATTCGCTTTGCTCTTCCTGGTTCTGGGAAGTGGTTTTAAAAGCGATTTTTTCGAAATAGCCAAACAAATTGAGATTTTCACCACCCTGTTCAAGGAACTGAACATGAATTATGTGGATGAGACCAACCCGGCAGAACTGATGGACGCCGCTATCAAGAATATGCTCGACGAGCTGGACCCCTATACCAAATTCCTGAATGAACAGGACGTAGAGGCCTATAAGATCACCAATGCGGGGGAGTATTCCGGGATCGGGGCCATCGTTAGGTCCTACAACCATAAATTACTCATCGTGGAGCCCTACCAGGGGTATCCGGCCGACAAGGCGGGCCTGAAGGCCGGGGACGAGATCATTAAAATAGGCGATATCACCATTGCCGATTTCAAGGATGATGCCAGTGAATTACTGAAAGGGGCGCAGAACACCAGTGTTTCTGTTACCTACCAACGGCAGGGTGAAGTAAGGACCACCACCCTGGAGCGGGCCGCCATCGAGATCGATGCGGTCCCGTATTTTGATATGGTGGATGAGGAAACCGGCTATATCGTGCTTTCCAGGTTCAATGAAAAAGCCTCCGAACAAACCCGGGCTGCCCTGAAGGACCTTAAAGGCCGGGGGGCTACCAAAATGATCCTGGACCTGCGGGGCAACCCCGGGGGCCTGCTTTCTGAGGCGATCAACGTGACCAACCTCTTTGTCCCAAAAGGCGAATTGATCGTGACCACCAGGTCCAAGGTGAAAAAATTCAACCGGGAATACAAGACGCGGAGCCAGGCGGAAGATGAAGAAATCCCGTTGGTCGTCCTGGTTGACGGGGGTAGTGCCTCTGCCAGTGAAATTGTCTCAGGCAGCCTGCAGGACCTGGACCGGGCCGTGGTCGTAGGGGCCCGGAGTTTTGGAAAGGGCCTGGTACAACGGCCGTTGAAACTTACCTATGGCACACAGCTTAAAGTTACCATTTCTCGCTATTATACCCCTTCGGGCCGCTGTATACAGTCCCTGGATTACTGGAACCGGGACGACCAGGGCAACGCGGTCAGGAATACCAGCTTTAACACCTTTAAAACCCGGAATGGAAGAGTGGTGCAGGACGGGGGTGGCGTCATGCCCGATGTGGAGATCATGGCCCTGCGCAGCAACGAACTTACGCGCTCCCTGACCGAAAACCACCTCATTTTCGATTTTGCCACCCAATACTATTATGCCAACCCCCTGGAGGCGATCTCCTCCTTTGAGTTTACGGACAGCGATTACGACGCCTTCAAAAAATTTGTGTCGGGCCGCAACTTTAATTTTGAAACCCGTACCGAAAAAGCCCTGAAAGTGGCAATGGCCAAAGACGACCACGAGATCCTGGGCCCCGGGATAGAAGATAGTTACCAACGGCTGCTGGCCGAGATCAGCAGGAACAAACTACAGGCCCTGGAGACCTACCGGGCCGAAATACAAAAATCCCTGGAAGACGAAATTATTAAACGCTACTTTTACCGGGAAGGCCTTTTTGCACATTACCTCGGCAATGACCAGGCCATCCTGACGGCTACGGCGCTGCTGGCCGATCAGAATAAGTACAAGCATACCCTTAAATAACCGCTGTAGCGATTCTGCCACCAAACAACGAGTACTGTATGACCAATAACTACCAAACGTGGTACCACCCCTATAAACCTGCTTCGGAATTTAACAAGAAGGTTGCCTATTTCAGTATGGAATTCGGCATTCACCAGGCCCTGAAAATATACTCGGGAGGGCTTGGCTTCCTGGCGGGCTCCCATATGCGGTCTGCCCTGGAACTCAAGCAGAACATGATTGGGGTGGGCATGCTATGGAAATACGGGTATTACGATCAGTCCCGTAACCAGGACCAAAGCCTTCAGGTCCAGTTTGTAGAAAAACACTACAGTTACCTGGAGGATACCGGCCTGGAGGTGAGCATCCAAATCAATGACAACCCCTCCGTGAAGGTCCGTGCCTATGTGTTAAAGCCGGAAATTTTTGGCTGTGTCCCCATCTACCTGCTCAGTACGGACGTTGAGGGCAACGACTACCTGTCTCGTACCATTACCCACCATCTATACGACAATAACGTGCAAACGCGTATTGCCCAGAGCATTGTCCTGGGCATTGGTGGCGCGAAGGTCGTGGAAGCCCTGGGCGGGGCAGATATCTACCACCTGAATGAGGGGCACGCCCTGCCCGCATTTTATTACCTGAAAGACCGTGGGGTGAAACGCGACCAGCTGGTTTTTACCACCCATACGCCGGAAAAAGCCGGCAATGCCGAACACGACGGAAATATGCTAAACCATTTTGGGTTTTTTGGAAGGACCCTGAGCGAAAAGGAACTTCACAGGGAAACCACAGAGGGTGGCCTTATCAGCTATACCGTGGCGGCCCTCCGCATGTCCAAACGCGCCAACGCGGTCTCCAAACTGCATTGTACGGTGGCCAGGGAGATGTGGCATGGCTATAAGGGCCTCTGTGAGATCATCCCCATCACCAATGCCCAAAACCGAAGCTTCTGGCAGGATGAAGGCCTGGGGAAAGCCTGGAGCGGAGGGCACCAAAAAGCCTTTACAAAGCGTAAAAAAGCACTGAAATCCATGCTTTTTGAGACGGTCCTGGACCAAACCGGAAAGCGTTTTGACCCCGGGGTGATCACTATTGTCTGGGCGCGCAGGTTTGCACAGTACAAACGGGCAGACCTGATATTGCACGATTTTGAACGATTTGAAAGGTTGATGTCCGCCTCAAAATACCCCGTACAACTGATCTGGGCCGGCAAGCCTTACCCTATGGACCAAGGGGCCATTGACCAGTTTAACCACCTGGTACACCTTACCAAGTACCGCTCCAATATGGCGGTGCTTTTCGGGTACGAAATCCAGTTGTCCCGGCTTCTCAAGACAGGCTCCGATGTCTGGCTCAACACCCCGCGGATTACCAGGGAAGCTTCCGGTACCAGCGGAATGACAGCCGCCATGAACGGTTCGGTCAACCTGTCGGTGAACGATGGATGGATCCCCGAATTTGCAAAAGACGGGGAAAATTGCTTTGTGCTGCCTGAAGCAGACCACCACTGGCCGGAATGGGAACAGGACCGGTTTGACGCTGAAAACCTCTATAAAATACTGGAAGAAAAGGTGCTTCCGGCCTATTACGACCGCCCGGACTACTGGCACCAATTGGTAACGCAGGGGATAGAAGGCGTAATCCCGGAATTTACCAGCCAGCGGATGGCCAGGCAGTACTACAAGGCACTATACCGATAAGCCCCCCAGGCAAACAGGTACTGCACAGTTCAAAAGCACAAACAGCCATGGACGACGCCCTGAAGCAACACTTACGGGAACTCCTGGGGACACCCCTTAAATCCTGCAAAGCCCTGTCCGGGGGCGACATCTCCAGTGCCTACCTGCTGGAAACAGCCACCGATCGGTTTTTTGTCAAGCTCCATTCCGGAAAGCAGTCCCTTGAAATGTTCCGGGCCGAGAAGGAGGGTCTGGAAGCCATCGCCCGTACGGGGCATATCAAGACGCCTGCGGTTTATCATTGCCTCCCCCTGGGGTCAACCTGCCTGCTGCTGATGGAATATATCCCTTCCAAAAACCCTTCCCCCGCGGAAATGCGCCGATTTGGGCAGGCGCTGGCCGCGATGCACCGTACCCCCCTGATCGATTTTGGGTGGGAGAATGACAATTTTATAGGAAGCCTTCCCCAGGGCAATACGGCACATCCCCGCTGGAGTTCCTTTTATGTGCGGGAGCGCCTGCTTCCACAATTAAGGATGGCCGTGCACAGGGGCTTGATGGGACCCAAAGAAATTCCCGGGGGCCCTAAAATGGAAGGGGTGCTCCATGGCCTCTGCGGGCCCGTACAGCCAGCCCTGTTACACGGGGACCTATGGGCCGGGAACTACCTTGTTTCCCCGGAGGGCCTGCCCTGCCTTATTGATCCGGCCGTCTACCGAGGGCATTCAGAGGTCGACCTGGCCATGAGCCGGCTTTTTGGCGGTTTCTCCCCTGAATTCTACCAGGGGTACGACAGCGTTTTGCCGCCTGTAGACGGGCAGGGGGAGCGCAGGGACCTCTATCAGCTCTATTACCTGCTGGTGCACCTCAATTTGTTTGGCAAGGCCTACTATACCGGGGTAAAACAACTGCTTGAAAGGTACTTTGGGAAGCAGGCCACCGGCAGGCAGCGGTCATAAATGTCTTTTTGCCCGCTTCTGCTTTTTACTTACTTTTAAAAAAAACCGGCCTTTATGAAGCATTTCAATTTTACAGCCCGGCTCCGTTGGGTGCTGGCTGTAATGGTGTTGTTTGCCGTATCCGGCTGTGGCGATGCGCCAGAAAGCACCCCTTATACTGCCGACTATACTTCCTGGAAAGACTACCTTGGGGGCCCAGACCGGAACCACTACTCTACCCTCGCGCAGATCAGCCCGGAGAATGTGCACAAGCTTACCGTGGCCTGGCGATACAAAGCCCCGGACGCGGGGCAGATGCAGATGAACCCCATTGTTGTGGATTCTATCCTGTATGGGGTTAGCGCCGCCCTGAGGGTGGTGGCCCTGAATGCCGCCACCGGTGAGGAAATCTGGCAATTTGGCGACTCCCTGCAGGTGTGGCATTCTTCAAGCCGTGGGGTCTCGTATTGGGAAAATGGGAATGACAAACGCATCTTCTATTCCAGGGGGCCAGACCTTTATGCCCTGGACGCCCTTACCGGGCTGCCGGTGCCTGCTTTTGGCCAGCAGGGTAAAATCGACCTGCGTTCCGGTATGCCCCAACACGCCAGGGATAAATTCGTGATCTCCAATACGCCGGGAACCGTTTATAAGGACCTGATCATAATGCCATTGCGCCTATCGGAAGACGCTGGGGCCGCGCCCGGGGACATCATGGCATTCAGCACCATCACCGGAGAAATAAAATGGGTATTCCATACCATTCCCCATCCCGGACAGCCCGGGCACGACAGTTGGGAAGACCCCGAAACCTATAAAAGCCAGATCGTGGGGGCCGCCAACAACTGGGCGGGGATGGCCGTAGACATGGCCACCGGTGTGCTCTACGTACCAACAGGTTCCGCTGCCCCCGATTTCTATGGTGGCCCCCGGAAGGGGAGCAACCTGTATTCTGATTGCCTCCTGGCCCTGGATGCCAGTACCGGGGAGCGCCTGTGGCATTTCCAGTTCACCCATCACGACCTCTGGGACCGGGATCCCCCTGCCCCGCCCAACCTGCTCTATGTATACCGGAAAGGAAAAAAGATCCCGGCCGTGGCCCAGGTTACCAAACAGGGATATGTCTTTGTTTTTGACCGCAAAACCGGGGAGCCCTTGTTTGATATCAAGGAAATCCCGGTACCCCCTTCCACACTTGAGGGCGAAGAAGCATGGCCCACC
>LXTR01000048.1 GCA_001683825.1 Flavobacteriaceae bacterium CP2B | reverse complement strand
TCATTCATTTGATCGGGATCTTTTTTTATGGAATATAAGCGTGGGAGATCCCTGCGCTCACTATGTTCGGCAGGGATGAATTCCAGCGGCTGTTCGCAGTTCGCCTGGCTCCTGCTCACAGGCTGTCATTCATGTAGGGGTCTTTTTTTATGGAATATAAGCGTGGGAGGTCCCTGCGCTCACTATGTTCGGCCGGGGATGAATTCCAGCGGCTGTTCGCAGTTCGCCTGGCTCCTGCTCACAGGCTGTCATTCATGTAGGGCTCTTTTTTTATGGAATATAAGCGTGGGAGATCCCTGCGCTCACTATGTTCGGCCGGGGATGAATTCCAGCGGCTGTTCGCCGTTCGCCTGGCTCCTGCTCACAGGCTGTCATTCATGTAGGGCTCTTTTTTTATGGCCCTATGCCAGGGGAATGGCACATGGTAAAATCCTGACCGTCAGCGTCGGGATTCTTTGAGATTTCAAGAGAAATCTTGGAGTCTTTTTTTTACCCTGAAGTGAACGATAGTGCCTGCTTCAGTTTTTTTTGCCCTGTGCCAACAAAGCCCCCTCCGGCACGGCAGTGCCGTGGCACCTCCCCCTAGCAGGAGGGGGAGGTGGATACCTATTCTCAGGTGCTGGGAGAGCACCAGATTATTGTTATTTTTATCACTTACCACCATATGGCTCAACCATGCGAACGTTATATCTTACCCCTTTCCTGTTGGCACTATGCTCGTTCCTGGCTTGCAAAGAGCAAAAACGCCCTCCAACGCGAAAACCCAATGTGGTATTTATCCTGGCCGATGACCTGGGGGTCCATGACCTGAGCAGTACCGGGAGCGCTTACTATGAAACCCCCAATATAGACAGGATTGCCAAAGAAGGAATGATGTTTACCCGGGGCTATGCGGCTAGCCGGGTCTGCAGTCCCTCCAGGGCCAGTATCATGACTGGCAAATTCACCGCCAGGCATGGCATTACCGATTGGATAGGCGCAAAGTCGGGGCCCGGCTGGACCTCCCTGAACAGGTACGACAAATTGCTCCCTGCCCCCTACAGGCACCATTTGCCCCATGAAGATACCAGCCTGGCCGAGGCGATGATGGCAGGGGGCTACAAAACCTTTTTTGCCGGAAAATGGCATTTGGGCAGCCAGGGTTCCCATCCCGAAGACCACGGTTTCGACATCAACAAGGGCGGATGGGAGATGGGAAGCCCCATCGGGGGGTATTTTTCGCCCTGGGAGAACCCCAAACTCGACAATACACGGGCGGGTGAACAACTTAGTATGCGCCTGGCCACCGAAACGGCGGACTTTATCCGGAAACACCGGGATTCGGCCTTTTTTGCGTTCCTCTCTTTTTATGCCGTCCACGGGCCTATACAAACTACCCGGCAAAAATGGGCCAAATACCGCGAAAAAGCCCAAAACATGGGCGTGGCCGATAGGGGCTTTAGCATGGAGCGGGTATTGCCCGTCCGGCAACGGCAAGACAACCCCGTCTATGCCGGGTTGGTAGAGCAGATGGATGACGCGGTAGGGCTTGTGCTGAAAACGTTGGATGACCTGGGACTCGCCGATCATACCATCGTAATTTTCACTTCCGATAACGGGGGCGTTGCTTCCGGCGATTCCTTCTCCACTTCGAACCTGCCGTTGCGGGGGGGCAAGGGTTACCAGTGGGAAGGCGGACTCAGGGAACCGTACTTCATTAAAGCGCCCGGGGTCACCAAACCAGGGGCCACAAACGACTTTCCCGTGACCGGCACCGATTTTTACCCGACTATCC
This sequence comes from Flavobacteriaceae bacterium CP2B, assembly GCA_001683825.1. Taxonomy (GTDB): domain Bacteria; phylum Bacteroidota; class Bacteroidia; order Flavobacteriales; family Flavobacteriaceae; genus Zeaxanthinibacter. Next base: position 210,546 of record LXTR01000048.1, on the reverse strand, counting down.
TCGACCTGGCGGGATTGAAGCCGCTTCCGGCCCAACACCGGGATGGGATAAGCTTAAAACCCCTGCTGGAAGGAAAGGACATAAACACCAAACGCCCACTGTACTGGCATTACCCCCATTACGGGAACCAGGGGGGAGCCCCCTCCTCCATACTACAGGAAGATGGCTGGAAACTTATCTACTATTGGGAAGACGGGGGCAGCGAACTCTACAACCTGATATCGGATCCGGAAGAACAATCCAATCTCGCGGCGGAATACCCCCAACGCACCGAAGCGATGGCCGGGAAACTCCGGCAATGGCTACGGGCCGTGGGCGCGGAACAACCGACACCGGACCCGTCCTATGATTCCCTGATGGCCCGGAAAAGGCTTCTAACCATCCAACAAGAACTTTGGCCTGCCCTGGAAAAGGAGCGGATGCAGGTCTTGTCGGACGATTACAGGCCAAATGCGGATTGGTGGGGAAGCCAGCCAATAGACTAAACAAGGGGGCATAGCTGTAGCCCCGCAGTCCGGCAATTTCTATACCAAAGCATCTGTAATCGGGGCAGTGTACCCCGGCAAGGGCTTAGATAGAATCAATTACCTTCCATCGGATGCGCCTTTAATAGTTCTTCGGCGGTGTAGAAACCTTGCTTGCCAGCGGTTGCTTCCCGTACTTCATGCACTTTTTCAGCGGTAATGGCAGTAGCGCTGTTTCCAAAGGCGTTCCTTACAAAAGTGAGTACCGCTGCTATTTCCTCGTCATTTAACATCCCACCGAACGGGGTCATGGGTACCTGCCCCGGATAGGTCTTGCCCAAAAGCTCCAATGGCCCCATCATCCCGTTTAATGTAAGTTTGATAAGTCGCTCCTTACTGCCGGTCACCCAGGGGGAAGCCGCCAACGGCGGAAATTGGGAAGCACTAAGGCCCAGGCCATCGGGCTGATGACAGGTGACGCAAAAGCCTTCCCGCTTATAAATTTCTTCGCCCTTCATAAAGAGCTCCTTATCTGTCCCGTCCAGACTGGTCATGGTTTTTCCCTCCGGTGTGACCCCTACATTTCTACCTTCCAAATGGGCCAGCGCGGCCTCATAGGGCGCTGCCATCCATTCATCTAAAGGCATGCTGCCGGCAGCTTTAACAATTGGTATACCCACGTCAGCAGGTAGCCAGGAAGCCGCCACCAGCGCCTCCAACCGTACCCTTGGATGCGCATCTACGGCGGCATCCATCAATAATCCTTCCGCATTGGAGATTTGATGCCCCGCATAGCGCAAGACGCGGACTGCAGCAGCGCGGGCCCTGTAATCACGGGCTTCCAGTAATTTTTTTAGCAAACCTTCATCCACTTTGTTCAACCCCCAGCTTACCCAAAGGGCTTCCAGAAGCTGTTGCTCGTACCGGGGGTCATCACTTTGCAAGGAGCCAACCCATGATTTGAGTTCCGATAGGACTGCTGCCGGGTCCCGTTCCCGCAACTCCCTTCTGGTACGGTAGCGGGTCCTGTATTCCGGAAGTTTCAGGTTGTCCAACAATTGCCCAATTGAAGCGCCGTGAATTTTGGCGGGTTCCACCAGGGGTCTGGAGGGGTAGGTCATCCGGTAAATACGCCCGTGCACATGGTCTCGCAGCGGATCTCTGGCGTTGTGCTGCATATGTCCCACCAACACGTTGTGCCAGTCTACCAAATAAAGTGAACCGTCTGGGGCAAATTCCATGTCTACCGGCCTGAAATTGGGGTCACCGGAGGTGATGAGATCCACTTGGTGTTTGCTGAGATAACCGGCCGACTCAGGATCATCGGTAATGGTGTGCACCTTGGTGCCCAAAAATCCGATCGTATTGTTGATGAGGATGCTGCCCTGTATTTCTTCGGGGAAATGCCTGCTGGAAACAAATTCAAGTCCGGATGTTGGCCGTACCCTATGCGCCTCTTCGATCAGGTTTTTAGGCAGGGGAGAGGCCTGGCCATACCGCGGTTTGATACTTCCCGGCATCATCCAGGTCATATCGGGCCCTGAGGTATGGGCAAAGAAGTTTTGCCCCCATTCGTCAAAGGCAATGCCCCAGGGGTTGGGGATGGGCAATTGTACACGCTCCAGGTAGTGCCTCTGGGGGCTATACCGGTAAAATCCGCCATTGGTGGCCCTTACCGGCCCATACGCCGTTTCCACATTGGTATGCAAAAATACGCCTTCGGCCATATAAATAGCGCCGGAAGGGTCTGCACAAAAGGCGCTGATCGCATGGTGGGTATCGTGGTCGTCAAAACCACTAAGGATTATTTCGGTACTATCCGCCCTGTCGTCCCCGTTCGTGTCTTTTAACAATACCAGGTTGGTGCCCTGTGAGACGTATACCCCCTCAGGGGCAAATTCGAAGCCTATGGTCAGGTGCAGGCCATCGGCGAAGACGGTTTGCCGGTCTGCCTTTCCATCGTTATCGGTATCCTCCAAAATCAGCAATTTATCATCGGGCCTGGCGTCACCGGCCTTGTAATGCGGATAACTGGGCATCACCCCTACCCAAAGCCTGCCCTTGTTATCAAAGGAAAGTTGTACCGGATTGGCCAGATCCGGAAATTCTTTTTCAGACGCAAACAATTCCAGTTTATACCCCTTTGGCACCCGTAACTGATCAAGGGCATCCTGCCCGTATAAATATTCCGGATTCCCGGTGCCATCTACCTGGACATAATTGGTTTGTACGGCGGGCAGTTTCCTGGTTCTGGCATCCATGCTTTCCAGGTCGGTAGTCACGCCCCTGGCGCTATTCCAGATTGCGGTGTCCCGGTTGGCGGTCATCTGCCGTATTTTTTCTATCTCGAAAGGGTAGTTGTCAGGCCCGAAAGGATCAAAACGCCTGCCATAGGCATGCACCCCGTTAGGTATTTTAAAATCATTGTGCCAGTACCAGTTTTTGTCCAATACGGCAGCATGGGTGTCCTGGCGGTTTGCCCCGGCAGCCGCGGGCACCTTGCCAAAGAGCTCATCGGCCAGGAGGGCGGCAAACTTTTGATACCCCCTGGAATTTAACTGGAAACCATCGGCGGTCATGGCATCACTTTCCGAATCGTACCATTTTTTACTGGGGGAAAAGGCATCCACAAATAGCACACCATCCTTTTCGGCAACTTCCCGCATTGCTTCGGTATATAATTGGAGGTTTTTGTTTTCTTTCTCCCCGTCTGGCAAATCCATTTTGCCCGACAGGTTTTCGAAGGCAACCGGAGATACCAGGGCTAGCTGTGGCGCCTGTTGCCCGTTGTATTTTTGGTTTTTGGTATGCGCGATAAAGGCATGGAGTTCTTCCTTGTAATTTCCTAAGCCTTCTTCCCCCTGAAACGATTCGTTATATCCGAAAAAGGCGATAATAATATCCGCCTTCAGTTCGGTGAGCCATTCATCTTCCGTAGGAAAGTGCCCGATACTTCCGGAATTGTTCGCTAATTCGGTCTGAAACTTTTCGGCACCGGGGAATGCCCAGGGTGAATTTCGGGATGAATGCGGCCTGAAACCCGGGGTGTTGCCACCATCGGCCATATTCCTGATAAAGAGGGTGCTGTCTGGGTAGCGCAAATGCATTTCGGTTTCAAAGTACCCAAAGTTCATCATCCTGGAGGCCAGGTTATTCCCAATGAGTACCAGGTGGCTGTCTTTTTGTACGTTCAACCTTTTTTTCTCAGGCGTGCTACAATGCTGAAAACTGGCGGCCAGGAGGAGTAGAAGTAGAATCTTTCGGATATTCATAGGTTTATGGGTCTTCAAAAATTATAATTTAGCGCATGATCACGTGCATGCCCTCTTCCTCAGACCGTTCAAAGGCCTCGATGATTTTCTGGCAGGTGATGGCATCTTCCAGTGTTGAAAGTGGTTTGACCCCCAGGCGCAAGACTTTGTCAATAAAATGGGTGGCCGTGTTTTTTATGGTTTCCGGATAACACTGGTAGGTTTGGGAATGTGCGCCTTTGGGCTGGTTGATCACCCAATCCCGGTAGCTATACCGGGTGCTGCCCTTGGTGCCCATTGCCTTGATGATACAGGTCCAGGGATCTCCGGCGTGATCATCATTCGCAAAACTGGCAGAAAGGTGGCTCAAACAGCCATTTCGCATTTTAATATTGGCCATAGCCACATTTTCCTGGGGTGCGAGCGTGCTGTCTACCGTATGCTTCATGCAGGAGACGGTTTCTGGCTGCCCGGCCAGGTAGAGCATCGTGTAACAATTATGGGTTAAGATCTGCCGTATTACACCCGGGTACCTTGCCCGTATCGCATCGGCATGGTGTATGTTGTACATCATGTAAAACTGCGTCAGGCTGCCCAGGGCACCACTGTCTATCATGGCTTTTGTGCGCTGTATCCCTGCCTCATAGATATAGTTGTGTACGGGCATGCATTGTACCCGGGCCAAACGCACCGCTTTCTGCATCTTTTGGAGTTCCGCAATGGAGGAAGCAGCCGGTTTTTCTACCAATACATGCTTACCCGCGCTGGCAGCCCTGATGGTATAATCGCAATGTGTTTCCATATTGGTCAGCACAAAAACCGCGTCGATACGCGGGTCTGCCAATAATTCTTCCGGGGTCTTAAAAGCGGAGCAGCCGTATCTGGCGGCCTTTTCAACCCCTTTTTCCCAGGTCCTGTTCCAAAGGCCCACCAGCGTGGCCCCTTCAAGGGCATTGATGGCCTCGGCGTGCAGATCGGCCACCTCCCCGGCGCCCAGCAACCCTATCCCGATATTCTTCACATTAATGGTTTTTTCAAGGTTTGTCCGAGCATTCTGGTTTCAACTTTTTTCGATCGAGAATTGTAATCCATTGTTTTTGGCCATTTCCCTGAATTCGATTAGAGAATGTCGTATGCCTACTTCTATGTCGGTAAGCGGCAGGCCTTTAAACGCCCGCTCTATGTTGTCATGGCTCAGGTCTGAAACAAATAGATTGGGGGGGGCTCCCGGGGCGACAGACAAATCGGCATAGGGGGCCATCCCCAATAGCGTAGCCTGTTTCAGCGCAAGCTGAAGATATTCTTCGATGGAAATGGTCTTCCCCTTGATATTGAAGATTCCAAAGCCTTTGAAGGGCTGTATGGCGCAAGCGGCAAAATGCCCCCCCACGTCGTCGACATAGTGATAATTTTCACGGCCCTGGTAAGGCATGCTAAACGGAATTTTTTCTTCTTTGGCAGCCCCTAATGCAATAGCTTTCAACGCATTGGTTGGGGCCGAAGTTTTTCCCTTATCCCTGCCCTTGCCATAGGTTGTGTTGAGCCGGAGGCAGACGGTGGGCACCTGGGTTTGTTCGTAATAGAGCCTGGCCAGGTGCTCCCCTGCCAGTTTCCAGATGCCATAGTGGTTGGGGGGGGCCAGTGGGGCGTCTTCTTTAATGCCTGGTTCGGGGTACATAGACCGCATCCCGTAGACCGCCGCGGAGCTGGCGAAGACAAAACGTTGTAACCCGGGGAGCTTCTCCGCGGCATCCAGGAGGGCCATGGTCCCACCTACGTTGATCTGCATCCCTTCATGATGGTATTGGGAGCAATCCGGGCTTTGGTAGGCCCCCAAATGAATGATATGTGAAGGGTTAACCAAGGGGAGGACCCGGTTAATGGCCTGCTGGTCTGCAACATCAAGCGACACAAATTCCAACCGCGGATCCAAGTCTTCACCCAGCCACAATTTCAAATGGGCGGTATTGTTGGAGCGTGTGGCAACAACTATTTTGCCGACATTTTTGGATGCCAGCAGCTTATAGATGGTCACGGCCCCTATACAACCTGTACCTCCTGTTATAAAAATGCTATGCATGTTTTCTTAATTGGCGGACACTGTTGTCATTCATTCATTTTTATCACCGCTTTGATATTCCTGGCCTTGATAGAATCTTCAAAGGCCAGTGAAATAGCGTCAAAGCCATAAAGGTCTATATACTTTGCGGCCGGAAAGGTCCCGGTCTGCAATAATTTTTGCGCGACCATATAATCGGTACGGCAGGATCCCATAGACCCCCTCATATTCAGGGAAGTGCGGGTAAGCTGCGTCGCATTTATCGGGACTTCGTAGGCATAGGTGGCAATGACACAGATATCCCCCGCAGGCCTTACCACCGATATGGCTTCATTGAGTACCTGGGGTACGCCCGAACACTCGATGAGCAAATCTACCTGGCCCTTAGTTCCGAAAGGGATGCCATGGCTATCCACGATACCCTTTTTTAGTTGGGCCCCCAGGGTATTTTCGGGGGCAACTTCGATGGTAATAAACCCCTGTTCCGCGGCCTTTTTTAATCGAATATCCCGGTCGCGCGCTATACCCGTGACCGCTACGCGGGCACCGGCAGCCCTGGCGAGTTCGGCAGACATGAGGCCTATGATGCCGCAGCCGGTAACCACCACATCCTGCCCGGGCTTGATATTACATTTGTTGTGTAGCGCGTTTACCACTACAGATAAGGGTTCTACCAGGGCGCCCTGTTCCGGGCTAACCCCATCAGCCAACTTTACGGCCCGGTCTGATTCCAGAACCACATGCTGACCGAAACCGCCGTTCCTGTGAAACCCTATGATCTGCTTGGAAGGACAGAGGTTCCACATAGCGGAGATACAGGCAGGGCAATCGGTTTGCCTGCAACCCAGCATGGCAATCGGGGTAATGATGTCACCGATTCGCAGGTCCCCGTGATCCCCCGGGCCCAATTCCAGAACCTCGGCACTGAATTCATGGCCTATGATCCTGGGTCGTTCTACCCAATCAAAATTCGACTTGCCCAGGACGGCACTGTTGTCCGAACCGCAAATACCGGTATAAAGGGTTTTTGCCAGGAATTCCCCTTCTTTTAGTTCAGGGGTTTCCATGGGTACCACCGCCGTGTTTTCCGTGACAGACACGGCTGTTCCGGGATCGATTTTCTTTCGACCGTGCAGGCAGAAGCCTTTAATGGTAGCGTTCATCTTTTGATCTGCCATAAGGGGCATCGTTTTTGTCTTATTTCCAATGGACATTCGTGTTTTTCCAGCTTCTGGATGCGGCTGATTGCAGGACGGCCTCACAGACTTTTTGGGTTTCCTGCGCTTCCCTGAAGGTGGGGGAACAGGGAGTGCCGTCTTCAATGCTTTTTAGGAAGTCGGCCACCTGGTGGACAAATGTGTGTTCGTACCCAATAGAAAGCCCGGGCACCCACCATTTATCCATATAGGGCTGGTCCCCATCGGTTACATGGACAGAGCGCCAGCCGCGGACGATGGAATCGTCCCGGTGGTCAAAGTAATCCAGGCGGTTCAGGTCGTGCAAATCCCAGCGGATAGAGGCGTGTTCCCCGTTGATTTCGAAGGTGTTAAGCGCCTTGTGGCCCCTGGCATAGCGCGTAGATTCAAAGACACCCAATGAGCCGTTGTCAAAATGGCAATGAAAGATGCAGGCGTCATCTATGCCTACCTTTTGCACCGCGCCGGTTTGGGTATGTATTCTTTCCTTCACAAAGGTTTCTGTAACCGCAGATACATCTTTAATCCCCCCGTTTAACCACATGGCGGTATCAATGCAATGGGCCAGGAGATCTCCCGTGACCCCGGAGCCGGCTACTTCATTATCAAGTCGCCATAATCCTTCACCCCCCTGGGGCAGTTCGGGGTTAATGGTCCAGTCCTGCAGGAAATTGGCACGGTAATGAAATATTTTGCCGAGCTTGCCCGAAGCTATGATCTGTTTGGCGAGTGTCACCGCAGGAACCCTCCGGTAGTTGTACCAAACGGTGTTAGCTACCCCTGCTTTTTCCACGGCGTCGACCATGGGCTGGGCTTCGGAAACCGTTTTAGCCAAAGGCTTTTCACAGAGCACCATTTTACCGGCCCTGGCAGCCGCTATGGCAATTGCTGCATGCATATGGTTGGGGGTGCATATGTCAATAGCATCAATATCGGCCCGGCCGACCAACTTTTTCCAATCGGTTTCAAAGGATTCGTACCCCCATTGGTTGGCAAACTCCCGTACCCGGTCTTCGCTTCGGGCACAAACGGCCTTTAGTACAGGCCTGTAAGCCAGTTCGGGGAAAAAATCCCCAACCCTTTTATACGCATTGGAATGCGTCCTTCCCATAAACCCGTACCCAACCAGGCCTATCCGCAATGTTTTTTTATCTGACAAGATCACGAGTTTTGTTTATTATTGGCTTTCATACCATCCATGGTGTTTTCTGACGGCTATCATTGCCCCCAGCACGTCATTCCAGGTTTGGGGTTGTTCCATTACCTTATTGGGGAACATACAACCATCCCAACATATATGCTTCATTTTTTTGGTGAGCACCCCCTTTTCATCCCTTAGCCAGTACCCCGCATCCTGCGCTATATCTAATTTCCCGTTGGGGTCTGTCGCCTGGCAATGCCTTCCGGTTTTGTCGTGTGTACCGGATCCGAATACGGTCCCATCGTTCTGGGCAACATGGAAGTCTATGGTCCAGGGGCGCAATGCTGCCGTCAGGGTTTTAAGCCCCTCGGATAACGTATCACGGTCGTCCCATTTAAAATCAGGCGGCAGTATCCTTTCGTCCGGCTTGTTGATGCCCAGAAGATAGAGCAGGGTATGTGCCATGTCTGCCTGGAAACCAATGTTGGGCCTGTTTACTTCCTCAAGGGTCCGGACCATGGTCTTCCACCCATGCATACCGCCCCAGCATATTTCTCCTTCGGCCGCCAGTGATTCCCCATAGTCTGCCGCGATGTCGCAGGCCTCACGAAAGGTGGACGCGATCAGTTTGGTGTTGGCTACGGGGTCTTTGTCCCACTCGGCCGGGCTGCTGGAAGAATCTATCCGGACCACGCCATAGGGCCTTACACCCAATCGGCGAAGCTCCTGCCCAATCTTACAAGACTTGCGTACCTGTTCCAGAAAGGAGTTGCGCTCTTCCCTGGAACCCATGGCCGAACCGCCGCCCAATCCCTCCCAGACGGGCGCTACCAGGCTGCCTATGCTCAGGTCATGGGCCATGGCTTTGTCTGCCATTTTCTTGATATCGTCCAATGACGCATCGATGTCTAAATGCGGAAGGGCCAGAAAAAGGTCTATCCCATCAAACTTGACCCCATCCACTTCCGCGTTTGCGGTAAGTTCTATCATGGTGTCAATATCAATTGTTGGCTCGGAATCGGGGCCCTTCCCCACAACGCCGGGCCAGGATGCGTTGTGGAGTTTTGGGTAGTTGTTTTCTTGCATGGCACCTATGGTTTAGTTTACCAGATGTACTGCAGACTCAGTGTCCGTCAGGGTTGGTTTCAGATAATATTCCGGATCTTACGCGTGTAAGGTCCCGGTTATTTTCTCTTGCTTCAAGTATTGCGGCTTACCAAACCCCGCGACAGGGGTCAGCCCTGAGTGCATATCCATCCACCCAATGGCTAATTGCCACATCCGGGGTTAGAAAAATTATATGCGATAAATTATCAAATATTTTAACTAATTAATAAAAAATACGCCCTTTAATATTCTTTTTAAAGGATTACATCACAAATCTATACTACAATGACAATTATTCTTCCTCCTTTTTTATTAAAAGGCGACACTTTTTTGTCATAAATTAGACCAGGACAACGGAACAACCACCAGAAGGGATTCGCCCTTGATTTTGGTTACAACCGGACCGAAGGCTGTTAAAGGATGACAAAAAAGTATCAACAATTAATGGAATAGTAGAACTAAACCAGGCCATAGCCCCTAAATTTGTTGTGGGATAATGCAATGAATCATTGTTTATTTTGAGAAAAAAGTAAGGAAGAATAAAGAAATTTATCGATATTTTAGCCGGATGCTTGTTGGGGATGTACACTGGCATTCAATGGATCGCCTCTGCCAACGGAGGGCAAAGGAATTATAGTGTTCCGAAATCAACCAAAAAAACAAATAACCAATTCAAACTAAACGTCATATGGAAAGTGAAGTGAATTTATCTGCAACCAATAAAAACAGGCTCTTTTACGGAAGTTGTTTTGCTTTGATTACCACCGCATTGTCCTTTAGCATCCGCGCGGGCATCTTGCCGCAATTGGGGGAGGAGCTAAGCCTTTCGGCCGAGCAGTTGGGCTTTATCAATTCAATGTGGTTTTTGGGATTCCCCATTTCTATGGTCATCGGCGGGCTCATATACCACAAGGTAGGGGGCAAGGCCATCATGCAATTCGCCTTTTTTGCTCATGCCATTGGTATTATCATGACCATATATTCCGGGAGTTATACCGGATTGCTTATCTCAACCCTGCTTATCGGACTGGGAAATGGCTGTACCGAAGCCGCCTGTAACCCGATGATAGCAGATGCCTATCAGGGAAACCGGATGAGCAAGATGTTAAACCGGTTCCATATGTGGTTTCCGGGCGGAATTGTCATTGGCAGCCTGGTCTCCAAATTTATGACGGATGCGGGCCTAAGTTGGGAATCCCAGATTTGGGTGATCCTGATCCCCACCCTGATTTATGCCTTCTTATTCTTCGGCCAACCCTGGCCGAAAGCGAAAGTGGAAGAAGCCGCCACGCTCACAGGCAATCTTAAGGCGATGGTTTCGCCCTTGTTCCTCTTTATGATTGTCTGCATGTCACTTACCGCTATTTCAGAATTCGGTCCACAGCAATGGGTAGGGCTTATCCTCTCAAAAAGTGGTGCCCAGCCCATGTTGATCCTCGCCCTGGTTACCGGCCTGATGGCGGTAGCCCGTTATTTTGGGGGAGACGTGGTCAAAAAGTTCGATCAGACCGGGGTCTTGCTCGGAGGCGCTGTTTTAGCCACCTTAGGAGTATACCTTTTTAGTACACAAACCGGGGCCATGGCCTATGTGTCGGCCATCTTTTTTGCCCTGGGGGTAGCGTATTTCTGGCCCAACATGATAGGGTTTATTGCCGATAAGATCCCAAAGAGCGGCGCATTGGGCATGTCTGTCATAGGCGCTGTGGGCATGTTCTCCACCTCTATATTCCAGCCAATTATTGGCAGCTGGATTGATGAGGATAAGGCCGTAGCGGCATCTCAGGGACTTACGGGCGATGAATTGGAATTGGTTGCCGGGCAGGCTACCCTGGAGACCATGACGATCTTCCCGGGCTTGCTTATCATACTCTTTACGATTCTTTGGTTCTGGGTTAAAAAACGAAAAGCCGCCGCCCCAGCAGCGGCCGCGGCATAATCAAGAAATACTTCCGGATGAAAATAGGGATGAACATGCTGCTCTGGACGAACCACGTGACAGCGCAGCATTATGCTATTATAGACAAGCTGAAGGAGTGCGGTTATGATGGCATAGAACTGTTTCTGGGCGAAGGGGATGAGCAACACTATGCGGCATTGGGCACCCATTTGGCTGCAATAAACATGGGGGTTACCGCCGTGGCCTCCCTGGCGCCCGAACAAAATATTGCCAGCCCGGACCCTAAAATACGGCAGGCCGGACTGGACCGGTTGAAATGGTCGATTGATATGGGCGCCGCTGCCAATGTCGAGGTAATTTGCGGCCCCTTCCATTCCAGCTTTGCCCATTTTACCCGCCAGCCACCGACCGAAAGTGAACGGGCATGGAGTGCGGAAATGTTGAACAGGGCTGCCGAATATGCCGGGGATCGCCAGATACTTTTAACCCCGGAGGCACTGAACCGCTTTGAATGCTATTTATACAACACCATGGCAGACCTTAAGGAATTGGTGGAAGCGGTAAACCACCCGGCATTGCGGGCCATGTATGATACGCATCACGGCCATATAGAAGAGAAAGGCCAAAAGGAGGCTATTAACGGTATAGCGCCGTACCTGGGGCATGTGCATATAAGCGAAAATGACAGGGGTACCCCGGGAAAAGGCCAAATTCACTGGGAAGAAGTGTTTGCCACCTTAAAGGCCATCGGTTATGATGGCTGGTTGACTATTGAGGCATTTAGCAGGCTCATTCCGGAGTTTGCCAATGCCATTAACGTATGGCGCGACTATTCGCCCGTTGAAGAAATCTATGAAAATGGGCTGGCATTGATCCGGGAGGGGATGAAGGCTTAGGGATACCTCCTGCCGTCTATGCCGGGAATCTGATGGGGCATGCGCATGTAACATATCGTCTATGATCAGGATCTTAGCTTGCTTTTTTGTTTGTTGGTCACTGCTTGCCTGCAGAAATCAGCAGAAACCGGATGTCGGGAGGGCCGATACCGGGAGTGCCACGGATAAATGGCTGGTGTTTGAAGGCGCCGACACCGCTTCGAAGCATATTGTTTTGATTTCGGGGGATGAAGAGTACCGGTCTGAAGAAGCGCTCCCCCAATTGGCCAAAATACTATCCGAAAGGCATGGTTTCAAATGCACGGTATTATTCGCCCAGGATTCCCTGCAACCGGGTATCATCAATGCGAATTACGGCGGCAATATCTTTGGGTTGCATACCCTTGGCCAGGCCGATCTGATGGTGCTATTCACCAGGTTCAGGGCACTGCCCGATGAGCAGATGCAGCATATAGACAACTATTTGAAAAACGGGAAGCCGGTGGTGGGTATACGGACGGCCACACATGCCTTTAATTTTGACGATGCAACGCCATCCGCGTATGCGCACTACAGTTATAATTATAAAGGCGATAAAACAGCCTGGGAAGGCGGTTTTGGCCGTTTGGTACTGGGGGAAACGTGGATTAACCACCATGGGAGCCACAAACACCAAAGTACCCGGGGTATGGTTGCCGAAGGCGCCAGCTCTCACCCGGTTACCAATGGGATAGAGGATGGCGATGTATGGGGTTCTACCGATGTGTACGGGGTGCGCCTGCCCCTTCCCGGAGATGCCAGGCCCATCCTGTTGGGGCGGGTCATGGACAGGAATGGGTCATTTGATGAAAACGATCTTTTTTACGGGATGAAACCCACAGATGACAGGGCTGCGATGGTCAATGATAAAGGGGTCGCCCTGAACGACCCCATGATGCCGGTGGCATGGGTAAAGTCGTATCAGGTGCCCGGGGGGGTAGCGGGAAAGGCGTTTACGTCTACGGTAGGATCTTCCAGCGACCTGCTTACTGAAGGGACCAGGCGGTTATTGGTGAATGGTATTTTCTGGGCGTTGGACATGGAGGTCCCGGCCAGGGCCGACGTGCGTTTGGTGGGAACCTACCATCCCACAAAATTTGAATTCCGTGACGATGCCTATTGGAAGGAACGACAATTAAGAATAGCCGATGTAAAGTGATCTGTTCCGCATGGGTTACACGCCAAAAAGCCACATTGCTGTGGCTTTTTTTTTGATGATTTTATGACGTTCCCCCGGTGGGGATACAGCATAAAAAAAGAGCCATTTCCATGGCTCCTTATGATCAGCTTTGATGTATTGCGAACCTAAACCCTGGGCAGGTCACCCTCACCTTTTAAAGGCAGGTTAGAAGCCCCCATCAGGTAGGCATCCACGTGGTGGGCTGCCTGCCGGCCCTCCGATATGGCCCAGACGATGAGTGATTGCCCCCTGCGCTGGTCACCGGCGGCAAATACCCCTGGGACATTGGTCATATAGTCCTTTACACTCGCCTTGATATTGGTCCTTGGGTCTGTTTCCACCCCCAGTTGCCCGGCGATAGTTGTTTCGGAGCCGGTAAAGCCCAGGGCCAATAGGGCCAGCTCGCATTTCCATTCCTTTTCAGTACCCTCAATTTCCCTTAGGGAGAGGCCCTTTCCGGGTACCTTTTCCCATGCTACCTCTACGGTAACCAATCCTTTTAGCTGGCCCTTGGAATCACCGACAAACTTTTTGGTCGAGATGCTGAAGAAGCGGTCCACCCCTTCCTTGTGCGAGGAACTGGTACGCAGGCGCATCGGCCAGAAAGGCCAGGGTTGGTCGGGCGGACGCTCAGTGGTGGGCTTGCTCAGGATCTCGAAATTTGATACCGAGGCGGCACCCTGCCGGAAAGAGGTCCCAATGCAATCCGACCCGGTGTCCCCACCGCCGATCACGATCACATTCTTGCCTTCCGCCAGTATTTCTTCGCCCAGTTCCTTCACCCCATCTACCCTTCGGTTGTTCTGGGCGAGGAAATCCATGGCCTGTACGACCCCTTTCAGTTCGGCCCCTTCAATAGGAAGTTGCCTTCTGACGGTGGCACCACCGCATAGGACAACGGCATCAAATTCAGCTTTCAGGGCATCGGCCTTTACATCTTGGCCCACATGGACGTTGCATTTAAAGACGATCCCTTCCGCTTCCATGATCTTCAGCCTGCGGTCTATGATGTGCTTCTCCATCTTGAAATCCGGAATGCCGTACCGAAGGAGCCCGCCGGGTTTTTCATCCCGTTCAAAAACCGTTACGGTGTGCCCGGCGCGGTTTAACTGCTGTGCGGCGGCAAGTCCTGCCGGGCCCGAGCCGATTACCGCTACGGTTTTCCCGCTCCTCTTTTCCGGCGGCCTGGCTACGATCCAACCGTTTTTAAAGGCGGTTTCTGCGATACTCTTTTCGATATTTTCTATAGATACCGGGTCTTCGTTGATACCCAGGACACAGGCTTCCTCACAAGGGGCCGGGCAAAGGCGCCCGGTGAATTCGGGAAAGTTGTTCGTGGCGTGCAATATTTGCGAAGCCTTGTCCCATTTGCCCCTGTAAACGGCATCGTTAAAATCGGGGATAAGGTTGCCCAGGGGGCAGCCACTGTGGCAGAAAGGGATGCCGCAGTCCATGCATCGGGCCCCTTGCTCCTTTAGTTCCTTCTCTTTCAAAGGGATGGTAAACTCCTTAAAATGGGTTACCCGTTCCTCGACGGGAGCGTATTTTTCAACTTTTCTATCGAATTCCAAAAATCCAGTAATCTTTCCCATGTTTTCGATTAAATAATTTCCAATTTTTCTTGCTCCAGGCGTATGAGCGCCTGTTTGTATTCCTCGGGGAATATCTTGATAAACTTGGGCAGGTAGGCTTCCCACTTTTCAAGGATGCGTTGTGCCAGCGGGCTTTGGGTGGCGTTGTAGTGGTTCTCGATCAGTTCCCGCAGCTGGGCTATATCGCCATCCTCGTCTACGGGCAGCAGGTTCAATGCTTCCTTGTTGCAATTCCTTTCAAAGGCCTTGTTTTCATCGAGGACATAGGCGATACCGCCACTCATCCCCGCGCCAAAATTCCTCCCCACAGGTCCCAGGATCACAGCTACGCCTCCGGTCATATATTCACAACCGTGGTCGCCAATCCCTTCCACGACCGCCTTGGCACCGGAGTTCCTCACACAAAAACGTTCGCCGGCCTTCCCGTTGATATAGGCTTCGCCCGAAGTGGCACCATAGAGGGCCACGTTCCCGATGATGATGTTTTCCTCAGGTTTGAATGTCGTCTTTTCGGGGACCTTGATCACCAGCTTGGCTCCTGAAAGCCCTTTTCCCATATAGTCGTTGGTGTTGCCATTGACTACCATGCTCAGGCCTTTGGTGGCAAACGCCCCAAAACTTTGTCCGGCAGAGCCGGTGAAATTGATCTTGAGGGTATTGTCCGGCAGCCCCTCGGCTCCATAGATCTTGGAGATCTCATTGCTGATGATGGCCCCCACAGCCCTGTTGGTATTGTGGATAGGAAAATCCAGCACGGTTTTCTCCTTGCGGAATAGGGCGGGGTGTGCCTTTTCAATGATCTCGAATTCTATGGAATCCTCTATCTGGTGTATTTGTTTTTGCGTATTGTACAACTTGGTCGCCATGGGTACCGGGATCTGGTGTAAAATGGGCGAGAGGTCGATTCCCCGGGCCTTGTAATGGTCAATGGCCTTATTGCGGTCCAGTTTCTGTACTTGCCCGACCATTTCGTTGACCGTCCTGAAGCCAAGCTGTGCCATTATTTCCCTGAGTTCCTCTGCAATGAAGTACATATAGTTGACCACGTGTTCGGGCTTGCCTTCAAATTTCTTCCGGAGTTCGGGGTTTTGGGTGGCGATACCCACCGGGCAGGTATTCAGATGGCAGACCCGCATCATGATACACCCGGAGGCAACCAAAGGTGCGGTGGCGAACCCAAATTCTTCTGCTCCCAGGAGGCAGGCAATGGCCACATCCCTGCCGGTTTTCAATTGTCCGTCACACTCCAGGACCACACGGTTCCTGAGGTCGTTCAGGACCAGGGTCTGCTGCGCCTCGGCAATCCCCAATTCCCAGGGGAGGCCGGCGTGTTTCAGCGAGGTAAGGGGAGAGGCCCCCGTGCCCCCGTCAAACCCGGAGATCAGGATGACGTCGGCCTTGGCCTTGGCCACCCCGGCTGCCACCGTTCCCACTCCTACTTCTGAAACCAGTTTCACGTTGATGCGCGCATCCCTGTTGGCCGATTTCAGATCATAGATCAATTGGGACAGGTCTTCTATGGAATAGATATCGTGGTGGGGAGGAGGCGATATAAGCCCGACATACGGCGTGGAATTCCGGGTCTTGGCTATGGCCGGGTTTACCTTGGGGCCGGGGAGTTGCCCGCCCTCACCCGGTTTGGCCCCCTGGGCCATTTTGATCTGAATTTCAAGCGCGTTTGTCAGGTAGTTGGAGGTAACCCCGAATCGGCCTGAAGCCACCTGCTTGATGGCGCTGTTCCTCCAGTCGCCCGTCTGGCTCCTGTAGAAACGATCGGGGTCTTCCCCGCCTTCGCCCGAATTGCTCTTGCCCCCGATACGGTTCATGGCAATGGCCAGGTTCTCATGGGCTTCTTTGCTAATGGACCCGTATGACATGGCACCTGTCTTAAACCGCTTGACGATTTCTGTCCAGGGTTCCACTTCATCCAGGGGGATAGGGTCGTAATTGGAAAACTCAAACAACCCGCGGAGGGTCATCAGGTGCCTGGATTGTTCGTTGACGATCTCCGCAAACTCCTTGTAACTTTCGGGCTCGTTGTTGCGAACCGCTTTTTGGAGTTTGGCAATGGAAATTGGGTTGAACATGTGCTTCTCGCCATCCCGCCTCCAACGGTACTCGCCCCCGATTTCCAGATCGAGCTCTGCTGCCACATGGTCTTTGCGGAAAGCCTTATAATGCCTTTTGGAGATCTCTTTTTCAAGTTCGTACAAACCGATGCCCTGAATACGCGTCGGGGTATTGGGGAAGTACTTCTCGACCAATACCGTATTCAGCCCGATACACTCAAAAAGTTGGGAGCCCCGGTATGAGTTCAGGGTAGAGATCCCAATTTTGTTCATCACCTTCAGAATGCCTTTGCCGATAGCTTTGTTGTAGTTTTTTATGGCTTCTTCGAAGGTGAATTCGGTAATGTCATGGGCTTCTATCTGCTCAGCGATGATCTCGTTCACCAGGTAAGGGTTGATGGCGCTGGCCCCAAACCCGAACAAAAGGGCAAAATGGTGTACTTCCCTGGGCTCGGCAGATTCTATGATGATGCTGATCCGGTTCCGTTTACGGAGCCGCTGCAAACCACTGTTTACCGCTGAACAGGCCAGCAGGGCGGGAATGGGTGCATTCTCTTCACTCACATAGCGGTCTGAGAGGATCAGGATGTTGGCCCCTTCATCGATGGCCTCTTCGGCCTGGTCTACCAATTTCTGCAGGCCTTCCTCAAGCCCGTTGTGGCCCTTGTTCACCTCGTAGAGCATGGGGATGGAGACGACCTTGTAGTCAGGGCTCGCATCGTAATTCTTTATTTTATCCAGGTCTTCCTTGGAAATGACAGGGTTCTGTATCTTCAGTTTCCTGCAGTGCAATTCGGAGAAATCAAAAATGTTGTGATCGCTCCCCAGGGTTAGGCTGATGTCGCAAATCAGTTCTTCCCGGATTCCGTCAAGGGGGGGGTTGGTAACCTGGGCAAACAGTTGCTTGAAATAGTTGTAGATCAATTGTGGCCTTTCCGATAAAACTGCGATCGGGGTATCGCTCCCCATGGAACCAATGGGTTCTTTGGCGTTTTTTCCCATGGGCAGGATAATGGTATTGATGTCCTCCAGGGTGTAGCCGAAGACCGCTTTCCGTTTTTCCAGGGAAGTTTCGCCCAGGAAGAGGGGGCAGTCGTTATAGGGGATGCTTTTGAGGTGCACCAGGTTGTTGTCCAGCCATTTTTTGTAGGGGTACCGTTTGGCAATCTCTTCTTTGATCTCTTCATCGTTTACGATACGGCCTTCTTCCATGTTTACCAGGAACATCTTACCGGGTTCCAGCCGCCCGTGGAATTCTATGTTCTCAGGGGCTAGTTCCAGTACCCCGGTTTCAGAGGACATGATGACGTAGCCGTCTTTGGTGACCGAGTAACGCGATGGGCGCAGGCCGTTCCTGTCGAGGACCGCACCTATGTAGTTCCCATCGGTAAACGGGATGGATGCCGGGCCGTCCCAGGGCTCCATCAGGCAGGAATAATACTCGTAAAAGGCCCTTTTGGCTTCCGACATATCCGGGTTCTTTTCCCATGCTTCGGGTACCAGGATCATCATGACTTCGGGCAGGGAGCGCCCGGTCATGAGCAGGAGCTCAACCACCATATCCATTGTGGCAGAGTCCGATTTGCCGGGCAGGATGATGGGCAGGATGTCTTTGATTTCCTTTCCAAACAGATCGCTCTGCAGCAGTTCCTCCCTGGATCGCATCCGTGAAACATTCCCACGGAGGGTGTTGATCTCCCCGTTGTGGCACATATACCTGAAAGGCTGTGCCAGATCCCAGGTAGGGAAGGTGTTGGTGGAGAATCGCTGGTGTACCAGTGCCAGGCGGGTAATCACCCGCGGATCCATCAGGTCCTTGTAATACAATTTAATATCCTGGGGCATCAGCAACCCCTTGAAGATGATGATCCGTGTGGAAAGGCTGGGCAGGTAGAAGTAATTCCTTTCAGACAACTTGGAGTTGTTGATATTGTGCTCGGTGGCCTTCCGGGCAATAAACAATTTTCGTATGAACTCCGCATCGGTTTGTTCAGGGCCGGACTTGCCGATGAAGATCTGGCGGACATAGGGCTCCGTTTCTGCGGCGATCCTGCCCGGGATAGACCTGTTTACCGGCACATCGCGCCAACCGAGGAGCTGAAGCCCCTGTTTGGCGATATGCTCCTCGAAGACTTTCGTACAATAGTTCCGTTGGTTCTCCTTCTGGGGCAGGAAGACATTGCCCACGGCGTAATCCCCGACAGCGGGCAACTCGAAAGGAGAGACTTCCGTGAAGAATTCATGGGGGATATCTATAAGGATGCCCGCCCCGTCCCCGGTCTTGCCATCGGCACTCACAGCGCCCCTGTGTTCCAGTTTGACAAGTATTTCGAGTGCCTTATGGATAATGTCATTCGACTTCTTCCCTTTCAGGCTGCAAATAAATCCGGCACCACAGTTATCGTGTTCAAATTCGGGTAGATACAACCCCTGCTTTTTCATCATCATTGATTACGGTATTTGCTCAAAAATATCAATTTACATACATTTTCTACACCTTTTTATAACGAACTGCTTAAAAAATCCAACGTTGGAAATATTATGCTAAAAATTCCTCAATATGCCATAATTGTGTAGTGGAAATTAAGATATCGTTAAATCTGCACCCCTGACAAGGTGAAGGTGGCTTTTTTAAGGGGGTAGCAGGTATTATTTAGAAGTATTGCCTTTGATACCCTATAAAAATAATCATTTATATGGATAAATCGTGTATCTGGCACAAAAGACCCCCTAAAAAGCAGGGGTGTTATAAAAACAGACAAAAAACATGAAGCCTCTATTCCTTTAAAATACTCCTCGAAATCACAATTTTTTGGATTTCCGAAGTGCCTTCGTAGATCTGGGTGATTTTGGCGTCCCGCATCAGCCGTTCCACGTGGTAGTCCTTTACAAAGCCGTTGCCTCCGTGAATTTGTACGGCTTCCACCGTAGTGTCCATTGCCACCTGGGAGGCATATAGCTTGGCC
Source organism: Flavobacteriaceae bacterium CP2B (assembly GCA_001683825.1). Lineage (GTDB taxonomy): Bacteria > Bacteroidota > Bacteroidia > Flavobacteriales > Flavobacteriaceae > Zeaxanthinibacter. The sequence continues at coordinate 190,710 of LXTR01000048.1, read as the reverse complement.
ATTGCGCTAGAGAGGTCATAGCTCCGGCCCTGGTCTTTGTCGCAGGCCGCTTTATATACCAGGTGACGGGCAGCCGCTATTTGTGTATGCATATCGGCCAGTTTAAAGGCGATAGCCTGGTGGTTGCATATTTCCGTGCCAAAAGCCTTGCGTTCCCTGGCGTATTTTTTGGAAAGCTCATACGCCCCTGCGGCTATGCCCAGGGCCTGGGCGGCAATCCCGATACGGCCACCTGCCAGGGTTTTCATGGCAAACTTAAACCCAAACCCATCTTCGCCAATGCGGTTTTCCTTGGGGACCTTAACGTCATTAAAGATAAGGGAATGCGTATCGCTTCCGCGTATCCCCAGCTTATTTTCTTTGGGTCCCACCTCAAATCCCTGCATCCCTTTTTCCACGATCAACACATTGATGCCATGATGGTTTTTTTCCGGATGGGTCTGGGCGATCACCAGGTAGGTGTCGGCCGCATTCCCATTGGTAATCCAGTTTTTGGTACCGTTGAGGAGGTAATGGTCGCCCTTGTCCAGGGCGGTTGTTTTTTGGGAAGTGGCATCGCTGCCGGCTTCCGGTTCGGAAAGGCAAAAGGCACCGAGGGATTCGCCCGTGCTAAGCCGTGTGAGGTATTGCTCTTTTTGCGCTTCCGTGCCAAAGGCCTCTATCCCCCAGCATACCAGGGAATTGTTTACCGATACGATAACCGAGGCAGAAGCATCTACCTTGGAGAGTTCCTCCATGGTCAGCACATACGAAAGGGTATCGAGCCCGCTCCCTCCGTATTTGGGGTCTACCATCATACCGAGGAACCCCAGTTCGCCCATTTTTTGGATTAATTCCCTTGGAAAATGCTGGGTCTCGTCCCGTTCAATCACACCGGGGAGTAGTGCGGTCTGGGCAAAATCCCTTGCCGCCTGCCGGATCATTTTCTGTTCTTCACTTAGTTGAAAGTCCATGTTGTGCTGCGATTTTTTGAGGATGTGGCAAATATAGCGTTATGGGCCAAGATATTCAATGAATCCCCGATGGAATACGATGTTCCCCTACCACCTTTTCAGTAGCGGTTGTGGGATATCCCGATATTCCGGGCAAATACTTTTTATGCTTGCCAATATTTTTATATTTGTGAGCGGCACCTCGAGCTACGGACGTCATCCCAATAGGAAGGCACCAATGCCTGGTTTTCCCAATGAGAGATCCCATGGCGTTGTTTGTCCGGGCGTGCCCCAACACAGAGCAACCTGAATGAAAGAATTACTGCATAGCTACGAAAACCGGGATCCCGAAATTGTCTTTCACTGGAAAGATCCCGAAACGGAAGCTGAGGGTTGGACCGTTATCAACTCCCTGCGCGGGGGCGCGGCCGGAGGCGGAACGCGCATGAGGGAAGGCCTGGACAGGAACGAAGTACTTTCACTGGCTAAAACCATGGAGGTAAAGTTTACCGTTTCGGGCCCGCCGATTGGTGGCGCCAAGTCCGGGATCAACTTCAATCCGAACGACCCCAGGAAACGGGGGGTGCTGGAACGCTGGTACCATGCCGTATCACCCTTGTTAAAGAGTTATTATGGAACCGGGGGCGACCTGAACGTGGACGAGATCCACGAAGTGATCCCCATCACGGAGGAAGCCGGTGTCTGGCACCCGCAGGAAGGGGTGTTTAACGGGCACTTCCGGCCTACCGAAGCCGATAAGATCAACCGCATCGGGCAGTTGCGCCTGGGCGTGAGCAAGGTGCTCGAAAACCCCAACTATTCTCCGGATATCCGGAAAAAATATACCGTGGCCGACATGATCACCGGTTTTGGGGTGGCCGAGGCCGTCAGGCATTACTACGGGATCTATGGGGGAACGGTAATCGGGAAACGAGCAGTGATCCAGGGTTTTGGAAACGTAGGTGCCGCCGCCGCCTTTTACCTGTCCCAAATGGGGGCCAAGATCGTTGGCATCATCGACCGCGAAGGCGGGGTGATCAAGGAAGAGGGGTTTAACTTTGATGAGATCAAAACCTACTTCCTGCACAAAAAGGGGAATACGCTGATCGAGGATGCCGACCGGATGATCCCTTTTAGGGAAATGAATGAACGCGTATGGAAATTAAAGGCTGAAATTTTTGCCCCCTGCGCTGCTTCGCGCCTGGTGACCAAAGAACAAATCTCCGAAATGATAGATGCCGGCCTGGAAGTGATCTCCTGTGGGGCGAATGTACCCTTTGCCGACAAGGAGATATTTTTCGGGCCCATTATGGAATACACCGACCAGCAGGTGAGCCTGATCCCTGATTTTATTTCGAATTGCGGGATGGCCAGGGTTTTCGCTTTTTTTATGGAGCGAAGGGTGTCTATGGAGGACGAACTGATATTTAATGATACCTCCGACACTATAAGAAAGGCAATTTTGAATATCTTTAAACAAAATACACATAAGGTAAATTTGAGCCGCACTGCTTTTGAGATTGCCTTAAAACAACTCATGTAAATAAAACCAACTCTATGGAAACTATTATCATTATTGTATTTGTTGTTGGGTACCTGGCGATCACCCTCGAACACAATCTTAAAATAGACAAACTCATTCCGGCCCTGGCGATGATGGCGCTTTTATGGGCTATAATCGCCCTTACGCACATGCCGGTGTTTGATGTGAATACCGAATTAAAAGAGTTGGAACCCACACATCTCGATGAAATCCTGCTGCACCACCTAGGGAAAACCGCGGAAATCCTGGTGTTCTTGCTGGGGGCGATGACCATTGTTGAAATCATCGATTATTTTGACGGCTTTGCGACCATAAAAGGGTATATAAGGACCAGGAGCAAGAAGAAATTACTCTGGTTGTTCTCTATCCTGGCCTTTTTCCTTTCGGCCATTATAGATAACCTCACCGCCACTATCGTGTTGGTGACCATCCTTCAAAAAGTGATATCAGACCGGGAAACACGGCTTTGGTTCGCCGGCCTTATCATCATTGGCGCCAACGCCGGTGGTGCCTGGTCGCCTATCGGGGATGTGACCACGACCATGCTTTGGATTGGCGACAAAGTGACCACCCTGCAATTGATAGAGCACGTGCTGGTACCGTCCATCGTTTGTATGGTGGTCCCGGTACTGTTTGCCTCGCGGTACAAAGCCTTTAAAGGGGAGATTGATGCCGAATTGACAACGGAAGAACCCAAGTCCAAATTCGGCTCCACGATGCTCTACCTGGGGTTGGGGTCCATCGTTTTCGTGCCCATTTTCAAAACCATCACCCACCTGCCTCCCTACGTGGGTATGATGCTGTCCCTGGCGCTGGTAGCCACCTTCGCGGAAGTTTACAGCAGTTCCAAATTCAGTATCTCCAATGTGGATGCCGACAGCGATGCCGCTTCCCACCATAGTCCGGTCCACGCTTCCCTTTCAAAAATAGAATTGCCCAGTATCCTGTTTTTCCTGGGGATCCTGCTGGCGGTCGCCGCCCTGGAATCCCTGGGGATGCTCTTCCATTTCGCAGAATACCTGGATGCCAGCATGCCGGCTTTGGGGACGGAGGCCAGGACCGGGATTGTCTCGGATTTAGTGGTCCTGATTCTGGGCGTAGGGTCGGCCGTGATTGACAACGTGCCCCTGGTCGCAGCGAGTATGGGGATGTTTTCGGTCCCCGTGGATGATCCTGTATGGCACTTCATCGCCTACTCTGCCGGTACCGGTGGAAGTATGCTTATCATTGGATCTGCCGCCGGGGTAGTAGCCATGGGAATGGAAAAAATAGATTTTTTCTGGTACCTCAAAAAAATTGCGTGGCTGGCATTCCTCGGATTTATTGGTGGTTCCGTAGCTTTTATCCTAATACGAAATTTTGTGTTGAACGTATAATTTAATCGACAATACTCCGTTATAAGGGCAAAATTAACTCAGCATACAATATGGTATTATTTCAGGATCTCGTAGACGAGACGCAAGTGGGGGAACTTGTTTCGGAAGAAAAAACGCTCTCTGTCATCGATTTGATTTTTAATGGGGGCACGGGTAGTATCGTCATTATTTCAGTGCTTTTTGCCATGCTCGCGGTGGCCCTGTATATTTATTTTGAGCGACTGCTCGCGATCAAGGCCGCGTCGCAGATCGACAAGAATTTTATGAACCAGATCAGGGACCACGTCATGAGCGGGAAACTGGAGGCCGCAAAGATCCTTTGCGCCCAAACCGATTCACCCGTGGCACGCCTGACCGAAAAGGGGGTATCCCGGATAGGCAAACCGCTGGACGACATCAATGCCGCCATTGAGAATGCCGGCACCCTGGAGGTGTATAAACTGGAAAAAAACGTGAACATCCTGGCAACGGTAGCCGGAGCAGCACCCATGATCGGGTTTTTGGGTACGGTTATTGGTATGATTTTGGCATTCCACCAAATGGCCAGTAGCGGGGGGCAGGCAGAAATGGGCGCCCTGGCTTCCGGTATCTATACCGCGATGACCACAACGGTGGCCGGTTTGATTGTCGGGATTATCGCCTATATCGGCTATAACCACCTGGTGAACCGTACAGACAAGGTGGTACACAAGATGGAGGCCAATGCGGTGGAGTTCCTCGACCTGCTGAACGAACCCGTATAATACAAAAAGATGAAGCTAAAGGGAAGAAATAAAATCAGTCCGGAATTCAGCATGGCGTCCATGACGGACATCGTATTCTTGCTGCTCATCTTTTTTATGCTGACAGCCAATTCACCCAATGCGCTGGACCTATTGTTGCCCAAGGCTAAAGGAAAATCGACCAACACCCAAAACGTATCGGTTACGATCAACAGGAACCTGGAATATTTTGTGAACAACGAGCGGATTAACGGAGAATACATTGAAATTGAACTAAAAAAGGCACTGAAGGGCCAGGAAAAACCCACGATTATCCTGAGGGCAGAGGAGAGCGTAGCTATCAAAGAGGCTGTAAACGTTATGGATATTGCCAACCGGAACAATTACAAGGTCATCCTGGCAGTGCGACCCAACTGATGTCGTTCTTAGATACGAGACACAAGAAAAAATCCTTTACACTTACCACCGCGCTGCTAAGTGCACTCCTGCTTTTGCTTTTTTATATCGGTCTTACCTATATGGAGCCGCCCATTGAGAATGGGATTACCGTGAATTTTGGCACTACCGAGTTTGGCATGGGGGAAGAGCAACCCAAGGAAAAGGTACAATCCCGCCCGGCCGAGGAGAAAGAGGTAGTTCAGGAAGAAGTGCAGGAAGAGGAGGCTGCACCGCCCGAAGAAGTGGCCAGTGAGGAAGTTACCGAGAAACCCGCAGAAAAGCTATTGACCCGGGAGGAGGAAGAGGCCATCAAAATTAAACAGCAACGGGAAGCGGAACAGCGGGAGGCTGCCGCGAGGAAAGCCAGGGCCGAGCAATTGGCCCGGGAGAAGAAGGCTGCCGAAGATAAAGCCCGCCAGGAACAGGAAGCCAAAAAGAAAAAACTGGATGAGCTCATGGGAGGCCTGAACAAATCGGACGGAGCGGCCCAGGGAAGTGAAGGGGACGACCAACAGGCAGGCGACAAGGGGCAGCCCGATGGAGACCCCTATGGTACCAGTTATTACGGTAGCCCCGGGACCGGCAGCGGTACCGCCGGGTATGGCCTGAACGGCCGTTCCTTGGTGAGCAAGGGAAAGGTACAGCAAGAATGCAATGAGGAAGGGCGTGTGGTAGTCCAGATCGTGGTAGACCGCAACGGAAAGGTGGTCGATGCCACACCGGGGGTACGCGGCACCACCAATAATGATCCCTGCCTCCTGGAACCTGCCCGTAAAACCGCCTTTATGCACCGCTGGAATGTAGATTCCAAGGCCCCTTCCCAACAGGTGGGCTTCGTGGTGGTCAATTTTAAACTCGGAGAGTAAACCTGCCCCCGTCAACAACCCATCCCGGCCTAGATCCTGAAGCTAAACCCCTCCTTTACCTTTACATGGTATTTATCAGCATCAAACCGGTACAGGAAGGATCCTTTACGGGACGAGCTCATGTCTTTTTCGTCCAGTTTTTCCAGGACATCCATGGCATTGATCTTATTGATAAAATTTCGCTTGTCCAGCCTCTTATCGAGTATCGATTCGTACAGCGCTTGTAGCTGGCGCATGGTAAACTTCTCAGGCAGCAGTTCAAAACCAATAGGCCAGTTCAGGGCCCTGCGCCGCAGACGGGCAAGGGCTTTCTGCACCATCTCGTTGTGATCAAAGATAAGGTCGGGCGCCTTTTTAAGGTCGAACCAATGGGCGTCTTCGTCCTGTAACCCTTCAAATTGGTGTGACGCCACATCGATCAGCGCGAAATAGGCGACGGATATGGTACGCTCCGCCGGATCCCGGTCGATCTTGCTGTACGCGTATAGTTGCTCCATATAGATATCCTTCAGGCCGGTAAGGGTATGCAACACCCGGGTAGCAGCTTCATCCAGGTTTTCATCCTTTTTTAAAAATCCGCCAATAAGGGACCATTTTCCCTTCTCCGGTTCAAAATTCCTTTTGACAAGAAGGATTTTAAGGCCCTTTTTGTCAAAGCCGAAAATGATACAGTCCACTGCCAAAAGCAGCTTGTCTTCCTGTTGGTAGGTATTGTGGTGCATAGCGCTATTCTCAGGCGGGATTGGCCCTCCCGTAAGTACATGTTTATTGCAAGTGTTAAAAATACACGTTATTCAGAAATATCTTGCTTGCTAAGCAAAAAATCAGTTCATTTACAAATGTGAGTATTACACTTAACAATTTATCCGCGTATCATTTCCTAAACTTTTGCCAATGGAAAACCAGCATTTATATCTGCCATCAAGAAAACCCCGTGGCTTGGCCATGGGGGTGGCCCTGCTCTTTGTTTTTTTCCTGTCCCTGCCCGGGGCGGGACTTCACGCACAAAAGGCGGTAACCGAGATCACTATTGGGGATGCGGGTGGTTCCCCGCTCATCAGCAGGCATATTTATGGCCATTTCGCCGAGCATTTGGGCCGCTGTATATACGATGGCTTTTATGTCGGAGATTCAAGTTTGATACCCAATAAAGCCGGCGTCCGCAACGACATCATTGCAGCCTTAAAGGAACTGGAGATCCCCAACCTGAGGTGGCCGGGCGGTTGTTTTGCTGACACCTACCATTGGAAAGACGGGATTGGGCCCAGGGAAGACCGGCCTACCATTGTAAATACCTGGTGGGGCGGCGTCACCGAGGATAACAGTTTTGGGACCCATGATTTTCTGAATTTATGTGAGGCCCTGGAAGCCGAACCGTACCTGTCGGGCAATGTAGGCAGCGGAGCGGTGCAGGAGTTGGCCGATTGGGTGCAGTATGTGAATTATGACGGCCAAAGCCCCATGTCTGACCTCAGGGTGCAGAATGGGCGCAAGGAACCCTGGAAAGTGCGCTACTGGGGCGTGGGCAACGAAGCCTGGGGCTGTGGGGGCCATATGAGGGCGGAATATTATGCGGATATCTACCGGAAGTATGCCACCTTTATGTCCGGGGCCGGGGTCGAAGGCGGGTTGTACCGAATTGCCTCGGGGGCCAGTGATGACGATTACCATTGGACGGAGGTGCTGATGCGGGATATCCCGCACCGTCTTCTGCAAGGCGTTGCCCTTCACCATTACTCGGTGATCGACTGGGGCAATAAGGGGTCTTCCGTTGATTTTTCGGAGCAACAGTATTTTGATATCATGGAGCGATCCTGGCTCATGGAGGAACTCATTCAAAAGCATTCGGCCATTATGGATACATACGACCCGGAGAAGAAAGTCGACCTGGTGGTGGATGAATGGGGGGGATGGTATGATGTCATCCCGGGAACAAACCCGGGTTTCCTCTACCAGCAGAATACCATCCGCGATGCCATGATCGCAGGACTGGTGCTCAATATCTTCAACAACCATGCAGACCGGGTGAAAATGGCGAACCTTGCGCAAACCGTAAACGTATTGCAGGCCGTCATCCTCACCGAAGGTGAAAAAATGATCCGTACGCCCACATATCACGTTATGAACATGTACAAGGTGCACCAGGACGCCCGCTTGCTACCGCTAACGTTTGAATCGCCCAACTACGAGGCAGGGGGCAAAAGCCTGCCGGCCTTATCGGTTTCAGCCTCAATGGATGAAGACGACAGGTTGCATATTTCGTTCGTGAATATCGACGCCTCCCGTGCCCATACGGTGCAACTTCCGCTTGCCGCATTGGGGGTGGCAAAACTCAGTGCTCAAATTCTGACAGGCGCAAGGCTGCAGGATCACAATTCCTTTGACCAACCTGAGGCTGTTAGGCCAGCCGGCTTTTCCAACTTCAGCTATAGAAAAGGCATCCTGGAGTTGGAGTTGCCCCCGCATTCCGTAGTGGTGCTGGCCGGAGAATGAGGAAAGGCCTGATAGGGGTATTGTGGTATAATCCAAAAGATGAGTGAAAGGTATAAGAGAAGCGTAAAGAACGGCATACGCAGCTTTCTGGCCCTGGCCCTGTTTGGGAACGGGTGGTCTACAGTGGGGCAGGAGATGGGTTTTCGCTGGATGTTCCTACATCCGAGGAGGCCATCCAGCCTGCCAAGTACGGGACCTTCTGCGAGGATATCAATGTTGCTGCCGATGGGGGGCTGTATACTGGAATGGTGAAAAACCGCTCTTTTGAATTCCCGTTGCCCAAAATGGGGGTAAATCAGGCTCCATGGGCAGGATGACCCTCTTGCAAAGTGAAGACCTACAGGCGGTTAATACGTTTATAACACCCCAAAATATTGCGCCAAGGGTAAGTGAATTACCTGCCCGGGGTACCCAGGTGGTCGTTGCATTACCCCCCCCCCTCGGGTCTTTTGGGGTGCTCAGGATACCGCTGTGGTAAGAAGGCCTCAGGCGTTTGGTAATGCCTGGGCGTAGAACCGGAATGCAATTTTGAAAATAGGCCAAGGCATGACAAAATCATATGTTATAGGATTGGATTACGGAACCGACTCCGTACGTGCGGTACTCATAAATACCCTGGACGGTGTAGCGTTGGCCTCCGAAGTTTTCTGGTACCCGCGCTGGCGCAAGGGGCTTTATTGCCAACCGGTGTCCAACCAATTCCGCCAACACCCCAGGGACCATATAGAGGGGCTCGAGCATGCCATAAAGGCTGTCATGGCAAAAAGTGGTGTGTCTCCGGGATCCGTTAAGGGAATTTGTATTGACACCACCGGTTCTTCCCCCATCCCGGTGACCAAAGACGGGACGCCCCTGGCCATGGTACCCGCCTTTGATGAGAACCCTAACGCCATGATGGTTTTGTGGAAAGACCATACGGCCATTGCCGAGGCCAATGAGATCAATGCCCTGGCGGCCAATTGGGGTGGGGTAGATTTCACAAAATACGAAGGGGGGATCTATTCCTCCGAATGGTTTTGGGCCAAAATCCTTCATGTCATCCGGGAAGATGATGCAGTACGGGAGGCCGCCCACAGTTGGATGGAACACTGTGACCTGATGACCTTCCTGTTATGCGACCACAAAAACCTGGAAACGTTCAAGCGAAGCCGTTGCGCCGCGGGCCACAAAGCCATGTGGCATGCTGCCTGGGACGGCCTTCCACCCACGGAATTCCTGGCGAAGCTAGACCCCTACCTTGCTACACTGCGTGACCACTTGTATGAGGATACCTATACGTCCGACGAAGTGGCCGGTTACCTGGATGCCGAATGGGCGAAACGCCTGGGATTGACCACCGAAACCGTGGTCGCTGTGGGCACCTTTGATGCCCATGCCGGGGCCGTGGGGGCGCGGGTAGGCGAGCGCACCCTGGTCCGTGTGATGGGGACGTCCACCTGCGATATCATGGTAGCCCCCGCCACGAGCATTGGACAGCGGGCCGTCAGCGGTATTTGCGGGCAGGTAGACGGTTCGGTCATCCCCGGGATGGTGGGGCTGGAAGCCGGGCAGTCGGCCTTTGGCGATGTGCTGGCCTGGTTCCGCGACCTCTTGTCCTGGCCCCTGGATGCCCTGGTTTTAAAATCGGACCTCCTTTCCAAAGCCCAAAAGGACGCCCTGGGCACTGAGATGGAGGCACAATTTATGCAACGCCTCACGGAAGAAGCGGCGGCTATTCCGTTGTCGGAGGGCCTGCCCGTGGCGCTCGACTGGATTAACGGGAGGCGCACGCCCGATGCCAACCAGGAATTGAAGGCGGCCATTTCCAACATTTCCCTGGGAACCCGGGCACCGCACCTTTTCAAAGCCCTGGTCCACGCGATTTGTTTTGGTTCAAAGAAAATCCTCCGGCGTTTCGAAGATGAGGGGGTGCCCATTGATTCGATTATCGGGATAGGGGGCGTTGCCAGGAAATCGCCTTATATTATGCAGACGCTGGCCAATGTGCTCAACAGGCCCATCAAGGTGGCCTCATCAGACCAGGCCCCGGCGCTTGGGGCAGCGATCTACGCAGCGGTGGCCGCGGGATGTTACCCGGATGTCATCAGCGCGGGCCGGAAGATGGGGAGCCGTTTTGAGGCGGAATACGTGCCTGACCCGGAACAAGTGGGTTTGTTGGAACCCTTTGAAGCATCTTACGATGCGTTGGCTGCCTTTGTGGAACAGCTGGGATCTAAAAAAGTGTTGCTATGACCTCCAAATACACCGAATTGAAACGGGAATGCTACGAAGCCAATATGCAGTTGGACGCCCTGGGATTGGCGATCTTCACCTTTGGCAATGTGAGTGGGGCAGACCGTGCCAACGGGGTATTTGCCATAAAACCCAGCGGGGTCCCATACAAGGCGCTAAAGCCGGAGGACATGGTGGTCGTGGATTTTGACTCTACCGTGGTAGAGGGGGCCATGCGACCCTCATCGGATACCAAAACACATGCCTACCTCTATAAAAACTGGGAAGAGGTCGGGGGGATCGCCCATACCCACGCTACCTATTCCGTAGCCTGGGCGCAGGCCCAGCGGGACATCCCCATCTTTGGGACTACCCATGCAGACCATCTTACCGTTGATATCCCCTGTGCGCCACCTATGGAGGACGAACTCATTGAGGGCCAATACGAGCACAATACGGGGGTACAGATTGTGGATTGCCTAACGAAAAGGAAGTTGTCCTGCAGGGAGGTTGAAATGATTTTGGTAGGAAACCACGGCCCCTTCAGTTGGGGTAAGAATGCCGGAAAGGCTGTATACAACAGTAAAGTGTTGGAGGAGATCGCCAGAATGGCCTGCCTTACCCTTCAGATCAACCCCAATACCCCACGGTTAAAAGGTTCTCTCATCAAAAAACATTATGAACGCAAACACGGCAGGGATGCTTACTACGGGCAGGAATAGTGTGGCCGGGGGCTTGTGCATCGGGACCTGTTTCTACCACCCAGAATTAAACACCAGAACAAGCAAAAATGAATGATATCGCAAAGAAGGAGCTTTGGTTCATTAGTGGGAGCCAGCATTTATACGGGGCTGAAACCCTGGAACAGGTAAGACGGAACGCCGGGGAAATTGCCCGGGGCCTCGATGATTCTCCACATATCCCCCTGCGCATGGTTTTTAAGGCGCTGGTGACCACCCCTGAGGAGATTTCCAACGCCTGCCAGGCGGCCAACGCTTCCCAGGCCTGTATCGGGGTCGTACTTTGGATGCATACATTTTCACCGGCGAAGATGTGGATCCATGGCCTGAAACTGCTCAACAAGCCACTTTGCCACCTGCATACCCAGTTCAATGCGGAAATCCCCTGGAAGTCCATCGATATGGATTTTATGAACCTGAACCAATCGGCCCATGGCGATCGCGAGTTTGGGTTTCTGGTATCGCGTATGCGTATCAAACGAAAAGTGGTAGCCGGCCATTGGAAAGATGCGCCTGTGCAAAAAAAACTAGGGGTTTGGGCCCGTACTGCCCTGGGCTGGGATGAGCTGCAGCGCCTTAGAGTGGCCCGTATCGGCGACAACATGCGGGAGGTGGCCGTTACCGAGGGCGATAAGGTAGCAGCCCAGTTGCGGTTTGGCCTCTCGGTCAATGGCTATGGCACTTCTGAGCTAACCCGCCGGATATCGGACCTGGGGGAATCTGAGGTAAGCGCTTTGTTGGAGACCTATGAATCTGAGTACCACCTTGCGCCGGAACTGCTAAAAAAAGGCCCGAAAAGGGCATCGCTGGCCGAGGCTGCCAGGATTGAGCTTGGGTTGCGGGCATTCCTGGAAGAGGGAGGTTTTATGGCGTTTACCGATACTTTCGAAAACCTTGGATCCCTGCGGCAGTTGCCGGGAATCGCCGTGCAACGGCTGATGAATGACGGTTATGGGTTTGGGGCGGAAGGCGATTGGAAAACCGCGGCCCTGCTAAGGGCGATGAAGGTGATGGGCCATGGCCTGCCCGGGGGGACCAGTTTTATGGAAGATTACACCTATCACTTTACCCCGGAGAAGTCCTATGTCCTGGGATCGCACATGCTGGAAATATGCCCGTCTATCGCCGATGGGAAGCCCTCCTGCGAAGTCCACCCACTGGGGATTGGGGGCAAGGAGGACCCTGTTCGCCTGGTTTTCAATAGCCCGGCCGGACCGGCGATCAACGCTTCCCTGGTGGATATGGGCAATCGGTTCCGCTTAATTGTCAATGAGGTTACGGCCGTTACCCCCATGGCCAACCTGCCCAAACTTCCCGTGGCCCGGGTGCTTTGGGAACCAAGGCCTGACCTGGAGACGGCTGCGACTGCCTGGATCCATGCAGGGGGTGCCCACCATACGGTATATACGCAGGCCCTGACCACGGAGTTCATGGAAGATTTCGCCGAGATGGCGGGCATAGAGTTGCTGGTGATAGACCCGTATACCTCCCTCAGGGAATTCAAGGACAAGCTCAACGCCAACGAAGTCTATTACCACCTTTTTCAACAGCGCATGTAACCGTAAAACCCTCATTAAGTGAAACAACGAAACCCCTATATGTACGGTATGTTCCCGTCTGTTTGCCGGGACTCACGGTATTGGCGACCCCTTTCCCGGGAGCTCATTATACGACCACCCAATACTATAAATAATTGACCAAACAATCATCACTATGCAAATGCTCGACACCTTTGATTGGATCAGTATCGCCCTGTATTTCCTGCTGTTGCTGGGAATAGCGGTCTGGGTAATCCGCAAGAAAAAAGAAAATACCGAAGACTATTTCCTGGCCGGCAGGAATGTGGGATGGTTTGTCGTGGGGGCCTCCATTTTTGCCTCCAATATTGGTTCTGAACACGTAGTGGGGCTGGCAGGGGCCGGCGCCAGTGACAAATTACCCATGTTGATCTACGAGATCCACGCCTGGATCGTTTTGTTGCTGGGTTGGGTATTTTTGCCCTTTTACGCCCGAAGCGGCGTTTTTACCATGCCCGAATTCCTGGAAAAACGGTTCGACGCCCGGTCGCGCTGGGTGCTTTCGGTTTTTTCCATTGTAGCCTATGTCCTGACCAAGATCTCGGTGACCATTTACGCCGGGGGGGTGGTAGTGTCTGCCCTTTTGGGGATTGACTTCTGGACGGGAGCCATAGCCACGGTTGTCCTCACCGGGGTGTATACGGTGCTTGGCGGGATGCGTGCCGTGGTGTATACAGAGACACTGCAGGCGGTATTGCTGGTCCTGGGCGCGGCCGTTCTCACATTTATCGGTTTGGACAAGGTAGGGGGCTGGCAAAGCATGGTCGATACGGTGACCCCGGAATACCTCGATATGTGGCGGCCACCTTCAGATCCTGATTTTCCCTGGCCGTCCCTGGTGATTTCGAGCACCATAGTGGGCATCTGGTACTGGTGTACAGACCAGTACATCGTACAGCGGGCACTGACGGCCAGGAATATCAAAGAGGGACGCAGGGGGACCATTTTTGGCGCGGTGATGAAGTTGATGCCGGTATTCCTGTTCCTGATCCCGGGGGTCATTGCCCTTGCCCTGAAAATGCGGGGCGAACTGCATTGGGACAGCCCGGACGAGGCCTTCCCTGTGCTGATGAGCAACTTGTTGCCTTCGGGGCTGCGCGGCCTGGTGGCAGCAGGATTGCTGGCGGCGCTGATGAGTTCCCTGGCTTCGGTTTTTAATTCCTGTTCTACGCTGTTTACGGTAGATATTTACAAGAAGCTGCGTCCCAACACCCCGGAGAAGCGCCTGGTACGCACCGGGCAAATTGCCACGGTGATCACCGTGATCATCGGGATAATCTGGATACCAATCATGGCCAATATTTCGGGGGTATTGTATGAATACCTGCAAAGTGTGCAATCGTATATAGCACCCCCGATTACCGCGGTTTTCGTGCTGGGGATCTTCCATAAGCGCATGAACGCCCACGGGGCTTTTGCCACCCTGGTGGTCGGGATCGTGGTCGCTGCACTGCGTATTGTCCTCGAATTGGTCAAGGGCTCCCTGGACCCCAACGGATTCCTGTTCAGGATGGGTGATATGAACTTCCTTACCTTTGGCGCCTGGTTTTTCCTGGGCTGTGTTGTGTTTGCCCTGGCAGTGAGTCTGCTGACGCCTGCTCCTTCAGCCGCGAAAATAGCCAACCTCACCTTTGGCACTATTTCGGCCGAGGAAAAGGCCAAAAACAAGAACAGTTATGGCTGGCTGGACATCCTTATCTCGGTTTTGGTCCTTGCCATTGTCATCAGCATTATGGTGTTTTTTAACGGGGATTGACATGGGGTGAAAGCGGGCCTGAGGAGCAACTTCCTTTTTTTGCTTCCCATTAGAAACAGATATCACGGAACCCGGCGTATTTTAGTACATTTGGCATCCTAATGCATGTCCTATGACCTATAAGGAGACATTGGACTGGATGTTTGCCCAACTTCCAATGTACCAGCATCTTGGAACCTCGGCCCTGAATGCCAAGTTAGATAACATACAGGCTTTCGCGGAGCACCTGGGCCAGCCCGAGGCCAAATTCAGGAGCATCCATGTGGCGGGGACCAATGGCAAGGGTTCCAGCAGCCACATGCTGGCTTCGGTATTGCAGGAGGCCGGGTATAGAACCGGGCTGTACACCTCTCCCCACCTGAAGGATTTCAGGGAGCGCATAAAGATCAACGGGTCTACTATCGGCAAGGCCGCGGTGGTGTCTTTTATTGAGGAACACCGGCCTTACCTGCAGAAACACCGGCTTTCCTTTTTTGAGATGTCGGTGGGGATGGCCTTTGATTTTTTTGCAAGGGAAAAGGTAGATATCGCTGTCATAGAGGTAGGGCTGGGGGGGCGGTTGGATTCGACCAATATCATCCGGCCCGAGGTTTCGCTGATCACCAATATCGGGATGGACCATACGGAAACGCTGGGGGATACCCTGCTCAAGATAACCCGCGAAAAAGCCGGTATTATCAAACCGGGGGTGCCCGTGGTGATCAGTGAGACCCAGGAAGAAGTGGGTTCAGTTTTCAAGGAGGTCGCCGAAGAGAGAAACGCACCGATCACCTTCGCCGACCAAACGGTTGATAAGGTATATCCTACCTGCCTTTTGGGGGATTACCAGAGCAGGAACGTCAAGGGCGTACTGGCCACCTTGGCTAGTTTGAGGCATTTTGAAGTACGGGAGTCGCATATCAGGGCGGGACTGATGAACGTGGTTGAAAATACGGGCCTCCTGGGGCGCTGGCAAATTGTGCGGGAGCGGCCCAGGGTGATCTTTGACACGGCGCACAACAGTGAAGGGCTTACCCTTACCGTAGCCCAGGTAAAACACCAGCCCCATGACCGCCTGCATTTTGTACTGGGATTTGTCAGGGAAAAGAATTTAGAGCAGATCCTGCCGCTTTTTCCAAAGCACGCATCCTACTATTTTTGCCGCGCCAATATCCCCAGGGGCCTGGATGCCGAACTCTTACAGGCCAGGGCCGCTAAATATGGGCTGGCAGGCTCGGTTTACGACAGTGTCCCCCAGGCCCTGATGGCTGCATTGGAAAGGGCTTCGGAAGCCGATGTAATCTATTTGGGGGGCAGTACCTTTACCGTGGCGGACGCCCTTTAAATTTTTCAGGATTTTTGTTTCCGGTAATAAAAAACTGTCCTATATTTGCACCCTCCTACGCTGCCATGCAGCTATTGGGGGGCATGCCGGCCGATTTAAAGGAGGTATAAAAAAAATTGTGGGGCTCTTAGCTCAGCTGGTTCAGAGCACCTGCCTTACAAGCAGGGGGTCACTGGTTCGAATCCAGTAGGGCCCACATCACTCAGAAAACCCGCGCCGGAAGGCGCGGGTTTTTTCATTTCCTGAAGCCGAGAAACGTAGTTTCCGTTGGCGGAAGGAAATGAAAAAAGCCAGCAGCCCGCGAACAGCGGGCTGAGGGTTTCGGTTTCTATCCCGATGCTTGGGTCGGGGACCTTCGCTGCCATTGCGGGCGGGCGACCTTACGGATTCCGGGGATTAAACACTCCGGAGCAGGCATGCATCCACTTTGTCCAACCCTTCCTCGGTATCGGAAAGGACGATCAGGATATCATTGGATTCGATAATGGTAGAGCCGTTGGGTACCAGGTAAGTGCCATCGCGTTTGATCATTGCGATAATGGCGTTTGGGGGAAACTTTAGATCTACAATTTTTTTGTGGGCGGCCTTACAATGGGGGGTTATAAGAATTTCCTTCATCGCCGTTTTGGGATTCTCGGCCAGAAAGGCATCGGTTGGGGTTATGATCTTGGTGCTTTCGGGCAAGACCACACCCAACCATTTAGCCACAACACTCAGCGTGGTTCCCTGAATAAGCACCGAGGTAACCGAAATAAAAAAGACGATGTTAAAGATCATGCTGGCCTTGTCGATCCCGGCCAATAGCGGATATGTAGCGAACACAATGGGGGCCGCACCCCGCAATCCGACCCAGGCAATATAAAACCGCCTTCTCAATTTCATTTTGAAAAAAATCAGGCTGATGAAAACGCCAACAGGTCGTGCCACGATGATCAGGAAAAGGGAAATCAGCAACCCGATACCGATTACGGGAACAATTTGGGAAGGGAAGACCAGCAGCCCCAGGGTTAGAAACAGTACAATTTGCATCAACCATGCCAGGCCATCGTACATTCTCATGATGGTCTTCTTGTGGATCAGGTCTTGATTTCCCAGATAGACCGCGCAAATGTAGATGGCCAAAAAACCGTTACCGCCCACAAAGTCCGTTGCCGAAAAGGTGATGAACATCAACGCGATCACCAATACGGGATAAAGCCCTTCAAAATCCAGTTTTATCCTGTTGATGACGATTTTACTCAAACGCCCAAAGCCCCATCCGGCCAGGGCTCCCAGGACCATCTGCTGCAAAAAGAACGGGAGGGTAGCCAGCAGGCTTTGGTCCTGGTTCATAACCAGGGTCAAACAAGCAATCGTCATGACATAGGCCATCGGGTCGTTGCTCCCGCTTTCGAGTTCCAAAGTCGGCCTCAGATTCTCTCTCAGGGCGATATTCTTGGAACGCAGGATGGAAAATACCGCCGCCGCATCTGTAGACGAGACGATGGACCCCAATAACATGCTCTCGTAAATGGTGAAGTCGGTCATGAACCATACAAAAAGTCCGAGTGATACCGCAGTCAGCATGACCCCCAGTGTAGACAGGGCCAGCCCTTCTTTTAGAATCGGTTTTACCGTATCGTAGTTCGTATCGAGACCGCCTGAGAACAGGATGAAGTTGAGGGAAACAATACCGATAAACTGTGCAATCTCCGGATTGTCGAAATAAATGCCCCCTATGCCCTCTGAACCGGCCAACATGCCAATAGCCAAAAATATCAACAACGTGGGGACCCCGAACCTGTAGGACGGCTTGCCGACCAGGACGCTTATCAAAAGCAAGACGGAGCCAATCAGCAGAATATTTTCGATCGTTATGTTCATCACGTTGTTTTGGTGGTTGTTGCAAAGATAGCGTTTGCAGCAAGCAAGGAAAGGCAAGCCCTTTTTCATTTTCCCCTCCTTCAATTGCTTTTTCCAATGACAAACCTCTACGAGGCCCACACCAGGGGAGGCCGAAGGTCCCGACGGCGTTTTTCACTGCCGAAGAGCTCCCTCTGCTTTCATAGCCTTGGCGTGGTTACAGGTTTTTTGCCCAACGCTCCCGGTCGGGACTTCCACAGACCTGGCGGGCTGTTCGGCTGGCAGATGAGGGCGCGCCCCGGAATACCTGGTTTTATGAAGTAGAGCACAGGAAGTTAGCCATGGTAAAGCATAGTCAGCGACCCGCCGGGGGCCACGAGGATGTGCTTTCGCGATACTATGGTAGGGATCCGACTGCCGTTTCAGGCAATACGGACGGCCGTCGTGGCCTGGCCGAAGGATCAAGGGGACGAAGCGCGTTCATGAGCAAGGGGGTACGCTTTTTTAGCGCAAACCGGCAGGCTGCGCCTTGCCGGCAGGGAACCTTTATAGCTCTTCAAATATTTCAACGGACCTCAAGCATAACATAAAGGCCTTTCTTTTGTTTTCATAGTGAAAGGGGATCATGCTTAGGAAAAAAGAGGCTTCAACAAGCCTGATCAGGGTCATATCCAGTTTCATGCTTTTGACCAGGTTCAGAAACAGGGAATCAAAATTTTTGATGTAGTCGTATGTTGAAAAATTAAGTCGGGCATTCATTTCTTCATCAAAATCGATTGCCGCCATGCTGTTGATAATCAGATCGTAATTCCCGTAAATGGAATGAGACAACTTGGCCATATCGTAATAAGGCGACCGCATGCCATTGTTTTCAAACCCCTTAGGGTCTATGAGTTTCATGTCCATGTTTTGCGGGGAGAACAGGATATTGGAAAAGCACAGATCTCCATGGGAAAAGATATAGTTCGCTTTCCGGTAGGTCCTTTCCCGTTTTTTTAACTCCCTTTCTATCCTTTCGTGGTGGTCACTTATAGAAATCCCCTTGTAGTTTATGAGGAAGGAGTTTAGGGCTTCATAATACGAAACATCCTTCAATTGTTCCAAACGGCTGCTGTTCTTCCGTATCAGGTCTTCAAAGGAATTTTTTTCATATTTGATTGCTGCCACGTTCCTGGAATCCTCAAAATACTTCTTAATCAATGACATGAGTATCTGGAAAGATTCTTCATTCAGGCTATTGGACAAATACAAATGGGAAACGTCCTTATAGTCATAAGAGACCATGGAATATTGCGCAAACTCCGGATCCCGGGAAAACTCGAAGACCTGGACATAATATCGTTTTAAATGATCGGGTACATTGTTGAGGAAGTCGTATTCGGATTGTAATTTGGTCGCATTTGACGACTTTTTGATATACAGTTCCCCGACACTTTTGATGTCGTTGAAATGCCGTGAATCATGGCTGTTGCTCAACAGGGCCTTCACTTCATGCAGCGAGGTGAGGTCTAAAATATACTCCGGGAAATGCAAGAAATAGATGTCTTTCCTGCTATTCTCCGTAATATAGGAAACAAACCGGTCTTTGTTTCCTTTGTAGATAAAGCAGTTTTGATGGCCCCAGAAGGCGTTGATCATCGAATAACTGGAGAATTTCAGGAATTTTGCAAGCGCTGGCAGGTCTTTTGAAAATACGCTGGTGCTAAAGATCAGGATATCATCGGAGGCGGTAAGCTGATCCAGTGCGGATACGTCATCGATTGTTTTCAGGTCTTGTTGCTGAAATAAATCCTCGATGATCTCCCTGACAGTTTTGTTCCCGATCCTGATTTCGGAATATTTGGCACTGACCGAAAATTCCTTGATCTTATCGGAATGGATGCAAGTATCTAAGTAATAGATTTCGGTCATTTTAAACCAGTTATCAGGTAGGTTAGAAAAACTTTCCATTTTCCCACAAGGTTCTTGTTCCAACTGGATACGCCCTTACCCCTGGGTTTCTCAATGATTGGGAAGAAGTGCTTTGGTTTGACAAGCTTATAGAACATCAGGTCCAGCGTGAAATCGTTGGGGAGTTTGTCGATGTCGGTAATTAAGTTCCTTTCGATTAATTTGGGTTGTCCATTGAAATCTTTGATGGTTTTCAAAGACAGTACACTCAGGGACAGCCGTAAGAAGTAGGAAAAAAACGCGTCGGAAGACGGCCTGTTGATCCGCAACGAAAAAATGGAGGTCGGATTTTGAATCTTTGAAAGGTCTTCAAGGTGCGTCAGGAAATACGAATACGCATCAAACTGCCTGTCGGAATGGTTTAACAGGAAAAAATCTGCGGTACAGTTACGCAATGCTTCCTTGATGCCATTGCCATACCCCTTGTTATTTTCAATATGGACCAGGTCGATTTTTTTCTCGATGTTGACCAGTTCGTTAAACAAGGTAGCCGAACCGTCTTTAGACCCGTTATTCACAAAGATATACTTCTGGACATTGAACAGGCGTTCGAGCTTTTTCAGGTCTTTGTAGGTTTCCAGGATGTTCCCTTCTTCATTGTAAAAAGGGACAATGATATCCAGTGACTTATTTTTGAAGGGCCCGGAAAATTTGAATACGAACTCTTCTACCGATATGTTCTTGTCATCCACATAGTGGCCTTCTTCGCCACAATACGGCTTGCCAAAAATGATCTCGTTATACGGGATCTGGTGCTCTTCCAACCACTTGAGCGCTATGGGTTTGGTGAATTTGTGGATTTTTTCGAGATCACCGGCATACGATTTCATGTTCCTCGCGGTGAAAATCGTGATATCAAACTGTTTGTTTGATTCATGGATCGACTCCCTAACAAGGCTATTTACCGGTTTTTCCGGATAGTCGAGACTTTTGACATCCACCGTGATGGTGTTGTCCAAATCGATTACAAGTTTATTTTTTTTCATTTTGCCTCCTGAAAAAGTTAAATGCGAAAAGCAGCATCGATATGAGAATTCCTGAACCGAATATGAAGATGGTATAAGCGGTGGACGCCACCAGGAAGGTATTGAATTCACTATACAATAAAAATATCGTATAGAATGCCAACTGTACGCCCCCAAATCCTAAAGGGCCATTGGGTAACAAGGATGAAAAAGCGATAAAGACCGTCAATAGGATGAGCAGGTCAATCCTGAAATCCAAATCGCCGAAGAACATGAACAGGCTAAGCAGTTCAAAACTCCAAATAAGGATGGTGAATGACAGGATGGAAACGGATTTGGCTTTTAAAATTTTCTTGGCCTCCCGGGTATTGATCAAAAAATCATGAGAAAATTTTAGCAGGTAGGCGCTTATGGTGCTTTTGGGGTAACCCAGCAATCTTTTATGGATGATGAGCATGGTGTCTTCCAGCGATAGAAAGGTCACAAGCAATATCAATAAAACGAGCATCACGGTAATCAGGGTGTTTTGTATCTCCGGTACTTCTTCCGGAAAGATGAGCAACCCGATGCAAAAGAAAAAGGCCAGTATCGAAAAGTCGAAAAAACGTTCGATGATCAGGGTGTTCACGGAGGTGAATCCCGATCTGAAAACTTCTTTAAAGCGTATAAACCGGTAGGCCTCCCCCAGTTTAAAAGGGACGATCAGATTGACGCCATTCGTCCGGAACTGTTCGGTAAATACATACTTTAACCGGACATTAACGTTGCCGGCAATCACGTATAGCCGTAAGGCGCGGATACAGTGGGAAAAACAATAAAACCCAATGCACAAAAAGGCTTTCCAGCTAAAATAGTTGGATTTTATGCTGCTCACATCCAGGTTTTTAATGTCCAGGTAATTATAAACCAGCACAATGAAAACAACCCCCAATAACAGCAACAACAGCCTTCTGAAATACCGCATCATAATTTGTCCCTGTTTGAAAAATATTCCTCCGGGGTCCCCAGGATGATGGTATCCATCCCGTCTTCATACACATACCCCTTAATCTTCTCCTGATCTTCGAGCATCAACTTATACAGATCACTAATATACATTTCTGAACTGGTATTGATGCGGTCAAAGAAGCGGACGAACAGGTCTTTATTGGAAAACCCGTACAATCCCGTGGTCGCAAACCTGGAAATAGGTACCTTTTCCGCGATTTCTTCCACGAGGCGGTCTTCAGATAGTTTTACAAAACTAAAATGGTTTCGATCTTCAATAAACACATCGATGGCCCCTGAAAAATGTTGGCCCATATCTGCAGACATTCCCTGGATGTCCCTGTTTTTCAATATGGTATCCCCATTAAAAAAGAAAACCGGATAGTCGTTATCAATCTTAGAACAACCAATGAGGCCTGTCTCAGCCTGTCCACGGGTATCTCCAGTGACAATAACCTCATAATTGTCGGTGGTTTTGGAGAGGATTCCCTCGATTTGACCTGCATACGCCCTATGGTCTTCATTGATTACCACATAGAGGTTTACCTGGTCATCGAAGTTGAATTCCTCTATACTCCGTTCCAGGATGGTCTGTTGGTCTCCCAGTTCCAACAGGTATTTAGGCAAGGTAATGTTTTGATCCGTAAACCTTTTTCCCTTGCCCGCCAGGCAGTATACAAAATTAAATGGTCCGATGATGGTATCTTTTAATGGTTGCTAACCGTTTTTATCAACTTTGAAAACTACTGTTTTGTCCAAAATTAATTTTGACGTTTCCCCTTGGGGGCGTTCCTGCTGCCACGCCCTTCTTTTTTGCCTGGATATCTTCTTTGATCAGGAGAAAGAAGTAGGCCATCAGTACGCTGACATTGAAGATGACAAAATACCTGTTGTACATAAATTCCTTGACGCCCATGCCCTCATTTGTTATCAGATCCAGAATCCTCAGGATTCTGGGGGTAAAACAAAAAAGGAGTAGATAAACATATAATATTTTAAAATACTTCCTGTTGAAAACAAAAGGGAGAACGAGTAAAAAAACCACATAGTCATGGCCATTGTGGTAAAATCCAAAGAGTGAAAACAGCAGCGAACACACCAGGATCGTCTTTTTGTCAATACGATACTTTATGGACAGGTAGGTGAATAGCATGAGGATAAGTACCAGGCTGATCGTTAAGGCATTGAGCCCTACCAGCGGTCCTTCAAAAAACTGGCTGTATAAACTCATCAGGTTCGCAGGCCCTCCTCCGGTAGCGTTGGCCGTCGCGTCAGTAGATACCTTAAAGGGCAAAAATATGGTCGAAATAAAGTTCAACTTGAACTGTAGGGAGTAGGCCAGCGGAAAAATTAAGGTAAGCAACCCGCCTGCAATAACAGACCGGTAGTATCCCATCAAAAGGAAGCCGAACACAATGGGGATTCCAAAGGAATATTTGATCGTCAGCAGCGATAAGAGGATCGGAAGCAATACCTTATGTTCCCTATACTTCCAGGCTAAATAGGTGAGAATCAGGATCAGGATGGTAGATTGCCCATTGGTAAAGACACTGATAAGGGGGTATCCTATAAAGAAGGGGAGCATTATCAGCCCCATTTTCTTATAATCAAACCCAAAATCCTTTTTGACCTGAAAAAGGAATACCAGTAATAGAAGCAGGTTGAGAAAGAACCAAACCACCTTAAAGGAATCCCAGGAGTCAAAAGAAATGGGCAGTAGGATATAGTAAAGCTGGAAATAGTAATTGGGAACACTCCGCATGAACCACTCATTAAAATGTTCCAGGTAGTAGTTGTAAAAATCGATGTTCTCGGAAAACAATTTAGCGGGGTACCACTGGGCATCCTTGGAACCGGTATCGGCCACAACGCCTTTGTAAAAGCCTATCAGTGTTACGGTGAGCAATATGAGGTAAAACCCCAGTTTGTATAGTAAAGGGTTTTTGCCAGAAATAAGTTTGTTAAAATCCATGGTCCAACTTCCTATAGGTTTTCGCAACCAATATGGTCACTGCGTAAAGCGACCCGGTTTGGTGCAAAAGTATTTTTAACACCTTATCTGGAGAAATAATTTCTTTGAAACGTAAGAATAATCGTTACGGGAGGTTTAACGGGGCATCGCGATACACTGCGGCACCTCCCAAACACCAAACAGCACATCAGATAAAGTGGTGAAATCATTTCGCAATTATTAAATGGGGGGTGGTAGGGGGCACATTTTATGCCCGGAGCCATTACCTGGACCCACACCTGACCAGGATCGGGAAGGTATTGTAAAACTATAAAGGCAATAAATACGAATCTAAATGGTGTTGCGTTCTAGTATCTAAGGAATAGGGAAGGGCGGGGGCGGTTCTTTCCCTGGAGGTCACCTGCCATACCTGTCGCGGGTGGGGGAATGGCTACTAAAACCGCCAATGATTTATTTTAGAGTCCCCGGGGTTCTTGGTACCTTCGGCAAAATTAAAATGCCCGATTAATGCAAAAACACAAGTTGTGAAAAGGAGAAACTTCATCATCATTGCGTCATTGGCCCTAGTGATTGCCGTTTCCTGGTGGTTTGTACGGTCGTTCCAACTGCTCTTCGCTTCTCCGGTAGCAAAACCCGATTACCTGTTGCGGATCCTTGATCCTGAAGCCATTATGGCTATAGGGATAAAATACCGGCAACAGTTCCCCGGGGAAGATGACAAAAAATTTCTCAGGGGCGCCATCAACCAGACACCCGAAGCAACATCGGATATCGAACATGCAATAAATACCAAGGTTGATGAGGATTTCGCCAAAGGCAATGTCGTGGTCATTAATGGGTGGGTGCTTGCACTTACCGAAGCACGGCAATGCGCCCTGTTTTCAATTTTAGCTTAGAAATATGCATATAGATGCCAGAAGTATAGACGATAATTCCCTTGTTGAAGGAGATCTTTGCATTGTGGGAGCAGGTGCTGCAGGCCTGAGCATTGCCCTGGAATGGAAGGGTTTAAATAAAAAAGTAATCCTTCTGGAAAGCGGGGGTTTTGAATTTGATATGAAGACCCAGGAATTGAATGCAGGAACCAGCACGGGGCAGCATTACTTTCCTTTACAATCGAGCAGGCTTCGCTATTTTGGGGGTACCACAGGCCATTGGCAAGGCATGTGTTCCCCTTTCGATGAAATCGATTTTAAGGTCCGCAGTTATGTACCCCATAGCGGGTGGCCTATTGACAGGCAAACCCTGGAACCCTATTATGAAAAGGCGAACAAGGTACTCCAATTGGGGCCTTACCAGTATGATTATGCGTACTGGAAAGGAGAAAACCCGGACTTCGTATCCTTTCCACTCGACCGCAACGTCATATGGGACAAGATGTGGCAAAAAAACCCAATCAGGTTTGGGCCGGCATACAAAGACGACATCGTCAAAGCCAAGAATATCCACCTATATACGAATGCCACGGCGGTAAACCTGGACGCCAATGAAAGCGTGAACGCGATTAGGGGGATCGAAGTCAAGAATCATGCAGGGAAAAGTTTCCGGGTAAGGGCGAAACAATACATCTTGGCATGTGGCGCCATCCAAAATGCCCGATTGTTACTGGCGTCGAATACCCGGGCCGTTGGCGGGATTGGTAATGGGAATGATGTTGTGGGCCGTTACTTTATGGAGCACTTTGAGATGATTTGTTCGGAGTTAAGGCTATTCAAACAATTCCCATCTTCGCTGTATTCGAGGGATAAGGTACGGGCAGAACTGGCCCTTACGGAGGAAACCCAACTTGAAAACCAAATCCTGAACGGCACGGCAAAACTGCGGCCCTATGAGGTCTACAAGGATATGGACAACTATATGGAGAAATGGAATGACGAAGATCCGCGCGAGGCCATGAAGAATTTGAAGGAATCCAGCTTGCTCACCAAATTATTGCGACTAAAGTCCAGGATCATAGCGCCCGAAAGCTTTCTCCTGGATACCCGGATGGAGCAGGCCCCAAACCCAAATTCGAGGGTTACACTCTCCGGCGAAAAGGATGCCCTGGGCATGCCGGAAGTCAATTTGCACTGGGAACTATCCCCTATAGACAAACGCAGCCTGCGGAAGATTCATGAAATTATCGGGACGCAATTTGCCAAGGCGGGCCTGGGAAGGGTGCGGATTATGGATTTCCTGTTAGATGAAGACGATGCGGCCTTTCGGGAAAACGTCAATGCAGGGTGGCACCATATGGGAACCACGAGGATGTCTGATGATCCCAAAAAAGGCGTGGTTGATCAAAATTGCAAGGTGCATGGCCTGTCTAACCTTTATGTGGCGGGCTCGGGCTGTTTTGCCACCAGTGGTGCACCTAATCCCACGCTAACGTTGGTAGCCTTGTCCATACGGCTGTCCGATTATGTAAAGGACAGGCTGTCCGTAAAGTCCGTTTAGACCTGCGCCCACGGGGGTAGCATTAGGTTGGCTGCCCGGGACAGGGGGCCTGGCGCAATAAACCTGACCGACCATCATGCAAGGACGATAGCGGGTACCAATTTGCATAAGGGCATGGCGGTCCTGTACACCGCACTCATCACCATTAAAATTCCTTACTATGAGGACACTATTGGCTGTTAGCATCGTTTGCATGGCCCTTCAGGGGGTTATGGCACAGGAACCGGATCCGCCCAGGATTATCCTGATCACCCTGGATGGCTTGCGATGGCAGGAACTCTTCAGTGGGGCCGACCCCCAGTTGATAGCGAATAAGGCTTTTGTAGGCGATACCAGTGTATTGAA
Source organism: Flavobacteriaceae bacterium CP2B (assembly GCA_001683825.1). Lineage (GTDB taxonomy): Bacteria > Bacteroidota > Bacteroidia > Flavobacteriales > Flavobacteriaceae > Zeaxanthinibacter. The sequence continues at coordinate 164,235 of LXTR01000048.1, read as the reverse complement.
GGAGCATTTCTGGGAGGAACTGCCGGAAGAGCGCCGCAAAGCCTTGTTTCCCTTCTTGTGGACGGAGGTTGTGAAAATGGGGCAACTCCACGGAAACAGGTTTCTTGGCAGCAAGGCAGACCTCACCAACCAATGGTGGTTTTCCTATCCCGGCTACAATGAAATACTAAGCGGGAAAGCCGATGACGCCAGGATCAACAGCAACGACAAAAAGGAGAACCCCAATACCACCCTGCTCGAAATTGCGAACAAAGCCCCGGGGTTCCAGGGCCGGGTGGCCGCTTTTGGGAGTTGGGATGTGTTTCCCTATATCATCAATGAGGCCCGGTCTGGGGTGCCCGTCAACGCCGGTTTTGAATTGGCCGAAGGCGGGGGCTTGTCGGATCGCGAACTTTTTTTGAATGAATTGCAGCCTCGGGTCCCAAGCCCCTGGGGAAGTGTCAGGCTGGACGCCTTTACCCACCACTACGCCCTGGAATATATGAAAAGGACACATCCCTACTTGGTGTACATCGCCTATGGGGAAACCGACGATTTTGCCCATGACGGCGAATATGATGCCTATTTGCAATCCGCGCACAAAACCGACGGGTTGATCCGGGAATTATGGGAGTATACCCGGAAGGACCCTTTTTATAAGGATCAAACCATTTTTATCATAACCACAGATCACGGGCGGGGAAATCACCCTATCGAGACATGGAGAAGCCACGGGGACAAGGTGGACGGTGCCGGACAGGTGTGGATGATATTTTTTGGCAAGGACATAGTGGCCCTGGGGGAGGTCCAAAAGGAGGAACAGCTGTACAGCGCCCAATTGGCCCCTTTTATCCTGCAATTGCTTGGGCTGGATCCCGGAAGTAACCTGCCCTTTCAACCACTCAGGGGGATATTGTCGGACTAAGCCCGGCGACTGGCGGGGTTGAAGGACGGGTCAATTGTCCCTGCCGCTATAGTACAGGGGTGGTATTTTGACATGATGATCGTTTCCAAACTTGGGATACCGGGCATTTTGAAGTATCTTTCCTATATCCAATGGGCGCGCCGAAGCATACCGCCCATCATGTGTTTAAACGGTAATCAGAACCCCATTTAGATGATCCCCGACGATCCCCTTTTTGAGCCACTGATCCGGAATGTACGGGAACTGGTGGCGATTGATGATGCGGAATTGACCCGCTTCCTGGAAGCTTTCAGGACCGTGGAGCTGGGGAAGAAGGAAATCCTCCTTTTTAAGGGAGATACCTCCCATCATATGCGGTTTGTGAGCCAGGGCTGCCTGAGGTCGTATTTCATCGATAGCGCGGGGCATGAGTTCACCATTCAATTTGGCATTTCTGGCTGGTGGGTGAATGATTTGTACTCCTACCTCACCCAAACCCCTGCCAAACATTTTATCCAGGCAGTAGTGCCATCTTCCGTACTGCAAATACACCGCGACCGCCTGGAGGCTCTCTTCGGCCAGGTCCCAGCCGTGGAGCGCTTTTTCCGTATCAAAATCCAGAACGCCTATGTGGCTTTGCAGGACAGGACCCTGCATGCCATGAGCCAGCCCCTGGAGGAACGTTACTTGGAGTTCAGGAGGAAATACCGCGATATAGAGCAGCAGGTACCCCAGTACATGATTGCCTCCTATTTGGGGGCCACGCCCGAACACCTGAGTGCTGTCCGCAAAAACATCAACTATGATCGCTCCTGAACCATAGGGGAAGCTTACCCCATAGCCCATATTACAGTTGCCCCGCCAGGGTTGTGGCCGCTTCTTCCAGTTCACGGTCCAGGTCCGGGTTTTCAATCGCGTACCGCGCTTCATCAAAGTTTTGCTGAAAGGCGCCCAAAGAAAACAGGGACGTTACCCGCCCACCCCATCTTGGGAGCAATTGGGCAAGGATCTCCAGGCCAGACCTGCCCCCGTTCTGTCCGGGGGAGGTACTCAGGAGCAATACCGGTTTTTCCCCGAAGAATTTCTGGTCTACCCGCGATAGCCAATCGATGGTGTTTTTCAAAAATGCCGTGGGCAGGCCATTGTGCTCCGGGGAGGCGATGATAAACCCATCTGCCTTCCTAAAAAGGTGGAACAACTGTTCAATGGCTGCCGGAAAAGCCCGGTTTTCCTGTTCCATACTGTAGATGGGAACCTCATAGTCCTTGAGGTCCAGGGTAATTACCTCCTGGCCGGGAATCTTTTTGACGACCGCTTTGAGGAGTTTCGCGTTAATGGAGTGGGCGCTGTTGCTTCCCGTAAATGCCAATATAGTTTTCATGGTTGTAATATATAAGTGTGAAGTGTTCCGTAAGCTTTGAATCCAAGTTTGGTGTAGATGCGTTCACCCGCCTGTGAAGCGACCAGGACTGCCTTTTGGCTGTGTAAGCGCATGGCTTCAGAGCGTAGTTTTACGCTCATGGCCCTGCCCAGGCCTTGCCCCCTGAAGCCAGGGTGCGTGCCAATCATATGCAGCCCGGCATGCCCCCTGGAGTCCAGGAAGAGCAAGCCACAACCGGCATAGGCCCCCCCGGCTATATGCAAATACATTTTTAGGCGCTGATCCCCCAACAATGCCGATACAGTAGCCCTGGCCACGGGATACCCAAAAGCGGCCGAGGCCACCTCCGAAAATATACGGGCGTGATCCGATGATTGTACTTCGATAAAGGGTTTCGCTGGCTCCGGATTCTCTACGAGGGGGGTGGGGCCTTTGTCCAGGTCCAAAGCCATGGTGCGTACGCCCGAGGTATACCTCAGGGGGGTACCCCGGAAGAGGTCCGCGTGTTTGGTATGATCTTCGATGGCCAGGGATTGGGGGAGGCCCCCGCTTTTCATATCGCTGGCCAAACGCTGTACATCCAGCCCTTCTGTGACGACGTCGTAGATCCGGGAAGGCCAGGATGCCTCTGGGCCAGCCACATACCGGTAGGAGGGCCCTCGGTGCAGGGAATGGGTTCGCTGACCGATGGTGTCCCACAGTTCGAAAAGGTTTTGGATAATTTCGGTTTTCATGTGCTATAGTTTAAAGGCCGATCCTATAGGGGGCGGAGTGTACGGGCTCCCATCAGAAGGTCAGCTTGGACAAAGGTCCGTTACCCATCGGGGCTATGCATTAAGGTATCTTAAGAAAAGGGAGGGCGATAAAACCTGCGGAGGGATCAAGGAAAAGCCCACCTTCAGATGCCCGGTGCTAAAAGGCCCCTTTCCCCTGCAGGGCTTTCTTAAGATATCTTATTTTTTCCATCGCCACGGTTCAGCAATTTTGGCCCCATATTCTGTCTAACATAAAATTTGTCACTATGAAAACATTTCAGCAATGGGCTCTGGCTACCGTACTATTAGGAACCACTTTCCTATCCATGGCCCAAACAGACCGGGTAGGGGTCAGCCCCTGGGGGCCCGGGGACGAGATTGGTACCCTTAACATGATGAACGAAGGCACCAAACTCCGGGTTTTGAGCCGGATCAGCTCGGGAAAAACCTATGACCTGAGTTTTGAATACTATGTGGGCATGCCCAGTTTTCACTCCCTGGGCGACCCTTCTTACCAGTATTGGCTGACCCATACCCCGCACGGCACCATCGTGGACAACCCCAATGGCCTGGGAAGGAAAATGAATGAACTGGTGAGCTATACCGGCGATGCTATTTCCATGTATACCCACATGGGTACCCATATAGATGCCCTTAACCACTTTGGGCTGCAGGGGAAGATCTGGAACGGGTTTACCCCTGAGGAGCACCTGGGGGATAAAGGTTGGAAGAAAGCGGGTGCGGAAACCATCCCCCCGGTTATCGCCCGTGGCGTCCTGATCGATGTAGCGCGGTTAAAAGGCGTGAAAGCACTTACCAATAACTACCGCATCACAGCCAAAGACCTGCAGCAGGCGCTGCAACGCCAGAAAGTGGCCTTGCAGGAAGGTGATGTAGTGCTCATTCGTACCGGGCAGGCTATCCATTATGGGGATGCCGGAAAATTCCTGCACGATTTTGCCGGGATCAGCCTCGATGCCGTTAAGTGGTTGGTTGAAGACCAGCAAATTATGCTCCTGGGGGCTGACAACCTTAGTTTTGAAGCCTTCCCGTCGGAACGGGACGAAAATTGGGTACCCGTGCATACCTATCTCCTTGCGGAAAAGGGGGTTATGTTTATGGAACTGATGAACCTGGAGTCCCTGGCAGCCGATGAGGTATATGAGTTCGCCTTTATCGGGTCTTCTTTGAAACTACGGGGTGCCAGTGGTTCACCCATGCGCCCCCTGGCAATTCCCATCCATTAATCCTCCTGCGCACCTCAAGGGGCAAGGGATAGACACCCTTGTGGCGGCATAGGAAGGAATCCACGACACCCTTAAGGATAAGGCCCCGTTTCAAGGGGCTTTGCCTTTTTTTGTGGCTGGGGGAACGCCTTGTCCGGGCAATGCCGGCTGCGGTGCCTCGCCCGATCCTTTCCCGCCAAAACAGCTGGGAAATGCCCGCAGCATCTTGGAAAATTGATGAAAATAGCGACATTTATGGGCGTCTTTTGTAAAAGTCCGTTAGCTTTAAGGGCGTCAATCCAAAGGGCCAGCCGGAGCCGGAAAAGCGGATGCCCGGTTGCAACAGGCGTTTGGGGGCAACCAATAGGTCATCCTTGAGTAGGGCCTTATTAACGTATAAAATAGCCATGGAACAGTTAGAGGGAAACGTTGGATTATACCGCGCTAAATGCTTTAGAAACTTCCTTTGGACCCTGGTTGCAGGGCTTATATGGGGATGTGGGGGCAAGCAGCAGGAGGCGGCCCGGGAAGGGATGCGCCCCCCCAATATTGTGGTGATTTACCTGGACGATCTTGGCTATGGGGACGTAGGGTTTAATGGGGCATCGGAATTAAAAACCCCGAACATGGACCGCCTTGCCAGCGAAGGGTTGAAATTCACCAATGGCTACGCCACCTCGGCCACCTGTACACCCAGCAGGTATGCATTGCTGACAGGGGTATACCCCTGGCGCAAGAAGGAGGCGAAGATATTACCCGGTACTGCTCCTTTGATCATAGATACCGCGCAGAGGACCCTTCCGGGGATGTTGCGGGAGCAGGGATACCATACAGGGATTGTAGGCAAATGGCATTTGGGGCTGGGCGACGGACAGGTAGACTGGAACCGCAGGATTGCTCCCGGGCCCAATGAAGTGGGATTCGATTATTCTTTTATCATGGCCGCCACGCAGGACAGGGTGCCTACGGTCTATATCCGCGATGGGCGGGTAGTCGGACTGGATCCTGAGGATCCTATTTCGGTGGATTATGAGAACAATTTTCCGGGTCAGCCCAGCGGGCTGGACCATCCGGAATTAGTAAGGATGCAATGGCACCACGGCCATAACAACAGCATTGTGAACGGCATCCCCAGGATTGGGTACATGGTGGGGGGGCAGGCTGCGCAATGGAAAGACGAGGACATGGCCGATACCTTCCTGGAAGAAGCTAGGAAGTATGTAAAAGACCATAAGGAAGGCCCGTTTTTCCTGTATTACGCCATGCAACAACCGCATGTGCCGCGCACACCACACCCCCGCTTTGAAGGTACCACCGGCATGGGCCCCCGGGGCGATGTGATCGCCGAAGCCGATTGGTGCGTGGGCGAGTTCATGAAGACCCTGGAAGCCGAGGGGTTGCTGGAGAATACCCTGATCGTATTGACCAGCGACAACGGTCCCGTTCTGAACGACGGCTACTATGACGAGGCCGTAGAAAAACTAGGGGAACATACCCCGGCAGGCCCATTCCGGGGCGGCAAGTACAGCCTCTTTGAGGCGGGCACCCACGTGCCATTGGTCACCTATTGGAAAGGCAATATCGAGCCCGGGACCTCCGAGGCCCTTGTTTGCCAGGTAGACCTGATGGCTTCCCTGGCGGCCCTGGCCGGAGCTGACGCCCGGCAGGGGGACAGCGAGGACTTACTGGGTGCCTTCCTGGGGCAGAGCGGCGAAGGCCGTGAAACCCTTGTAATCGAGGCGACATCGCGCACCGCCTTCCGGAAAGGGGATTGGGTTTTGATTCCGCCATACGCGGGTCCGGCAACAAATACACAGGTGGATATTGAATTGGGAAACTCAGAGGTTTTCCAACTGTATAACCTAAGGGAAGATATCGGGCAACAAAACAACCTGGCCGGTACCAGAAGTGGGAAACTGCAGGAAATGGTACGGGAATTTGAGCAGATACGGGGCAAGGACTACGGGAAGATACAGGCGCTGGAACTAAAGTAGGTGGGCAAAGAACCACGGGACACATCCGGTAATACCCTCGATGTAGGGAAGCGGATACCCACAAAGGGTTGGACTGAAGAATTAAGCTATTAGGTTGAAAAAATGGAAATACGACAATGTACGGTGAAAAGGGCGGCGATAGGGGTGGCGCTGTTGCTGTTTTCGCAGGGCTGTAAGGATGCCCCTTCTGCCAACACCCCTGGGAGCACTGAAACTCGGTTGGAAGCCGGCCCGGGTAATGGACAGGAAATAACGGTATTGCATACCATGCCCGAAGGCGCGGTAGTGCCCGATGGCACGGTCTGGATCCCGGGCGGGGTATTCCGGCAGGGGGCGGTGGGCCATGACCCTATGGCCATGGCCCACGAAAAGCCGGCCCATTGGGTGGCAGTCGATGGGTTTTTTATGGATACCACCGAGGTAACCAACGCCCAGTTTTCGAAATTTGTATCGGAAACGGGATATATTACCGTGGCGGAACGGGAGATCGACTGGGAGGAATTAAAGAAACAACTGCCGGAGGGTACGCCCAAACCACACGATTCCATTTTGCAACCAGGTTCCCTGACGTTTAAAAAGGCAAAACAAACGGTGCCCAACCTCTATGATTTTTCCCAATGGTGGCAATGGACCATAGGCGCGAATTGGAAACAACCCCATGGGCCTTGCAGCAATATCAGGGGAAAAGAAAACTACCCAGTAGTCCACATTGCCTATGAAGATGCCCTGGCCTACTGCGAATGGGCCGGACGGCGACTGCCCACCGAAGCCGAATGGGAACTGGCTGCCCGGGGCAGGAACGTTGAAAAGATCCATTTTTGGGGAGATGAGGTTAGCAAGCTGAGGGAATATGCCAACACCTGGGAGGGGGAATTCCCGGTAACCAACCAAAAGGCCGATGGCTATGAACTTCTTGCCCCGGTAGGCACCTTCAAGGCCAATGGCAATGGGCTGTATGATATCGCTGGCAATGTCTGGGAGTGGACGGGTGACTGGTACAATACCAATTATTACAAGGACCTCCCGGCACGGAATGATACCCTTGTGAACCCCGGCGGTGCCGAGGTTCCATTTACCTCCGGGAATCCCTATGCACGCGAACGGGTGATTAAAGGGGGGTCTTTCCTCTGCAGTGCTTCCTATTGTGCCAGCTACCGGGTTTCGGCCCGTATGGGGACCAGCCTGGATTCGTCCATGGAACACCTCGGGTTCCGTACGGTCAGGGATGCGGAATAATCCGGCAAGGGCGCATCAACCGGTTCCCGACCCCTTTGCAAGCCTCCAAGGGCGGCAGGCATCCCTGCCGCCTGCACGGTGGGTACCGGGCGAACCCGGCATCGGGTAGTTCACCGTCCCAAGTGCGCATGACCTGTGCATATCGCCGGCCTTACGGCTCATACCCGTTCCAGCATTACCGGGTAGGTCCTCCCGGATGACCACTGGGGCACATAGAGATTCTCGTCCTGGTCAATACAAACGTCATGGGGGTTAAGAAAGGTATAATCATCGTAGGAGGGTGGCTGTAAAGTGCCATCCGGGTAAGCAGGGGCCGTTGCACCCGGAAAGGAGAGGACCCTGTTGTCCTTATCCAAAATGGCCAGGCAGCCGTCATAGGCCCCCCAGGTTTTGGTGACGATGACCGCAAAATATAAAAGGTCGCCTTTAATCACAGGCCGGCAAATCCAGCAGCCCGGGAGTTGAATGGTCTCTATGTGCCGGCCGTCCAGTGTAAAGCGTTTGAACTCCTGTTTGGAACGGGACGTAATCAACAGGCTGGGGTTGTTTTTGTCACGGGTGTCCAGGGTAACCCCATGGCAGCAATCAAAGTGTTGTTCCCCATCGCCCTTGCCGCCCCAGTAGCGGATCAACTCGCCTTTGGGGCTGTATTGTATGATGTAGTCCTGCCCATAGCCATCCGCGACATAGATGTCGCCATTGGGGCCTATGGCAGTTTCGGTGGGCAGGTACTGCGCTTCAGACGCGTATTTTCCCGTCTCCCCCGGATACGCAAGTTCCAGTACCACTTTTCCCTCCAGGGTGGTTTTATAAATCTTATGATCTGTCGTAGTAGACAGGTACAGGAACTCTTCGCCTCCTTCCTCGCTGAGGGTCAGGCCATGGGCGCCTTTTAAATTCAGGGTCCAGGTGTCCAGCACCTTCCCGGAACGGTCATAGATCAGGACATTGTTCTTAGGATGATTGGTAAAGAGGAACAACCTCCCCTTTTTATCCTGTATCATTTCGTGGCAGTCCATTACCGGGTACTTCCTTAAATCCTGTATCCCCCAGCTTTTGTTCACCTGGTAGGTATACTCCCCATGGCCCACTATTTGTTTTTCGGATAAGGGCCCCGGCGGGGGCTGCATATTACTGGCAGTTTCCATGGCACTACTGGTTTTGGCGATTAGGAATGATCCAGCGGCCAAGGTGCCGGTGGATTTTATGAAAGAACGGCGGGGGTTTGTTTTATTATGCATTACCGGATTGATTTACATTTGATTATGTTCTACCCTGCCGCGGGGTACAGGCCTTGTTTTACCAATGAAAGATATACCGCCGGGTGAAGCATAAATATACTATTTTTAAGGGATGGTTAAATTTCAGGAATGAGATATAGCAATGGGTTAATCGCATGAAGATGAAGTGGACAGGGATCATTATAGCAGTTCTAACACTCCTAACCGCCGTGTTGTTCTTTTACATTGCGGGTGATTTCATGGGGCCTGAAGACAGCTATGCGGCACGGAAACTGCCGGAGAAGGTAGATTACAACTTCCATATAAAACCCATCCTTTCAGATAACTGCTATACCTGCCACGGCCCCGATGCCAATAAACGAAGAGCAGGGTTGCGCCTGGATTTAGAACAGGAGGCTTTCGGGGAATTGGAGGACCACCCGGGTTCCTTTGCCATCGTACCGGGGAATCCTAAGAAAAGTGAGGTCTACCACCGGATATATACAGAAGATAAGAATGAAATGATGCCACCCCCAGATTCCAGGAGGGCATTGAATGCGTATGAGAAAAAATTAATCGAAAAATGGATAAAACAGGGGGCGAGATTTGAAAGGCACTGGGCTTTTATCCCACCCAAAAAGGAAGAATTGCCGGTAACCGCCACATCCGGGTGGATACAAAATGAAATTGATGCCTTTGTTTTGAAAAAGCTGGAAGACAACCACCTTCACCCTTCGGAAAAAGCAGCTGTTTCTACCCTGGTACGCCGGATAAGCCTGGACCTTACCGGGTTGCCGCCCGGCCGTAAGGAATTACAAAAGTTAGGCAAAGACCCTACGGAAGAAACCCTGTCCGGGGTGATCGACGAATTTCTTTCTTCCCCTGCCTATGGGGAACGCATGACCCAGGCCTGGCTCGATGTGGCCCGCTATGCGGATTCGCATGGGTACCAGGACGACAGTTATCGCACCATGTGGCCCTGGCGGGATTGGGTGATACACGCGTTTAACAGTAATATGGGCTATGACCGCTTCCTCACCTGGCAATTGGCGGGCGACCTCCTTCCGGAAGCCGGCAAGGAACAGATCCTGGCCACGGGTTTTAACAGGAACCATCCGATTACCCAGGAAGGCGGTGTTATCCAGGAGGAATACCAATCGGCCTATGTGGTAGACCGCACCAATACGTTTGGCAAGGCTATTTTGGGAATTACCCTGGAATGCGCCAAATGCCACGACCATAAATACGACGCCATCTCCCAAAAAAATTATTACGAGCTCTATTCCTTCTTTAACAATGTGGATGAAAAAGGGCTGCAAATGGATGCGGTGCAGGCGGCCGAGCGAAGTTTTTTTGCAGACCCCCCTTATATTACCATTACGGCATCTGAAGCAAAAGGCTTGCTGTCTTTTGTGCAATTGGAGGAAGGCCCTCCGGTTAAGGTGATGGTGATGAATGATTCCATGCCCCGCGAAACCCATGTACTCAACAGGGGCAATTACGATGACCCGGGTGAAAAAGTCCAGCCGGGTACGCCGGAGCGCATCTTCCCTTTCCCGGATTCTTTGCCCAAAAACCGTGTCGGGCTGGCCAAATGGGTGACAGACCGCAACAACCCCCTTACCTCCAGGGTGATTGTTAACCGTATTTGGGGGATGCTCTTCGGAAAAGGGCTCGTAAGTACTTCCGAGGATTTTGGGGTGCAGGGGAGCCTTCCTACGCACCCGGCATTGTTAGATTGGTTGTCGGTAGATTTCATGGAAAACGGGTGGGATTTGAAATACCTGTTGAAGAAAATAATGATGTCTGCCACCTACCAGCAGCGGTCTGAGCTTACCCCTGAATTAAAACTCGCGGATCCGGAAAACAACCTCCTTGGAAGGGCGCCACGGTTTCGGATGAACGGGGAGATGATACGGGATTATGTCCTGGCCACCAGCGGGCTGCTCAACAGGGAAATCGGGGGGGCTAGCGTAAAGCCCTACCAACCCCCAGGGCTATGGGAGGAAACCAATGCCGGTGGAAACCGCGGGATCCTGACTACCTATGTACCCGACACAGGGGATAAGCTATACAGGCGATCCCTTTATACGTTCTGGAAAAGGACCCTGCCGCCCCCGAACATGACTATTTTTGATGCGCCGACCCGCGATTTTTCCGAAGTGCGGAGGCAAAAGACCAATACCCCGCTCCAGGCCCTGGCCTTGCAGAACGATATCCAGGTCCTGGAAGCCGCCAGGGTTCTGGCACAACGTATCCTTGCCAAAGGACCCGATCCCAGGGAGCCGGTACGGGAAGTTTTTGAAACTATCCTGGTCCGCTCCCCTGGTAAAGAGGAATTGTCCACGCTCAATCGGTATTACCATGATGCCCTCGAGGACTTCCAAAATGGCCTCAGAAATGCTGATAACCTGGTGGCCATAGGGGAATATGAACAATTGGATACCGACCCGTCAAAAACGGCTGCCCTGATGCTAACGGCACAAATCATCTATAACCTGGATGAGACGATAACCAGAGAATAAAAACCTTGAATGTACCTGAGCGATGGAAAATAAACAACAGGCTCCTGATAATCCCCTGAAAGTAAACAGGCGGCATTTTTTTTCGCAATTAAGTGTGGGAATCGGGTCCCTGGCCCTTGGATCATTGCTTATCCCGGATCTGTTTGACCGGGGGAAAGACCCTGTGCGGGGAAATCCCATAGGCATCCCCCATTTTGCGCCCAGGGCCAAGCGGATCATTTATTTGTTCCAGGCCGGCGCCCCTTCGCAATTGGAATCCTTTGATTACAAGCCATCCCTGTTGACCCGGATGGGCGAAGACCTTCCTGATTCTATCCGAAAAGGGCAGCGCCTTACGGGGATGACCTCCGGGCAGGAATCATTTCCGCTGATGCCCCCCGCTATTGGTTTTAAGCAATACGGCCAAAGCGGGGCCTGGGTAAGCGATTATTTTCCGCATATCGCCCGGATTGTGGACGACATCTGTATTGTAAAAAGCATGCATACCGAGGCCATCAACCATGATCCTGCCATTACCTTTTTCCAGACAGGGAGCCAGGTCTCAGGCCGTCCGAGCATGGGTTCCTGGTTGAGCTATGGGCTGGGGAACGAAAACAAAAACCTGCCGTCTTTTGTGGTTTTGACGTCCAGGGGCGAGGGAAATAGCCAGGGCCTCTATTCCAAGTTATGGTCGAGTGGCTTCCTGGACTCCAAACACCAGGGGGTACTTCTCCGTGCGGGGAAGAACCCCGTTTTATACCTGAACGACCCCGACGGGGTATCCAGGTCAGACAAGCGGCATTTGTTAGACCAGGTATCGTCCCTGAATAAGTTGCACCTGGCAGAGACCGGTGATGATGAGATTGAATCGCGTATTGCACAATATGAAATGGCTTACCGCATGCAGATGTCTGTCCCCGATGTAATGGATATATCCAGGGAGCCCGAGGCTATCATTAAACTCTATGGAGAAGACTGCCAGGTGCCCGGAACCTATGCAGCCAATGCCCTTCAGGCAAGGAGGCTTGCCGAGAATGGGGTACGCTTTATCCAACTGTACCACCAGGGCTGGGACCAACACGGCAACCTGCCTAATGAAATGTCGGCCCAGGCCAGGGATGTCGACCAGGCCTCGGCGGCATTGATCATCGACCTGAAACAGCGTGGGATGCTCGACGACACCCTGGTGATCTGGGGGGGCGAGTTTGGGCGTACCAATTATTGCCAGGGTAAATTTGACCCTGCCAACTACGGGCGCGACCACCATCCCAGGGCCTTCAGTATCTGGATGGCCGGCGGGGGAGTGAAACCCGGCCTTAGTTACGGCCTTACAGACGAGTTTGGCTATAATATCCTGGAAAACCCGGTGCATATCAATGATTTTCATGCAACCCTGATGTACGCCATGGGCCTGGACCATGAACGATTGACCTACAAATACCAGGGCAGGAGGTTCCGGTTGACCGATGTGGCCGGCAATGTGATAAAAGAATTATTGGCATAACCCATGGCGCAAAACCAAAAGGGCGGCTGGGCCGCCTACCTCGTTTTCGGACTCGCTGTTTTCCTCGCTTTTTGCCTTGTATTCGAAAGGCAAATCGTGCTGCCGTGGATACTTGCCTGGATGGGCCACTGGCACCCGCTGCTACTGCATTTTCCTATCGTACTGCTATTAATGGCCATTTTTTTGGGGATGTGGGGAAAGAAAGTGCCCCCTGCATTGCTAACGGTAGCGGTACTCACGGCATTGATTACGGCCATTAGCGGATTTTTCCTTGGGAAGGAGGTCGTTGCCAAAGGTGAGTTACTGTTATGGCACCAATGGCTTGGGGGCGGGGTGGCCCTGTTGGCAGCCCTTTGGTACTGGCTGGAACGGATAAAGATTGAAATACGGATACTTTCTAAGGCCATTATGCTACTCCTTGCAGTGGGTATTGGATTTGCGGGCCACTACGGGGGAATGGTGACCCATGGCGAAGATTACCTGGCCCTGCCAGCGACAGGAAAAAGGGAAAGCATACCCGAAAATCCATTGATTTACAAGGATGTGGTGTTCAGGATCCTGGAGGATAACTGTATTAAATGCCACAATGCCAACAAACAGAAAGGCGGACTGGTTATGACGAGCCTGGAAGGGCTTTTAAAAGGTGGTGAAACAGGAACGGCGCTGATTCCCGGCAATCCTGGGAAGAGTGAACTGATCCGTCGGCTGTTGCTGCCCGTGGCGGACGAAGAGCATATGCCCCCTGAGGAAAACAAGCCCTTGGAAAAGGACGAGATTACCTTGCTGGAGCGCTGGATCGCCCTGGGGGCATCGGATACGGTCCGACTCAATCACCTGGATATTGCCGAACCCCTGGCCACCCTGGTAAGGGGGCTCATGGAACCCGATAGGTTGGAGAAATGGACTACGCTGCCGGAACTGACCGATACTACCCTCCTAAACCTCGCTACAGAATACCTGACGATCAGGCGTGTGGCAAGCAATACGAATGCATTGAGCATCAATGTGTACCACCCCCCCGAATACGACCCGAAACCGGTCCTGGCCCTGGAAAGGGTGGCAGCCAATATTGTTGAACTGGATCTTAGCGGGCTGCCGCTGGGGCAAAAGGAACTGGACATGGTTGCCGCATGTACCAACCTCGAATGGCTGGAATTGGACAGGACCCCGGTGACAGACAGCGATATGGCAAAATTGGAAAACCTGTCGCAACTCGCGCTATTGAAAATCTATGAAACCAACATCGGGGATTCCGGTGTTGCCATCCTGCAGAAGATGCAAAACCTGAAATACCTTTATATGCACAACACCCGTGTTACCGAAGCCGCATTTGAGCGGCTCAGGAGGACCAATCCCAAACTGTCTGTAAACAGGGGGATGGGTAAGGACCTGCTGGGGTATGTGCCGCCTGGCGATTCCTCGCAGCTGGAATTATGAATTACCCCTCGGGGTGCTTTCCCTGGAGCGTTTTTCAGGAAGGACAACAAGGTGTGTACCCCTTTTAGTTGATTTAACAATACGATCGCAAATGAAACGCAATATGAAAAAAGTAGCTGACCTGGCGCAACAACACGAATTGATATCTGATTTCTTCAGCTGGCCTGCTTCCAGGGAAGAATGGGACCAATACCGCCTCAGTAGGGAACAACTGGAGCATTTTCGCGAATACGGCTATGTTTCGGGCATCAAACTGTTGGATGCAAAACAGGTGGAAGTACTCCGGAAAGACCTGGAGGAACTTACAGACCCCAAACATCCGGGGCACCATTTGTTTTACGAATTCCATAGCAACGAATCCGCCGATCCGAATAAAGTGCTGTTTCATTCCCTGGGGCATTGGCGTATTTCCCCGGCTTTCCACGATGTACTTTGGAACCCGGCGTTCCTGATGGCCGCCTACCAATTGCTGGATAACCGGCCCGTCCGTTTCTGGCATGACCAGTTGTTCTGTAAGCCCGCAAAACACGGGGGGGTTGTGGCCTGGCACCAGGATTACTCCTATTGGACCAGGACCGTAGCCATGCAGCACCTTACCTGCTGGACGGGGCTGGATGATGCCACCACCCGGAACGGCTGCCTGCACTACATACCCGGAAGCCATCGCTGGGGCCTGTTGGATGCGCCTTCCCTGGCGGGCGATATGGACGGGCTCCTCAAATACCTGACCAAGGAGCAGAAGGCGCAGTTTAACCCGGTGCCCATTGAATTGAAGAAGGGCTATGCCACCTTCCATCATCCGCTCATGGTACATGGTTCTTATGAAAATTCTTCCGAGCAAAGCCGGAGGGCCTTTGTCCTCAATGTTTTTGCCGATGGGACCGTGAGCAACAGCGACGAGGAACTCCTGGCCGGGGTGCCCCCTGTCCCCAGGGGGAAAAAAATGGAAGGCCCTTTCTTCCCACTGCTTTTTGATCCGGTTAGCCCGGCATCACATAGTGCAAAGGGGCCAGGTTAAAAAAACCGTTGTTTAGGCGTCCCTTTAACCAAGGATTGTTACATTTAGTGTCCAGATTGTTTCCAGCTAAAAAAATATCCCATGCGTAGATCATCATCGAGGAATTCCGGAATTTCCCGCAGGTCGTTTGTGAAAAAAGGGGCCATGGCCTCATCCATCTTTATCGTGCCCAGGCATGTACTCGGGGGCATGGGGTATACAGCCCCAAGCGATCGGCTGAACCTGGCGGCCATAGGAGCAGGGGGTAAGGGGATTAGCGATATACAAAATGCCTCTGTTGGCGGGCGCGAAAGGGTAGTGGCCCTCTGTGATGTGGATTTCTCAGGAACGGCTTCGGCTTCCGTAAAGGCCTTCCCCAAAGCAAAGCTTTATAACGATTACCGGGAGATGCTGGATAGAGAAAAGGACATCGATGCGGTGACCATCTCCACCCCGGACCATGTACATGGCCCTGCCGCAGCCTTTGCCATGCAAAGGGACAAACATGTATATGTGCAGAAACCCCTTACCCACAATATACGGGAAGCGCGACTGCTCACCCAGATGGCCAGGACCCGGAAAGTGGTGACCCAGATGGGGAACCAGGGGGGGTCTAACCCCTTGCTGGGGATGGTACAACAATGGATTGACTCCGGTGTGCTTGGCAAGGTTTCCAAGGTACAGGTATGGACCAACCGGCCTGTTTGGCCGCAGGGCTTTGCCATGCCCGAACCGGACGAAAGCAAAAAGCCCAGCGACTTGTTTTGGGACCTTTGGCTGGGCCCTGCCGCATACACCCCTTACATACCCAACATACATCCCTTTAACTGGAGGGGTTGGTGGGACTATGGCACCGGGGCCCTTGGCGATGTGGGTTGTCACCTGATTGACATCCCTTTCAGGACCCTTAAACTACACTACCCAACGGACGCGGAATGCAGCGTGGGCTCCGTGTATACGCAGATGTGGAATGCCGATTACCACCCCGAAGGCTGTCCGCCTTCGTCCTTTATCACCCTGCATTTTGAAGCGACAGACAAGAGTAAGGCCCCTATAGAAATGACCTGGAGCGATGGGGGGATACGACCATCCCACCCGGAGATCATCCCGGCCAACAATGACATTGGCGGCACCAATAGCGCCAATGGGGTATTGATCCATGGAGAACATGGCATCATTGCTACCAATATCAATGATAGTTCGCCCCTGATGCCCAAACTGTACCTCAGTGACGGCACTACGGAATTCGGACCGGAGACGGAGGAGAACGATGAGCCGGAATACGGCCACCAACGCAAATGGGTAGACGCCTGCAAAGCGGGTTTCAACAGTCCGGAACACCTGGCCCTTACCTCTTCCTTTGATTATGCCGGGCCTATGACGGAAACGGTATTAATGGGCAACCTGGCAATACGGAGTTATATGCTCCGAAGGGAGCGCAGCGACGGGAAGCTGGAGTTCTATGCCCGTAAAAAGCTATTGTGGGATGGCGAAAATACCCGGATCACCAACCTGGAAGAAGCCAACCAGTTTGTCGGCAGGACGTATAGGGATGGTTTTGAGCTGTAACCTTCAGGGGTTCAGGCTCCTTTAGGCGCGGCTTGGGAAGAAGTCGGCAAACTTCTTAAAATGGCCTTGTAGGGCCTGCCAATTTTTTGCCTTGACGAAACGATCCGGAAAAAGGGAGCTTCCCAGGCCAAATCCGTCCGCACCGGCCTCCATAAATGCCTCCATATTATTGAACCCGACCCCACCGGTAGGCAATAGGCGAAGTTGATCCAAAGGGGCCTTGAGCTGCCTGATATAGTCCGGGCCCAACTGCCCGGCCGGGAAGACTTTTACCATGGTGGCCCCGGCATCCCAGGCCCGGAAGATTTCCGTGGGGGTGTAGGCCCCTGGAAATACCGGAATTCCCATTTCACAGCAGCGTTTGATGATGTCCAGATCCAGGATGGGGGTAACCACAAATTGGGCCCCGGCTGCAACGGCTTTTTCGAGATCATTCAGGGAGCAAACGGTTCCCGCGCCAATGTTGAGGTCGGATCCATACTTCTGTGCCGTTTCTTTTATAAGGTGCAGGGCATTGGGCGTATTCATGGTAATTTCTAAGGTCGAAAGGCCTGCTGCCCGGTAAGCGCCCAGGATACCATTGGTTTCGTCGGGACTGTAGCCCCTGAGGATCCCAATGATGGGCATCTGTTGAAAACGGTCCTTGGAAAATGTGTTCATTTTTGTTGGGTTTGGTGTTGGTAGATGTGCCATTGCCCTGTCAGCACGCTTCGGTCATAGACCTTTTCAGGGATTTCTATCAGGCCGCTTTGCATCCCTGAATGGGCCCATGCCCTGGCGTACAGGGGCTTTAGAACATCGTTCCCCAGCAGGACGATTTTTTCCGACTTTTCAGGGCGGATGGCCTGCAGTTCGGCACCGATCAGGAGCCCGCTGAGGAAGGAGTGGTTTTGCGCGGGGGTCAACCCCTTCAGGAGGGCATTGGCCCGCACCTGGAACAGGTTCTTTAACAGGGGTGCCCTCCCGGCTTGTTCCACTCCCAGGTCAAAAAATTCAAAATCGGTTCCTTCCCGGGTGTGGAGGGAGTGCCGCAGGGTACTGTGCTCGCTCACCAATTGAAAGACCTCCCCGGTCATAAAGGTGTCAAATCCCCGGATGCTATTATTCGCTACACGGATATGCTTGCTGTGGGTGCCGGGCAACAGGGCCAGGAAGCAAGGGGGCAACTGCGGGCTGAGCGCCGCGGTTCCGAGCAATTCAGTCTCTTCCCCCCGCATCACATCCCCAGTGCTTTTTACGCCACTGATCAGGAAAATAGGATTTGGGAGTATTTCGGATGCTACCCTTGCCGTGATGGCACCGGAACCATCCAGGGAAAACGGCAGCGCGGCATATGGCAACTCCAGGATACCCATAGAGGAGGAGGCCATGCCGGAACAGAGCAGAGGTAGTTCCCGGGTGTGACGTGCCATTATGGGGTCTAACTGCAAAAGTTCCCGCCTGAGTACTCCGGCAAAAAAATCGATCCGGCTGAGGCCTTTTCCCTCCTTTTCCCATTGTTCAAAAGTCCTGGCTACGCCGCATTCCGAAATGGCTTCGCCCTGTATTTCCATAGAGCCTGCCGCTACGGCGCGCAAACGTAAGCGGGAAGTACCCCAATCACAACTGATAAAGGAGGTGGTTTCTGGGTGTTTCATTTTATGGGTATTGCTGGTGTTCACCGAGCCAGGTTGCGATCAAACAGTTTGGCTCCCAGAAAATGCGCCTTGTCCCCGAGGCTGCGCTCGATCCTAAGAACTTCATTCCATTTAACCGTGCGCTCGGAACGCGCCAGGGCCCCCAATTTAAGCTGGCCGGCATCCGTAGCTACTGCAAGGTGTGCAATAAACGGGTCTTCGGTTTCCCCTGAACGGCCTGATATCACCGGGAACCATCCGGCCTCCTGTGTGTATTGTATGCATTCAAGGGTTTCGGTTACGGTGCCTATCTGGTTTAATTTGATCAGAACGGAATTAGCCAGGCCATTCGCAATGCCGTCTTTCACCTTGTCGACCCGGGTGGTAAACAGGTCATCGCCAATGATATTGATTTTAGAGCCGACATCCTGTGTTAACCGTGCCCAGTTGTCCCGGTCATCTTCGGAAAACGGGTCCTCTATGGATAGGATGGGGTAGTTGGCGCACCATTGCCGTATAAGGTTGAAAAACTCCAATGGCGAAAGCGACCTGTTTTCGAGCCTCAGGTGGTACTTACCCCCGGCATACAATTCTGACCCCGCGATATCCAGCGAAAAGGAAACTTCTTTGCCGGGAAGGTAGCCGGCAGATTCAATAGCCTCCATGATCACATCAAAAGCGGCTTCATGCGTATCGAATTCTGGCCAGTAGCCGCCTTCATCGGCCAGGCCTGCCAGCAAATTCCGCTGCTTTAGCAGCCGGCCGCAATGCTTATAGACATTATAGCTCATCTCCAGGCATTGGGCATAGGTAGTTGCCCCGTTACAAATGATCATAAAATCCTGTACATCGATTCGTCCGCCACTATGTGCACCGCCCCCTATCATCTGTATTTCGGGTAATGGGAGCAAACATCCCCTGCCATCGCCCAGGCTTTGAAAAAGGGGGATGTTTTTGGAGTTTGCGGCGGCACGGGCAACGGCCATGGATACGGCGAGGATCGCATTAGCACCCAGGCGGCTTTTGTTTTCGGTGCCGTCTAACCGGATCAGCGTTTGATCTATGGCTGGTTGGTTTGCCACAGGGCTTCCCATCAACGCTTCCCGAATCTCGCCATTGATGTTTTTAATGGCCTTGAAAACCGATTGGCCCTGGTACTTCAGGGGATCATGGTCCCTGAGTTCCAGGGCTTCGAATTTTCCCCTGGACGCCCCCGAGGGAACCGAGGCGGAGCCCCGTATCCCAGAATCGAGCGTTACTTCGGCCTCGATGGTCGGATGGCCCCTGGAATCAAAAATCTGAAAGGCATCAATGTCACTTATTTTCATTTTTAATAAAGTTGTTTATTCGGTATTTCCATAATTGCACGAGGGGTTCCCTCTTGAGAATTCCTTCCATCAACGCCTCGTGTACAAAGGTTCGGATGAATTCCTGTACTTGTGTTTTTCCTGCCAGGTATTCTACCGGCGATTTCCCGTCTACCCGTGCCAGCATAATCATCAGCCACAAGCGCCCCGCCCGCTCTTCAAGGTCGCCCGGGGGGTGGAGGTGCTGCTCAAAATACGTGTTCCAAAAGGTTTGTGCGAGGTCGGGAAGCATGGGCAACTGTTGTATCCGGACCAGTTGTTTCAAATGCAGGTGTGTTAGCATAAACCCGAGGTCGAAGGCCGGATCCCCGTACCAGGCCACTTCATGATCCAACAAGACCATGCGGTCCGGGCCTACCAGGATGTTTTTGGGGCTGAAATCACCGTGTACCAGGCACTCCCTGTGGTTGACCAGGCGTTTGGCTTCTGCGAGGAACAGTGGTTTTAAGCGGGGGTTTCTGCTGGCAGTAGTCAGCAGGTAGGGGGCAATCCTTAAATTCCCGAAGTTTTCTGTCGTATCGAATATGGTTCGCGCCCGCAGGTCACCGGTAGATTTTAAATGTATGCCTGCCAGTACCAGGCCGGTTTTCTTGGCGGTTTCCGGTTCAAAAACCCCCTCCATTAATTGTTCTTTCCAATTGCGGTAGGCCCGGTCAAAATAGGGCATGACAAAGAATCCGTTAGCCGGGTCAGAATAGAGGATTTCCGGGATGAGGGAAGGCTGGGATGCGCGAACATATTCAATGAAAGCCTGTTCAACCTGGTTCCTCGAGGTGTCGGCCTCCCAAATATCTTTGACCCTCAATCGCGGTAACGCTTTTTTAACGACAAACTGCCTGGGGGGGTCCTTGATGAGGAAAATTTCTGAAGAGACCCCACCCTGCAGGGGCATGCAATCAAATTTGGGATGGCTCAGCAATCCCTCACGCCGTAATATCGCCTCGATTTTCTTTAAATCCATGAATTACGTTATTACCCTTGTCATGGAGCAACATCCAGGGGGATAATTCCAACTGCCTCTAAGTTTGACCCGTAACAATATACACTGCCCACCTGCCATTGTGCATGGTTTTTTGGGGCTATTTCCGGGTTGGGTGTTCACCTGCAGACACTAAGATAACACGTATCGGTGTTTTCTACCCTGTTTTGTGTAATTTTAGGGGTCATCCCCCTTTTCTTATGATGTTCCCAAAACCCTATTCAACCCAAAGGAGACAGGAACCGAAAAGTACCATCAAATTCTGAAAAGCATGCAAAACAACCGCCGTAATTTTTTAAAATACAATATGTTGGCAGGATTATGGGCCGGTACAGCGGGAATGTCCTTTTCCGGGGCCGTGGCGGCACCTGGAAATCAATTCATCATCAACGACACCGATATGGAGCCAACCTTAGAGCGTTATCTGGAATGCCTTGGGGGACCTTTCCCACAGGCAGGACCGTTACATATACAGCTGGGAACCCCAATGAAAAAGGAGGGTTACCATATAGAAAGAATCTCCTATGAGGCGGAGCCTGGCGAGAGGGTACAGGCCTTGCTCCTGGTACCCGATACGGCATCGGGGGCACGACCTGCCCCGGGGATCGCCGTTTGGCACCAGCACAATGGGGAGTACCATCTGGGGAAATCCGAGCCGGCCGGGCTGGCCGGTAATCCAATGCACCATACGGCAGTCGCCCTGGCCAGGGAAGGGTATGTGGTACTTTGCCCGGATGCTTTGTGCTTTGAGGACCGACAAGACCCCAAAGGAATATTGAAGGATGGGGAGTTTGAACGTTTTGAGTTTCTCAGGCAGGTGGTTCGGGGTCGCAGCCTTGCATGGAAGCATATTTTAGACATGAAACGCGCCATTGACGTGCTTTGCAGCCGGCCCGAAGTGCTGCCGGATCGCATAGGCTGTTACGGCCACTCTATGGGGTCTACCCATTCCTGGTTGGTGGGGCCCGTGGAACCGCGATTGACCTGTATCGTTGGAAACTGTTGCCTACCCACCTATGAGGCAATCGAAGAGGAGCACCTGTTGCATTGCTTCCCGAATTTCGTCCCGGGATGGAAGGTATTTGGGGATACCCCTGAGATCGCCGCACTGATAGCGCCCAGGCCTTTGCATTTAAACCTTGGCGAAAAGGATACTGGCAGCCCCATTGAATCGGCAAGGCGCGGATTGGAAAGGATTGCCAGGGCCTATGACAAGCAAGGGGCCCGCGGGAATTTCTCTTTTTTTGTCGAACCGGATGCAGGCCACGTCCTGACAAAGGCCATGTGGGATCATGTCCGGCAGTGCTTTGAACAACATTTGAAACCTGCCTAAGCGGGGAAATTGGGCATGTAAACCTTATGTTCCTTGAGAAAAATCAAGGGGGTAAGGATTTTGTGGGCTCCCCCGGGGGACATTCCCGGAAAAATTCCGATATTGCACACCCATTTGGAGAAAAGGAGATATTAGCTCAGTTGGTTTAGAGCGCTGCCTTGACAGGGCAGAGGTCACTGGTTCGAATCCAGTATATCTCACATCAAGCACCAAATCCATCCCGTACCTGCGGGATGGATTTTTTATTTTCCGAAGAATGCCAAACTTGTTTGAGCATTCCGGAGGAAAATAAAAAAAGCCTGCGCGGTTAGCGCAGGGTAGATTTGGTATTTGCAGTAGCGGGGTTTCTCTGGATCACGAGCATAGCGAGTACTCCAGTCATAAAGGAGGATGGGCAGGGGTACGACCGGGGGTAGTCCAAAGACCTGTGTTATCGAAGGGGCGTTGTATTGGGTATCCCGATGCTGCGCCCGGGACCTTTCCTGTCTTGCAGGGCTGCCAGGTTTGCAGTAGCGGGGTTTGTCTGGATCACGAGCATAGCGAGTACTCCAGTCATAAAGGAGGATGGGCAGGGGTACGACCGGGGGTGGTCCAAAGACCTGTGTTATCGAAGGGGCGTTGTCTTGGGTATCCCGATGCTGCGCCCGGGACCTTTCCTGTCTTGCAGGGCTGCCAGGTTTGCAGTAGCGGGGTTTCTCTGGATCACGAGCATAGCGAGTACTCCAGTCATAAAGGAGGATGGGCAGGGGTTCTGCCGGGGGTGGGGTTAAAGGCTGTTTAAAATGCGTTCCAGGGCCATGCCCCGTGATCCTTTGATAAGGATGTGCCCGGCGACGGGCTTGTTGTTTTTTATAAAGGCCTCAAATTCTTTGAAGTCTTTAAAGGCGGGAAGCACACTGCGGACCCTGGAAAAGTTTTCGCCTACCAAATACACCGCGTCAAAACCCATGCTTTCGGCAAGTTCGGCTATCTGCTGGTGTTCTTCCCCGGACGATTCCCCCAGCTCAAACATATCCCCCAGGAATACCGTTTTCGGGGCAGCTTCCATTTGCCGGTAATTCTCCAGGGCGGCCTTCATACTGCTGGGATTGGCATTATAGGCATCCAACAAGATTTCATACGTTCCTTTCCTGAGGTATTGGGAGCGGTTATTGGAAGGCAGGTAGGTTTCCAATGCCTCTTTTATTTGGGCCGGGGCTACCTTGAAATGGTGGCCTACCAGGGCTGCCACCGCACAATTGTTGAAGTTGTAGCTCCCGATGAGTTGGGTGGCAATGGTCAAACTTTCATACCGCAACTTCACAAATGGGTTGGCCTGCAGGAAGGCGATTTTCAGGAAGCGGTCGTCTTCCCGGCTAAATCCGGAGGTCTTGGGATACGTCCCAATGCGTTCTACCTGAATGGGGTCATCGGCATTGAAAAAAATATGCTTACCATGCATTTTCAGGTAGTCGTAGAGCTCGCTTTTGCCTTCTATAACGCCTTGTACCCCGCCAAACCCCTCCAAATGGGCTTTACCGAAATTGGTGATCAGGCCGTAATCGGGTTCGGCGATACCGCATAGCAAAGCGATTTCCTTTTTGTGGTTCGCGCCCATTTCAACGATAGCCACCTCAGATTCTTCCCGTATGGAGAGCAGGGTGAGGGGGACGCCGATATGGTTATTGAGATTGCCCCGGGTGGCTATGGCGCGGTATTTCCTGGCAAGGATGGCGTGCATCAGTTCCTTGGTGGTGGTCTTGCCGTTGCTCCCGGTAAGAGCGATCACTTTGGCCTTGCAGTAGTTGCGGTGGAACCGGGCCAGTTCCTGCAGGCTCTGAAGCACGTCATCCACGAGAAGGATATGTTCTGAAGTGGCGTATTCTGCCTCATCCACCAGGGCGTATAGCGCC
This sequence comes from Flavobacteriaceae bacterium CP2B, assembly GCA_001683825.1. Lineage (GTDB taxonomy): Bacteria > Bacteroidota > Bacteroidia > Flavobacteriales > Flavobacteriaceae > Zeaxanthinibacter. Next base: position 140,342 of record LXTR01000048.1, on the reverse strand, counting down.
CCTTTTTTCAGGGCTTCCGCTGCAAATCGATTCCCGTTGAAGTTTTCTCCCTTCAGGCTGAAGAACATCCCTTTGTCCGGGATAGCTCTGGAGTCCGTACAGGCTTGTGAACATTCCAGGAAACACTGGTGTAGTTGTTGGATGGTCATGCCCAAAGATATAAAAAAGCCCCGGCCGTTTGGCCAGGGCTTGTATCCTTATTCCACGCGTTGAATTATTTGACTTTCTTGCCGCGGACGGTTTTGTTTTTGGTCTTGGATTTAGACCCTACCCTCGACATGGCACACCGGAATCCGATATAGTCTGTAGCCATGTATTGTGGCAGGTAACGGCGCTGGGCCGGGTCGAGCCAGTAGGCCCGGTCCCTCCAGGAACCTCCTTTGTACACCCGAACTTCATCGTTGATCAGGGTCGTACGGTTGTTCGACTTATCATATTGCCGGACCAGGTTGCCCAAGGAATCCCGCTCTACTTTGTGTTTCGGGGAATCGTACATTTTACGCTGGGGCTTGTCTTCGTCGGCAAACCGGTCGAAGAACCTGGAAGATCCGGGGTCTCCATCCCTGTATGCCCTGTTGTCGCTGCTTGAGAAATTGGTCCTCAGGTAGGTTTCCTGTTCATCCACGGGAACCATTTTAATCTCCCCGGGCAGATTGGTGGCTACTATTTTTCCAGTAGGCAGGGTATCGTAAACGATGCTGTCTCGCAGTACATTTACTTTTCCGTCTTCCCCAATAGCGGTCTTCATATAAACATTGCCGCGGAAGTAGTTGAAGTCGCTTATTTCATCATCTACGATGGGTCTGTAGACATCCGCCACCCATTCGGCCACGTTGCCTGCCATGTCATAAAGGCCAAGGTCGTTGGGTTTATATGATTTTACCTGGGCAGTGATATCGGCCCCGTCATCAGACCAGCCGGCGATCCCGCCGTAATCACCTTTTCCTTGCTTAAAGTTGGCCAATTGGTCGCCCCGTCCTACACGTTGTCCATTACGGGTGTATTCGCCCTCCCAGGGGTATTTTTTCCTACCCCGGTAGTTATTGTATTCCCTGGTGCCCTGAAGGGCCGCTGCGGCATATTCCCATTCGGTTTCGGTGGGTAGCCGGTATTCCGGTACAATGATCCCGGTGCTTCTTTTGGCAAAGGACGGGATAGAGTCTTTTTTCATCTTTCCCTGCAAGGAATCAATCTGTCCCCCGTAAACCGATTCCGGACGGTTCAGGTAGGCCTCGGTGCTGAAGGTACCGGTAATTTCCCCGGTTACGGCCTTGTATTTGGCATCTTTGGCCAGATATCCTTCCCGTTCAAGCATCGCTTCGTTCACCCGGTCTGTGCGCCATTCGGCAAATTGCACGGCCTGTACCCAGTTGACCCCTACGACAGGGTACTCCGCGTAAGCAGGGTGCCTGAGGTAGTTGTTGGTCATGGTCTCGTTAAAACCAAGTCGGTTCCTCCAAACCAGGGTATCGGGCAAGGCTCCGGTGTAAATATTCGTATACTTTGGGTTTTCGGGAGGATAAACACTTTTAAGGTAATCCAGGTACTCCAGGTACATTACGTTGGTAACCTCCGTTTCGTCCATGTAGAAAGACTGCACGTGTTGGGCCGTTGGGGTATTGTTCCAATCGTGCATCACGTCATCCTGCACTTTCCCCTTGGTAAAGGTACCTCCTTCAATAAAAACCAGGCCTGGAGCTGTTTCCTGCTCTTTGAAGTCCGAATTGTACTGAAAACCGCCTTCTTTGGCATTGATCTTCCAGCCGGTAGCCCTGGATACATCCTTGGAGGATCCGGAGTTTTTACAACTGGTCATCGTAAGACTTCCCGCAATGATGGCACAAGAAAGTACAAGGTTAATTCTTAATTTCTTCATGTGTTGATCTTCAATTTAGCTTTGGGGTTCTGTTTGGGCCCGTCCATCACGGTTTGGCTTCCAGTTTGCAGGGGTTGGTTTCTGCATCCAATGGCTTCGGGATTCCAATAAGAACCTAAATAATAACAACCTCGGAGGGTTTGTATTATATGTACACCAATTATTTTTTGTGTCGCTTTCGGCTAATAAAACGGTCAATTGTATAGAATATTTTATGGCCGGCTTAAAAATTTCCCCCGCCCTTCACAGGCATAAAAAAAGAGGATCGCTTAATGGGATAACGGTATTAATACCAATATAGTATGGATGAAATGCAATCTTTTAACCCCGGGCAATTCAATGGATTAATCCAGCCAGCTAAGACTGGTAAGGCGCTTGCCATACTTGCGTACATCCTACATGCAGATGTGTCCTTTCGCTTAAAAGGAGGCATAAAATAAATATGGCCATATATAAGATATCGCCATTTTGCCCGTTTACTTGTCAGATAACCATTGAAATTGCGTAATCCTTATTAATTGAGATTAAAGCCAGTTAAATTTTAGGTACGAAATATGAAAAAATTACTGATACTTGCTTTGTTTTCCATGCTCGGCAACATGTATGCACAGGAAGACCGGGTGATTACCACCGCTGTCCCGTTCCTGACCATTGCTGCCGATGCACGGGCCGCGGGGATGGGCGATATGGGGGTTGCGACCTCCATGGATGCTTTTTCACAACAGTGGAACCCTGCAAAATATGCATTTGCAGAACGTAAGATGGGTATAGGGGTGAGTTATACCCCCTACCTTGAAAGCATTATTACCGACATTTCACTGCTCAACGGAAATTTCTTCAACAAGATCAACGAAAGGAGTGCCTTTGCACTAAGCCTTCGCTATTTTACGCTCGGGGAAATAGAGCTGAGGCAGTTCGCCAACGATCCCGGGACATTGGCCAAACCCAATGAACTTGCTTTGGACGGTTCCTATTCCCTTAAATTGAGCGACCAGTTTTCTATGGCCGTCGGCGGGCGGTTTATACGATCTAACCTCAAATTACCCGAAAATGGGGACGTTGATTCACAGGCAGCCAGTTCCTTTGCCGTGGATGTAGCCGGGTATTACCGGTCCAGGGAGATTGCCTATAGCGCCTTCGACGGGCGTTGGAGGGCAGGGTTCAACCTGTCAAACCTGGGGGGTAAGATCCAATATGACCAGGGAGGACAGGAAAACTTCCTGCCGACCAACCTTAAATTTGGGGTGGGATTCGATTTTATACTGGACCCGGATAACGTGCTGGGATTTACCACAGAATTCAACAAGCTCCTGGTGCCCACCCCGCAGGATTTTGACGAGGATGGCGACATAGATGCAGACGACAATGCAGAGTACCAGGATATTGGATTCCTCAGTGGGGTCTTTAAATCCTTCGGGGATGCCCCGGATGGCTTCGGAGAGGAGTTAAAAGAGCTTACCTGGGCCCTGGGTGCCGAGTATGTGTATCAGGACGCCTTTATGCTGAGGACGGGATATTTTAACGAAAGCGAGGAAAAAGGCTCCCGTAAATTCTTCACCCTGGGTGCCGGTTTCAAATTCAAGGCGGCACAGATAGACCTTTCCTACCTGTTCTCGACCTCCCAGGTGCGAAACCCCCTGGAGAATACCCTCCGCTTCTCCCTGACCTTCAACCTGGGACAGGAGTACTACAACGACTGATAGCATCGCAATACCATAAAACCAAGTAAAAACCTGCTATCGGCAGGTTTTTTATTTTTATCTTTTCAACTTACAACGTAGCGTATGCATAAAAAAAGGATAGCTTTTGATTACTGGGTGTATGAATCTATGGAACAGTTGCCCCCTCCTGAGCTGCAACTCATGGATGCGGCCATAAAATCTCGGCAGAATGCCTATGCGCCTTATTCAGGGTTCAGGGTAGGCGCGGCAGTACTGCTGGATAATGGAGAGATCGTTATTGGGAACAACCAGGAAAACGCCTCTTACCCATCGGGGCTTTGTGCCGAAAGGGTCGCGGTCTTTCAGTCGGGTGCCCGCTTCCCCGGGGTCCCTATCCGGGCCATTGCCATAAGTGCCGCCTCAGAACGCCAAAAGGTAGACAAGCCGGCGGCCCCTTGCGGAAATTGCCGGCAGGCCATTGCCGAGTACGAACTTAGGCAGGAAGGAGGCATTGCGGTCCTTATGATGGGGGAAACCGGGGCGGTGCACAAATGCACCTCCCTGGCCGATTTGCTCCCGTTCGCTTTTGGCCCTTCCTATCTGGAGTAGGGCGATTTCCTGGGGAAACGCCCCCCCAAAAGCACTATGATTTTCGGGTTTTTCACGGGCCGAAGCTTTTTTGTCAATTATTTTCCACTATTGATTTAATGTGTATTTTTGTCTTCCTACTTTGACCCGGTTTCAGGGGGTTATCCGGCCGGTTCAATTTGTATTTGTGTCTAATTAATAATCGTTCATGGAAAAAATTACCAAGGAGGTCTACCTGAAATGGTATGAGGATATGTTGTTCTGGCGAAAGTTTGAAGACAAACTGGCGGCCGTTTACATTCAACAGAAAGTACGGGGTTTCCTTCACCTCTATAATGGGCAGGAGGCTGTGCTGGCAGGGGCCCTGCACGCGATGGACCTGACAAAGGACAGGATGATCACGGCGTACAGGAACCACGTTCAGCCCATCGGGATGGGCGTAGATCCCAGGAAGGTGATGGCTGAATTATTCGGTAAGGTTACAGGGACTTCCAAGGGTAACGGGGGTTCCATGCACATCTTTTCCAAAGAACACCGTTTTTACGGGGGGCATGGTATTGTTGGCGGTCAAATCCCGCTGGGTGCCGGGCTTGCTTTTGCCGATAAGTACTTCAAACGCGATTCGGTTACCCTTTGTTACATGGGCGACGGGGCCGTACGCCAGGGTTCCTTTCACGAGGCCATGAACCTTGCCATGTTGTGGCAGCTACCCGTGGTATTCATTTGCGAGAACAACGGGTATGCCATGGGGACTTCCGTGGCCCGTACATCCAAATTCACCGAAATATGGAAATTGGGACTGGGTTACGAAATGCCCTGCGGCCCTGTAGATGGGATGGATCCCGTTACCGTGGCCGAGGAAATGAGCAAGGCCATAGACAGGGCGCGCTCCGGGGGTGGCCCTACCTTCCTGGAAATGAAAACCTACCGCTACCGCGGGCACTCCATGTCGGATGCCCAGCATTACCGGACCAAGGAGGAAGTGGAGGAATACAAAAAAATTGACCCCATCAGTAAGGTTCTTGACATCATTCGTGACAAAAAGTACGCTACGGAGGAAGAAATCAAAAAAATTGACAAGCGGGTAAAGGATAGGGTAAAAGAATGTGAGGAATTCGCCGAAAGTTCGGATTTCCCGCCCATAGAGCAGCTTTACGATTCTGTATACGAACAAAAGGACTACCCTTTTTTACAACACAAATTATAGATACATGGCAGAGATTATCAACATGCCCAGGCTGAGCGATACCATGGAGGAAGGTACCGTTGCAAAGTGGCTGAAAAAAGTGGGTGATAAGGTAGAAGAAGGCGATATCCTCGCGGAGATTGAAACAGATAAAGCCACCATGGAATTTGAGTCTTTCCATGAAGGGACACTCCTGCACATAGGGATTCAGGAAGGTGACGGCGCTCCGGTTGATTCGCTCCTGGCCATCATCGGAAAAGAAGGGGAAGATATTTCGGCCCTGTTGAACGCATCGGCAGACGGGGGGCAGCAGGAAACCGGTACGGAGGCGCCTGCCAAGGCGGCTTCCCCCGAAACTGCTGAAACGGGTGAAGCCGGAGGCGGTGAGATCCCCGAAGGCGTCGAAGTCATTAAGATGCCCAGGCTCAGTGACACCATGGAGGAAGGGACTGTCGCTTCCTGGTTGAAGAAGGTTGGCGATGAGGTCGAAGAAGGCGATATCCTCGCCGAGATCGAGACCGATAAGGCCACCATGGAATTTGAATCCTTTTATTCGGGGACCCTGCTCTATATCGGGATACCGGAAGGGGAATCGGCTCCCGTGGACGAAATCCTCGCTGTCATCGGGCCCAAAGGGACCGATGTGGATGCCGTATTGAAGGCAAAACCCGGCGCAAAGGGGTCACAAGAAGAACAAAAACCTGCTGCAGCCGAGGAAAAGGCCGCGGTAGCCCAGGCAGCCCCCCAGGTTGCACAAGCGGATGACCAAAGAATATTTGTATCGCCCCTCGCCCGTAAAATGGCCGAGGAAAAGGGAATCTCTCTCAAGGAGGTACAGGGAAGCGGAGACCAGGGGAGGATCATCAAACGCGATATTGAGAATTACAAGCCCCAGCCAAAGGCCGCTGCCGCGACCGCCCCTGTGGCGGCACCACAAGCGACAGCCGGGCCGGCCGTGACCGTCCCTGCCGGGGAGGAGCATTCAGAGGAGGTCAAGAACTCCCAGATGCGCAAAACCATTGCAAAACGCCTGAGTGAATCTAAGTTTACCGCCCCGCATTACTACCTGACCATCGAGGTGGATATGGATAATGCCAAGGCGTCCCGGGAACAGATCAACAGCCTGCCCGAAACCAAGGTTTCCTATAACGACATGGTGGTAAAGGCCTGTGCCATGGCCCTTAAAAAACACCCGCAGGTAAATACCTCCTGGAAAGGAGACCATACCCAGGTGAATCACCATGTGCACGTTGGGGTGGCCGTTGCCGTTGAAGACGGCCTGGTCGTACCGGTACTCAAGTTCACAGACCAGATGACGCTTACCCAGATAGGCGCGGGGGTGAAAGACCTCGCCGGCAGGGCGCGAAACAGGAAGCTGACCCCGGCCGAAATGGAGGGGAGTACCTTTACGGTTTCCAACCTGGGGATGTTCGGGATACTCGATTTTACCTCCATTATCAACCAGCCTAATTCAGCCATCCTTTCAGTGGGGGCCATTGTGGAGAAACCGGTGGTGAAGAACGGGCAGATCGTCGTTGGGAATACCATGACCATCACGCTGGCCTGTGACCACAGGACCGTTGATGGGGCGACCGGTGCCCAGTTCCTTCAAACCCTGAGGGCTTTCCTGGAAAACCCCGTAACCATGCTGGCATAGCAGGAGACTGGCCGGGATGCCGGGGGTCTGTGGAAAACCGGGCAGGGAAACATGCAAATCACACTGCCGTACGATGAAAGGAACGCTTAAAATTTTCCCGGCCTTACTGCTTGTTTGCGGGCTTGCCGGCTGTGGTGCGGGAAAGGCCCCGGGGATGGCCACTGAGGTCCGGGATACCCCCGAACCCATCAACCCAAAGGATAAAACCGCCTCCCGGCCTCCCGTGCTGACTGCCAGCCAGCGTATGGCCAGGGCGATGAACTACCTGGCCTCGGATGCACAGGCAGGACGTGACACCGGGAGCCGGGGGATCGAGAGGGCCGCTCTGTTCCTGGAAGACCAGTTGCGGGTAAACCAGGTGGGGCCCTATTTTGAGACCTACCGCGATACCCTTTCCAATATGGCAGGTACCGCCTACAATATTGTGGGGCTGGTCGAAGGCAAAGACCCCATCCTTAAAAACGAATACATACTCATTGGTGCCCATTACGACCATATCGGGATCGTACCAGCGCAATCCATGGATTCCATTGCCAACGGGGCCAATGACAATGCCTCCGGCACCACGGTAGTGTTGGAACTGGCACGCTACTTTGGCCGGGAAAGGACCAATGGGCGAAGCCTGATTTTCGTCCTGTTCAGTGCTGAGGAAAAAGGATTGCTGGGATCACGCCACCTGGCTAAGAAGTTACAGGAACAGCAGCTACCACTTTACCTGATGCTGAACTTTGAAATGACCGGGGTGCCATTGGCAAATAAAGGTTATATGGCGTATGTCACGGGGTATGAAAAGTCTAACCTGGCGGATATTTGTAACCGCTATGCCGGGGAAAACCTGATAGGCTTCCTGCCTACAGCCGAGGAATATGGCCTTTTCCAGCGCTCGGATAACTATCCTTTTCACCTGGAGTTCAACGTGCCCTCACAGACATTTTGCACCTTCGACTTCACGAATTTTGATCATTACCACAAAGTGGGGGACGAGGTCTCCCTGATGGATATGGAACACATGGCCGTGCTGGTAAACAAATTGATTCCGGTAATTGAGGGAATCGCTAACCATCCTGAAAAGGAAATCATATATCGCTAATGGCAAAAGTAATCGTAACGGGAAGCAGCAGGGGGATCGGTTTGGAATTGGTACGGCAATTGGCCGGGGCAGGGCACCAGGTACTCGCCCTCTCCCGCAATGACCGGCCGGTCTCAGAGCTTGCATTGGAAGGGGTGCATGCGTTTCCCTTTGACCTCAGGAACAAGGAGGATATGGATACGCTCGCGGATTTCCTTGCAAAACAATGGAGCCGGGTAGATATCCTGATCAATAATGCCGGGAACCTGCTCAACAAACCCTTCCTGGAAACCCGGCCCGAAGAATTCCGGGAAGTCTATGAGGTAAATGTGTTTGGGCTGGCGGAAATCACACGAATCGTCCTCCCCTTCATGACCGGTGAAGGGCATGTGGTTGCCATTAGTTCCATGGGCGGTATACAGGGGAGTTTAAAGTTCCCCGGATTGGCGGCCTACAGTAGCAGCAAAGGGGCGGTCATTACCCTGACCGAACTGCTGGCGGAAGAATTCAAGGAAACCGGCCCTGCATTTAACGCCCTGGCATTGGGTGCCGTACAGACCGAAATGCTGGAGGAGGCCTTCCCCGGATACGAGGCCCCGGTGAGCGCCGGGGAAATGGCAGCCTATATCATGGACTTTGCCCTTCACGGCAGGCGCTTCTACAATGGGAAGGTGTTGCAGGTCAGTAGTTCTACCCCCTGATCTGGCACTGGGTTGGTTCACGCCTGCGAAGATTTCCGATCCGATGCCCCGCCACCCACACAGCGGAATTTCCCGGACATTGCCCAGGCAAGGGGCGCGAAAATGGAATTTGGCGGTATTCACTTGTCATTAAATTGAAATAAGGTTATTTTGACCTGATGAGCGATGTGCTTAGAAAATATATCCCTGAAAGGGCCGTGGATCCCTGCCTGGAATTGATCAGGGCCCATGGGGTACATCTGAAGGTGGTCAACCAACGCGTAACGCGCCACGGAGACTACCGCATCATGCCCGATGGAAGCCATCAGATCACGGTAAATGCCAGTGCCAACCCGTATCGGTTCCTGATTACCCTGGTCCATGAAATAGCGCACCTGATTGCCTTTGAGCAATTTGGCAGAAGGATCAAGCCGCATGGGAAAGAATGGAAACGTACGTTCCAGTACCTGATGCTGCCCTTGTTACGGCCAGAGGTGTTTCCTTCCCATTTGTTGCCCCTGCTGGCAAAACATTTTAAAAATCCCAAAGCAAGCAGTTCTACGGATGCGCAATTATCCATAGCTTTGATGCAGTATGATACGCCCAACCACAAGACCTGTATTTTTGAGTTGCCCCAGGGTAGTATCTTCACCCTCCATAATGGAAGGCGTTTTAAGAAAGGGCCCAAAAGGATCAAGCGGTATGAATGCATCGAAGTGGCCACGGGCAGGGTGTACCTTTTTCAACCCAATGCCGAAGTAGAATGGATCAGGACCTGAAAGGCCTGTTTATGGCTGTAGGCGGGGCAACTACAAGAAATCCCGGCAGATGTATGTAAGGGTAATAAAACAACAAGATGAACAAGAACTATTATGCAGTGATCATGGCGGGGGGAGTAGGATCCCGTTTCTGGCCCCTGAGCACCAGTAGCAATCCGAAACAATTTCACGATATGCTAGGCGCGGGGCACACGCTGATTCAAAAGACCTTTAACCGCTTAGCTGCCTTCATCCCCAAAGAGAATATCCTGGTACTCACCAATGAACGGTATCACGACCTGGTTCTGGAACAACTCCCCATGATCCGTTCGGAGCAAGTGGTACTGGAACCCTGTATGCGGAATACGGCCCCCTGTATTCTGTACGCGGCGCTTAAAATCCGCAAAAACAACCCCGATGCCCTGATGATCGTAGCCCCCAGTGATCACTGGATAGAAGATGAGGCCGCTTTTGCCAGCGATGTACTGCAGTGTTTTGACCGATGTGAAAAGGAAGCGGCCCTCTGTACCCTGGGGATTACCCCCACCTTTCCCAATACCGGGTTCGGTTATATCGAGTTTGACAAAACCGGACAGGACCCCGGGGCGGGCGGGCTCAAAAAAGTGAAGCAGTTTCGTGAAAAACCCGATTACGAACTGGCTAAGTCGTTCGTGGCCCAGGGCAATTTCCTCTGGAACGCAGGCATCTTTGTCTGGAGCGTACAAACCATCCTCAAGGCTTTTGAGGAGTTCCAGCCAACGCAATACCGATTGTTTGAAGGCGGACTCCCCGTGTACAATACCAGGGATGAAAAGGCCTTTATTGCGGAACATTACCCACAGGCCGAAAATATCTCTATTGACTATGCCATTCTCGAAAAATCCAGGGCCATCTACGTATTGCCGGCTGGCTTTGACTGGAACGACCTGGGTACCTGGGGGTCCCTCTACGACAAACTCCCGAAGGATGACAACGCGAACGCCGTGGTAAACGCCAGGGTAGTGCTGCAGGATGCCAAAGGGAATATGATACGTTCCGGAAAAGACAAGCTGGTCGTGGTAGACGGGTTATCAGATTTTATTATTGTGGACAGGGATGAGGTATTGCTTATTTTCCCTAAATTGAAGGAGCAGGACATTAAATCTATGGTAGCCTCGGTCAAAGAAGCCCACGGCGATCAGTACCTATAATTATGAAAGACCAACTGAATCAGGACAATAGTACCCCGACCAGTGCTGAGGAACAGCATGCCAAGGAGGTAAAAAAGGATTTTAAGGGGCTCCTGGGCAGCGTGCGGGTCTTCCTTTCAGACCTGCTGAACATCCAGCAGAATACCGACAGGGATACCACCAAGGAGGCCATTATTGCCGACATCTCCTTTAAGGGGCATACATCGTGGATTCTCATCTGTTCTATTTTTATCGCTTCGGTGGGGCTCAATGCCAATTCTACCGCGGTGGTTATCGGCGCCATGTTAATATCCCCGCTGATGGGTCCCATCCTTGGGATGGGTATGTCCATCGCCATCAACGATATTGACACCCTCAGGCGTTCCCTGAAGAATTTTGCAGTGATGGTGGCCTTGAGCGTCATCACGGCCTACCTTTTCTTTAAGCTGTTCCCCCTTCGGGACGAATCTTCCGAACTGCTGGCCCGAACCGCTCCGGATATACGGGACGTACTGATTGCTTTTTTCGGGGGCCTGGCGCTGGTTATTGCCAGGGCCAAAAAGGGGACCATCGCCAGTGTCATCTACGGGGTGGCCATCGCGACGGCACTGATGCCACCCTTGTGTACGGTAGGGTTCGGACTGGCTATAGGCAACCTCAGTTATGCGGGGGGCGCCCTCTACCTGTTTATCATCAATACCATCTTTATCGGGCTGGCGACTTTTTTGGTCATCAAGCTGTTGCGGTTCCCCATGGTGCGGTATGCCAATTCCAAAAAGCGGCGGTTTATCGCCCGTATCGCTTCTTTGGTGGCGTTGTTGGTGATGATCCCCGCCGGATATACCTTCTATAAGGTATTTCAGGAGTCGCGTTTTATGATACAGACACGGCAGTTGATCAATGAAACCATCGCGGTGTACCAATTCAAGGAGCAGGGCAGGTTTATGGAAAACCTTACGGAGATCACCTATAATGAAAAAGGGGGCTCTACCATTGAACTGGTGACCATGGGCAATGAACTGATCCCCGAAAACGTGATAGACTCCTGGAGGGCCCAAAAGAATAAATACGCTTACCTCAAGGACGCCGAACTGCGGGTAGTGCAGGGCGGGAAAGATGACTCCGAGGAAAAATTCAATTTCGTGAATGAGTTGTATGAATCCAAAAAGGCCGAACTCCTGAACAAGGATGAGCGGATCCGCTTACTGGAGAATGAGGTAGCGATCCTTGGCAAACAGGCGGGCAAACAAATTCCCTTCCGGGAAATTAGCGCGGAGGCGAAAGCCAATTACGAAAACCTGCAGCAATTGGGCTTCGCATACAAAATCACCACAGATTTCGACAAGTTGGATACCATTCCCATCTTTGAGCTTAGCTGGAATACCAATGCCAACAGGGCCGAAATACAAAATGACAGCAGGAAACTGGAACGCTGGCTAAAACTTCGGCTGAATGACAGTACCTTGCAGATCAGGGAGGTGGTCAACTAATTACGCCCGCTCCTCGATATACATCTGACGGACTTTTTTAAAGAGGTCCGAAGAATACACAAAATTGGTGACGGCTTCGTTGTCGGTGCGGAAGATTTCCTTGTTGCTTCCTTCCCATTCTTTAATCCCGTCTTTGAGGAAGATGATCTTTTCCCCTATTTCCATGACCGAGTTCATGTCGTGGGTATTGACCACTGTGGTAATGTTGTATTCCTGCGTAATCTCCTGGATCAGGTTGTCTATGAGGATGGCCGTTTTTGGGTCGAGCCCGGAATTGGGTTCGTCGCAAAACAGGTACTTGGGTTTCATGACGATGGCCCTGGCGATCGCCACGCGTTTCTTCATGCCCCCGGAAATCTCCGCCGGGAGTTTATGATGGGCATCCACCAAATTAACCCGGTTCAGCACAAAATCGACCCGTTCCTGCATTTCTGCTTTGGATTGTTTGGTGAACATTTCAAGGGGGAACATCACATTGCCTTCTACCGTCATCGAGTCAAAAAGGGCGCTGCCCTGGAATACCATGCCCATTTCCTGGCGCAGGTCGCGTTGCTCACTTCCCGAAAGCTGGGAGTAGATACGCCCCTCGTAGCAGATGCTGCCTTCATCGGGTAACAGAAGTCCGAGAAGGCACTTCATGAACACCGTTTTCCCCGAACCACTTTGCCCGATGATCAGATTTGTCTTTCCCTTTTCAAACACGGTGGTGATCCCCTTCAAAACGTGGGTGCCGCCAAAAGACTTGTGCAAATTTTCTACTTCTATCATTAGCCGAGCAGGAGTTGGGTGAGGATGAAGTTAAGGATAATGATGACAACGCTGGTCCATACAAAGGAGGTGGTACTGGCTTTTCCCACATCGAGGGCACCCCCCTTCATATAGTACCCATGGAAAGAAGGCACGGTGGCGATCACAAAGGCAAACACCACTGATTTTATGAAGGAATAGGTCACGTGAAAGGGGGTGAAATCCAGTTGCAGGCCTTCCACAAACTCGGCACTGGAACTATAGCCACCGGCCACATTGGCAATCCAGCCCCCTAAGATGCCCACATACATGGCAATAGCGACCGCAAAAGGATATAGGAGCATGGCGATGATTTTTGGGAAGACCAGGTAATTCAATGAATTCACGCCCATGACTTCCAGGGCATCAATCTGCTCGGTCACTCTCATGGTCCCAATACTGGAAGTAATGTAGGAGCCCACTTTACCCGCCATGATAATGGAAGTAAAGGTAGGGGCAAATTCCAGGATCACCGATTGCCTGGTCGCAAACCCGATGAGGTTCTTCGGGATGAGCGGGTTGGTCAGGTTTAAGGCCGTTTGTATGGCAACCACCCCACCGATGAAAATGGAAATAAAGATGATGATCCCCATGGAATTATAGATCAACTCGTCTATTTCCTTCAAGATCAGCGATTTCATGATGGGCCATTTGGTGGGCTTTTTAAAAACCTCCCGTACCATTATGGAATAGCTGCCAATAGATGCTAAATAATTCATGGAATAGAGAAATAAGCTTCCTCGGGTAAAAATAACAATATTAGCTTCATTTAGACTTGAAATACTATTTAAAGGGCTTAAATATGTAAATTTGGGCTCCTAAACTTTTTACATGTTATTAAAGAGACGATCTTTTCAGGCTTTGTTGCTGAGTTGCCTGATGTACGGTAGTGTATTGCCTGCCCAGAAGCGGGGGGCTGAAACCGATGGCCAGTTCCCCGCAACGACGCCCAGGCTGGTGGTGGGCATCGTGGTAGACCAGATGCGGTATGATTACCTGACGCGGTTTTGGCCGCATTACGGTGACCAGGGGTTCAAGCGCATTGTGTCGCAGGGGTTTTTGGGGAAAAACCACCATTATAACTATGCCCCAACGAGTACCGGGCCCGGGCACGCCTCTGTATATACCGGGACGACGCCGTCCATTCATGGGATCATAGGGAACAATTGGTACGACAAGGAAAGCGGGCAGGAGGTGTACTGCGCTTCGGATGATGCCTCTAGTTCTGTGGGGACGACCACCGTGGCGGGGAAAATGTCGCCCCATCGCCTTCGTGTGAGCACCATTACCGACCAGCTTCGCCTTCATACGCAAATGCGCGGGAAAGTGATCGCGGTGGCCCTGAAAGACCGGGGCGCTGTATTGCCCGGAGGCCATACGGCCAATGCGGCCTATTGGTTCGAGGGAGGCCCGGAGGGAAAATGGGTGAGCAGTTCCTACTACATGGACGCCTTGCCCGAATGGGTGAGCCGTTACAATGCCTCCGGGAAAAACGGCCAGTATAAAAAGGTCTGGGACACGGAGAAGAAGATTGCATCCTACGTGGAAAGCGGCCCTGATGACAATGCGTTTGAAGGGGTGTTTGCGGGCAAAGAACGACCCACCTTTCCCTATGACCTGCCAGCCCTGTGGATGGCCAACGGGCAATACGACCTTCTCAGGTCTACCCCCTTTGGGAATAGCATCACTACAGATTTTGCCCTCCAGGCCCTGGAAGCGGAATCATTGGGTGCCGACGCAATCCCTGATTTCCTGGCGATCAGCTATTCGAGTACGGATTATATCGGGCATAAGTTTGGGGTAAATTCCAAAGAAGTACAGGATGCCTATGTGCGCCTGGACCTTGAACTGGAAAGGCTGTTAAAGGCTTTGGATAAGCAGGTGGGAGAGGGGGAATATACCCTGTTCCTTACCGCAGACCATGCAGCCATCCATGTGCCGGGGTACCTGCAGGAACAGAAAATCCCGGCGGGTTATGAGTCATCGTTCAGGGACCGCGGGGAATTCAGGGAGTTCCTGGAGTTTACCTATGGTACGACAGACATCATCCGTAACATCTCCAACCACCAGATCTTCCTGGACCACCGCTTGCTGGAGAGCCTGGACCTCAACCCAAGGGAGGTACAGGAAAAACTTGCAGCCGAAATACTGCAATATGGGGAAGTAGACAAGGTGTATACCGCTTACCAGATGCAGCAGGAAGGTTACAGCCGGGGGATACCCTATATCCTCCAGAACGGGTATAACCAAAAACTTTCGGGCGACCTGCTCTGGGTACCCCGTCCCGGTTACGCGAGTTACGGGCCTACAGGATCTACCCACGGGTCACCCCATATTTATGATACCCACGTACCTTTACTGTTGTTTGGAAAGGGGATCCGGGCAGGGAGTACCACAGAGCGCACCGAAATCCCGGATATTGCCCCGACTATATCCGTACTTATGGGGATGGCATTTCCGAATGGTACCACCGGGAAACCCATATCGGGAGCCTTAAAATAGCTTGCGGCGGATATTGCGCCATCGGAATTGGCGAATAAATTCCTTTTCATCCTCGTCAACCAACAGGGGGAGGCCCTCCCTGCGGGCCTTGTAAAAACCTCGCAGGTTGTCCAGGAAGAAGGCCGGTTTCTTTTTAGCCATGGCCATTTTAAGGGAGGCGATGGCGGTAATCCAAAATCCGTACCCCATGCGGTACATGGCAATCCCCTGCAGGAAGCGTGCCTTATTATCGTAGGCCATCCCTATGGGGCGGAGGTTTTTTACCTCCAGGGATGCTTCGGTAAACAATTCGAAGCCGTGGTATTGTGCCAATAATTCATCAAGGGTATCCCATCCCATGGCGTTTTTCAACCCTCCAATTGCTTCAAAACATGCCCTGGTGTACGCTTTAAAAGCCCCGCGCACATGGTTCTTATCCATGGGGTGGGTGCGTCGCCAACGGCCCTTGTCATCTTTCTCATAGAAAAACCCGCCAGCGATTCCCACCGTTGGGTGGGTGGAAAATATATGGCTGATTTTCTCGAAATACTCCCTGGGTAAGATGAGGTCGGCATCCAGTTTCACGATGAAGTCAAACTCCTGGTCGAGCCTGGCTAACCCGGCGTTAAAGGCATTGATCACCTTGCTCCCGGGCAGGTGAAGGTCAGATGAGGAGGTATTGACTTTCTCAATGAAGGGATGGGCTTCCGCATAGCTGTCGATGATGGCTTCTGTTTGGTCTGTGGAATGGTCATTTACCACGACTACCTTTTTGGGGGGCAGGTGCTGCTCAAGGATAGAATTTAAAGTGAAGGCCAGGAACGCTTCTTCGTTATGAGCCGGGATGACAATATAGTAATTCATAGCTGTTTGCTCCAGATATAGGTCTCCCCGGGGCTACTGCCGGGGCTCGCCCCCTGCGTGCGCCCTTTCGGCGTATACGATATAATACCGGGGGGTAAACCTCCTCAACAGGGGCCTTAGGCCGATTTTTTTAACGGGGTTGGTCCATTTTTCCCGGTCTTTGATCTCCCAGCCGGCCTTTTCGAGCAGCCAGTCGAACTGCCAGTCTTCAAATTCGTGAAAGTGCCGGTCCCATAGATCGGTCTTGCTTCGGTAGGCCGGGGCGAACCACAACCGCAATGGGATACTGGCGACCAGTTTGGAAGCTTTGATCTCCCTCAGGACCTCGAATGGGGCCACCATATGTTCAAAAATTTCAAAGGCGGTCACCACCCCCGCATTGCTGGAAGTAACCGCAGATCGATCGATGTCAAGGTCTTCGCCCTGGGTGTTGGTTACCCCATAGCCTTCGGCCTTCATGATATCGGAGAAGGGATTGCTGATCCCCAGGTCTAAAATAGCTTCCTTTGGGTCTATGTGCTTTTTAAGGAAAGCCAGGGTATGGTGGTATCGTTTGGAAGGAAAATTATGTTCGTACATATCAGACGCTGTAAACAAGGGCGTTGATGTTCATGCCAGCCCCAACGCTGGCAAAGATAACAACATCTCCCTTGGATACATGATGATTTTCCAGGCTTCCCTTCCGGACCATGTCGTAGAGGGTGGGCACGGTGGCCACGGAACTGTTGCCCATGGTGTGGATGTTCATGGGCATAATCCCATGCGGAACTTCCCGGTCATACAATTTGTAGAAACGCTTTACGATGGCTTCGTCCATTTTTTCGTTGGCCTGGTGCAGGAAGATCTTTTTCAGGTCCCCTACCGGGACGCCACTGTTATCCAGGCAGGCTTTCATGGCGGAAGGCACCTGTGTAACCGCAAATTCATAGATTTTACGCCCGTACATCTTCAGGTAGTGCCTTTTGTCGTGGGATGCCTTGTCATACGGTGCTCCCGAAAAAAGGTAATACGCCTCTTCGCTGGCATGGGTTTCAGAGGCGTGGGCCAGGATATTGCCACCGCCGGTGCCAGCTTCCAGGATACAGGCCCCGGCCCCGTCTGAGTAGATCATAGAATCGCGGTCGTTGTTGTCAATCACCCTGGAGAGGGTTTCGGCCCCGATCACCAGGCATTTTTTCGCCATTCCCGCTTTTAGGAACGCCTGTGCCTGAATGACCCCTTCAATCCAGCCGGGGCATCCAAATAGCAGGTCATAGGCGACGCATTTCGGGTTTTTGATCCCCAGGTAATGTTTGACGCGGGTCGCCAGGCTGGGGATGGTGTCGCTTTGTGACCTTCCATGGGCAATATCCCCAAAGTTATGGGCAAAGATGATGTAGTCCAGCGTTTCCTTATCGATGCCGGCATCCGCAATGGCCTGTTCGGCTGCAAAGAAGCCCAATTGGGAGGTTTGGTAGTCCGGCTTGGCGTAGCGCCTTTCCCCAATTCCGGTAATGGATTGGAATTTCTCGATGATGGTCGCATTCGTATGGGGAAAGGGCGTACCGTCGCTGTTGAGGAACTCATGTTCCGAAAAATCAGTGTTGGCAGTAATGATGGTTGGGATGTAACTTCCGGTCCCGGTAATTCCAATGTTCATATTGGGGAATCTTCAATTTCCACTAAAACTACAGATTCCGGGTAAATATTCCGGGATCAAGCACCTGGCATTTACGATGTCCAGAATTGCCCAACAGGGATCGGAATATCCTGCGGGGAGCCAAGCATGCGCAGTAAAAGCCCTATTTATGGGTGTTTATGCTTCGGCATAGGCTTCTATCGGGGCGCAGGTACACATCAAATTACGATCACCATAGGCATCATCCACCCGGCGTACACTGGGCCAGAACTTGTTCTCGGCCAGGTAGGGTAGGGGGAAGGCGGCTTTCTGCCTGCTATAGGGAAAATCCCAATGGTCCCTGGTAAGCATTTCCAGGGTATGCGGGGCGTTTTTCAATACCGACTGCTCTGCGGAGTCCGTCAGTTCGTCAATTTCATTTCGGATAGACAACATGGCCTCGCAAAAACGGTCGAGTTCCTCCAGGCTTTCACTCTCTGTGGGCTCTATCATAAGGGTGCCGGCAACCGGGAATGACACCGTGGGGGCGTGAAACCCATAGTCCATAAGCCGCTTGGCGATATCGGTTACTTCCACGCCTCTTTGTTTGAAGGGGCGGCAATCGATGATCATCTCGTGGGCGGCCCTTCCCCGTTCTCCGGTATACAGGACATCAAAGCGGCCATTCAGGCGGGTTTTAATATAATTGGCATTTAAAATGGCCATTTTGGTCGCATTGGTAAGCCCTTCGGACCCCAGCATTTTTATGTAGCCATAGGAGATAAGGCATACCAGGGAACTGCCCCAGGGAGCGGCTGAAATTGCGGTGATGGCTTTGCTCCCGCCAGTGGGGATCACGGGGTTTCCCGGCAGGAAGGGAACCAGTTGCTTTGCGACACAAATGGGGCCAACTCCGGGACCCCCGCCCCCATGGGGGATGGCAAAGGTCTTGTGGAGGTTCAGGTGGCAAACATCAGCGCCTATAACCGCCGGGTTGGTAAGCCCTACCTGGGCATTCATATTGGCGCCATCCATATAAACCTGCCCTCCGTGGTCGTGGATCAACCTGGTAATTTGCCGGATGGAGGATTCAAATACCCCGTGGGTAGATGGGTACGTTACCATGAGTGCCGCCAGTTGGCCGGAATGAGCTTCCACTTTTTCCTGCAGGTCTTCCAGGTCGATGTTGCCCTTCTCATCGGTTTTGGTCACAACCACTTTCATTCCTGCCATGACGGCTGAGGCAGGGTTGGTGCCGTGTGCCGAGGAGGGGATCAGGCAAATATTGCGGTGCGATTCGCCCCTGGACTCGTGGTAGGCCCGGATGGTCATCAGGCCCGCGTATTCACCCTGGGCCCCGGAATTGGGTTGGAGCGAGGTGCCTTCAAAGCCGGTGATCCTGCTGAGGTCGTTTTCGAGTTGCTTTAGCACATAATGGTATCCCGCCGCCTGTTTTACCGGTGCAAACGGGTGGATATTCGCCCAGCGGGGCATGCTTAATGCCAGCATTTCGGAGGCCGCGTTCAATTTCATGGTACAGGACCCCAGGGCGATCATAGAGTGGTTGAGGGCCAGGTCTTTCCGTTCAAGCTTTTTGAGGTAGCGCATGAGTTCCGTTTCCGAATGGTAGGAGTTAAAGACCTTGTTTTCCAGGAAACCGCTGGTGCGCTTCAGTCCTGCGGCAAATTCCACGGGTGCTGCCATGCCGGCAAAGGCCGGGGCTTTTTTCCCCAGGGCTTCCGCAAAGATGTCCAGGACCTGTTTCAGGTCTTTTTCGGAAGTTGCTTCGTTCAGGGAAATTGCGATGGTGGTATCCGCTATATAGAGGAAGTTGACCCCATGGCGTTCTGCTACCGGCCGCACTTTGGCGGCATCCGCGGTAAGCATCAGCGTATCAAAGAAACAGCTGTTGTGCTGGTAGAGGCCCATCTTTTCCAGATGGTCGGCCAGGGTGCTTGCGGAGGCATGTACCTTCCGTGCGATATAGCGCAACCCATCGGGCCCGTGGTATACCGCGTACATCCCCGCCATTACGGCCAGCAGCACCTGGGCGGTACAGATATTGGAAGTGGCCTTGTCCCTTTTTATATGTTGTTCCCTGGTCTGCAGTGCCATGCGCATGGCCGGTTTGCCGTCCATGTCTTTTGTTACCCCGATGATCCGGCCAGGGATGCTCCTTTTGTAGGCTTCCCTGGTGGCAAAGTAGGCCGCATGCGGCCCGCCGTAGCCCAGTGGGATGCCAAATCGCTGGGTACTGCCCACCACCACGTCTGCACCGAATTCGCCAGGGGGCGTAAGCATTACCAGGCTCAGGATGTCAGCCGCCACAGCTACTTTGATTTCCTGCGCATGGGCCCGGGACACAAAGGACGAATAGTTATGCACCTGCCCGTACTTCCCGGGATACTGCAGCAGGGCCCCAAAGAATTTTGAATCGAAAGTAATGTCCTCATGGTTGCCCACCACAAGCTCGATCTCCAGGGGTTTGGAACGGGTGTTAAGGACCGAGAGGGTTTGTGGCAGCACTTCTTCAGACACAAAGAATTTAAGGGCATGGTCTTTTTTCTGTTCCCTGCTCCTTAATTCGAACAGCATGGCCATGGCCTCGGCTGCTGCCGTGCTTTCATCGAGGAGGGAGGCATTGGCGATTTCCATGCCGGTAAGGTCAGACACCATGGTCTGAAAATTTAAAAGGGCCTCCAGGCGACCCTGTGCGATTTCGGCCTGGTAGGGCGTGTAAGCGGTGTACCAGCCGGGGTTTTCAAGGACATTCCGTTTGATCACGGATGGCAAAAGGCTTTCGTGGTAGCCCAGGCCAATATAGCTTTTGAACACCTGGTTTTTTTCAGACAGTTCCTGCAAATGGGTCAGGAATTCGTGTTCGCTCATGGCATCGTCCAGGGCTATGGGTTCTTTGAGGCGAATATCGTCCGGGATGGTTTCATGGATAAGCTGGTCCATGCTGTTTACCCCTATGGTTTTTAACATGTGCGGCAGGTTGCCTTCCCTTATTCCGATGTGGCGCGATGCAAACAGGTCTGTCTTCATGTAGTACAGAAATTTTCCTTTAAATAATGGTGCAAAATTAGGGATAATATCTTGTAATAAAGGGCATTTTAACCACTGGCCAAACTAAAGTTTTTAACCGTTGGGGGAGCTTATACACAGTTTGCCTACTTTTGTTTAATGAGGTGGCTCCGACAGATTTTTGAATTCTATTTAAATGCCAGTATCCACGTGGCTTTGGCGGTGCTTTGCCTGATGTTTACCACCGCCCTCTTATTCAACATTTCCCTGGATAGCCACCTTGCCCTCTTTGTTTTTTTCGGGTCCGTCGCCAGCTATAATTTCATCAAATACGGGGTGGAGGCGGAAAAGTATATTTTGGTTTCTGGCCCCTATCACCGCTACATCCAGTTTTTTAGTTTTGTGGCCATTGGGTTGGCTGCCTATCACGCCAATTACCTCAGCCTTAAGGTGTGGGGCGTGCTGGGCATCCTCGCGATACTGGTAGGGCTTTATGCGCTCCCCGTCCTTCCGCGGGTCAGGAACCTTCGTAACCTGGGGGTCCTCAAACTACTGCTCATAGGATTTGTATGGGGTGGAACTACCGTGATCCTGCCGTACCTGGCGGTGGAAGACCGGATTCCCTGGGATGTGCATATCGAAGCACTGCAGCGGCTGATCCTGGTGCTCGTGCTGATGTTGCCCTTTGAAGTGCGCGACCTCGCCTTTGACGATCCCGGCCTTAAAACCATCCCACAACGTTTTGGGGTGGGGACTACCAGGGTTATTGGCGTCGTGGCCACCCTGATCTTCTTCCTGCTTACCTATCTGAAAGATACGATTGCTATTCCCGAATTGTTGGGGAAGGGGATACTCGCCGTTATGTTGTGGGGTGTTTTATGGCGCACCCGAAAGGACCAATCCCGTTATTTTGCCTCTTTTTGGGTAGAAGCGGTTCCGGTATTATGGCTGGCTATCGTCTGGGGCCTGTACGTCCTTTATCCCTGAGGAATGGGCAATACGTTCCTTCAGCGCTTGTTTTTCGGCCTCCGTCAGGCTGTGGAGCTCGGCCCTGGTGCACAACTCGGTAAGCTGGGTGTTCATTTTCGTGTACTTACCGCAGGTTTTGCAAACGAGTACATGCAGCCGTAGCTGTATTCGCTCTAGCAGGCTGGATTCTTTGTATTGCGTTTTATTGCAAATTAAGGTGGCTTCTTCGCAGGAAATCATCAGTTAAACCAATTTTCATTGAGGCAGCCCATGAGCGCTGTTCGCGCCCTATGGATCATGACCCAAAGATTAGACGGGTTAATTCCAAGTTCTTTACATATTACTTCGGTCTCCATTCCCTGAATGGTCTTCATGGTAAATACCTTGGATTGTTTTTTTGGGAGTTTGGAGATGCATTCCTGGATGGCCATTCCCAATTCTTCATTTTCCAGGCTCGTGTTTTCCAGGACACTAAAGGGGTCTGCCACCTGTTCTTCCAGCCAGTCGCCGTCAGAATCAGTATTCGCGTTGTACTGCATGCGCACTTCGGCCTTCCCCTTCCTGGAATTGATTTTGCGATAATGGTCTATCACCTTCCGTTTCAGGATGGCGATAAGCCAGGTACGTTCTGAAGCCTCGCCCTTATAGTTGGGGGCCGATTTTAAACCCGCAAAAAAAGTCTCCTGTACCAGGTCCTTCGCGATCTCGGCTTCACCGACCCGCGCAACGGCGTAGTTGTACAGATAATCTGCGTATTCGTCTACCCAGGCATGGGGCTGTAGATCATGAGTGGCCATGCAGTATGCTCTTGGGGTCAAAAGTAATGGATTTTCCCAGAATTTAGTACATTTCAAGCATGAATGAGATCCGAGTAATAAAAATATGGGTGCTGGCGGCCCTGCTTTGGCTGCCCCTGGGCTGTGCGCAGCAAAAGTCGAAACCGATCACAGAGGTGTCACAGGAGGAACTCGCCGGGGGAATCCTGATCGATGTACGTACCCCCGAGGAATATGGAAGAGGCCATTTGGAAGGAGCCCTGAATGTGGACTGGTTCAGGGCCGACTTCCTGTCGGTGATCGATACCCTGCCAAAAGACAACACCCTGTACCTCTATTGCAAGAAAGGCGGTCGCAGTGCCAAGGCCACACACCTGCTGGATTCGCTGGGGTACCGGGTAATAGATCTCCCGGGCGGCTATGACGCCTGGCACAAGGCCAACCCCTGAGGCTATCCCGCTTTTTTAATGAGGCCCGCGCGCTCGAGCAAGGGCTCTATTTTGGGTTCGCTGCCCCGAAAGCGTTTATAGAGGTCCATCGGATTGGCGGTACCTCCCTTAGAGAGGATATGTTCCCTGAAGCGGGAGGCCACCCCGGGGTCAAAAATCCCCTGCTCCTTAAAATAAGCAAAGGCATCGGCGTCCAGGACTTCGGCCCATTTATAGCTGTAGTACCCTGAGGCGTATCCCCCCTGGAAAATATGGGAAAAGGAAGTGCTCATACAGGTTTCGGGCTGGTCAGGGTACAGCTGTGTTCCTTCAAAGGCCTTTAGTTCCCGGGCCTTGACATCCTTGATGTCCCTGGGGTCGCCTCCATGCCAGGCCATATCCAGGAACCCAAAACTAAGCTGCCGCAGGGTAGCCATCCCTTCCTGAAAAGTGGCCGATTCCCGGATGCGTTCCAGCAGTTCCATGGGGATCAATTCGCCGGTCTTGTAATGCAGGGCGAATAATTGCAGAGCTTCCTTTTCATAGCACCAGTTTTCCATGATCTGGCTGGGCAATTCCACAAAATCCCAGTACACCGAGGTCCCCGATAGGCTGGGGTAGGTGGTGTCGGCCAGTATCCCGTGCAGGGCATGGCCAAACTCATGGAAGAGCGTGGTTACCTCGTTGAAGGTCAGTAGCGAGGGTTTGTTCTCTGTTGGCCTTGTGAAATTGCAGACATTCGATATGTGGGGCCTTACATGGGTTTCCCCTTTGCGGTATTGCGACCGGTAGGAGGTCATCCAGGCGCCTCCCCTTTTACCGGGTCTTGGATGGAAATCGGCATAGAAAAGGGAAATAAACTGCCCGTTGCCATCGTATATCCTGTAGGTTTTCACTTCTTTATGGTAGGTGTCCACATCGGAGACCTCTTTAAAACGCAGGCCGAAGAGCTTTTCTGCGACCTTGAATACACCGGCCACTACCTGCTCCAGGGGGAAGTAGGGTTTTAGTTGCTCGTCGTCCAGGTCAAACAGCTTTTGTTTGAGCTTTTCCGAGTAATAGGCGCTATCCCACTTTTCGAGCTGTTCAATTCCATCGAGTTCTTTTGCAAACGCCCGGAGCTCCTCAAATTCCCTTTCCGCGGCGGGCTTTGCCTTCTCCAGTAATTCGTTGAGGAATTCGTATACTTTTTCGGGTTTTTCGGCCATGCGTTCCTCCAGCACGTAATGGGCATGGGATTCATAGCCCAACAGCTGAGCGCGCTCATACCGCAGTCCGACGATCTTGAGGACTGTTTCCCGGTTGTCGAGTTCATCGCCATGGAACCCCTTGCTGCCGAAGGCGATGGACAACTCTTTTCTAAGTTCCCTGTTCCTGGCGTATTTCATAAAGGGGATATAGCTGGGGTAGTCCAGGGTGACCAGCCAGCCGGACTTTCCCCTGGAACGGGCCAATTCCTGGGCTGCTTCTTTTTCTCCCACGGGCAGGCCAGCCAGGTCTTCCTCTTTTGTCAGGTGCATTTCATAGTGGTTGGTTTCGGCCAGCACGTTTTCTCCGAAACTCAGTTTGAGCCTGGACAATTCCGTGTCAATGGCCCTAAGCCGTTTTTTCTGTGCCTCGGGCAGGTTGGCCCCGTTGCGGCTGAAACTCTTGTATTTCCTGTCGAGGAGGGTCTGCTGCTCTTCGTCCAGTTCCAGGTGTTCCTTTTGTTCGTATACGGCTTTTACCCTTTTAAAAAGGGCTTCGTTAAGGGTAATGTCATTGCTGAACTCTGTCAGCAGGGGCGAGACTTCCTGGGCGATTTTTTGTATCTCCTTGTTGGTTTCGGCAGCATTGAGGTTGAAAAAAAGGCTGCTGATCCTGTCCAAATGGAGGCCGGCATATTCCAGGGCTTCTATGGTATTCTCAAAAGTCGGGGCTTCCCCGTTTTGGGTGATGGCTTCAATTTCCTTTCGCGCGTCCTCGATGGCCCGGAGAAAGGCAGGTTTGAAATGTTCGTTTTTTAGTTTGGAAAAAGGGGCAGTGTCAAAAGGGGTTAACAGTGGATTCATCAATAACTACGCTTTAGTATTGTTGCGGGATAAGGGGGTTTTGGCGGGTTTCAATGTTTTTTTCCAAGGGCTTTGGCCCCCAGGACTACTTTCTCTTTCAGGGCTTCCTTATAGGCCGTTATCTTTGCCTGTACCGCAGGTTCGCTGCTGCCGATGATCTGGGCGGCCAGGATACCGGCATTTTTGGCCCCGTTCAGGGCTACCGTGGCGACCGGGACACCACCGGGCATTTGTAAAATAGAAAGGATGGAATCCCACCCGTCTATGGAATTGCTGCTTTTTACGGGCACCCCAATAACCGGCAGGGGCGAGAGGGAGGCCAGCATGCCCGGAAGGTGGGCGGCTCCGCCCGCACCGGCAATTATAGCAGCGTATCCGTCTTTATGGGCATTCTTGCCAAATTCGAACATTTTTTCGGGGGTCCTGTGGGCCGATACGATATCGACTTCTACCGGGATCCCGAATTCCTTTAATATGTCTATGGCATCCTGCATCACGGGAAGGTCGCTGTTGCTACCCATCACCACGGCTATTTTTTTCATTACTGATTTATTTCGAGATTACTTTAATACGGCTTTTTACGCTTTCTGCAATACTGCGCGCCTCTTTCAAATCGGGATTCACAATGGTTACATGGCCCATTTTCCTGAAAGGGCGGGTTACTTTCTTTCCGTAAATATGGGGGGTGACCCCTTTCAGGGCAAGGATTTCATCCATGCGCTCATAGACCACCTCCCCGTGGTATCCTTCGGCCCCCACCAAATTGACCATGACCCCGGCAACTTTGCTATCCGTGCTGCCCAGGGGCAATCCCAGGATGGCCCTGAGGTGTTGTTCAAACTGGTTGGTGTAGCTGGCTTCAATACTGTAATGTCCACTGTTATGGGGCCTTGGGGCCACTTCGTTGACGAGGATCCCGTCTTCACGGGTCTGGAACATCTCTACGGCCAACAGCCCTATATGCCGTAATTCCCCGGAAACCCGCAAGGCTACCTCCAGGGCCTTTTCGGCCACTTCGGGGGCGATCCGGGCCGGGCAGAGGACATATTCCACCTGGTTGGCCTCCGGGTGGAACTCCATTTCCACCACGGGGTAGGCTTTTTGTTCCCCCCGGGCATTTCGCGCTACAATTACGGCCAATTCGTTTTTAAAGGGCACCAGGTCTTCGGCAATGCACTCCACATTGGGCAGGCCCTTCAGGTCTTCCTGTTTCCTGATGATTTTCACGCCCTGCCCGTCATACCCGAACAGGGCCCTCTTCCAGACAAAAGGGAGCGAGCGTCCCCCATTGGCAATGCTGTCTTCAATCTCACTGGTATAGGCGTAGCGTGCGAAAGGGGCGGTGGGGATGCCGTGGTCTGCGTAAAACAGTTTCTGGCTGGCCTTATTTTGTATGGTACGCAGGGTGCCGCTGGGCGGATACACGGTCACCCCCTCTTTTTCAAGTGTGCGCAGGGCTTCCACATTCACGTTTTCAATTTCTATGGTAAGCAGGTCTACGCCTTTACCAAAACGGTAAACGGTCTCATAGTCCATCAGGTCACCGGCCTCAAAATGGTCGCATCCAATCTTGCAGGGCGCCTCTGGCGATGGATCCAGCACTTTGGTCTGTATATCCAGTTTGCGGGTTTCCTGCAACAGCATTTTCCCCAACTGTCCTCCCCCCAGTATGCCCAGTGTAAAATCGGAAGAAAAATAGTTCATGAACTCAGGATTTAACTTGTAACGCAGTGCGTATCAATATGGGCACAAAAATACGGTTAAATCTTAGATTCAGGGGGTGGCGGGCCAAAAAAGAGAAATCAAAACGCTATCTTTGCCCTTCGGTAAAAACACAACCATTGATTACGTTACACGACAAGCAGTTCAAGCCGTATCTCAGTGAAGCGCAAATCCTTGCGGCGGTAAAAAAGGTCGCGGAAGAAGTGGCCAGGGATTACAAGGATGAGGTCCCCATATTTGTAGGGGTGCTCAACGGGGCTTTTATGTTTGTTTCCGACTTTTTAAAACATTACCCGCATCCCTGTGAAGTCTCTTTTGTGAAGTTGAGTTCCTATCAGGGGTTAACCTCAACGGGGATTGTGGAGACCTTGCTGGATGTGCCTGCCAACATCAAAGGGCGAAGCGTGATCATCCTTGAAGATATCATCGATACCGGTCGGACCCTGCAGGAATTGGTCCACCTTTTCTCCTCGACCCATGTGAAGGATTTTAAGATCGCCAGCCTGTTCTATAAATCGGAATTGTACAATGGGGAATATACCATAGATTACTTCGGGATGGAAATACCCGATAAGTTCATTGTGGGCTACGGCCTGGACTATATGGAACTCGGCAGGAATTTACGAGCAGTATACCAACTAAACCAACAACAAATGATCAACATTGTTTTGTTCGGCAAACCAGGAGCCGGAAAAGGAACCCAGGCAGGATTCCTGAAAGAGGAATACAAATTAAAGCACATCTCCACCGGGGACGTATTCCGCTACAACATTAAGAATAATACGGAAATGGGCAAACTCGCCAAGTCGTATATAGATAAAGGGGAATTGGTGCCCGACAGCGTGACCATCAAAATGCTGCGGGATGAGGTAGAGAGCAACCCGGACGCCAATGGCTTTATTTTTGACGGCTTTCCAAGGACCACGGCCCAGGCGAAGGCCCTGGACGACCTCATGGCCTCCAAGGATATGCAGATCAATGCCACTATTGCCCTGGAAGCTGACGACGAGGTCCTTATCGAACGCATCCTGGAACGGGGTAAGCAAAGCGGGCGCAGCGATGACCAGGACGAAAAAAGCATCCGTAACCGCTTTGGGGAATACAATGAGAAAACCGCGCCCCTCCGAGAATACTACGAAGCCCAGGGAAAATTCCATGTGGTCAATGGTATTGGTGCCATCCCCGAGATTACACAGCGTTTGCACAAGGTGATCAATTCCCTGCAGGAAGCCTGATCCGGGCAAGTATACCGTCATAATATCAGCCAGCCGGCAAACCCTGCCGATTAATACCAGTATCGAATGACCGAAGGAAATTTTGTCGACTATGTCAAGGTACACCTGAGCTCCGGGAACGGGGGCAAGGGCTCCGCGCACCTGCGTAGGGAAAAATACGTGCCCAAAGGCGGTCCGGACGGTGGGGATGGCGGACGTGGGGGGCATATCATCGTACGGGGCGATAAAAACCTCTGGACCCTCCTGGGGTTTAAGTACAAAAGGCACTTCAAGGCGGGCCATGGGGAACATGGGGGCAAAAGCCGGAGCACCGGGGCAGACGGGGCTGATGCGTACCTCGACGTGCCCCTGGGGACCGTGGTCCGCGATACGGAAACCAATGAGATCCTCTTTGAGATCACCGAAGACGGGGAAGAGAAAATCGTCCTGGAAGGGGGCAAGGGGGGGCAGGGGAACTGGCATTTTAAAAGCGCTACCAACCAGACCCCAAGATATGCCCAGCCGGGCATCCCCGGGCAGGAAAGAAAAGTGACCCTGGAACTCAAGGTGCTCGCGGATGTGGGCCTGGTGGGCTTCCCCAATGCGGGCAAGTCTACCTTGCTGGCGGCTTTGACCTCCGCCAAACCCAAGATTGCCGATTATGAGTTTACCACGCTGAAACCCAACCTGGGTATTGTACAGTACCGGGATTTCAGGAGTTTTGTCATGGCCGATATTCCGGGGATCATCGAGGGGGCCGCTGAAGGAAAGGGCCTTGGCCATTATTTCCTTCGCCACATTGAACGCAATGCTACCCTGCTGTTCCTCATCCCGGCCGACAGCCCGGATATCTCCCAGGAATACGAAATCCTGCTCAACGAATTGCGTAAATACAATCCTGAACTCTTAGATAAACACCGCCTGGTGGCCATATCCAAATCTGACCTGCTGGACGAAGAACTCATGGAAGAGATGGGCCGCGAACTGGATCGGGATTTTGGGGAGGTGCCTTACCTTTTTATTTCATCGGTTTCCGGGTTTGGCCTTACAAAACTCAAGGACCGGCTGTGGAAGCTGTTGAACGAATAGTGCCGATTTTCAATCTTCGGAAAACCAATTTTCATTAAATTAGCTATAGACAGGGTAATGCATTCATAATGAGCGCGATAGTGCATAGGATTGCAGGACCCCCAAACCATTGCCTGGAAATGGCCCCAAGATGTATTCCTATGAAACGAACCTGTCCCAAGCTACTGACCACCGTGCTCTTCCTGTGGGGCCTGCTGTTCAGTTCCTGCGTTTCGGTACGCGTCCAATACGATTATGACAAAACCGCGGATTTTTCCAGTTACAGCACCTATGCCTATTATCCCGAACTGGAGACCGGCCTGAGCCAGCTGGACAGCCGCCGCCTGATGAAGGCATTGGACTCTGTGATGCAGGGCAAGGGGTTCCTTTTGTCCGAAGAGCCGGATTTCCTCATCAATATCCAGAGCAGTTCGTACCGCAGCCCGCAAAATAGTGCTGTGGGAGTAGGCATGGGGGGAGGCGGCAGGAATGTGGGCGGTGGCGTATCTATTGGGCTGCCACTGGGACAGGGCAACCTGGAACGGGAAATTGTCTTCGACCTGGTCGATAGCCAGAAAGATGCCCTTATCTGGCAGGCCGTAAGCACCAGCCAGTTTAACGAGAATGCCACGCCCCGGGAACGGGAACGGAAACTACGGGAAGTGGTGCAAAAAGTCTTTGCCAGGTATCCTCCTGCCAAATAGCTTCCCATCGCATACCACCTGGTCTGATGGAAAGCGGACCCCATGGGTCCTGCCTAACAGCATGGCCCGGTGTGTGGTTGCCGGGGTTTCAGAGTGATCTCAACAGCCCGCCGTCAATGGGTATGTTGGCCCCCGAGATATAGGCCGCCTTTTCGGAGGCCAGGAAGGCCACCAGGTAGCCGTATTCCTCGGGCTTTCCGATGCGTCCCGCCGGTACCCTGGATGCCATTTCGGCCCTGACCTCCTCCCGGGGGATGCCCGATTGGGCCGCTTTTTTTTCGTTCAACTGGCGGATGCGGTCCGTATCAAAGTAACCGGTTAAGATACTGTTTACGGTGATCCCATGGCCCCCAACATCCGTGGCAAGGGTCTTGGCCCAGGTGACCACGGCGGCCCTGACAGTGTTGGAGAGCGCCAGGTAGGACAGGGGTTCCCGTACGGAAATCGAGGCCACGTTAATCACCCTTCCCCACTTTTGGGCCATCATGTGTTCCAGGGCCAGCCGGGTGGTGAGGTGCACGGTTTTAAACAGCAGGTCAAAGGCTTCCTGGTAATCGTCCGTGTCTTTCTCCAGGCTGTTGCCTGCCGCAGGCCCTTGCGTATTGTTGACCAGGATGTCTATAGGTTGTTGCTCAAAAAACCGGCGGATCTTTTTTTGATAGGCTTCAAAATCGCCGAAATCAACCTGCAGGTACCCGTGTTCCTGTCCCTGGTCTGTCGGGAGTTCCTCGATCAATTCCTGCAACAGGCGTTCACTTCGCGCCATAAGGGTTACCGAGGCCCCGCTTGCCGCCAGCTGAAGGGCTATGGCCCGGCCTATCCCGCGGCTGCTACCGCCCACCAGGGCTTTCTTCCCTTTAAGTGAAATAATCATTACGCATGTTTTTGGTGGTTATTAAGTGTATGCTTCCCGTACCGGGCTAAAGGCGTCCATAAGCCTGCAATGGGTGATGGCCTTGCCACTGTGGGGGCAATGTGGAGGGATCAATACCAGGTCGCCAGCCTTGTAGGTTTTGGCCACGCCGTCAACGGTAAGCTCAAACTCCCCTTCCAGTACCTGCATGATCTGTTCGTTTACGTGCGAATGTTCCGGGACTACCGCTCCCCGGGTGACTTCCCAAAAGGCAAGGGTCATGTTTTGTCCGTGCACCATTTTGCCCAGGTAGCCGGGCATATATTCCCGTGCTTCAATGGTTGATAATTGTACCTCCATGGATGTTCTTTTGCGACTAAGATAAAAAGAATACGCGGCGATCCGGTGAATTTGCAAAGGTCTTTTCAATCCCTATCTTTACGTCCTAAGAACAATACTATGCAGTTACATTTTATCGCCATTGGAGGCAGTGCCATGCATAACCTGGCCCTGGCCCTTCACGATAAAGGGTATACCATCACCGGAAGCGATGATGTAATTTACGAGCCGGCCAAAAGCCGGCTGCAGGCCCAGGGCCTGCTCCCCGGGGACATCGGCTGGTTCCCCGTTCGGGTCCATCCGGGCCTGGACGGCGTTATCCTTGGGATGCACGCGAAATCTGATAACCCCGAACTGCTCAGGGCCCGGGAATTGGGCCTGGCCATATATTCGTACCCCGAGTTCCTGTATGAACAGTCTAAGAACAAGACCCGGGTGGTCATTGGCGGCAGCCATGGGAAAACCACCATAACCTCTATGATCCTCCATGTCCTGAAGTACCACCAAAAGGAGGTAGACTTTATGGTGGGGGCCCAGCTGGAAGGGTTTGACCGGATGGTGCGGCTTACGGAAAATAACGATTTCATCGTCCTGGAGGGGGATGAGTATTTGTCATCCGCCCTGGACCCCCGGCCAAAATTCCATTTATACAAGCCCAATATCGCGCTGCTGAGTGGGATCGCGTGGGACCATATCAACGTTTTCAAGACCTTTGAGGACTACGTGGAGCAGTTCCGGACCTTCATCGATAGCATCGTGGACGGGGGCAGTATTACCTACAATGCGGAAGACCCTGAAGTGCAGCGGTTGGTGGAAGCCGCCGCCAACCCCATAAGGAAGCTGCCCTACCGAACGCCGGAATACAGCGTGGAGGATGGAACCACCTACCTGCATACCCCCGAGGGGCCCATGCCCATCGCCGTCTTTGGGAAGCACAACCTCAGCAACCTTGCCGGTGCCAAGTGGATCTGCCAGCATATGGGGGTCGACGAAGACGATTTTTACGAGGCCATCGCCTCTTTCAAAGGGGCTTCCAAACGCCTGGAGAAAATTGCAGAAGGGGCGTCCTGTGTGGTTTTCAAGGATTTTGCCCATGCGCCCAGCAAGGTCGCGGCAGCGACCAGGGCGGTAAAGGAGCAATACCCGGCGAGGACGCTTGTGGCCTGCCTGGAACTACATACCTACAGCAGCCTGAACGAAACTTTTTTAAAGGAATACCAGGGGGCCCTGGACGCCGCGGATACCGCCCTGGTTTTTTACAGCCCCGATGCCGTGGCGATAAAGCAACTGGCCCCCATCAGCCCCCAACAGATCGCCTCGGCGTTCCAAAGGAAAGACCTGCAGGTCTTTACGCACCCCGACGCGTTCAGGGAATACCTGTTTGACCTCCCCTTGGAAGACACTGCCTTGTTGCTCATGAGTTCGGGGAATTACGGTGGGCTTAACCTGCAGGCCTTAAAGGAGCGGGTTGAACAGTAGGAATTGACGTGGGGGCAGGAAACGGCGTCACGGGTCCTGCTCAGGCCCCAAATTGCCTCAGGTGATGGTCCAGGTGTTTGTATTGCATTTGCCCCCATTGTTGGGGGGTAAGCTTCCCAAACATCGGGTGGGGTGCCCAGTCGGTCCGGTCCCGCAGGGCGTACAGCTCGGCCAGGAGGTTCAGCAGGTGTTCGCGTTCAACAATGAAATCCTTATCTTCCCGGGCTTTGGCTATGGGGATGGTGGGCAGGTTCTTCCGCCAGGGGGTATCGTTATACAGGGCCTTTTTGAAAAGAAGACGGACAAGGGGGTTGCCCTTTTTTTTGTATTTCTTGTTTTCAACGGCCAGTCGTACGGGTACCTGGCAATGCCAGACCATTTGCCCCACACTCATTTTGCCCCAAAGCCCTTTTGAACCTTCCTGTAACACTTCCATCCGTTGGATAATCTCCTGGTATGCAGCTGGGTCAAAAATAGATTTCATATCGGAATATCAGGTTTTTACCACTCTAATGTACATTAAATTTTTTTGTTGATTATCTTTAGAGGATGCAACCTAAACCAGCCCCTTTTTCGATCAAGAACTGGTCTGAGGATGATAAGCCCAGGGAAAAATTACTGCTGAAAGGACGTCGGGCCCTGACCGATGCCGAGTTGGTCGCCATCCTCATCGGGAGCGGCACCACCGAAGAAAGCGCGGTAGCCCTTTCCAGGCGTATCCTGGCATCGGTAAACCACCAGTTGGGCCCGTTGGGGAAACTGACGGTCTCACAGTTGATGCAGTTCAAGGGCATAGGCAAGGCCAAGGCGGTTACCATAGCGGCTGCCCTGGAATTGGGCAGGCGAAGGAGGCTGGAGCAAGCGGCCGAAATTCCCAGGGTCTCCAGCAGCCGCGATGTATTTGAATACCTGCAACCCCTGATCGGCGAGCTGCCCCACGAGGAGTTCTGGATCCTCTACCTCAATAACGCCAACAGGGTCCTCCATTCAGAGTCGCTGAGCAAAGGCGGCATCACAGGGACCCTGGTAGACGTAAGGCTGGTGATGAAACAGGCACTGGCGGTGGGGGCCGTGGCACTCATTTTGGCGCATAACCACCCCTCCGGAACCCTGAAGCCCAGTGCGGCCGACAGGCAGATTACCAACAAGCTCAAGGCGGCCGCCGGGGCATTGGATGTAAAAATTCTGGACCACCTGATTATTACCGAAAGGGATTATTATAGCTTTGCAGACCATAAGGCCCTATAAGTATGTTGCTGATCTATACCCATAAAATCACCCCCCGCTTCAGCTATACCATGAAACAGCTGTTCACCAGGATACTGGGGCTGGAGGTCTCCTTTACCACCACGGTAGAGGATTTCATCAAACATGCAGGCCCCAAGATCACCTATACCAAGCAACCGCTGCAAAATGAGTTTTTTATACGAAGCAACGACCTGCTTTTCGAGCAGGGGATCAATGATTTTTCAGTAGCCATAGGGGACTGGGAGGGGGTTCCCTGTTTTTTTAGCGCTGGTGATAGGAGCAAGATCCCTTATGACATCTTTGCGGCCAGTTTTTACCTCCTGAGCCGGTACGAAGAATACCTGCCGCATGTCAAGGATATGTTCCACCGGTTTCCACCTACCGAGAGCCTGGCCTACCGGAATAATTTCCTGCACCTGCCTATTGTGGATATTTGGGCGTACAGGCTATTGGAATTGCTCAGGAAGCGGTTTCCGGACATGAAAGCCAGGGAGGCTACCTACGGGCACACCTCCATTATCGATGTGACCACCTCCCATGCCTTTGCCAACCGTGGGTTTGTCAGGGGTACAGCGGGTTTGCTATTGGACCTGGGCCGGTTCAATTTCAGGAGGGTGATCGATCGGTTTTCTGTATGGTTCAAGCTGAGGAAGGATCCGTTCGACAATTTTTCGGCCCTGATCGCCCTGCACAAGGTGCACCAGGTGCCCAGCATGTTCTTTTTTCAGTTTGCCTCGTACTCTACCTACGACAAGAACGTATCTCCCAACAACAACCACTTCCGCTACCTGATTAAATCTGTAGCGGATTACAGCAAGGTGGCCCTTGCGGCTTCGTATAGCTCGTTCCGGGATATCGCCCTGCTAAAGGAGGAGAAAAAACGGTTGAGCAATGTCATCAACCGCCCTGTAAGTGATTCCAGGTTGCGCTACAACCGCGTAGATATACCCCAAACCTACCGCAACCTGGTGGAAGCTGAGTTTACCGATGATTATACCATGGG
Organism: Flavobacteriaceae bacterium CP2B; assembly: GCA_001683825.1. Lineage (GTDB taxonomy): Bacteria > Bacteroidota > Bacteroidia > Flavobacteriales > Flavobacteriaceae > Zeaxanthinibacter. Next base: position 105,599 of record LXTR01000048.1, on the reverse strand, counting down.
CTATACACACGAAATTGGGTTCAGGGCGGGCACCTGTACGCCATTCTACTTCTACGATATCCCCCTGGAGGTACAACAGCCTTTAAAAGTGCACCCCTTTGCCGTGCATGATTACGCCCTGCAGTACATCCATACGGAGGCGGAAATCCTGGAGGCCATAGACCGGGTCTATCAGCAGGTGCAGCTGGTACAGGGCGAATTTTTAACGATCTTTTCCAACGAACTGCTGGGCGGAAACCAGAAGATAGACTGGATGCAATTATATGGCAAGGTCATAAAAAGGTACCATGTTTAAAGGAAGGGTGACGGATGTGTTTTTTGACCTGGACCATACCCTATGGGATTTTGACAGGAATTCCGGGCTGACCTTCGGGAAAATACTGGCAGAGAACCAGGTACAGGTAGTCCTCGATGATTTTCTAAACGTCTATAACCCTATCAACCTGGAGTACTGGAAGTACTACCGTGAAAACAGGGTCACCAAAACAGAGCTGCGGTACCAGCGACTTAAAAAGACCTTTGACGCCCTTGGGGTGGCCGTTACAGACGCGCTCATCAACCAGCTTGCCACAGCTTATATTACCCACCTTTCTTCCTTTAACCATCTGGTGCCCGATGCGATTGAGATCCTGGAGTACCTCAAACCCAACTACCGCTTGCATATCATCACCAACGGATTCCAGGAGGTGCAGGACCGAAAACTAAAGCATGCCGGAATCAACGGGTATTTTGACCAGGTCATTAATTCTGAGATGGCCGGGGTGAAGAAACCCGACCCCTACATTTTCAGGCTGGCCCTGGGGGCCGCCGGGACCCCTTCGGAAAAGGCCCTCATGGTTGGCGACAGTATAGAAGCCGACATATTGGGGGCACAGGGCGTGGGCATGCATACCCTGCATTTTAACGCCAACAAGGAACCGGCACATCCCTACTGCAGCTCCATCACGGAATTGCGTGAAATAAAATCCTATTTATAGAGTTATATAAGGGAAAACACTATTGGAGGGCAAAACCGGATCACAATTCTGAGGTATTTTGCTATGAAAAACAATCCCGTATTCCTGCTTGCCATACTACTGTCAATGGCAACCCTCTGGTCCTGTTCGGATAAACAGGACTTCGACCAATTTGATGACCTACAGCTTACCCCCACCGCCGAGGCGAGCCTGGTGTATGTAGCGTCTACGGAAGACTTTATCAACCAGTCGGCCCCCGGTGTCTACTACACGGAAGATTTTAATTTTGACGCCTTTGCGGAAGCCTTTGTTTCGGAACGGGTACTGGACGGCCTGGTCACCTATGAAGTGGAAAATACCACGAGCAAGGAATTGGAAATCACCGTGGAATTTTTGGACGAAGCGGGCAACGTCCTCGACACGGAAACCTTCCTCATCGACCCTGCTCCCACGGGGGTCGTACGCCGGGAAATAGCCTATGGGGGCGCGTCGGGGCGGAGTATAGAAATCTTAAGGAATACCTCGGGCATACGGGTTAGCGGACGCAACCTGGGCGATGCCACTAGTGTTTCCAACCTCCCGGATCCCAAAATCATACTGCGATCCAGTGCCCAAATCAGGATCGAGCTGGTATGAGGATTTTTCACTGTATACTGGTTGCCGTTTTATGGGTGGGAGGGGGTGCTTCTGCCCAAAACAAAGCCTTGCTTTATGATTTTACCGAGGTCCCCCAGGCCCTCATGCTCAATCCCGGGATGCAAACGGGCTACCAATGGTATGCCGGGCTACCGGTGCTCTCGGGCATTTCCTTGGCTGCCGGGACCAGTGGGATCACGGTGAACGACCTTTTCGCGGATGACGGGCTGGATTTTACCACCAAGGTACGGGACCGGGCCATATACGGGATGTCGGTCAGGGACGAGGTGAGCAGTACCTACCAGGTAGCCTTGTTCAGCGGTGGCTTCAGGGGGAAGAACCGCAGGGAGGATTTTTATTCGTTCGGGGCCTACCATGAAGGTGATCTCATCAACTACTGGCCTAAAGACCTCGCCATCCTGGGCTACGAGGGCAATGCCAACCAATTGGGCAGGCGGTTCAACCTGGGGCATCTGAAATTGCGGGGCGAGTTCCTGAACGTTTTTCACTTCGGGGTAAACAGGAAGATGGGAGACAAGCTGCACCTGGGGGCCAGGGCCAAGATCTATTCCGGCATCCTCGATTTTAACAGCACGGGAAACCGGGGGTATTTTGTGACCACGACCGGGCAGAACAACCTGATCGCCAATACCCTGGTGGCCGACATGGCAGTGCGCAGTTCTGGTTTTGAGGCCATACGGGAGGTTTTGGATGATGATACGGTGGATGACGGTTCCGGCCTCAGGAAGCTCTTTACCAGAAGGGGGTTTTTTGGGGGCGACCTGGGTTTGGGGGCAGACCTGGGCTTTAGTTACCAGCTGAACGAACAAACCCTGGTTACCGGGAGTATCCTGGACCTCGGGTTTATCTACCACAGCACCGATGTGCGGAACTTCCGCCTCGAAGGGAGTGCCACCACAGAAGGGGTTGAGGTGATCCTGCCCGACGCCCTGGCAGACCCTGATGCTGATTTCTGGCAGGACCTGGTGGATGAGATTGAAGCACTGGTGCCCTTTGAGGAAGACAGCAGGAGCTATATCACTTTCAGGCCCACCCGGTTGTACGCTTCATTACGGTATAATTTCGGGGAACAGGAACAGGACCTGGAGGATTGCAACTGCCTGTATACGGTTTCAGGCGGGCAGTGGCGTCATCAATATGCCAATAGCGTCGGGGGGCAGTTGTATATGGTCAACCGTCCGCGGGGCCCGCAGGTGTCCCTTACCGCTTTTTACCTGCACCGTTTTGGGAATATCGTCGCCTTCAAAGGAACCTATACCGTAGATAAATTCTCCTTTTCCAATATCGGGCTTGGAATGAGCCTGCAGGCGGGCCCCGTGAACTTTTACCTCATGGCGGATAACTTACTGGCCTACAGCAATGTTGCCGATGCCCATTACGCCTCTTTCCAGTTCGGATTAAATATTCTATCTTGGGGGGGTTATCAAGATTAAAGCCCGATGAAAAATATCGCCCTGGTTGTTGTACTGGCCCTTGGATTTCTAAGCCGGGGGACGGCACAACTCAACCCGTATCAATACGTGGTGGTACCCAAGAAATTCCAGGAATTTGACCAGGAGAACAAATACCACACCAGTACCCTGGTAAAATACCTGCTCGGGGAAGCGGGGTTTACCGCGTATTACGATGGGGAAGTGCCTGCAGTTATCATCGATAAATGCAAAGGCCTCCGAATAGAGCTCCTGGACGAGTCTACCACTTTTAGGACCAAGGTATTCCTGGCCATGAAGGATTGCAACGGGAGTGAGGTCTTCCGTACTGCGGAAGGCGACAGCCGGATCAAATCGTTCAAGGAGTCCTATGAAGAGGCCATCAGGAAAGCTTTTAAGTCCATCGAGGCCCTCAATTACACCTATGAACCCGTCCAGAACGAGGATGCGGTGGTGACCCTCCCATTCGACAAGGATGTAAAGGCCCTGCCAGAACCAAAAGAAAAGGAAGTGGTGCAAAGACCATCAAACCCGGCGGTCATCCAGCAGGCTACTCCCGGGGAACAGCGTTATATAGACAAGCGGCCGCAACCTTCAGAGGTGCAAAAGATAACGCCCGCCCCCGTGGCAGGGGATGTCCCGGCCACTAAGGGCAAAGACGCCTCAGAAGTATGGTATGCGCAAATCCTGCCCAACGGGTACCAACTGGTAGACCGCACCCCCAAAATCCGGTTAAACCTGTATAGCAGCTCTTTGCCCAATGTCTACCTGGCCGAAAATGAAACGCAGCACGGGCTGGTATACCAGCAGGACAACCGTTGGTTCTTTGAGTTTTACAAGGCCGGGGAGCGGGTCGTACAGGAACTGAACATCAAGTTTTAGCCGGGTATCCACGCTGGCAAGCCCGACGGCACATGGTCCTGTAACTGCAAGGCAACAGGGTGTTACTTCGAATACTTATCCTTCCATCGGGCTTTCAGGAAATCCCTGATCCCATGCTCACGCGCGTTATTCCCGGGCTGGTAAAAGCACGTCCCACTGAGGGCTTCGGGCAGGAATTCTGCGGCGACAAAGTTTTGGGGGTGGTCATGCGCGTACTGGTAATCTTCCCCATACCCCAGGTCTTTCATGAGTTTTGTGGGGGCGTTGCGGAGGGCCAGGGGGACGGAGAGGTCTCCCGTATCCCTCACACTGGCAAGGGCCCGGTTGATGGCCAGGTAGCTGGCATTGCTCTTTGGGGAGGTGGCCAGGTAAATGGCGCACTGGCTCAATACGATGCGGGCCTCCGGATACCCGATGGTGTTCACTGCCTGGAAGGTGCTATTGGCAATCACCAGGGCGGTAGGGTTGGCAAGGCCAATATCCTCCGAAGCCAGGATGAGCATCCGCCTGGCGATGAATTTTACGTCCTCGCCCCCTTCGATCATCCGGGCCAGCCAGTATACCGCGGCATTGGGGTCACTACCACGTACACTCTTTATAAAGGCCGATATAATGTCGTAATGCTGTTCGCCCGTCTTGTCATATAAGACGGTATTTTTCTGGACCTTACTGAGGACCAGCGCGTCCGTGATGGTTACGGGGTCTTTCTCCTCGCTGTTCACGACCAGTTCAAAGGTATTTAACAGCTTGCGCCCGTCGCCCCCGGACAGACGCAGCAGGGCCTCGGTTTCCCTGAGCTCGATGTTCCTGGACTTGAGGTAGGTATCCTGCTCCATGGCGCGCCTAAGGAGGGCCTCCAGGTCATTTTTGCCAAAAGGGTTCAGGACGTACACCTGGCATCGGGACAGCAGGGCAGGGATTACTTCAAAACTCGGGTTTTCGGTAGTGGCCCCAATAAGGGTGACCCAGCCCTTTTCCACGGCCCCCAGTAGGGAATCCTGTTGCGATTTGCTAAAGCGATGGATCTCATCGATGAAAAGGATGGGGTTGCGTGTGGTGAACAACCCCCCACTCTGCTTGGCCTTTTCAATGACCTCGCGCACGTCTTTAACCCCGCTGCTAATCGCGCTCAGGGTATAAAAGGGCCTCCCGCTTTCGTTGGCTATAATTTGGGCCAGGGTGGTTTTGCCCGTCCCCGGGGGGCCCCAGAAGATCAATGACGGCAGGATGCCTTTGCGGATATGCTGCCCCAGGGCGCCTTCGCTGCCAACAAGGTGGTGCTGGCTGATGAATTCTTCCAGGGTTTTGGGTCGGATGCGTTCTGCAAGTGGCTCGTTCATGGTATAAAAATAAGACAAATAAGCCGATACCCGCGTTAGGGCAGCGCGGGCATTTCGACAAAAATTGGTACATTCCATCCTATGACTGAAGAGCATTATTTCCGGTATACCCCGGCTGTCGTGTTTTGGCCCATGCTGGCGGTACTCCTTGTATGGACGGTATTTTTCATCGAAGTGCGGTATCAGGTAAACCTCAATACCCATGGTATTTACCCAAGGACGCTGAGCGGCCTCCAGGGGATAGTGTTCAGCCCGTTTATCCACGGCTCCATTGAGCACCTGTACAACAACACCCTGCCTTTGGCCATCCTCCTGGCGGCATTGATCTTTTTTTACCGGGGGATCTCGATTCGCGTGCTGGTCCTGGGTGTTTTGATATCGGGGACCCTCACCTGGCTCATAGGGCGGCCGTCCTACCATATCGGTGCCAGTGGCATCATCTACCTGCTGGCCAGTTTCATCTTTTTTAAAGGGATCATTGCCCGGCACTACCGCCTTGTGGCCCTGTCACTGATTGTCGTTTTCATTTATGGGGGTTTGTTGTGGTATATTTTCCCGGTACTGGACGAGATCTCCTGGGAGGGCCACCTGGGGGGCTTCCTCACCGGGTTGCTGCTGGCCTTTACCCTAAAGGCGCAAGTGCCGGTGGTTCGGAAATATGCCTGGGAATCTGAGGACTACCGGGAAGAGGATGATGAATTCCTGCGTCATTTTGATGAGGAAGGAAATTTTATAGAACACAGGCCGGACGATAGCGGTGCCGAAGCCCCTCCAAAAATCACCTACCACTACCGGAGGAATAGCAGGGCAGGGGAGGATCCGGAATAACGGGCCTGGCGGGGACAGGCCCTATCGATCGGAAATGTTTTTCAATCCCTTTTCGGCTTCTCCGTGGGAGGCTGTTCGCTGCCTCACCACCTCATACAGGAAGATCCCGCAGGCCACCGAAACATTGAGCGAGCCTATTTCCCCCATCATGGGCAGTTTTGCCTGGGCATCCACGGTTTTCAGCAGGGATGGGCTTATCCCGGTATCTTCGGAGCCCATGACAATGGCAGCAGGTTCCGTAAACGAACAGTGGTAGAGGGTTGCTTCCGCTTTTTCCGTGGCGGCGGTGACCCTGATGCCGGAAGCCTGCAGGTAGAAGACGGCGTCTTTCAGGTGGTCTACCTTGGCAATGGGTACGCGGAAGGCGGCCCCGGCCGAGGTTTTCACCGTATCTGCCGATACGGGTGCCGCTCCTGATTTGGGAATGATGATGGCATCGACCCCACCGCATTCGGCCGTGCGGATAATGGCCCCAAAATTCCGCACGTCAGAAATACCATCCAGTAACAGGAACAGCGGCGTTTTTTGGGTGTTCAGGACTTTTTCCACCAACGTTTCCAGGTCGTGGAAGCCAATGGGAGAGACCTGGGCCACCACCCCCTGGTGGTTGCTTTGGCTCAGGCGGTTCAGTTTTTCGATGGGCACATAGGACACAGAAAGCCCTTTTTTGCGTACCAGGCTTTCCAATTCAAAGAATAGTTGCCCCTGCAGCCCTTTCTGGATGAAGACCTTGTTTATGGGCTCATCAGCCTGTATGGCTTCAATGACGGCCCTAAGACCGTAAATCTGGGTGTTTTTTTCCATGCGTTTCTCGTTGTTGGTTTTAGGGGGTCTGCTCCTTGGAGAACAGGGATTTTATGGCCGGGGCATCTCGTTGAAATGGGTAGGCCCGCCAGAAAAAAGCGCCTTCCCCTTTAAATTTCCAGACCACCTCTTTGTCGGGGGCTACTTCCCATATACCAAAATCCCCTTCGGTAACCAGGGTATTGCCATTGGCCTGCCGTGCCGCGCCCGAAATCCGTCCGCCATAAAGGTCGGGGTGGCCGAAGGACCAAACCACTTCGGGTTCGTTATCGGTTCGGGCTTCTAAAGCCAATTCCCCGGAGAGGTCGAGTTCATAGACCATAGATTGTTCCTGCCCGTCAAGCCTGTTGGAAAATACCAGCATATGGGAAAATGGCGCTGCGGTATGTTCTACAAAGATGGGACTATGAACGTAGTCGAACAAGCGTTTGCCTTCCGGGTTCTTGTAAGCGGAAGGGTTACCAAAACGGTAGACCAGGTCGCCTCCCTTTCCATAGCTGCCCCCCTGGCCGGTGGCTGCCTCGGCGGTCGTGGTGCTGTGGTCTATGACCCATACTTCGCTAAACCAGTTGATGGTCAGGAAGATGAGGTCTCGTTGGGGGTCATAGGCCAGTCCGTTGGCATGCATGATGTCGCCTTTGTGTTCGGTTACGTAGTTAAGGTCTATCAAACCGGGATGTTCGGCGATGTCCCCATAGTTGTCCCTGGTGCGGTCTGCCGCCTGCACCAAATGGTCCCAGGCGTGCCATTCCCAGACGATTTGGTTGGTTTTGGGGTCTACTTCTATCACGGCCTCCGGGTAGACGTCGATCCCCAATTGGGATCCGGCCCTGGCGGCCTCTTCCCTTGCTTTACGCTCCCAGACCAGGGTGAGGATGTTCCCGTTGGGCAGCATTTCCGCGTCGTGGTGGGTGATATAGTCCTCAGAGGCATGGGTAAATTCCCAAAGGATGTCGCCCTCCTTGCCTATAAGCTGTAAAATGCCTGCCTGTCCCCCGAAATTGATATGGGTGCTGTCTACCATCATCATGGCCAGCAACTGTCCGTTGGGCATGAGATAGACATCTTTGCCAATGTCCTTTTTAAGTGGCCACTCATGTTGGATCTCAGCGTTTTTGTCCATCAGGTACACCCGGTTGTTCCTGCTCCCGTCATTGACCAGGATCAAATCATTGTGGATCCTTTTTTTATGGAGGTAGTTAACCGCCCCAGCCCTTAAGGAGGGGGTAATCCCCAGAGTATCGTAAAAAGCGGTGTCCTGGGCGGATGCGCGGGAGGCAGTAAGGGAATGGCCTTTTTTCCTTTGGTTCCCGCATGCGAAAGAGAGGAGTAAGAGGAACAAGATTCCTGCAAATTTTCGTATGAGGATCAGGGTTGAAGCAGGTCTGTTTCTGTCTTGTGGCATAGCGCTTACATGTAATGGGTTGCCTATAATTTGCTGGCAAAGGTACTCCTTATAATCCAGCTGGTAAACCCGGGCCTGTATTTTTCAAGGCCATAGGGGGGCATAAAAAAAGGCTATCGTAATGATAGCCTTTCTGTACTGAAATGTTGCTGCCTGAATTAGAAATCCGCGCAGTAATCAATCAACTCTGCTCCAACGGCCGGACTTGGCCCTACATCAATAATGGTATTGCCGTTGGGAGCGGTAACCTGGAAGGTAACCTCAGAATCCCAATCTCCGGAATTATAGATGATGGAGAGGGTTGAGGCACCCGCAGGCACGTCAAAGGTTTCGGTGTTGGCATCTCCCTGTGCCCCGGTGATCAGATAATCGGTGCCTACGCCGTCTATCGTAACCGTGACAGAAGCGCCGTTCCAGCCATCCCCGTAAGAATCCTGCATATCAATGGTCCAGGTTCCGGGTGCACCGGCCCTTGGAGGACATACGATAGGAATCCTGTAGGTCAGGGGAGAAGAGAAAAAGGAACCACCGGAAACCGTACCTGAAAGGTCGGCCGCGGTGATGGTCCTTCCATCGGTGAGGTTCAGGGTAATGTTCATTACAAACTGGTCACTACCGGTAACCACAGCCGGGTCAAAAGCCAGGCCCAGGGCGGCCAGGGCCTCCCCGTAGGTCAGGGAATAATCTACCCTTGGCAACCCGTACTCCCCCAATGAAAACTGGGAAGCAGGAAAGCTGGCCAAAGCAGTCTCCGTAGCGGTAGTGGTCCCGTTGGCAGGGGTACCGTCTATGAATCCAATGGTGACATCCACACTGGACAACAGGTCACCATCTGTGATATCCTGGTATTCCCAGGTATAATTCACCTCAGAATCCGTGTTGTCAAAGAAGAATGAATTTGGATCAAAAGTAATCGTCCGAAGGACGGCGCCCCTTTGAACGTCGGCGTCAACCTTGTCCACTAATTTGTCGTCTGAGCTACAGCTGACAAACAGGGCTGCAAGAACAACGGGTATATAAAATTTAAACTGTTTCATGAATTTCTGTTTTACGTTCATAGCTCTTTTTAGTTAGCAGGCGGTACACCGCTGTTGTCCCAGAATACGGGTTGGGTCTGATCGGCCTTCTGGCTGATGTTCGAGTTCGTATTCACCGCGTTGGAAGGATAGTACATCGACATGATGAAGGTACCAGGGTTCGGTTCGCGGTTGGGCTGCAGGGTGGTGGGGTACAACGTCCTTCGGTAGAAGTTGTAGGGCTCCACACCGTTTCCGTAGTGGGCAATCAAATACTGCTCCCCAAAGATGTCCCACTTGCCTTCGGTATCGGCGGCGTCAAAGTCTGCGCTGATCTGCGCACGGTAGGCCGCGATTTCAGCCGGGGTAGGCTCGAATGTGATGTCTGCCCCGTTTTCGCGTCCTGCAAGGAACGCCTGCACCTTGGCCATTTGCTTGTCAAACGCAGCCAGCATAAAGTCTCTGGCAGCGGGGAAGTTTCCATTGGCCATGGCAAACTCGGCCCGCATCAGGTCTACCCCGAATGCTGAGAGCAAGAGGGTGATCCCTGTCCCACCGCCTCCGTCGCCGGGGGCAATGGCTTCAAAAGAACTGTCGTCAAAACGTCCGCCGGCGGGATATACCCCAACCAGGGTCCTGGACAGGCCATCTGGTGGAATCCCTTCAGAATCACCATGGTCACGTCCCCAGTAGCCGTTTGGCAGGTAGCAGAAGGTAAAGCCTCCGTCTATATAGTGCTGTGGGGGAGCCTGCAATGAGCAGTTCAGGGCTACTTCATCGGGTTCCACTCCGGGCGCGCCGGGAACTTCGTCCGTCTGCCGGTAGAAGTAGTAGCGGATCCTGGGATCACCCAGTACATCCAGCTTATTCATATACCAGTTAGACTGATAGTGCTGCCCACCGGTTACCTGGTAGTTCAAACCGTAGTAAGGGTGCCGGGTATCGGGTTGGGTATTGCTGGTACCTGGCCAGCTCCACTGCATGTCATCGGCCGTAGCCTGGATGTAGTTGCCGGAGTTGATGATGGCGTTGAATTTGCTCTCGGCACTGCCATCCACCAGGCGCGTCTGAAGATAGATCTTCAACTTCAGCGTATTGGCGGCACGCACCCACTTGGTATAGTTGTTCCCGTAGAAGAACTCTTCTGCCGGGTCAGCGGCGGCACTGCTGTTAAAATTGGCGATGGCCTGGTTGAGAAGGGCTTCTGCCGCTTCATAGATACTGGCCCCCGAATCTACTGAGGGGTTAAAGTTACCTTCGCCGGCTTTTACCGCCTCGGTGTAGGGAACGTCCCCAAAGTAATCGACCAGGGTCACCATCAGGTAGGCCTCGATAAAGTTGGCGATACCGATGTGGTGGGTCAGGTCTGCTTCCTCTGCCAGGGGCGTCATGGCCCGGATATCGGAAAGGATACCGCGGTAGCCATTCCTCCACTCATCATCCATGTCGGTAGGCTGGTACACAGAGGGGTAGCTTCGCCCGAACATGTTCATCATCCGGGTGAGTTCCATCCCGTGGATATTGAATCCATCCCCGGTGGTGGCACCACCGGAAGACCAGTTGTCATTGGGATCGTAATCCGCATCCCCATCCCACTGTCTTACGAAATCTTCCTGAATCGACGACAGGAAGAAATCAACACTGGCCTGGTCGGGGGTCAGGGCGTTGGGGTCTTGTGTGATATCCAAATCCGTGGTCTCACAGGAATTGAAAGTCAGCATCCCGCCAAAAACTGCCAGCGCAATATATCTGTTTATGTTTTTCATTACTTTCATAGTTTTTTATTCTTAAAATGATGCTTTTACACTGAATCCGTACCTTCTGGCGCTAGGACCGGCCAGGAAGTCAAATCCAAATCCGTTACCTACACCAGTTCCTGAAACGTTTGGATCAAAGTTGATAGAATCAGGGAAGTTGACGGCCTTGTACCAGAGGTTCTGGCCGGAAACGGTAAAGGTAAGAGCTCCAAAGGGCGTCTTGTCGAGAAATTTGCCCGGAAGGCTATAGCTCAAAGAAGCTTCCTGGAGACGGATGGTAGTCGCATCCCAAACCTGCAATTCACTGGGTCCTGTAAAGATGTTCGAGAAGTAATACGATGAGTTGTTGATTGCAATATCATTCTGGGAACCATCAGGTGCCAGGCCTGGAAGGATGTATGTATCTTCCCGGTTGGCGGTTTCTCCTGCAAGACCCCTACCCAGCAGGGTAGCTGCCGTCAGGGAGTACACATCACCGCCCTGGGTGTAGTTCCATTGGAACCCAAGTGTGAAGTTCTTGAAGGAAAGGGTGTTGATCAGGTTGGCCACCCAGTCTGGGTTGGGGTCCCCGATGATGCCGTCATCGGCATCGGTCAGGTAGTTACCATCGGCACCTACCAACAGGTTGTCATTGTCATCGCGGGCTACCCGGCTTCCGAAGAATACGCCCAGGGGCTCTCCTTCGATCGCGGCGTTCCCCAGGTTGTTAAACCCGGAATAAACCACCTGGTCGGTATCCAATCCTAAGTCCTCTACGGTCGTCTCGTAGGCGGTGAAGTTCAGGTTGGTGCTCCAGCGGAAATCTCCTTCCTCGCTTGGCCGGAACCAGTTGACCCCCAAATCCGCTTCAAGACCGTCAGACTTGATCTCCCCGACGTTGGTCGCGGTAACCGTGTATCCGGTAGAGGGATCCAGCGGTCGGTCCAGGATCAGGTCGTTTGTCTTACGGGTGTAGATAGAAGCATCAAAAGTGATCCTTCCGTCCCACCACCTGGACTCGACTCCAATCTCAACCTCTTCCAGGGTCTCAGGCTGCAGGTTGGGGTTCCCCAAACGCACACCGGTGGTATTGGTTACGATGTTACGCCCGGATCCGTCCTGTACGTCCTGAGTATCCAGGAACAAGGTGCTGGAAATAGGATAGGCAGAAGATTCAAAGTTTGCCGATACCCCGATACCCCCACGTACTTTCAGGTAGTTCAGTACGTTTTGGGATTTGATGCTTGGGAAAGCAGCTGTGGGGATAAAGGAAACGCTGGCAGAAGGGTAGAACTGCGTCCTGTTTTCCTGCGCGAAATTCGATACCCAGTCGTTACGTCCGGCCAGGGTCAGATACACCCAGCTGTCGTAATCCACGTCAAATTGTCCGTAAAGCCCCACCAGGTTACGTTCCTGGAAGGTCTGGATTTCGTTTTGGTTCAGGAAGTTAAAGTGGCGTTGGATGTCAAAGACCTGCTGGCCGTCACTGGCAACACCGTTCTGGTCGAAGATCTCCCTGCGGGAAGTGGCTCCAACGTTAAAAGTCATTCCAATCAGGTCTGTCAGGTCATAATCCCCGTTCAGTACAAGGTTGTGGTCCCAGATGGTGTTGGTGTTGTTCCAGGTCTCATAGAAACCACTTTGGGTCCTGAGGTTCCCGTCTCCACCGGTACCACCACGGTTCTGGTAATTGACGTTGTTTTCACTGTAGACATCGATCCCTGCACGGTAGATAACGTTCAGGTTGTCATTGATGTCGTATTGTAAGGCCGCCTGACCGAAAACACGGTTGGTCTCCTGGGAGAACTCCGCGTTGGCAGCGGTCCACAGCGGGTGCTGAATGTCATCTGTCTGACGGTAATATACGCTGGCCCCTGTAATAGGGTTCTCAAAAGGAAGGCCGACAAGGTCTACGCTGATGGGCGTGTAGAACACGTCACCAAAGATGGAAGAACCTCCACCTTGTACCCCACTACCGCTTGAATAGGCAACGGGAGGCGAAACAAACCTGGTCCTGGCATAGTTCAGGGTCCCCGTGGCGGTAAACTTATTGCTCAACTGGGCACGTCCACCGACAGAAAGGTTGTTACGCAGTACGTTGTTGTTCGGGGTAAAACCCTGGTCGTTCAGGTACCCGTAGTTCACGTTGTATCCTATTTTTCCATCATCCGAAGTGCCGGCGATGTTGACCGAGGTGTTGGTTACGGTACCTGTTTTGAAGAAGTTCTCCACACTGCTGTAGGGCTTCCACTGGTATCGCGCATTGGCAAATTCCGGGAAGGCCTCCAGTACAGACGCTACCAGTTTGTAGGTAGGAGAGTATGGGTGGGCCAGGGTCCCCTGGTTGTCAATGGCGGACTGGCGCTCCCATCCGGCCGCACCTCCGCGGTCAAAGCTGGGTCCCCAGTTAGAGAAGAACCATCCGAAGTTCTGGTCAAAACCACCCCCGTACTGCTGTTGGTAATCCGGCAGGGAAGCGATTTCGTTGAAGAAGATGGATGAATTAACGGTTATCTCGGTTTTCTTGGGTCCTGCAGCGCCTGCGGCACCGGCTTTGGTGGTAATCAGTACCACCCCGTTACGACCCTGTGACCCGTACAGTGTTGCGGCGGCAAGACCTTTCAGGACGTTGACGCTCTCTATACTGTTGGGATCCAGGTCCAAAAACCTACTGGAACCGCTGTTACCGTTGAAGAAGTCATTTCGGTCACCCTGACGTCCGGATGGGTTGGTATCCGAGCTGAAGGGCACACCGTCAACGATGAATAACGCCTGGTTGCTGGAGCTGAATGTACTCAGACCCCGGATAATCACGTTGGTCCCCGATCCGGAAAGACCACTCTGGTTGGTGATCTGTACCCCGGAGGCTTTACCGGTCAGTACCCGGCCGATATCGCCTTCAGGCCTGGACTCCAGTTCTTCGGAACTAACTTCCGAAACCGCATACCCCAGGGCCTGCTTTTCCCTTTTGATACCGAGGGCCGTTACCACAACCTCTTCCAGAGCCTGTGCATCCTCCTGCATCTGTACATTGATCGTATTGTCTGCACCTACGGTCCTTCGCTCATTTCGTTGACCGATGTAGGTGAAGAGCAGGGTCTGGCCGACGCTGGCCTGGATGGAATAATTTCCATCAAAGTCAGTTTGGGTACCGGTAGTGGTCCCTTCAACCAAGATATTGACCCCAGGCAGCGCCAGACCATCCTGGTCTGTAACCGTCCCTGAAATCACCTTCTCCTGCGCAAAAGATAAATGCACAATAAACGCTAAGAATAGCGTCAAGATTCCATTTAAACTTGTTCTCATTTTTTAATTATTTGAATTAGCTGAGCGCTAAAATCCTAATTCTATGTTAATAATCCAAACTAATTGTATTAAAATTTTAAGAATTGGTTATGAATGAAACACGGGTTAAAGCAATTGTTAGAGAGAAAACAAGGGCCATATGTTAAAAAAATTAAGATATGCCCTGAAACCCCTCGTTATTATTGAAAATATCCGGATTTACCCCTTGGTATATTCAGTATTTTACAATTAACAATGGCAGTGGGAAGGGGGATAATCCGCTTCGGATCGGCCCGCGCGGGAAATCGCTGGTAGCCAGTGGGGTATTGTAGTATATATATTAAGGTATAAAGTCGGCCAGGGGAGGGGGGAGTATCAGGCCCTTGCACGGCGGGTTAAAAAATCCTGAAAATTAATCGCTTCCCATTTGAATTATAATGAATAATCACTACATTTGCCGACCCTTAAAAGAGGGGATTATTTTATTACAATAACACAGTATGCCAACAATTTCACAATTAGTACGAAAAGGAAGGGCCACAATTACCAAGAAGAGTAAATCGGCTGCTTTGGATTCGTGCCCTCAACGAAGGGGTGTTTGTACGCGTGTTTACACGACTACGCCAAAGAAACCAAACTCAGCCATGCGCAAGGTGGCCAGGGTGAGGCTTACCAATGGCAAGGAAGTGAACGCATACATCCCCGGCGAAGGACACAACCTCCAGGAGCACTCGATAGTATTGGTTAGAGGCGGAAGGGTGAAGGATTTGCCAGGTGTTAGATATCACATTGTTCGTGGAGCCCTTGATACAGCTGGGGTGGCCGGAAGAACACAGCGGAGGTCTAAGTACGGTGCCAAACGCCCTAAGAAGTAATATTTAAGAAGTAGTCATGAGAAAAAGACAGGCAAAGAAAAGACCGCTTTTACCAGATCCAAGGTTCAATGACCAGCTGGTAACACGATTCGTAAACATGATGATGTGGGACGGTAAGAAATCCGTCGCCTTCAAGGTGTTCTATGATGCCATCGATATCGTGGAAGCCAAGAAGACTGATGAAGAGAAATCCGGTTTGGAACTCTGGAAAGAGGCGCTTTCGAATATCATGCCCCACGTGGAGGTGCGTAGCCGCAGGGTAGGGGGTGCTACCTTCCAGATCCCTATGCAGATCCGGCCCGACCGTAAGATTTCCACTGCGATGAAATGGCTGATCAGCTTTTCGCGCAAGCGCAATGAGAAATCCATGGCGCAAAAACTGGCCGCAGAGATCCTGGCAGCCGCCAAGGAAGAAGGAGCTGCCGTGAAGAAGCGGACGGACACGCACAGGATGGCCGAGGCGAATAAAGCATTTTCACACTTTAGATTCTAAAGATAAAAATGGCAAGAGATTTAAAATATACAAGAAATATAGGGATTGCCGCGCATATTGATGCCGGTAAAACCACCACCACGGAACGAATCCTCTTCTATACGGGCGTGAGCCATAAGATCGGGGAGGTGCACGATGGGGCTGCCACTATGGACTGGATGGAGCAGGAGCAGGAAAGGGGAATTACCATTACCTCTGCCGCTACTACCTGTACCTGGAAGTTTCCCCTTAAGAACGGGCAACCGGTGGATGAAACCATGCCATACCACTTCAATATCATCGATACTCCCGGGCACGTGGACTTTACCGTAGAGGTAAACCGCTCCCTGAGGGTATTGGACGGGCTGGTTTTTCTTTTCAGTGCGGTGGATGGGGTGGAACCCCAATCCGAGACCAACTGGAGGCTGGCTGACAACTACAAGGTGCCCCGTATGGGCTTTGTCAACAAGATGGACCGCCAGGGCGCTAACTTCATGGAAGTTTGTAAGCAGGTGCGCGAAATGTTGAAGTCGAACGCGGTGCCAATCGTACTTCCTATCGGAGACGAGGCTGATTTCAGGGGGATTGTGGACCTGGTGAAGAACCGGGCCATTGTTTGGCACGAGGACAACTTCGGTTCTACGTTTGACGTGATCGACATCCCTGCCGAGATGGAAGCCGAGGTGAAGGAGCACCGGGCTGCCCTGATTGAGGCGGTGGCTGAATACGATGAAAAATTGATGGAGAAGTTCTTCGAGGATGAAGACTCCATTACGGAAGATGAGATCCACGCCGCCCTGAGGGCTGCCGTGATGGATATGAGCATTATCCCCATGATCTGTGGATCTTCCTTTAAGAATAAAGGCGTGCAATTCCTGCTGGATGCAGTATGCCGCTACCTGCCTTCCCCCCTGGACAAGGACGCCATTACCGGTACCGACCCCAGGACCGGGAACGAAATATCGCGCAAACCAGATCCCACGGCCCCTTTTGCGGCCCTGGCCTTTAAAATCGCCACAGACCCCTTCGTAGGTCGCCTGGCATTTTTCCGCGCCTACTCAGGAAAGCTTGATGCGGGATCCTATGTCCTGAACAACCGATCCGGCAACAAGGAGCGTATCTCCAGGATCTACCAGATGCACTCCAACAAGCAGAATGCCATTGAATCCATTTCGGCCGGTGACATTGGCGCCGCGGTAGGGTTTAAGGACATCAAGACCGGCGATACCCTGTCTGACGAAAAACACCCGATCATCCTGGAAAGCATGAATTTCCCGGATCCGGTAATCGGTATCGCGGTAGAGCCCAAGACCAAGGCCGATGTCGATAAACTGGGGATGGCCCTTTCCAAATTGGCGGAAGAGGATCCTACCTTCCAGGTAAAAACCGATGAAGCTTCTGGCCAAACCATTATTTCCGGTATGGGTGAGCTCCACCTGGACATCATTGTAGACCGTCTCCGAAGGGAGTTCAAGGTGGATGTCAACCAGGGGCAACCCCAGGTAGAGTACAAAGAGGCACTGACCCGCAAGGCAGACCACAGGGAAGTATACAAGAAACAGACCGGTGGCCGTGGAAAATTCGCGGATATCGTATTTTCTATGGAACCTGCCGACCCGGAGAAAACCGGCCTCGAATTTGTCAATGAGATCAAGGGTGGTAACATCCCGAAAGAATATATCCCATCTGTTGAAAAAGGCTTTAGGGAAGCTATGAAAAATGGTCCCCTGGCCGGCTTTGAAATGGATAGCATGAAGGTGACCCTCAAAGACGGATCGTTCCACGCCGTGGATTCTGATTCCCTGTCTTTTGAGCTGGCAGCCAAGCTGGGGTACCGCGAAGCGGCCAAAGCAGCCAAGGCGGTATTGATGGAGCCCATCATGAAGCTGGAGGTGCTTACCCCCGAGGAAAACATGGGAGATATTGTGGGTGACCTGAACCGGAGGAGGGGCCATGTGAACAGCATGGGTGACCGCGGAGGTTCTAAGGTGATCAAGGCCGAAGTGCCGCTTTCTGAGATGTTCGGTTATGTAACGTCGCTAAGGACCCTGTCTTCAGGGCGGGCCACGTCTACCATGGAATTCGCGCACTATGCCGAGACCCCGACGAACATTGCCGAGGAAGTGATCAAGGCCGCAAAAGGTGTAACCGCTTAATTATTGTAGGAAGATGAGTCAGAAAATCAGAATAAAACTAAAATCCTACGATCACAACCTGGTGGACAAGTCTGCCGAGAAGATCGTAAAAACGGTGAAGACAACCGGGGCGGTGGTTACCGGGCCCATCCCATTGCCAACGCACAAAAAGATTTTTACGGTTTTGCGTTCACCCCACGTGAACAAAAAATCCAGGGAGCAGTTCCAGCTCAGTTCCTATAAGCGGCTGCTGGATATATACAGCTCTTCCTCCAAAACCATCGATGCCCTGATGAAGTTGGAACTTCCCAGTGGTGTTGAGGTGGAGATCAAGGTATAAGTACCGCGTACGGGGGTTCCCGGGCGTACTGCGCGGGAATGCCAAACAACACTCGCTGCCCAGGTGGCGGCAGGACATGTCCGGAGCGTAAGGCGAAGGAAAAACGGAAACAAAAATACATTCGGGGTCGGATTATTTTTGGCCCCGTTTTTAGTGAAGCAAATTTTAATTATTAATAACTATTAGTATGTCTGGGTTAATTGGAAAGAAAATTGGCATGACCAGCATCTTTGACGAGAACGGGAAGAACATTCCCTGTACCGTTATCGAAGCGGGGCCATGCGTAGTTACCCAAGTCAGAACCGAAGAGGTAGACGGGTACAAGGCCCTTCAGCTTGGTTTCGATGACAAGGCAGAAAAACGTGCTCTTAAGGCCGAAACAGGCCACTTTAAGAAAGCAGGTACTTCTCCCAAGAAAAAGGTCGTTGAGTTCAAGTATTTTGAAGGAGAACACAAACTGGGAGACACCATCAGTGTCGACCTGTTTTCAGAAGGCGAATATGTAGATGTATCGGCCACATCCAAAGGAAAGGGATTCCAGGGGGTGGTCAAGCGTCACGGTTTTGCCGGTGTCGGACAGGCGACACACGGGCAGCACAACCGTTTGAGGGCCCCGGGGTCTATCGGTCAGTCCTCTACCCCTTCAAGGGTTTACAAGGGAATGAAAATGGCCGGCAGGATGGGCGGAGAACGCGTAACCGTGCAGAACCTTGTGGTGATGAAAGTAGTGCCTGAAAAGAACCTTCTGGTATTGAAGGGATGCGTTCCGGGTCATAAGAATGCTTACGTAACTATCGAGAAATAATGAAGGTAGCAGTTTTAGATATCAAAGGAAAAGAAACAGGCAGGAAGGTAGACCTCTCTGACGCTGTTTTCAAGATAGAGCCCAACGAGCACGCCATCTACCTGGATGTGAAGCAGTATATGGCGCATCAGCGGCAAGGTACGCACCAGAGCAAGGAGCGTGGCGAAATCGCCGGGAGTACCCGTAAGATCAAGAAGCAAAAAGGTACCGGTACCGCCCGGGCGGGAAGTATCAAATCCCCGATTTTCCGTGGCGGTGGCCGTATTTTCGGGCCCAGGTCCAAAGACTACAGCCAGAAACTGAACAAAAGCCTCAAGCGCCTCGCCCGCAAGTCGGCCCTGAGCATCAAGGCCCAGGAGAACGCATTGTTGGTGGTGGAAGATTTCAATTTTGAAAGCCCCAAGACCAAAGACTTTGTACAGGTGTTGAAATCGCTGGGGCTGGAAGACAAAAAGTCCCTCTTTGTATTGGGCGATTCAAATAATAACGTATATTTGTCGTCGCGCAATTTGAGCCGATCTGAAGTTGTAACAAACACAGAATTAAGCACTTACAAAATTCTCAATGCGCAGAATGTAGTGCTTCTTGAAGGCTCCCTGGAAGGAATCGAATCGAATTTAAGCAAATAGGAATAACATGAGTGTGTTGATAAAGCCGATCATAACGGAGAAAATGACGTCCGACAGCGAGTTGTACAACCGCTATGGTTTTGTCGTTGACCCCAAGGCGAATAAAATACAGATCAAGGATGCTGTGGAAGCCACTTATGGAGTTTCCGTGGTAAAGGTTCGAACCATGAATTATGGCCCTTCCCGCAAATCCCGGTACACCAAGACCGGGGTGCAGCAGGGAAAGACCAATGCCTATAAAAAGGCGATCGTGCATGTTGAGGACGGGGATATTATTGATTTTTACAGTAATCTATAAAGACACAAAATGTCAGTTAGAAAATTAAAACCGATCACTCCGGGACAGCGTTTTAAAGTAGTAAACGGCTTTGACGCGATTACGTCGGATTCTCCAGAGAAGAGTTTGTTAACTCCTCTGAAGAAATCGGGCGGCAGGAACAGTCGCGGAAAGATGACCATGCGAAACAGAGGCGGTGGTCATAAGCGCCGGTATCGAATCATCGACTTCAAGCGTGACAAGCAGGGTATTGCCGCCGAGGTAAAGTCCATACAATACGATCCCAACCGTTCTGCGTTCATCGCGTTGGTAGCATATACCGATGGTGAAAAACGCTACATTGTGGCGCCCAATGGCCTGCAGGTAGGTCAGAGCATCGCATCCGGCCCGCAGTCGGCCCCCGAAATAGGGAACGCCCTGCCGCTGAGCGAAATCCCGTTGGGGACCATCATTTCCTGTATTGAACTGCGCCCCGGACAGGGGGCCATCCTCGCCAGGAGTGCCGGTACGTTCGCGCAGCTGATGGCCCGGGAAGGCAAATACGCCACGGTGAAGTTGCCATCAGGTGAAACCAGGATGATCCTGGCGAATTGCCTGGCGACCATAGGGGCGGTTTCCAACTCAGACCACCAGCTGATCATCTCCGGTAAAGCCGGTAGGAGCAGGTGGCTTGGAAGGAGGCCAAGGACGAGACCGGTGGCTATGAACCCGGTAGATCACCCGATGGGTGGTGGTGAAGGAAGGGCTTCAGGAGGTCATCCAAGGTCCAGGAAGGGAATCCCTGCCAAAGGGTACAGGACCCGTTCCAAGACCAAGGACACCAACAGATATATCATAGAACGTAGAAAGAAATAAAAGGATAGGAAATGGCACGTTCACTAAAAAAAGGACCTTTCGTTCAACTGAGCCTGGAGAAAAAAGTCCAGCAAAACGTAGCATCGGGCAAGAAGACCGTCATCAAGACCTGGTCCAGGGCTTCGATGATCACACCGGACTTTGTAGGCCAGACGATCGCAGTACATAATGGAAGACAGTTTGTTCCCGTGTATGTCACGGAGAACATGGTAGGTCATAAATTGGGGGAATTCTCTCCAACACGGTCCTTCAGGGGGCATGCGGGAGCCAAAAACAAAGGAAAAAAGTAAGCTATGGGAGTTCGAAAAAAACAGATGGCGGAACGAATTAAGGCCGAGAAACAACAGCTGGCCTTTGCCAAACTGAACAATTGCCCTACGTCTCCCCGGAAGATGCGCCTGGTAGCTGATCAGGTGCGGGGTGCCGGTGTGGAGAAAGCACTTGCCATATTGCGTTTCAGCCCCAAAGAGGCGTCCCGCAGGTTGGAGAAGTTATTGCTTTCGGCCATTGCGAACTGGCAGGCCAAGAATGAAGACGCCAATGTTGAGGAGGCTGAGCTCTTTGTCAAAGAGATCAAGGTTGATAGCGGCCGCATGTTGAAAAGATTACGTCCGGCCCCCCAGGGTAGGGCGCACCGAATCAGAAAACGTTCCAACCATGTTACCGTGGTGCTGGGATCAAACAATAACACACAAAGCTAGGGCATTTAGTATGGGACAAAAAACAAATCCGATCGGAAATCGTCTGGGAATTATCAGGGGCTGGGAGTCTAACTGGTATGGAGGAAGCGATTATGGCGACAAGCTGGCTGAAGACGACAAGATAAGAAAGTATGTTCATGCGCGTTTGGCCAAGGCCAGTGTGTCCAGGGTGATCATAGAGCGTACCCTGAAGCTGATTACCGTGACCATTACCACCGCCAGGCCGGGTATAATTATCGGGAAAGGCGGGCAGGAAGTAGACAAGCTGAAGGAAGAGCTCAAGAAGATCACCGATAAAGAGGTACAGATCAATATTTTCGAGATCAAGCGCCCCGAGGTGGATGCCAATTTGGTGGCTGCCAGTGTGGCCCGTCAGATCGAGAACAGGATCTCTTACAGGAGGGCGATAAAAATGGCGATCGCCGCTGCGATGCGGATGAATGCCGAGGGAATAAAGATCATGATTTCCGGCCGTTTGAATGGGGCAGAAATGGCCCGTTCGGAGGCATACAAGGATGGCAGGATCCCCCTGTCTACCTTCAGGGCAGATATAGATTATGCCTTGCATGAAGCCCATACCACCTATGGCCGTTTGGGCATCAAGGTATGGATCATGAAAGGGGAAGTATATGGTAAAAGAGACCTTTCTCCGCTCGTGGGCATGTCTAAGGGCCAGAGCAAAGGAGGAAAGCAGGATGGCGCCAAGAAACGCCGTAGAAAGTAATTTAAAGAAGCAGTAAGCAATGTTACAGCCAAAAAGGACCAAGTTTCGTAAAGCGCAGAAAGGCCGTATGAAAGGGAATTCCGGCAGGGGCCACCAGTTGTCCAACGGAATGTTCGGAATAAAATCGATGGATTCGGAGTTTATTACGTCACGCCAGATTGAGGCGGCGCGTATTGCTGCCACCCGTTATATGAAAAGGCAGGGGCAACTATGGATCAAGATTTTCCCGGATAAGCCTATCACCAAGAAGCCTTTGGAAGTGCGTATGGGTAAGGGTAAAGGAGCCCCCGAATATTGGGTGGCGGTTGTAAAACCTGGAAGGATTATGTTCGAGGTAGCCGGTGTCCCCATGGATATCGCCAAAGAAGCGCTGCGCCTTGCCGCTCAGAAATTACCTGTAAAAACAAAATTTGTTGTGGCTAGGGATTACGATGCCGCCTAAACTGAAGTAGCGAAAGATCATGAAACAGTCTGAGATAACAAACTTATCGGTAGCGGAATTGAAAGAGAAGATTGCCGAGCTCAAGAAGCAGGAAGCCGACTTGAAGATTGCCCATTCCGTAACCCCGTTGGAAAATCCGCTTCAAATCAGGAAAGCGCGAAGAACTGTAGCCCGATTGGCAACTGAATTAACAAAAAGGGAAAACCAATAATTGGTTCTGCTTTATGGAAAAAAGAAATTTAAGAAAAGAACGAGTAGGCGTTGTAACCAGCAACAAAATGGAGAAATCCATCGTGGTTTCCGAAGTGAAGCGGGTAAAACACCCTATGTACGGTAAGTTCGTATTGCGGACAAAAAAATATGTTGCACATGATGAGACCAACGATTGCAACATTGGGGATACAGTGAAGATCATGGAAACACGGCCACTGAGTAAAACCAAATGTTGGAGATTGGTCGAAATCCTAGAAAGAGCCAAATAATATGTTACAGCAAGAATCCAGATTAAAGGTAGCGGACAACACCGGGGCTAAGGAAGTGTTGACCATTCGCGTACTTGGGGGAACCAAGAGGCGCTATGCTTCCGTAGGCGACAAGATCGTGGTTACCGTAAAAGAGGCCACGCCCAACGGAGCCATCAAGAAAGGGGCCGTGTCTACTGCCGTAGTGGTACGGACCAAGAAGGAAGTGCGCAGGCCCGACGGATCTTATATCCGGTTTGACGACAATGCCTGTGTATTGTTGAACCCTACCGGGGAAATGCGGGGTACCCGTGTCTTTGGCCCAGTGGCCAGGGAGCTTAGGGACAAGCAGTTTATGAAAATTGTATCCCTGGCACCGGAGGTACTATAAATAGAGACAGTGATGAAATTAAAGATCAAAACAGGGGATACAGTACGGGTCATTGCCGGAGACCACAAAAACAGCGAAGGCAAGGTCGTATCTGTAGACCGTGAAAAGAATAAAGCGATTGTCGAGGGGGTGAACCTGGTATCCAAACATGAGAAGCCCAGTGCGAGCAACCCACAAGGCGGGATCGTGAAAAAGGAGGCACCGATCCATATCTCCAACCTTTCCCTGATCGATTCCAAGAGCGGGGAGACCACCCGGGTGGGCTATGAGGTACGGGATGGCAAGAAAGTAAGGTATTCCAAGAAATCCAACGAAGTAATTTAGTTATGGCTTACGTTCCAAGATTAAAGAAAGAATATAGAGCACGGGTGATCAAGGCCTTGCAGGAAGAGTTTGGCTACAAGAATGTCATGGAGGTGCCCAAGCTACAAAAGATTGTGGTGAGCAGGGGCGTAGGTGCTGCTGTGGCCGATAAGAAGCTGATAGACCATGCCGTCGATGAGCTGACCAGGATTACCGGGCAAAAAGCGGTTTCCACCTTGTCCAAGAAAGACGTGGCGGCCTTTAAATTGCGTAAGGGCATGCCGATTGGGGCTAAAGTTACCCTGAGGGGAGAGCGCATGTACGAATTTTTAGACCGTTTGGTGACCACCGCCCTTCCGAGGGTGCGCGATTTCCAGGGGATCCGTGCGACCGGGTTTGACGGCCGGGGCAACTACAACCTGGGTATTACCGAACAGATCATTTTCCCGGAGATCAATATCGACAAGATCAACAGGATCAACGGAATGGATATCACTTTTGTGACCACCGCCAGTACGGACAAGGAAGCAAAATCATTGTTAACCGAATTGGGATTACCCTTTAAAAAGAACTAGAATGGCTAAAGAATCTATGAAAGCCCGGGAACGAAAAAGGGCAAAGATGGTAGCAAAATACGCTGAGAAACGCAAGGCGCTTAAAGAAGCCGGCGATTACGAGGCTTTGCAAAAGCTTCCCAGGAACGCGTCCCCGGTTCGTATGCACAACCGTTGCAAACTCACCGGACGGCCCAAGGGCTATATGCGCACCTTTGGCGTTTCGAGGGTCATATTCCGCGAAATGGCCAACAGTGGTTTGATCCCGGGGGTTAAAAAGGCAAGTTGGTAATTCTATATAAAAGGTAAGAAGATGTTTACAGATCCTATTTCAGATTATTTGACCCGAATCCGGAACGCCAGCAGGGCGGGCCACAGGGTGGTGGAAATTCCAGCTTCCAATTTGAAGAAAGAAATCACCAAGATTTTGTTTGACCAGGGGTATATCCTGAGCTACAAATTTGAGGATGACAAGGTACAGGGCAGCATTAAGATAGCACTGAAATACGACAAGCTCACCAAGGAGCCTGTTATCAAGAAAATCCAACGTATCAGTAAGCCGGGGCTGCGCAAGTATGCCGGTTCCGACGAGTTGCCAAGGGTACTCAACGGCCTGGGAATAGCCATAGTTTCTACCTCTCACGGGGTAATGACCAGCAAGCAGGCCAGGCAGGATAATGTAGGGGGCGAAGTGCTCTGCTATGTGTATTAATAAGCATAAAAGCGAAAGAAAATGTCTAGAATAGGGAACAATCCAGTCAAGATAGCCGAGGGAACCACGGTGGAAGTGAAGGATAACCTGATCACCGTTAAAGGGAAATTGGGCGAGCTTACCCAGGAATATTCCGATGTGAAGATCACGGTGGAAGACGGGGAGGTGATCGTTGAAAGGCCTTCAGAATCCAAGGATCACAAAGCGAAACACGGTTTGTACCGTGCGTTGATCAACAACATGGTCAAGGGGGTGTCTAAAGGGTGGACCAAGGAGCTGGAACTGGTTGGCGTGGGCTACAGGGCCAGCAACCAGGGGCAGAAACTTGACCTTGCATTGGGATTCTCTCACAATATTATATTTGAATTGGCACCCGAAGTAAAGGTGGAGACCACTTCAGAAAAGGGGAAGAACCCCACTATTAAACTCACCTCTCACGACAAGCAGTTGGTGGGGCAGATCGCAGCCAAAATACGGTCTTTCCGCAAGCCGGAACCTTACAAAGGCAAAGGGATCAAGTTTGTAGGTGAACAATTAAGAAGAAAAGCAGGTAAATCAGCTTAATAACGGTAGTATGGGATTATCAAAGACTGAGAGAAGGGAGCGCATCCACCGCAGGATCAGAAAGGTATCTTTTGGTACCGCTGAGCGGCCAAGGATGTCTGTTTTCAGAAGCAACAAGGAAATTTATGCGCAATTGATTGACGACAACAAGGGCGTTACCCTGGCATCCGCTTCTTCCAGGGACAAGGAAATGAGCAAAGCCAAAGGCACCAAGAGTGAAATCGCCGCCCAGGTTGGGAAGGTCATTGCAGAGAAAGCCATAAAGGCCGGTATTGAGAAAGTCGCCTTTGACCGCGGGGGCAACTTGTACCACGGTAGGGTCAAAGCCCTGGCGGAAGGTGCAAGGGAAGCAGGACTAAAATTTTAATTAAGCGTATGTACGGGAAATACAAAAATGTAGAATTAGTGAAACCCGGAGGTCTGGAATTAAAAGACCGCCTTGTTGGGGTGCAACGGGTAACCAAGGTAACCAAGGGTGGTAGGGCCTTTGGATTTTCGGCCATCGTCGTGGTGGGCGATGAAAACGGGGTAGTAGGCCACGGATTGGGTAAATCCAAGGAAGTTGCCACCGCCATCGCCAAGGCTATTGAGGATGCCAAGAAGAACCTGGTACGTATCCCGCTCAACAAAGGAACACTGCCCCACGAGCAAAAAGGCAAGTATGGTGGTGCCCGTGTCTATATACAGCCTGCCTCTCACGGTACCGGGGTTATCGCCGGTGGTGCGGTAAGGGCGGTACTGGAAGCTGTGGGTGTGCACGATGTGTTGTCTAAGTCACAAGGGTCATCCAACCCGCACAACGTGGTGAAGGCGACTTTTGATGCCCTCTTGCAATTAAGGGATGCCAGGACGGTAGCCAGCCAGCGGGGTATCTCCCTGGAGAAAGTTTTTAAAGGATAATCAGGAATACAATGGCAAAGATTAAGGTAAAGCAGGTAAAAAGCGGCATCAAAAGGCCGCAAAACCAGAAGCGCACTTTGGAGGCGCTGGGATTGCGAAGGATCGGTCAGGTGGTGGAGCATGAAACTACGCCCAATATTCTTGGTATGATCGATAAAGTAAAACACTTGGTTTCCACAGAGGAAGCTTAAATAAAGCAGTGTCATGGATTTAAGTAGCTTAAAACCCGCAAAGGGATCCGTACATAAAAGCGGTAAGATTATCGGCAGGGGCGAAGGTTCCGGAAAAGGCGGAACGGCCACCCGTGGCCATAAAGGTGCCAAATCGAGGTCTGGTTATTCCAAAAAGATCGGCTTCGAAGGAGGGCAGATGCCTTTACAGCGCCGGGTGCCCAAGTTTGGCTTCACCAATATCAACCGGATCGAATATCGCGAGATCAACCTGAAAGACCTTCAGGCACTCGTGGACAAGGGCGGGATTAAGAAAACCGTGGGCCCGGAAGAGCTCGTGGCCCAAAAAATAGCCCGCAAGAGCGACCTGGTAAAAATATTGGGAGGGGGAGAGCTGAAGGCTGCCCTTAAAGTATCTGCTCATAAATTTACGGCCAGTGCCAAAGCAGCCATTGAAGCGGCAGGCGGTGAGGCAATAAGTTTGTAAGGAACGACCGCAACTATGAAGAAATTTTTTGAGATCATATCAAATATCTGGAAGATTGATGAACTGAGGGGCCGCATTATTGTGACCCTTGGGCTGCTGTTGGTATACCGTTTTGGGTGCCAGGTGGTTCTTCCCGGTATTGATACCTCCCAGCTGGCAGAATTGTCTACCAATACCGAACAGGGTATCCTGGGAATATTAAACGCATTTACCGGCGGGGCCTTTGCCAACGCCTCTGTATTTGCCCTGGGCATCATGCCTTACATTTCGGCCTCCATCGTGGTGCAACTGATGGGGATTGCCGTGCCCTACCTCCAGAAACTGGACAAGGAAGGGGAAAGCGGCAGGAAAACCAAAAACCAGATTACCCGCTGGCTGACCATAGGGATCTGTATCGTTCAGGCTCCTGCCTATCTTTACAGCCTGGGGGCGCTTGGTGTTCCGGACAGTGCTTTCCTCCTGGGGAAAGGACTTAATTTTATTGTACCATCGGTGATCATCCTGGTAACAGGCTGTGTTTTTGCTATGTGGCTTGGAGAGAAGATCACGGATAAAGGGATCGGCAATGGGATCTCCCTGCTCATTATGATCGGGATCATCGCTACCCTGCCCCAGTCGTTCGTGCAGGAGTTTATCTCCAGGACCACAAACAATACCGGCGGCCTGATGTTTATGCTGATAGAAGTGATCTTGTGGTTCCTGGTCATCCTTGCCAGCGTATTGCTGGTGATGGCCACCCGGAGGATCCCCGTGCAGTATGCGCGAAGGACGGCTTCTGGCGGCTACGAAAAAAATGTGATGGGCTCGCGACAGTATATCCCGTTGAAGCTGAATGCTTCCGGGGTCATGCCCATTATCTTCGCCCAGGCGATCATGTTCGCCCCCGGTTTATTGGGGAGGACGTTTAACAGCACTGCAGTTGGGCAATGGATGGAAGTACAGTTCCAGGATATTTTTGGCCTGGCGTACAACATCTTGTTTGCCTTGTTGATTATCATATTCACCTATTTCTATACGGCGATTACGGTACCCACCAACAAGATGGCCGACGACCTGAAACGCAGTGGCGGTTTTATCCCGGGAATACGCCCGGGCAAAGAAACGGCCGATTTCCTGGATAAGATCATGTCTTTGATCACCTTGCCGGGATCTGTATTCCTGGCGGTCCTGGCGGTCCTGCCCGCAGTGGTGGTGAAGTTGATGGACCTGCAGCCGGGATGGGCCCTTTTTTATGGGGGTACATCGCTGCTGATCATGGTTGGGGTGGCCATAGACACGGTGCAACAGGTGAATTCCTATTTGCTCAACAGGCATTATGACGGCCTGATGAAAACCGGTAAAAACAGAAAAGTAGCATAATATATGGCCAAACAAGCACCCATAGAACAGGACGGGACCATCATAGAGGCATTGTCCAATGCCATGTTCCGGGTTGAACTGGAAAATGGTCATGTGGTCACCGCGCATATCTCCGGCAAGATGCGCATGCATTATATCAAATTGTTGCCCGGGGATAAAGTAAAGCTCGAAATGAGCCCATATGATTTAAGCAAGGCGAGAATTACATATAGATATTAAGAAATTAGATAGATGAAAGTAAGAGCATCCATTAAGAAAAGAAGTGCCGATTGCAAGATTGTTCGCAGGAAGGGCAGGCTATACGTGATTAACAAGAAGAATCCTAGATTTAAACAAAGACAAGGGTAATTATGGCAAGAATAGCAGGTGTTGATATACCTAAACAAAAACGTGGCGCTGTCGCCCTTACCTATATTTTCGGTATCGGCAGGAGCAGGGCACAGGAAATCCTGGCTAAAGCTGAAGTAAATGAAGATGCCAAGGTCTCTGATTGGTCCGATGACGAAATCGGGCGGATCCGTGACGTGGTTTCTTCGTACAAGATTGAAGGGGAATTGCGTTCGGAGACCCAACTGAACATCAAGCGTTTGATGGATATTGGTTGCTACAGGGGTATCCGTCACCGATCCGGCCTTCCGTTGCGTGGTCAGCGTACCAAGAACAATTCGAGGACCAGGAAGGGAAAAAGGAAAACTGTTGCCAACAAGAAGAAGGCGACCAAGTAACAATTGTAGTACGGTGTTCACGGGATGCGGCCTATTTGGGCTGGCTTCCTGAGAAAAGCGGGCACTACGCATCATTAATACAGAATACAAACAGGTATGGCAAAGACAAATACCAAGTCGGCAAAATCCACCAAGACCGCCAAGAAGCGCAAAGTTATTGTTGAGTCTACAGGGGAGGCGCATATCGCGGCATCCTTCAACAATATCATCATTTCCCTTACCAACAAAAAGGGGGATGTTATTTCCTGGGCTTCTGCCGGGAAAATGGGTTTCAGGGGGTCTAAGAAGAACACCCCTTATGCTGCCCAGGTAGCTGCGGAAGAATGTTCCAAAACAGCCCATGAAGCTGGGTTGCGCAAGGTAAAGGTGTACGTTAAGGGGCCTGGAAATGGCCGCGAATCGGCGATCCGCTCTATCCACAATGCCGGGATCGAGGTGACGGAGATCATTGACGTTACCCCACTGCCGCACAATGGATGCAGGCCGCCCAAGCGACGTCGCGTTTAAGTAAAATCATTCAATCATTCATAACTACCTGAAACAGGTATTTTCACCGGGGATGAATTGCGATTATCGAAGGACAAGCCTTAATTCATAATCTCATTCCCAAACTTTAAGAAGATGGCAAGATACACAGGACCAAAATCAAAGATCGCCCGTAAATTCGGCGAGGCGATATTCGGAGACGACAAGTCTTTCGAGAAAAAGAATTATCCGCCCGGCCAACACGGAAACAACCGCCGGCGTGGAAAGAAATCGGAATATGCGATCCAGCTGATGGAAAAGCAGAAAGCCAAGTATACCTACGGGATCCTTGAGCGGCAGTTCCGGAATATCTTTACCCGTGCCAACAGGAGCAAGGGTGTAACCGGCGAGGTGCTGCTCCAGCTTTGCGAGGCTAGACTGGACAATGTGGTGTACCGCCTTGGTATCTCCACGTCCAGGAGGGGAGCCCGCCAATTGGTGTCACACAGGCACATTACCGTAAACGGGGAAGTGGTGAACATCCCTTCCTATACCCTGAATGCCGGCGATGTTGTTGGGGTTCGCGAAAAGTCCAAGTCATTACAGACCATAAAAGATTCCCTCTCTGCCAATAGCAGTGTATACGAGTGGCTTAATTGGAATTCTGAAAAAATGGAAGGTTCCTTTATTTCCGTACCGGAGCGTATCCAGATTCCGGAGAACATCAAGGAACAACTAATTGTCGAGTTATACTCAAAATAAACAACACAGATCCGAATATGGCATTATTTAATTTTCAGAAACCCGATAAAGTTATAATGATAGATTCCTCAGATTTCGAAGGGAAATTTGAGTTTCGTCCTTTGGAACCTGGTTATGGGCTCACTGTCGGGAACGCCCTGAGAAGGGTGCTGCTTTCCTCCCTGGAAGGATTTGCGATCACTTCGGTGCGAATCGATAAGGTGGAGCACGAGTTTTCGGTAATAGAGGGTGTTGTGGAAGATGTAACCGAAATGATCCTCAACCTGAAGCAGGTACGCTTTAAGCGTCAGATTGACGACGTAAACGAGGAAACCGTATCCATTTCCGTGAGTGGCAAAGAGCAGCTCACTGCCGGTGATTTCCAGAAATTTATTTCCGGTTACCAAATCCTTAACCCGGAGCTGGTCATCTGCAATATGGACCCCAAGGTGAGCATCAACATGGAGCTTATCATTGAAAAGGGCCGTGGCTATGTACCCGCCGAGGAAAACAAAAAATCCAACGCGCCCCTGGGCAGCATTTCTGTAGATTCTATCTTTACCCCGGTCAAGAATGTGAAATACAGCATCGAGAATTTTAGGGTAGAGCAAAAGACCGACTATGAAAAGCTGGTTTTTGAGATCGTTACCGATGGTTCTATCCACCCCAAGGATGCATTGACCGAGGCTGCCAAGGTGCTGATCCACCATTTTATGCTCTTTTCAGACGAGCGCATTACCCTGGAGGCCGATGAGATCGCGCAAACAGAGACCTATGATGAGGAATCCCTGCATATGCGGCAGTTGCTCAAAACCAAACTGGTTGACATGGACCTGTCTGTAAGGGCGCTGAATTGCCTGAAAGCTGCAGAGGTTGATACATTGGGGGACCTGGTTTCCTTTAACAAAAACGACCTGATGAAGTTCCGGAATTTTGGTAAAAAGTCCCTGACGGAACTCGAGGAACTGGTCATCAACAAAGGCCTGAACTTTGGGATGGACCTCTCTAAATACAAATTGGATAAGGATTAATATAGACCCCCGGGCCGTGAGGCCGTAGGAGGGCATATACAGTAAGAACGATGAGACACGGAAAGAAAGTAAATCATTTAGGAAGAAAGGCCGCACACAGGAGGTCTATGCTGGCCAACATGGCCTGTTCCCTGATTGAGCACAAACGCATCAATACCACAGTAGCCAAGGCCAAAGCGCTTAAGCAATTCATTGAGCCTCTGATTACCAAGTCCAAGGCCGAGAACAATGTTTCGGCTGAAAAAGGGACCCACAACAGGCGAATCGTTTTCAGGAACCTGCGTGACAAAGGCGCGGTGAGCGAATTGTTCGGGACTGTCGCGGAAAAGGTAGGCGACCGTCCGGGCGGCTATACCCGTATTATTAAACTGGGTAGCCGTTTAGGGGACAATGCCGATATGGCCATGATAGAGCTCGTAGATTTCAACGAGTTGTACAATGCCGGCAAACCCAAGAAGAAGAAGTCGACCCGTAGGGGGGGAGCCAAAAAATCGGAGACCACCCCGGCCCCTGCTGCCACCGAGAAAACCGAAGCCAAAGCCGAGCCTAAAGCAGAGCCTAAAGCAGAGCCAAAGGCCGAAGCCAAAGCCGAGCCTAAAGCAGAAGCCAAGGCGGAACCCAAAGCAGATGCCAAGGCCGAGACAAAACCTGAATCAAAGAAAGAAGCAAAGCCCGATGATTCGGAAGAATAAATTGTTCATACATAATTACAATTGGAAAAGGATAAGCCTAAAAGCTTATCCTTTTTTTATGTTTCTTTGTAAAACCATAAAATGACAGTGAAAAAATGAAGTATCAAAGCAAGAAAAAGGCGTTGTTGCTCCTTGCCGACGGCACAATTTTTTACGGGAAGGCCGTAGGGGACAAGGAGGGTACCGCTTTTGGAGAAGTGTGTTTCAACACCGGGATGACCGGGTACCAGGAGATCTTTACGGACCCTTCGTATTTTGGGCAGCTGATGGTAGCCACCAACGCCCACATTGGGAACTACGGCACCAATGTGGAGGAAGTGGAATCGGACGGGGTCAAGATTGCCGGCCTGATCTGCAAGAATTTCAGTTATGAATATTCGCGGCCGAATGCCGATCACAGCCTGAAGGAATTTTTGGACGACAATAAGCTGTTTGCCATTTCGGATGTGGATACCAGGGCTTTGGTAGCCTATATCCGGGATCATGGTGCTATGAACGCGGTCATTTCTACCAAGGTTGACAAGGTAGACGAACTGAAGCAGGCCCTTAAGGAGGTGCCTGACATGAAAGGCCTTGAACTTGCCTCCAGCGTTTCTACCAGGCAGCCCTACTTTGCGGGGGACCCGAAGGCCACCTATAGAATTGCCGCCCTGGATATTGGGATCAAAAAGAACATCCTGAGGAACCTGGCCCAAAGGGATGCGTATATCAAGGTATTTCCCTATGACGCGACTTTTGAAGAAGTCAGTGCCTGGGAGCCCCACGGGTATTTTATTTCCAATGGCCCCGGGGATCCGGAACCCCTTAGCGCTGCCATTGCCCTGGCCGGGAAGATCATCGCCAAAGACAAACCCCTTTTTGGGATCTGCCTGGGCCACCAGGTGATCGCGCTGGCCAATGGGGTTTCTACCTATAAAATGCACCACGGGCACCGGGGGATCAACCACCCGGTCAAGAACCTGCTGACGGGTAAAGGGGAAATAACGTCCCAAAACCATGGTTTTGCCGTGAACAGGGAAGAAACAGAGGCCCATCCGGACCTGGAAATCACCCATGTGCACCTGAATGACCATACGGTAGCGGGCATGCGGATGAAGGGGAAACCTGTGTTTTCCGTACAGTACCACCCCGAAGCCAGCCCCGGGCCACACGACGCCAACTACCTCTTTGATGAATTCTTTGAAATGATCCGGGTAGGCATGAAAAAGAACGTATCGGTCTAGTCCGGGGAATCGGAGGGCCCATGCCGCCCCAGGGCACCTTCCGAGCCGGGTGGAGCATCCTTTTTACGGGTGTTGATGAGCCCCCCCCAATGAGGGTTGCACCGGTCTAAAAACATCCTTAAATTTTCAACACATGGTACTTGGCGGGGTGCCTGGCCCCGCCCCAAGGCAAAGGTAGCATCGTGCCATGCAAAAAACTTGCAGTACATGGCGGTTTTACGGTGTTCCGGCCGTTTGCCCTGAACATCAAGTCGCGGACAGGGCTTTACCACCCGTGGCCAACCCCCTGTGACTTTCTCCTTCCCTGATTTTTTTTTGCAGGCCATACGGTTAATTTAAAACCCGGGGTGGGGTTTGGAACCCCGGGTTTAAAAAGAAGCCCTGCCAGGGTGTTGTTGGGCCACTTCACCCGGGAAAGACAGCAGGCTGCCTTGGCTCCTCCCCCTTTCGTCCAACCGCCCTGTCCTTTTGGAATGCATGGGCAATGGCCCATGAGCGGCAAGCGACCGACATGACGGCTCCCCGCTTTATGCAACACCACTTTAAAGAATTGTTATTTTAGCCCCTAATAAGGAGGGATTGATACGGTGCTAACGCCCTGCTTTTGTATATTTGTGCTGATCTAACAACCCAATAAACACAAACACAAATGAGTATCATTATAGACGTACACGCACGACAAATTTTGGATTCCCGAGGTAACCCGACCGTAGAAGTGGATGTTATCACCGAAAGCGGTGTCCTGGGCAGGGCAGCCGTACCTTCCGGGGCCTCTACCGGCGAGCATGAGGCCGTAGAACTTCGCGATGGGGGGAAGGCTTTTATGGGCAAGGGCGTGCGTGAAGCTGTAAAAAACGTGAATACCATCCTGGCCGACGAAATACGCGGCATGATGGTATTCGACCAAAATAAAATCGATCAGAAAATGATCGAGCTCGACGGTACCCCCAACAAATCCAAACTGGGAGCCAACGCCATACTGGGGGTTTCCCTGGCGGCGGCCAAAGCTGCGGCCAATGAGCTGGGCATGTCGCTCTACCGCTACGTGGGTGGGGTGAGCGCCAATACCCTGCCTGTTCCTATGATGAATATCATCAACGGCGGATCGCATTCCGATGCACCTATCGCCTTCCAGGAATTCATGGTGATGCCCGTAAAGGCAGAAAGCTTCTCCCACGCCATGCAAATGGGGACCGAAATCTTCCACCACCTCAAGAAGGTGTTGCACGATCGGGGCCTGAGTACTGCGGTGGGCGATGAAGGAGGTTTTGCGCCTACCCTGGATGGCACCGAAGATGCCCTTGATACCATTGGCAAGGCCGTTTCCAATGCCGGCTACCAACTGGGCGACAATGTCATGATTGCCCTGGATTGCGCCGCGGCAGAATTCTATGTGAACGGAAAATACGACTATACCAAGTTCGAAGGGGATAAAGGGGCCGTGAGGACCTCGGAGGAGCAGGCCCAGTACCTGGCCGACCTCTGTGCCAAGTACCCCATCATCTCTATAGAGGACGGTATGGACGAGAACGACTGGGACGGCTGGAAGTCCCTGACCGATAAAATCGGCGACAAGGTACAGTTGGTAGGAGACGACCTCTTCGTGACCAATGTGGAGCGCCTATCTAGGGGTATTAAAAACGGCATCGCGAATTCCATCCTTATCAAAGTGAACCAGATAGGGACCCTGACCGAGACCATAGCGGCTGTGAACATGGCCAAGAATGCGGGCTATACTTCTGTAATGTCCCACCGCTCGGGGGAAACCGAGGACAATACCATTGCAGACCTGGCGGTGGCTTTGAACACCGGACAGATCAAGACGGGATCCGCTTCCCGTAGTGACAGGATGGCAAAATACAACCAGTTGCTGCGGATTGAAGAGGAACTGGGCAGCACCGCGTATTACCCCCGGGAAAAGGCCTTTAAAGTAAAGGCATGACCCCATAGCACAAACCCCTGGCCGATGCCGGGGGTTTTTTATTTTCCGGCGGTCTCCACAAGATTGGAATCCCGGGGATGGAGCCTGTGAAAATGGCGATAACCGTTGGCCCAATGAAAAATTCGCTTTACCTTTCTTGTAACTCCCTCATGGTAATTTAAAGCGTCCCTAGAATGAAGACCTTTCTTTTTGTGGCTGCAGAAAACGACGGCATCCCGGAATGCAAGGCCGGCGGAATGGGCGATGTCGTCCGGGACGTACCCCGGCAAATTGTGGCCCGGGGAGACAAAGTACATGTGGTCACCCCTTCCTACGCACGCCTCCATCAAAAGGGTTCCATGATCAGTACCCTGCATTTCCAGTTGCGGGGAACCACGTATATGGCGGAGCTCTTTGAGGTACCTCCCAAGAAGAATTTTCCCCACCTCGCACATTACGTGATACACCACCCGGAAATCCGGCAGGGCGATATCGCCCATATCTACCACAACGATCCGACGGAGCCTTTTTATACGGATGCTATCAAGTTTTTCATCTTTTGCACCGCGGTGGCCGAAGCGATAAAAAAAGGCGCCTTCGGGGGGTTGGATATCGTCCACCTCCACGACTGGCACAGCAGTATGCTGCTTTTCCTGAGGGAATTCCACCCCGGCTACCGCACCCTCAAAAAACTTCGGATGGTGTATACCATCCACAACCTTGCCATACAGGGAATCCGCCCGTTCGAGAATAACTATTCTTCCCTCAGCAACTGGTTTCCCAATGTGCCCTACAAAAGATTCCGGCTTTTGGATTACCGCTATGAGGACTGTGTTAACCTGATGGCGGTGGGGATACGGCTCTCCGATGCCGTGCATACGGTATCCCCTTCCTATATGGAAGATATCATGCGGCCGAGCGCTCCGCCCGAATTCATAGGGGGAGAGTCTTTGGAGACAGACCTTCAGCAGGCCTATCACGAAGGGCGTTTGTTTGGGATATTGAACGGGGCCAATTATGAAAACATCCGCCAGGCAAGCGGTGACACCTTGTTTATAGATACCCTGGGCGCCATCTTCAAATGGTTGCAGGAGGAATCCAAAAAATACAAAGCCGAATTTTTGGCGCATACCGGGGAAAAGGTAGTGAAGTGGTTACACCACCCACCGGAGATCATTTGTTCGAGCGTAGCCCGGTTAACCGAGCAAAAGTTTTATTTCTTTAAACGCAGCCCCGACGCCTTTATTGAAATCCTGAAGCGCCTTGAGAAGGTCAATGGCATCTTTATCTTGCTGGGTACCGGTGCGCCGGATTACGAACAACTTTTCCGTGAGATCAGTTTTGACCACCCCAACTTCGTCTTTACCAACGGGCAGTCGGAAGAGGTCATAGACTCCCTTTACCTGGAGACCGACCTCTATTTCATGCCCAGCC
This sequence comes from Flavobacteriaceae bacterium CP2B, assembly GCA_001683825.1. Classification (GTDB taxonomy): domain Bacteria; phylum Bacteroidota; class Bacteroidia; order Flavobacteriales; family Flavobacteriaceae; genus Zeaxanthinibacter. The sequence continues at coordinate 68,872 of LXTR01000048.1, read as the reverse complement.
TGTTTGAGCCTTGCGGGATCAGCCAGATGCTGGCCATGCGAAACGGGACGCCCTGCCTGGTACACCACACCGGGGGCCTCAGGGACACCGTAACCCACAAAGTCACTGGTTTTACCTTTGGCGGGGACAGCTATGACGAGAAAATCAGCCAAATGCTATCGGTATTCCAGGAAGCCCTGGACCTGTATTTCAATGACCAAAAAGCCTGGAAGAAAATCCAGTCCAATGCCCGGGCATTGCGCTTTACCTGGCAAAAGTCTGTAGACGAATATTATACCAAACTCTATGCCATTGCCGGCTCCTGAAAGCCTATGTTAATAATCCCTTAAATGGAATCCGGGATTGTTAAGATGCACCGTTTTTTCTTAAATTTAGGGATTCTTAAAAAAATATCTAAAATACGTATATGTCTGACAAAGCTACTCTGGAATATCAAGGAAAGAAATATGAATTCCCTGTCGTAAAAGGAACGGAAAATGAACTGGGCATCGACATAAAAACGTTGCGGGCATCTACCGGCATGGTCACCCTGGATCCGGGTTTCAAGAATACGGGTTCTTGTGAAAGTGCCATCACCTTCCTGGATGGGGAAAAGGGGATCCTGCGGTACCGGGGGTATACCATTGAAGAATTGGCCGAAAAGGCCGATTTCCTGGAGGTTGCCTACCTGTTGATCTTCGGGGAACTTCCCAACAAGGAGAAGCTTGCAAAATTCCATATGGATATCAAGGCGGAAAGCCATGTAGACGAAGAGATGAAGAAGATCCTGGATGGTTTCCCCAAATCGGCCCATCCGATGGGGGTGCTTTCGTCACTGACCAGCGCCCTGATCGCCTTCAACCCGTCCTCGGTCAATGTCACTTCAGAAAAAGACATGTACCACGCCATTGTGCGTATCCTGGCAAAGTTCCCCGTCCTGGTAGCCTGGACCCTGCGGAAGAAGAAAGGCCTTCCGCTTGATTATGGGGACAATGCCCTGGGCTATGTGGAGAACATCCATAAAATGATGTTCAAAAGGCCCAATGAAGAATACAAAAGAAACCCGGTGCGTATAGAAGCCCTGGACAAGTTGCTTATCCTGCACGCAGACCATGAGCAAAACTGCTCTACTTCTACGGTGCGGATCGTGGGTTCTTCGCATGCCGGTTTGTTCGCTTCCCTCTCTGCCGGGATATCGGCCCTGTGGGGACCACTCCACGGAGGGGCCAACCAGGCCGTGCTTGAAATGCTCGAAGCCATTGATGCGGATGGGGGCGATACGGCCAAATATATGGCGAAGGCCAAAGATAAGGACGATCCTTTCCGCCTGATGGGATTCGGACACCGGGTGTACAAGAATTTCGACCCGCGTGCCAGGATCATTAAAAAAGCCGCGGACGAGGTGCTGGGTGACCTGGGGATAGAAGACCCTATCCTGGAAGTCGCCAAAGGCCTGGAAAAAGAGGCCCTGGAAGACCCTTATTTCGTAGACCGAAAATTATACCCCAACGTGGATTTCTATTCCGGGATCATCTACCGGGCACTGGGCATCCCCACGGAAATGTTTACCGTGATGTTCGCCCTGGGCCGGTTGCCCGGTTGGATCGCCCAATGGAGGGAAATGCGCCTCAGGGGCGAACCAATAGGGCGACCAAGACAAATCTATATCGGTGAGAACCAACGGCCTTTTGTTCCCCTGGAAAATCGCGGATAACCCTCTGACCCTGCCCCCATGCTGCATTTGAATATCCAAGATGAGACCTCCCCTCTGAAGGCGGTGTTACTGGGTACGGCCGAAAGCTGTGGGCCTGTGCCAAAACCGGAACAGGCCTATGACCCCAAATCCCTGGAACATATCCTGGCGGGTACCTATCCGAAGGAAGCTGATATGGTGCAGGAAATGGATGCCTTTGAAAAGGTCTTGAGAAAGCACGGGGTGAAGGTGTACCGCCCCGAGGTCCTGGAGGATTGCAACCAGATTTTTTCGAGGGATATCGCCTTTGTCATCGGCGACAAGCTTATAAAGGCCAACATCCTGCCCGACCGGGAGAAAGAAGTGGAGGCCATCCTGCACGTTCTCGACGCCATCCCTCCCGGGAACATCCTTACCCCCCCCCCCGAAGTACACGTGGAAGGGGGCGATGTAATGCCCTGGAACGATTATATTTTCGTGGGGACCTATACCGCTGCTGATTACCCAGACTATATAACGGCCCGTACCAACAAGGCGGCCGTAGAATACCTGCAAAAGCAATTCCCGGAACGCAAGGTAAAAGCCTTTGAATTGCGCAAATCCAATACGGATGCCAAAGAGAATGCCCTGCACCTCGATTGTTGTTTTCAGCCGGTCGGGAGAGACAAGGCCATCCTGCATAAAAACGGATTCCTGGTAGCGGAAGAATACCAGTGGCTGGTAGATTATTTTGGGAAGGAGAACATCTTTGAGATTACCAAAGAGGAGATGTACATGATGTACAGCAACGTTTTTTCCATTTCACCCCGGGTAGTGGTCTCCGAAAAGCATTTTACCAGGCTTAACCAATGGCTCCGCGACCAGGGTTTTACCGTAGAGGAAGTGCCCTATGCCGAGATTGCCAAGCAAGAGGGATTGTTGCGGTGCAGTACCCTTCCCCTCATCAGGGGTTAAGGGCACCGTTAGGGTCTGGCCACCGCATTTTTTTAGGGAAACCGTTCTGTACCACCCCCCAAAAACACTACCTTTGAGGGCCAATTTTTTGCAGCAAATCAGATGAGCATGAAGCAGATTACGAATACCATTTTAATGGTACGGCCGGTAAGTTTCCGTATGAACGAGCAAACCGCCGTAAACAACTATTTTCAGGAAGATCTGGACCTCAGGGAAAACAGTATCAACCAAAGGGCGCAACAGGAGTTTGACACATTTGTAGCCGTGCTGCGCAGCCATGGGGTACAGGTGATCGTGGTGGAGGATTCCCTGGAACAGGACACCCCGGATTCTATATTCCCCAACAACTGGAATTCTTTTCATGCCGATGGGACCGTGGCCCTTTACCCCATGTTTGCGGAAAACCGGCGTAAGGAAAGACGGGAAGATATCCTGGAGACCCTGGAAGCCGAAGGCTTTGAAATTTCGACCGTGATGGACTACACCGCGGCCGAGGCAGACGGGTTGTTCCTCGAAGGCACCGGGAGCATCCTGATGGACCGGGTTAACAAGATCGCGTATTGCTCCCTGTCTGACCGGGCGGATGAGGGCCTGTTTATTGAATTTTGTGAAGACTTTGAATTCACCCCGGTGATCTTTACGGCCTACCAGTCTGTAGACGGGGAACGCAAACCCATCTACCATACCAATGTCGTGATGTGCCTGGGCGAAACACAGGCGGTGATTTGCCTGGATGCGATAGATGACAAAAAGGAGCGCAAGAACGTCGTGGACCATCTTAAGCGCAGCGGGAAAGAGATCATTGCCATTACCGAACCGCAATTACACCAATTCGCGGGGAATATGCTGCAGGTAGCGGGAATAGGTGGCAAACGCCTCATGGTGATGAGTTCATCGGCCTTTAACAGTCTCCGCCCCGAGCAGATTAAAGCCATTGAAAAACACAGTGAGATTGTGCATAGTTCCCTGGAGACCATAGAAACCTGTGGCGGGGGCAGTGCCCGATGCATGATGGCTGAAATATTCCTTCCCAAGAAGTCGTAACATCCGGGCCAAGGCCTGTTTGTATTATTTCCCTTTTTCCCTGAGCAGCCTCCTGATGCTGTCTTTCAGGAAGATCAGGGTCATCACCACCATAAAGAAGGAAAAGGGAAGGGAAGTAACGATCAGCAACTTTTGGGCGGCTACCAGCACATCCATCTCAGGTTTTGCATTGCCCAATACGAGAAGGGCCAGGGTGGCCAGTAATATAAAGACCGACCACATCAGCCGGTGCCTTTTGCCGGGGTTTTTCTTTCCCCCGTCTGTGAACATGCTAAGGACGTACACCGCAGAATCTACCGAGGTCACCAGGAAGCCAATCAGCAGCAGCAGGCTCAGGCCACTCAACAGCCCGGCCAGGGGGAATTGCTCTAAAAACAGGAAGAGGGAGGTAAAGACATTGTCAAATTCGCCCTGGTAGCCACCCCAGGCCTCGATGAGGTCAAAAGCGGTGCTCCCAAACACGGAAAACCAGAAAAATGTGCCCAGGGATGGGATGATCAACACGCCCAGCAATAATTGCCGGAGGGTCCTGCCTTTCGAGATACGTGCAATGAAAATCCCGGTAAAAGGGGCCCAGGCAAGCCAGAACGCCCAGTAGTAAAAAGTCCAGTCGGTAAGGAAGTCAATCCCCGGGTCATAGGCGCCATGGGCAAGGCTCAGGGGGATGAAATCAACCAGGTACTGGAACAGTGCTGAGGCGAAATTCCGGAAAATCAACCCCATATCCCCCCAAATAAAGATATAGGCCAGCAGGAAAAGGGTCAGGAGGATATTATAGCGGGAAAGGACCTTTATCCCCCGGTTGACACCCTTCCAGACAGAGTAGAAGGCCACCCCCGAAATACAGCAGGCCAGGAGCAGGGAGAGCCACAACCCCTGGGTAGAACCACTGAGGTGGTTGATCCCGCCATGGATCTGCGCGGTGCCCAGGCCTATGGCCGCAATAAGCCCGAAGACGGTGGTAATGATGGTCATGATATCTATCCCGTTGCGCGCCAGCTTATTGGGGATGCTGTTTTCTATGGCTGCGCTGACCCGCACTTTTCTCTTACCGACAAAAAGGGCATATCCGATCACCATGGCGAAAAGCCCGTAAAAGGCCCAGGCGGTGAACCCCCACTGATAGAAAGTAAACTCCAATGCCAGCACCTCGGGTTCCAGTGGGCTGGGATAAGGGGGGTGTTGCTGCATGAAAACGGGTTCCTGTACCGCGCGCAACAATATGCCGGCACCCATACCCGCACTGTAGAGCATGGCCGTCCATGACCAGAGCGAATGTTCGGGTCGCAAACCGCTTCCCAGGCGGATGCTGCCCAGGGGCGAGAATGCCAGTACCAATAGCAGGAGTACGCACCCAAGCCCCAGGTAGAGGTAGAAATACCCAAAGTGGTTTCGCACCCAGAGTGACGTCGCTTCAATGGCCAGGTAGCTGGTATCCGTGGCGAAAAAAACGCAAAGGGACAAGAGCAGGATGATCCCTGCGGAGACGGAGAGCAAGGTGTTTTCACGCAGTTGTTTACGCATTTTGGCTGGCCTTCGGGATTGAGGTGGCAATACGGCGGATCATACCACCGAAAATAAAGTAATGGAAGGGGAGCATGCAATACCAGTAAAGGCGACCCCGCAACCCTTTGGGCCTGAAGGTGGCCGTCTGGCAGAGGATGTTGTCCTCATCCAGTTTAAATTCCAGCCAGGCCTCCCCGGGCAAGCGCATTTCCGCAAAAAGGAGCAGGCGTTTCCGTTCCTGGTCGGCCAACAAAACCCTCCAGAAATCCAGGGAGTCGCCCGGGTAGATCTTATCGGGATGCGTACGCCCCCTGCGAAGGCCAACCCCCCCGCTTAACTTGTCGATGAACCCACGGATCCTCCACAGCCAGTTGCCGTAATACCACCCCCTTTCCCCTCCAATGCTCCAGATATTGCGGAGCACCGCCTCATGGTTGGCTACCTTCATCATCTTCTTGTCGGTCAGTACCCCGTATTTGGGTACCTGGATATACTTCTCCAGGTCTTTTTGCATGCGCCCGCTCACCATGCTGTCCTTCCAGCTGCTGACCACCAGGTTCTGTTCAATTTTTTTGAACGCCATATCGATGGCTTCCTCATAGGTATGCGTCTGTATCCCCAGGAGTTGCTGCAGGCGGTTGTCACGGGCCACTACCTCCATTTTCATGCTGTCTACCAGGTTTATGGCCAGCTTAAAGGATGTGGAGGTCACAAAATACAGCCAATAAGATGATAGTTTGGGGGTCATTACGGGTACCGTGATGATCCAGTTTTTAAACCCGCGCACCCTGGCGTATTTTTGGAGCATCTCCTTGTAGGTCAGCACATCGGGGCCCCCGATGTCAAAAGACTGGCCATAGGTTTCTTTTTTCCCGATGACCCCGGTCAGGAACGCGATCACATCCCGTATGGCAATGGGCTGGGTTTTGGTAAGCACCCATTTGGGGGTAACCATTATCGGGAGCTTTTCGCACAGGTCGCGAATAATCTCAAAGGAGGAACTGCCCGAGCCCACGATAATCCCGGCGCGGAGTACCGTAAGGCTATAGGGGCCTTCATAGAGGATGTCTTCCACATTTTTCCTGGAACGCAGGTGCTTGGAGAGTTTTTCTTCGTTTACGATGCCACTGAGGTATATTACCTGCTCCACGTTGGTGTCGGCCATATAGGCATTGAAATTACGCGCGGACCGGGCTTCTTTTTCATCAAAGTCAGTGGTAGACGAACTCATGGAATGGATCAGGTAATAGGCTACCGCTATGTCTTTGGGTAACCGGCCAGGCTGGGGTTCCTGCAGAAAGTCTATTTCCACGATTTGCAGTTGTCCCCTTGTTTCGTCATCAACCGACAGGCGATTTTCGTCGCGGACGGCGCACACCAGCTCGTGCCCCTGTTCGAGCAATTGGGGCAGGAGGCGCATCCCAATATATCCATTGGCTCCGGTAAGGAGGATTTTCATAGGTCTTCTATAGAAGTTGGGGCGTTGTCTGCTTTATAATCCATCATTTTCCTGAAAAACTTCCGGATTGCCTCGGTATCGGTGCGCACCTTGATAAAATGATGTGCTGTGTACAGGGAGTGGACAGCGGCCTGCCCTTTGTAAATACTCAATTTGTGATAGGGGATCACCAGGGCAAAGGTCTCCAGCAGGGAACGGAACCGGACGATGATGCCCTTGGGGCGAAGTTCCACATTGCAGCTATCCAGGTTGTTGTCAAGGATCAGCAGGTTCCTTATTTCCATACTCGCCTCCGTGATGAATAGCTTGGGGGAGCCAATCCCGCCCATGGCCCAACGTTCTTTGAGTTTGAAGGGTTTTCCAACGGCTTTGTCCACCTTGTTGGTAATTTCAGGGTTGTTGTAGGACACATTTACGAGCATAGGCCTTTGCGGGTCTTTAAATAATTCCCTTAAAGGTAACCAAAACATCGCGTATCATGAAACCGGTGTCCATTTGCCCTGAAAGCCCAAAAAATCCGTAGTTTTGCACCTTCAAATACCCGTTATGAGAAACCTGCAGGAACTCGTAAAGAATAAAGTGGAAGCCGTGGTCCAGGCGCAGTACGGCGTTGCGCTTCCCTCGGTGGAGTTTCAGCCAACCCGGAAAGATTTTGAGGGCGACCTTACCGTGGTGATTTTCCCGATGCTCCGGTGGATCAAGGGCAATCCGGAACACATTGGGAGGGCGATTGGGGCCGCGTTAGAGGAGGAAGTCGATGAAATCACCGGTTTCAATGTGATCAAGGGATTCCTGAACCTCGTCATTAGCGATGCCTATTACCTGGATTTCTTTGCCACGATCAGGGATGAGGAGCGCTATGGCCTGAAGAGCCAGGCTTCCGGGGATGCGGTCATGGTGGAATACTCTTCCCCCAATACCAATAAGCCCTTGCACCTCGGGCATATCCGCAACAACCTCCTGGGCTACTCGGTCGCCGAAATACTGAAAGCCTCGGGCAAGAAGGTGTACAAGACCCAGATCATCAATGACCGGGGCATCCACATCTGCAAAAGCATGCTGGCCTGGAAGAAGTTTGGCCGCGGAGAGACGCCGGAGGGCAGTGGCCTGAAAGGCGATTCGCTGGTGGGAAAGTACTACGTGGCATTTGATAGGGAATACAAAGAACAAGTGGCCAGCCTTGTGGCCGGGGGCGTCCCTAAAGAACAGGCAGAGCGGGAAGCCCCTGTCTTGCTGGAGGCCCAGGAAATGCTCCGGAAATGGGAAGCCGGCGATGAGGAGGTGGTGCGCCTTTGGGAAACCATGAACGGCTGGGTCTACGAAGGATTTACCGAAACCTACAACAACCTGGGGGTCAATTTTGACAAGCTGTATTACGAGAGCGATACCTACCTGCTGGGTAAGGATGTGGTGGAAGATGGCCTTAAAAAAGGCGTGTTTTACCGGAAGGAGGATGGCAGTGTCTGGATAGACCTTACGGAGGACGGCCTGGACGAAAAGATCGTGCTGCGTTCTGACGGCACGGCTGTTTATATGACGCAGGATATTGGCACCGCTATACAACGGGTGCGGGATTTTCCGGATATCGGGGGGATGGTCTACACCGTGGGGAACGAGCAGGACTACCACTTTAAGGTATTGTTCCTTATCCTGAAAAAACTGGGATTCTCATGGGCCGACCACCTGTACCACCTCAGTTACGGGATGGTAGACCTTCCCAGCGGGAAAATGAAGAGCAGGGAAGGCACTGTGGTGGACGCGGATGACCTGATTGTGGAAATGACCCGTACGGCCGAGGCCCTGTCCAGGGAACTCGGGAAGCTGGAAGGGTATGGCGAGGACCAGAAGCAGGAGCTATACCGCATTATAGGGCTGGGGGCCCTCAAATATTTTATCCTCAAGGTAGACCCTAAAAAGCGCATCCTCTTTGACCCGGAGGAGTCTGTAGATTTCCAGGGCAATACCGGGCCCTTCATCCAGTATACCTACGCCAGGATCCAGAGCATCCTCAGAAAAGCACCGGCCACTGATATCAAAGCTGAGGTTTCCACGGAACTGTCCCTGCACGAAAAGGAAAAAGCGCTGCTGAAGTACCTGCAGCTTTTCCCCGAATCACTGCAGGCGGCCGCCGACAATTACAGCCCGGCCCTATTGGCGAATTACGTCTATGACCTGGTCAAGGAATTTAACTCTTTTTACCAGCAGGTAACCATCCTGGGGGAAGAGGACGCGGTGAAAAGGGCCTTCAGGGTCCAACTATCGCAAAAGGTAGGCGAGGTCATTAAGGCAGCCTTTGCCCTGCTGGGCATAGAAGTGCCAGACCGCATGTAATAAAAAGACCGTCCCGGGGGGGGGACGGTCTTTCCTATCAAACAAACAATCAAACAATCAACCTTCTTTTTGGGTGGAAGAAACCACTGCGAGGTTGTACACTACCAGGCCGAAGCCGATTTTGTTAATGGCATCGCCAATGTTGTAGACCACATCCAGGTTCAGTCCGCCGAAGATGCCGTCATACCAGCCCGGGGTACCTGCCATATAACCTATGGGGTATATGGCCCATCCCACCAATACGAACCAGCACAGCATTTTGTGTGCCTTCAGGACAGCACCTCCTGCGGTATCTGCCAGTTTTTTCGCGGAACCCAGCCAGATGTCATAGACGATGGCAAAATAGGCGATCCCGGAAATCAAGCCCCAGATTTGTGCCTGGTCCCGGTAAACGGCTTCCCCGAAGTACCCGGTCACCAACATGATGATGGAGAGGATAATCAGGCGCCACATAAGCGATCTTTTGGCCCCGGCCACTTTCAGGATCAGGAAGAACTCCACACACATCAGGGGTACCGTCAACACCCAGTCCACATACCGGAAGAAGGTAGGAGACTCCCCGATCTCCGCCCAGTAATCGCGCATGTACCAGTAGTGCACTGCAGCGATGAACGTAATCAGCCCTGATACCAGGATAGAGGTCCTCCATTTCTTGTCGTAATGGTTCATGGAGAGGAAGAAGAAGGCAGAGGCGGCCATCATGGCCATACAGCCCACGAAAAAGGTGAAACCAACATAATCGTCCGGCAACATCTTTGTCACCATGGGGACGAATGAAAATAAAGAGTTTATCATAGCTATTAATTTTTTGTTTAGGTAAAAATATTATATATTAAACAAAAATGTTTTATATTTTTGTTAAAAAGTAAAACAAAATGAACCTTCATCAAGGTGGCTATACCGGGTTGCACAGCTGGATGCTGGTGGCGACGTTCTTTTCCCTCTGGTTGGCCGTATACCTGAACGCGGCCATGCAGGAGTACCTGGCCTATGTATTCATTTTCACCTTTGGGATCCTGCATGGATCCAATGATCTCAAATTACTGGATGGGATAGGGAGGAAAATGCCCCGGGCCAATAGCCAATTCAGGACACTGTTGTATTACGTGGGTTTTGTACTGGGAACGGCCCTATTGTTTTACGCGTTGCCCGCTGTGGCCCTGGTCGCGTTTATCCTGGTAAGCAGCTATCATTTTGGGGAACAGCACCTGGGTTCCAAAACCTTAACCCCTTCCCGGGTTTCCGGAGCTGGTTACCTCGCCTACGGGCTGGTGATTCTTTCTCTGTTGTTCCGGGCACATGCCAGGGAGGTTACGGAAGTTGTTTCTGGGATTACGGGTTTTGAGGTACCCGTGCGGGCCTATACGTGGGTCCTGATAGTTTCGGCGGGCACATTTGTTTCATTAATAACAATATATATTAGACATTATAAAATCAATGTATTGCTGGAAGCTTTTCAGCTGGGGGTGTTCTACATTATCTTTGAAACCGCTTCCCTGCTTTGGGCTTTTGCCATCTATTTCATTATCTGGCATTCTATCCCCTCGCTGGCAGACCAGTTGCGCTATGTGTATGGCTCGGTATCCAAACGCAATTTTCTCAAGTACCTGAAAAGCGCCGCGTTGTATTGGGTGATCGCCATGGTAAGTTTGGCGGTTTTATTTTTGTGCCTCAGGGATTCCCTCCGGGATTTCCTGCCGTTCTTCTTTTCTTTCCTGGCTGCTATTACCTTTCCGCATGTGTTTGTGATACGGCGGTTAAACGCTTCTTAAAAGTGTACTCTAACACTGAGGTTTGGGGTCAGCCCCAGGGAAACACTTTCTACCGTTTCGATTTCATTTTGGTCATTGAGGCGGTAATAGGTATTCAGGATGTTGCGCTTGTTCAGCAGGTTTAGCACGGAGGCCCCCAGGGTGGCCTTAACGCGGCGGCTGAGGTCGAAGTCATAGGTGGCAGAGGCATCGGCACGCAGGTACTCCGGGAGCCGGCTGCTGTTGGGTTCCCTGTAGTTGATGCTGTTAGGGAATACGTTGATGTTGATGCCCCCCGGCCCTTCTTCAGGTTGGGTATAGGGTTTGCCCGAACGGTAGTTGAGGCCCACCCCGATTTTAAGGTGGTTGTAGGTATAGGTGCCCGCGAGGGTCAGGGTGTGCCGGATATCCAGGTTGTTAGGGAACTTGCTGGGGGTAATCGCCTCAAAGGCATATTCATTCACATTGTGGGTATAGCTCAACCAGGTGCTGAAACGGTCGTTTTTATGGTTGATGAGGAATTCTACCCCCCGTACATCGTATTCCCCGATTTCCCCGTTAAACTGGTCTTCGTTCTGGAACCCCTGGGTGGCCGTACTGATCCCTTCCACTTTTTTATAAAAGCCTTCCACCCCTACAAACCAGTTACCCCGGTCATAGGTAAAACCCAGCGATCCCTGTTTGCTCCTGACTACCGGGAGCGCTTGTTCATTGGGCCGGCCATTCTCCAGGGTATCCGATTTGGTATTGGAGAGGATCCACCGTCGTTTTTCAATTCCCAGAAAATTCTGTTCCAGGTCGATGATCTGGTTGGTGGTCTGGCTCTTGAATTCGCCCAAAACTTCCATCCTGAGCGCGCCCCCCAGGGAAACGTTGAGGCTGAGCCGGGGTTCTACCAGGAATGCCTTAAAGGTGTTCAGGTTCTCAATGGCATTGAACCGGGCGCCTCCCGCGACGTGAATTCGATTGTCAGGGGCCGCGAAGCGAAGTTCCGTAAAGGGCGCGTGGGTCCGCATGACCCCTTTGATGTTGCTGTTTACGGGGGGCTGGGTCACGTCTGTAAAATTGCGGATCCCCACTTCGGTCAGCTGGTACCCGTTGTTCCAGGAAAGCCCTTCGGCGGCCTGCCAGCTGGTATGCAGTTTCACAGAGGTTTCCAGCACTTCATTCCTTTGATCCAATTGTTGTTCGCCCTCACTGGTTATATTCAGGGCATCCAGGTCATAGCTGGTGTAGTACCCGCTGAAACCGGAGGAAAAGCGCTCGCTCCACCGGCTCTCCAAACTCCCGCCAAACGACAGGTTGGCCTGGTCCAGCGTGCTTTGGTTGGTACGGCCGCTTTCCTCGGCGGTCTCTACATACTCCAGGGCATTGTTGATATAGATAAAACTCAGCCGCAGTTGGTGGTCTTCATTCAGGTCGTATAGCAGCTTGCCCGTGAAATCGTAAAAATAGAAGGTTTCATCCTGCCGGAAGCCCGTATCGGTCCCCTGGTTGTTGTTTTCCTTGACCTCCGTATCCTGGAAGGCCCGTTCAAAAAACTGGTTGTAGGTAGGGGTGTTGAGGAAGTCGGTTACCGATCGCCTGGCGGAGAACTGCAAGGCCATCGATTTGTTGAGCGGCAAATGCCCGTAAACGTCCCCGCTGATAAGGTTGAGGCCTGCCCCGCCGAAGATTTCCGATTCCACCTCGTTTTTGGTTTCCATGGAAATGATCCCGCTCACCCCATCCCCAAAACGTGCGGGGGTGCCGTTTTTGATGATGGTCACCTTGTCGGTCAGGTACGGGTTAAAGGCCGAGATCAAACCGAAGAAATGGCCGGACTGGTACATTTTTATGCCGTCCCACAGGATCAGGTTCTGGTCGTTGGTACCCCCCCGGATATTGATATCCGACACCGTTTCGTCTACACTCCGAATCCCGGGTAGGGCCTGTACCGTCTGCAGGACATCCGGTTCTATAAGGCCGGGGAGGATCCCAAAATCTTCGGAATCCAATTGTATGCTGCCATCCCATTGTTTGGTGATACCCGAGGTAAGGATTTGCGAGACGACCACTTCCTCGAGCTGCTGGTAGTGGATACGCAACAAAATACGGGCACAGGGCTTTGAGGCGGCCAGTTCCCCGGCGGTTACATACAGGGGCTTAAACCCCAGGTGGCGCAGTAGGAGGGTGGCATCGCGGGGGACATTTTCAAGGGCGAACCGCCCGTCTGCATCGGTCACGATGCTGGTATTGCTGCCCAGTACTTCCACGCTGGCCCCCGCCGCGTTGTTTTCCCCAAAATTGTCGAGAACCCTGGCGCATAGGTCCACGGTGGCGGTATACGCCAGGGTATAGTAGCGGTCGCTAAGCTTTTCTATCTCCAGTTGGGTTTGTGCCCCAAGGTCCTGCAGGATCCCGTCTAAACTCGTGCTTTGGGGGACCTGTACTTGCAGGGGTTGCAGGTCCTCATCTACATAGGAAAATTTTATGTTGAAATCCTGTTCCAGCAGGCGCAGGTAGGGGATAAGGGCGACGGTGCTGTCCTGTGGTTCCTGGGCATGGCCCGTAAATACGGCGGCACAAAGGACCAGGATCGGTAAAAAAACACGCTTAAGGAGTGTCTTCGGCATAAAAAAGCACTTTGTTTCCCTCTAATTTAAACGAAATCTGAGAGGGGGTACTAATACTTTGTAACGCCAAATTGATATTTGTGTTGCTAAAGGAACCGGTATAAAGCTGCCCGAGGTCTATATTCCGGGTCTCCACTTGCCGGTTGTACTGCCGTTCAAACTCATCCAGCACATAGGCCAGGGGCGTACTCGTAAAACTGCTTTCGTCGTTGATCCACGAAGGTACCCCGGTCCCGGGCCCTTCCGTTTCTATAACCTGGCCCTGAATCACCAAAAATGAAGTGCCCGCGGGCAATTGGCGTGCCTGCCCCCCAAAGTCTACCTGCACCAGTCCTTCATAGCAACTCACCTCAAAAAAGCCCTGGCGATTTTCCACATTGAACTGGGTGCCAAGCACACTGACCATTCCATCCGCGGTCTCCACCGTAAATTTCTGGCCTTTGGCCACCTTAAAAAAGGCTTCACCTTTGAGGGCTACCTTGCGCTCTGTATCCCAATTCCTTTTGTCGTAGCTGATCTCAGAATCGGCATTGAGCAGGATCTCAGAGGCATCGGGCAACACCACTTCCGTCCGTTGGGCATATTGGGTACGTACCGTTTCGTCCAGGGTATTCACATAGAGGAGGGAAAGGCCAAACAACAAGGCGATGACCGCCGCGGCGCGCAGGACTTTTCTCCAGGGGCGCATGCGGATGACCCCGGGAACCCGGGCAGACTTCCGCTCCCGTACTTCACTCAGGGCTTTTTCAACGTCGTAATCCGGGGCGCCCGCCGTATCGACGGCCTCCAGGATCCGCATGTAGGAAGCGTATTCCGGCGTCTTTTTAAAATCTGCCAGCTCCGCTTCCGAAAGCTCGTTGTTGAGCCACTTAGCCAGATAATTTTCTTTCATGATTTCTCGGCTTTACCTTAATATAACAACCGGGGGTTCAAAAACCCTACCTGCCCTTTCAGAATCCGGTGCAAATCTACCCTTTGCGCTTATATTCCGTCAATTTTCTCCCGCAGGCTTTTCAACGCCAGGTGCATCCTTTTTTCTATGGCCTTCACACTCACCCCTTCCATATCGGCTATTTCCTGGTATTTCATACCGTCCACCCGGTTGAGGAGGAAAGTGGTGCGCTGGTTTTCGGGGAGGCTGTTCAACGCATGGTCGAGTTTTTCCTTGAATTGTTTCTCCTCCAGCACGTATTCCGGTGAAACCGCGTTGGCGCTATAATTCACTTTTTCGGCATACTTCAGGCGAACCTTTTCGGCTTTGATCACGTTCAGGTAGAGGTTGTTGGCCACGGTATACACGTAGGATTTGGCTTTTTCGGGCGCAACCTTGGCACAGTTCTCCCAAAGCTTCACAAAGGCCTCCTGTACGGCATCGTTGGCCTTTTCTTCGTTTCCAAATTTGTAATAGATGTAATTGAAAATAGAAGTAGCGTGTGTCCTGAAGAGGGAACTGTACACTTCTTCCTCACATACATGCTCGATTTTTTCAGGCTTCAAAACAGAATGAATTCGTAAGTACAGCGTTTATATAGGGCCAAAGTAACCATAAAAGGCCGGGGCCAGGCAGTATTTGTGCCACTGGGCCCAAAGATATCTTAAAAAAAATTAAAAACCGGGTAGGGTATTTTCATTCAGCATTGTTTTATGGGTGAACGAACTACAAAATCCAAATCGTTATGAAAAAGTTTTTTAAGTATTCAGTGTACAGTTTGCTACTTATGTTGGCACTGAGTGTAACTTCCTGCCAGGAAGAATTTGAAGAATTACCGCAGCCCGATGAGCAACAGACGATCATGGCTTCTTCTTCCACGGCCGAATTGATCCTTAAAACGTCGTCCAATGACGGGTCTTATGACAACATTGTGGACGGCGCAAGCTGTTTTGCCATTCGCTTCCCCTATACGGTCAATGTCAATGGCATCAATATCGAAATTGATACCAAAGACGACCTGCAGTTGATAGAGGATATCTTTGATGAACTGGAAGTCCCCAATTATGAAGCGGGGACGGAATTACTCGATATCTTATTCCCCATTACCATCACCTTTGGCGACTTTTCGGAAATTGTGATTGAAAACAGGGCCGACCTGTTTGAATTGGCCGCTTCCTGCCGTGAGGAAGATGATGATGATATTGAGTGTATCGATTTTGTGTACCCCATTACCCTGTATACATTCGACCTGAATGAACAACAGACCGGGAGCGTGGCTGTCACAAGCGACAGGGATATGCGCCTTTTCTTTAAAGAACTGGGAGAAAACGACCTGATCAGCATCGATTTCCCGGTAACCCTCGAACTCTATGACGGGACTGAAATGCAGGTAGGAAGCAATGCCGAACTGGCCAACGCCATTGAAATGGCGAAAGAAGCCTGCGATGAGGATGACGACAATGATTATAACGATGACGATTTTACCCAGGAGCGACTGGAAGAATACCTGGTAGAATGCCCCTGGCTGGTGCATGAAGTGGAGCGGGATGCCGTTCTTCAGACCGACCAGTATTTCGAATACGTGATGAACTTCAAGGAGAATGGCGAGGTTACGGTAAAAGACCGGGTTGGGAACAGCCTTACCGGAAGCTGGAGTACCCGTGTGGCTGAGCATAAAGTACTGCTGAAACTGGAATTCGACGTCCTGGTAGATTTCAACCTGGAGTGGTTTGTCTATGAAATTGGCGAAGGAAAGATCAAATTCTTCGCGGAAGGCGGGAACAAGATCGTCCTGCACCGTGCCTGTGACCTGTTCAACGACTCCCCGGATACCTTAAGGGAAATCCTCAAGGAATGCAACTGGGTCATCCAAAAAGTACAGTACCAGGGTGATGAGGTCCGCCGCCTGTTGGGGTATGAATTTACCTTCATGGCCGAAGGAGTGGTAACCCTTAGCAACGGGGTGAATATTTCGGAAGGAAGCTGGGAGATCACCACCAATGCACAAGGCAGGCTGGTCATGGCGCTCACTTTTGGCACCGATCCCGAACTAAATTTTGAATGGCCCCTGGCTGACCTGAGGAACGACCGTCTGAAGTTTGAGGTCGAAGATATTGGGTACGAACTCATCGTGCAGCGTGTCTGCAATGACAACGCCGGTGATGGCGATGTGGGCGAGATCCGCAACAGCATGATGGGTGGAGAATGGATGGTGGCCCTGTACAAGGAAGGTGAAATGGACGGCACCACAGACTTTGCGGACTACACCTTTGCCTTTGAAGCAGCGCATCTATTGAGCATTACCACAGGCGATATGGGGCCTTCCCAGGCCGGGCTCTGGAGGGTACTCCGCAACAGTGACGGAAAACTGAAAGTGTACCTCAACGCAGGGGAAAACGACCCGCTGGGAGAACTTACCGAAGACTGGTACTTCCATTCCATCACGGAAGGAAGGCTGGAACTGAGGGATGAGAGTGGTGATGGTACGCTGAACATACTGGTCTTTGAACGAATGACCCCTTAAATAACCTTTTTTGCCCCCAATTTTGTGGAAAAGGGTAGCTTCTGACGGAAGCTGCCCTTTTCTTATTTAGATTTATAGCGGTGGGCTTCCCTCATCCCGCTGTTATTCTTAAATTTGCAATTCCTGAAAACTACGAGAAACGATGTTTGATAATTTAAGCGATAAACTGGATAAAGCCCTGCACGTCCTGAGGGGCCACGGGCAGATCACCGAGATCAACGTGGCAGAGACCACCAAGGAAGTGCGCAGGGCACTGCTGGATGCCGACGTGAATTTTAAAATCGCTAAGGAGTTCACCAACCGGGTGAAGGAAAAGGCTCTTGGGCAAAACGTGCTTACCTCCCTCCAGCCCGGGCAACTCATGGTAAAAATCGTGAAGGATGAGCTCACGGAACTCATGGGGGGCGAAACGGAAGGGCTTAACCTGGCGGGCAGCCCCGCAATCATCCTGATGTCTGGACTGCAGGGTTCCGGTAAGACCACCTTTTCCGGGAAGCTGGCGAATTTCCTGAAGAAAAAGAAGGGAAAGAACCCCCTGCTGGTGGCCTGTGATGTGTACAGGCCGGCGGCTATCGACCAGTTGCACGTGGTGGGCGATCAGATTGGGGTACCGGTGTACTCCGACAAGGAAAACAATGATCCCGTGGCTCTGGCCAAGGCGGGTATCGCCCATGCGAAGGAGAAGGGTTTCAATGTGGTTATCATCGATACCGCCGGCCGTCTGGCGATAGATGAGCAGATGATGACCGAGATCGCCAACATACGGGATGCGGTCAAACCGCAGGAAACCTTGTTTGTGGTGGATGCCATGACCGGGCAGGATGCGGTAAATACGGCCAAGGCCTTTAACGAGATCCTCAACTTTCAGGGGGTGGTGCTGACCAAGCTCGACGGGGATACCCGCGGGGGGGCAGCGCTTTCCATCAAGTCTGTGGTAGCCAAGCCCATCAAGTTTATCGGTACAGGCGAAAAAATGGAGGCCATCGATGTGTTTCACCCGTCGCGTATGGCCGACAGGATCCTGGGGATGGGAGATGTGGTATCGCTGGTGGAACGGGCACAGGAGCAGTTTGATGAAGAAGAGGCCCGTAAGATCCAAAAGAAAATCGCCAAGAACCGCTTTGGGTTTGACGACTTCCTGAGCCAGATCCAGCAGATCAAGAAGATGGGCAACATGAAGGACCTGCTCGGGATGATCCCGGGGGCCGGAAAGGCCCTGAAAGGCCTCGACATCGATGACGACGCCTTTAAGCATATCGAAGCCATCATCCATTCCATGACCCCGGAAGAACGGTCGGACCCGGCCCTGCTCAATGCCAGCCGGAAGAAGCGTATCGCCAAAGGGAGTGGCCGCGATATACAGGAGGTCAACCAGTTGCTCAAGCAGTTCAAGCAGATGAGTAAGATGATGAAGATGATGCAGGGCGGGGGCGGCAAGAAAATGATGCAGATGATGGGTGGGCTGCGGCCCTAATACCGTGTTCCGCTGCCGGGCGGTGGAGGTGTCCATCCCGGGGTGGCGAACGGGGTGGGCGTGTTGTACCCCCTGGAAAATCAGAAAGACAGAAGAATTAAAACCATTGGGCAAAGCCGGTTCCCCGTGACCCCCGGTTGCCGCTAAAAGACCATTTATCGTAATGAAGTTACTCGACGGAAAAAAAATCTCCAACCAGATCAAGGAAGAAATTGCCGCGGCCGTGGCCGATATGAAAAACCGGGGGGAGAAAGTACCCCATTTGGCGGCTGTTCTGGTGGGTAACGACGGGGCAAGCCTTACTTACGTCGGCAGCAAGGTGCGTTCCTGTGAAAAAATCGGGTTCCGGTCCACGCTTGTCCACCTGCCCGAAGAGACCACGGAGGAACAATTGTTGCAGGAGGTCTATAAATTAAATGGCAACAAGGATATAGACGGCTATATCGTACAATTGCCCCTGCCCAAACACATCGATGAGGAAAAGATATTGCTGGCGGTACACCCGGATAAAGATGTGGATGGCTTCCACCCGACCAATTTTGGGAAAATGGCGCTGGACATGCCTTCCTTTGTCCCGGCTACGCCCTACGGGATCATGGAACTTCTGAAGCGCTACAAGGTGGAGACACAAGGCAAACACTGCGTGGTGATAGGCCGGAGCCATATCGTGGGGCGTCCTATCAGCATCCTGATGAGCCAGAAGGGCGAGGCGGCGGATGCCACCGTGACCCTTACACACAGCAGGACCAAAGACCTGAAATCCCTTACCCTGCAGGCAGATATCATTGTTTCCGCCCTGGGTGTGCCCGGATTCTTGAAGGCCGATATGGTGAAGGATGGGGTAGTGGTTATTGATGTGGGCATTACCCGGGTGGCAGACCCTTCCAGGGAACGCGGCTATTACCTGAGCGGGGATGTCGATTTTGAGGCGGTAAGCCGAAAGGCATCCTATATTACCCCGGTACCCGGTGGCGTAGGCCCCATGACCATCGCCATGTTGCTCAAAAACACCTTGCTGGCCAGGGAACGGCATAAAGAGATGGCGTAACCCCGGAAAAGGGCAGGCGTAACCCGGAGGTGAATTCCTTTTACTGCTTTCCGCACCTAGTTCCCTTTCCCGGGGGCTTTTTGTGGGTAAATGCCGGTTTCTGCCGGTTCGTCAGGCGTCAGTATTTCCAGGCTATCGTCAGATTCATCGTTGGTACAGCTTCCGAGGGCCAGAACGGCAAAAAGGAGGAGAAGGAGGTATATGATCAGTTGTCGCATCACTCAATAATTTAGTAGGGGTACTTACCGAGTTTCACTGGGTATATAACGTATAAATCAGCGCTTTGGTATTGTTGGGGCGGGGTAAATTGCCTACCTTTTGTCGAAAATATACCTTAGCTGATGAGACATTCCATTTGGGTTTTATCCCTGCTGGCCTTTGCAAGCATGGGTTGTGAAAGCAATCCTGGCAAGGCCCCTGACACCAACATCAAAGTATCATTCACAGACACGGCCGGCAACAAGCCCCTTGATGGGCGGTTGCTGCTGATGTTCGCTTCTTCGGATAAGGAAGAACCCCGCTTTCAGATCAATACAGGCCTGGATGCGCAACCCATCTTCGGGATGGATGTGGAGGCCATGGCCCCCGGGGAGACTAGAACTTTTGATGGCAGTGTTTTTGGGTTCCCATATCCAAGCCTTGAGGATATACATCCCGGGGAATACTGGGTGCAGGGGTTGTTACACGTGTATGAAACCTTTAACCTTAGCACAGGGCAGCAGGTAAAGCTGCCCATGGACAATGGGGAAGGCCAGCAATGGAACCGCTCCCCGGGCAACCGCTATAGCAAGCCCGTAAAGGTGACGGTAACCGAAAGCGGGATCCCGGAGATTACGGTGGTCATGGACCAGGAGATCCCGCCTATCCCGGAACCCGCGGATACCGAATGGATCAGGCATGTCCGGATCAAATCAGAAAAATTATCGGAATTCTGGGGACGCGATATGTACCTGGGGGCCCATATACTCCTTCCCAAAGGATTTGACGACCATCCGGAAGCGCGGTATCCGCTGATGGTATTCCACGGGCACTTTCCAAACGATTTTGGCGGGTTTCGGACCCTACCCCCCGATCCCAACCTGGAGCCCGACTATTCGGAACGTTTTGGGATAGAAGGGTATAATCGCATCCAGCAACAGGAGGCCTATGACTTTTACCGGCGCTGGAACGAACCGGACTTTCCCCGGTTCCTGATTATTGAGATACAGCACCCCACCCCTTATTACGATGACTCCTATGCTGTGAATTCGGCCAGCCAGGGTCCTTATGGCGATGCCATTACCCACGAGCTGATCCCGTATATAGAAAAAGAGTTCCGCGGGCTGGGCGAGGGTTGGGCCCGTTTCCTGTACGGGGGTTCCACCGGCGGGTGGGAAGCCCTGGCCGTACAGGTAAAATATCCCGATGAATACAATGGTTGTTTTGCCGCCTGCCCGGACCCCATTGATTTTCGGGCCTATTGCCTTACCAATATTTACGAAGACGGGAATGCGTATTATTATGACAGCGAACACAAAAAGCTGGAAGTACCCGCCCACCGTGACTACCTGGGAAACATACAATCTACCATTCGGGAAGAAAACCATTTGGAGTTGGTGTTGGGGACCCGTTCCCGATCCGGGCAGCAATGGGATATCTGGGAAGCTACCTATTCCCCCCAGGGAGAAGATGGTTACCCCGTCCGCATCTGGGACAAACGCAGCGGCCGGATCAACCACGAGGTAGCCGAATACTGGAAAGAGCATTATGACCTGAGGCATATCCTGGAACGTGACTGGGACCAATTGGGGGAAAAACTCAGGGGCAAGATCCATATTTACTGTGGGGATATGGATAATTACTACCTGAACAATGCCGTATACCTCATGGAGGATTTCCTGGAAAGTACGACAGACCCGTACTATGAGGGGGAAGTGCTTTACGGTGACCGTGCGGAACATTGCTGGAACGGCGACCCGGAACAACCGAACCATATCAGCCGCCTGCGGTACAACAGCATGTATGTCCCCAAGATCATGCAACGTATCGCCAAGAGTGCGCCCAAAGGGGCCGACCTCAGCAGTTGGCGTTACCGTTAGAATAATTGCCGCCAAAGGCGTAGTAACCCATTACATCAAAAAGACCATGAATCAGCACCAACCCCTTATGAACCCCGCCATTTACAAGATCATTATAGCCGCCATCTTCCTGGCTATGAGCGGCCCGGCCATGGCCCAGCCTGCCAATACCATTTCCAGGGAAGCATTGCGCGACAAGATCGAAGGCTACTGGTTGGGGCAGTTGGTGGGAAATTATATGGGGTTTCCGTTTGAATTTGTGTATAGTGACACGCCTGCCCCCATATTTATAGACCGCTATTACAATGTGACCGATTCTTCCGGGATTAGGATGAACCATACAGACCGACGGGGCAATGTGAATATTTTTGCCGATGCCCTGGGAGGGGCCTGGAGCGACGATGATTCGGACATCGAATTCGTCACCCTCCACGCGGTAGAAGCATATGGGCTGGACCTTACCTATGAAGAGATTACCGGGGCCTGGAAGGACCATATAAACCGCTTTATCTGGGTGAGCAACCGCAAGGCACGGGACCTGATGGAGGAGGGCCTGGTGGCCCCGGAAACAGGCAAGAAGGAAAACAACCCCTATTGGTTCGCGATAGACCCGCAATTGGTTAATGAGATCTGGAGCGTCTTTTACCCGGGGATGACAGACCAGGCGGTACAACGGGCGGAATGGGGGGCCAGGATTACCAGTGACGACTGGGGGACCCACCCCACCATGTTCTATGCGGCCCTGTACAGCGCTGCGTTTTTTGAAAAGGATATTGACAAATTATACGACCTGGGGATGTCCTATATTCCCGAAGGGAGCCCGTTCCTGCAGGGGTTGAAGGATGTCAAAGAATGGCATGGGCAGCACGAAGACTGGAAGGTGACCAGGGAACTGATCAAACAAAATTACCTGCGCTATCCCGCGGAGGTGGAGGATCCCTGGTACCATGAGGTCTCGGCCATGGTAAACGGCCTTTGCGGGGCCATGGCCATCCTGTATGGGGAAGGCGATTTCATCCGGACCACGGGCATAGCGGTCTCTGCCGGCTACGATTGTGACAACCAGGGGGCTACCTGCGCCGGCCTCATGGGGGTATTGAACGGGGCCGGGTGTATCCCACGCGAACTCACCCATGAAATGGGGTATAATGATCGCTGGGATATGCCCTTCAACAACCAGTATATTAATTATTCGCGGGACGGCTTGCCAAACCTCACCTATATTTCGGACCTGATAGACCGTATCCTGGCCATCGCGGAAACCGCCATCCTGGAGAATGGCGGGGCTGCCTTTGAAGAGGGCGGTACCACGTACTATCGGATCAATGCCAATTAGGGGGGCGGGGATTTAGCTATGCCCCAGGGGGATCTGCTCTTTATGCAGTTCGAGCCATCGCCTGAAATTCAGGAGTTCGGGATTTAATTTCCTGGCGAATTCAGGATCGCGGGCAGCCCGGAAAACATTTTCGAATTCGGCTTTGAACTGGAACATATTGCCCAGGTCATCGGCGCCGGGAAAATCAAATCCACGGTACACCTCTGGGGTTACGGCATTATAGTTTACTTGCCTGCCCAGCACCCTGGTAAAGGTTTCGGCCATTTCATGCCCGCCCAGGTGTTCCCCGGAAATACCCACTTTTTCCCCCTGGTAGGCCTTGCCCGCCTTGTAAATACCCAGGGCGCATTTGCCAATATCCCCGGAGGCAATCCCGGGTAGTTTTGCATCGCCCAGGGGAAAGGTAAGTGCCAGGGTCCCGTCTGGCCCTTCTTGCGGCCCGGAACCAAAATAGATGAAATTCTCCCAGAAAAACGAGGTTAGGAGCAGGGTGCAGGGGACCCCGCTTTCCACAAAATACTGGTCAGATTCGCCTTTGCCGTCAAAATGGGGGACCTTGTATTTGCCCTGCAGGGTGGGCATGCGGCCGTCATCAAGGGATACCCAATTCCGGGTATCTTCCAGGGTAGACCAAATTAAGTGCTGTATACCTGCTTCTTTTGCCGCATCGGCCATATTCCTGGCGCTGGCCATCTCTTTCTCCACAGAAAAGTGGTCCCAGAAAAAGGTGACGCAGAAGGCGCCGTAAGCACCTTCAAAGGCACGGACCAGGCTTTCCTTGTCCGCTACATCGGCTTCTACCACATCGGCTCCCTGGCGAGCCAGCATCTTTGCTTTGTCAGAATTTTTGTTGCGTGTTATCGCACGAACATGGAAGGTTTCTTCCTTGTCGTTCAGTATGGCCCGAACGAGCCCGCCGCCCTGGGCGCCTGTCGCCCCGATCACGGCAATGATTTTTTTAGTGGCCATTTTATTCTGGTATCCAGTGGGTTAACCTATGAAAGGTACTAAGATATCCGCTGATTTGCAATACTAGCAGGCGTTTATCGGTGGTCCCGGAATAGGGGGCTGGGGGGTGGGGTACGGAAGCAGTCCGTGCATGCGGCCCATTATTTGGCAAACAGCTGTGACATGTCTTTGAATGCCTTGAATTCCAGGGCATTCCCTGCGGGGTCCAGGAAAAACATGGTGGCCTGTTCGCCCACCTGCCCTTGAAAGCGGATATAGGGCTCAATGATAAATTGCACGCCTTTTTCCCGGAGGTTTCTGGCAAATTCCTCAAACGTATCCCAGGGTAAAACCACCCCGTAATGCGGGACGGGCACTTGTTTGCCATCAACCGGGTTGGCATGCAGTACTTCCTCGTTTTTGGGCTTATAGTGGATGACCAGCTGGTGGCCAAAAAGGTTAAAATCTACCCAGTGGTCCGCACTCCTGCCTTCTTCACAGCCCAGCACGTCCCGGTAGAAGGTTCGGCATTCTGAAAGGTTATGCACGGGGATGGCTACGTGGAAAGGGCTGATACTTTGCATGGTCACGTTATTTTAGGTGATGTTGGACGTAATTACCTTCACTGGCAGAACCAGGGCCTGCCTTGGGACGAAAGTACTTCATTTGCCGGATATCAGGAAATCAACGATCCTTTTGTTCACGGCTTCCTGTTGCATGGAATGGCCCAGGCCTTCGGTGGCCACCAGGATGCTGTCACGCCAGCGTTCATGGATCTTCCTGGAAGCGTGGAAGGGCGCCACGGAGTCGTGGATATCGTGTAGCAACAGCCCTTTTTGCCTTAGGGTTTGGGCGAAGGCCGAAGCGGAAAATTCCTGGAGGCGGAACCCAAAACGCCCTTTCACATAGTCGTCCAGTGCTTGCATGACCCTTGGGTTCAAACCGAGCAGTCGACGGTAGTGCTCCATGATCTCCTGGAATTCGGAGGGCGACCCGATGGTGACGATCTGTTCCACGCTGCTGGCCGGTTCGCGGTAATGGGCATAGAGGGCGGTCATTCCTCCTACGGAATGGGCTACCACATGCGAGGGCCGGTGTTTTTGAACCATGTGCAGCAGGCACTCGCTGTAGAGCGGGACATGGAAATACCGCCCGCTGGACAGGCCGTGGCCCGGGGCATCAAAAGCCCGGATATCAAAATCGTGTTCCTGCAGGTGCCTGATGAGGTGGCGCCAGCGATAGCTGTTGCTTTCCCATCCGTGTACCAGGAGTACGGTATCGCGTGACCCCTTCCAGTGATACGTTTGAATGTCATATCCGCATACCCTTTCCCGTTGGTCCCTGGCCTGGTCCAGGTACCCCTCCTGCTGGGGAAGTACGCGTCCCTTGCGCACCTTGCTGAAGGTGTCAAATGCCCTTTTCCCGGCATAGGGTCGGGAAATATAGGAGAGGGTATTAAAGTAGGTGCCATACAACACAGGGAGGTACTTTTTAAGGGGGGAAGGCATGATATGGATGGGGGAATTTAGTTCTTGAGCGGTTTCTTCTTGATCATGCCCCCTTTGAGGTCTTTGACCACGTCCATGACCACAAAGGCCTTCTTGTCTATTTTATCGATTTCGGTGCTCAGCCTGGCCAGTTCCAGCCGGGTCACAACGGTGTAGATAATTTCCGTGGCCACCCGTTCTTCCCCGTATTTGCTGTAGCCCCGCCTTCCCTGGTAGATGGTGCAGGCCCTGCCCATCTTGTTGGTCAGCATCAACCGTAGTTCCTCGTATTTATCCGAGACGATCGTAACCCCAATATATTCTTCGACCCCATCTACGACAAAATCTACCGTTTTCGCTGCCGCCAGGTAGGTAAGGATCGCATAGAGGGCGGTTTCCACGTTGAGCAGCCAGGCCCCTGCCGAAAAAATCAGGATGTTGATCAGCAGCAGGACATCCCCAACGGTGAGGTGCCATTTCCGGCTGAGGAAGATGGCCAGTACCTCAGTACCATCGATAACCCCTCCGCCACGCATGGCCATACCAATACCAAGGCCGAGGAAAAATCCACCGAACACCGCGATCAGGAGTTTATCGGAAGTCACTATGGGATAGGGCACAAAGTGGACCACCAGCGCCAGGGCGACAATCGCCAGCACACTTTTTATCGCGAATTTCCGTCCGATGGTTTTGGCGCCCAGCATGATAAAGGGAAGGTTGACCAACACCAGCAACAGGCCCAGGGAGGTGTCTGAAATTACCTGTATGAGCAGGGAGACACCGGTGGCGCCCCCGTCTATGAACCTGTTGGGCAGCAGGAAGCCCTTTAGCCCAAAACCCGCTGAAAAAACACCCACGGTCAGGAAGAGCACCTCCCGCAACAGGTGGGCGAATTCTACCTGCCCGCTCCTGATTTCACGGACCAGTTGGCGTTTGGTGACGGCCCTGACCCCTTTTTTATTCAGTTCCCGCTTGGCGCGTTCCAGCAATATATATTGTAGGAATGGATTCATGCAGTGGTTTTTTGGCAGGGGTTCGTTCCACCTGCCTTGCTAGTGCTCCCAGCCGACCATGAGGTATTTGATCCTGGCCTGGTCGGGGATTTGCACTTCTTCAATTTCGACATCCTTGTTATACCTCAGGCTGGCCGGCAATTCTTCCCGGCTGATGGTAAAATAAAAGTCTTTCCCTTTTGGCAGGATGACCACATTGTTGAGCGAGGTGATGATCTTGCGAATAGGGTAGGTTTCCCTGATATCCTTAAAGGTACTCTTGAGGCTTATCCCCTCGGCGGTGGTATACCTCGGATCGATCACCCGGACATTTTCTATGCGTTCCAGGCTGTCGGTGGCGGGGGTGAGCAAAAGCAGGGGTTTCCCCCCCTTTTCAAAGATTTCTATCCGTGTATCGCCGGTGCCCAGGCTCGTGGCACTGCCGGAATTCACCAGGGAATCCGCGGCAAATATGGTTTCGAGTTCCCCTACCCGGCTGGAGCGGCTGAGTTTTCCTACCTGGCCATTGCTGATCAGGAAATTGGTATCTATCGTTTCCCGGCATTGAAAACACACCAGGAGTACAGCTCCAAGGGCTGCTATCCGTTGCTTCTTCATAAAACGCTATCGCATTACTTTTTTAAGAACCCCCATGACCCCCCTTATAAAAGTGGCGCTGGTGAGTACTTTAACCACCGGGTTCATACGTGTACTCCTTCTGCGGCTACCCGATGCACGGGGCCTTGTTTCCCGGCTCCTTTCCTTTTCCTCTTCCTTTTTGGCTTCCACTTCGGCCCTTTCAATTTTTTCGTTCAGCAGCTCATAAGCGCTTTCCCGGTCTATGGGATCGTTATAGGCCCTTACCAGGGCAGAAGCGGCAATTACCTCCCGCAGTTCCGCGTCTGTCAGGATATCCATGCGGCTCATGGGGGCCCTTAGCAGGGTAGCTGCCAGGGGGGTAGGCCTCCCTTTTTCGTCCAGGGCGGTTACCAGGGCTTCCCCGATTCCCAGGGCGGTAAGTACCTGTTTGGTATCGTAGTAGTCTGAAAGCGGATAATTCTCCGCGGTTAATTTGATGGCCTTGCGGTCTTTTGCCGTGAAGGCCCGCAGCGCGTGCTGGACTTTCAACCCCAGTTGGGCCAGTACCTCGTCGGGTACGTCTGTGGGGTTCTGGGTTACAAAATACAGGCCGATCCCCTTGGAACGTATGAGTTTTACGATACTCTCTATTTGGTTCAGCAGGGCTTTAGACGCTTCTTTGAAGATAAGGTGCGCCTCGTCAATAAACAAGATGAGTTCCGGCCGTTCTGCATCGCCCTGTTCGGGGAAGGTCGCATAGACCTCTGCCAGCAGGCTCAGCATAAAGGTAGAGAAGAGTTTGGGCCGGTCCTGTATATCGGTTAGCCGTATGATATTGATATACCCCCTGCCATCCTTATCGATGCGGGTAAGGTCGTTTACATCAAACGACTTTTCCCCAAAGAACAGGTCGGCCCCCTGTTGTTCCAATTCAATGACCTTCCGGAGGATGGCCCCTGTGGAACTCGTGGAGATACGGCCATAGGCTTCTTCAAATTCCTTCTTGCCTTCGTTGGTGGCGTATTGGAGTACTTTCTTAAAATCTTTCAGGTCGAGCAGCGGCAGTTTGTGGTCATCGCAGTATTTAAAGATGACCGCCACCACCCCTTCCTGGGTTTCGGAAAGGTCCAGGATGCGCGAGAGAAGGACAGGCCCGAATTCCGATACCGTGGCCCGCAATTTCACGCCATCCTGTTCTGAGAGCGACAGGATTTCTACCGGGAAGGCCTTCGGTTCAAAGGGCAGCCCTATTTTGGCGTGCCGTTCGTCAATTTTAGGGTGTCCCGGACTGGGTTGTGCCAGGCCGCTGAGGTCGCCCTTGAGGTCCATCAGCAATACCGGGATCCCTTTTTCCGAGAGGTTTTCGGCCAAAACCTGCAGGGTTTTGGTCTTGCCGGTACCCGTGGCCCCGGCGATCAAACCGTGGCGGTTCAGGGTTTTCAAGGGGATTTTTACATGGGCCCCTGTGATGGTTTCCCCCTTGAGCATGGCTGCGCCCAGGGTGATAAAATCCCCTTTGGTGGTATAGCCTTTTTCAATATGGGTGAAAAAATCATCCTTTGTGCTCATCGGTCTAATTTTGGTTAAAAATAGGGGAATTTTTCTAATATGGCCTATTGGTACAATCCCAAAAAAATGAAGTTGGGCCGGCGCTTTCAAGTGCCGGGATAATAGTATCTTTGCGCCATGGTTACAGAAGATGTCATGACGTTGGTCGATAAAGGGCTGATGCTGCCCCTTATGGAGGAGTTTTACACCATACAGGGGGAAGGTTTCCACAAGGGTACCGCTGCGTATTTCATCCGGATTGGTGGTTGCGATGTGGGGTGCCACTGGTGCGATGTCAAGGAAAGTTGGAACGCGGCCACCCACCCCCCTGCGGCCATAGAGGGGATTGCCGATAATGCGCAACGGTATTCCAACACCATTGTGGTGACGGGGGGAGAACCCCTTACCTGGGATATGGGGCCCCTTACGGAGGCCCTGAAGGACCGCGGCCTGCAGATCCATATCGAAACCTCCGGGGCCTACCCGCTGACAGGGCAATGGGACTGGATCTGCCTGTCTCCCAAGAAACTCAAACTCCCGGTGGGGGATATTTATCAGAAGGCCGATGAACTGAAAGTGATCGTTTATAACAAACACGACCTGCAATTTGCCGAAGAACAGGCAGAGCAGGTATCGGATTCCTGTATCCTCTACCTGCAGCCCGAGTGGAGTGTTCGTGACAAGGTAACCCCCATGATTGTCGATTACGTGATGGCCCATCCCAAATGGCGTGTATCCCTGCAGACCCACAAGTACCTGAACATCCCATAGACACCTTGGTTGGGCCCCTGGGGAACGGCTGTAATCCCTGCCTTCCGCCAGGCGCTACTTTTTACAGGCCCCCAAAGCCAGGTTGGGGCAAAAAATGAGGTCCGGTAAACGATTGGGGTACTTAACCCCACCCCGTTCTGAAGTTATCGAGGTTCCCTGCCAAAACCTTGCAGGAAGCCCCTGGTGTTTATCTTTTGCAGGGATTGCTATCGGGGAACGCTATGTGTAAACTGGATGGTGGCATGCCTGGCAGGGGGTACTTTTTCCGCTTATCCCGATGGTTTTTTGCAGTGGTGGGGGGTACCTTGAACCCGGGGTGGGGTTTAGGGCCCCACCGCCGAAGCAAAGTGCCTCTGCCGTGGCCCGATGGCGCATCGCTGGGTATGAATGGGCCCCACGGTTACTTTTTTTCGCTTCCCTGGAGGGATGTTCCCATTGAAAAGAAGCCTGACTATCGGCTGGGGGTGCCTAACCCCACCCCGTTCTGAAGTTATCGCGGTTCCCTGCCAAAACCTTGCAGGAAGCCCCTGGTGTTTATCTTTTGCAGGGATTGCTATCGGGAAACGCTATGTGTAAACTGGATGGTGGCGTGCCTGGCAGGGGGTACTATTTCCGCTTATCCCGATGGTTTTTTGCAGTGGTGGGGGGTAGCTTGAACCCGGGGTGGGGTTTAGGGCCCCAAAGTTCAGCGTTGCAGGCCTCTCTTTCAGCGCGTTCGCTCCAAGACAACACCCAAGGGACACGGCGGACCCCTTCGAACGGCCACCAGCGCCTACCTGCCGCCATTGGCCTGCAAATCCAGGAGGCATTCAGGATCCAGGCTGGGGACAACAACCCCCTTGCCCGCCCGGCTTTCGAGCATGCTCATAATACCCGAGCCAAACTGGAGTTCGGCCCGCATCAGGCAACCGGAACGGTCACAATGGTTTTCAGAATCGGTATCCTCATGCGGATTGATTTCCGGCGACCCCAGGTCTACCAAGCCAAACAAATGTCCGAACTCGTGGTTCAGCGTGGCTGTCTCCACATCGGCCAGGCTGGTAAACGCACTGCGGGCTGCCAACTGCCTTATAGTTACTTCGTGTATCACCATAGAAGTGTTGCGGTACACCGCGCCCAGGGTCACGGTCCCGGTTGCTTCATCGTCTGTGTCTGCCGGGGCATCCGCAAAATAAATATAGATGGCAAGGGTAGTGCCGTCATTGTATTCGGTCCTGTTCTCACTTTCCAGGTCGGCAATTTCCTGGAGGGTCAGGGTTTCCTCCCCGGGAGAGGGCAGGGCCCTGTAGTTGATCGTAATATCCTGTTTGAAGGTATGGTCCCTGAGGAAGGTGACAAAATTGTCCATGGATTCCTGGGTGGGCTGGAAATTTTGTACATAGGCCACCTCGATCACCAGGCTGGTAAACGAAGCATTCGAAAGGATATCGTTGGCAGAGGCACCGGTGGCCAGGAGGTTGGCCGATTTGTTGACCGGGGTTGTAGGGGTGTTCCCATCGTCCCCATCTTTGGAACAGGCTACAAATGCAACGCCCAGCACCAGCAATAATGCGATTTTTTTCATAAAGCAATTTTCTTTTTCAAAACCTTGCCCCCGGTTTTTACAACGACTAAGATACGGTTCTAGTATGATTTATGGGTGAGCTTCGCCAAATAGTCGAAATGATCGCCCAGCCCGACGAGTTCAAAGCTCAAATCCACGGAGGCCGCCACTTTCCGGAGCCGGTCGCAATCCAGGTAAAGCCAAGGGAATGGGCCGCTTTTTTCACCCTGGTATTCCATGACAAAGCGGGCCTCTCCGTAGTAGGGCGCTCCTTGCGGTATATGGAATGTACTACTTTCATTTTCCTGGTACATATAACGGATATCACTGGAATCCAACAGGATTTGCCCGTTTTTTGCCAGCAGGCTTTTCAGGTGCCCGAGGAACCCCTTTAGCCGTCCAAGGCGCCCGGAGATCCCGATTCCGTTCATCAACAGGAGCAAAGTATCAAATTTTGTGCCATGATAGTCCGTTACAGGGGTGTGCTCTACCTGCCTGAGGCCTCTCAGCCGGCAGGTTTCAACAGCCCCGGGAGAGCTGTCAAGGGCAACCACCTCTTTGCCGCTTTCCTGCAGGAACAGGCTGTGGCTTCCGGCCCCGCAACCGATGTCCAGGATTTTGCCACGGCATTGCTGGAGGGCGGTTTGCTCGAGTTGGAGCATGGTGCCGAAGCCCCTGAAAAGATAGGCCGTAGACATGGTATCGATTATTACGTCTTCATAGCCCCGAAGCCGGAGATAGGTTGTTAGGTCCCCTTTTGAAACCCCTTTTTGGTAGTCCAGCAACGCCTTTCCAAAAACATCGATTCCCATAAGCGTGTTTTTACAGCAGGGTAAAGCTACCTAATTATTGACATCCACCGGCCTTTGGTACCCTTAAAAAAGGTACTTTTGCTTGTAAATGCGCCCTGGAGAAGTAAGCGAGCCGGGGCCTGTCCCCAGAATGCCATATCACCGATCCATGGACGAACAACTGCAGCGACTGCCACAATTGGCACAACAAAAACAAAAGGAAAACAAGGCGTATTTTGCCAAACTCCGGAAAAGGCCGCCCAAAGACCTGGACTCCCGTATGCAGGAGTTGCACCGGGAAACCTTTGAACGGACTGATTGCCTGCAATGCGCCAATTGCTGTAAGACTACCGGCCCCCTTTTTACCAGGGCCGACATTGAACGCATCGCCAGGCACCTGCGTATGAAACCCGGCCGGTTTATCGAAAACTACCTGCAGCTAGACGAGGAACAGGACCATGTACTGCAGGAAGTGCCCTGCACCTTTCTGGGCCCGGATAACTATTGCAGCATATACGAGGTCCGCCCCAAAGCCTGCCGGGAATTTCCCCATACCGACCGCAAGAAGTTCCACCAAATAAGCAGGCTTACCCTCAAAAATATCGCCATATGCCCGGCGGCTTACGAAATTGTGGAGGCCATGAAGCAACGGGTAAAAGCCTGAACCCACCCCTGGCACCGGGCAGGCAGCCGCAAAAAACAGGCGCTATCCGGCGCGATTTTTTTTTACCTTTAACCTATGGAAGCCATCCTGACGTATTTTGAAACCATCCCCTCCTCTCACCGGAGTATCCTCCTGGTGTCTGG
This sequence comes from Flavobacteriaceae bacterium CP2B, assembly GCA_001683825.1. Classification (GTDB taxonomy): domain Bacteria; phylum Bacteroidota; class Bacteroidia; order Flavobacteriales; family Flavobacteriaceae; genus Zeaxanthinibacter. The sequence continues at coordinate 36,704 of LXTR01000048.1, read as the reverse complement.
GATAACGCTCTTCTGGTTACTGGAAGGCACGGTGCCCCTGTTTCGCTTTTCCTATAAAAAATGGCGGCATGCGGTCCCCAATTTCTTTTTCACCCTCACGACCATCACCATCAACTTCGCCCTGGCTTTCCTATTCCTTACAACCAGTGACTGGGTGGCTGCCCACGGGTTTGGCATCATCAATTGGTTGCCGGCAATGCCATTGTGGCTGTACGTGGTTTTGGGGGTACTCCTGCTAGACTTTGCCGGGGCATACCTGCCCCATTATGTGGAACACAAGGTAAAGCCCCTTTGGATGATCCACCTGGTACACCATACAGACCATGAGGTAGACACCACCACCGCCAACCGGCACCATCCGTTAGAAAGCCTTATCCGCTTTGTCTTTACGTGGTTCGGGATTTTTATCATTGGCACGCCTATCGCCCTGGTCATGCTCTACCAGTCGCTCTCGCTCGTTGCCACCCAGTTCAGCCATGCCAACATCCGCCTCCCCAGGAAGGTAGACCGGGCGATCAGATGGCTGATCGTTTCTCCCGATATGCACAAAGTACACCACCACTATATGCTTCCCTATACCGATTCTAACTATGGGAACATATTTTCGATCTGGGACCGCTTGTTGGGCACCTATATGGAATTGGACAGGGATGCCATTGTATACGGCGTGGATACCTTCCCCGATCGCCGGGAGAACGGAAGTGTGCTGGGCTTGCTCAAACAGCCCTTCCACAAGTACCGGAAGCCGACTTCAATTGCGCCCGGTCAAAAAAGTTACTCGTAAAGCAGGTATTTTCCGCGGATTTGCCTGAAACGCTCCAGGTCTTCCTCCCAGGTTTCCCGTATGGATGCTTCAGACCAATTTGCTTCCACCTGTTTCTGGAGGGCAGTGGTGCCCGCATGTTTGGTAAACCCGTCGGTATTGAAAAACTTTTCCTTCTGGGGCGTGTTCCGGTAGGCATCCAGCAGCCATTCCAGCGATACGCGGTTCATCCCGGGGTGCCCTGAAAGATTTTTCCCATAGCAGCGTTGGCCCTCCTGTTTCGGGTTTTTGGCCCCGAAATTGGGTTCGGGGACATAGCTGAACGTATAGGCCCTGGAATCCATGAAAGGGGCGCCATAGCGCTGGAACTGGAATTCTGTGCCCCGCCCGGCATTGACATTGGTGCCCTCAAAAAGCCCCAGGCTGGGGTAGAGGTTGATGGCCCTGTCGTTGGGAAGGTTGGGCGATGGCCTTATAGGTAGCCTGTATTCCGAGGCATGGGTATAATGCTCCAGCGGGACCACGGTAAGATCGGCCTTGACCCCTCCCTCAAGCCACCCCTCCCCGTTGATCATCAGGGCGTATTCCCCTATGGTCATCCCATAGACCAACGGGATGGGGGTGAGCCCCAGGAAGCCTTTGTTTTTCAATTCCATGGTGGGGCCGTCTACGTAATGCCCGTTGGGATTGGGCCGGTCCAGCACCATCACCGGGATCTTATTTTCGGCACAGGCTTCCATGACCAGTTGCAGGGTGGCGATATAGGTGTAAAAGCGCACCCCCACATCCTGGATGTCAAAAACAACCACATCCAGCCCCTGCAGCAGTTCGGGCCCGGGTTTGCGCTGGGAGCCGTAGAGTGAAATGATGGGTAAGCCGGTGGTGGCGTCCCGGCCATCCTTAACGTGCTCGCCGGCATCGGCCATCCCCCGGAACCCGTGTTCGGGGGCAAAAACCCTGTTCACCACAACCCCAAGCGAAAGCAGGGAGTCTACCAGGTGGGTGTACCCCAGGGAATCGGGGCCCCGCTTCTGGAGATCCTTGAATATCACACTGGTTTGATTGGCCACCACCCCCACTTTTTTTCCTTTGAGCATGGGCAGGTAGGCTGCTGTACGGTTTGCGGCCGGGGTAATGGGGCTTTTTTGGAAATCCAGGAGGTAGGTCGCGATGGGGTCCGGTTGTTCCGGGTTCTTTTTAAAAGGCTTTCCACAGGCCAGAAATACAAAAAGCCATAGGAAAACCGTATTTTTGAATGCGTATATAAAAACCATCCTTTGAATTTAGAATTTTTTATTGCACGGCGCCTTATCAAGGGGAAAGAGCATAAAATTAGCATTTCGGCGCCAATAATAAAAATAGCCATTGCCGCTATTGCCATCGGCCTGGTCATGATGCTTATCGCAATCGCCACAGGGGTAGGGCTAAAACAGAAGATCCGCGAAAAAATCGCTGCTTTTAACGGGCATGTACAAATCTACAATTACGATAACAACCGCTCAGAGGTTTCGGTGGTGCCCGTTTCCAAAGTCCAGGAATTTTACCCGGATTTTAACCTGGTACAGGGGGTAGAACACATCCAGGCCGTGGCCACCAAAGGGGGTATCATACGTACCGAGGATACCTTTGAAGGGATTATTGCCAAGGGGGTGGGCAAAGACTACCGCTGGGACGCGTTTGAAGAATACCTGGTGGCCGGCCGGCTTCCGGATTTCCAGGGCGATCTGAATACCGAGGTGCTGATGTCGCGGACCATGGCAAGACGGCTTCAACTGGGGGTGGGAGATGATTTCTTCGCCTTTTTCCTTAAGGATGATGACCCCGCTAAAACCCCCAACCAGCGTAAGTTTACGATCGTAGGCCTGTACGACAGCAGTTTTGAAGAGTTTGACACCACCTACCTTTTTACAGACATCCGGCACATACAGCGTATGAACCAATGGAATGAAGACCAGGTGGGCTCTTTTGAAGTCTTCCTGGACGATTTTGACAGCCTGGAGGAGAAAACAGCCGAAATCTATGGCAACACGCTGTCTGACCTGGATACACAGAATATCAGGAACAAATACTATAAGATCTTCGAGTGGGTGGGCCTTTTCGATTTCAATATTGCCCTGATCATCGGGATCATGGTCATTGTAGGGGGGATCAATATGATCACGGCCCTCCTGGTCCTTATCCTGGAACGAACCCAAATGATCGGGGTGCTGAAGGCCCTGGGGGCCAATGACTGGAGCATCAGGAAAGTTTTCCTGTACAATGCCTCCTACCTGATCGGGATAGGGTTGCTGTGGGGCAACGGCCTGGGACTGGCCCTGCTTTGGCTGCAGGACCGTTTTCGCCTGTTTAAATTTCCCAACCCCAGGGAGTATTATATAGAATACATCCCGGTAAACATAGATTTTTGGACGGTCCTGGCCCTGAACGCGGGGGTCTTGTTGCTGTGCCTCGCGATGCTGCTGGTACCTTCCTATATCATTACCCGGATCAGCCCGGTAAAGGCCATTAAATTTGAGTAATACGGCAGGAAGCTTCCCCCCACCTACGCCTGTAAGGCTCCATGTGCCCGTAATTTTGGGTGCGGAACCTTCCAAAACAAAACGGAACTTTTATCTTTGTTTGCTATGAAATACGCTCAGAATATCCTGGAAACCATTGGGAATACCCCTTTGGTTAAGATCAATAAACTCACCGCAGAACTCCCGTGCCTGGTGTTGGCCAAGTACGAGACCTTCAATCCCGGCAATTCTGTTAAAGACCGCATGGCCCTGCAGATGATAGCGGATGCGGAAGCCTCCGGGAAATTAAAACCGGGCGGCACGATCATAGAGGGCACGTCCGGGAATACAGGGCTGGGCTTGGCCATTGCCGCCGTGGTCAAAGGCTATAAGATGATCTGCACCATCCCGGACAAACAGTCGAAAGAAAAAATAGACATCCTGAGGGCCATGGGCAGCGAAGTGCATATCTGCCCTACGAACGTGGCTGCGGATGACCCCCGGAGTTATTACTCCACCGCCAAAAGGCTTTCGGAAGAAATACCCAATTCCTGGTACGTGAACCAGTACGATAACCTTTCCAATACCAAGGGACATTACCTGAGTACCGGCCCCGAAATATGGGAACAAACCCAGGGCAAGATCACCCACTTCGTGGTTGGCGTGGGTACCGGGGGCACCATCTCAGGGGTGGGGACCTACCTCAAGGAGCAAAACCCCGATATCAGGATATGGGGCGTGGATACCTATGGTTCGGTTTTTAAGAAGTACCATGAAACCGGTATTTTTGACGAGAAGGAGATTTATCCCTATCTCACCGAAGGCATCGGGGAGGATATCCTGCCCAAGAATGTGAATTTTGACATCATCGATGGGTTTACCAAGGTAACCGACAAGGATGCAGCGGTCTATACCCGCCGCCTGGCCCGTGAAGAGGGGATGTTCCTGGGGAACTCTGCCGGTGCCGCCATCAAAGGGGTACTGCAGCTCAAAGAGCATTTTACCAAAGACGACGTGGTGGTCGTCCTCTTCCACGACCACGGTAGCCGCTATGTGGGTAAAATTTTCAATGATGAGTGGATGCAGAAGCAGGGCTTTACAGAATAGCTAAACACGCCTGCCGGCCCGGGGCACAAAATGAAAATCAAATAGCAATACATAAAAACCGTATACCCTATGAACACCTATTTACGAAAGGCCCCGCTCTTTATACTCCTATTGGTCACCATCGGCATGCAGGCACAACGGCTCAGTCGGCAGGAAAAGAAGGTGGTAGCCACAGTGGCCGGCAACAACGCCGAAGCTATCGCGTTCCTGGAAAAGGTGACCAATATCAACAGCGGCACCTACAATATCGAAGGGGTCAAAGCCGTGGGAGCCGAATTCATGAACGCCTTTGACGGCATAGGTTTTGACACCCGCTGGGTTGACATGCCGCCTGAAATGAACCGTGCAGGCCACCTCTTTGCCGAGATCAAAGGGGGAAAAGGGAAGCGGCTCTTGCTGATAGGGCACCTGGATACGGTTTTTGAGGAAGACAGCCCTTTCCAGGAATTTGTCCGGGTAAACGATAGCATCGCCCATGCCCCCGGGGGGAACGATATGAAAGGGGGCGATGTGATCGTGCTCTACGCCCTGAAAGCGCTGCATGAGAATGGCTTGCTGGGAGACGCCCAAATCATTGTGGCCTTTACCGGGGACGAGGAAGATGCCGGGAGCCCCCTGGAGACCAGCCGGGGCGACCTGATCGAAGCCGCCAGGCGGAGTGATATTGCCCTGGGTTTTGAGACCTCTACGGGTTTTAACTACGCCACCGTGGCCCGCCGTGGCAGCTCGGGGTGGAAACTGGAAGTGACCGGGAAACGAGCCCACTCTTCAGGGATATTCAATGAAAATACCGGGGCCGGGGCCATTTTTGAAATGTCGCGCATCCTGAATGCCTTTTACGAGGAGGTCCGGGGAGAGGAATTCCTCACCTTTAACCCGGGGCTGGTCCTGGGGGGTACTTCCCTGGTATTTGAGGAAGGAGCGGCCAAAGGGCAGGCTTTCGGCAAAACCAACGTGGTGGCCCAGACGGCCATGGTCAATGGGGGGCTTCGTTTTATCAGTGAGGAACAAAAGGAATCGGCCCGGGAAAAAATGCGCGCCATCGTCGCCAACAACCTGCCGCATACTTCGGCCAGCATCACGTTTGAAGACGCCTACCCTGCGATGAGCCCTACAGCCGGGAACAGCAAACTCCTGGAGGTACTCAACCAGGTAAGCCTGGACCTGGGCCAGGGCGAAGTCCTGGCATATGACCCCGGAAAACGAGGGGCCGCCGATACGTCTTTCGTGGCCGAATACGTAGATTGCCTGGACGGATTGGGCACCATGGGGTCCAGGGCCCATACCCCGGAAGAAACGGTGAACCTGAATACGGTTGAGGCCCTGACCCAGCGTACCGCCCTGTTGATCTACCGCCTCATCAACCAGAAATCATGATCCGGATCCACAAAGGGGGGCAGGAGGCTGTGATAGACGGGGGCGAGCTGGTAAGCTACCGGGTAGATGGCTATGAATTCATCCACCAGAAGGGAAGCCCCGGCTGGGGCCAGTCCGATACGGAAATGTTCCCCGTGATCGGGCCTACCGCGGAGGCCTCCTACCGGGTGCAGGTCCCCAGGGGCAATGCCCTGCAGGACCAGCACGGTCTGTTGCGCGATATGGCCTATTCCCTGAAGGGGCAATCTGCTGCGGGGGCCACCTTTGTAAAGGAATACCAGGCGGGCACCCCCGTAAAGAATACCAAATACCCCGATCGCTCCCCCATGCAATGGGGCGTATGGCCCTATAGTTTCCATTTCGAAAAATCCTTCACGCTCACCGATGAAGGCCTGGAAGTCCGGTTCACCCTGAAGGGCGAACGTGACATGCCCTATATGATGGGGTACCACCCGGCCTTTAAGTTGCGCAGCCCCAGGCCAACGGTACAGGCGGGCGAAACGGCGGTAACGCTCCGGGAGGTGCTGGCTGTGGGCAGCAGGGCCCTGCTACTGCCCGGCCTGGAGGAGGTAACGCTGAAAGACGAAAAAATACTGCACCTCCGTACCTCGGGATTCGGCCATTTTATGCTTTGGACCGAGGTGCCCAACATGATCTGCATAGAACCCATCACCTTTTACCCCTATGCCGTAGCACAAAAGGACCTGCACCAGGGTTTTGAATTCCTGGGGGAAGATGCGCGGCAGTTCTCCCTCTGGCTCCGGCCGGATAGCGCGACCCGCACTTGAAGGGCGCCTATTTCCACATTGCGCCCTGCAAATTTTATGCTTCCAGTTGTAACAATCATGCCCAAGAGGAATCTTTACTATAAACTATTAAAATTCTTTAGGTATGCATGTTTATCCGCTGGCCCTGCTGATGGGCCTTTTTTTTACGACAACCACGATCTACAGCCAGGAGGTCGTCCTGTTTGACGAGGTTTTCATGGGGCAACCCCTGGAAGAGGTACAGGCCATGGCCACGCACAAATCTGATGAAATCAGGCTGGTAACTCCCGAAAAGCCCACGTTCCCCCTGGCGGGCGAACGCGAAGACCATTTAGTATGCCTGGGTTACCGGGCTGGGGGGAAACGCCTGGGGGAAGTGGTTTTTACCTTCGCCGATAACCGCCTGGCCTTTATACAGGCAAGGGGTCAGGTGCTGGCTGCCCTGGCATTGGCAGGACTGGATTCCTTGCAGGCCTTTATGCAGTATAGGGTGCATTGGGAGAAGGGGGTTATTACCCGCCCATCAGATGATTCGGCCTGGTTCATGAGGGAAGAAGGCTTGCACCTGAACCTCTTTGCCTGGGACCACCCCCTGCTGCCTTCAAACGGGGGCGCCTTTCCGGGATATGACCAGACAGTCGCACTGCCTGCCTTCCTTCAGATGGGAGAGAAGCTGGAAAACCTGAAGCCTGTAATGGAGGCTTCCTCGGCCTTTACACAGGAGGAAACCCTGGATGGAAGCGATCCCAATGCCCAGTTGCAGTGGAATTGTTTTGGGGTGCCGTTTGCCGGCTTTCCCAGGAAAGTGGAGGCCCGTTTTGGGGACGGGCAATTGAAGGTGGCATGGATCCTGACGGGAAAAGGTGAAGAGGAACGCCTGAGGCGGAAACTTGTGGAGGCCTATGGGCCGGCGGTATTCGTCAATGACGCCTGGGAATCCTATAATGACTGGCATGTGTTGTTGCGTAAAGACAAGCCGGAAATCCTGCTGTTAACCCAAGAACTGGGGCATTTTTATAAAAAGGACTATTTCGGGCAAGACTGAGGCACCCCCTGAAGCCGGCGGGAATTCTGTTTTAAGTGCTACCTTTGGGTAATGCGACGATTCTTCCCCATCCTGCAGTGGCTGCCCACCTACCAAAAGGCCGACTTTTCACAGGACCTGTTGGCCGGGCTCACCGTGGGTATTGTACTGGTACCCCAGGGGATGGCCTATGCCATGATTGCGGGGCTGCCCCCGGTACATGGTTTGTATGCAGGCCTGTTGCCATTGTTGATATACGCGCTGGTGGGCAGCTCCAGGCAGCTGGCGGTGGGGCCGGTGGCCATGGACTCCCTGTTGGTGGCAGCGGGGCTGGGGGCCCTTACGGTAAGCAGTGTGGAGGAATATATCGCCCTGGCAGTACTGCTCACCTTTATGGTGGGGACCATCCAGCTTATCCTGGGCCTCCTCCGTATGGATTTCCTCGTAAATTTCCTTTCCAAACCCGTAATCAGCGGGTTTACCTCGGCCGCGGCCATTATTATCGTCCTTAGCCAGCTGAAACACCTGCTGGGCACCGATGTGGTGAATAGCAGCCGTTTCCATATTCTTTTCAATGACATCTTCCGCGAAATGCACCACACCCATGGGTTGACCTTGATGGTGGGGATGGGGGGGATTTTGATCATCGTTTTGATCAGGAAGTGGAACCGCCGCCTCCCGGCATTTTTGATCGTGGTGGTGTTGGGGATCCTCCTGGCGACCTTTTCTGGGCTTAATGCACATGGGGTGGCGGTGGTGGGGGCCATCCCCAGGGGACTGCCCGACTTTGAGGCGCCCCGGTTTAGCTGGGAACACCTGAACACCCTCATGCCCATGGCCTTGGCCCTGGCCATTATCAGTTACACCGAAGCCATTTCCATCGGGCAGGCTATGGATGAAAAGAACCAGGAAGATGCCACCAACCCCAGGCAGGAACTTTTGGCCATCGGCGCTGCCAACCTGTTTGGGGCCTTCTTTCAGTCGTATTCCGTGACCGCCAGTTTTTCGCGTTCGGCCATCAACCATAAGATGCAGGCCAGGACCCAGCTGGCAGGGGTCATCAGCATGGCACTCGTCGTCCTTACCCTCCTTTTCTTAACCCCCTTTTTCTATGACCTCCCCCTGGCCGTCCTGGCATCCATTATCATGGTGTCTGTAGCCGGGCTGGTAGAATTGCGGTACCCGGCCTTTTTATGGGAACACCAGCGGGACGAGTTCTACGTGTTGGTGTTTGCCTTCCTGTTTACCCTTTTCCTGGGCATACAACAAGGCATCCTCCTGGGGGTGCTGCTGTCGCTGATCCTGATGCTCTACCGTACCTCCCGGCCGCATTTTGCCGTGCTGGGGAACATTAAGGGTACCGCCTATTACAAAAACATCGAACGGTTCCAGGACGATGTGGACATCCGGGACGACCTTTTGATCGTTCGTTTTGATTCGCAGCTCTACTTTGGAAACAAAAACTACTTTAAAAACCAGTTGTTTAAATTCATCGAAGAGAAAGGAGACCAGCTGCGCTGTGTCATCCTGAACGCGGAGGCCATCAATTATATTGATTCTACCGCCACGGCCATGCTGGTTAAGGTCATCCATGAAATCCACCAGCGGGGCATCCGGTTCTACCTCTCAGGGGCCATAGGCCCCACCAGGGACGTGATCTTTCACAGCGATATCATCGATTTGCTCCCCAAGGAACACCTTTTCCTCCGGATCCAGGATGCGGTCGACTATTACGACCACCCTGAATCGGCCACGGAAATACAGGTGCGGATCGCATATCAAAACAAGCCCTCGGGCGACGGCGGGCCCATTTAAAAATCGTATTTTTATACACGCAAAAATTGAATGTCATGAATATTGAACAAATATATACGGGTTGCCTCGCCCAGGGTGCCTACTACATAGAAAGCAAGGGCGAAGCGGCCATCATCGATCCCCTCCGGGAAGTGGCGCCCTATTTGCAGCGCGCCAAGGCCGATGGCGCCCGTATCAAGTACATTTTTGAAACGCATTTCCACGCAGATTTTGTCAGTGGGCATGTTACCCTGGCGGCTGAGACCGGTGCCCCAATCGTCTATGGGCCCGGCGCCAACCCGTCTTTCGAGGCGATCATTGCCAGGGACGGGCAGGAATTTAAAGTGGGCGAGCTCACCATCCGGGCATTGCATACCCCCGGGCATACCATGGAGAGTACCACCTACCTGCTGCTGGATGCCAGGGGCAGGGAACATGCCATTTTTTCCGGGGATACCCTTTTCCTCGGTGACGTGGGGCGGCCCGACCTGGCGCAAAAGGCGGCCGACATGACCCAGGAGCAACTGGCCGGCATGCTGTATGACAGTTTGAGGTCCAGGATCATGCCCCTGCCCGATGCGGTCATTGTCTACCCGGCCCACGGGGCTGGCTCGGCTTGCGGGAAAAACATGATGAAAGAAACGGTAGATACCCTCGGGAACCAAAAAAAGGTAAACTACGCCCTCCGGGCCGACATGAGCCGGGAAGAGTTCATCGAGGAGGTCACGGAAGGCCTGCTGCCACCCCCCAAATATTTCCCCCTGAATGTGAAGATGAACAAGGAGGGTTATGAAGATATCCGGGAGGTCCTGGAACGGGGCAATACCGCCCTGGGCCCCGATGCCTTTGAAACGGCAGCCAATGAAACCGGGGCCCTGGTACTGGATGTACGCCAACAGGAAGATTTTGCGCGTGGCCATATCCCGCGTTCCATATTCATCGGCCTGGGCGGGGATTTTGCCCCCTGGGTTGGGGCCCTCATCGCCGATGTGAAACAGCCCATCCTGCTGGTAGCGCCCCCGGATAAAGTAGAGGAGGCCGTTACCCGCCTTTCGAGGGTAGGGTTTGACCATACCCTGGGCTACCTCCAGGGAGGTTTCGAATCATGGAAAAAGGCAGGCAAAGAAGTGGATACCATTACCTCCCTCCCCACAGCGGAGGTGAAAAAACAGCTGGAAAAAGACAAGCTGCCGGTATTTGATGTGCGAAAAGGCAGCGAATATGAATCGGAACACCTGGCAGATGCCCGGAACACGCCCCTGGATTTTATCAACAAACACCTGGCTGAATTCCCCAAAGACCGGAATTTTTACCTGCACTGCGCAGGGGGCTACCGTTCTATGATCGCGGCCTCTATCCTAAAAAGCAGGGGGATCCACAACCTGGTGGACATTGCCGGTGGTTTTAAGGCCATGAAGGAATCCGGGATGGAAATGACTGATTATGTGTGCCCATCTACCCTGAAGTAAACAGGCAGCATAAGCGGCATCATAACGGAAAGGCCGGTACTGCCGGGATTTTCAACCATGGAGGCCTTATTAAAAATAACTTATATTTGGAGCAGGCGCCAGTGCGTTTCGCTCCATTTTTTATGGAAAGGACTGCGAATTATATTGGCGAATTAACAAATATTTAACTATCTTTAATTTAGGAATCAGGACACACTATGATCAAGGATTTTATTGAGCGCATAGGGGTAATGAGTTGCATTTTACTCCTGGTGGTTTTTGGGACTATTGTCGTTTCCGAAGTACTTTTTTTATCCGGGAGACATATGGAAGCGATGTTTCTCGCGTTTTGGCCTCCTACTATTTTGGCATTTATGATTTATTTTAAAGATAGGGATTAATGGATTTCGTGTTGGCATATTCCATTTTTGTAGCCATCATTTTCCTGATGTGGTTGCTCTTTGTTATCAAGATGTACCGGAAGATGAAGTAATCCCCCCCCTGCCCGGACGTGGCCTGAACGTCTTACCTCCCCGCTTTTCAAACGCCTGCTTCCCCCAGTTGTATCGTATTCCCGGGGTGCCGGATACAGTACGATTCCAGCAAACGTTCTGTTTCCAGGGTATTTTGTTGTGGCCTGATAAAGGCCAGCGCGTCTTCAATCCCCGGGATGGGGGCGTCTTTCTCAATAAAGCCGTAGCCGCAGTACTTGCCGTCTTTTACCAGTACGATCGCCGATTCATTGGCGTCCCGCCCCTTTTCCCTGATGATCAGGTGGCGGTGCTCCCTGCGGATCGCCGCGATGGCCTCGGCTACTTTACGGTTGTATTCCGCCACACTTTCGGCCCCCCTGCAAATGCCCCCGCAACCGGTTATCCTGAAATGGTTGCAGGCCCCCGGCTGTTCCTGTAAATGGCAGTACTTGGGGCAGAGCCCATAATCCCTGCACCATTGCTCCAGGAAGAGGCGGCAATCTGTAATCGTATAAAAACGCGCCAGGGGCGAGGGCGCGCCTTTGGCCCTGTTGAAGGCCAGGTGCCTGATGCCCCTGCGGTCCTCGTAGGAGAAGATCGCATAGGCGGGGTTCTTGCGTTTTTGGGATCGGTTGTACAAGGGGAAAAGGCGTTTGATGGCGGCCGATTCCATCAACAACGCCAGCAACTCGCTGCCCGAACGTTCAAAATCTATATGGGTGGTTTCCCGGCACATTTGTACCTCTTTGTCGGCCTTGTCATAAAAATGGGACAATACCCGCTTCTTGATGTTCTTGGCCTTCCCCACATAGATGGCCTCGCCCCGGGCGTTTTTGAAAAAATAGACCCCGGGCTCGGCAGGAAGCCGTTCGTAGACCGCCCTGGGCAAGCCGGGTGGCAGGGTAGCCTCCTGGGAGCGCGCGTTTAAAAAGTGCGCTATGACCGGGCCCGCCCCTTCGCTGCCGAGGATTTTAAGGAAAAGCGATACGGTGGCCCTGGCATCGCCCCGTGCCCTGTGCCGGTCGGTCAGCGGGATATCGAGGGAGGAACAAAGCTTGCCGAGGCTGTATGAGCGCAGCCCGGGGAACATCCTCCGCGACAGGCGCACCGTACACAAACGCTTCCGGTTGAATTCCAGCCCCAGATCCCGGAACTCGTTCCGGATCACGTGGTAATCAAAATTCACGCTATGGGCCACAAAAATACTGCCGCTGGTGATGCGGATGATTTCCGGGGCGATCTCCCCTAGGCTGGGGGCATCGCGCAACATGGCAGTGTCTATCCCGGTTAGGGCCGTAATATAATGGGGGATTTCACAGCCCGGGTTCACCAGGGAGGTGAACTCTTCGGCAACCTGCCCGTTTTCCATGCGGAAAATGGCGATCTCGGTAATCCGGTTCCCCCTGATACCACTCCCCGTGGTCTCTATATCTACAATCGAATACGGCTGTTTCACTGGATTGGGCTGCTGTCTCCCCGAAATTACTAAGAATATTCCATTCCCGCGGCCGCCCCAAGTGGAGATGGGGGCCTTAATTTGGTGCGGATGGAAGGTATTTTGGAAATTATATATAGATTTAGGGGTTAATAGGGAGAATTGATGAAACTTCATTTCCATTCGCACGCGATACTGAAACTGGCCTCCTGCCTGATGCTGCTGGTATCTGTTGCCTGCAATACCGATAAAAAAAAGGCTACAGGCCAAGACCAGGCCTTTGAAAAAACGATCGGCGCCTCCCTGGATACCCTGGTACGCGTTTGGTACCCAAGGGTGATCGACCGGGAGCATGGGGGCTACTGGTCTGATTTTAACTTTGCCTGGCAGCCGGAGGGCCCCCAGAACAAAATGGTGGTCTCCCAGGCCCGGCACGTCTGGTCTGCCGCTACCCTGGCCGAATTTTACAAAGACCCGGCCTATACCGATATGGCCCGGCATGGCTTCCATTTCCTCCGCGACCACCTGTGGGATAAACAGCATGGGGGCTTTTTCCTGCAAAAGGGGATCGACGCGGATTCCCTCCGGCTGATGTCAAAAACCAAAAGCGCCTATGGGAATGCCTTCGCCATTTACGGGCTGGCGGCCTACTACAGGGTGTCCGGGGATAAAGCCGCCCTGGATCTGGCCAAAAAAACCTTCCACTGGCTCGAAGGACACTCCCACGATCCGGAATACGGCGGGTATTTTGACGTTTTGAAACAGGACGGCTCCTGGCTGCTGGAGGTGGAAGAAAATACGGAGGGTTATGAAAATTTCAACCGGCGGAAATGGAAAGACCAGAATTCGTCCATCCACCTGATGGAGGCCTTCACAGCCCTGTACGAAGTGTGGCCCGACCCGCTGCTGAAGGAACGCCTGGAGGAAATGCTGCTGCTGGTACGGGATACCATCACCACCGACAAGGGCTACCTTAGCCTGCACCTGGAGCGCGACTGGACGCCGGTTTCCTTCCGGGATTCTACCGAATCGTACCGGACGGCCAATTTCTACCTGGACCACGTGTCTTTCGGGCATGATGTGGAAACGGCTTTCCTGATGCTGGAAACCGCCCATGTGCTGGGGCGCGAAAATGACAGCACCACCCTGCGAAAGGCCAAAAAAATGGTAGACCATGCCCTGGACAATGGGTGGGATGCCCGGCTTGGGGGCTTTTATGACGGGGGGTACTACTACCGGGGGTCAGAAGTATGCGCCATAAAAAGCGATGCCAAGGTATGGTGGTCCCAGGCCGAGGGCCTCAACGCCCTCTTGCTGATGGCCCGCCTTTTCCCCGAAGAGGAACGGTATTACCGGCATTTCACCGAGCAATGGAAATATATCGACCAGTATATGATCGACCATAAAAACGGGGGGTGGTACCATGAAGGCCTGGATACCAATCCCATGGCGGCTACCCATGCCAAGGCCAATATCTGGAAAACCAGTTACCACAATGCACGCGCCCTGATGAATGTCGTCCGGATGCTGCAGGGTACCTACCCGCTCACCGGCGAACCCCACTGATGGGGGGGCAGCCCAAAAGCAGGACTTGATGAATTAGCGGGGGGATATGCCCTATCCGATGGGGCTCCCTGAATACGAAAGCGAATAAAAATACCAATATGTCTATGCCTTATCAACTAAACGGAAAGACCGCCCTGGTAACCGGGGGCGGCAGTGGGATCGGAAAGGCGATCTGCCGGGTCCTGGCCGGGGCGGGTGCCCGGGTCCATATCCTTGACCGCGATATCAGCGTGGCCAAGGCCGTGGCTACGGAACTGGCCGGCGAACTGGAGGACAGCCATATCGAAGCCCACCCCTGTGATGTCGCCGACCAGGCAGCGGTGGAAGCCTGCATCAACGGGATTCGGGAAAACAGCTATATCGATATCCTGGTCAACAATGCGGGGATCGCCCATATAGGTACTATCGAGGCCACCAGTTCCCAGGACCTGGACAGGCTCTATGAAGTCAATATCAAAGGGGTTTTCCACTGTAGCAAAGCCTGTATCGCCACCATGAAGGAACGGGGAGGGGTCATCCTGAACATGGCCTCCGTAGCGGCCACCCTCGGGATTTCGGAACGCTTTGCCTATTCCATGACCAAAGGGGCCGTACTGACCATGACCTATTCCCTGGCCAAGGATTACCTGGACTACGGCATACGCTGCAACAGTATTTCGCCCGCACGCATCCATACCCCTTTCGTAGACGGCTACCTGAGCAGGAACTACCCCGGGAAGGAAGCCGAAATGTTCGAAAAACTTTCCAAAACCCAACCCATTGGGCGCATGGGCACCCCCGATGAGGTGGCCCACCTGGTACGCTACCTCTGTTCGGACGAAGCCTCGTTTGTGACCGGTACGGATTTTCCCATCGACGGGGGGTTTATAAAATTGAACGGATGAAGGCCAGACCCGGCATTGCGACAGGGGTGAGGGCGCATCAAACACGCGCTGTGGTTTGAAAAATACCCCAATAATATCCCGGTGGTTCTGGATGTGCAGTGCCTTGTGGTGCCTGCTGGCGGCCCTGGTGAGTTGCAGGGGGGGCGACCGCGGCCAAATACCCGATACACGAGACACATCCCGGCCCAATATCGTTTTTCTTTTCACGGATGACCAGAGTTTCAGGGCCTTGCACGCCCTGGGCAATACCGAAATCAAAACCCCGGCCATGGATGAATTGGTGCGTAAGGGCACCACCTTTACCCACGCCTACAACATGGGGGGGTGGAATGGGGCCATCTGCGTGGCCTCCAGGGCCATGATGATCAGCGGCCGGTCTATCTGGAGGGCCGAAGAGGTTTCCAAAAGCTATGCCCAGAATGAAAAAACCGGGGAGACCTGGCCCAAACTGATGGAACAGGCGGGGTATGAGACCTATATGACCGGGAAATGGCACATCCCGGTGCCCCCGGAGGCACTTTTTAACCATGTCAGGGACGTACTGCCCGGGATGCCGGCCGATACGGCCCTGGGGTACAACCGCCCCCAGGGGGTGAACGACACCTTATGGCAGCCCTGGAACAAAGAATTAAAGGGCTATTGGGAAGGTGGGACCCACTGGAGTGAGCGGGTGCGCAAGAACGCGGTGGATTTTATCGATGCGGCGGCAGGCAAAGAAGCCCCTTTTTTTATGTATATCGCTTTCAACGCCCCCCACGATCCGAGGCAAGCGCCGGAATCCTATGTAAGGCAATACGACCCGGAACAGTTGGCGGTCCCCGAAAGTTTTGTCCCTGAATACCCCTATGCCGTGGACATGGGGGCAGGGCCAGACCTCAGGGATGAAGCCCTGGCGCCCTTTCCCAGGACCGGATACGCTGTCCGGGTACACCGGCAGGAATACTACGCGCTGACCACACACCTCGACACGCAGATCGGCCTTATCATACAGCGCCTGAACGAACATAAGCTCCTGGAAAATACCTATATATTCCTGACCTCGGACCACGGGCTGGCCATTGGGGAACACGGCCTTCTGGGCAAGCAGAACATGTATGACCACAGCTTGCGGGTACCTTTCGTCCTGGCAGGGCCCGGGGTGGGGAAAGGCACGAAGGTAGCAGCGGATATCTATATACAGGATGCCATGGCCACGGCCCTGGAGCTTGCGGGCGCCCCAAAACCGACGTATGTTGAGTTTAACAGCCTGCTTTCCCTGGCTGCAGACGGGGGCGGCGACAGCCACTACCCGGCTATCTACGGCTGCTATGAGCGGACACTGCAGCGGATGATACGAAAAGACGGATACAAATTGATTGTTTACCCGGGCATAGGAAAGTTGCTTTTGTACGACCTCAGGGCAGATCCGCTGGAACTGCACGATATTGCCAACGCGCCGGCCCAGGCAAAACGGGTAAGGGCGCTTTTTGACGAACTGGCAGGACTGCAACAGGCCATGGGCGACCCCTTACGGCTTGCGGCCCCCGATTATTTTAAGGCACCATGACGATAGACAGCCACCAACATTTCTGGAAGTACGACCCTAAACGGCATTCCTGGATCACCGATACGATGGCGGTCTTACGGCGCGATTACCTCCCCACCCACCTGGAACCCCTATTGCAGGAGCAGGGGGTAGCGGGTTGTGTGGCCGTGCAGGCCGATATGTCGGAGGCCGAAACGGAATTCCTGCTGCAATGCGCCGCGGAACATCCCTTTATCAAAGGTGTGGTCGGGTGGGTCGACCTGCTCGATCAGGGGGTGGGCGAACGCCTGGAATACTTTGTCGGGAACCCCTTGTTAAAAGGGATCCGGCATATTGTACAGGACGAGGCGGACGACCGTTTTATGCTCCGCCCCGATTTTCAGGCAGGCATCGCCCGCCTCGAAAGCCTGGGCCTTGCCTACGACATCCTGATCTATCCGAAACAACTCACCGCAGCCGTGGAATTGGTGCGGCGATTTCCCGCCCAGCGCTTCGTGATCGACCATATCGCCAAACCCCGCATCTCCCGGGGGGTAGACCCCTGGTGGAAGAAACAGATGCAAGCACTGGCGGCTTTTCCCAACACAGCCTGCAAACTCTCGGGCATGGTCACCGAAACCGACGGCTTCCGCTGGGAACGGGAGGATTTGTACCCCTTTATGGATGCCGTCCTTGAGGCCTTTGGGGCAGACCGCCTCCTGTTTGGGTCAGACTGGCCGGTATGCCTGCTGGCGGGCAGCTACGAATCGGTAAAACAGGTCGTGGACAGCTATACGGGGGCGCTTACGGGCACCGAGCGGCAGTTGATCATGGGAGGCAACGCCAGGCGCTGGTATGCCTTGTAAGGCCGGGTTTTGACGGAAAGGAAAAACTCGATGTATGGAACGGATACGGTTTGGATACCTGGGAGGCCCGGAGCCTGTTTCGGGAATATGCATTTTACACGGCCACGGATCGCGGGCAGTGGCAACGGGTAGCCGCGGGAGAATTCAGCAACATTCCCAGCAACGCCGTCGAACAACGGGTTTCTTTTGAGGTAAGCCCGGCCAGAATTATTAAATTGAGGGCCCTGACTATCCATGGCGAAGAACAACGGGCTTCCTTTGGGGAGATCGGGGCAGTAACCGTAAACCCACAAGTATGGACCTGCAACTGCAAGAGAAAGTCATCATCGTAACCGGCGGGGCCAGCGGGATTGGCGCTGCTATTTGCGGGGCCCTGTCCGCGGAAGGGGCCATCCCGGTACTTATAGACCGGGACCACGACCGTTCCGGGAAAGTACTACGTGGCATAGCCGAATCCGGGGGGAGGGCCTCTGGGGTAACCGCAGAACTTACCGACCCGGAGCAATGCCGGGAAGCCATCGGGCAGGTGGTTGCTGAATGGGGACGCATTGACGGGGTGGTGAACAACGCAGGCGTCAATGACGGCGTAGGGCTCGAAAAAGGCAATTACGCAGACTTTATGGCCTCCCTTCAAAAGAACCTGGCCCACTATTACCTGGTAGCGCATTACGCCCTGCCGGAATTGAAGAAAAGCCGGGGCCCTATGGTCAATATAGGGTCTAAGGTCGCCGTCAGCGGGCAGGGGGGGACCTCGGGCTATGCCGCTGCCTGCGGGGGCCGTAACGCCCTTACCCGGGAGTGGGCGGTAGAATTGCTGCCGTACGGGATCCGGGTGAATTCCGTGATCGTAGCCGAATGCTTTACGCCCCTCTATGAAAAATGGATCTCGGGCTTTGAAGACCCGGAATCCCGCCTAAAGGAAATCACCCGGAAGATACCGCTGGGGAACCGTATGACCACCCCCGGGGAAATCGCGGATGCGGTCCTGTTTTTACTTTCGCCCAGGTCGGGCCATACCACCGGGCAATGGCTGTATGTGGATGGGGGGTACACCCACCTGGACCGGGCCATAATATCGTAGTGAAACTGGCATGAAACAACACAACCAACCCCCTGTGGTGAGCCGCAATGTGCTGCTCCCCTTTATCCTGATCACCTCCCTCTTCGCGCTCTGGGGCTTTGCGAACGACATTACCAACCCCATGGTTTCGGCTTTCAAGAAGATCCTGGAACTCAACAATACCCAGGCCTCCTGGGTACAGGCCGCATTTTACGGGGGGTATTTCACCATGGCCCTTCCGGCGGCCTACCTCGTAAAACGGTTTACCTACAAGCTGGGGATCAAGGTGGGCCTGGTGCTGTATGCCGCGGGCGCCCTGCTTTTCTACCCGGCGGCAGCCATGGAGAACTACTTTTTCTTCCTCCTGGCCCTGTATGTGCTCACATTTGGGCTGGCCTTCCTGGAAACGACCGCCAACCCATATATCATGGCGATGGGGGCCGAGGAAACCGCTACCCGCCGCCTCAACCTGGCCCAGGCCTTTAACCCGCTGGGGGCCCTTACCGGGCTTTTTGTGGCCCAGACCTTTATCCTGGGCGCCCTGCAGTCTGATGACGTGGATGGCCACGGGAACAGCGTCTATGAAACCCTGACGGGGGCCGCCAAGGCCGCTGTGAAGAGCTCGGACCTGATGGTGATCCGGAACCCCTACGTGGGGCTGGGGCTTTTTGTGCTTTTGATGCTGCTGCTGATCAGCCTGGTCCGAATGCCCGAAAAAATGGATGCGGAAAAAGGTGGTGGCATGGCGGCGGCCATCCGGCGGATATTTAAAAAGGAGCGGTTTGTGGGAGGTGTCATCGCCCAGCTCTTTTATGTGGGCGCGCAGATCATGTGCTGGACCTATATCTACCAGTATGCCGAGAACCTGGGGATCGATAACCGGGAGGCGGTCAACTACGCCTATGTGGCCCTGGGGGTCTTCCTGGGGGGGCGCTTTTTGTTTACCTATTTTTTAAAGTTCGTCAATGCGGGAAAACTGCTGATGATACTGGCGCTGGGGGCCATGCTGTGTACCCTGGGGGCCATTTTTGTCGAAGGGATGTGGGGCCTCTACAGCCTGGTTGCGATCTCATTCTGCATGTCGCTCATGTTCCCCACCATTTACGGGATCGCGCTTACCGGGCTGGGCGATGATGCCAAACCGGCCTCGGCCTTTTTGGTCATGGCCATCGTGGGCGGGGCATTTATGCCTATTTTGCAGGGCGGGATCCTGGATATCGGGGGCACAGGTTATGCCGATGTACGGCTGCTGGGCGTCCCGGAGGTAAATTTCTCCTTTGTGCTGCCCCTGCTGTGTTTTCTGGTGGTCGCCCTCTATGGGTACCGTGCCGCCCATACCTATGGTGCGGGCTGATGCCTGCCCTGGGAAAATAATGTTTAACCACTAATACGCAAGGAAAATGAAACGCTATTGCCTGGCCCTGGACCTGAAAGACGATCCGGAACTCATTGAACAATACGAACGGCACCACCGGCATGTCTGGCCGGAAATCAAGGAGAGCATCCTGAGTTCGGGTATCCTGAAACTGGAGATCTTCCGGGTGCATGACCGCCTGTTTATGATCCTGGAGGCCGAAGACGATTTTTCCTTTGAGGAAAAAGCGCTGAGGGATCGACAAAACCCTATCGTCCGCGAATGGGAAACCCTTATGTGGACGTTTCAAAAGCCTATGCCCTGGGCCGTCGCGGGCGAAAAATGGCAGTTAATGGACAAGATTTGCGAGATTAGCCGCACCCGGTGAACATCTAAACAGGGGAACCATGAGAAACAGTGACAAGATCGTATTCAGCTCCCGCTACCCCAGGGTAGAGGACCTCAGGGAAAAAGCGCGCAGGCGCATCCCCGGCTTTGCCTTTGACTACCTGGATGGGGGCTGCAACGAGGAAATCAACCTGCGCCGCAACACCCGGGAGATCCGGGAGGTGCAATTAAAGCCCCACTACCTGCGTACCTATGGGGGTGCCCACATGAAAACCAAACTCTTTGGCCATACCTACGACGCCCCCTTTGGCGTGGCCCCGGTGGGGCTGCAGGGGCTGATGTGGCCCAATGCCACCGAAATCCTGGCCCGGGCGGCCTTTGAACAGAACATCCCTTTTGTCCTGAGTACCGTGGCTACCACAGGCATAGAACGCGTCAGTGAACTGACCGAGGGCAGGGCCTGGTTCCAGCTCTACAACCCGTCTGACGCGGGGATGCGCCGGGATATCATCGACAGGGCCCGGCAGGCCGGCTGCCCGGTGCTGGTGCTCCTGTGCGACACCCCGGCCTTTGGTTTCAGGCCCAAAGAAATTCGCAACGGCTTGTCTATGCCGCCCCGGATGACCCTGGGGAATATCCTGCAAATCCTGGGGAAACCACAGTGGGCCCTGGCCACTCTAAGGCACGGCTCCCCCGAGTTTGCCACCCTGAAACCCTATATGCCCAAAAACCTCAGCCTGAAACAACTGGGTAAATTCATGGACCAGACCTTTAGCAAACGGCTGGACCCCGAAAAGATCGCGCCAATCCGCGAACAGTGGAGGGGCAAGCTGGTCCTCAAGGGGGTGGCCACCGAAGAAGACGCGGCCCTGGCCATCGCCATGGGCCTGGACGGGATCATCGTGTCCAACCATGGCGGAAGGCAACTGGATGCCGGGGAATCTACCATCGCGCCCCTTACGCGCATCGCCAAAAAGTACGGGGACCAGATCTGTGTGATGATGGACAGCGGGATGCGCTCGGGCCCCGATGTCGCCCGGACCCTGGCCAGCGGGGCGCAGTTCGCCTTTATGGGGCGTTCGTTTATGTACGGGGTGGCCGCCCTGGGCAAACAGGGGGGGCACCATACCATCTCCCTGCTCAAAACCCAGTTGCAACAGGTGATGGAACAACTGGGTTGTGAACAGGTAAGCGATTTCCCCAGGCACCTGGTGCGGTAACCCCCCACGAGCCCCGACTGCGATGAAAAACCCCTCTACCATGAAAAGCAATACCCCGGCCCTGTATGTACTTGTTTTAACGGCCCTGCTCCTGTGCGGTCCCAACCATGCGGTACAGGAGCCCCTGGCAGTCGCCGGGGGGGTGCAGATAAGGGAAGCCATGATCCCCATGGACGACGGTACCCTCCTGGCGGCCGACCTTTACATGCCCGCGGGGACAGGGGAAGAGGGGCCGTACCCCGTTGTACTGGAATACCTGCCCTACCGCAAAGACGAGGGCCGTACCCACCGTTTCCCCCTCTTCTCCTATTTTGTACGCAGGGGATATGTCGTCGCCCGGGTCGATATCCGCGGGACGGGCCGAAGCCAGGGGACCCTGGTAGACGGGGAGTACTCGGAACAGGAGCAACGGGACGGGGAACAGGTGATCGACTGGCTCGCCCGCCAGCCATTTTCCACCGGGAAGGTGGCCATGTTGGGGATCTCCTGGGGCGGTTTCAATGGCCTGCATATGGCCATGCGGCGCCCGCCTGCCCTGAAGACCGTGATCTCCCTGATGTCTACCGATGATATCTACCAGGATGACGTGCACTTCATTGATGGCATGATGCATATAGACGCCTATGAAATCGGGCAGGACCTGACCAATGCCCTGCCCGGGGCCCCGGATTTCACCATAGACGAGGCGTATTTCAGGGAACGTTTTGATACGCCCCCCTGGCTGCTGAAATACAAGCGACAACCCCTGGACGGCCCCTTCTGGGACCGGGCATCCCTGAATACCGACTACTCCCGCATCGATATCCCGCTCTTTGTGATTGGCGGTTGGTACGATGGCTACCGCGATTTTATCCCCCGGATCCTGCAGCATGCCGATGTGCCGGTAAAAGCCCTGCTGGGCCCCTGGAACCATATCTGGCCCAACCGGGCAGCCCCCGGCCCGGCCATAGAATGGCGTGAAATGGCGGTGCGCTGGCTGGACCACTGGCTGAAGGGCGAAGACACCGGCATGCTGGAAGAACCCAGCCTCTATGTCTACCAGCGCCATGGGCATCCCCCGGGGACGGACCTGGACCATATCCCCGGGCACTGGATAGCATCCGAAGGCTGGCCGGCCGCAAAGGACAGCCTGTGGTATCCCGGGAAGGAGCACCAACTGGCCCCCGCCCCAGAGGCTATTGAAATGGCCCTGGAGTATAAACCCACGCTGGGGGTAGAAGCCAGCGGGTCTGTCATGTGGTGGGGCGACTGGGCCCCGGACCAAAGCGCGGTGGATGCCCACAGCCTGGTGTATGATTCGCCACCCCTGGCAGACAGCCTGGCAATCCTGGGGATGCCAGTGGTGCAGTTGCAGGCCGCCGTAAACGCACCCGCGGCGCACTGGCTGGTGCGCCTCTCGGATGTGGCCCCGGACGGGAAGGTTACCCAGGTCACCGGGGCCGGGTTGAACGCCAGGCACCATAAGGGCGCGGACCGGCCCGGGGACGTGGTCCGGGATAGCGTTTATACGTTTGCCATTGAAATGCATGCCGCCTCCTGGACCTTCCGCCCGGGGCACCGGATCCGCCTGGCGGTGAACAACGCCCAGTGGCCCATGATATGGCCGACACCCTATCCCATGACCGCCCGGATTTCTTCTTCGGCAGCGGCCCCTTCCTTCCTGAAACTGCCCTTGTTGCCGCCTGCGGCCCAAAAAATGGGGACGCCGTTTCCCCTGCCGGTGGCAGACCCGGTATTGCCGGGCTACAGCGCCCTCTCTGCCGAAACTGGCTCGGGCTTTGCCGAGGTTAACGAGGTCCTAAGAGATGAGGAGTCCCAGACCAGCAGGGTGGTTGCCACCAATTCGGGGGGCGACCGCTATCCGTGGGGGACGGTGCGCTATGAAGAACACATTGCGCACAGCCTGAGCGACCCCCGGCCGGCGGAGGCCCGGGTAGCGAGCAGGTACAGCATTGTCGTAAACACCGGGGACCGGACCCTACGGTGGACCGGCCTGCTGGAGTTTTACAGCGATGAATACCATTATTACTATGATTATACCCGTATCCTCGAAAACGGGGAAGGGGAGGAACTGCGGCGGAAAAACTGGACCGAGCGCATCCCCAGGAGGTAGGCCGCCGCTACGATGGGTGCAGACCCCTTGCAATTTATCGCTGCCGGCAATACGTACGGAGCAGTACCGTCGCTCATACCAGGCCAGGCTGCGGTGTGGTATTGAGGGGCCCAGCCTTAAGTAGCAGCAAGGGGTTGCAAGTGGCCCGACCGTATGGCTCCCGCTTTACAGGAAACGCTGACAGTACGCCTTTGCATAGCGGGAAATTTTCTTAAGTAAGCACGATAGTATGTAAAAATGTAAGAAAAAACCATCAAAAAGGCGCATTAAAACGTACCAAATGTATGGGAATTATTACAGTTTGTGAACCCATGTATACCGTTCATACATATTGATATCATCTGTAAATCAACAAGTTGTATCTTTAATCTGTCACCCCAGACAGCCCCACAACGATGAGCAGCCCAGGTGAAATATCCGCATTCCTGCCCTTGAGCATTCAGAGCGAACCCACTTTTGTTTTAAGGTTCTCAAAAATTCTGAAAGCTTGTGAGTGTTCAAAAAGTTTAATGGTGGTACTCTATCTAATCGAAAACGAACATTTCCTGTACGGTAACAGGGCTTTTAGAGAATTCCTGGGGCGCAATTACAGGGAATTGCAAAAATCGGGCTGGGATTATTGGTTCGCTCAAATAGACCAGGCAGAGGTTTCCACCATCAAAGAAAGAATCTTCAGGTTTCTTACCAACCCTGACCCTGACGAGCCCATGATACTCAAATACCACCTGGATGATTGCCGCGGCAGGAGGATTTGTGTGGAACATGAAATCCTCATACACAAAATACGCGATTACTCCCTGGCCATAAATTACTTTTTTGATGTATCGGAGAAGGAACGAATAGAACATTGTTTCAGGTCCAAATCAGGCAATGGGGGCAAAGGTGGGCGAAAAACCCTGAAATACACCATATCTGCCAGGGAGAAGGAAGTATTGCGGCTCATCAGTGAGGGGTACTCCTCAAAACAAATTGCGAGCCGCCTGTATATAAGCAAT
This sequence comes from Flavobacteriaceae bacterium CP2B, assembly GCA_001683825.1. Classification (GTDB taxonomy): domain Bacteria; phylum Bacteroidota; class Bacteroidia; order Flavobacteriales; family Flavobacteriaceae; genus Zeaxanthinibacter. The sequence goes on along the minus strand of LXTR01000048.1, from coordinate 12,108 downwards.
CATACGGCGATATCCCACAGGAAGAACCTGATAGAAAAATTCCAGGTAAAAAATACGGCCCATCTTGTCAGGCGTGCCCTCGAGTTCTTCGTTCTTTAGCGCTACAACCATACTCCTTAAGCCACCCCATCAGCCCGCAGCGTATAAAATCCCCAAAAATGGGGATTGACTGTCCTTTGATAATAACAGACCTTTAATATCGAATATTCAGGTTGCTGGTGTCCATTGCACCACCGGCGAAACGCAGCTGGCCAATCATGTATTACCGGGCTGTCGGTCTATTGCCCAAAACTATCCCCATCGCCCCCTGAATACCACATTAGGCATGAGCAATCCTGAGGTAATGGTCAGGCAGCAGTGAATACTTCTTTCTTAAATCCTAAATAAAGTAAAGCGTTATGTCCAATTTTAAGTTAAATCTACCAACAGACATTCCCTGGGAGCGCATCTGTGTTACTGAGGATATGATTGATCGAACCGTATGTGATAAGCGTCTGCCGGCTAAATGGCAGACATCGATGGCGGTGTTTAAATACAGGCCGGAAGACGAGTACCAGCTTTTTCCGGATTATAACATCACTTATCTTAAGGTAACGGCGACCCTTACAGGATACCAGCCCCTGGACAGTGAAATCCAGGGAACCATTGATTGGAATGGTGTCGATGTCTCTACCATTCCCGGACTAACCGATTTGTTAAACTCCTATAATCCTTGCCATGGCGCTATTTTGCAGGTAGTGGTAGGCCCCCATGGCCATAAGAAGAATATCCCCTTGAAAGACTATCCGTTTTTTATGGATTTTGAACCTAAAAAGCGGGAATTGTATGAACTGGCCACGGATACCAAGGAAAAGCAATCGCGATCCATTGAGGCCTTGAATATCACGAAATCTGCCGGTTCTACCCAATCCCTTGAAATCCTGGATGTTGATATGGGGGGTGGCGGATTTGGTGCGCAGGCTTCCTATGCCGGTACAGGGGGAGGTTTTAGCTATTCCGCGCCCAACGGACAATGGGGAACCAAGCGCCTGAATGCTGATGAAAGCCTGTCATCCCGATCCTCGGATGTAGCCCAGGAGAAGCGTGAGAGCTATTCGTATTCAACACAGTTGTCCCAAATGTATCATTTGCTAGACAGCTATCATTTGGGGACCAACCGGGTGGTGTTCTTTGTTCAGCCAAGGCCCCACACTCTGGAAGAACCTTCGGGCTTTGTAAGGGGCCCCCGTCCGGTAGAAGGCATACAGGAGTTCTTCCTGGTGGTAGCCCAGCCAAAGGACCAGAAGGATTTTTGTGTATCCTTAAGGCTGGATACCAGCCACCTGACCAAGACCCCGATCCTGGATTTTGAACGAAAGACCGATGTCTCGGAACTGGCCTCCGCCTTTGCGCCTATCCCCACAAAACAAGATACCATGGGAAAACGGGAAAAATGGGGCGAAGCCTGTTTTATCAAGTGTTGGGACATGTATTACCAATGTTATCTGACGCATGATGCAGATGACAAAGTGTACAATGCACCCAGCGGGTTTGTTATTGAAGGATATTCCAACTTGATTAACGACAGTAATCATGGGAGTTCTAGCGTAAGCATATCACCATCCGGCACGTCGCTTACGATCCATGCCGAAGCCAATGGCAAAATATGCTATGAGGATACCTTTGGGTGCGTAGATTGCCCCGATGAATGGCAGAAGCGTTCCGGTAGCGCCAGGAGGCAGGTTGAGGTGAATCTCGTATCCACGACGCCCACCAAACAGGTGGGAGAAGAAGAAGTCCTGATGATCACTACCCGGGGGCTTTGTTGTTGCTCATCGCTCCTGGAAAAGTTTCCCATGAAAGAATTTGTGGTGGATATCAAACCCATCCCGGCCAACCTCAGCTTCTCCCGAAGCCTTATGGCCAACAAATCTTTTTCCAGGGGTGTCAACCCCATGGCAGAAGAGGGCAGGGTTTCCAAAAGCGAAAAATCATCCAGCTGCAAATGCCATGATTCCAAAGAAGAAGCGATGGCAGTCAGGTCAATGCAGCACGCACCTGCCTATAGTATCAGACAGGCCAATGAGTTAAGTGAGTACCTTAAGGTTGAGACCTTAAAAAGCCTTAATGACCCCACCGTGAAACTACAGAAGTTCGCGGAGACGGATTTTTTCGCCAAGCAGTTGGAATACAAAATCATTCAATTGAAGCAGGGCCGCGAAATTTTGAATACTTCCGTGGTTAAGGACATCCCCAGGGAAGCCCTTGCAAAACTCGAAAAACATTTTGGCAAGAGTGGCAAGGAAATTACCCGTCAGGACATGTTATCGCTGCGATCTACGGAATTAACCAGGATCACCGGGCTTAAAACCCAGCAGGTACAGCGTATTAAACTAAGTTCCATGGGGGTGAAATTCCAAAAATCAAAGGACGATAAGTAGCCTGATAGGGAGATACAACCAGGGTATTAAAGCGGTACACCATGAAAGTCGATTTATTTTTTGGGCCCGACAAATCACCTTTTGAGTTGACCTCCGGCGGCAGGGCCGTTGCTCTTGATGGATCTGTTCCTTTTCACGGGATCATCAGCCGGGGACTTTTAAAAGCGTGTTCGCGGTTGGGGTGGCAGCCAAGCTGGAACGAGCTGGCCCATAAGATGCACGCCCATGTCCCGGGTCCGGAAGATACCCGGCTGCAGCGACTCAGGCACCTGGCCAACAAATGCGGTGTCCTTTCATTTGAAGCGTCCACAACAATGGCCCTGACCTATATCATGCAACATGCCTTGGACAACAGGCAAGCGCCTGATACCATGGAGTTGTGGAACATAAAGGAAGGCCATACCTCGAGTGTCTGGAAGGTGGACATTACCTCAAGGGCCGGAAACCAGACGTTTGTCCTGAATGTTGCCAGGGACCGGGAAGCCGGGAAGGAATTATGGAGGACCTCCCGTAAGATGCAGCGTATCGGGAACAAAGTTGGGCATGTGGGTATGGCCGCGGTCCTGGATATGAAAAGGCTGAGATTGCCCGGTGCCCCCCATGATGTGGTCGTAACGCGAAACACATGGGTCCCCGACGCTTTTGAAATACATACCAGGAATACGGGAAATTCAAAGGAAGATGTGGAATTCCTTTTAGTGGAACGGTTTATAACCCGGCAAGATGCTCCCGCGGCCATCACGCAAATATATGGGAGGTGTTGTTCCGCTTCCGAGAAAACCAAGATTAGAAATGATATTGAGTTATTTATTAATACGGCAACGACGTCTTCCAAAGAACCGGTCGCAATTAGTTTAAATGACGGGGATGTGGTTTGGAACGGCCAGGAGGCCATAGTGGTTGCCATAAACTGAATGTAACATGCCCGGACCTTATAGCGGAGTACTAAACGATGGGATCAATTCCTTTACTTACGACGGGAAGCAATACAAAAGCGGGGAGGCTTTCGGGCCTTTTACGTCCTGCGAAGCCAAGGCTTTTATCAACGAATTGTCTCAGGCCAACCAGGACAAGGGTTTTGCGGCCAACCATAGGAGGGTCATCGATCAGATCAACAGTGAATGCCCCGCTACGGCCAGCAATGCCCAGCCCGTCAATGCCCCCCAGGGGGCACCTGTGGAGGAGAACCCCCCCGGCGGGGTAGACAACCCAGATCTACAGGCGGCCCCAAACCCACCGGTATCCGCGAACTTCTCGGAGACACCAGATCCATCAACGCCCCCTTCGCCTCCGCAGGGTGAAGAACCTCATGAACCACCGGCCGGACAGGAAGATCCCGTAAACAACCGGGATGTACCCCATGAACAGACCAATGGCGGTGATCCGGTAGACCTGTTCAACGGGGCGTTTTACCTGGAAGAAACCGATATTTCTATTGGTAATACCATTTTGCCCATGGCTTTTATCCGGTTCTACAGGAGTGGAAGTCCGGCATATGGGCCTTTCGGATGGAACTGGGACCATAACTTCAACCTCTACCTGCGGGAGCTCACCAATGGCAATGTCGCGCTTTGGCGGAACCTCAATGAAATTACCTTCACATTCAACGGGGCGACATTTGAGCCCCCGAGCGGCAATTTTGAGGTGTTGGAACGATTGGCAGCACCGGCACCCATATACGAAATTAAAGGCAAGGGGGGTAGCCTGATGCATTTTGAGCGCCCTCCGGGGTGGCTGCACGCAGAGCGTATCCCATTGTTGTGGATAAAAGATGCCGCCGGCAACCAAATTGCATTTAGCTATGGCCCCGATGACCACCTGCTGGAAGTACGGGATGATGATGATCGTTTTTTCCGGTTTGCCTATGACCAATGCCAGTTGCTGATCTCGGTAGAGGACCATACGGGACGCACGGTCGCCTATGCGCACGACGAAGAAACCCAGCAGCTGACCTGTGTCTCCCTGCCGGCCATTGAAGAACACCCCGACGGTATCAAAAGGGAGTACCACTATGAAGTACCCTGGGCGCTCCCGGAGCTACGGCACAATATAGTGCGGGTAACCGACGGGGCGGGGAACACCTTCCTGGAAAACACCTACGAACAGGACCCGGCCAGTGCGCGTTATGCACGGGTTATCGAACAACTTTACGGGGGATACCTGTACCAATATGACTATACCCTTTTGCAATATGTCCCCCGAGACCCTGTTTACATGAACCTTCCGGCCCAACGGGTGGAAGTGATGAACCCTGATTTTGGCCTTGAAACCTATACGTTTAACTACAGGGGGGAACTACTTGACCGGCGGTACCGCCTCATCAAGGACAAATCCTTCAGGATGGTGGTGTGGATGTATGGGTATGACGACCAGGGCAATCTCACAAAAACCGTCCGGCCGGATGGTAGCGAGGAACTCCAGGTGTATGATAACAGCCACGCCGACCCACGCATGCGGGGTAATTTGCTGAGGCGGGAATTAACCGCCGCATCGGGATTTCCGGCACCCAGTAGGATTATATGGAGGGGAACCTACGAAGCCGTTACCCAACAGCTCAAGGAAGAGAAAAATGAATCCGGTGCAACCACCCGGTACCTGTATGACTTTGATGTAACCCCTGCCAACCCGGCAAATTCCGGAAAACTCATCAAGGTAATCCACCCGGATGTCACCCTGCCCGACGGCAGCCTGCAACAATCCCAAACCCTATATGAATACAATGCCAAAGGTCAGCTCACGGCCACAGTACTGCCCGATGGTATCCGCCATGAATGGCACTATGGCAACCTGGCAGAAGCCAAAAGCCGGGTCATTAAAAGGCGCTATGACACCGCCACGCTGCAAATTGAAAACCAGGTAGCCTATGACGCCTGGGGAAATATCAGGGAACAGGTAGACGGCAACGGGCATAGTACGGAATACGTGTTCAATGCGCTTGGCTTGCAACAGGCAATCATTCATCCCCCGGTAAACGGGCAACAGGCGTTTTACCACATATATTATAATTCCGATAGAAAGCCCGTAAGATATGAAAACCCCATAGGGTCGCTTACCGACCCGGAACTCGCGGATCCATTTATCGTAACCCGGACGGGACGCGATGTACTGGGGTATCCGGTAACCTATGAGCAGGCCGCGAATACCAGCGAAAGGCGCACCTTTAAACGCTGCAATGATTACCGGGGCAACCCAACCGAGATTGCCTACCCGGACGGTACAATACTAAAAATGGAGATGGACGAAAGGGGTTTGCCTTTGACCGAAACCCTCAAGGGAGCCGATGGTGCGAGCATGCGATCCAAAAAAACCTATGACAGGGCCGGCAAGCTGGTGCGGGAGACCGATGTTTTTGGACAGACCACCCTTTACGAATACGACGGCTTTTCCAGGGTGAGTAAAATCACCCTGGCCAACGGCACCGAAGTACGCCAGGCCTGGCTTGAGAACGACCTTTTGGCATCCCAGGAGTATAGCGGGAAGGACAGGCTGGGTACGATCCGCCAATTGGCGCTGAATTTTTTCGAATACGACGAAAAGAACCGGAAGGTGCGGGAAATCAACAAGGTGTTCACCGACGACCCTTCTGCGGCCGTCCTCAGGACTACCACCTTCTTTTTTGATGCCATGGACCGGGTGCAAAGGAAAATACATCCGGCAGGGGGCGTAACCTCCTATACCTATGACGGCATGGGAAGGGTCATCGAGGAAGAAGATCCGGCGGGGAACCTAGAAGCTATGCAATATGACCCGAACGGGAACCTGCTGGTGAAGGATAGCAAGCATGTCAATCCCGACGGCACCCTAAGCACTATTACGAAGCGATACGAATACGATCCCAGAAACCGCCGCATCGCGCTGATCGAACCCGATGGATCGCGCATCACCAGCGAGTATGACGACAGGAACCTGCTCGTGCGGCAAACCGACCGGGCCCTCAGGGAGACCCTGAGGACGTACAATTCCTATAGTAAAAAGACGGGCGAAGTATGGGACCCGACCGGGTTGGCCATTCAGCACCAGTGGGAATTTGACAGTATGCAGCGCCTTCTGAAATACACGGATCCCCAGGGCCAGGTATCTTCATATGCCTATGACACCCTGGGAAGGACACGGTTGATTACCTACCCCGGAGGATTCACAACAGAAAAAACCTTTAATGACAGCAACCAGATCATAGGGGAGGCCTTGAGTAGTGGCACCCGGTTTGAATACCGCTATGACAGTGCCAACCGGCTTGTCCAACTGAAAAACCCCCTGCATCCCGTACCCCTGAAGAAAGTGGAGGACCACCTGTTTGAATACGATGGCCTTAACCGCCTTACGAAGGCGACCTGCGGGACCCTGGTTGCCGAAAGGGATTATGACAGTTTAAACCGCTTAATTTCTGAATCCAATCATGGTTTTGAGCTCAGGGCGGTGTACGATGATGCTACAGGTACCGTACAAAAGATCTGGCCGGATGGGCGAACCGAAACATGGGAACACAACGCGAATGAAACCCTGGAGCGTATTCGTGAAACCACCCATAGTGCCATGGGAGGTGGGATTACGCAACTTGCAGCTTTTAAAACCAGCGGGAAGGGTATGATTGCCGAGGCCTCTATGGCCGGCGGCCTGACACTGACGAACAACTTTGATGACAGGAAACGGATCACCGAACTGGCATATCAAAGCCCCTCGGGGTTACAACAACATATACAGTACAGGTACAACAGAACCGATAGGAAGCAGGTTGAAGCCATACAAGGGGCAGCCAGTTCCCTGTATTATTTTGAATATGACCAAAAATACCGCCTGGCCCTGGCCAAAGACGGCTTTTCAGCGGTCATCCCCCCTGCAGCGACACAACCGCAACACGACCTTGCGATCAGCGCGATTGGGGCGGCATCCGGGGGCGCTGCAAGGACAGCATCCTTCAATTATAACAATTCGGATGCCCGCCTCCTGCACAATGACTCCCTGGGGGGTGTAAAAAACTATACCTATACGCCGGGGCACAGGATGCAATCAGACGGTTCCAACCTGTTTTCCTATCAGGTAGATGGTACCCTCCAAACAGACGGGGTTCGCAACTATGAATGCGACGCGCTGGGACGCATCGTGGCGATTGCAATGGGCGGAAGTTCGCTGGCCACGATTGCCTATGATGCATTAGGCCGGCCAGGCATCCTGCAAGAAACTGGGCAACCTGTACGGTCTTTCAATTACTTTGGCGGATTTGTCGAACAGGAAAACACCAATGGGATACCCACAAGGCATATCACGGTACAACCGGTCACCGGTGTCCCCATTGCCTACCACGACCAGGGGGTTACAAGGTACCCCCTGTTTGATACCAGGTTCAATCTTATTGCCCTTGCCGATAGTGCGGGCCAATTGCTGGAGACCTACCGTTACAGGCCCTTTGGGGAACCGGGTATCCAGGATGCGAACGGCAATGCGTTGGCGCAATCTGGTTTCGGGGTTGCACCGGTGTTTGGCGGGCAGCGCTATGTAGCTTCCAGCGGGCATTACCTTTCCAAAAAAAGGTGGATGGACCCCCTGAATGGGGTATATCTTTCAATGGACCCCAAAGGGTATGTAGATGCGCCCTCACTCTATGTGTATGCCGCACAAGACCCTGTAAACAACATAGACCCCAATGGGGAAGTGGTCCCGTTTATTATCGCGGCATTCGTCATTGGAGGGGCGTTGGCAGGGGCAGGCTACAGCGCGTATGATGCCTACCACAACCCCAACCGATATGAGGGGTGGCAGGGAAGCCTGCGCGTCCTTGGCAATGTATTTGGCGGAGCCGCCATCGGCGGGGTGGCTATTATAGGTGGCGAGGCCATCCTGGCGGTGGGAGGTACCGGACTGTTCGCCACCGGGGCATCCACCACCACCCTGACGGCAAGCCAGGCGTTTGTACTGTATGGGTCTAGCAGCGTGGTTTCAGGCGGGGTCCTCCGTGGCGGATTTAACCAGTTGTTTCCGGAATATGTAGATCCTGTTTCGGCCCGTTCCGTTACCATAGATTTTGTGGCCGGGGGGGCCATTGGCACCGGTCTGAGGGCCGTCACCAACTATGTTACAAGCCCCGGGTTTGGCACGTTCCCTGGCGTCCCTGCGGGGTCCGGGAAATTTGCGCAATGGTTCCGGTTTGGGGCGGATGCAGGCGGTGAAGAAGTGATTACCGGCAGTTTGGGGGCCTATCCCGGTAGAATAGGCCAATGGCTTGACAAAATAGGCATCCGGCAGGGATATCAGTCGACGGTCAATAATTTCGATGCGGGCGGGAATATCTTCGCCAGGGTAGACACCGGCGCCCACGAGGGCTTCCACGCCCTGGTGTCACGCTACCTGCCCACCTTTAAAAACCTGTCTTCTACCGGCAGCCTTGGCGCCATTGCCCGCTATCCGGAAGAAGTGGTGGCCTACGCCATCGGACATGGAGCCGCCGGAAGGATCCATGGCATTCCTTTTGCCCCCTTTGAAGCGATCAATAGCCTGAGTGCATTTGGCCCGGCCCAGGTAGAAGCTGCCAAGATCTTTTGGGGCCGGGTAACCGGCGCCACCGGAGTGGCCCTGGCGGAACAGTATTTTGGTGAGGAGAATACGCATCCCAATGTAAAACCACCAAATTCAAAATGAAAAAGAAAAGCATCCATATCCTGCTACCTCCCGTATGGGGGGGGATCTATATACAGGTGGCCCGCTTGCTGAAGGCTGCTTTATGCGATATGGGATATGGCGTTATTATTTCGGATGCCGTTGCAACCACCGCGGACCTGAGGATTGTACTTGGATGGCATCTTTTCCGGGGTGCCGTCCCCACAGGAATCCCCTATATTGTTTACCAGCTGGAACCCTTAACCCAACCCCTCTGGACCGATAAATTTCGGGCAAGCGAGCCAGTGTTTAAAAGGGCCTGCATGCTATGGGATTATTGCCATTCCAATAGCGTCTTCCTCCATGAGCTGGGGTACAGGACAACCCTGATACCCCTGGGCTACCATGAGCAACAGGAGGTGTTGCCGGCACGGGAAATGGCTGATTACGACGTGCTCTTTGTCGGCTTTGTTACCGAAAGGAGGAAGCACATATTGCGTGAACTGCAGCAGCACTGCAGCGTTTCCGTAGGACCAAAGTGGGGTAGCGATTTTGACAACGCCCTCTGGCGTTCCAAAATCCTGCTAAATATCCACCAATATGACCTGCCGACACCTTTGGAACAGGCGCGGGTGGCTTATGCGTTGAACAATAACTGCTTTGTGATTTCAGAATACGCCAGTGATACGCCTTACCCGGAATTGGTCCAGTGCCATTACCATGAACTGGTACAAACCGTCCTGTATTACCTGTACCATCCGCTCCAGAGGGAACAAAGACAGGCTAAAAGTGTGGCAGCGTTTAAATGCAGGCATATGCAACTGCCCGCCGCCGCACTGGAAGAATTAGTACCTCCTTCCGAAATCGAAAAAGTCGACCTTTAGGAGAACCCTGCCATGTGGTTCCAGGGGGTTCCAAAAAAATGATTTCCCTGCCCGGGGCCTTTGCAGGCACCGATGTTTTGGGAATCTTAAGCAAGGGTACAGGGGTCGTATCGGGGGGGGCATACGCCAGGGTAACAACCCGGTGGTGTTTGTTGCAGGCACCTGTTGCCGGGGGGTGCCCAATCCTTACGCCCGTATCCGGGGGCAGGTGGGCCAAAGCAGGTGGCATTGCATGTTAAGGAAGGGGAACCTGCCTTACCTTAGGGCGCAGAGCAATAGGATCGCAAGCGCGTATCCAAGGGCCGCCAGGAAAGTCACTAATTCCGGGCTGATGTTCCTTTGCAGGTTGGTGATAAAATAGAAGTAATTTTTCCTCATGGCTTCTTTCTTTATGAATATGTAACCGTGGTAAAAATGAGGAAGACGATAAAAACTACAAACACAAACCCAAGCGCGACGATCATATCCAGGAAATCAAATTTTCGCTTCATTCGTATTGGGGGCGTATTCCTGGTAATTGAATTAGGTGTTTGGAGCGTTTTTCTTCTTCAAGCTTTCCGGGGGTAAAGGTCTGCCATTGCACGGTTAACCGGAAAAAAAATAGACGTGTGGCGCGTTTTATGGGATTATTGGCATGTGGGGGGGAAAACCATAACCCGGCAGCGCGGGCGGCGCGGTTGATGCCCAATGCGCAGGGGGTGGTATGCCGGCAATTCAGCTATGCCAGGGGGTTCCCCTTGAGGCGTTTTTCAATTTTTTGCTTTTTCTCGGTGAGCCGTTTCATCAGGTTCATGAGGTTGGCATCCTTGGTCTTCTTGTAGATCTCGTTGATGGAAAGGATCAGTTTTTTTGCCTTCCTGGACGCTTCCACCCGGTCACTGGTGCTCATATGGCTCAGCTTCATCTTCTCAAACTGCTCAGCTTGTTTTAGGAGTTCCATTTTTGTTTTAAAGGAAGGCAATAACCGGGTCGTGGGAAAGCAATTGGTATCGACTGTCATTATATGCCCATAAGTGGGGGCTATGATAGGGCCTGGCTGGGCAAACCGGGGTTGGGTACTAGGGCATTTTGGTAAACACCACCAGGTCTATCAGCTCTACATCGGGTTTGCGCGCGTCTACCAGCTGGTCGCCGTAGATGGTAAAGGTGGCGCTGTCCATTTTCACCACAGACCCTATGACGGTATAGGTGCCCCGGCTGCTTTTTTCCTTGCCGCAGGCAAAGCGGTATTCGCCCGTATCAGGGTCCTCGCTGATCTGCAGGTCGGTATAGGTGCTTTCCAGGGTGCCGTCTTCAAAGAGTTGCAGGCGCACCTGCAGGCAGCCCATTTCCTCCACCAGGTTGACGGCGGTCCCACTTCCCTTGTTGAAGTTAGAGGGGTTGTCTGTTTGCATGACCGTGAGCAGGTAGGTCCCATGCACCGCTGCCGGCCTGTAATCCGCATCGCCCAGGTCTTCCGCGTCGTTGGTGCAGGAACTGCCACATACGGCCATGCACAGCAGGAGCAGGATAAGGAAGCAGGGGTTAAAGGGGTTGGAAGTAGTTTTTTGCCTCATATGCTATGATTTGGTCCAGGTAAACATTAAGGGGGGAATGGCTGTTAAGCAGGCAATTCCCGGGATAACATAGTAGGTTTTACCCTACAAAGTACATCAAAAATTCCGGAATTTGAAGCTTTTCAACCTAAAAAACGCACGTTTCACCCGGCCGGGGGCTGCGCGGCAACCCGACGGGGCTATAGCCCATAGGGGCTTATCGACCAACTGCGCGGCATAATAAAGTGGAAGGCCAGCGGGGGGCGTCAGGGTTCCGGGGGGCGATGCCAGAAAGGGCCCTCCCCGGGGTAAAAAACCATCCCTCTACGCAATACCGTTCAACAAAAAAACCAGCAGTTGGTCTAAATTCCCATGCCCGGTTTTTGCCCCCGGGAAACCGTGTTTGGGCAGGCGCCTGCCGGGGGGCATCCGCGGCATTTTCGGTATCCTTTGGGTGAGCTTCCGGGGCTGTGTGACAAGGACCGGGAAGCCTTTGGGACCCGGCAAAAAAGCCCCTGCCCGAGACGGCTATTTGCCGCGGTTTGCGGCCCGGGCATGGGGGGTGTAAATACCCGTGTACCAGCAAAAATGCCCTGTTATCAGGGCTTCCAGGCCTGGTGCCTGCCAAAAATGGGCCGGTTGCGAAGGGCCCTCCGCCCCCTGGCCCACCCCCCCATA
>LXTR01000039.1 GCA_001683825.1 Flavobacteriaceae bacterium CP2B | reverse complement strand
CCCTACATGAATGACAGCCTGTGAGCAGGAGCCAGGCGAACTGCGAACAGCCGCTGGAATTCATCCCCGGCCGAACATAGTGAGCGCAGGGACCTCCCACGCTTATATTCCATAAAAAAAGACCCCTACATGAATGACAGCCTGTGAGCAGGAGCCAGGCGAACTGCGAACAGCCGCTGGAATTCATCCCTGCCGAACATAGTGAGCGCAGGGATCTCCCACGCTTATATTCCATAAAAAAAGATCCCGATCAAATGAATGACAGCCTGTGAGCAGGAGCCAGGCGAACTGCGAACAGCCGCTGGAATTCATCCCCGGCCGAACATAGTGAGCGCAGGGATCTCCCACGCTTATATTCCATAAAAAAAGACCCCTACATTGCTGTAGAGGTCTTCAAAGAATCCCGACGCTGACGGTCGGGATTTTACCATGTGCCATTCCCCTGGCATAGGGCCATAAAAAAAGATCCCGATCAAATGAATGACAGCCTGTGAGCAGGAGCCAGGCGAACGGCGAACAGCCGCTGGAATTCATCCCCGGCCGAACATAGTGAGCGCAGGGATCTCCCACGCTTATATTCCATAAAAAAAGATCCCGATCAAATGAATGATCGGGATCTCAAAGAAGGCGGCGGCCTACTCTCCCACCTAGTGGCAGTACCATCGGCGCAGACGGGCTTAACTTCCCTGTTCGGAATGGGGAGGGGTGGGCCCCGTCGCCATGGCCACCCGAGTTTTGGGTCCAGGGGGGCGTTTTGCCTCCCTAAAACCTTCCTGAAGTAGCGCAGTGCGCACCCCAGGACAATATCTTGACATATTTGGGACAGCTCTCAGAGCCAGCGAATCATTCTTGTGTATAAGAAAGAGGGAGTACCCTCGGCACTTTGTCAGCAAACCTTCCTGCAAGGACAATTTGCGGCGCAAGCCTAACGGGCTATTAGTACCACTCGGCTGCGTACTTTACAGCACTTGCACCTGTGGCCTATCAACGTGGTCATCTCCCACGACCCTTTAAAGAAATCTCATCTTGCGGCGGGTTTCGCGCTTATATGCTTTCAGCGCTTATCCCATCCCGACATAGCTACCCAGCGATGCCCCTGGCGGGACAACTGGTGCACCAGCGGTCAGTCCGACTCGGTCCTCTCGTACTAGAGTCAGAGCCACTCAAATTTCTAACGCCCGCAGTAGATAGAGACCGAACTGTCTCACGACGTTCTGAACCCAGCTCGCGTGCCACTTTAATGGGCGAACAGCCCAACCCTTGGGACCTTCTCCAGCCCCAGGATGTGACGAGCCGACATCGAGGTGCCAAACCCCCCCGTCGATGTGAGCTCTTGGGGGAGATCAGCCTGTTATCCCCGGCGTACCTTTTATCCTTTGAGCGATGGCCCTTCCATACGGAACCACCGGATCACTATGCCCTACTTTCGTACCTGTTCGACCTGTATGTCTCACAGTCAAGCGCCCTTGTGCCATTGCACTCTACGTACGATTGCCAACCGTACTGAGGGCACCTTTGGAAGCCTCCGTTACTCTTTTGGAGGCGACCACCCCAGTCAAACTACCCACCACGCACTGTCTCCCGCATTCGCGGGATTAGGCCCCGGACAAACAAAGGCTGGTATTTCAACAACGGCTCCACCACGCCTGGCGACGCAGCTTCAAAGCCTCCCAGCTATCCTACACATTGGTTGCCCAAGGTCAATACGAAGCTATAGTAAAGGTGCACGGGGTCTTTTCGTCCCACTGCGGGTAACCGGCATCTTCACCGATACTACAATTTCACCGAGCTCATGGCTGAGACAGTGTCCAGATCGTTGCACCATTCGTGCAGGTCGGAACTTACCCGACAAGGAATTTCGCTACCTTAGGACCGTTATAGTTACGGCCGCCGTTTACCGGGGCTTCAGTTCAATGCTTCCCACACAAGTGCGGTAACATCTCCCCTTAACCTTCCGGCACCGGGCAGGTGTCAGGCCCTATACATCATCTCTCGATTTAGCAGAGCCCTGTGTTTTTGATAAACAGTCGCCTGGACCTCTTCACTGCGGCCCTGTATTGCTACAGGGCGACCTTTCTCCCGAAGTTACAGGTCTATTTTGCCTAGTTCCTTAGCCATGAATCTCTCGAGCGCCTTAGAATACTCATCCCGACCACCTGTGTCGGTTTACGGTACGGGCCGCTATACTCGCTTTTCTTGGAAGATGCTAAGCAGGATTATCAGCGCAGCCGTAGCCTTGCTGTACTATCGCCCCCTTACAGGGGCTTCAACGCACAATTCCGTCTGTGCGCACCCACGCCACATCTCCGTCACTTTTGTCGTATAGCGGGTAGCGGAATATTAACCGCTTGCCCATCCACTACCCCTTTCGGGTTCGCGTTAGGTCCCGACTGACCCCCGGCTGATTAGCATAGCCGGGGAAACCTTGGTCTTTCGGCGGGCAGGTTTCTCGCCTGCCTTATCGTTACTTATGCCTACATTTTCGTTTGCAGCTTCTCCAGCATCCCTTACAGAACACCTTCGACGACACTGCAATGCTCCCCTACCACTCTGATCCAGAAGATCAAAATTCACGGCTTCGGTGGTGTGCTTATGCCCGATTATTATCCATGCGGAACCGCTCGACCAGTGAGCTGTTACGCACTCTTTAAATGAATGGCTGCTTCCAAGCCAACATCCTGGCTGTCTGTGCAGTTCCACCGCGTTTATTCAACTCAGCACACACTTGGGGACCTTAGCCGGTGATCCGGGTTGTTTCCCTCTCGGACATGGACCTTAGCACCCATGCCCTCACTGCTGATCATCATTTTATAGCATTCGGAGTTTGTCAGGAATTGGTAGGCGGTGAAGCCCCCGCATCCAATCAGTAGCTCTACCTCTATAAAACTAGTAATCAACGCTGCACCTAAATGCATTTCGGGGAGTACGAGCTATTTCCGAGTTTGATTGGCCTTTCACCCCTACCCACAGGTCATCCCAAGACTTTTCAACGTCAACGGGTTCGGTCCTCCACTATGTGTTACCACAGCTTCAACCTGCCCATGGGTAGATCACACGGTTTCGCGTCTGCCACTGCTAACTATATTCGCCCTATTCAGACTCGCTTTCGCTCCGGCTCCGCCCCTGAAGGGCTTAACCTCGCTAGCAACGGCAACTCGTAGGCTCATTATGCAAAAGGCACGCCGTCACCCCCTAAGGGGCTCCGACCGCTTGTAAGCGTATGGTTTCAGGTTCTATTTCACTCCCCTGTTCGGGGTTCTTTTCACCTTTCCCTCACGGTACTGGTTCACTATCGGTCTCCCAGGAGTATTTAGCCTTGGCGGATGGTCCCGCCAGATTCACACAGGGTTTCTCGTGCCCCGCGCTACTCAGGATACCACTATCAATAACGCTCCTTACCCGTACGGGGCTATCACCCATATCGCCCGACTTTCCAGACGGTTCCGGTTCATTGCGCATCGAATATCGTGGTCCTACAACCCCGCAGCTGCCGAAACAGTTACGGTTTGGGCTAATCCAATTTCGCTCGCCGCTACTCTCGGAATCACTCTTGTTTTCTCCTCCTCCGGCTACTTAGATGTTTCAGTTCACCGGGTTTGCCTTCCTTACGGAATACTATACCTTCAGTATAGTGGGTTGCCCCATTCGGATATCTGCGGATCATATCGTATGTGCCGATCCCCGCAGCTTTTCGCAGCTTATCACGTCCTTCTTCGCCTCTGGGAGCCTAGGCATCCCCCATACGCCCTTATTTAGCTTGTCGCCTATTGCCTCGTATTCTAATTTACTTCTAAAGTACTTTCGTACCCTCTCTATCTTACTACAATTAATTCGTGTTGCTCAGAGTCCTATACAACATCCCGAAAGATCCTGTATATTCCTCTGTCCCAATATGTCAATGAACGTCTTTGCACACCAAAGCCCTACGCCTGGGTGTGTCCGCCATCCTTCGCTAAAGCTTCGGATGGCAATGTGGAGAATACCGGAGTCGAACCGGTGGCCTCCTGCGTGCAAGGCAGGCGCTCTAGCCAGCTGAGCTAATTCCCCATTCCTTCGAAATGGAAATCTTAAATTCCAAATTCCAAGCGAGGACCTCCTCAGCCTCTAAAATTTCCAATAATCCCTCTCAATGAACTTCTTCTTAAAAAAAACCCCAAACGCCTCGCGCAGGGCCTGTAGTCTCAGGCAGACTCGAACTGCCGACCTCTACATTATCAGTGTAGCGCTCTAACCAGCTGAGCTATGAGACTGCATATAACGGGCAGCCACAACACCCAGCCAACAACCCCCCCCTTTACAAAGGAACGGCCCGGCCAGACCACTACCGCGTACTAATTTTATAAATAATGGCAGACAGCTAAAATCATCCTGAGTACCCACCAGGACCCTTTTCAACCCGTCCGGCTTACGCCGTCCGGGTGCACGATTTCTCTAGAAAGGAGGTGTTCCAGCCGCACCTTCCGGTACGGCTACCTTGTTACGACTTAGCCCTAGTTACCGGTCTTACCCTAGGCCGCTCCTTGCGGTGACGGACTTCAGGTACCCCCGGCTTCCATGGCTTGACGGGCGGTGTGTACAAGGCCCGGGAACGTATTCACCGGATCATGGCTGATATCCGATTACTAGCGATTCCAGCTTCACGGGGTCGGGTTGCAGACCCCGATCCGAACTGTGACCGGTTTTATAGATTCGCTCTCGGTCGCCCGATGGCTGCTCTCTGTACCGGCCATTGTAGCACGTGTGTAGCCCAGGACGTAAGGGCCGTGATGATTTGACGTCGTCCCCACCTTCCTCGCGGTTTGCACCGGCAGTCCCGCCAGAGTCCCCAGCTTTACCTGTTGGCAACTGACGGCAAGGGTTGCGCTCGTTATAGGACTTAACCTGACACCTCACGGCACGAGCTGACGACAACCATGCAGCACCTTGCAAAATGTCCGAAGAAAAAGGCGTCTCTGCCCCTGTCATTCTGCATTTAAGCCCTGGTAAGGTTCCTCGCGTATCATCGAATTAAACCACATGCTCCACCGCTTGTGCGGGCCCCCGTCAATTCCTTTGAGTTTCATTCTTGCGAACGTACTCCCCAGGTGGGATACTTATCACTTTCGCTTGGCCGCCGAACACAAGTGCCCGACAGCTAGTATCCATCGTTTACGGCGTGGACTACCGGGGTATCTAATCCCGTTCGCTCCCCACGCTTTCGTCCATCAGCGTCAGTCGATGGTTAGTGACCTGCCTTCGCGATCGGTGTTCTATGTAATATCTATGCATTTCACCGCTACACTACATATTCCGGCCACTTCACCATGACTCAAGACAACCAGTATCAAGGGCAGTGCTACGGTTGAGCCGCACCATTTCACCCCTGACTTAATTGCCCGCCTGCGGACCCTTTAAACCCAATGATTCCGGATAACGCTTGGACCCTCCGTATTACCGCGGCTGCTGGCACGGAGTTAGCCGGTCCTTATTCTTACGGTACCGTCATCGGGGTACACGTACCCCTTATTCTTCCCGTATAAAAGCAGTTTACAACCCGTAGGGCTGTCTTCCTGCACGCGGCATGGCTGGATCAGGCTTCCGCCCATTGTCCAATATTCCTCACTGCTGCCTCCCGTAGGAGTCTGGTCCGTGTCTCAGTACCAGTGTGGGGGATCCCCCTCTCAGGGCCCCTACCCATCATTGCCTAGGTGAGCCGTTACCTCACCTACTAACTAATGGGACGCATAGCCATCCCGTACCGCCGAAACTTTAAACAAAAAGTGATGCCACTCTTAGTCTCTACGGGGTATTAATCCACGTTTCCATGGGCTATCCCCCTGTACAGGGTAGGTTCTATACGCGTTGCGCACCCGTGCGCCACTCGTCAGCGGAAAAGCAAGCTTTCCCCTGTTACCGTACGACTTGCATGTGTTAGGCCTGCCGCTAGCGTTCATCCTGAGCCAGGATCAAACTCTTCATCGTTTGTCTGTAAATAAATTCCGTGACCTAAATTATCCCATCCCATTTTATCAAAAGAACAGGCAATCCAGACCCCGGTGGTCTCAAAATGATTCTAATATCTATTCCCCCCTTCAGACCCGAAAGCCCTCCAGGAAAAATAAACGCTGTCTACCAATATATCAATGAACTTTTTTCCTCTTTCTAATACCCCCCTTCCAGAGGGGCATAAGGAAGGCGCCCCGTAAGACACCCGTATCTTTCTTTCAAACTCCAGAGATCTTGTCTCTCAAAGCGGGTGCAAATATAAAGCCATTTTTTAAATTAAAAAGTTATTTAAGGACAATTTTCGAATTTTTTTTCAGCCGTCCGATTAATGCCCTGGAAGTAAGCTTTTTGAGTAAAATGGCTTTTTAAAAAGGCTTAGTAAGATACTACATTTAAATGGATCTTACAACTATTTTTTTTGGTCCGGGGCCTTTCCCCACTTATTGGTCAGGGAGGCGTAATCAAAGTCCAGGGCCGACTCCTGCCGCGGCAGTTCATCAGAAGCAAACGCCCTCTGCAAAATATCCTCAATCAGGTAATCTTCATGCACGCTCTCCGGATGGAACTCCTCCTTGATGCTGATCTTGAACAATTTGGCCGTGGTGTTGTACCAAAAGGCACGCCAACCACTCCGCAGTTCCTTCACCAGGTCAAAGGCGGTGATGCCCGTCTGCCTGTAGATCAGCTTTACCAGGATCTGCCCTTCGGTTCGCGTAAGCTTCTTTAATTCCTCTGAGAACTCCTCTTCAATATACCGCTGTACAATCTTGGTATACTTTTTCCTTTTGCGGTTAGAACTGATCTTTGACAGCCTGTCATTCAACTCGGTCAACCGTTCTGAAGCCAACTTGGCATAGGGGTATACCTTTAAGGTTTTTCGCCTGAGGATGTAATACCGGAGCTTATCGTTGTAAGAATCAAAGCTCAATGGGCTGAATACGTAAACCTCATCGAGGCGTATGGATTCCTGATACAGGGAGTCGCCCTCCATGATAATCATCTTTTCCTCAAGGGAATCCAAAGGTACTTCCGCTACCTGGGCGGCACTTTTCAACGCCGTACATCCTATAAGTAGCACCAATAATCGCTTCATCCCGCTTCCTAAACAAAAGTCCTGCCAAAAATAAGGATAATGTGCGCACCCTGCTATTAAATAAAAGTGAATATTGCTAAGTTTGTATGCAAAACACCCATCAATGAACACAAAGAAGATCCTCAACAAAAAATCCCTGGAGTTTTTTGAAAACTACCTGAACAACGCCTCTCCTACCGGTTACGAATGGGAGGGGCAGAAACTATGGATGCAATACCTTAAACCCTATGTAGACACCTTTATCACTGACACCTACGGTTCTGCGGTAGGGGTCATCAACCCCGAGGCCAAATACAAAGTCGTGATCGAGGGGCATTCTGACGAAATCTCCTGGTACGTGAACTACATTACCGACAATGGATTGCTTTATGTGATACGCAATGGTGGGAGCGACCACCAGATTGCCCCTTCCAAATGGGTAAACATCCACACCAAAAAGGGTATTGTAAAAGGGATCTTCGGATGGCCGGCCATCCATACGCGGGACAAGGGGAAGGAAGAACCCCCAAAACTGGATAACATCTTCATCGACATAGGTGCGAAAGACAAAGAAGCGGTAGAGAAAATGGGGGTACATGTAGGATGTGTCATCACCTATCCCGACACTTTTCAGGTCCTTAACAAGGACAAGTTCGTGGGCCGTGCCATCGATAACCGCGCGGGTGGTTTTATGATCGCCGAAGTAGCCCGCCTGTTGCACGAGAACAAGGTGACCCTGCCATATGGCCTGTACATCACCAATTCGGTACAGGAAGAGATCGGCCTCAGAGGGGCCGAAATGATCACCCAGACCATCCGCCCCAACGCGGCCATCATCACCGATGTTTGCCACGACACCACGACCCCGATGATCGACAAGAAAAAACAGGGGCATACCGAATTGGGGGCAGGTCCTGTTATCTCCTACGCCCCGGCGGTCCAGAACAAACTGCGCGAACGGGTGATCGAGACCGCGGAAGCCAAAAAAATCCCTTTCCAGCGCATGGCTGCTTCCCGGTCTACCGGTACCGATACCGACGCTTTTGCCTACAGCAATGGCGGGGTGGCCTCGGCCCTTATCTCCTTGCCACTTCGCTACATGCATACCACGGTGGAAACCGTGCACAGGAATGATGTGGAAAACGTGATCCGGTTGATCTACGAAACCCTGCAGAACATCAAGGCGGGGGAGACGTTTAGTTATTTTGATTAGGCAAGCCACCCCTGCCAGCAAGTACCGCAGGCCAGGCGCAAAACGCTAACCCCCAAAACGCATGGAAGAATATGTCGACATCCTGGATGAGCAGGGGAAACACACCGGTAAAACGGCGCCGAAATCAGAGGCCCACCGCAAAGGGCTGTTCCACCCCACCGTGCACGTTTGGCTGTACCAGGGGAACGGAATGGTTCTGATGCAGCAGCGGGGCCACCTCAAGGACACCCACCCCCTGCTGTGGGACGTTTCGGTAGCGGGGCATATCCACGCGGGCGAGACGGTGGGCAGTGCGGCGTTACGCGAGGTTGAAGAAGAGATCGGCCTACGGATCGCCGAAAGCAAGCTGGAAAAAATAGGGGTCTTCAAAGAAGTGCAACAGCACCGTAAAGACTTGTTGGATTGCGAGTTCCACCACACCTTCCTATGCGCCCTTGAGGTGCCTTTTTCTTCCCTGAAAAAACAGGATAGCGAAGTGGAAGCGCTAAGCATGGTACCGCTTACGCTCCTGGCAGAGGAAGTATGGGGGCTTGCCCGGCCGCAGAAATACGTTCCCCACGGCACCGCCTATTACCAAACGGTCATCAAAGCCATACAGGCCAGGCTATAAGGCCTCCAGAAACTCATCCAGGGCATCCAGGGAATACGTGTGCTGTTTGCCACTCACCATATCCTTGGCCACAAAAGACCCGGAAGCGAGTTCTTCTTCCCCCAGGAGGAGTACAAAAGGCACCTTGCGGTTGTTGGCATATTTGAATTGTTTCTGAAGCTTCGCCTCAGACGGGTACAGGTCGGCCCTCACCCCAGCCATTCGCAATTTTTTTACCAGCCTGGAGGCGGCCAGGGCTTCCGATGCGCCAAAATTCACGCAGAGCACTTCCAGGGTGCGGTCCAGTTCCTCCGGAAACAACCCCAATTCCTCCAATACCAGGTAGATCCGGTCAAGGCCAAAGGAAATACCCACCCCGCTCAGGTCCTGCATCCCAAAGATACCGGTAAGGTCGTCATACCGGCCGCCCCCGCCAATAGACCCCATGGCTACCCCGGCAGGCGCAGACGCCTCGAAAATAGTCCCTGTATAGTAATTGAGCCCACGGGCCAGGGTAACATCCAATTGCAATTGCAACTCGTCCAGGCCCAGGCTTTCTGTAATTTTAAAAAGGGTGGCCAATTCCTCGACCCCTTGCAGGCCTGCCTCAGACCCCTGTAACAACCTGCGCAACTGCCCTATTTTGTCATCATTGTCCCCGGCAAGGGAAAACAGGGGTTTAGCCTTCGCGATGGCTTCTTCGGAAATGCCTTTTTGTTTCATTTCCCTGACAACCCCCTCCTGCCCTATTTTGTCCATCTTGTCCAGGGCTACCGTAAAATCGATTAATTTTTCCCCGGCCCCGATAATTTGGGCAATCCCAGACAGTACCTTTCGATGGTTGAGCTTGAGCACCACCCCTTTTAAGCCAAGGGAAGTAAAGACCGCATCGTAGAGTTGGACGAATTCTGCTTCCTGGAGGAGGGATTGGGCCCCCACTACATCGGCATCACACTGAAAGAATTCCCGGAAGCGCCCCTTCTGGGGTTTATCTGCCCGCCAAACCGGCTGAATCTGGTAGCGTTTAAAGGGAAACTGCAATTCATTCTGATGCATTACCACATAACGTGCAAAGGGAACGGTGAGGTCATATCTCAGGGCTTTTTCGGTGATCATCGGCAATAATGCCGCGGAGTCCTTGCCCTGGTAGGTATGCGGATCAACCTTGTCGAGGAAATCGCCGGAATTGAGGATCTTAAAAATCAACCGGTCCCCTTCCTCCCCGTACTTCCCCAGGAGGGTCTCGAGGTTTTCAAAAGAGGGGGTTTCTATGGGCAGGAAACCAAAGGTCTCAAAATGTTGCTTTATGGTATTGATAATATAGTTCCTCCGGGCCACTTCGCCTGGGGAAAAATCCCGGGTTCCTTTGGGTATGGATGGTTTTTGTGCCATAGTTCCGCCTAATGCTACAAATATACTTTATTGGGGACTGCTCCCGGCATTCCCCTGTTTATTGTTCGATGACCTGATCGAACCATTGATAGAGTTCCCCTTTGGTGATTTGCGCCCCCTGTTCTATGAGCTCAAATTTATCCTGGCTGGGATCTTCTGAATACGCCTTTGACGCCACCAGGTATTCGACAAAATCTGATTGCCAGTTCTTGCGGAACCAGGCAAAACCCTCCCTGGTGCGCAGGTCTACTTCCGGGTTCATCAGCTTTACCGAAATGAGTTTCATCTCCCTCTCTGTCAGGTGGAAGAGGTGCATTTGCTGAGCCGATATGTTTTCCAGGTAGGCTACCCGGGCCAAAACGCCTTCCCAAACCAGGTCACTGAACAGGTCGATCTCCTCCTCGGCTACCCTGGGTTGCTCTTTTTTCAAAGCGGCCCATTCCTCTGCCGTGATGGATTGTGTGGCCAGGAAATTAATAAATTCCTGATGCAGTTCTTCCAGTTGTTCTCGTGTAAGTCTCCGGTACTTCATATCAAAAAAAACCGCCCCTAAGGGGGCGGTGCAAAAATAGGATTTTAATCTTAATTGAAGATATACCGCACGCCGAACTGCGCCCTCCATCGCGAACGGGCATCTGTGGCGGCCGTAAAGGTACTGGTCCTGTTCGGGTCGAATGTGTAGGTAGGGTTGTTGTCAGCATCCACTGACACTCCGAGCAACTGGTTGAAACCGGGCTCTTCCACCACACCCCAATCCGAATTGATCAGGTTACCGATATTCAATACATCCACGCTCAGTTGGATGACGTTTTTCTCGGCTATTTTGATGTCCTGCAACACCTTCACGTCCCATCGGCCTTTCCAGGGGGCCAAAGCCCCGTAACGCTCGGCATACTCACCCCTGTTCTCACTGAGGTAGTCATCTTGCTGTATAAAGGCTTCAAAAGCTTCTGCCTGCCCGGGCCCGCTAAATGTCATCTGACTCACCTCATTGCTAGTCGGGATGTACATGAGGTCGTTGATGCTGGAGCCATCGTTGTTGATGTCGCCCCCGTAAATATAGTTGAAACGGTTACCGCTGGCATATTCAAAAAAGGTCGATATGGTCGTGCCAAAGGTAAATTGTTTGGAAAGCACCCCGATAAAGCGATGGGTATCCCCATACCTTGAGAACGACAGCACATCGTCATTCGCATTGCCGGCGATGGCATTCCCTGCAAAGGCGTCCCCGGTGATTTCCGCTTCTATGGAGTTTACCTCCTTGGCGTTCAGGTAACTGTAGGCGAGCATGGCATAGAAACCGTCATCCCACGTTTTCTGGGCCTTGGCACTGGCATTCCATATCCTCCCCTGGTCCGAATTGGTAAAGACATAGGCATTGGTCGGGCCTCCAAATATCTGCGACTTGTCGTCATTGGAATATACGGGTCGGTTGTCTACCCCATTCAGGGTTTCTGAAGGCGTATCCAGCCCCCAGTTCTGTACGTGGGCCGCATTGAGGTCTTTGGTATAGGACAGGTCGGCCGTAAGGATCAGCCCGTTTTCCAGGCGTTTATCCACGCCCACATTGGTCCGCCATACCTGGGGCCACTTGAAATCGGGGTCTACGAGTTGGTAGAAAAAGAAATCGACCCCCTGCACCTGGTTCCCCAGCCATACGAATGGGAAACGGCCTGTAAAAACCCCGGTACCGCCACGGACCTGGAGGGTGTTGTCATCCTGCACGTCCCAGTTAAAACCAAGGCGGGGTGAGATCAGGAAGTCATTGCTGGGCATCTTTTCCGAATCGAGCAATACGCTTTCCCCGGTTTCGGGGTCAAAATATTCAATGGAAGGGATATAGGTACCACTGGCGCCTCCTTTGCGCTCAATGTTCTCGCGCACTTTATCGGCGGTATCAAAATACAGGGGTTTGTCAAAACGCACCCCATAGGTAAGCTTAAAATTTTCGGTAAGGTTCCATTCATCCTGGAGGTAAAAGGCGAGTTGCCCCACGTTGGTCTCCGCAAGGGCCCATCCACCCGGGGCTCCCACGCCGGCAGCATCAAATGCCTGCCTGGTCGCGATCGCCTGGTCAAAAGCCGCCTGCAGGTCGCCCGAACTGGCAAAAGCAGGGAAGTCCGTAATCGTGGTGGTGGGAAAGAAGACCCCCTGTGCCCCATAAGCGCCCAGGTTAAAGGAGTTATCAAACTGGAATTTCTCGAAAGAGAAGCCCACGGTGTAGGTATGGTCTCCCTGGAAGAAGTTCAGGTTATTGGTAATCTGGAATACTTTCTGATCCAGGAGGTTGTTGATGGAAAACGGTTCATGCCCCGCAATAATGTAGTTAGAACTTCCACTGGGGTCCAGAATGGTGATCGTGGGGGCCGGGCTCGAGAGGGGGTTCCTGAAGTCGTCAAAATGGGTATAGCCCACCTGCAGCTTATTGGTTGCCTGGTCAGAGAGCGTACTGTTTAATTCGATCTGTACGGAACGGATATTGTTGTTGATCTCGTATCCGGTATTTTCAAATTGAAGGGTAGCCGCATTGGGGCCCCTGAAACCCAGGGCCGACGGGTGCGCTGGTTTTTGTTTGGAAGCATTCAGGAAATTGTAGATTATAGCCAGGCGGTTATTATCATTGATGTTCCAATCCAGTTTAAAGATGCCCTTGGTAGATTCCTGGTCGAAATTAAACCCTTCGAACCGCCCGGGGTTATAGAAGATATCGTTGCCCTGGGCGTCCTGCCCAATGACCACCTGCCTCAGGAGGTTCTCCACCAGCTCAAAATCGGAGGCCAGCACCCGGGATTCGTTAATGGCCCCGCTGCCGCGGTTGGGCACAAAGCCGGCCGTTCCCAGTTCCGTAAGGTCGTCCCTTTCGAAGTTCATAAAAAAGAACAATTTGTTCTTGACAATAGGGCCCCCGATGCTAAAGCCGTACTGGTATTGCTCCAGCCCGGTCTTAAATACGTCTTCCCCGTTTATTTTCCCTCCGGTGAGGTCATCATTGCGGAAGAAACCGTAGGCCGTACCGTAAAATTCATTGGTGCCGCTTTTGGTCACGGCATTCACCGAGGCTCCCGTAAAACCGGATTCCGTAACATCATAAGGCGCTGTAGTCACCTGTATCTGGTCTATTGCATCCAGGGAGATGGGCTGGGCGCTGGTCTGCCCGCCGGGCGTAGCGGCATCCAGTCCAAAAGGGTTGTTGAAGATGGCGCCGTCCAGTGAGAAATTGTTGTACTGGTCATTGCGCCCTCCGAAAGAAGTACCTGAAGCCCCTGAAGAAGCGGTAGGGTCCAATCGGGTAAAATCCTCTGCCGACCTGGAGATGGTGGGCAGGCGGGTTAATTCCCTGCGGCCCACACTGGTTTCAGCCCCGGTACGGTCGCTTCCAAAAGTCCCTCCCCTGTCGGATACCACTACTACTTCTTCCAATTCCTGGCTTTGGGCAGACAGGCTGGTTTCCAGGTTAAAGGTGGTACCCAGGGCGAGGAAGACATCATCCACGGTCTGAGTCGTAAACCCCACATAAGACACGGTCACTTCGTAAGGCCCGCCTACCCTGAGGTTGAGCAGGTTAAAACGTCCATCTTCATTGCTGATAGCGCCATATTTGGTGCCTGTAGGGGTGTGGATTGCCACAATATTGGCGCCCAATAGGGGAAGCCCCTGTTCATCGGTAACGGTACCCCGGATGTTGGAAGTGGTCACCTGGCCCATGGCCGTGGTGCCAAAACCCAACAGGAGGAGCGTAAAGAGTACAATTTGTTTCATAGAGTTAGTATTTCGTTAGTCGTTTGCGGCGTTAAATATAGCATAAAAAAAAAGAGCTATGCACGCATAGCTCTCAATTTTTGATGGTGGGCACTTTCCCGATCATTTCTTTTCGGGAACTACCTCAAAGGGAAATTCGATGATCACTTCCCGGTGTAGCCTGATTTCGGCTTCATAAGGGCCCGCCCTTTTGATGGCACCCCCCTTTATTCCGATGTATTTCTTATCGATGGTATGTCCTTCACCTTCCAGCGCCGCGGCGAGATCAATGTTGGTGATAGATCCGAAAAGCTTATCGGCGGCACCCACTTTGGCAGTGATTTTCACCTCAAGCTTTTTAAGGGCCTCGGCGGTTTTCTTGGCCGCCTCAATCACCTGTTTCTCTTTATGGGCCTTCTGCTTCAGGTTTTCGGCCAGCACTTTTTTGGCAGAGGGGGTGGCCATGGCAGCCAACCCCTGGGGGATAAGGTAATTCCTTCCGTAGCCGTTTTTAACAGTTACCACATCATCCTTGAATCCGAGGTTCTGTACATCTTCTTTTAAAATAAGTTCCATGGTCCGCTACTTTTTATTTTAATAAATCACCTACATAAGGCATCAGTGCCAGGTGGCGTGCCCGCTTAACGGCCTGGGCCACTTTTCGCTGGTATTTCAGCGATGTGCCGGTTAGCCTCCTCGGTAAGATTTTACCTTGTTCGTTTACCAGTTTCATCAGGAAATCCGGATCTTTGTAATCGATATACTTGATGCCGGATTTCTTAAACCTGCAATATTTCTTTTGAGTGCCGGTTTCGATATTCAAGGGGGTCAGATACCGGATCTCACCATCCTTTTTTCCTTTAGCCTGTTGTTGTAATGTTGCCATCTTCCTTACGCTTTAGCTTTTAATCTTGTCCTTCTTTTTTCTGCCCACTCAATAGCGTGCTTGTCCAGTTTCACGGTGAGGAAACGCATAATGCGTTCGTCCCTTTTGAATTCCTGCTCAAAAGGCCCGATTGCCTCTCCGGGAGCGGTGAACTCGAACAAATGGTAAAAGCCACTTTTCTTGTGCTGTATGGGATACGCCAGTTTTTTAAGGCCCCAATTCTCTTTAGACACCATCGCGGCGCCATTCTTGATTAAGAAATCCTCGAATTTCTTAACTGTTTCCTCTATCTGGGTTTCAGATAGAACGGGATTCAAAATGAAAACAGTTTCGTAGTGATTCATAAATATTTACATTTTTTAAGGAGCGCAAAAGTAAGAATTATTCCTTCGATTCACAAGAAATCAAAAAAATCTTCGTTATAGGTAGAACAATCGCATAAATAAACTTAACCTAAAACTTTAAACCAGGATCATTGCCAAGTACACAGTTATTCATACAATGTTTACAACTTTAGTTGTAGTTAAACGTGTTTTTTCGGTACTTTGCTAGTGATTTAACCCCACAAATCAACCCATTTATGAAATTAAGAAGTATTGTTGTTGATGATTCATCAATGCAACGGATGGCAGTTGCGAAATTGGTGAATAATCACCCAAACCTAGCCCTGGTCGCCGAGTATAGTAATGCTATCGAAGCGAAAAACGGCCTCAAGAACAATGAAATCGATCTTATATTTCTTGATGTTGAGATGCCGATCATCAGTGGATTCGACCTACTGGAATCCCTGGAAAACCCTCCACAGGTCATCCTGATTACCGGAAAGCCTGATTACGCACTCAAAGCCTTTGATTACGATGTAACCGATTACCTGCACAAACCCATCACCATGGCGCGTTTTGACGCTTCTGTCAAAAGGGCCGTCGCCAAATTCGAGCAGCAGCATCAGGTGAATGAGGATGAAGAACATATTTTTGTCAAGAGCAATCTCAAGAAGCGCAAAGTGATCCTGAATGAGATCAAGTGGATTGAAGCGTTGGGCGACTACATCAAACTGGTTACCGATGAAGCGAACATCGTTATCCTCTCCACCATGAAAGCCTTTGAAAAACAACTGCCTTCAGATAAATTCCTCCGGATACACAAATCCTATATTGTGAACCTGGAAAAAATAGAAAAATTCAACAGCAAGAATGTAGAAGTAAGCGGCCGGTCCATTCCCCTGAGCCGAAACAAGAAAACAGAGTTAGCCGAGGCGTTGAGCAATGTCTGACGACCCTATTCATAATCCACGTTGTAAATAACGCGGATCGCCCGGAACTGAGAAATAGCATTAAAGGAAGTCTCCAGCCTTTTAATGCTATTTTTTGTTTTTGACAATGATTGGTTCCTGGGGATCTTCAACAAGATGTTTTTGATGTACTGTTTCCTGATCCTGGAGACCGGAGGGAATTCCGGGCCCAGCACCCCCTTTTCAAAAATGTTCCTCAGGCCCCGGCCAAACCATTCGGCCCCTTCGTTTACCTTGTTGTAATCGCGGTGCTTAAAGCTTATCCTGATGATACGGTTCGTCGGCGGGTACTGGTATTGCTCCCTTTCATAGACCTGCTCCTTGAACATCTCTTCGTAATCGCCCGTGGTGACCTGCTTCAAAATTTGGTGGTAGGGGTTATAGGTCTGGATAATCACCTTTCCGCGCTTCTGGGTGCGGCCCGCCCTCCCGGCAACCTGGGTGAGCAACTGGAAACTCCTTTCGTGCGCCCTGAAATCGGGGAAGTTTAAAAGGGAATCGGCATTCATGATGCCCACCAGGGCCACATTCCTGAAGTCGAGCCCCTTCGTCACCATCTGGGTGCCTACCAGGATGTCGATGCGCTCCTCCTCAAAGGCATGAATGATTTTCGCATAACCGTGCTTGCCCCTGGTGGTGTCCAGGTCCATCCGGCCCACTACCGCTTTGGGGAACAGGTTTTGTACTTCCTGTTCTACCTGTTCGGTACCAAAGCCTTTGGTATCGAGGGTGGCGTTCCCACAGGCCGGGCAGGTTTCCGGCAAAGGGACAGAGTGCCCGCAGTAGTGGCATCTGAGCTGGCTTCTGTACTGGTGGTAGGTGAGGCTTACATCGCAATTGGGACATTGGGGGGAATGCCCGCAACTGGTACATTCCAGGATGGGCGCAAAACCGCGCCGGTTCTGGAACAAAATGACCTGCTCCCCGGTTTCCAGGGCATCGGCCATCGCTTCTATAAGGCGTTCGGAGAAGTGCCCCTTCATCCTTTTCTTCCGCCATTGTTCTTTTAGGTCCACCAGTTCCATGTCGGGCATCAGCACATTGCCATACCTGCGAGCGATTTCGGCATAGCCGTACTTGCCGGTTTTTACATTGTAATAGCTCTCGATACTGGGTGTGGCCGAACCCAACAATACCCTGGCATTGTGCAAGTTGGCCAATACGATGGCGGCATCCCTTGCATGGTAGCGCGGTGCGGGGTCGTATTGCTTAAAACTATGTTCGTGCTCCTCATCCACCAGTACAAGCCCCAGCCTGGAAAAAGGCATGAAAAGGGCCGACCTGGCCCCCAGCACGATACTTGCCTTCTCTTGGCCCTCCAATATGTTCTGCCAGGCCTCGACCCGTTCCTGCAGGTTGTAACGCGAGTGGTATACGGTTACCTTCCCGCCGAAGTACGCCTGCAAACGCTCTATGAGCTGGGCTGTCAACGCTATTTCCGGTAACAGGTAGAGCACCTGCTCGCCGCGTGCCAGGGCTTCTTCCATCAGTTTGACATATACCTCGGTCTTGCCGGAAGACGTCACCCCGTGCAGCAGGCAGACCCGCCCAGCTTCAAAATTCCGCCGGATCTCTTCCAGGGCCTGTTCCTGGTATGCGTTCAATTGCTTTGATGCGGTTTCCGCTCCCCCACCCTCATACACCACCCGGTCTGTGCGCAGGGCGAATTCCTCCAGGACCCCTTTCGCCACCAATGACCTGATCACCGCCCTGGACGTACCGCTTTCCTTCTCCAGAGCCTTCAGTTTTACAGGCTTTTCACTTTGTGCCTGCAACTGAAACAGGGACATGACCGCCAAACGTTGTTTGGGCGCCCTCGAAAGCTCTGCCAAAAGGGATTCCAGGGCGGTTTCATGAGCATAGCCCTTCCCCAGCCGTATATAAGGGACCATCCTGGGGGTGTATTGTTCCTGCAGCACTTCCCGGATGCGGATCACCCCTTTTTGGAGCAATCGGTTAAGCAACTGCAACACCTGTTTCCGGTCTACAATATCCATGATATCTTCCACCCTCAGGCTCTCCTGATGTTGGAGGGCCTCGTACACCAGGAATTCGTCATCACGGAGGTTGGCTTCCTCCACGGCTGATTCCGGATTCTTGACGACATAGGTTTCACTCTCGAGCAACAGGGCCCCGGGCACGGCCGTCCGGAACACTTCGCCCAGCGTACACATGTAATAGGAGGCGATCCACTGCCAATGCTTTAACTGCAAGGCGGTTACGGTGGGGGTATCATCGAGCAACTGGTATATTTCCTTGGCCTCGTAGGCCTCCGGGGCATGGTGATGCAACTGGTATACCAGGCCCGTATATATCTTGGATTTGCCAAAGGGAACCGCAACGCGCATCCCGGTTTTGAGCACGGCGGCTTCCCCCTCGGTAACGCGATAGGTAAATAGCCTTTCCAGAGGAACGGGAAGTACGACGTCTATAAAATATTCCATTCGGTGTTACATAGGATCGGGGAGCCTTCTCCAGGTCTGGGTGCGGTAAAAAAGCATCCAGTACCCCCTTACTTTTAAAATGTCGGGCGCTCCGGGGTCCATCCAAATCCTGGATCGGAATGACCTTCCCTGCTCCGGGTCAAAAAGGGAATCAGCATCGCCCTTCCAACTATAGGTTCCTGTTTTTTCAAGTCCATTGATGATCCGCATCCCCGAAATGGGCTGTCCTTGCCTCTCCCCGTTGCATTCGGTGCATCGGGCATCCTTCTTTTCCGGGTCCAGAATCTCCCGGATATACCCGTAAAGCCGCCCCTCCTTCTCATAGATCGCCACCACGGCCCTGGCCTCCCCGGTCAGGTCGTCTATAGTCTTCCAGTTCCCCGAAACGGATTGCCCCAGAAGGGGGAGGGCGAAACACAGGAAAAAGGCCGATGCCGGTATCCTACTTCGTATCTTCATGGTTGCGCATACTTTTCTTCAGGAAATTCAGGGTGGCATTCAGTTCAAAGCCCAGGAGCAGGATATTGCAGTTGAGCCATATGTAGACCATGAGGATGAGCAGCCCCCCCAAAGCCCCGTATAATTCATTGTAGCGGGCAAATTTTTCAATATAAACACCAAAAATATAGGAGGTCAGTAAAAATAGCAGGGTAGTCATCAGGGCCCCGTAAGAGAAGAACCTCGCCTCCTTCCCTTCGGCGGTGCCAAAGTAATAGAGGATAGCGGTGGTTAAATACGAGAAGATGATGAGGAATAGTATTTTCCCTACCCTCGCCCCTACGATATCATTCTCCGAAAGGTCATAACCCCGGGTTTTGGCCGCCCAAACACTAAGGTAATCCAGGATATAGAATTCAAAATACCCGTATATCACAGCACCCAGAAGCAACAGGACCGAAAGGATGAGGCCTACCATGAGGGCATAGGCATATTGCTTGAAAAAGTTCCGTGTCAGCTCTATATGGTACGAGTTCTCAAAGCCCCCGAAGATCGCGTTTACGCCATTGGCCATCAAAAAAATGGAGATCAGAAAGGCCGATGAAAGCAACCCGCCGCTTTTCTGATCCTTGATCTGGTTAAAGATCTCGGCAAAATATTCACTGGTAGCCGAGGGGAGGAAAGATTCGAGGAAGAGCAGGAACTGGGTATCAAAATTCTCATTGCCAACGCTCACGTACGGGATGATGAATGGGATCAGGGTAATGACAAAGATGAGCAGGGGGAACAGGGCCATAAACAGGCTAAAGGCAATAGAACTGGCCCGGGAAGACAATGCGCCCTGCACGATTCCCAAAATGTACATGCGTACGATATCGTATAGCGACAGCCCCTCAAAAGCTTCCAGTTTTGTGCGTTTCAATAACCTTACAATGTTCCTGATTACAGGGATCTTCTCTAATTGCTCCTCCAGTTCTGTCGCCATTTACACCGCTTTAAGGCTGAGGTCCATATTCTGCACCGCATGGGTTAGGGCCCCCGAAGATATATAGTCCACACCGCACTCGGCATAGAGGCGCAGGCTGCGCTCATTGATCCCGCCGGAAGACTCTGTTTGGCACCGGCCCCCTATGAGCTTTACCGCCGTACGGGTATCTTCATGGTTGAAGTTATCTAGCAGTATGCGGTGGATGCCGCCGGACTCCAGGATTTCCCGGACTTCGTCCAGGTTCCTCGCTTCCACGATTATTTTTAGGGGCTTTTGTAAGTTGTCCAGGTATTTTTTAGTTTTTGCAATGGCCCTTGTAATACCGCCGGCAAAGTCTATGTGGTTATCCTTGAGCATGATCATGTCGTACAGGGCAAACCGGTGATTTTCACCTCCCCCGATCTTCACGGCCCATTTCTCCAGCGCGCGAATGCCGGGGGTGGTTTTACGGGTATCAAGGACCCTGGTCCGCGTACCTTCCAGCAAACGGACGTACGAATGTGTTTTCGTGGCAATGGCACTCATGCGCTGCATCGCGTTGAGCACCAGCCGTTCGGCTTTCAGGATGCTTTGGGAACTACCTTCCACGTAAAATACCTCATCCCCGTATTGCACTGCCTCCCCATCCGGTTTCAGGATCTGGACCCTGAGGTCGGGATCTACATAGTGAAATACCCTTTCGGCAAAATTAACGCCTGCGATAAGGCCGGTATCTTTCACCAGCAACCGGGCCTTTCCCCTGGCCGAAGCCGGGATACAGGCCAGGGAACTATGGTCTCCCTCCCCTACATCTTCCCGTATGGCATTTTCTATGATGCGCTGTATTTCCTCCTCGAATTGTTCCTTTGAGATCATAGCCCTAATATTCCCTGCTAAAATACTAAAAACAAACCCCATTCGGGAACCGGGGTCTACCGAATATTTTATCTTTGAGGTATGACCATCAAGTTGCTCGCCATAGGGAAAACAGACAAAAGGGAACTGCAGCACCTGGTTGCCCTTTATACCAAACGCCTGGGCCATTACGTGCGTTTTGATATGGAAACCCTGCCCGATATTAAAAACACCAGGAACCTTTCACAACCCGAACAACAAGAAAAGGAGGCAGAAGCCCTGCTTAAAAAAATGACGCCCTCGGATGCGGTATACCTGCTGGATGCCCGGGGCCAGGACTACAGCTCGGAAGAATTTGCCGGATTCCTCCAAAAACAGATGAATTCAGGATTGCGGCAACTGGTCATGGTCATTGGCGGGCCCTATGGCTTCAGCCAACGGTTGTACGACAGGGCCAACGGTGAGATCAGCCTTTCGCGCATGACTTTCTCGCACCAGATGGTACGCCTTTTTGTGGTGGAACAACTCTACAGGGCCTTTACCATCCTCAGGAACGAACCCTATCACCACCAATAAGCCCATACCTATGAAACCCATCCGCGACCGGTTTTCGGGACATTCTGACCTTTATAAGAAATACCGGCCGGAGTATCCTGAAGCCCTTTACAGGGCCATCCTCGAATTTTGCCCCGGGCGGCAGAACAGCTGGGACTGCGCTACCGGAAACGGGCAGGTCGCCCGGGAGCTGGCACGGCACTTTAAAAGGGTTTACGCCACCGATATCAGCCCAAACCAGCTTAAGCACGCCCCGTTTTTGGATAATGTGACCTATGGGGTACAACGTGCGGAAAGCACTTCTTTTGACGCCCACCTATTTGACCTTATCACGGTGGCCCAGGCCATCCATTGGTTTGATATCCCGGCATTCTTCGAAGAGGTCAAACGGGTAAGCCGGCCCGGCGGGGTGTTGGCTGCCTGGGGCTATGGGCTGGTATCCCTGGGGCCGCAAATAGACCCCGTGATCGCTCATTTTTACCGGGAAATCGCAGGGCCCTACTGGGATGGGGAACGCCGCATCATAGACGAGCAATACCGATCCATACAATTCCCGCTGGAAGCAGGTATTGACCTGGGGGCATTCTCCATTGAAAGGCGATTTGACCTGCCGGGCCTTCACGGCTACCTCAGCTCCTGGTCCTCCGTGCAGAAGTATATCGGGAAGCACGGTGCGAACCCTGTGGACGAGCTGGTCAGCGAGCTGAAACCGCTCTGGCCCAAGGACACCATGCTAAGGGCGGTATTTCCCCTGTTTGGGCGCCTGGGACACATCGTACAGTAAGCAACCTAGTAGAGTACCCTGAACTTAATGGTATTCTCCACCTTTTTGAGGGCCTGGATAAGCTCTTTGGGGTACTCTTTGTCGAGATCGGTGATCACATAGCCCACCTCACTATCCGTAGACAGGTATTGGCCCGAAATATTCATCTCGTACTTGGCCAGGACTTCGTTGATCCTCGCCATGATCCCGGGTACGTTCCTGTGGATATGAAGGAACCGGTGTGCGTTGCTTTGTTTTGGCAGGCGGATATTGGGGAAATTCACCGCATCCACCGTATTTCCAGAATTGATGTAGTCCATGATCTTGTTGGGGACAAAGTCGGCTATATTCCGCTGTGCCTCTTCGGTACTACCCCCGATATGCGGGGTGAGGATCACATTCTCCAGCCCCTGCAATTCTGTACGGAACTCCCCGTTGCTGCGGGGTTCCTCGGGGTATACATCTATAGCGGCACCTCCCAGTTTATTGGCCTTAAGGGCATTGACCAGGGCCTGGATATCTACCACAAACCCCCTGGACAGGTTGATGAGCAGGGCACCATCGCGCATCTGCCGGATTTCCCGTTCACCGATGAAATTTTTATTGGCAGGGTTGTCATCTATATGTAGCGAGACCACATCCGAAACGTTCAAAAGGTCTTCCAGGGTACCGCACTGGACGGCGTTGCCCAGGGCCAGGGTATCTTCAACATCGTAGTAGTAGACACGCATGCCCATGGCTTCGGCCAGTATGGACAGTTGTTTACCTATATTCCCATAGCCGACAATCCCCAGGTTCTTTCCACGTACTTCCCGCGAATTGCTAGCGGTTTTGTTCCACTGCCCGCTATGGATCTCGGTACTGCGGGGGAAAATGCTCCGCATGAGCATAATGATCTCTCCAATGGCCAGTTCCACGACGGAGCGGGTATTGCTGTAGGGGGCATTGAACACCACCACCCCCTTCTTTTTGCAATAATCCAGGTCGATCTGGGTAGTCCCAATACAAAAAGCGCCCACCACCAATAATTTATTGGCAGCATCCAGGACCTTCTGGGTTACCTGGGTCTTGGAGCGTATACCCAGTACATGCACCCCCCGGATCTTTTGGATCAGCTCTTCTTCAGACATGCTGTGTTTTACCAGTTCTACGGAGAACCCGTCTTCTGAAAGGTTTTCAAAAGCAGCGGGGTGTACGTTTTCGAGCAAAAGGATCTTGATACGGTTCTTGGGGTACGACAGGCTGCGAGGCAGGTCGTTCACGAATAGGAATTCATCGAGGTTGGGGGCCACATGGTCGGCCTTGTTGGCCGCCTTCTCCCGATGTACATTTTCGGTATAGGCAAAAAACTTGTCGGCAATCCCGGCTTCGCGCATGACATAATCGCTATAGCCATCCCCAATCACCTGCACTTCTCCTTCGAGGTTCAGGTTCTTAAGGCATTCTATTTTCCCATTGTGTGTAGCCAGTACGTTCTCCTCGTCAAACCCTGTGATATTGCCCTCCTCATCAAACTCAAAGGTATTGGCAAACACCCTTTCTGAGGGGATGTTGTACTCGGCGACAATAGGATCTATGAATTCCTTGAAACCACAGGAGATTACGTAGATATCATCCGAGAACTTTTCAAAAAACTCCTTGTTGGCTGCTATGGACCTGGAGATCTTCTGGCGCAGTTCGTCCACCAGGGCCGGCAAGTGGTCCCTATGGGCATGCAAGAGGCGGATGCGCCGTTCCAGCGATTCGGTAAAGGAAATATCGCCATCGATGCCCAGGTTGGTGATCTTCTGTATTTCACGGGCTACCTCCTCCCGGTCAGATTTGCCCTTCAGGGTCATATCAGCCAACACATCCAGTGCTTCAACCCGGGTTAGGGTACTGTCAAAATCAAAAACATACTTTCTGCCCACCTCGATCATACTTTAAAAAATTAGGCTGTAAAATTAAACATTAAATCCATCTCCCGGTATTTGCGTCCGGGAAAAGTAAGTCCTTTGCTGAATTATAACAGATTTTAAGGAAATGTTATGGATTCCAGGCCCTGAAAACAGGAATCCCGCAAACGCCACAGCCCTACCTGCCGGGGGAGGTGGTAGCGGTCATCTGTTTAAGGAAGCGCACCTCCTCCTGTGAAAAAGGCGTTCCATCCTTGCGAAAAATATCGTGGTGCCAAAGCTCAGGTTCGCCAGTGAAGGCAGAATCCCAGCTGACCCAGGGGTAGATGGTATTGGTTTTACCGGAGACGAGCCCCCAGTTGATGGCGGCGATTTGCTCCTCCTTAAAGACAGGCAGCAAAGATTCAAAGGTATTGCCCGCTGCCCGGGCAAGGTATTCGGTACATAATAGTGGCCGGCCATAGGCCTTCAGGGCCTCTATTTTCTTTCGCACCTCCCTTGGGTCCCCATCATAGGCATGGAACGAGATCACGTCGGAATGCTCCAGCATGTAACGATCTAGCGGCGGCAGGCTGTCGGCAAGGCCCCAGTGGTCTGTGTTGCCCTTCCATATCCCGATGGTGAGGGGTTGGGACGGATTGACCTCCCTGGCCCAGGCCACCACTTTTTTCAACAGGGCCAGGGAATACACATGCTTGTTTTTGACTTCCAGCGCCGCCCTTCCCGGCTGCGAGGCAACATTGTCCGGTTCGTTGTAGAGGTCCCAGGCCAGGACCCTTTCGTCCTCGGCAAAGCGGGTAAGCACCCCTTTGATATACCCCTCCAATTCCCTGTGCCGTGCCGTATCACCCAGGATGGCGGCCCCGGGTGCCTGTACCCAGCCCGAGTTGTGTACATGGGGCACGGGTTCGGGTTGTTTCCCGGCAGATGGGAGCGGGTGCCAGACATCGTCTAACAATACAAACATCGTCTTTATCCCATGGCCATCCGCCAGGCGCAGGTACGTATCCATTCGTTCGAGGAACCCCCCCGGGTCTTTTTCCCACAGGAGGTTGTGCAGGTATACCCGGTGCAGGTTCATCCCCAGTCCGGCAGACCACCCGAGTTCACGCGCAATGGTTTCCGGGTCAAAAGTCTCCTCCTGCCAAAACTCAAGCTGGTTGATCGCTGTGCTTGGATTAAAATTGACCCCCACCAGCCAGGGGTGTTGCCCATGCCATTGCCAGGCCCGTTCACTGGTCCAGCGCCCGGTTTCCACGGCGCGGGTGGCAGGAGATGCTTTCTTTTCCCCGCAACCGAGGAGGATGGCGAAAAGCAAGATGCCCAAACGATATTTCATAACCCGGCGCTTTTTATTCAGAAAGAAAGATACACCAGCCCCGTAAGAATTGCAATGCCAAAACTCAACAAGGTCCCTATGAGGATATACTCGGTGAGCTTACGGTTATTGCTGGCTTTGAGGTCGTTGAACCTGAATACCGATTTGGCCGTGATAAGCAGGCCAATGGCGTCCCAGCGTCCAATCAAGATAAACAACAGTACAAACAGCCTTTCTATCATACCGATATACTTACCCGCATTGGGAAGCGATTTATGGTCCAGTTCTATTTGGTCCGACATCCGTTCGAGGAGGCGGGTCATGATGATGGCTGCGGGAAAGCTCAAAAAGACCACAGCCGTCAACAGGGGCCAATTGACCTGGCCCATGAGCATGCGGCTGTGCTCCCATAACTGGGTATGGTAGGAACAAACGTAGAGCACCGCCAGGTGCAGGAACTGATCGGCAAAAAAGGGGATGCTCTTATACCGGAACAAAGGGTTGGCGTAGAGTTTGCCCAGGTCAATGGCATAATGCAACACCGCAATAAGCAATGCCAGTTGCCAACGGGAAAGGTCCCATAGCAATAACAGGATCAGCGAAAAATGTACCAGGATATGGGCGTAGAGAAACCCCGACCGCACTTTGCGGGCTTCCTTGTGGATCACCCAGCGTGTGGGCTGCAATAGGAAATCGCCAATGAGGTGTGCCAGCAATAGTTTGATAAAAAGGGTCATAGGGCAGGTGGTTTATAGGTATATTGATAGTACTCAAGCAGTTTGGCTACCAGGTCTTTACGGGCCCTTTTGAGCCGTTGGCTCACCGCTGATTGGCGTATATGGAGTTCCCTGGCCAGCGCATCCTGGGACGCTTCCGGCCAGGCGAGGACCAGGGCCATGACTTCTGCGGAAACAGGGCTCCAGCCATCCATAAAATCCAGGGCCAGTTCCAGCATGAGGTTCAGGCCGCGGTCATAAACGTCCCTACCACTATCCATACGAAGGTTGCAGGAGTGTTGTTTCAGGGATTCGAAGGACTTGCCCGAGCGCTGGTAAGCGGTGCCGTTAGACTCCCCTATGCGTGTGCTTTTAAAGGATTCTTCCCCCAAACCTATCCCGAGGCGTACATCCAGGGCTTCCTCCTGTTTTACCAGGGCTTTGATCTGGATAGCCGTTTTAAGGGCAGCCTGCTGTGGCAGGCGCAGTTGAAATTCATCGCCCCGGTAAATCTCCCAATCCATGGGCGATTTGCCAAACTGATGGAACAAAGGTTTTAAACGGGAGATCCAAGTGGCCGCGGTATCGGCCCTGGAATTGATGATATCACCCGTGATAACGGCAATGGCAGCCATAAGCTAGATAACTTTTTCAATGCGTTTATTAGCTAATATAGTAATATTTTTAATTATTAACTAAATAACTTATAATTTATTGTGATAAGTAAATATGCTAATATTAAAACCATCGCCGGGACTGCAGGCAGTATTGCTGGTATTCCTTACCAAAAAGGCGTTCCAGGGCCTCTTCCTCGGGTGCGATTTGAAAACGGTTCATATAGGCCACAAACAAAGCCGCCAGCAGCGTGTTAAAGGCGTTTCCCAGCCAAAGGCCCCAGGCAAGAAGGAGGAGCAGCAAGGCAAGGTACATGGGGTTGCGGCTAAATCGGTAGACGCCCCCGGTGACCAGGGTGGTGGTTTTGGTACGGAGGCTGGGATCTACGGTAGTGCGTGCCCGCAGGAATTGGATGAGCGCGACCATCGTGATACACACAGCCCCGATACCCAGCCCCAGGATAAGCCCCTCACGGCCAAAAAAATCGAATTCGCCCACCGGAAGGAAGCGGTCCAGCACATACATAAAAGCGACGAAGAGCAGGAATACCAGGGCAGGCGGGATTTTGAGCGTCATAAAAACGGGTTTAAGGTCGTATAAAATTACTATTTTTAGCCCAAACTGCCCGGCTGCTCTGCCGCGCCCTTGGTTTTCATCATGGAACTGGTCTTTGCCACGCACAATCCGAATAAAATTAAGGAAGTACGTCTGCTGCTCCCTGCCCACATCCGTCTGCATACCCTGGAAAGCCTGGGCTGCTACACCGATATCCCCGAAACGGGGGCAACCCTGGAAGAAAACGCCCGGTTAAAGGCCGACTATGTGGCAGGGCGGTATGGACTTCCCTGCTTTGCCGATGATACCGGGCTGTTGGTCAATGCCCTTCACGGCGCCCCGGGGGTGCATTCAGCCCGCTATGCCGGCGGGCAGAAAAGTGCCGGTGACAATATGGACAAGTTGTTGCGGGAGCTGGAAAACACCCATGACCGTGAAGCCCGCTTCGAAACAGTCATCGCCCTGGTGCAGGACGGGGATACCCGGTTTTTCAAGGGGGAAGTCCGTGGTACCATTACCCGGGAAAAAAGCGGTCAGGGAGGATTTGGGTACGACCCTGTCTTTATGCCGGACGGTTACGACCGTACCTTTGCCGCCCTGCCCCTGGAGGTAAAGAACCGCATCAGTCACCGCGCCCGTGCATTGCAGGAGCTCATCGCCTACCTCCAGGGGCCGGGTGCGGGCGGTGCATAGCTCCCCCGCATGAGGTTTGACCGGAAAAGGTATGGCAAAAAGCCTTTAAATCAGGAGATTTGCGAAAATTGGCGAGGCTTTACCATTTGCTTCAAAAGAATTAAACTACCTTTGCCGGCTAATTTGAGGCCGCTGGTATAGCATGTGTTGCAAAGGGCATAAGGAGATTATAAGGTTAATCGCTCGGGCAACATTCTTATTTGCGATTTATAACATATAATCTATTATGACAAAATTTGAAGCACTGGGGCTTGAACCGTCCCTATTGAACGCTATTGCCGATCTGGGTTTTGAAAGCCCGTCGGAAGTACAGGAAAAAGCCATTCCTGTATTATTGGAGGATGAGACAGACCTCGTAGCCCTGGCACAGACCGGAACCGGAAAAACTGCCGCCTTTGGCTTTCCCCTGATCCAGAAAATTGAAAGTGAAAGCCGCACTACCCAAGGGCTGATCCTATCTCCCACCCGGGAACTCTGCCTGCAGATCACCAACGAGCTGCAACTGTATGCCAAGTACGTCAAAGGGTTGAACGTGGTGGCCATTTACGGAGGGGCCAGTATTACGGAACAGGCAAAACAGATCAAAAGGGGGGCACAAATTGTGGTTGCCACCCCGGGGAGGATGAAAGACATGATCGGAAGGGGCATTATCGATATTTCAAAAATTGATTACTGCGTCCTTGACGAGGCCGATGAAATGCTGAACATGGGGTTCTACGAGGATATCCAGGACATCCTTTCCAATACCCCCAGGGAGAAGTCTACCTGGTTGTTTTCTGCGACCATGCCCAAAGAAGTGGCCATTATCGCCAAAAAATTCATGCACCAGCCTAAAGAAATCACCGTTGGTGCCAAAAACGCCGGGGTAGACACCGTTCGCCATGAGTATTATGTCGTCAGCGGAAGGGAACGTTACGAAGCCCTCAAGCGCCTGGCCGATACCAACCCCGACATTTTCTCAGTGGTTTTCTGCCGTACCAAAAGGGATACACAAAAGGTGGCCGAAAAGCTTATAGAAGACGGGTACAGTGCCGGGGCGCTTCACGGTGATCTGAGCCAAAACCAGCGCGACCTGGTGATGAATGCCTTCCGGAAAAAGCAAATACAATTGTTGATTGCCACCGACGTGGCTGCAAGGGGGATCGATGTGGACGATGTCACCCACGTGATCAACTACCAACTGCCCGACGAAATTGAAACCTACACCCACCGGAGCGGCCGTACCGGTCGTGCCGGAAAATCAGGGATCTCCATGGTTATTCTTACCCGCAGCGAATTGCGGAAGGTCAAGGCCATTGAAAAGATCATCAAACAGGAATTCATTCAGAAAAAGATCCCGACGGGCATGGAAATCTGTGAAATACAGCTTTACCATTTGGCCAGCAAGATCAAGGACACCAAGGTCAACAAAGAAATAGACGCTTACCTGCCCGCCATTTATGACGTATTGCAAGGGCTGGACCGGGAAGAGCTGATCAAGAAAATGGTGGCCGTTGAATTCTCCAGGTTCTACAACTACTACAAGAATACCCGGGAGCTGAATAGCCCGGACGGTGGCCAAAGGGCTGCCCGGGATGGTGGCCAAAATAGCGATGCCTTTGCCGGCGACGGTTCGGTACGTTATTTTATCAACGTGGGTGAAAAGGACGGGTACGACTGGATGTCTCTGAAGGACTTCCTCAGGGATACCCTGGAACTGGAAAAAGACGACATCCAGCGGGTGGATGTCAAGGAGAGTTTTTCCTTTTTCAATTCCGACGCGGCCATCAGCGGGCATATCCTTTCCACATTTACCGATTTTAAGGTAGACGGCCGTTTTGTCAATGTGGAGATTTCCAAAAACCCGGACAGTGCGCCAGGCCGCAAGCACAAGGACAAGGGAAAACGCAAAAAACACGATAAGGGAAGAAAAGCCCATAAAGACCGTAGTTTTTCACGGAAACAAGGTGGTAAACCCGGTGGCAGGCGAAGCAAAAAGCGCGATGGCTTCTTTTAGTTAATTGTGTATTAAAAAGTACGGTATCCTTCCAATTTTTGTTTAATTCGTACCTTTACCGTTGATTGCTTTCTATGAAAAGAACTTTTGCCCTGTTGCTCACCTGCATTGCTATGGCTGCCTTTGGCCAGGATGACCAGGAGAGCCCTAATACCCGTGAATTTGAAGCAGTGGTAGTCAACGCCCAAACGGACCTTCCCCTGGAAAGCGTTCACGTAATCAACCTGAATCAGGTGGTGGGTACCATCACAAATTCCAAAGGGGAGTTTTCCATTTCGGCAGCGGTTAACGATACCCTTTATTTTTCTTACCTGGGGTTCAAGTCGCAGAAAATAAGGGTTACCAACGACATGTTCCGTTTCAGGGATACCCGGATTTCCCTTACCGAACTCGCCTACGCCCTGGAGGAGGTGATTGTGCAGCCGTATCAGCTGACGGGCTTCCTGGAGATCGATGTCAAGAACCTTCCGATCAACACAGCCTACCAGTATAGTATTTCCGGCCTCTCCAAAAGCTACGAGGCA
The DNA here is from genome assembly GCA_001683825.1 of Flavobacteriaceae bacterium CP2B. Lineage (GTDB taxonomy): Bacteria > Bacteroidota > Bacteroidia > Flavobacteriales > Flavobacteriaceae > Zeaxanthinibacter. The sequence continues at coordinate 12,870 of LXTR01000039.1, read as the reverse complement.
GGCAGCAAGAGCCCCAGCGCCGTTACCAAGGTACTGGGCGCCATCCTGAACCCGGCAGATCTGCTTCGAAACCTCTTTGGTAAAAAACCGCAGCAAATGCGCAAATTACGGCAAATGAAGGAAGACGACCGAATTAGGGACCTGCTTGCGGCCAAATTTGACCGGGAAACACTCACGGAACTGTTGCAGCTAGAAAAGGTTGATATTGAGGACATCCTTTCCAATTGCAATTATTCCAAATCATTCATCACTACTGCCAACGACCTCCAGATCCTGGACGCCATTAGCAGCTGCTACGAAGAATTCAAGGTTTTGAACCGCCAAAAGTAAACCGGCCCACCTCTGATGAACTCCCTTGTAGATGGCCTTTGCCCCCCAAATAATACCGTGGTTTGGGCCAGAAATAAATTTTAGTATTCGGGGATCATTTTATAGTTTTAACCAAAATCCGAGATATGAAGTACCTGCTGCTTGCCATGGTAGTATCCCTGTTGTTTATTGCCTGCCGGAATGCCCGTAAAGAGCCGGAAAAAGAAGCCCTGGCAGCTACGGATACACGCCCTTCCGCTACAGCAGATGTCCCGTTTGTCTGGGAGGGTGCCAATGTCTATTTTTTAATGACCGACCGTTTTTACAATGGCAACCCCGGGAATGACGTTAATTTTGACCGGACCGATCCTACCGGCCCTCTTCGGGGATTTATGGGAGGGGACCTCGAAGGGATCACCCAAAAAATCGAAGCGGGATATTTTACGGACCTGGGGGTAAACGCCCTGTGGTTTACGCCTGTGGTGGAGCAAATCCACGGGGCTACGGACGAGGATACCGGGGTCACCTATGGGTATCACGGGTATTGGGCCAAGGACTGGACCGCTCTGGACCCGAATTTTGGTACGAAAAAGGACCTGGCCCGGTTGGTGAAAACGGCCCATGAACACGGTATCCGTGTCCTGATGGATGTAGTGCTCAACCACACCGGCCCGGTCACCGAAAAAGACGCCGTTTGGCCCGAAGACTGGGTACGAACCGGACCTACGTGCGATTTTGAGACCTATGAGACCACTACCGCCTGCACCCTGGTGGAAAACCTCCCTGACATCCGGACAGAATCCGATGAGGCGGTGGAACTGCCCGACGCCCTGCTGGCAAAATGGAAGGAAGAGGGCCGGCTCAGCAACGAACTGGATGAATTACAGCTGTTTTTTGACAGGACGGGATACCCTAGGGCCCCCCGTTTTTATATTATCAAATGGCTGACCGACTATGTGAACGACCTGGGGATAGACGGTTTTCGCGTGGATACCGCCAAGCACGTCGATGAACGTGCCTGGACCGAACTCCATCGGGAAGCCTCCTATGCTTTTGAATCCTGGAAAAAGAAACACCCAGGCGAAGTCCTGGATGAAAACCCCTTTTATATGGTTGGGGAAGTGTATGGCTACGGTATATCATCCGGAAGACAGTTTGATTTCGGGGATAAAAAGGTGGACTTCTACGACCATAGTTTTAAAAGCCTGATCAATTTTGAACTGGTGGAGGATGCCAATACCAAAACATACGAAGCGATCTTCAAAAAATACAGCAAAATTCTGCATTCTGACCTGAAGGACAAAAGCGTGCTGAACTATCTTGCCTCCCATGACGATCCCACCCCTTATGACATGGAACGCAAAGAGTGCATACGTGCGGCCAATGTCCTTTTGCTTACGCCCGGTGCATCGCAGATCTATTATGGGGACGAAAGTGCGCGAAGCCTCATTGTGGAAGGCACCGTTGGGGATGCTACCTTGCGCTCCTTTATGAATTGGGAAGAACAGGACAGCCTGCCACAAACCCGAAAGATACTCGCCCACTGGCAGAAATTAGGAAAATTCCGTCGGGACCACCCGGCCGTTGGTGCCGGAAAACACAAACGGCTTGCCAAAAATCCCTACGTCTTCAGTCGGACCTATATCAACGGAGACTATAAGGACAAGGTGGTGGTGGGCCTGGACCTCCCCAAAGGGCAGAAATACCTTTGGGTAAAGGGTTTCTTCGGTGACGGCACCCTGTTATACGACACCTATTCGGGTACCCCCGTGGAAGTAAAAAATGGCAAAGTAATGCTCGACAATGAATTCGATATTGCCCTGCTCGAAGTAGCCAAGCGTTAGGTTATTGCCGGGAATGCAGGGCGATCCTGTTCCCTTCGGTGTCGATAAAAACGGCCATGTAGCCAATGTCCTTGGCTATCAGTTTTTTGGGCTGCACAATGGTTCCCCCGGCTTTCTCTACCCGATGGAGTTGTTCCTGAACATCCCTGGACGAAAAATACAGCAAGGGGCCATAGGTATCGCTGGGTTTATACCATTCTTTATGCCTGACCAGGGACCCTGAAGCCCCCATTTTGTTTTCCGCGAACGGAAACCAACCCATCTGTAATTCATTCATCTGATGGACCTGTATATCCACCTCAAACACGGTATCATAAAATTTTTTCGCGCGGTCCATATCGGTTACGGGAATCTCGAACCAGCCTACCATATTGTGTTCCATATGTTTGGTTATAAAGGTTTTTAAGAATGGTACTCCGGGGACATACCCCGCCTGCCTTCATCCTTCAGGACGATTCCATGCGGGATTTCAAGGAAGCCAGGCCTTCTTCAAAGTCTTTGCCTACGGCCTTATCCATGTTCATAAAAAACATCATAATACGCATGGGGAACTTGTTTTTCCCCGAAAACCCCCACGTGACCCTGGTGTTCTCCTTGTCAAGACCGTCTACCACCAGGTAAGCGTCGGAGGTAGATTTCCAAGGCTTTAAAAACCGGAGTTCACTTTCAATGCGTTCGCCAGGGACAATCTTTGTGATCTCCTGTTCTCCCTCCCCTACGTCCTTATTGCCTTTCCAATAGCTTACGGCCCCCACTTTGCCATCGGTACCCCGGAACTCCTTGTGCATCTTCGGGTCCTTCTTCTCCCAGGGAGACCAGTCAGCCTGGTTTTTAAGGTACTTCAGATATTCAAATACCGTAGCTTTGGGCTTCCCGATCTCTATGGAGCGGTTTACGTTATAGGTTTTTGGGGCCAATACAGCCAGGATGAGGATCAGTGCGATGATCCCACCTAAAATATAGAGCAAGACAGTCATGGCGTGGGAATTAAGGTGTTGGTTACTGACTAAAAGTAGTGAAAAAGCCTGAATCAACCCTGATAGTCAGGCGAATATGGCGTTCCATACCCCGTTTGGCTGCCCTCCACAAGGAGGGGCCACCTGACCCATGGGGTTTCTCTGGTGTTCCTAAGGGGCGCTAACCATCCACTGCACCCCGAACTTATCCCTGGTCATGCCAAAGATACCCCCCCAGAAAACTTCGCCAAGGGCCATAATCACTTCTCCCCCGGAAGAAAGGCCGGCAAAAAGCGCATGGGCTTCCGCGGACGATTCGGCTGCGACACTCAGATAGATGGCATTCCCCATAACCACCTCATCCTGCAGGCTATCGGATAGTTGGAAGGCGCCCCCTGCAAAATCAAGGCTGCAGTGCATGATTTTAGATGCCATTTCCTGGGGGAAATCCATCTCGGCCGGGGCATCCGAAAATCGCATCAGGGAACTTACCCTGGCGTCAAAAAGGTCTTTGTAAAACCCGATGGCCGCTTCTGCCTGGCCGTCAAAGTTAAGGTATGCGGTTAGCTTCATAAAGCATGAATTAAATGGTTTTTATCCTGTAAGTTACGGGATTTTACCTGAGGGTATCTATCCATTATTCCCAAAAATTCAAACGGGCCGGTGCCAGAGGTTTTTGGTGGTGCCCTACCCCGCAAGGTACCGGCCAATGATCCCATTCACGCTTTTGATCGATTTCTTGGTCCAGTCCAGCCGTTTTTCCAGTATTTCATTTTCACTGAGAGCCCAGGGCAGGTCGGATTTCCGCAATCGATCCGTGAGGGTATAGAGGATGATGGCCGCAGCCACCGATATATTAAGGCTCTCGGTAAATCCTACCATGGGGATGCTGAGGCGGCTGTCGGCAGCCGCCATGATCTCCGGGCTGAGCCCTTCCTTTTCCGTTCCAAAGAACAGGGCCGTGGGCAAACCCTGCCTAAAATTTTCCAGGGTACAGGCATTGGCTTCCGGGGTGGTCGCGACAATTTGGTACCCTTTCGCCTTCAGTTCCGACACACATGCCGCGGCGCTGGGGTAGCGGTGCAGGTCGACCCATTGCTGGGCCCCCATGGCAATCTTGCTGTCCGTGCGACGTCCAAAACGGTCTTCTATCAAATGGAGTTCCTGCACGCCAAAAACCTCGCAACTGCGCAACACCGCACTGGTGTTGTGCAACTGGAACACATCTTCCATCGCCACCGTCAGGAATCGGGTCCGTTGGGAAAGCACCTGCAGGAACCGCGCCCGCCGATCCTCGGAAACAAAGCCCTCCAGGTATTCAAGAAGTTCTATATCCACCATGAACCGAAGATAAGAAAAACGTATATTTAAGTGATAAACCTACTTGAATGAAGCAAAAAATCGTGGTTTTGACCGGAGCCGGGATGAGTGCAGACAGTGGCCTGAAAACCTTTCGGGATGCCGATGGCTTGTGGGAGGGCCACGATGTGATGTCTGTGGCTTCCCCCCAGGGTTTTGCACGGGACCCCGGGTTGGTACTCGAATTTTACAACCAACGCAGGAGGCAGCTATTGGGCGCATCTCCCAACAAGGCCCATATGGCACTCGCCAGGCTCGAGGCACATTTTAAGGTGAGCGTGATTACCCAAAATGTGGATGACCTGCATGAGCGGGCGGGAAGCAGGCAGGTGCTCCACCTGCATGGCGAGCTCCTAAAAGCCCGCAGCACGGGAAATGAAAACAGGGTACTGGAATGGAAGAAAGACCTGGTATTGGGTGATACCTGTGAAGAGGGCCACCAGCTGCGCCCCCATATTGTATGGTTTGGCGAAGAAGTACCCCTGCTTCCCAGGGCGGCAGAAATTACCATGGAAGCCGATGTCCTGCTCATCATTGGCACCTCAATGCAGGTGTACCCTGCCGCCAGCCTGGTACATTATTGCCCTCAGGGTATCCCCATCTACTTTGTAGACCCCCGGCCCAACATCAGTGCCGCAGCCTATAATAACCTGCGGATCATCCGGGAAAAAGCGGCCGTTGGGGTCCCTTTGCTGGTGCAGGAACTGCTCTCCGGGGCATCGGCTTCCCAAACGACCTAAAGGGGACACGCAATAGTGGTATCTGGTGCCTGCAGGTGGGGTCAATAGCCTCCTTTTTTGTATTTTCAGCCCTCCAACATCATTGAAACCAGCAACTTTTGAAAGCACACCAGGTAAATAGCGCTTTGGCAAGGGTATCGGCCCTCAGAAAGGACCGCGAGGACATGGCCCACCTGGCCGCGGCAGATCCAAAAATCCTGGCCACCCTGCTGGAGGTGGCTTTTTCTCCCGAAGATCCGCTTTCCGTAAAGGCTTGCTGGGTATTGGACCTGGCAGTGGAAAAGGACCCTATGGCCTTTTTTCCGTACCTCGGCCAATTTATCGGGGGACTGGGGAAGATCCGCAACGAATCTGCGATAAGGCCGCTCGCCAGGATATGCGAACAAGTGTCACAACGGTATTATGCCAGCCCGGCAACAGAACGGCGGCGCCTGGCAACCCCTAAAGACCTGGAAGCTTTGGTGGCCGCTGCATTCAATTGGCTGATCGGGCCGCATAAGGTGGCTGCCAAGGTGTATTCCATGACTACGCTCTACCACCTGGGGCTGGATTTTAACTGGATTCACCGGGAACTGGAATTGGTGCTGGAAAAAAACTACCCTGAGGAAAGTGCAGCCTATAAGGCCAGGGCGAGGATGATCCTCGCCAAAATAAAAGCTCAGCCCCTTGTTAAAAAGGGGGCGGATTGCGACCCCACATTCCTTTCAAACTAAACGGTGAATAAGTATCTTTGCCGCTTTCAACCCAACCACTAAAAACGAACGATATGGGCCTGAGTCAATTAAATGCTATTTCCCCCCTCGACGGGCGCTACAGGAACAAGGTTGAGGCACTGGCCGCATTTTTCTCCGAGCAGGCCCTGATACGCTACCGGGTAAAAGTGGAAATCGAATATTTCCTGGCACTCTGCGAACTCCCCTTACCGCAGTTGGCCGGGTTTGACCCCTCAAAAACCCCTGCACTGCGAAACATCTATGAAGCTTTTGACGAGGTGGATGCGCTGGCGGTGAAGGAGATAGAAAAGACCACCAACCACGATGTGAAGGCAGTTGAGTACTTTATCAAACAGCAGTTTGATCAGCTCGGTCTTGAAGGGTACAAGGAATTCATCCATTTCGGCCTTACCTCCCAGGACATCAACAACACAGCGATCCCCTTGTCTGTGAAAGAGGCGGTGCAAGAGGTCTACACCCCCTTATTCGCAAAACTCACCACCCGCCTGAAGGCCATGGCGGCAGAATGGGAAGAAGTGCCGATGCTGGCACGTACGCATGGCCAACCGGCTTCCCCTACCCGCCTGGGGAAAGAAATCCAGGTATTCCTTACCCGCCTGGACGATCAGTTTGCCATTCTGGCAAAGGTGCCCCATGCCGCGAAATTCGGGGGTGCCACAGGGAATTTTAACGCACACAAGGTGGCTTACCCCCAGATTGACTGGAAAGCGTTTGGGCAAAACTTCGTCGAAGGCCGGCTTGGGTTGCGCCATTCGTTCCCCACCACACAGATCGAACATTATGACCATCTGGCAGCACTGTTTGATGCCATGAAAAGGATCAATACGATCTTGCTGGATTTCAACAGGGACCTTTGGACGTACATCTCGATGGACTATTTCAAACAGAAAATCGTACAGGGCGAAGTGGGTTCCTCTGCCATGCCCCACAAGGTCAACCCCATTGACTTTGAGAATTCGGAAGGCAACCTGGGGATAGCCAATGCCCTTTTTGAACATTTGTCCGCAAAATTGCCGGTTTCGCGCCTGCAACGCGACCTTACTGACAGTACAGTGCTGAGGAACATAGGGGTACCTTTGGCACATACGGTACTGGCTTTTAAATCGACCCTTAAGGGACTCGATAAACTGCTGTTGAACCCAGCCAGGCTTTCAGCCGACCTGGAAGCCAACTGGGCCGTGGTGGCCGAGGCCATCCAAACGGTGCTGAGGAGGGAGGGCTACCCCAACCCCTATGAAGCCCTCAAAGGGTTAACCCGTACCAATGAGGCCATTACCAGGGACTCTATTGCACGTTTTATTGACGAACTTCAGGTGGCCGGGGAAATTAAGGAAGAGCTTAAGAAGATCAGCCCGCAAAACTATACCGGCATTTAACTGGCCAGGGGGTGCCGGGCAAAAAAAATCCTGCAGCCGGCTTCACTGCAGGAGATGATTATGGGTGGTGTTTTCCCTGGTCAGCCTTTGAGGAACTGTCCGATAGCCCCCAGTTCCTCCCCGCTATAATCCGAGGTCTGAATGGCCTTGAGCAGTTGCATCACATGCGCAGGGTTCATATTGTCACCCAGGACCCTGATCAGGGCAAATCCCTTATCATCGCTATTGCCAAAAATCACCACTTCATCAATGGCATCGGCATCGCCCAGGTATTTGATGACACCTTTTCCATATTTGGAATTGAGCTTGATCAGTTCCACGAAATCGTCGCCCTTGAGGATGGCGTTTACCTTGGCCTTTTCCACCTCGTACGATTGGGCATTCGCGAGGGTTTTCTTAAAGGCGAGGATATTGAGCTTGCGAAGCGATTGCAGGGCCTCTCTTTGCGTAGGGTTTAGGTTGGCTTCCTCCAGGTTCAGGATGCTGGCCGGAAGGTCAAGCGAAATAAAATCGGGGTTCTCCGCATTGTCTACATAGTACTCCTGCAGGCTCTGGGTAGGGGAACAGGCCATCGTCAGGAGAAGGATCCCAAGGCCAAAAATTTGCGTTGCTTTTTTCATGTTCAGGTGGTGTTAGGTGGATACCGCGACAGACCGGAAAGCCACGGGGTTCCCCAGACGGCTTTCCGGTCCCTGCGGGCATCGGTTATTTTTGCTTCTTTTCCGCCTTATTCAGTTCTTGCGGGAGGTTCATCTTCTTGGTGAGCGACCCAATCTTGGTAAGGTCAATATCACCGGTAAGGGTTAACAGTACCGTCTCTATCTTGTGGTCATTCACCTCCAAATTGCCATTCTTGATCCCTGTTACAAACATCAGGAGTTCACTAACATGGTCCTCGTCTTTGCCGGTTTTGATATAGAATTTCACATTGGCATCCTTATCCTTCACCCGCATGAGCTCCTGAAGGGAAGACGACTTCAGGTAGCGGTCTACGGTAGCCTGCATGTCGGAAGAGACTTTTTTGTCCTCTGTGACGAACACCTTGAGGCCGTTAAGGCTTTTGGCGATCTCCATAAATTCCATGGCTTCGGGATCATCCACATCCACATCCATCTTCATAAGCAGGTTGAACATGTTCTTGTTCACCACGACCGAACTAACGTTGTCCTGGTCTTCGAATTTGTCGAAGACACTCTGGGAAAGCCCCAAAAAAGGCACAAGGGCAAGGGTGATTATAGCGATATACTTTTTCATGATGATTTCTTTTTAATCGTTGTTATAAATTTTTTGTTTTGTCGTTTCAAATTCATTGAGATAGGCCACTTTTTCGGTTCCGCGGTCCAAATTAACGGCCAGCAAGCGCAAGGCTTCCTTGGTTTGATGGTAGGCGTACTGCGCCTGTTGTTGTTCCTGGTATTGCTTACCAAAATAAATTCCAAAAACAAGGACGGCCACGGCGGCTACGGATAACCACTTCGTGTAATTCTTTCTGGTTTTTAGCGGTACCTCACCGGTAAACCGTTCGTTCTTGGCTGCGGAAAAATATCCAAACATCGGGCCATACTGCTGCAGGTGGGGCGCTACCTCCTGCCGGGCAAAATATTCCCTAAGGGCTTGTTCCTCGGCAACCGAGCTGGTGGCCTCGAAATATTTTTCCAGCATTTTTTCAATCTTATCCAATTCCATAGCTATGTTTTTCTATAAGTTTTTCCCTGACCGTTTTACGGGCCCTGGAGAGGGTTACCCGTACCGTACCGGGGTTCATGTTCAGGAGTTCCCCGATCTCTTCAAAATCGTACTCTTCCACATCCCTCAGCTGCAATACCATCTTCTGTTGCTCCGGGAGTTCTTCCATTATCTTCTCTACCCATCCAAGGCTGTCCTTGATTTCCACTTCCCTTTGCAGGGAAGCAGACTCATCTGCATAGTTGCTGTGTACCAGCTTCAGGTTTGACGATTGCCGGGATTTTAATCGGTCCAGGCAAAAATTCTTGGTCATGGTCATTGCAAAAGCCTCGATATTATGATAGTTTCCAATATGCTGCTTCCTATCCCAGAGTTTCATCAGAATTTCCTGGGTGGCGTCTTCCGCCTCCTCGGCAGAGACCAGGAGCCTCTTGGCAAGCCGGTAAAGCTTGTCTTTCACCGGCATGACCAGGTTCAGGAATTCCGATTGTTTCATTATTATTGGTTCAGTTGTTGCATGTACCATTGCTGGTGCTTTACAAAAGGAAGACGAAGTATGTCGAATTTTGTTACAAAAAATTTTTTATTCCTCCCTTTGTAAGTAAATTGGGCCGTTCCTACTAATGCTTTGGCGACTTTTCGCCACAAAAATACGGAATCCCATGGGCTGCCCCCTGTATATTGAAAGTAGCATGGTTATTGCAGTGGCATGGGGGACCAGAAAAAAGATGTTATGAAAAAAATTCTTGTGATGTTTCTGGGCCTTGGCCTTTTCCTGGCCGGCTGCAGCAATGATGATAATGCCAATGGGCTGGGGCCCGACGGGCCAAAAAACCTGGATTCCAGTGCCCAGGTCCAGGATTTTATGTGGAAAGCCATGAACCTCTGGTATTTCTGGCAGGGTGACGTCGCCGACCTTGGCGATGATCGGTTTACGTCCAATGACGAATACACCGATTTCCTCCTGAGCGAAACCAATCCCGAAGATTTCTTTTTTGACAAACTACTTTTTCAGGATGACCGCTTTAGCTTCTTAAGCGATGATTACGTGGAACTCACACAGAACCTGTCCGGGATCTCCCGTAGCAATGGGTTGGAGTTTGGCCTCTTCCTCTTCTCGGACAGCGACGATATTTTTGGCTACGTACGCTATGTCATCCCCAATTCGGATGCGGCCACGGCCGACATTTCCCGGGGGGAGCTTTTCACGGGCGTAGACGGGCAGACATTGAACATCGATAATTATACCGACCTGTTGTTCGGGGAAAATAACACCTATACCCTTAACATGGCCGATATCGTGAACAATACCATTACCCCCAACGGCAAGGAAGTAACCCTTACCAAGGAAGAAGGCCTGGTGGAAAACCCTGTTTTCATCGTGAAATCTTTTGAGGTCAGTGGGCAGAAGATCGGGTACCTGATGTATAACGGATTTACCAACGAGTTTGATTCGGAACTCAACGATGCCTTTGGCCAGCTGAAAACCGATGGTGTCACGGACCTTGTCCTGGACCTGCGGTACAACCCGGGCGGATCCGTGAATTCATCCCGGCTGTTGAGCAGCATGATTTATGGCCCTAACACGGAGGAACTGTATATCCGGCAGCGCTGGAACGATAAAATACAGGCCGTATTTGACGCGGAAGACCTGGAGGACTATTTTGCGGCAGACCTGGGCAACGGCACCCCCATTAATTCGCTAATGCTTAACCGGGTATACATCCTGACCACATCGAGTACCGCCTCGGCAAGCGAGCTGGTCATCAACGGACTGGACCCTTACATTGACGTGAACACCATTGGGACGACCACCACAGGAAAAAATGAATTTTCGCTGACCATGGTAGACGATCCCGACCGTGACGGGGCCCCGTTTATCTACACGCCTTCGCGAGTCAACCAAATCAACCCGAACAACCAATGGGCCATTCAGCCCCTGGTGGGGAGGAATGAGAACGCGGCCGGCTTTTCAGACTACACCAACGGGCTTGCGCCCGACATAGAACTGGAGGAAGACCTGGAAAACCTGGGAATATTGGGAGATATCAATGAACCCCTCTTGGCCAGGGCCATCCAAGAAATTACCGGGGTTTCAACCAAAAGGGATTTCAGCGTTCAAACGCCCATCAGGCTTTACAGCAGTTCCAAAATGCACCAGCCTATCAGGAACAATATGATCCTTGACAAGCCACTCCATTTGCCGCTAAAACCCCTGGTGATCCAATAATACAAAAGCCCGCTTCAAACGGGCTTTTCCTTTATTAGAGTTCGAGTGTAAATCCTATCCTCAGGTTCCGGCCCCGGGTGCTGAAACCCAGGATTTCTGTATAACGCGTATTCAGAAGGTTCTCGGCCCGAAAAAACACGGTCATTTTCCCCGGTATCAATTGCCGCGAGACATAGAGGTGAAGCAGGGAAAATGCGTCCAGGGAAACATCCGTAAACGTATTGAAATCAGTATCTGTGCGGGTACCGGTATACGCGTATTGCAAAGCGCCGTAAGTCCCTTCAGCCAGTTCCAGCCCCACGTCGGCATTGACCTTGTGCCTGGGGATGCGAATGGCATTGTCCCCATTGCGCTCGGTAAAGGTGTAGTTGGCTTCCACCCGCAGCCATTGCAAGGGCTCCCACATCCCCTCTACCTCTACCCCCTGGGCCCTGATCGTCCCGGAGGCATTCCGGTACAAAAATTCGGCGCTGTCAAAAAACACAAACCCTTCCTCCTTACGGTTAAAATAGAGAAGGCTGGCACGCAGCTGTTTGTCCGGAATCCATTCCAGGCCCGCTTCCACGGTGCGGTCGGTTTCCGGTTCCAGATCGGGGTTGGCGCCAAATTCACCGAAAAGTTGTGAGAGGGAGGGGGTGATGTAGGAAGTTGCCAGGGTACCCATAAGCTTGAGATAACCGTTCCCCGTGCTAAAATTGAAGGACGGATTCAGGTTGTAAACCCACTGGTTCCCATATTCCGAATGGTTGTTAAGCCGTGTGCCGGCATTCAGGTTCAACCCGAAGTCCGATACGTAGACCAGGTTTACATAGGGGTCCAGCAGGTAGAATTCCCTGGGCTCGTCAAAGGCGGTCCCATCTTTCAGGTAGTTGATCCCGGCCAGGGTATAGAGTCTTTCACCAAAAGTATACTTGTTATAAGCGTCCAACACCTGTGTCCGCCCGTAGAAAGTGCCGGGAAACGCGCTGGTATTCTCCGAAAAGAATTCGGTAAAGGCCGCGTCCATGTGCAGTTCCCCCTTGTGGTAAACCACGTTCATCGCGGTTCCGGCCCTACGTTGCCGGGTCCTGTATTCATAGGGGGCGTCCGCCTGCCCGAAAGATTCATCATAGGCTGAAAGAAAATGCGTTTTACTGGCATGAATCCGAAAACCCACCGCATCGGAAACCTTATACCCCAATTGGATACTTGCACGGTACCTGGAAAAGGGGTCTTCTTCCATAGCGGGGGTTTCCAGGGAAGAGAGGTTATCGGCATACGCCTGGGAGATCCCGGCCGAATATTGGACCCTCCCCAGGGTACCCCCGAAACGGGCGCTGTTGTCAAATGCAGCCGGGGTAAATTTTTGGTCGTCTGTCGTTTGGTTGCTGCCAACGCTACTCTGGAATACCCCACCGAATTTTTGTCCGCCTGCCTTTTTGGTCGTGATATTGATCACGGCAGCCGCGGCATTGGAGCCATATAGGACGCTCGATGCCCCTTTGATGATTTCGATCGATTCCAGTCCTTCCAGGGGTAGTAAGCGCAAGTCGTATTCCTGAGAAGAGGATGAGGGGTCTGTTACCCTAAGCCCATCGACCACTACCAGTACCTGGCGTCCACGGCCCCCGCGGGCATACACCCCCAGGACCTCCCC
>LXTR01000069.1 GCA_001683825.1 Flavobacteriaceae bacterium CP2B | reverse complement strand
TTGCCACCCCCCGGCCCAGGTATGCCCCCCTCCTTCGATGTCGAGCAAGACTACCTCCCCCGGATCCGAAGGTTTTCCAAACCGGGTCGACTTAACGCGGCAACCATCGGCAGGGTCAAGGTCCGCAAGCCATTGTTCCACAGGGGCCGGATTCACCGAATTATGCCGTACCCAATAGTCCAGGGATCGCTCTGTAGATAGCACCTCCCCAAGTTTGCGCTTCAAAAAATGGACATGCCCCCCTTCATACGGTACCAGCGGATCTTCTGTACCATTGATGAGTATCAACGCTACCGGAACCTGTGGTTCTACCCGGAGGTTAACCGGGATGTTGCCGCAAACCGGGGCAGCTGCCGCGATTTTGTGCCCCAGTTCCATAGCCAGCCGGTGCGACATCAGGGCCCCATTTGACATGCCGGTGACATAGACCCTTCGCGGATCGGCCCTATGGGTCCGGACAAGGGTATCGATTAGCGCGCTGATAAAGCCCACATCATCGATATTTTGCCTGTGGGCCCTGTACTTGGGAGGTAACCCCGTCCGGCCGTCGTTCCAGTGTCTTTTATAGGCATCCGGGTATGCCACTATAAATTGCTCCGCTTCCGCAAGAGAATTAAAAGCCCCCCGGGTAAGGTCTACCATCCGCTTACCCGTGCCTCCACCACCGTGCAGCGCGATTAGCAAAGGAAGGTCTCCATGGTAGGTACCTCCCGCCGGAAGGTATAACCTATACCTTCGTTGAAGGCCATCGTACTCCATATGAAACAGGCTGCCGGGATCAGGCTGCTGCATGGATGCACATTGCCAGGCAAGCAGGATGGAAATCAATAGAAGGAGGGCCCTATAAACGGCTTTCAATGTCATGGAATTTCTTGTATCCCCGGGATGTGGACCTGGGCAAAAAGCCCGATATGTTGTTAGCGGTAGCCGTCAAAAACTACCGTACACCCGCTTTACGAATGTACCATTCAAAAATGGTGCCGGAGTGATATGGCTTTGTAAAATGGCCCCTTTTTGCCGCTTTTCCAACAGTAAAAGCGCCGATTGCAACAAGGGGGCCGCGGTGGTGGTTTGTATAGCCCGGAGCATATGCTTGCCCACCTTCATTGGATAGATTTTTTTGGCCCATTCCTGCCTCCTCAGGGTGCCGTTTTTATCAGGGCCTTCCACGGCGGCATAGAGTATCACCAGGTCTTCTTCCACATGTGGGATGACGGATTCCATTTTCTCCTGCAAAGCGGCTATGAAATCGGGCGAAGTCCCCAATGAGGCCATTTGCTGTTCCACCCAGTCATAATGTCCCGGATACCGCAGGGTTTTGTAATCAAGGGAACGGACCTTTCCCGCCAGGGCAACCGGCAAATCTGCCGCGCCCCCCGAGGTAAGGTCTTCTTCGTAGGCCATCCCATCGATAACAATACGGGCCCTTTCTGACAATGACAGCAGGTTGGTCCTCTCGTACTCCCTGATCGCAATGGCGTTTTTCAGGTATTCCGTCGCCACGCCCACGGGGCTCCAGGTAAAGCCGTAGTAATGGGGTGCCACGGCATGGTTGGTAAGGGCGCCTACTTTAAAATGAAGTTTGTCTGCCTTGTCAACGTCAAAATCCCTGCAAAACCTTTGGAACAGGCCATGGGCCAGCACATTGATATACCCGGGGGCCAGGCCTGTTTGTAAAATAAACCCTGTGCCGGCACTGCTGGCCAGGTCCATGATCTCTTCGGTTTCTGCCACATATTCCGTAAGGTTGGCGTAATGCATCTGGTAATCCCTGGCAAGCCGGGCCATTTTGGGCGCCAACCCCCCGGGAAGGCAGTCGAGCAGGATATCGGCCTCCCGCAGGATGGCTTCCATTGCTTCGGGCACATTGTCCGTACTGAGTTTAAATGCCTTTACCGTAACCGGCCTACTGCATCCGTCCCTGATCCAACGCGCGACCTGCTGCGCTTTAGACAGGGTCCGGTTACCCATATAAATAATTGGGGGGGCAGCGCTCCATTCTGCCAGGAGCAGGCCTGCAGCCTCGGCTATCCCGCCTGCCCCGGCAATGACGTAAGTAGAAGGTGTCTTCATAGCAGAAAGATACAGTTTTTCCCACTGTTATAAGGATGAAAGACCGGTGCCGGGAAAACCCCGCCATCGTTTACGGACCAACCCTTTTTATCAGTCGCCCCGAGGGTCCGGTTCATTCGCCTTCAATACCCTCAGCAGGTTGCCGCCAAGGATTTTGTGGATGTCTTCTACGGCATAGCCATTTTCCAGCATGGCCTGGGTAATCAAGGGAAAAGAGGTCACATCATCCAGGCCTTGGGGGGCGGAGGTAATCCCGTCAAAATCCGAACCCAGGCCCACGTAGTCAGGCCCTACCAGCTGAACAATATGGTCCATATGGTCCATAAGGAGCGATAGTGGCGGTCGCATCGCATCGGTTTCCTCCTGATACTTTTGGAACAAGTATTCCTCCACCAAGTAAACATGCATCCCGCTTTGTTCCAGGGAGTCCTTTTCAGCCTGGTGCCTTCTCATGAAATCTTCTGTTTTTTGTCCAAAGTCCGGATCCAGGAAGGCGGTATAGAAGTTCAGCTGCACCACTCCGCCATTTTTGGCGATGGCCTTGATCTGCTCGTCTTTCAGGTTCCTGGGATGGGGACATATGGCATGTACAGAACTATGGGAGGCAATCACCGGTTTTGACGTAGTCCGGATAACGTCCCAGAAAGTCTGTTCCCCAATATGGCTTACATCCACCATCATTCCCAGGGTATTCATCCTTTGTACTACCTGTTTCCCAAAATCAGTCAAACCCATGTGCGCGGTTTCACCATCCGAAGTTTCATCGGCCGCACTACTGGCCCATGCGGTAGAATTATTCCAGGTGAGCGTCATGTAACGGGCACCCCTTTCATAAAGACGGGTCAGTTTTTCCAGGTCGTCTTCTATCATATGCCCCCCTTCTATCCCATAGATGGCGGCAATTTTCCCATCCTCCACCACTTTTTCCAGGGTCCGGGTGTCTGGAGCCAATACGATTTTATCCGGGTTCCTTTCCAGTACCAATGCCAGGGAATCCATTTCGGCCATGGCAAAATCAAAAGGCGTTTCCTCACTGCCGTCACACCAGATCGAAAAGAAGTTCACATCAACCCCTCCCTCCCGGAGGCGCCGTAGATCGGTATGGGTCTGTCCATGCAAATCACCATCGAAGACCAGGCCCTTTTCCATGGTATGGAGCAGTATGTCGTTATGGGTATCCACCAGGATGGCTTCATCATGAACCTCCTCGTAGGAAAGTAGGGGTACCTCCTTTTTCGTTTCGGTCTTACAACCAACAAGCAAAATCAACACTACAACCGGGATGCATTTCATAAGGCAGGGTGTATTCATGGCAATGACACGGGAAAAGGCCTTCCACCGGGTGTATTTAAAACCCCGAATCCCGCATTTTATAGTTTTTTTGGGGTACTTCATTGGAACAACGGGGCGTACTTTTCGCGGTTTTCAATCATCACCCAGGCATTTATTGCAAATAAAACCAGAGCCAATGGCAATCCCCCGGGAATGTTCACTATGTGTGTCAATAGCACGCCTACCATCACCGGAAAAATGATGATCGCCCCTAGGGCCCTGTATTTATTGGTTATGAAAAGTAGTCCGCCCACCACTTCCACCACACCTACCAATGGGAAGAGCCAGCCCACAGAGGCCATGGCTTCCATCAGGGCTACCGCTCCCTGTGGCATTTCATCGGGCATAGGCATATAAGCAAAAAACTTGTTGAGGCCTGAATTAATGAACATCAACCCAAACAGGACGCTCAGGACCAAAATCACTTTATTCTTCATGATCGTTGTGTTTTGTAGTTTGACCTGGAATTTGTTCAGCAACCAAAGTACCCATCCACAGGTGGACCCAATTACGGCCCTGGCTGAAAAATCAACTAAATATAGGGAACCTATTCCAATGCCTGTATAATTTTTTCAGTACACTCAAAATTTATGTACATTCATCCTCCTGCAGGTTTGGCCTGTGCTTTAGGGATCCAAAACGCGAAAATGAAAAACTTCTGGCTTTTATGTTTCCTCCTGAGTACCCTTTGGGGAGTTGCCCATGACGGGTACGACCTGTGGTTGCGGTATGACCAAATCGCTGACGAGACCAGGCTCGGGGAATACCAAAATGCATTTGGTGGCATTTATTTCAACACAGACAGCCCTACCCTGAAAGTCGCCCTCCAGGAGATGGACAGGGGCCTCAGCGGGTTGCTTGCACAATCCCCTCGTTTTTTGGATACCGCTTCCGATGGGGCCGGTCTTATCGTTCTTAAAAAAGTATTGCTGGACGCCACCACCCTGCAACAGGTAGCCGGGGATTTTGAAGGCCTGGGCAGGGATGGTTTTGTAATCAGTCCCATAACCTCAAACGGACGCAAGGCCACCCTGATCACTGCCAACGAGGACCTGGGCATCCTCTACGGCGTATTTCATTTCCTAAGGCAATTGCAAATGCAACAACCCCTGCATGCGCTAAAAGAACGGAGTACCCCAAAGACCGACATCCGTATGCTCAACCACTGGGACAACCTGGACCGTACCGTAGAACGCGGATATGCCGGCTTCTCTATATGGAACTGGCACACCCTGCCCGATTTGATCGACCAGCGGTATATAGATTATGCCAGGGCTAATGCCTCCATAGGGATCAACGCGACCTCGCCCACCAATGTAAATGCCAATGCGGAGATCCTGACCCCACACTACCTGGAAAAAGTACAGGCGTTGGCCAGGGTCTTCAGGCCCTATGGGATTAAGGTGTACCTTACCGCCCGCTTTTCGGCCCCTATTGAGATCGGCGGATTACAAACTGCCGACCCTTTGGATACCCAGGTCCGTCAATGGTGGAAAGACAAAGCCACTGAAATTTATTCCCTGATCCCTGATTTTGGCGGGTTTTTGGTAAAAGCCAATTCTGAGGGACAACCAGGACCGCAAAATTACGGGCGCACGCATGCAGACGGGGCCAATATGCTGGCCGAGGCCCTGGCACCCCACCAGGGGACCGTTATCTGGCGCGCCTTTGTATATTCCGAACACGATCTTACAGACAGGGCAAAACAGGCCTTTTCAGAATTCGTGCCCGTCGACGGGCAATTCCATACGAACGTCATGCTCCAGGTGAAAAACGGGCCTATAGACTTCCAACCCCGGGAACCATTCCATCCCATGTTTGGTGCCATGCCCAAGACCCCCCTGATGATGGAGTTTCAAATAACCCAGGAATACCTGGGATTTTCCACCCACCTGGTCTTCCTTCCCAGACTTTTTGAAGAAGTATTGCAGGCCGACACCTACCGAAAGGGAAAAGGGTCTACGGTAGCCAGGGTCATTGACGGCTCCCTGCACGGGTACACCCGTACCGGCATGGCCGGGGTGGCCAATATTGGTACCGATATCAACTGGACCGGCCACCCTTTTGGCCAGGCCAACTGGTACGGCTTTGGCCGATTGGCCTGGGATCCCTACATGTCCTCCGAACAAATTGCGGAGGAATGGCTGCGTACCACCTTTTCCAACGAGCGGGGCTTCCTGCAGCCTATGAAGCAATTGCTGCTGGGTTCCCGGGAGGCAGTAGTCCATTACATGAACCCCCTGGGCCTTCACCATATTTTTGACTCCGGCCACCATTATGGTCCCGGGCCCTGGGTAGACAACCATTCCCGCCCGGAATGGAACCCTGTTTATTACCATAGGGCAGACCGCCTTGGGGTGGGTTTTGATCGTACGGCCACCGGCAGCGATGCCCTCCAGCAATATGCCCCCCATTGGGCTGAAAAGTGGGGGGATCTGGCCTCGTGCCCGGAAGAGTACCTGCTTTGGTTCCACCACCTGCCCTGGACCTATGTATTAAAAAATGGACATACCCTTTGGGAAGGCATGGCCCTGACCTATCAGCAGGGGGTCGTTGAAGTACAACAAATGAAAAATACCTGGGCGCAAATGGCCCCCTACGTAGACCTGGAACAGCATGACAGGGTGAGCATGCTCCTTGACATCCAACTCAAGGAGGCCCGCTGGTGGCGGGACGCCTGCCTGCTTTATTTCGGGCAGTTCTCCGGGGAACCACTTCCGCCAGGGGTGGATGCCCCTGATCATTCCCTCGGATACTACCAATCACTGAAATTTCCGTATGCCCCCGGGATACGGCCCAGTTGGGATGATTAAGGGGATACATCATAACACACATGAAAAAACATGCCTTCACTCCAGGTAAAGACGGGTTGGCTATAATCTGACAAATCAAGGACTTATGTACAGAATGCAACAAAATATGCGGTGGTTTGGCCCGCATGACACGGTAAAACTGCAGGATATCCGCGAGAGTGGGGTAAGCGGTATCGTTACCGCCCTGCACGAGATCCCCGTTGGTGAAGTATGGCCTGTGGCGGCTATTGAAGAACGGCAGGAACACATCCGGGAAGCGGGAATGGAGTGGACGGTGGTCGAAAGCCTTCCCGTTCATGAAGACATTAAGCGAAGGGGTGGGAACTACCAAACCTGGATTGCCAATTACCAGCAAAGCATTAAGAACCTGGCTGCATGTGGGATACATGTGGTCACCTACAATTTCATGCCCGTACTCGATTGGCTGCGGACCCATCACCAGCATAAGAATCCGGACGGTACCCGTACCCTGTTATACCATCCATTGGCATTTGCCTTTTTTGACGTATTCCTGCTCAAAAGGCCCGGGGCTGCAACAGGTTACAGTGCCTCCCAGCTCGAAGCAGCCCAAGCTTACGGCAAAGGCCTGACCGCCAGCGAAAAGGAAGCACTTTTCAGGAACATACTCCTGGGGCTTCCGGGCAGTACGGAAGACTTTACCCGGGAGCAGGTGCTGGACCTGCTGAAAGCATACAGCGACATAGACGACGCCCAACTCCGGAAGAACCTGATAGCATTCCTGAAAGAGGTCAGCCCCGTGGCCCAAAAGGTCCATGTAGGACTGGCCATCCACCCGGACGACCCCCCATTCTCTGTGATGGGCTTGCCCAGGGTAGTATCGACCGGGGCTGACCTTGCGGAAATTTTTAAGGCGGTGCCCGAAAAAGCAAACGGTTTGTGCTACTGTACAGGGTCTTTGGGGGCCCGGGCTTCCAATGACTTACTGGAGATACTCAGCAAACACGGCGATCGTATCCACTTCCTGCACCTGAGGAATGTAAAAAGGGAAGAAGGGCAGGTTTTCCGGGAATCGGAACACCTGGAAGGCGACAATCCCATGGCCGAAATCGTCGAAAACATTGTAGGCTTGATGCAGCGGAGGAAAATAAGCCTTCCCATGCGGCCCGACCACGGGTTCCTGCACTCCCTGGAAGGCGCGGGAAAACACTACGCGGGCTATTCGCTCATAGGGCGCCTGAAAGGATTGGCAGAACTCAGGGGCCTGGAATTGGGTATTGCCCACCAGCTGATGAAAAACTAGGACCTCAATATTCAGTGGTATCCCCGCCCTCCATGGCAACCCTGTATTGGGCAAAACCCCTTGCTATCCGTTTTAACAATCATTTGTTCTCCCAACTGATATCTGTCATATTATCCCCCCCGGTTTCTGCTTAACTTCAGGACGCTTGGAACATAAGGATAATATTAACCTAAAACACTACACCATGTCACTAGTAAAATTCAAGAGGAGGCGGCCCTGGGCAGACCTGGTCACTTCCGATTTTTTTGAAATGGACGATTTCTTTGACAATCGTCTGTGGGAGCGCGTACTTTCCAATGACAACTTCTGGAATGGCAAGAATATGGAGCCTGCCCTGAATATCAAGGAAGACGATGGCAATTTTGAGATTGAACTGGCGGCCCCCGGCTTTGCCAAGAAAGACTTTAAAATCACCATTGATGACGGATGCCTCAACATTTCCGCTGAAAAAACGGCCGAAAAGGAGAATAAAGAGGACAACTTTACCCGTAAGGAGTTTAGCTACAATTCATTTGAACGTTCCCTCCAATTACCGGAGAACGTGAAGGAAGAAGAAGCAGTGAAAGCCCAGTACAAGGATGGCATCCTCAGCTTTAAATTGGGCAAGAAAGAAGCCCCCAAGAAACAAAAACCCAAAGTGATCGAGGTTTCCTGACGGATCCTGATCGTTTAGCAATCTGTGCCTTCTATCCCTGCGTTCAGGCCTTTTTTAACAAAGGTCTCCTGAAGGGGTAGAAGGCATTACTTTTTAGGACCTTTCACCGGATGCTGCTGTTTCCAGTGCCTCCCAGGCAGCTTCATAGCCCATTTTAAAAATCCTGTCGATATCCTTCATGGAAAAGGTGTTGTAATCCTGAAGGCCTCTGGGGCAGATCACCAGTTTGCACTTGTTGAATTTTGATATGGAATCATTGGCGCTACGGATCTTTAGCGCACGTTCGAGGATGTTAATGGAATGTCGCAAATCCTGTATTTTCACATCTTCAAAAGGATTGACATATACCCCGTAAATGGTCTCGCACCTCTCCGTCAGCAAGTCTGCCGGGAAATTGTTCAGTACCCCCCCGTCAATGTAATAGCCATTGCCGATTTTCACAGGGGCGAAAAGTCCGGGGAAGGCCGCCGAAGCCAGGACCGGGCGTATGAGCTCCCCGGACGAAAATACTTTTAAGGTGCCTTTTAAAATGTCGGTCGCCGTAATAAAAAGGGGTTTGTCCAACTCCTCAAAGGAATCCTCTTCCAGATATGCAGCAAATTGATCGTAGAATTTGTCGGTATCTACAAAACCCGGTTTGTTCCATGCGTAGTTACTGATACTGAACAACTCCACCGATTTAAAGAATTCCAGGATTTCCTCCCAGGTTCTGCCCGACGCGTACAGGGCCCCGACGATAGCCCCCGCGCTGGTACCGGCGATATGGGTACAATGAACATCGTGTTCTTCCAATGCCTTTATGGCCCCGATATGGGCAATGCCCCGGGCACCCCCCCCGGAGAGTACCAAGCCTGTATTCATATAGTACTGGGTTGTTTCATAAACGAACGGCCATTACTGGCGGTAGCAACCGCCAATAGCTGTCTTGGTGCAAGGTAAGGGATTTGAATGGGATTAGGGAGGCATACCTCCCTCAGGTTTCTATGGCCCTCCTGGATTTAAAGGTCCGCAACCTTTTAAGCAGGTAGGAAGCCACCAGGAAAATAGCCGTTTTCTTTGCCTGGTCCCGAATTTGGCCCGAAAGCACCGGGACCCTGAAATGTGCCTGCAATTGCTGCCGCTTCAGGTACAACTGCTCCAGGCTGATTTCCTTTTGAAGCCTCAGGATTTTTAACCGCGTGTCTATTTCTTTAAACGAAGTATAGTGTTCCATTATTCCTTGTCAAAAAAGTATTTTGAAAATTTCCGGATAATTGGCCGGTCTATTCTTTCCCGGTTGATATACACCAGCCCCCCTAGCAATACGTAAAATAAACCCACGGCCGCAAAACCATAGAAGGTGTTATCAAACCAGGCACCCAGTGCCAGGGATATGGCTGTGGACAAAAAGAACAAGGCCAGCAGCAACAGGGCCCCAACGGCCAGGATTTGGGCAAAAGAAGTGAGGGATATCATAAAAAGCTTGAATACCTTGAGCTTTAGGTACTCCTCACTATGCTCCAAATAGGACTTGATGTCTGCATTCGCTTCCATCAAGTCCTGTTTAAGTTCATCAAAAGCCATAGAAATTATTTCTGTAGTTGGGCGTTTTTCTTCCTTAACTCTTCCAGTTTTCGTTCCAGGGTTTCAATGATATCATCGGCCTTGTAACTCAGGTGGGAGATGGTTTCGTCCAATTTTCGGTCAAAATCATCTTTTTTCTCTTTGGCTGTTTTCGTCAGCTCCTCTTTCGCGTGTGCCAGGCGATCTGTAAGATCGTGTTTTGTTTCCAGGGCTTTGTCCTTTATTTTCCTACGGGTATTCTCCCCGGTATCGGGCGCGTAAAGGATGCCAATGCCTGCACCTATGGCCGCTCCTGTTAATAAGGCTAGTAAAATGTTACCACTATTGTCTCTCATGATCGTGTAATTTAGATGAATATTAACTTTGATGAAAGGTAGTCGCAGGGGCTCATGTGCACAATGATATCCATCATCCGGGCTCCGTTTAACCGGCAGTACCTAAACAACTTCCCGGCTGCCCTCAATAAGACCAGGGGTAGGTTCCGGGTAGCTGTCTCTGGTCTGCATAGACTTCCATGGCGTGCAGGCCCTCGGTTCGATCAATATGGATAAAGGCGTCATAGCGTTCTGGCAGGACAGAGGGCACATAATTCCCAAAATGCTCAATGCGGGGATGGTACACCACCCCCACTGCCCTTTGGGGAATACGCCTTTGAAAACAGGCCTCCGCTGCCAGTTCTTGCATCAGTACGAGCTGGTTGCCTTTCCCCGTGGCATGCAGCAAATGTTCCCAGGAGCCTGATGCGGCCGCTGGCAACCTCATGTTGCGCGTAGGGGCACCCCATTCAGAGCCGGCCAGAACCCTGCCATGGTACGAACCAAAACCGACGATTTTCGGGGAATGGCCAGGGAGTTGTTCACGCACAAGCTGGCCCAGGTTCACCGTGCCCTCATCTGCCATGTCCGTGGCCCTGGCATCGCCCACATGGGTATTGTGTTCCCATACGATGACCCGGGAGGCTGGTCCGTAAAAGTGGAGGAGCCGCTTCAGGGTATCCATCATATGGTGGTCCCTGATGTTCCAGGAACTCTGATCTACATAGACCATGGCACGGTAGTAGGCCTCCGCGTTCCTGGCAACATGTGCATTCTGTTCCATGTTGAGGGAGGCTTCCAGGTCTGTATTATAGGTCTGTGCCCGATGGGTAATGCCCTTCAGGAGGTGCACCACCTCCTGCTCACAGCCCTGGGGCAGGATTCCCTTGAGCGAGCGGGCATAGGCCATGCCCATTTCATCCCCATAGGGCTCAAAACAGCTGACAGCGCGTTTGGCGGCAGGAAGGAGGCCCGGGTCATGTGCCCGGAGATAGGACAGAATCGCTTCCATGGATTCCCATAAGCTATAAACATCCAGGCCGTAGATACCTACCCGTTGTCGGGAAGGAAGCGGTTGGTTATACTCCCTTAGCCAGCTAATCAGGGCTTCCATTTCCCAGTTCGCCCACATCCAGGTAGGCCATCGGTTGAATTCCTTCAGGACCGAAGCCGCAGTGGGATGGCTGTCTCCATAATGCTTCACGAAGCGGTTTACCCGGTAGAAATCGGGCCAGTCCCCCTCCACGGCGATACAGTTAAATCCGTGATCCCGGATAAGGCGTTTGCTGATATCGGCCCTCCAGGTATAATACTCATGGGTCCCGTGGGTAGCCTCTCCCAAAAGCACCACCCTGGATCCACCCAAAAGGTCGATCAGAGGCTGTAAATCGCCTGGGGCCTTCAACTCCCGGGAGGTGTTTTTAAGGTACTTTATACGTTCTTCATCGGAGTACATGGCGCTTCCTGGCTGTTTTGGTTTCGTGCCTTTTGAAATTAAGGCTAAGGAACATAACCCTTTATGACCCAGGTCATTTCCCGGGCTGTGAAATTCCTGTTCTTTTATCCCCTAATCAGGAATCAAATGAAAACCTTACAACGAATATCCATCGCCACTTTTGCACTGCTTACCTTTTGGAGTTGTGGACCGGTGGTCGTTGCTACACGGCCAGGGCCTCCGCCGCCTCCCTGGTTTTACCCGAGCCGGCTGGAATTGGTGCGGTATGTCTATTTTCCGGAATTCCGGATCTATTACGACCTGACCGAAAGGATGTACCTCTACCTTGACGGTGGGGTATGGATACGGGTGAAGGACCTTCCACCCCGTTTCCGCACCCTGAACCTTGAGCGTTCCCGATACGTACGCGTCCGCGACTATCACGACGAGAATATCGCCCGTTACCACCGCGATACCTATGGCGACAGGGGTAGGAGCAACCTGAATACCCCCCCAGGAAGACGAAATAATTAAGGGGGTACAGCGTCAATCGGTTAAACTGGTGAATTCAGTAAATGTATTTGGGGGGTGCGCACCAGCTATAAACGGAAGCGCATCCCGGCATGGACATCAGACGCCCTTCCGTATCAACCCATAAGCCTGCTTGGCAATCTCCAGTTCCTCATTGGTGGGCACCACCAGGATGCGCACCCTGGAGGCTTTATCCTGCAGTTCGCGAATGCCCTTTGAAGCCGTGGCGTTTTTACCCTCGTCCAGGACAATGCCCAGAGAGTCCATCTGGTCACAGGCCATCTTCCTGATCAGGGCAGAATTCTCACCGATCCCTGCCGTAAACACCAGGGCGTCCAAACCATTCATGGCCGCCGTATAGGCCCCTATGTATTTTTTGATGCGGTAGGCATTCATCTCCAGGGCCAGTTGGCAGGCGGTGTCACCCTCTCCCGCTTTGGCCTGGATGTCGCGCAGGTCTATGTAGCCCGTAAGCCCCAGCATCCCGCTTTCCTGTGTCAGTAACCGCTGTATTTCACCCAGGGAATACCCCAGCCGGTCGGCCAGGTAGAAGATCAGGGAATGGTCTATATCCCCGCTGCGCGACCCCATGATGAGCCCGTTCCCGGGGGCGAACCCCAGGCTGTGGTCGATGCTTTTTCCATCCTTGACAGCGGTCATGCTACAGCCGTTGCCCAGGTGGATGGTAATAATGTTCGAGTGCTTACGGCCGAGGTGGGCGATCGCTTTTTCAGCCACGTATTTATGGCTGATGCCATGGAAGCCGTAAGACTTGATCCCATACTCGCTGTAAAACCGATCGGGGATGGCATATTTCCGTGCCCTCAGGGGCATGCTTTGGTGGAAGGCTGTATCAAAGACCGCCACCTGGGAGGCGTCCGGAAAGACTTCCTCCGCGATCACAATCCCTTCAAGGTTATGGGGGTTATGCAGGGGTGCCAGGGGGATGCATGCTTCGATGGCATCTTTTACCCCCTGTGTGATCAGGGTGGTGGTAGCAAAGGTGTCGCCCCCATGCACCACCCGGTGGCCCACTGCCCGGATATCGCGTTTATCGCCAATCACGCCGTGCCTCGGGTCAAACAGGGTTTCAGCCATCTTCTGCAGTCCTCCCCTGTGGTTGGCAATCGAGCCCGTTTCATGTACTTTCACCTGCCCCGCCTTGTAGTGAAACGCCGCGTCTTCGAGCCCAATACGCTCCACCAGGCCTTCACAAAGCAGGGTTTCTCCGGGCATGGCTATCAATTGGAACTTTATAGAGGAACTCCCCGAGTTTATGACGAGTATCTTCATGCCGAACCTGATGTTGCCTGGCCCTGCGCCTGTATGGCCGTTATGATGACCGTATTGAAAATGTCTTCCACGGTGCAGCCCCTGCTAAGGTCGTTCACCGGTTTCCGCAACCCCTGTATGATGGGCCCTATGGCCAACGCCCTGGTTTCGCGTTGCACCGCTTTGTAGGTATTGTTTCCGGTGTTAAGGTCGGGGAAAATAAATACGGTGGCCTGTCCTGCCACTTCAGAATCGGGCATTTTGGCTTTTCCCACCTGCAGGTCTACCGCGGCATCGTATTGAATAGGCCCCTCTACCTTTAGGTCGGGCCGTAGTTGGCGTACCAGTTCCGTGGCCTTGCGTACCCGGTCTACATCTTCCCCGATCCCCGAGGTACCCGAGGAATACGAGAGCATGGCGATCTTGGGTTCTATGCCGAAGGCCCTGGAGGTAACCGCCGAGGACACGGCGATCTCCGCCAGCTGCTCAGCCGTGGGGTTCGGGTTGATGGCACAGTCGCCAAATACCGAGACCCGGTTTTCCAGGCACATGAAAAATACCGAGGAAACGATGGATACCCCGGGCACGGTCTTAATGAACTGCAGGGCGGGCAGGATGGTGTGCTGGGTCGTGTGCACCGCGCCGGAGACCATGCCGTCTGCATGTCCTTTATAAACCATCATGGTCCCAAAGTAGGATACGTCTTCCATCAGGTCGCGGGCCATGGCCAGGTTTACGTTCTTGTGTTTCCGCAATTCGTGAAGGGTGGCCACATAGTCCTCAAAATGCGGAGATCCCACCGGGTCCAAAATGTTCACTGCCTCCAGGTCCAGGTCCAGGTCCAGTCTTGCCACCTGCTCGGCGATTTGTCCCGGGTTGCCCAGCAGGGTGAGTTCTACCGCATTTACATCCAACAACTGCTTGGCAGCCATAAGGATACGGGCGTCTGTGCCCTCGGGCAACACAATGTGCTTTTTATGCGATTGCGCCTTTTTTAAGAGGTTGAACTGAAACATGCGGGGAGTAATCCCGCTGACTTCAAAGGCTACCAGCCGTTCAGACAGCGTTTCCAACGGGACGTAGGCCTCAAAATCCTTGATGGACGTGAGTATCTTTTGGGTGTTCTCGGCATAGATCCTGGAGCGGATATTCCCAATTCGGTTGGTGATGTCAAACGTGCCCCCCTGTACCGAAATCATGGGCACCACTTCCGACAGTCCCTCAATGAGTTTGATAATGGTGGGCTCGGGCAAAAGGCCGCCTGTAAGCACGATACCGGAAACCGCCGGGTAATTGGAAGAAATATGGGCCTGCAGGGCCCCCAGGATGATGTCGGCGCGGTCTCCGGGGGTAATCACCAGGGCGTTCTCCTTTAAATGCGAAAGGTAGTTGCGGAGTTGCATGGCCCCCACGCTGTAATAGCCCGCCTGGTTATTAATATAGGGGTGGCCAAACAAGACCTCCCCGCTGAGTTCCTCCACGATTTCGCGGATGCTGGGGTTGGCAAGTACCGGGTTGTGCGGGATGGCCGCTACCAGCAGGCTGGGTGGGAGTTCCTTCCTCATCAGGGCCAGGCTGTCTTCCAGGGCCTCCGGTGACACCTTGTTGGCGATGACCGCCAGGACCTCTACCCCCTTGTCCATAAAGGAATCATAAGCGATCAGAAAATGGTCTATGAGTTCCTCCTTTGTTTTTTCCATCCCATTGGCCAGGATGATCGCGGGAATCCCCAGGTTTTTCGCAATCAATACATTGATGTCGAACTCGATGATGCTTCCTTCGCCCGAAAAACTAGTGCCTTCTACCAGCACGAAATCAAAACGCTTTTCAATTTCCTTATATTTTTCGATGATCTTCACGATAATACCATCATCCTGGTCACGGTTCTTCCTGCGGATCACCTCACTGCGGGTCAGCGCATAAGACTCCTCCGCTTTCTGGTCCAGGCCAAAATGCGTGATCACGGTATTGATATGGTTATCCAGGCGATCGGGTTGGGGGTCGTCAATGATGGGCCTGAAGTACCCCACCTTTGCCGTTTTACCCAGTAATAGCTGCATCATGCCCAGGGTGACGATAGATTTACCGCTATTGGGTTCCGTCGTCGCAATATAAATAGCTTTGTTCATGCAAATCAAATAAGCGTAAAAAACAAAAGTAGCAGAAACTTTCAGTTAATGGAAGTAGCCGGCCGTCCTTTATGTCGCCATTTGGGCAGGGCACTAGAGTTTCTCGCCAAATGCGAGGTCCCCGGCATCCCCGAGCCCTGGAATAATATAACCCCGGGTGGTCAGTTGTTCATCCATAGCCCCTATCCACAAATGGGTTTTCGCAGGGAAAACCTGCCGGACATAGTCGACCCCCTGCCTGGACCCAATGACCGAAATAATGTGTATCTGCCTGGGGGTGCCATGGCTTTTAAGCGCATTCAAAACGTTTTCGAGTGTTTTGCCCGTAGCCAGCATGGGGTCTGTAAGTACCAGCGTCTTACCGTCCAGGGAGGGTGCCGCAAAGTATTTGACGATGACCTCGAAGGCATCGCCCCCTCCAGGGTGGTGGCGATAGGCCGAAATAAAGGCATTTTCGGCCCGGTCAAAGTAGTTCAGCAACCCCTGGTGCAGCGGCAGCCCGGCCCGGAGCACCGAACAGAGGACCAGTTCGTCGGATGGAGTAGTCACTTCCTTGGTCCCATAGGGGGTGCGGATGGTCTGCCGCACATACCCCAGGGATTTGCTCATTTCATAACAGAGGACCTCGCCTATGCGCTCTATATTCCGGCGAAAGCGCATAGGGTCCTTTTGTATGGCTTCATCCCGGATTTCTGCTATGAACTGGTTCAGAACGGAATTTTCCGTTTCAAAAAGATGGACGGTCATATCTGTTTTTACCCTAAAATACTATATTAGCCAGGCTTGTTGCCATAAAAATCCAAAAAAGCCTTGAAATTCCCCTGTTAGCAGAAGAGGGAAATACATGCTCCCAGGGCTGGCACCTGTACCTTCCATCCATAGGTATCCGTAATTTTGGTGCGGAAAACATCGAGGGAATTGGGTTCCCCATGGATCAAAAATACCCGTTCGGGAATATTTTTCAATTCGCCCATCCAAGCCAGCAGTTCCTTCTGGTCCGCGTGGGCCGATAGGCTTTCCAGGTGTCGGACCTTTGCTTTCACCTCATGGTATTTTCCAAAAAACTTCAATTCACTGGCCCCTTCCAGCAATTGCCTCCCCCTTGTCCCCTCGGCCATGTACCCCACCAACAATATGGTGGTGGAACTACTGTCTATAAGCTGCTTCAGGTAGGTAAGCACACGTCCCCCGGTAACCATACCACTGCCAGCGATGACGATTTTCGGCCTGGGGTCATCAATGGTTTCCCAGGTCTCCTTATAGGAACTGATGATCTTTGCATGGTTGCACATGGCGTAATAGTCCTTCATGGGCAGTTTGTGCCAGGAGGGAAACTGCTCAAAGACCTCCAATACGTTGTTGCCCATGGGGCTGTCAACAAAAACAGGGATATTGGGGATGTGGTTTTTGCGGTACAACTCCCACAACAGGTACATGAGGGACTGGAGGCGTTCTACGGCAAAGGAAGGGATAATCAAGGTCCCGGTCTCCTGTATGGTCTGCCGCACCAAACCGGACAAGATGCCCGCTACATCTTCCTGCGGGTGAAGCTTGTTTCCGTAGGTGCTTTCCATAAAAAGGTAGTCGGCCCAGCGGGGCTTGTTTGGCGGGGCAAGCAGGTCGTCTTCCTGCCTGCCGATATCTCCTGAAAAAACGAAACATTTCCCAAAAAGTTCCAATTCGATAAAAGTGGCCCCGATAATATGGCCATTCTGGATAAACCGGCAACGGATATTCCCGGATAGCCGTATCCACTGATCCTTGTCGCCAGCCCGGAAGTGCCCGATGGCCCGTTCCGCATCTTCAAGGGTGTACAAAGGCAGGGCCGGATGGTGTTTGCCATAGCCCTCTTCGTTGGCCATTTCGGCTTCTTCTTCCTGGATTTTAGCGGTATCCCTCAGGATGATCTCGGCAATGGCCAGGGTGGGTGCAGTACCCAGTACCTCGCCCCCAAAACCGTCCACCACCAGCCTCGGGAGGTACCCGCAATGGTCCAGGTGCCCATGGGTAAGCAACACCAGGTCAATGTCGGCTTCGGGGATCGCAAGTGGTTTGCGGTTCAATTCACGAAGGGCTTTCAACCCCTGGAACAGTCCGCAGTCTATCATAATATTCAACTCGGGCGTCTCCAGGCAGAACTTGGAACCGGTAACTGTCCCCGACGCACCCAGGAAATGTACTTTGATTTCAGCCATCAGCAAAAGGTATTAAGGGATACAAAGGGCTTTTATTTCTTTCAGGATCTTTCTTTTACGTCCTTCGGATGCCCCCATATGATCCAGTAAATGGGGTTCCTTATACAGTTGCCGCAGTAATACGACATCCCTGCCCAGGAGGTATTCTTTTTCCCTGGCCGACAACAGGTCAGACACTGTCAGCGGATACAACCCCAGACGGTCTATACGGTCTTTCAACGCGTCGTTCGCCGGATAATCCCAACTCAGGAGGTAGAGGCCCACACAACGCCCATAATCGATGGCGTCAGAAGTAAATTGGGTATTGGTCGCCACCCAGCCTGCGGCCAGGGGTAATTTGGTACCGTCACCGTTCCATTGGATCTTGATATCCTGGTAACGCGAATGAATATACAGGGGCACCTTAACGTCGCATTTTCTGGCGGCATCGCCGTGAAATTTACATTCCACCATAATCGCCTGCCCGTTTTTTTCAGCCAGGACATCCACCTCATGGTGTACACAATGCCCCCGGACCACGGCCCCCACCTTTGTTTTATACCCTGAATAACTGAGAACCGCCGCGATAAATCGCTCGAACGGAAAGCCGGTAGGGCCAAGTTCATATAGGGCTTTTTTCAGTTTATACTTGGAGGCATAAACCCCTTGTTCCTTTTTGAGGAGGGCATAGGCCCTGTTGTAGACTTCACGGGTACTTATCCCCTGATAGAGTTCTTCCCGGATTTTGTCCAGGATACCATCTACCACCTCATCCCCGGCACCCGACTTCTTCAGGGAGGCCCGTAATTTATCGAAAGAGAAGACCGCCTTTTCCCCGGAAGACTTGACGATTTGCAATTGTTTTTCGGAGGCAGCCATATTAAGATGCATGTTTTTGCCCCTTCTCCGGGAGGACGAGGAAAGGTAGTTCGGTCCTGAAAGCGACATTCTTTATAACCGGTTCCCGCAAGATTTGCCGGATAAAACTATGTTGGGTTTGGATCATGGCGATCAGTTGTACATCGCATTCCGCGGCGTACTCCCTGACCCGGTCCGAGATGGCGGGATAAAAGTCCAGGGTTTCAAATGTATGCCGCATCCCTTTGAGGACTACATGCATGGCCTTTTGGTTTTCCTGCTGTGTTTTGTCCAATTCCCGTTCTTCTGAAATATGGACTATGTTGATAGTAGCCTCCCATAGCTCTGCGATAGCCTTTAGGGGCCGCAGTACCTCCTTGCTGATCTTGTGCCGGTATTCGGTGGCGAACAGCACATGCTCGGGACGCAGGAAATCATAATGCTCCGGTACGGCCACTACCGGACAGAAATCGATATTCCTGATGACCTTGACGGTATTGCTGCCCATGAATATTTCCTTGAGGCCCGTGGCGCCCTGGGTGCCCATGACAATGAAATCTGCCCTGGTACGCAACGCCCAGTTGCGCAGCACACTCAGCAGGGAACCCGCCACCAGGTGCCCCTCAAAGAAGTGGTCCCTGGCGTTATCCACTTTCCGCAACCTGTCCATGATTTTGTCTAGTTTCTTTTGTTCTTCACCGGCCATAATCGTATAGAGCCGCGTACCCCTTTCCTTGTTCATGGTGCTGATCAACCCGGACGGACTCACCTGGTGGGCGTGCAGCACATAAAAGGTACATGGGGTACGTTCAAAAACCGCTATGGCGTACAAAATGGCTCGCCAGGCATTCTTTGAGAAATCGGTGGGTAGCAAAATACGGGTCATACGCGTGTTTTTATGTCGGGGCTGCCCCTGCGCCTAATGGTCGGGCAGCACCAACAGGGGAAGCTGTGTCCTAAAGCTTATTTTTTTCACCACCGGCTCCCTGGTAAGTTTTTCCATAAACGTGTGAGGATAATGAACCAGGGCGATCATCCCTGCACCCTCTTCCTCGGCAAAATCAGCAATGGCCTCGGCAATCGGGGCGGTCCTCACCACCTCGTGGAAACTGTGCCGGATTCCTTCGAGCCGTTTCCCGAGCAGGGCCTTGACCGCCAGCTGGGTTTCATTCAACTCAAACTCCTGGGCGAGGTAAAATACCAGCAAGGCGGCCTTCCAGGACAGCAGTATTTCACGCAAAGGCAGCATCTCTCCGCTTTCGTGGGGCCGACTGTAATCCGTGGGAAACACCACTTTTTTAAGCGACTGGAAATTAAATGCCTCGGGCACCACCAGGATCGGGCGGTTCCTGATTTTCTTGATGACCTTCACGGTGTTGCTCCCCAGGAAGATGCCTTTGGTACCACTGGCACCCTGGGTACCCATGACAATAAGGTCTGCTTCACTCTTATTGAGCAATCCTTCCAGGGCTTCTTCCAAATCGTCCTGAACCGATAACGTCTCAAAGCGGTGCTTGTCATTGGAGTGGTGCTCCTCCAGGTAGGCCAGAATCTTATCCAGCTCCTGTTGGGAATACCCCTCCATGGAGTCGTACAGGACACCCAGCCGCTGCTTGGTCTTTTCCCCCAGTAAATCGCCCCCTTTGGGTTCATAGGCATGCAAGAGGGTGAACTGGCTTTCGGTAGTGGCAAACATCTTGAGGGCCGTAAAAATAGCATTCCAGGAATTTTTCGAAAAATCGGTAGGAAGTACGATGTGTTTCATGGCTTCAATGGTGTAATTATGATTTTAGTCCAGGAGCCTTCCCCATTCAGCATGCCCGGGAACGCAGCCTTGTTTCAATTCCTTAACGGCCCCTATTACCTTTCCTGGGAGGTGTCGCGGATCACCAGTAAAGGCACTTTTACGTGGAAGCCAATCTGGTCGACATTCTGCCGGAGCATCAAACGCTCCAGGAAGGAGTGTTTGCGGTTCATCATGGTCACCAGGCCCACCTGCTCGGCTTCGGCAAAATCTATGACGGCATCCGGCACGTAGCTGCCCTGTAATTCTTCCATGGTATGGGGAACCTGTGCCAGGCTAAGATCCAGGTATTTTTTGTTATCCTGTTGCTGCGCAGTCAGTTCCTTCCCTTCCCTCACATGGAGCACCGTTACTTTGGCCTTGTGCAACTTGACCAGTTCTATGAACAGGGACAAATCATGATCCTTATAACGCGAAAGGTAATCGGTAGGGAACAGTATTTTATGAAGGGCTTTAAATTGATACCCCTGCGGAACGGCCAAGACCGGGACTTTGGCCTTGCGGATCACGTAAACGGTATTGCTCCCCAAAAAAATCTCCTTGGCCCCCGTAGCCCCCTGCGTCCCCATCACCACCAGGTGGATATCCTTCGCGGTGACCAGTTCATTGATTTCATCGGAGAGGATATTAAACGCGGAGAACATCTCATAGGTGTGGTTGGGGTTGCCATATTTTTTACGGACATCTTCCACGGTTTTCTCCAGCCCGGCCTGGGAAATATCCAGGCCCTTGTCTGGAATGGCACTGAAACTTGGTCCTCCCAACACATAATCCATCCGGTAAAAACTCGGGGTATAGGTATGTAAAAAGTAAAATGTACACGGCTGCCCCTTTAAAAATTCCATGGCATAGGCAATGGCATTCCAGGCATTTTTAGAAAAATCAGTAGGGATCAGGATATTTTTCATCACGCAATGGTATGTAGGGTTTAAAGATATTGGGAGCAGGCCTAACCGCCCATGATTAATATCAGCCGCCGTTGTACAGAAAAGATAGTAAAAAAAGGCGGGGTCTCCGCCATACAGGGAGAACGCCGGGCAGTATCGGGGGCAAAGCGAGCGTTGCACACTATTTTTGGGAGCAATGCATCAATAAAAAAACGTATTTCCTATCTTGTACTTTAAATAGCCCGCTCTTGCAGTACGATTTACGCCATTATATAGATCATACCCTGCTCAGGCCCTCGGCCGATGTATCGGAAATCAGGCAGTTGTGCAATGAAGCCATGGAATACGGCTTTTACGGGGTGTGTGTGCATGGGAGCCATACCCTCTTTTCCCGCTACCTCCTGCGGGGCAGCCCGGTCAAGCTGGTCACCGTCATCGGTTTTCCGCTTGGGGTCATGAGTACCGATTCCAAGGTGTACGAGGCAGAGGATGCCATTGCCAACGGGGCCGATGAACTGGATATGGTGTTGCACCTGGGTGCCCTGAAAGCAGGGGATGACGCTTATGTAGTACATGATATTTCCCGTGTAAAGAAGGTAATGGGCCAGCGGCCTTTAAAGGTCATCATCGAGAGCGCATCGCTCACGCCAACCGAAATCAGGAAGGCCTGTGAACTGGTGATGGCCGCCGGGGCCGATTATGTAAAGACCTCCACCGGCTTTGGGGAAGGGGGAGCCCGCCTGGAGGATGTAAAGTTAATGAAAGAAGTGGTTGGCGACCGCCTGAAGGTGAAGGCATCGGGGGGTATACGTGACAGGGCTGCCGCCCTCGATTTCATCGCAGCTGGTGCCTCAAGGATTGGCACCTCCTCCGGACCTGCCCTGCTATCCACCCATAAGCCGTCAAAACCATGAGTGTTCACATTTCCGCAGAAAAAGGCGCCATTGCCGAGACTGTCCTCATGCCGGGAGATCCCTTGCGGGCAAAATGGATCGCCCAAACCTTCCTGAAGGATCCGGTCTGTTATAACGAAGTCCGGGGCATGCTGGGCTATACGGGTAGTTTTGAAGGCAAGCGCATTTCGGTCCAGGGCAGTGGGATGGGCATTCCTTCGGCCATGATCTATTACCATGAACTCATCAACGACTACGGGGTGAAGAACATCATCCGGGTCGGGTCTGCCGGTTCCTACCAGCCAGATATCGGCATAAGGGACGTAGTGCTCGCCATGGCCGCCTCTACCACCTCGGGGATCAACAATTCGCGTTTTATCAATGCCGATTTTTCGCCCACGGCCGATTTCGACCTCCTGATGAAAGCCGCCCTCTATGCCCGCTCAAAAAACATGAAGATCCGGGCCGGCAATGTCCTGTCTGCCGATGAGTTTTACGAGGACAACCCCGAAGACTACAAGCTCTGGGCCCGGTATGGCGTTTTATGTGTGGAAATGGAAGCCGCCGGCCTGTATACCATCGCCGCCCGCCACAGGGTGAAAGCCCTGGCCATTCTGACCATTTCCGATTCGCTGGTCCATGGAGAACGCGCCTCCTCTGAAGAACGGGAGACCTCTTTTAGCGAAATGGTGGATATCGCCTTGCATATTGCCTGACCCCTGGGCAGCGCTTCCCGTGCCAACCAGAAACCGGGGGGGGGGTATGATCCCGGTCATTTCAGGTGTGGCCCACATTGCTTTCCTTTAAAGGAATCCCTTAAAAACAACGAATTATGGCACTTAATTTCAACCAGTACGCGGCCGATGCCAACACCTTCCTCAATGAATATGCCTGGCACATGAGCCTGGAAGACGAAAAAGACAGAGCCGGGAGGATCTTTACGGCAATCCTACACGCCCTGCGCGACCTGATCACCCCCGAAGAATCCGTACAGCTCATTGCCCAGCTACCCATGTTTGTGAAAGCCGTGTATGTCAATGGCTGGTCTATTAAAAAAGCCAGGCCCAAGGTAAAAACCATCAAAGATTTTATTGAGCTGGTCCGGAAACACGACGGCCCTTCGGCTAATGCGGATTTCGAATACAGTGATGAACTGGCAGAGCACTACATTGATGCCACCCTGATCTTCCTGCGCAAATACGTTTCCCAGGGTGAAATGGAAGACATACGGGATGTGCTGCCCAAAGACCTGAAGGCACTGATCCATACCCGGCTCCCTATATGAACACAGGCGAAACCAGTATTAAATACCTGGTTCTGATGACCCTCGTCATATTTTTTGTATCCCAGGATGGGTACTTTAGGCCCGTCACGAATTTTAAAATTATACGATTATGAAAATGACTCGCATACTTCTCGTACTCTTACTACTCCCGTTCATCACCCAGGCACAGGACATCCGTGGCCTGGAAGAAATTGCCCCGTTCAGCGAAGGCCTGGCAGCCGTCAGGAAAGGAGATCAGTGGGGGTTCATCGATAAAAGCGGGGCCCTGGTAATCGACTTCAGGTCAGACCTGGTATGGCAAGAGGATGCCTCCGGCAGCCAGGATGTGGCGGGTATCCGGAATCCCCAGTTCAGGGACGGGCGTTGCATGATCCGGAAAATGCTCGAAGAAGAACAAATACCGGTATATGGGTTTATCGATACCAACGGTAAGGTCGTGGTAGAACCCGAATACCTGAACGTCACGGAGTTTGAGGATGGCTATGCCGTGGGCATATTGCTGACCAAAACCTTCAGGGGCGAAAATAAATTCCAGCTGCGTATTTATGACTTTAAATTCAGCGAGGTGATTTTGAACACTCAGGGGGAGATCATGCGGCTTGTAGAACAAAGGGACAACATACAGATGTCCTATAAACGATATACCCTGCCCAAACTCAACAGCAAGCTCCTGGGACCCGGGTTGCTGGCGGTAAAAGACAAGGCCAACACCTGGGAAATTCGCAAAATAACCCTCTAACGATAACACCATACGTATGAACCGCTTAAAGGACAAGGTCGCCATCATCACCGGGGGCGCCAATGGGATTGGAAAGCGCACGGCTGCCCTTTTTCTGGAAGAAGGGGCCAAAGTCCTGTTGGTGGACAACGATGAAGAAGCACTGCGGGCAACGGTGGCAGAATTGTCACAGCCCGGCCTCGAATCCTTCGTCGCCGATGTTTCCAAAACAGCGGATGTGGTAGCCTATGCCAAAAGAGCAAAGGAATTATTTGGCAGCATCCATGTATTCTTCAGCAATGCCGGTATTGAAGGTGGCTCGAGCCCGATTGCCGAATATCCCGATGAGATGTTTGACCGGGTGATGGCCGTTAACCTGAAAGGCGTATGGCTCGGCTGCAAATACGTCATCCCCCATATGGAGGATGGCAGCAGTGTCATTATCACCTCATCTGTGGCAGGGCTGAAAGGATTTCCCGGCCTGGGGGCCTATGTGGCGAGCAAGCACGGAACCATAGGGGTCATGCGTACCGCCGCGCTGGAATACGCCCCCAGGAACATACGCGTGAACAGCATCCACCCGGGGCCGGTGCATACCCAAATGATGCGGCGCATTGAAATGGAAATAAGCCCTGAAAATGCCCGTCAGGCCCGTGAAAACTTCGAAGCCAGTATCCCTTTGGGCCGCTACGCGGAAGCATCGGAAATCGCGTCCCTTACCCTCTTCCTCGCCTCAGACGAAAGCCGGGTTATTACCGGCAGCACCTATGTTATTGATGGGGGGATGGCTACCGCCTGAATCCCGGAATTCAAAAAAAATGATGTATACCATAGTCCGAAATGCTTTACTCCTGATCGTATCAATCCTATTTTTGAACTGCCGGGAAAACGTTAAAGAACCCCAGCCTGTTACCCCGGTTCCCAAAACCGTTGCCCCTTCGCCAAAACTTCCGGGCGATTTGGCGGCATTTGCAGGGTTCGCAGATGCATCCCTGGAAGCGTTTTCCTACGGCCTAATCCCCCGGGATAGCAGCATGCAACCCTGCGATCCGGAAAAAGCGCTGAAAGTATACCGCGCAATTACGCAAGGGAAACCCGCTACTGCCATCCCCGTATTTGACCTGAAAACAGGGGGCGACCGTATATTGGTGTCCTCCGGAAGGGGTTTTGTGGGGGGTATCTGGGCTTTAATTCGGCTGGACAGCACCCACAGCAGGGTGAAAGAAATCCAATTCGGGCACAAGGCCGAATCTGACGGATACGGAGCCGGTATCACCCGGAAATCCTTTGAAACACAATTCGCCGGGCAGGCACTGGCCCCGGGAAAACCCGTCTTTGGACTTCGGCAGACGAACAAGGAGCTGCAGCAGGGGCAAAAAATGGTGGATGGGGTGTCTGGAGCCACCATAACCAGCGCGGCAGCAGTGGCCATAGTCAATGAAACGCTGTCCCGGGTCCGATGATCCCGGTGCGGGGCACCGCGGCTCCTCCGGCTTACCCGGATTCTATCCCCATACAGCCATTTTGTTCGTACGGGCCTGCCAGGCATCCTGGCAGAAAAGAAAGTGTCTCCAATTTCAAAATAAAAGTCCGTATTTTATGGAGGAATTAATCCCAGCAAATGTCCATTAGTCATTTTAAGGTAAATGGCCTGTCGCCCCGGCAAGTGGCAGAAAGCAGGGCCCAATACGGAAGTAATACACTTAGCTTTAAGAAAGAAAATGCCTTTCTCCGGGTGATCAAAAGCCTGCTCACAGAACCCATGGTCCTTTTGTTGCTGGTAACCTCTACGATTTATTTCATTTTGGGGGAAACAGGGGACGGCCTTTTTTTAGGGGTTGCCATCTTACTGGTCGCGGGGATATCATTGTACCAGGACTCAAGGAGCAGGACCGCCCTCGATAAATTAAATACTATAAGCCAACCGCATTGCCAGGTGATCCGGGAGGGGGAAGTTGAGAACATCGCCATTGAAGAAGTCGTGAAGGACGATCTTCTGATGGCAGAACAAGGGGCGACCATTGCCGCCGACGGGACCATTATCCATTCCAACGATTTCTCGGTAGATGAATCCCTCCTTACCGGAGAGTCGCTCGCGGTTTTCAAGGACCCGGAATCAAAAGATAACAGGGTATACCGTGGTACCATTGTTATAAGCGGGCTGGCCATTATCAAGGTGACCGAAATAGGCAACCAAACCAGGTTGGGCAAGGTAGGTAAGAGCCTGGAAGCAATTGAAGAAGCCCCTACGCCCCTGGAACTGCAGGTCAACAATTTTGTCAAAAAGATGAGTGCGGCAGGCATCCTCGTATTCCTTTTGGTATGGGGGATCAATTATTTTGATTCCTATGATCTTCTCGACAGCCTGTTGAAGGGCCTTACCCTGGCCATGAGTATCCTGCCCGAGGAAATCCCGGTAGCCTTTACCACCTTTATGGCGCTGGGTGCCTGGCGGCTGATGAAAATGGGGATCGTGGTAAAGCAAATGAAAACCGTGGAAACCCTGGGGAGCGCCACAGTGATCTGTTCGGATAAAACCGGGACCATCACCAAGAATGAAATGGCCCTGGTACGGATGTATGAAATGGGTACCGACACCATTTCCGATCCCTCAAGGGGAATGACCGACGAAGGCCGGGCGCTTATCAGGATGGCTATGTGGGCCAGTGAGCCCATTCCCTTCGATCCCATGGAGCTCGCATTGCACAAGGCGTATAAAAATAGCTTTGAAGGGAAGGATGAACGTCCGCTTTACAAAATGGTCCATGAGTACCCCCTGGGGGGAAAACCCCCCATGATGACCCATATCTTCGAGGATCAAAAAGGCCATCGCATAATTGCGGCCAAAGGGGCGCCTGAGGCAATCCTGGCGCTTTCGGGGCTGCCGGCAGCAGAATTCACCAAGGTACACAAGGCCCTCAGCCAATTGGCCGGGCAGGGATACCGTATCCTCGGGGTGGGCGAAAGCACCTTTAAAGGGCAGGACTTCCCCCCGAAGCAGCAAAACTTTAGATTCAGATTCATGGGGCTGGTGGCCTTCTACGACCCCCCCAAGGAAAACATCCAAAAAGTCTTCCAGGCATTCCGGGACGCGGGTATAGGAATCAACATAATCACGGGCGATAACAGCATTACTACCCGGGCCATCGCAGACCAGATACATTTCCAGGATGAAGGGACGCTCCTGGAAGGCGATGCCCTTTTGCCCATGGATGACAAGGAATTGCAAAAGACCGTTGCACATGTGCATATTTACACCCGGATGTTCCCGGAGGCCAAGCTACGGGTGATCAATGCCCTGAAGGCAAACGGGGAGATCGTGGCCATGACCGGGGACGGGATCAATGACGGACCCGCCTTGAAAGCCGCGCATATCGGAGTTGCCATGGGACAAAAAGGAACGGCCATCGCAAAGGATTCTGCGGCATTGATCTTGCTCGAAGACGACTTCTCAAAAATGGTGGATGCCATTGCCATGGGCCGAAAAATCTATGACAACCTGAAAAAGGCCATACAGTATGTGATCTCGATCCATATCCCCATTATCCTGACCGTCTTCTTACCCCTCGCGCTGTCATGGGTATACCCGAATATCTTCTCGCCCATTCATATCATCCTGCTCGAACTCATAATGGGGCCTACCTGTTCTATTATTTATGAAAACGAACCCATGGAAAAGCATAGTATGGAACGCAAACCCCGGCCCTTTACCGATACCTTTTTCAATGGGAAGGAACTCATGACGAGCATTGTTCAAGGCCTGATGATCACCCTGGGGGCTTTGTTGGTGTATCAATATGCAGTACAGCACGGTTATAGCGAGAACCTGACCCGTGCCATGGTTTTTACCATGCTCATGGTATCCAACATTTTCCTGACCCTGGTGAACCGGTCCTTTTACTATTCTTTGCTCACCACCCTGGCATACCGCAATGTGCTCGTTCCTTTAATTATTGGCATCACATCCCTGATCACCCTATTGCTGATCTATGTGGAGCCCCTGGCGAGGTTTTTCGAATTTGAAACACTAAGCCTGCAGCAACTGGGCCTTTGCGTGCTCTCCGGTTTCATTTTTGTAAACTGGTACGAAGGGGTTAAATGGTGGAAGCGCCGGCGGTTTAAAAACCAACCAACTTAGCCTGCGGGCAGGCACGGTAGGTTATATACCCTGCTCATGGCCATGGCGCATGCCCCCATGCCGCAATTGCCTAAGCAATACCCGGTTGAGTAGGGCAAACCATAGCAGAAATAGCGCAAAGGTAAGCTTCTGTATCACCGGCAGACTGCGCATGAGGATCCCCGTTTCGTAAATATAATAATTGAGCAGGAATACCAACAGGCAGCTACTTCCCAGGATGGCCAGCTTGGGATACCCCGCCTTATGGAGTTCCACAATACAACTGACGAGCGCGACCAGGCCAAACGCCCCCGAGATGCGTACGATACTATCATGGGTTTCCGAACCGAGGAACGCCATGGCTAACAAGGCCAGCAGGCCCATCACCCACATCAGGTACAGGTTCCAACTCTTGCGGTTGAAAAGGCGTGGCAGGTTGGCCCACAGCCACAGCAGGCTGGCGCACAAGACCCCCAGGGCCCATCGCGCATAGCTACTCGCCCCGTTTAGTTCCCCATTGATCGCTTCCTGGTCTAACAGGTCACACAAATAATTGTGCCAAAAGCTAAACCCATCCTTTTGGGGCATGGCATACGACCCGCCGGGATAGTGGAAGGTGGCCAGGAGATACAGCAAAACAAACAGCAACATGCCAACCAGGGGCAAAAGCAGCATAGCGGGCCTTAACAGCCAGGGATGGGTCTTTTTCGTATCTGGTCCGGGCACATTGGGTCCCATGCTAAGGTATCCTTAGGGTTCTACCCTAATAAAGTATGAAGAAAATAAGAAAAATGCCTTGTGCCCGGAGAAAACCTGCTAAGCCGGTTCTGCAGCTTTGTTTTTTCGCCAGCGGCGTAACCTTGGGATAATCGATAGGGCATTGCGTCTGGCCATATCCGGGGGGATTCCTGAAACTACTGCCCGGGCGATGTCCTTCTTGATCTTCTCCTCCAGACTAATCCCTGCATCAAGGAAATCACCCTCTTTATAGCAGAACCTGCAGTAATCGGTATTGACACTACCATCTGCATAGGTGCCAAAATCTGTAATTCGCTTTATGGGCACCCCACAACTCTGACAGATATTTCCTATTGAAGTACTCATAGTTTCAAGGGTTTTTATAATGGGGAAGGCGACCGCCTGAAATGGGCCGATACTACCCTTCCCTATGTTTAATATCCAAAAAAAAAGTTCCTTGAAAAATGATATGCATCAGCTGATCAAAGGCCCTCGTTTTGCGGCGACGGGCATGGGCGGCTAGCTCCCATGTCAAGGAACCCGGGGGGTATACCTACTGGCCTCCTGCAAGGGTAGGTCTTGCGAAAGGATAAGGTACCTGTTACAGGGGCAAGCCGGTGGTTTGCCCGAGGATCTCCCGCAATTCGGGCATATTCCGGGAATCAATCAAATTCAAGGCTTTCACATTGCAGAGTTTCTCGACCATGGCAATGCCGGCGAGGGTATTGGAAGCAATGCCGGTCACAATATCGGGGCTCAGTTCAAAGGCCTCCATAAGGCCAAACACCGCATACGGATCCGAAGCACTCAGGATGGTACATTTCAGTTGGTCGCGTAGCGCATTGATGGCAATATCCCCGTTATAGGGTTCTAAAGGTGAGGCCCCTATTTCGATAACGGCCACGTCTGCCTGGCTGGCAGCGATACGGCTTAACAACTGTGGTAATTTACGCCGGTAGACCGCTTTCGGGCAGATGGAGGAGGGAAGGCCCACATCCACAAAGTCGAAAATCGCGTCGGCCCCCACGTCCTTTACCGCCAGGATATCCTTATAACGCCCGGCCCCGGTAAGTTTGGCACCCACTAACCTATAGCCGCCCTTTTTAAAAAGATGGGTGACGATCCTCGCGGAAGTGGTCTTCCCGGCCGACATGGAGGTGCCCACAAACAGGACGACCGGTATCTCCATGTGCCGGGTGGCTACGGCCCCTACGAAATCATCCATGGTCACCTTTTGGGAGGCCCGAAGCACATGGCCCGCGTAGACCCCTCGGATCATCCCCAGTATAAAGGCCGACTTTGAGGTACAGGCCCCCATAAGGCCGGCCCCGGTTAACATGCTCATTTTGCCATCTTTGGGAACTTCCCGCCAGGTCCCCGTGGCTTCGAGTGTAGCGAATCGCTCCCCAAGGGCCCCCACGACCTGTTCCTCGCCTATGACCCCCCGCATCCTGCCGTTGGGGAGTTCTAGCTGCAGGTTACCACCACCAGGATGCGTGATGCGCATCACCACATAATCGCCACTCGCCCAATGTTCCTTTTCAAGGGGCCTCACCTCAAAGGGCGTTTGCTCCAGGTCCGAGATCCGGGTAAGGGAGGTAAAGATGTAGTTCGA
Organism: Flavobacteriaceae bacterium CP2B; assembly: GCA_001683825.1. Taxonomy (GTDB): domain Bacteria; phylum Bacteroidota; class Bacteroidia; order Flavobacteriales; family Flavobacteriaceae; genus Zeaxanthinibacter. The sequence continues at coordinate 99,552 of LXTR01000069.1, read as the reverse complement.
ATTGCTCATTTGCCCGGTGGTTTTTCATGAACGCCCTCAGAGACCAGCAGAAGGGTAAGCAACGCGGAACGTTTCAACAATTCTTCCGTGAGGATATACTCATGGGACGCATGCGCACCATCGCCTGTGGTTCCTAACCCATCCAGGGTAGCGGTGAAGACCGAAGTGGTATTGCCATCTGATCCGCCCCCTGCCACGGCCTCGTCCAGTTCCATATCCAACAGGGCTGCTTGCGACTCCGCCAATTTCCATAATTTACGGTTCCGGGGGGTTCGCTCCATGGGTGGGCGGCCCATGCCCCCCTCTATATGTAACGTGATCCCCTCCTTTGAGGGCCTTAAGCCATATATCCGTTGGGTAATCTCCTCCCCGTCTACCGGGTGAAGCACCCGTACATCTATGACCGCGCTACTTTCCGGGGCGATGACGTTGGGGGAAATACCCCCCTGGATGGTGCCGACATTCACGGTGATCCCTTTTTCAAAATCGTTCATAGAATACAATTCCTGCACCAGCCGGGATAGTTCCACAATGGCGTTCAGGCCTTTCCCGGGATCCAGTCCGGCATGGGCCGCCCTGCCCTTTACGGTGAGGGTAAACCGCCCAAGGCCTTTGCGGGCGGTTTTAAGTTTGCCATCGAGCCCCAGGGGTGGTTCCAACACGTAGGCACGCGCTGCGATCCGGGCAAGCCGCCGAATGGCCATACCCGATTCCCTGCTTCCTATCTCCTCATCGGAGTTGATCAGGATGACGGGCGTAAGCGGCAGGTCCAGGGAGAGTTCCCTGATCGCTTTGAGCGAAAAGATGAGTTGGGTGAGGCCCGCCTTCATATCGTATACGCCAGGACCCGTCATTTTCCCATTTTCACGGGTAATGGGCATCTTCCCCAGGGTTTGCTTTTCCCATACGGTATCGCAGTGGCCTATCGCCAATTGCAGGGCCTTATCTTTATTGCGTCGTGACGGGCGGGCGTACAGGTACCCACCTGTATCCCTGCCTGTTACCCGGATGACGATGAATCCAAGCCCCCGCAGCTCGCGGGTGATCATATCAAACAACGCGTCCTGTGCAATGGGGTCCCTGGAAGGGGTTTCTGTGGCTACCAGCTTTTCCAGAAAATCCAGCATTTGTTTTTCGTGCCTCCTGAAATAGCCTGTGATATGTACAACTGAACTAGGGTCCATCAGCATCAGCGTTTGAAATCCTTGGGGAAAGGAAAGTTGTAGGTATCCCCAACGCTGGCATACCGCCCGTTGGCTATATAGGCAAGCAGGGGGTTCTCCCGTAATTGTTCCTGTTCGTCCTGGTCCGAAACCCGGAGGTACGCCTGGTGGACGTAGGCAGCTGTTATGCTTCCCGTGATCAGGCTATAGCTGTCAAATCCATCGACAATTTTAAACAATCTACATTCCAGGTAGAGGTAGGCCCCCTTTACTACGGGTACATCCATGGTGCTCGCCTTCATGATAGGAAGCTGTTCCACAATGCCCTCCGATTTGGAAACATGCCCCGCCCTGGGCGTGGCACTAAGGGCGGTGGTTACCAGTTGCCCTGGACGTGGGAAACTCACGCTGAAATTTCCGGTTTTCTTGATGTTGTGGTAGGTGCCATGTCTCGGGGTACAAACAAATCCGAAATAATTGCCAAATCCCATGGGGGTCGCCATATGTTTTGGCGCCAGATCGTACCCCTCCATTTCCTTGGTTCCTATAACCACCAGGGGGGCTATCGTAAATACGCGGTCCCATATGCCGTTTTTAAGTTCGAGGGGGGTATAGATATTGCTTTGAAGTGTATCCATAACCTAAAAATACAATTCGAGGACGCAGGAAGGTATGATATTGATCAGATACCCAAAAGCGATCAAGATCAGCTACCGGTGCTATGGCACATTGGGGGGTTACTGCAAAATCAACAAGGAGCCGGGGATCAGGGCCGCATCCAGGCATACAGCCGTTCTACGTCATCGGGGTGGCAGAGTTCAGTTCCATAGCGCATGGTGGCAGCCGTACCGCATGCCACTCCATAGCGTACCATTTCGGGGAGGGTACGTCCTTTCAAAAGGCTTACTACCATTCCGGCCACCATACTGTCACCGGCCCCAATGGTGCTTTTTTGGTCTACAATGGGGGCCGGCACATACTCGAGCGTATCATGGGTGACCAATAAGGCGCCCCTGGCCCCCAACGACACCACCAGGATTTCACAGGCCTTATCCGCGATCACCTGTTTTGCCAGGGGTTCCAGGGTATCGGCGGTAATCGTGTTTACCCCACAGAGGGTGCTCAATTCCGACAGGTTGGGCTTTAATAAAAACACCCCGGCCCCCGCGCCCTTCAGCAGGGCCTCACCGGAGGTATCCAACACCATTCGGGCTCCTTTTTCATGGCACAATCCGGCCACCTTTACGTAAAAATCGGAGGGGATACCGGGCGGTAATTTGCCGCTGGCCACCATATAGTCGCCTTCCGCCAACTGGCGGTCCAATGCTTTCAGCGTGTCTCCCCATTCCCTGGCACTCACCTCCGGGCCCGGGACACAGAAACGGTACTGCAGGCCCGAGGTGGTATCCAGCACAGCGAGGTTATCCCGGGTCCAGCCCTCAATCCGTAGCAATTGCTGCCGTAATCCCTCTTTCCGGACGAGTTCTTCGAGGTGGATCCCGGTGGCCCCCCCGGCCAGGTACATGCAAAGCGAATCGGCCCCCAGGCGCCGGAGTGCCCTGGAAACGTTGATGCCCCCTCCACCGGGATAATTCACCGGGGCGGCACAGCGCAATTTGATATGGGGTTGTATCCCTGCTACCGAGGTGTTTTTATCGACGACAGGGTTTAACGTGAGGGAAATAATATTTGACATGCTCTGCTTTTAAATGGGGTCGTGCAATCGTATTTTTGCCTGGGCCTGTTCGGCCTTATAGGTATTCTCCATACCCTGCAGCAACGCATCCGGGTTGAAGGATATGCTATTGATCCCTTCCTGCACCAGAAAGGAGGCGTATTCGGGAAAATCGCTGGGGGCCTGGCCACAAAACCCAATCTTTGTCCCTGTTTTCCTGGCCTTTTTTATGGCTATGGAAATCATCTTCCTGGCAGCCGCATCATTCTCGTCAAACAATGACCCCATCAGTTCCGAATCACGATCGATCCCAAGGGTTAGCTGGGTGAGGTCATTGGAGCCAATGGAGAAGCCGTCGAACACCCTGGCGAATTCTTCTGCCAGGATGACATTGCTGGGGATTTCTACCATGGTATACACTTCCAGCCCGTCTACCCCCCTTTTCAAACCGTTTTTTTCCATGATCCCCATGACCTTTCTTCCTTCTTCCGGTGTTCTGCAAAATGGCACCATGACCTTCAGGTTGTCGAGTCCCATGGTCTCCCGGACCCTTTTTATGGCGGCACATTCCAGGGCAAAACCTTCACTGTAGAGTTCGCTGTAGTAGCGGGAAGCACCCCGAAATCCCAGCATGGGGTTCTCCTCCATGGGTTCAAAATCCTTACCGCCAATAAGGTTGGCGTATTCGTTGGTTTTAAAATCGCTCAGGCGGACAATCACCTCTTTCGGATAAAAGGCCGCAGCGATGGTCGCAATCCCCTGGGAAAGCATCTCGACAAAATAGGTGTTCCTGTCCGGATAGCCCTCGGTAAGGGCCGCAATAGCCTTCCTCTCCGCCACGGGACGTACCTTCTCAAAATGCACAAGGGCCATGGGGTGTACCTTTACCCAATGGGTAATTATGAACTCCATCCGCAACAATCCGACCCCATCATTGGGATAGTTCGCCAGCTGGAATGCATTTTCCGGATCGGCCAGGATCATCTTTATTTCGGTACGGGGTTTTCGGATGTTGGAGAAATCAATCTCCCTGGTTTCAAAAGGCAGGGCACCTTCAAAGATCTCCCCGGTTTTCCCCTGGGCACAGGAAATGGTTATCATCTCCCCTTCCCTTATGGTGGTTGTCGCATTGCCACATCCCACCACCGCGGGCACACCCAACTCCCGGGCTACGATGGCGGCGTGGCTGGTGCGCCCGCCCTTGTCCGTGACAATCCCTTTCACCTGTTTTAGCAGGGGGTCCCAGTCCGGCGTTATGTTGGCCGTGACGATAATGCTGGATGGATCCAGTTTTACCCCCTCTGCCGGGCTGTGCAGTACCCGTGCGATCCCCGTGCATATTTTGGAGCCTACCGCACTGCCAGAGGCCAGGGTTTTACCGGTTTGTTTCAGGTGGTACGTCACCAAAACGCGTTTTCCCCCCTGGCGGTGCACGGTTTCCGGACGTGCCTGTATGATATACAATTCCCCTGTCTTTCCATCCTTGGCCCATTCAATATCCATGGGCTTTCCGTAATGGTTTTCAATGATCTGGCCCCAGCGGGCCAATTGGGTCGCTTCGGTGTCCGACAGCACATATTGGCGGCGTTTATGTCCGGGGGTATTGATGTTTTTGGTGGCCATGCCCGAGGATGCCGCGGCGTAGACCATGGTTTTTTGCTTCCCGCCCAGCCTTTTCTGTAGAATGGGGTACTTACCTTTATCCAGCGCGGTCTTAAAGAGGTAGTATTCGTCCGGGGTGACCACGCCCTGCACGATATTCTCCCCCAGCCCCCATACACCGGAGAGCAGCATCACTTTCTCAAACCCCGATTCAGGCTCGATGGTAAAAAGTACTCCCGAACAACCACTATCTGCACGGACCATATGCTGAACCCCCACAGATAAAGCAATATCACCATGTCGAAAGCCCTTGTCTTCCCGGTATTTTATAGCACGGTCGGTATAGAGCGAGGCAAAACATGCCTTTACCGCCTGCAGCAGCGCCGTTTCACCACGGATATTCAGGTAGCTTTCATGCTGCCCTGCAAAACTGGCATGTGGCAGGTCTTCGGCGGTGGCACTACTCCTCACGGCGACAGAAACTACCGCATCACCACACAATTCGCGGTAGGCCTCACGGATGGCTCGTTCAAAAGCTGGTGAGAAACTCCCCGAATGGATGAGCTCCCTGGCTGCCTTTCCGGTAGCGGAAAGGTTGGAAAACTGTTTCCTGTCCAGCCCTTTTATCAATTTTTGCAACGGCACGCGCAAGCGGTTTTCGTCCAGGTAGGCCCAAAACGCCTTCGCCGTCGTGGCAAAGCCATCGGGGACCCTCACCCCCCGGGAGGCAAGCCGGGTATACATCTCGCCCAGGGAGGAATTTTTACCGCCTACCTGGGCCAGGTCTTCTTTGTTGATCTCGCTGAATTTTTTGGTATAGGTCATTTCCGTCCGGATAAAGGGTAAGTAATAAAAGTAATTCCGGAAGGGCAGGCATCCTATGACGGGAATCATTTCGGACCTGCCCGGCTTATCGGCTTCCCCAAGGTTCGAGTGCCACCTTGATACCAATCGAAAAAGGGCCGTATCCCGTAGTTTGGATTCACCCGATGAACGTGCTGCACATGATAGGAATCATTGATACCGGGGGCCAATTTTCCTACTTTGTCAAAAATATCACCATTATGACTCCCACCAGCTCACATCCACTGGCGCAAGAAGAATTTGTAAGACTTGCGGAACTTCGCCATCCGCATGCCGTTACCATGTACCTTCCCATGGACATCAAAGGAAAGGAACAAAACAGGCACCTTGCCCAGGGAAGGCTGAAGCAATGCCTTAAGCAGGCCGCAACAGAGCTTGCGGACTGGGAAGTAAGTGCCGAACAGGTTACCAAACTCCTCGAACCCGCCAGGCAACTCCTGAACGAGGTGCAGCTATGGCGGAATCCTTCTGAAGGCCTGGTTATTTTTCTGAGTCCTGACGCGGACATGGAGTATTTTACCATCCCCTTTGCGGTTGAACAGCGGACGTATGTCGACCGGCATTTCCTGCTCTCGCCCCTCCTCCCCCTCTACCACAATGACGGGCGGTACTACCTGCTGGAGCTCAGCCGGGATTATGTAAAACTCTTCGAGGCGTCGCGCTTCGAATTCCGGGACCTCCAACTCGAAAAAGATACGCCTGTGCAGCTTGAGGACGCTGTCGGGCATGATTTCGAGCAAAAAAACCTGCAGTTCCACTCGGGCAGGGGTACCCAGGGCAGTATCTTTCACGGGCATGGCAGCGGGAAAGACGATGATAAAAAAGAAATGGTCAACTACCTCAGGCAAATCCATGAAGGGGTAGTAAAACGGATTGCCGACGCCGAAGCCCCGCTACTGCTTTCCTGCGTGGATGAACTCGCCGCGCTGTACAGGAAGGTCAATCCCTATCCTGCCCTGTATGAAAAAAACCTTGGCGGGGATCCCGAATTCAAAACACCCCAGCAGCGCCACGAGGCGTCCTGGGAATTGATACGCCCCCATTTTGAAAAGGACCGGGAACTAAAAAGACAACAGTACCAGGATAGCCAGCATACTTCAAAGGCTTCGCTGGCCCTGGACGAAATTATTCCGGCAGTGGTGAACGGGAAAGTAGATACCCTGTATATTAACCGGGACGAGGCCTTGTACGGTACCTACGACAAGGAACAACAACGGGTGCAACTGGATATCCGAAAGAAAGTTGGCAATACGTCGCTGACAGACCTGGCAGCGATGAATACCTTCCTGCAGGGAGGCAAGGTGTACTTCCTGCCTGCAGCGGAGATGCCGGCCAAAAATACCGTTATGAATGCGGTATTCAGGTTCTAATGGGCCCGGAGTTTGTTATGAAACCCTATTCGCTACTATATTTTTACATATGAAAGGTTCTGTTAGCCTGGGCAAAGTCTCAGAAATCGATATCAAAATTCATTGGACGTTCCTCCTGATCTTCGTATGGGTTGTTTTTATCGAATTGGAACAGGGAGGTACCCTCTCCTCTATCCTTTTCAACGCTGCCTTCATCCTGGTCATTTTTACCTGCGTGGTATTGCACGAACTCGGGCATGCCCTTATGGCAAAAAGGTTTGGGGTGAGTACCAAAAAGATTACACTTCTCCCCATTGGCGGGGTAGCCAGCCTGGAAAAGATCCCCGAAGAACCCTATCAGGAATTCCTGGTGGCCATAGCGGGCCCGTTGGTCAACGTGGTGATCGCCCTCTTGCTTTTCTTCCTGGTCCCGGTACAGAGTGTGCTCCAACTCCCCCTGGTGGAAATGCTGGAGGAACTCAACGAACTCTCTGTGAGCAATTTCCTGTTTTACCTTTTCCTGGCCAACGCGGGCTTGGTAGTGTTTAATATGATCCCGGCCTTCCCTATGGATGGGGGGCGGGTACTCAGGGCCGTACTGGCTATGTATACAGACCGTGTAAAGGCAACCAGTATCGCAGCCGCCATCGGGCAGTTCATCGCCATGATCTTTCTTCTGCTCGGCTTGTTTGTGAATATATTCCTGGTCTTCATCGCCCTCTTTGTATTTATTGGCGCTTATGGGGAGAACAAAATGGTGCAGCACACCGCCCTTTTAAAAGGGCACAAGGTACGGGAGGCCATGCTTACCAATATCACCCGCCTGCACCCCGAAGATTCGATGCAGAAGGTACGCGACCTGCTGCTTTCGGGTACGGAGAAAGACTTCGTGGTGAGTGCGAATGGCAAAGCCCTGGGGATCCTCAGCCACGAGAATATCCTCAATAATTCGGGAAAGAAAAATGCCTTGGTCAGGGATTTTATGGACACTGAATTCAAAACGATCAGCAGCCAGGCACCCTTAAAGGATGTACTCCGGCTGGTCGAAAGCGGGAAATCGCATTTTTACCCTGTCACCAGCCCCGATGGCATGCTCGAAGGGGCCATCGATATGACCAACCTGAACGAATTTATCGTGCTCCAGTCGCATTTGGAGTTCTAAACCGTTTACGGCGCTTACTTTGAGGGAATCTGAAATCGATTTCGTACTTTATGGGAAGTACCCTACCCGCGCAGGGCGCCAACGGCCCTGCGCATATCCGTTTTCTATGGGTAAGGTAGTAACGAACCAAGCCATTATGAAAATTGAATACCTCCCGCATACGGCGGATGTAGTCATGCGTGTCGAAGCACCTTCGCAGGCAGCCCTTTTCGAAGGGGCCCTTCGCGGCATGGCCGGGCTGCTTAAGGAGGGGTTTTGCGAGGGCACGGATGCCTTGCCCCGGGAATGTCATTTCGCGTTGACTGCACCGGATACCACCTGTCTGCTCATCGATTTTTTGTCGGAGGTGCTGACACGCACCTATACAGAAAAAGCGGTATTCTGCAAGGCAGTATTCAATAGCCTGTCGGAAGACCGTATGGATGTGCATGTCTACGGGCAGGAAGCTGGGGGGCTGGACGAAGAGATCAAAGCGGTCACCTACCATGGGGCGCATATTTCCCGAAACAAAGGAAACCACTGGGTAACCAGCATCATATTTGATATTTAAACATGAAGAAAGTACAGAAATCGCATCTTACCCCATTGCCCCATTCCTTCTGGGAAATACCGGTCACCTTCAGGGAGGACATGCGCGTGCCCGCGCGCGTGCTTAGTTCGGAGCCCTTGCTCGATGCCATTGTGGGCGACCGCTCCCTGAATCAACTGGTAAATGTGGCCACCCTACCCGGCATACAAAAAGCGGCCCTGGTTATGCCCGATGCCCACGAGGGCTATGGCTTCCCCATCGGGGGGGTTGCCGCCACCGAATACCCGGGCGGGGTGATCTCCCCGGGCGGGATCGGGTACGATATCAACTGCGGGGTCCGGCTGATGGTTTCAACGCTTGCTCTCAAGGATATCAGGGAACACCTGGAGGCCCTTTCCAAGGAGCTCTACGCCCAAATCCCCTCAGGCATGGGCAAAGGTGGAAACATCCGGCTGTCCGTAGAAGAAGTAGACGCCGTCTTGCGGGAAGGGGCCGAGTGGGCCGTCGCGAGGGGCTATGGGACCAGGGAAGACCTGGACTATATTGAAAGCCATGGGAAGCTCGCGGATGCCGACCCGGCCAAGGTATCGGAAAACGCCAAGAAAAGGGGATCCGACCAACTGGGAACCATTGGCTCGGGCAACCATTTTGTGGAAGTAGATTATGTGGAACGGCTATTTGACCGGGAAATCGCCAGGGCCTTTGGGCTCAGTGAGCAACAGGTAGTGATCCTGATCCATACAGGTTCGCGTAGGCTGGGGCACCAGGTCGCGACCGACAATATCCGCCGTATGATGACGGCCATGCCCACCTATGGGATCAAACTGCCCGACCGTGAACTTGCCTGTGTACCTTTTGATTCTGTAGAAGGGCAGGACTATTACAAAGCCATGTGCGCTGCGGCCAATTACGCCTGGTGCAACAGGCAAATCATAGCCTGGGAAGCCCAGAAAGCCTGGGAAAACTGCTTTGGCGATGCAGGAGGTAAACTGCAATTGCTATATGACGTGGCGCATAACATGGCCAAAATTGAAACCTATGTGCTGGAAGGAGAGGCCCGGAAGGTGATTGTACATCGCAAAGGGGCCACCCGGGCATTTGGGCCGGGCCATCCCGAACTTCCCGATCGCTATCAGGCAGCGGGGCAGCCCATCCTCATCCCCGGGAGTATGGGAACCCATTCCTATGTCCTCGCGGGTACAGAAAATAGTTACGACCGTACCTTTGGTTCCTGCTGCCATGGCGCCGGCAGGCGTTTATCCCGCACCGCCGCAAAAAAACAGGTCAATGCACCTGTATTAAAAGAAAAACTGAGGGAAGAAGGCGTATTCATCGAAGCAGGTTCCTACAAGGGGATCGCCGAAGAAGCCCCTGTCGCCTATAAAGATGTGGAAATGGTCGTGGATGTGGTCGCGGCCTCGGGCATTGCCAAAAAGGTGGCCAGGCTGCGTCCTGTAGCCGTGATCAAAGGATAGCGGGCCGCCTTTAACTCAAAGTGCTTTCCTTGAGCCACTGTATGGCCTCGTCATCAGAAACCTGGTAGAAGTGCACATAATACTGGCCCACGGCCTGGAAATCTTCAGGGCTTTGCAAACAGACCACCTCCCCAATATGGGGCTGGCGTTTAAAAGTATCCAGGGCTGATGGAGCCGCTACCGGGACCGCAACCACAATCTTTTTAGGGCCTTGTTCCAAAACCAGTTTGGTCAGTACCAGGAGGGTATTCCCGGTGGCCATGCCATCGTCTACCAGGATGACTACCTTATCTTTTAACGGAACCTCAGGCCGCTCTTTGTGGTACGCCTCATAGCGCCGGCGTAATTGCTCCCGTATGCGCTGTATTTGTTGCTTGATATAGCTCTCCGAAATACCGGTCGCGTCGGTTATTACCCTATCGGTCAGGCTGACCGCCCCAATCGCGTATTCCGGATTAGACGGGTGCCCTATTTTCTTGGACAGGGCGACGTCCAGGGGTGCCCCCAGGGCCTTGGCAACCATTGCCCCCACGGGCAAACCCCCACGGGGAACGGCCAGCACCACCACCTCTTGGCCCCGGTATTGCCTCAGGGCTTCTGCCAACCGGGAACCGGCTTCTTTTCTGTTCAAATATCGCATAGTACTAATCTTTAAGTGGAAGCCATTTCATAAACCACCGGGCCGATAGGTCGGCTACCGCTTCGAGTTTCCCGGGTTCCTCAAATAAGTGGGACGCCTCGGGAATAATCTCCAATTTACGTTTACAGCGCATGGCTTCATAGGCTTTTTCATTGAGTTCGATGACCATGTGATCCCATTCGCCGACGATCAACAAAGTGGGGGCACTCACCGCGGGCAAGGCGTCCATCGCCAAATCCGGGCGACCGCCCCGGGAAACCACGGCTTTAATTTGCCCTCCAAAGTACGAGGCGGCCTTCAGGGCCGAAGCGGCGCCCGTGCTTGCCCCGAAATATCCCAACGGGAGGTGTGCGGTCCCGGGCTGAAGCCCCAGCCAAATCGTGGTACTTATCAAGCGCCGGGTGAGAAGATCAATATCAAATCGGGTCTCGTAAATATGGTCTTCACGTTCGGTCAACAAATCAAACAATAGTGTTCCCAGACCCTTTTTATGCAGTTGTCCTGCCACATAGTTGTTCCTGGGGCTCCAGCGGCTACTCCCGCTGCCATGAGAGAAAACGACCAGCCCACAGGCCTGGTCCGGGCAATATAAATGTCCGTGGAGCGTGGCACCCTCCAGCACTATCGTTACCGTTTTTATTCCTTCCTTGTACAACATAAGGCCCTGTTTTTTGTGATAAGGGTAGTTGGGTGGTATGTGGCCCCCAACCCTTTCAGGTATGGGCAATCCCCTTTCCAAATACCGCTTTTCGATATTCATAAATTACACATGATTCGCCCTGTAAACCTATGACCTTTATCAGTCGCCCCTTCCAATTATGGGCTACCTGGCCTTAATCATCCGGGAAACCGGAAGGCCCGGTGGTTTGTAACCATCTGCTCCCCAAACTGCATCGCCAGGATGCAGTCCCGCTGATGCACTCCAAACCCCGCCTTCCTGTTCATAAGGGGACCTGGCACCGGGAAGGCGAATGACGGTAGTCATTTCATGGATTGTCGGGCTGGCATACCTTTAAGCCATCGCGCCCTGCCCGGTGGGCGGCCCGTCAGAGCCTTGCTATCAAGGCAGGCAAAATGGCCAGACGCCTATAATTATACGCTCATGAAGACCAAAAAAGAACTACTGGAAGCCATTACACGCCTGACTTTTAAGATAGAAAGCCAATATCCGGAACTCTATCGCTTCCTCGATGAATCTCCGGAGACCATCCCGGCCGAGGCCCATCCACATATGGACATCGAGGCCCTTTCAACCTACTGGAATGGACTAAGGCGAATGTTGCTGGAGTATAAAAAAACACACCTTCAACCTTAAAAGTAGAACCCATGGGCGAAATTGCCACATCCGACAGGCTCATTACCCTTTACTTTCATTCCAAGTCTGTAAGGGCCAAACAAACCCTGGCCTATGCCAAGGCAGAAGGGTGGCCGGTACAGGAAATTGACATGCTCAAAACCCCGCTTACCGGGACCCAGATTGTGGAACTGGCCGGTCGGTTGAACCTGAAAGTGAAAGACCTTGTAAACCAGGACCATCCCGTTTACAACAGGCTCTACCAGCATGCAGACCTTTCCACCGACGATTGGATAAAAATGATCCGGAGGCATCCCGAGATCATGAAACAACCCATAGCCCTGCGTGGGCACCGTACCATCCTTGTGGAAACCCCTACAGACATTGTAAAAATCTGAAAAAGAGAACGTCCTTCGGCAACCAATGCAACGACGGGTACTCCAAAGCACTTATAGATAGCATGAACGGACTAAAAAAACTCAATATTGCCGACTGGTTTTCCCTGTACAGGGTTTTCGCCCTTCCCTTGCTGATTATCCTGATCATACTTGGCGAACGCAGGATATTTACCTGGTTCCTGCTCATCAGCTATGCCACCGATGCCATCGATGGCTGGCTTGCACGAAGCCTAAAAATAAGCACCGCAAGGGGATCCCAACTGGATTCCTTGGGGGACCAGTTAACCCTGGGGGTCGCCCTGATCGGCTTGTTGGTTTTTGAGGAGGCCTTTATCCGTGAAAACCTGACCCTCATCCTCATCGCCTTTGTGCCCTACGTGTTTCAGATGGTTCTTGCCTTCAACAGGTACGGCAAAGCCACGGCTTTCCATACCTACCTGGCCAAGATTTCAGCCATCACCCAGGGGGTCTTCATCCTCTGGCTGTTGTTCTTCGAACCTGTTTACTGGCTGTTTTACCTGATGGTGGGCCTCAGTATCCTGGAAACCCTGGAAGAAATCACCCTGATCTTCCTCTACAAAAACTGGGTAGAGAATGTCAAGGGTATCTATTGGGCACTGAGGGACAAACGCAGGGTATCTCCCTTTACGGAAGGAGAAGCACGATAATAGCCCGGATATGGAAAAAATCAACTTCAGGAAGCAGCTGAAAAGCCTCTACCTCGCGTCGGCAAAACACATCTCGATCGTAGACATCCCCCGGATGAATTTCTTCATGGTAGACGGAAAGGGCGATCCCAATACTTCTAAGGCCTACGGCCAAGCCGTGGAGGCCTTGTTTTCCCTTTCCTATACCCTGAAGTTCATGGTTAAAAGAGGCCCGTTACAAATAGATTACGGGGTACTGCCCCTAGAAAGCCTCTGGTGGGCCGATGTGCCGGGCGCCTTTGAAAAGGGGCAAAAAGAACTGTGGCAATGGACGGCCATGATCATGCAACCCGAATTTATCTCACCTCCCATGTTCCGGGAAGCCAAAGCGGCAGTCGCCGGGAAAAAAGCCCTGCCCGCGCTGCCCAGGGTGCGGTTTGAAGCCTTTGAAGAGGGTACAGCCGCACAGGTCCTGCACATCGGGCCATTTTCTGAAGAAGGCCCTGTCATTAGGCGGTTGCACAACTTTATTGAGGAAAACGGAGGCAGCCTCCGGGGCAAACACCACGAAATATACCTGTCCGACATTCGCCGGGCGGCCCCCGAAAAATGGAAAACCATTATCCGCCAACCGTTTAATTAAAAAAACTGTCCTGATGGCTGCTACGGCTCTTGGGCTTCTTTGGCTGATTGCCGTTCCAATTTCCTGAAATACCGGCGGGTCAGGAAGTTATGTTTTAACGCCTCCATATTTTGATTGAAGCGGGCCGTCCCTTCTTCGATGTTTTTCATCGAATTTGCCAGTCGCTTCACAAAGAGGGTGTCTTCGGTCAGGTATCCCAGGGCCCCTTCCCCCGCCCCCATCCGGATCACCAGGCTGTCTACGCGGCCAAGGGTCGTGCGTAACTGTTGGCTGGAAACTTCCAGGTTACCGACAATGGTATCTACCTTGTCCCCGGTCAGTGAATCGGTCAAGAGTCGGCCGGCCATGCTGGTTTCCAGTTTTTCCGCGGTAAAAACAGTATTCAGTTCCGTGAGCAGGGTGCTGGCCTGGCCGCTTGCCCTTTTAAGGCTGGCCAGGGCCAGGGTCAGGTCATTGGCCAACAGGGTATCGTTCAACAAACGGCCCAGGGTACCTTTTCCGTTTTTTAAGGACTCGGTGACCAGCAGCAGGTCTGAGGTGAGCTTGGAGGCGTTCTCATTGGTCTCATTCAGGGTACTCAGCATATCGGCTGTAGCCAACCGGCTATACGAGGCAATTTCGTCCTCGGGTTGTATGCCTGCGGCTGGGCCGTCGCCCGGGACAATGTTGACGATCATACTGCCTACCAGCCCATCGGAGCCAATGGTGGCAATCGCGTTCTTCTTCAGGTGAGGCAGCATGTTTTCCCCGATGAGCATAAACACCCTGATCACCGTATCTTCCTCCATCCTAATGGATTTGACGGTCCCTACGTTGATCCCTGAATAGCGGACATTATTGCCCTTCTGCAGGCCGCTCACGTGGCGGAATACCGAAGAAATGGTAAACGTCCTGCCAAACATATCCTGGCGGTTCCCAATCAGATAAGCTGCCGTGACCAGGAGGACTGTCCCAAGGATTACAAAAATGCCCAATTTGATTTTTTCTGACGAAGATTTGTCCATAGTTTACTTTTTAAAGAATGCTTCAACCTTGGGGTCACTGGAACGCACCAGCTCCTCATAGGTGCCCTCTGCATAGTTAATGCCATCCACCAAAAGGATCATCCTTTCCGAGATCACCCGGGCACAGTCCACATCATGCGTAATGATCAGGGAGGAGGTGCCATATTTTTGCTGGATGCTGCGCATCAATTGTATGATCTCCTTGGCCGTGATCGGATCCAGGCCACTGGTAGGCTCATCATAGAGAATGATCTTTGGGCGAAGGATCAACGTCCTCGCCAGGGCTACCCTTCTTTTCATCCCGCCCGACAATTCCTCGGGCATCAGGTCTATGGCATGGGCCAACCCGACATTTTCCAGCGCCTCCAGTACCAAAGGCATCGTATCGCCCTCGAGGTTGAGTTTTTTCCGGTGGCGGCGCATGGGAAATTCCAGGTTTTCCCGTACCGTCATTGAATCGTACAGGGCACTCCCCTGGAAGAGGAATCCTATATCGGCCCGCAATTCGTCCAGATCTTCCTGGTTAAGGGTGGCAATATCCTTTCCCATCACCTCAATACGGCCTTCATCGGGTTTCATTAAACCCACTAGGCATTTGATCATGACGGATTTCCCTGAGCCCGACTTTCCCATGACTACCAGGTTCTCCCCTTGAAACAGGTCCATTTCAAAACCATTCAGGACCCGGTTTTCCCCAAACCGCTTGTACAGGCCCCGAATGCTGATCATCGGCCGTGCGCCCGTTTGGGGCTTTTTCCTTGCGGTATCTTCTGCTTCCTTATTCATAGGTCATAAAAAATATCGGAAATGATCACTGCCACAAAATCTATAACGAAAAGCAGCATGGAGGTAAAAACGACCGCCGTATTGGCTGCGAAACCAACCCCTGCCGTCCCTTTTTTACTGTTATACCCTTTAAAACAGCCTACCAGGCCTATGGCAAAACCAAAGAAAAAGGATTTTATAGTGGCCGGTATCAAATCCCCGTATTCCAGGGCGTCAAAAACCTGGTTAAAATACAGCTGAAAGGAGACATCCCCTTTGAAATACTCCACCAGGGCAGATCCGTAAAGCGCTATCGCATCCCCTATGACCACCAGCAGGGGCAGCATAAGGGTGGTGGCCCAGATCCGGGTGACCACGAGATACTTGAACGGGTTGGTACCGGACACCTCCATGGCATCTATCTGTTCCGTGACGCGCATGGATCCCAATTCTGCCCCGATACCCGAGGCTATGCGCCCGGCACAAACCAGGGCGGTAATCACCGGCCCCAATTCCCGCACGATGGAAATGCCCACCATATCGGGCATCCAGGACACCGCTCCAAATTCAATAAGCGTTGGCCTTGATTGCAGGGTGAGCACCAGGCCAATGATAAATCCTGTAACCCCCACCAAAACCAGCGAGCGGTTTCCCATCTGGTAACACTGCCTCAGGAATTCACGGAACTCCAGGGGACGCTTGAAGGCCTCCCGGAAAAAGCGGGCCGCAAACAACGCTAACTCGCCAATTTCCATCAGAAATTGCCTCAAGCCTTTCCCCATTTTCCGATACCAGGAAATAACAGCTCCCATATTTGGGGAAGTTAGCAGGCCTGGAGGGTTCTTAAAATGACCGGGGTCATCCGCCCGGATTATGATGCAGGTCATTGGATGCGTTCCCGGCACGTTCTACCTTTAGAATATTGAAGTACATCACAAAAATCCCCTCTTATGAAAAACACAATTATTTGCAACGAGGACCTATATTTTGAACACAAACTGTGGAGGAGCGAACTAAAATTCTGGGACCTGGAACTCAGTTTTTTCGACAAACAGCTGGAACCCCTGACGCGTAGCATTACCGATAAGGACATCGCCGCCAGGGTAGATCACTTTCAGAACCAATTCAATATCCACCGCGCCAAACTGGACGAGATTCGCGATGGCATTGAGGACCATGAGTTCAACCTGGCCCTGCACGAGAAGGCAAAGGTAAATGCCATTGATCGCATCCGCTATAAGTCCCATATAGATTACAGGGAACGCATGAACCGGGAAAGGGAACTCTACCAGGAGCTCAAAAAGGAATATTATGATTTCCTGGTCCAGGTCATTGCCCTGGACTTCGAAATCTGAGCGGGAAACGGCAAAAACAGCCCCCTGCCCGCTTTGTAGCTAATGCGTTTTCCAACCTAAAGACCGGTCGTTATGCGGTATTTTGCCATAATTCTGTTGTGCCCCTTGCTCACCCTATACGGCCAGGGGTTTAAAAAAGGGCTCCCAACCTTGCCCAGGCAGGTGCGTATAGAGAAGGCTGTAGCTGTTTCCGGCTACTTTCAATATATGGATTCATTGGCAGCCGCCTTGCAACCCGGCCTGCCCTACCCCATCTCGGAACACCTCATAGCACATGCCAACCCGGGATTGATCCACACCCTGTCTGAAACGGATTACTACCGGTTAATGGCCAGGGATTCTTTTGTATATGACCAGCAACAGCTTGTCATACTCCGTCCCGGCGACCGCCTGCGCATCCCGGGGGCCCGGGAAGCGACCGCCCTGTACAATGCCCTGGACCGTACCTGGATTGATGTGAACATCCCGGAATTCCGTCTCCGTATTTACAGAGACAGCCTGTTGCTGTATGCCTTCCCCATCCGGGTAGGGCAAAACCGGACGCGTTATTTAAAAACAGCGGGGCGGGAGGAAGACCTGCGCACCAAAACCGGCAAGGGGATCATTGTGGAACACAACCGCTTCCCGGACTTCTACAATCCCGTTGACGGGAAGCGATTCTATACCACCAGGAGGGATGATGGCAAAACTACCTTAATGCCCCAAATCCCCTGGATGCACACCTCTATCAATGGCATAAGGTACGGCCAGATGATCCATCCGACCACCAATCCGGAAACGCTTGGAAAAGCCTATTCCAACGGATGTATTGGCCTGGGGGAAGCAGATTCATGGGTGTTGTATTATTACGCCCCGGTAGGAACGCGCATCCGAATCCGCTACGACCTTCGCGGACAGGATGAACAAGGCAGGGAACATGTATTTGCCGACATCTATGGGTATGGCCCGACCCGGGGGGCGGCAGGGTTTTGAAAATACCGAAAGGCATGCCCTTCTTTTGCCATCTCTTACCTATCTTTAACCGTATCAACCAACCTCCTTAATTCTAAAACGGATGTGGGTTACTACCCTGCTCATTATTTATATCGTTGGCGCCCTTTCCATCATTATCAGCCTGTTGATCCATGGGATACGTCCTTCCAAGACCCTGGCCTGGCTGCTGGCTATTTTTACCATTCCGGTGGGGGGCATCCTCCTCTACCTCATGCTGGGCAGGAACAGGAGGAAGCGAAAGCTCACCAAACGCCGCAGCAGCAGCTTGCAGCTCGGAAAGCTCGCCAAAAAAAACTGGTCTGCCCACTCTTCCTCCAAGTACCGTAAAATCATGCAATTAATCGCCAATAATTGCCATTTTCCGCCTACGGCCCAAAACAAAGTAAGCCTCCTCAAGGACGGGAAAACCACCTTCGACGCCATATTTACGGCCCTGGAATCTGCTACCATGTTCATCCACCTGCAATACTATATCTATGAGGAGGGGGAACTCGCCAACCGCCTCCTGGAGCTATTTCGCAGGAAAATCGCCGCCGGGGTCCGTATACGGCTCATCTATGACGGCATCGGGAGTTACTCCCTGAGCCGGGCCTATATCCGACAGTTAAAGGAGATGGGGGTCCAGGTCTACCCCTTTCTGCCCTTCCGCTTCGGGCGGTTCCTCACAGGGCTCAATTACCGCAACCACCGCAAGATCATCGTCGTCGATGGAAAGATAGGGTTCACCGGGGGTATCAATATTTCCGACAAATATTTGAAAGGTGATGAAGAGCTGGGCATGTGGCACGACATGCACCTGAGGATGGAGGGTCCTTGCGTGGCGTACCTTGATTATGTTTTCGCCACTGATTGGTTTATGGTGTCAGAGGTACAACTGGAAGAATCGCTGAAACCCGTGACGGTGGCAACGCAAAGCAACCCATCCATCGTACAGGTAGTATATAGCGGGCCCGATGATGTCTTCGCCAACATAGAACAGCTGTATTTTTCAATGATCAGCAGGGCCAACCGCTATATCTACATCACCAACCCTTATATCATCCCCAGCCAGGAAATCCTTAAGGCCCTCCAGGTGGCTGCCCTGGGTGGGGTAGACGTACGGTTGATGATCTCCATGAAAAGCGATAGCCAACTCGTCAGGTGGAGCGTGCAATCGTACTTTGAGCCCTTGCTAAAGGCCGGGGTACGTATCTTCCTGTTTCCCACCGGCTTCCTGCACAGCAAGATCATGGTCAGCGATGATGATATCGCCTCGGTAGGCACGGCGAATATCGATGTGCGAAGTTTTGAGCACAACTACGAGGTAAACGCCCTGGTCTATGAACAGGAATTCGCCCAAAAACTAAAGGCAGATTTTATCAACGATTGTCGTATATGTAGTGAATTGCGCTATGAAGAACACCTTGAACGCTCCTGGTGGAGCAGGTTGATGGAAGGGGTAGCCAGGGTTTTTACCCCTCTGCTTTAAAAGTGGCATGGCAATGGCTATTCCCGTGGTGTGCCCCTGCCTTATAATCCGGTGCCCAGGCTGCTGTATGACTGTATAAAAATGAGGTCCTGTTGCACCAGGGCTTCCACCACCAATTTGATGTAATTATCGATGGTCTTGCTGATTTTCCTGGGTTCTGTTACCTCTATGGTTCCCCTCCAAATCAATTCCCGGTCTTTGCCAACGCAAATGCAATAGAGTGAAGTCTCTGCCAGATACACCGTAAAACTGTCGTAATAATCCCGTTCGTAATATATGCGCTGGTTTGACAGGTAATCATCCCGAAAACGCCAGGTATTGGTATCAAATTCGGCAACCCGGTCGATAAAGGTCTGCCGGTTTTCGGTCCCCAGCACCTTGGTGAAAAGGATGGCGTCAAAATCCTTGTCGAGAAGTTGCTGCTCCACCTCGCTCAGTTCTTCCTCCGAACGGGCTGTATTGGTAAAGGCCACGTCAAACAGGTCGATACTCCTTACAGCCTCTACCCCCCTTTTGGAGAATTCCCTTTTCATGCGGGTTTCAAAGTCTTTGCGTGCCTCCTCGTCTTGCGCCATCCCCACAATCAATACCTTTTCGGCATTGAATATGACAATGTCGGGATTTTTCCAACTGCTTACCAGGGAAGCATCAGAGCAACTTAGTAGTACAAATGCGAGGATAAAAAGTCCTTTTTTCATAGAGGTGGTTTAATTGAGCAGGCGTTTTTGTTTTTCCTTTTTCATCACTTTGGTCAGCATCCCAAATAGCTGTTTCTTGAGTTTCATATAGCTCGTCAGGTAGGTGTCCACCGCTTCGATCAGGTCCCGGTGGGTATCCCGGTAGGCCTTTTCCATCTTGGGTTGGTCCACATCATCGACCATGATCTCCAACTGGTTTTCATGAGATTGTACCTGTTTCATGAGGGTGATCAGGGCCCGCTCGGCATCGGCGATCCCACTTACGACCTCCCGGCTTTCAGCGAAGATTTGACGATCTGTAAGTTGGAGGGTATAGGATTTTACCAGGTCGTTCAGGAATTTTTGTTCGTCCCTGGCAAATTTTAGCTCGGAAATCCATGAAAGGACCGCCTGGTGCATTTCTTCAGGACTGATCCATTCCACATACGCATGTTTTTTTTGTTTGGAATATTTCATAGCGGTTTCAGCTTATACGTGAATTGAAAAATACGTTAACGATCGCTTTGCTCGATATAGGGTTCGTTACGAAGATACCCTGAAGACCCCCTTAGTACAATGATAAAGATCAGCCGGTGAGCGAACGGGGTAAGTGCCCAGCCGGGGCTAGTCTCCTGGTTTCCTTTTCTTTAAAATGCCCCCGGCATAATTGAATATTTCGGATTTCAGGATTTTAAAATTTTCCTGGAAGGAAATGACTTCGGCCTTGAGTTGTTCATGCTTGCGGTAATAGGTAAGATCACACTCACTATCCATACATTCCAGCATGCCGCCCAGTCCGCGCTCGTGTTTGGCAATTTTCTCAATGACCCCTTTCTTGCCTTTACAAACCCTATCCAAGCGGTCTACATAACCGCGCAGGCGTTCAAAAAGGTTGGGGGTATTGGGCTCAAATACATAGGAGTGGAGCAGCTTCTGGATAAACGCAATCTCATCACCTGTAAACTGAAGTTGCGACCTCCAGTGTTTGGTGTCAAAATAGAGCTGGTCTACCTTCCTCGATTGTGCTGTAGCCGTGAAGTCATCCATTTTGCAAAGCCTTGGTTATCAATTAGATTTAATCGCACTCCCTCCTTTAAAGTTACGAAAACTTATCGCACGCGCACGTCGACTTCCGGAATTTTTAACAATTGCAGGGTCTCCGAAGCCAGGGTGACTTTCCCCCCCGTAGCGGCCACCGATCTTTCTATACGGGCGAATAGCTCGTTCCTGGTAGCCCGCCTCCTTCGGTAGTCGGTGATATACCTCAGGTTCAGTTGTATCCAGTTGTCTGTGAGGCTCTGGGCAAGGGTAGGTTCAATCTGGGCATTCTCTATATAATAACGGCTCACCATTTCGCCCCATTTAGCCTGTGAATCACGGGTATAGTCCATCAAATAGTCGTTGGCCTCCCGAAGTACGATTTCTTTCGCCACGGCCACATCAGACCCGTAGGTAACCAATATATTGAGCTCATCCCAGACAAAGGGAAAATCCATCGAATAATTCTTGATGGGGCCTTTAAAAACAAAGGCATTGCTGATCTTCACAATCCTGCCGGAGTAGTTGTCACTGCTTACCCATTCCCCGATTTCCATGAGGGTGGTATAAATGCTGTCAATATCGATCACGTCTCCTTTGATCCCATTGATCTCTATCCTGTCGCCGGGTTTGTACACGCGGACCGAAAAGATGTAAAAGGATCCCGCGATGCTCAGGATGAGTTCCTGCAGGGTGAAGGTGATCCCTGCCGTAAACAACCCTATGATGATGGTGTAGTCCTTGACCGTGTCCAGGGTTACGTACATGACCAGCAACAACAGGATCATGGCATAGCCAAGGATCTCTATAAATTTCTGGGTTTTATACCGGTAGTCCGTATTATCGATCCTGCGTTTGGCAAACCGCCGCAGCAAACCTACCGCGACAATGATCACAACAACCCAGAGAAAAAACCTCAGGGCCTTGATTACTAAGGGGTTATCGAATATTGCGCCGATATTTTCCATGGTATTGCTCTAGTTTAGCGCTGCCTTTGTCAGGGGGAGCCGGTCGCTTACCGTATCACCGGTGGCTTGTCAAACAGGCAGTGTCAGGTGTTTAATTCGAGGATGGGTATCTGGTAATGGTATCCCAGTTCCTTCACCAGGGGTTTTGACAGGATTTTCCCCAGAAAGGAGTGCTTGCGGTTCATAAACGCAATGAGGTCAGACTTCCTGCTCGCCACAAAGGCGCCTATGCCCTGGTGTAATTTCAGGTCTGAAAGGGTATGAAACTCGTGTGGGGTCTCTTCCAGGATGCTTTGCAGCAATTCTTTGTTCCCCTGTTGCTCGCGGCTGAGCTCGGGTTCCTGTTCTATATGGAGGATGTGGAGGACCCCGCTGTGGGCTGCCACAATTTCCAGGAGGTATTTTAACTCCCTGCGCTTAAATGCAGCCTTATAGTCGGTTGGGAACACAATCTCACGCGGAGGGGTATAGCGGAAGTCGGATGGGATTGCCAGTACCGGGCAATCCTGCACCTGTTCCATGACGTGTATGGTATTGGTGCCAAAGATAATGCTGTTGGCATCGGTGGCTCCCCTGGTGCCCATGACGATCATTTCTATGTCCTTTTCGGCTATCAGGTGTTTAATTCCATATACCAGTGAATTAAACGTAGCGATGGTTTCAAACTGGTGCTTTGGGTTCTCTCCGTGCAACCGCAGCATCTCCATAAATTTTTCAAGGCCCGTTTCAGAACGTTTTTTCGCAGCCTCGTAGGCCCTTTCTCCAGGTTCGGGCACCATCATCATGGTATCTATGGAATACCCGTCCACCTGGTAGACATTCAGCAGGTAGAAGATACACGGCTCGTGACGGAACAAATCCAGGGCATATCGGGCTGCGTTCAGGGCATTTTTTGAAAAGTCTGTAGGCAAAAGGATCCTTTTTTCCATGATTGTTAGAAATTTAAGGTAGCCCTAAAGATAGTTTTGGAAGTAGTAGGGTACCATGATAATCCTCAGTAGGTGTCTGGAAGGACCAGAAAGGGAACTTCAATCACAAAGCTTATCTTCTGGATAACGTCTTCGCGCATAAGCCGGTCCAAAAACCCGTGACGGTAGTGGACCATGGCCAACATTCCTATGCCCGCCTCGGTAATGAAGGAATGCAGGGCATCGGCCTTTTTCCTGAAATCAGGCATCCAGTGGAGGGTATGCGGGGTAGTCCCCAATACCTGTTTCAGGACCTCCACGTTATTGAGTTGCGCCTGGGTCAGCTTTCTTTCTTCATTGAGGTGCACCACCCGTATGGCGGCACTGCAAAGCGTCGTTATCTCAACCAGGGGTGCCAACAACGCCTGGTTGTACGGACGGTTGTAATCAGCCGCAAACGCAATTTCGTTGGGCTTATTAAAGCCAATTCCCTCCGGCACGGCGAGCACCGGGAGGTCTGCCACTGTTTTAAGGATCCTGAGTACGTTGCTCCCAAAAAACACCCCAAAACGGTCTGACTGCCCTTTATTGCCCATCACAATAAGGTCGATCTTCCCTTTAGAAATACAATGGGTTACGGCATCCGGCAGAAATTCATTCCGGGCGATCATATGGAAGCGGTGCCCCGGATTGTCCCGGTCTAGTTGGATCCTGTGCACGGTGTGCTGAAGCCCTTCCATGGCTTCATCCTTCAGTTGTTGCACGAGCGGTTTGGGGGGATTCCCCACGCTGGGGCTGTTTAAAGGGGTATGTTCCGTAAAGGCGTTCAGGATATGGAAGTCTGCTTCCTGACGCTTCATCAGGCCGGTGATATAAAACAGCGCCTCGTAAGCGGTATGTGAAAAATCGGTAAGGACCAGGATGTTTTTCATGGGTAGTTGCGATTAACCCGGAATGACCATAAAGGGTATAGTGACGTGGAAAGCAACTTTCTTGATCACCGGTTCTATAAAGAGCCGCTCCAGAAAAGTGTGCTTGTTCCTAACCATGACCAGGAAATTATATTGGCTTTGCTGCTGAAAATTATTGATGGCTGCAATGATCTCCTGCCCGGGCAGGTCGTGGAACCCATGCGGTGTTTTGGAGAGGATCCGCTTTAACCCTTTCTTGTGTTGTTGCTGCGAATCTGTGAGTTCAAAACCCGTAGAAACATGCATAACCTCAATACGCGAGGTATGCAATGTGGCGATGTCGAGCAACACCTTAAAGGGGAGGTCGTCATAGGCCACCTCGTAATCCGTTGGAAAAAGGATGGATACAGGCGCCTCGTACGCATAGCCGGAGGGCACCACCACAATGGGGCATTTCAGGCGCTTCAACACATGTACCGTATGGGTGCCAAAAAGGATTTCCTTGGCCCCTGTGGCCCCCTGGGTTCCCATGACCACAAGGTCTGCACCCTCATTCTCCACCAAAGCCTCCACTTCATCCACTACCGTATTAAAGGCTGAATGGGTGAACAGGTGGTGCTTCGGATTCTTGTACCTGCGTTCCAGTTCCTGTTTTAACTCCTCGAGTTGATCCATGGAATGCGATTGGTACATATCGCCCAGGCCAATCTGCCCGGGGCTGTGCAAAACGTACTCGGCCTGGTACACCGCGGGGGTATAGGTGTTCATCAGATAAAAGGTGCAATCTTCGTCCCTGAAGAGTTCAAGGGCATAACTGATGGCGTTGTACGCGTTCTCAGAGAAATCGGTGGGAAGCACGACTTTTTTCATAGTGACTACATTTAACGGGCCAGGTTTTGCAGCACCAGGAAGGGGATGCGAAGCTCTAGGCCCAATTTATCTATCGTGGAGGGGTACAACATATCCTCGACATGCGAGTGCCTGGAATTCACCATGACCAGCAACTGCATGTCATGCTTGCCGATATAATCCAGGATCACCCCGGCCTTTTCACCCTGGGGGCCCGTATCAAATTGTAATTTGGGTTTGTACAGGCATTCCTTGAGGAATTTCATATTGTCTTCCTGTCGCAGGGAAAGGTGCTCTACAGGGTCGATGTATAGCATGGTGATGGCAGCCCTGTAGGAATCTGCCATTTCGCAAAGCAGTTTAAGTTCCCGCCTTTTGTAGGGGATAAGGTAGTTGGTGGGAAACAGCATCTTCTTGGGCACCTGGAAGGCATAACCCGATGGGATGGCCATCACCGGGCATTGTACATATTTCAGTACTTGTATGGTATTGCTGCCAAAGGTGATCGTACGGTCGTCGGTTTTGCCGCGGGTTCCCATCACTACGATGTCCATGTTTTCGGCATTCACCAGGTCGTTGATTTCATCGGTGAGGGTCCCGAAAGCAGAGAGCGTTTTGTAGTGGTGGTCGGGGTTGGGGGAATATTCCCTGATGGCCTTGAGGACGTCCTGAAGGGCACTATCCGATTTTTGTAGGGTATCCTTTTTCAGGGTTTCCAGTTCACTGCGCTCCAGCTGTAGCCCCAGCTTGTAGACCTCATCGGCATAGGCATGCAGGATGAAGATATCACAGTGTTCGTATTTGAAAATCTGGCAGGCGTATTTGAGGGCGTTAAAAGCGTTCTCAGAAAAATCCGTGGGTACTACTATTTTTCTCATAGATGCGTGTTCGTGTCCGTTAAATGTAGGGATGAAGGGCCGATATACGAATGACAAATGTCAGCTAATATCCAGTAATCCCCTCTATAACCAGCCGGGTTTGTCAAGGATTTCCAACCGGAGGTGCCCCCTGTCTATTTTCCCAATAATGTACGAAATTCCCGCCAATTATTCGTGAAGTACCAAAAAGGGGATGTCTGTATGATAGCTGATTTCCTCCACGGCCGGCCGGAACAGGATTCGCTGGAAGAAATTGAGGTTTTTGGCAACCATGGCGACCATATCGATATCCCTGCTTTCGACGAAACACTGCACTGAGGTTTCGAGCCGTGTCCCCGTAAGGGTATGAAAGGTATGTGAAACATCTTTCAGGTAATCGTGCAAAAAGTCCTTGTTTCGAAGTTGTTCCCCGGATAACGCTTCGCCCTTGCGGGTAATGTGCAGGATACGCAAGGTGGCCTTGTTGGCCGTTACCACCTGGATAAGGTTGTCCAGCACTTTGATATCGAACCCTATATGGTAGTCTGTGGGGAATGCAATTTCCTTCGGGGGATGGTAAGAGGCGTTTTCGGGTATGGCGAGGAGCGGGCACTTCACCTTGGTGATGACCGCCCCGGTATTGCTCCCCATTGAAACTTTCTTGAGGCCCGAGGCCCCTTTGGTCCCCATGATAATGAGGTCTATGTTTTTCTCTTGCACCTCCCGTTTAATGCAATCCACAAAGTAATCCGTTTCCGAAATGGTCACAAAGGTATGCTTGCCATAGGCCGGCAGGGTCTTGATTTTGTTCAGCAACTGGGTCATCATGCGCTTGTTCTCAATCACCATGGAGTCCTCCATCACCCTGGATGCGGTGGCCAGCCGGCTACCCGCTGCCGAGTAGACCGGGATGGGGTTGATGTGCAACAAATAAATGGTCGATTTATTATGCAGCAATTCCAATCCATATTTAATGGCATTCCATGAATTGTCCGAGAAGTCGGTGGGGATCAATATACGCCTCATTCCAGTTTATACTTTAATGAGGTAAAAATAGCGGTAGGTGTTCCGCCGTCAAATGACCATAATCATGTAAGCCCCAATCTAAGGTTCAAAAATGTGATTACCGTATTTTTTTAAGCCCTTCCATGTCCAGGATGCGGATGTCGCGGTTCTCTATGGCAATAAGGCCTTCATCCTTAAAATTAGACAGGGTACGGATGAGCGTTTCGGTGGCGATGCCCGCCACGCTGGCAAGGTCACTCCTGAGAATATGGATATTTCCCGATGGGGTCGGGGGGAGTTTTTCCGCAAACTTCAGGATGGTGGCCGCTGTTTTTTTCCGCACAGAGCCATAGGCCATCTGCAGGAGTTGCTCCTTGGCTTCGGTAAGGTTGTCCGATAGGAATTGCATAAAATCCAGGGTCAGCCCGTAATTGGATGCCAGGATATTTTTAATCTCCTCCTTGGAAATTCCAACCAGTTTGGAAGGTTCCATGGCAGTGGCATATTCCTTGTAAGGGATGTTTTTGGAAAAACTGTTGAGGCCAAAAAAGTCATCCGCCTTGTGGATCCCGGTGATCAAATCCTTGCCTTGCTCATCCAGTTTATGGGTTTTAACCACCCCTTTCAGCACCAGGTAGACCATATTGGAGTTATCCCCTTCCTTGTATACGGATTCGCCCATAGCGAATTCGTACTCGGTCCCCTCATCGTCAATATAGTTTTTGAGTTCGTGCATGTTCCTGGGGCCGGCAAACGGATCTGCCAGCTCCTGGGATTCCAATTTTGACAGGTCGTCCAGGATGGACATCTTGGCGATCCTGCTCTCTATGGCCCCTATCAATTCCGTTTCCTCAAAGGGTTTGGTCAGGTAATCATCCGCCCCCAGTTCCATCCCTTTGCGCACATCTTTGCGCTCGGTCTTTGCCGTGAGGAATATGAACGGGATTTTATGGGTCTTCGGATCCTTGGAGAGGGCCTCGAGGACCCCGTAACCATCAATCTCCGGCATCATGATATCGCAAACTATGGCATCTGCCCCTTGTTCCTGTGCCGCCTGTATGCCCTGGCGCCCATCCGGGGCAGAGATCACTTCATATCCGGCAAGTTCGAGCAGTTCTGAGGTATTCTCCCTGAGGACCGTATCATCCTCAATCAATAAAATTTTTTTCATTGGGTTATTCAAATTAAACCATTCTGTAAGGCCCCTGTCACGGCCTTTATTGGTTTTATGGCACTTCAACGGGTTCTTCTATGGGAAATTCCACCGAAAAGGTGCTGCCTTTATTTACTTGACTTTCAAAGAAAATGCGCCCTCCCAGATTTTCAACGTGGCCTTTTACGATGTTCAAACCGATGCCCGTACCCTGGGTAAGGATTACGTTCTCGGCCCTGAAATACCGCTCAAAAATATGTTTTTGGTCTTTGGAAGGAATCCCAATTCCCTCATCGATGACATGGAATACAATAGTGTTGCCCTCCAGGTCTACCTTCAGGTCTATCTCACTGTCCTCGGGCGAGTATTTTACCGCATTGTACAACAGGTTGGTAAGGGCCAGGAACACGATTTTTTCATCCTGGTAAATGCTGACGTCTTCTATATTGGGCGGGTAGTTGATCTTCTGCCCGCTCTTAAGGGTCATATTGGCGTTGTAGATGACTTCATTGATTACTTTACTCAGGGAGAAATGTGTTTTCCGGTACACCTCTTTCCCCTGTTCCAGGCGTTCTATGGAGAGGAAATCGTTCAGGATGCCATTCAACCGCCGTACTTCCCCTATGATGGTTTTAAGGTGTTTTTCCCTTTTGCCCTGTTGCTCCCCCTCGCTGTATTTGCCTACCAGGGTAGCCGATGTGAGGATCCCGCTCAATGGGGTCTTGAACTCGTGGGAAACCATGGATAAAAACTTGGTTTTTAGCTCATTGAGCTCCTTTTCCTTTTGCAGGGCGCTCTTGATCTGGGCTTCGGCCTTTTCACGGCGGCGGATCTCCTTTCTTAATTCGGCCACGGTGGCCCGGAGTTCCAGGGTCCTAGTTTTGATCTTTTCTTCGAGGTGCAGGTTCAATTCCAGGATCTCACTATCCTTGGCGCGTAATTCCGTCATATCGTAGACCAGGGCCAGCACATAGGTGCGGTCATACAGTGAAAAGGGGTTGAGGCCCACTTCCAGGGGGAATTGTTCCCCGGTTTTGCGCAGGCCAAAGAGGCTGCGGCCCTCCGCCATGCGTTTTTGCTCGCCCGATTTGTGGAAATCCGTCACATGATTTTTATGCGACTTCCTGAAGGAATCGGGGATGAGGACAGAAAGCTGTTGGCCTTTGAGCTCTCCGGTCCCGTACCGAAACAACTGGTCGGCCCTTTTGTTGGTCGCTACGATCTGTTGCTTTTCGTTGACCACCACGATGCCTTCGGAAATGGCTTCCGATAGCATCATAAAAATATTACTGTTCTTTTCAAAAACGCGCATGGGTTAAATGTACATATTTTTCGGTTTTTGCCGAAAAATAAGACGGGTTTGCGCAGGAATTAATTCAGGGCGAAGCACGTTCGAAATGCATCCAGGCCAGCGCCGCCGGCCCTAGCACTGCCTGGTCGCGTGAAGCTTTTGATATCAGCACCTTTACCTTTCCCCGGTAGGCGTTGAAGAGGTTTTTTTCCATACTTTCCACGACCGGGGTCAGCAATATATCCCCGGCTTTGCTCAGGCCTCCACTCAATATAAAAGCCTGGGGGTCCAGGTGGGCCGCCGTATCGGCCATTTTAGCCCCCAGGATGGCAGCAGTCCGCTTAAAGGCCTCCAGGGCGATGGCGTCGCCTTCCAGGGCCATATTGGCAATCATCTCGCCGTTAAGTTCATTAAAACTCAGGTCGCGCAGGGGAGAATTTTCGGTGCGCACCGAAAGGAGTTCAAAGATCGTTCGTTTGATGCCCGTGACCGAGGCATAGGTCTCCAGGCAGCCCCGGAGGCCACACTTGCATTGGCGTCCCCCGGCCACCACATTCACATGCCCCAGTTCCCCGGCCATGCCATGCGCCCCGATAAGTAGTTTCCCGTTCACGATGATCCCACTGCCCAACCCGGTTCCCAGGGTAAGCACTACAAAGTGTTCCAGGTCCTTCCCGGACCCGTAGTAGCGTTCCCCCAGGGCAGCCGCATTGGCATCGTTGGCCAAACTTACCGGTACCCGGTACCATTCTTGAAAAGTAGTCACCAGGGGCACCCGGTCGCCCCAGGAAAAGTTGGGGGGGCGTTCCATATCCCCTGTATGGGCATTGGCATTGGGGGCCCCCACCCCAATGGCCACCAGCTCCTGTCTTTCGAGGTGGGAACCCAGTAGTAGATCTATCTCGGTTTTTAACCGCTCCTTGTAGGTGTCAAAAGGTTGATGGGCTTCTGTACGGATAATCTTGCTCCCCCTGCAGACCCCCTGCCGGTTGACCAGCCCTATTTTAGTAAAGGTACCCCCTATATCGATGCCCAGGACCATCATGTTTTCCATAGCCGGAGTTCTGTGTGAGTTACAAAAGAAAAGATAAAAAAAATCAGGCCGTATGACATCTGTCATAGGCTTTACCTGCCGCAACGCATAATTTTGAACCAAACCTCCTGAAATAATGCAATAAGGATGAAAGCACAGGCCACTTTAATGAATATTACCTCCGATCGTTGTAAGGAAGTTATCCTTAGAAACTTATCCCGTATCATGGATATGCGGGTAATAAACTTCGATATGGATGCCAAGTTGCTCACCTTTCTCTATACAGATTCTACCGTGCTTCGTAAAATTCAACAGGAACTTCGCAGGATCGGGTTTCCCATCCAGCACCTCACCGGACAGCGACATACCAACCTGGAGGAAGTGGCAGGTAGTTTCTAACAGGGGTTTTGTTGTTTAAAGGATCGGGCAAGACAGATGGATTCCCGCAATGTAACCGATAATCTTTAGTATCTTTAGTACCTAAAATTACGTTTCAACGATGTTACATTCTGAAGAAATAGCCAACGAGTTCTACCAAAATTTAGGGAAGCTTTTTTATGCCGTTGCCATGGCCGACAAAAACGTACGGCCCAGGGAAGTTGAAAAACTCCAGGAGGATGTTCGCACCTATTGGCTTGATGTCGATCACGTAACTGACGAATTCGGTACGGATGCCGCCTACCAGATAGAAATCGTGTTCGACTGGCTGAAAAATGAAGAGAAGGAAAGCGATACCTATTTTGAGGAATTCGCGGAATTTTACCACGACCACCCGGAAAAATTCGGCTCCAAAATTAAATCCCTCATTCTTCATACCTGCAATGACATCGCCAATTCCTTTGCAGGAAAAAACAAATCTGAACTGATATTGCTGAGCAAGGTGCAAAACCTCTTCAACCGGGACTAAGGGCCAAATCGCTGCTTATCCCTGTCACACTTTAAAGGTAATTACCGGAAGGGGTGCATGGTTGGTAATATCCTCCCCAATACTTCCTTTAAAGAAATGGGCAAGCCCGCTGCGACCGTGGGTAGGCACCGCGATCAGGTCGGCCCCGACCTCTGCGGCATAGGCATAGAGCCCTTTTTCCACAGAGTAATCGCACACATAGGCAAGCCTGGCATGGGATGGAAGCACCCCTTTGTGCGCTTTAGCCAGAAATTTGCGGGTCAACTCGTTCAGCTGGGTGGTACTGAGGAATTGCAGGTTGGGGAGGTTCACATGCAACAGGTGTACTTCCATGTCCCATTGGCTAAAGAACTCCAGCGCCCATTGATAGGCTTTTAAATGGTCTGACTTGAAATCAATGGCATAGACCACTTTCCGGGGCCTGAAGGAGGCCATCTGCTTTTTAATGACCAATACCGGCACCTCTGAACTACGCACCACCTTTTCGGTATTGGAGCCCACGAAGATTTCCTGCATCCGCCCCGTACCATGGGAGCCCATTACGATAATATCGGCTCCATTTTCCTTGGCCACCGCGTTGATTTCACTAAATATCTTGTAGTTCTGGACGATTTCGGAAACCTTGACCCCTTTGAGGTAGGGCTTGTCCAAAAATTCCTCGAAACGTTTCCTGGCCAGGTTGAGGTAATATTTTACCTCGGCCGCTTCCTGCGCTTCATCGGTGGCAAACACCCCATCAGACAGCCCAAGCATATGCAGCAGGATAATTTCCGCTTGCTGCGACCGCGCAAGGCAGGCGGCCACCTCCAGGGCATACTCCGAATGGAGGGAGAAATCAACGGGTACCAGGATTTTCTTCAACATAGGTTCTAGGGATTACAAAGGGGGGTATCAACCCGTGTTCAGGACACATCGCCCCCACAAGATACAGAAATTAGCATCGCCCCTCCCCCAATTCATTTGGGGTTGCCAGGGGTGCCTACAATCGTTTGAGGGCTTTCTGCAACTTTTCATCCACCTCCCCGGCGATCGCTTTCAAACCTTTGTTGTCCACGGCCTGCATGGAGACGAGGGGGTTAATGGCGGCCACCTCTATGGAATCAGGGGCAACTTCCTGCACAATGACATTGCAGGGGAGCATGGTGCCGATCTTGTTCTCTTTCTGGAGCGCCTCATAAGCAAAAGGGGGGTTGCAGGCCCCGAGGATGGTATAGCGGTTAAACGAAACATCCAGTTTCTTTTTCAGGGTCGCCTGTATGTCTATTTCGGTAAGCACTCCAAAACCTTCCTCTTTCAGGGCCTCACGGGTGCGGGCCAGAGCGTCTTCAAATCCAATATTCCCGAGCTTTTTCTTATGGTAATAGGCCATGATCCTTTGCTTTAATTTCATGGGTCCATATATCAAGGCCGGGGTTTCCGTTGCAGGAACCCCGGCCTCTCCGGCTAATGTTATTTGAAACCTTTGCGTGTGGGCAGTTAGGGATAGTTAATCAGAACACCTGCCTCACGGATGGTAAACGGTTCAACAGAAGTGCGCATGCGGTTTCAAACAGCAATTTCCATTCACGAAACACGCTGAAAGCAGCGTATTTCCGGGATCATTAGCCTTTATCAATGAACTCTAATTGTTTTACAGACACAAGCTAAGGAAGAATCGGGCGGCACGAAATGATTTTGGTCATTAGTGGGGAGGGCCGTCTTGCAGCCTTGTGCCGGGAACTCCCATCTCCTGAAAGTCTCCTGAAAGTAGCGCCCAATGGTACTGCCCAGCAAGGCAGCCTTTCCCCTTGCCTGTTGCACCTTGGAGGTTTTGGGGCCGTTTTCCATATTGGGCCGCAGCAGCCAGCAGGCCTCCGAGGCCAGTAGTTGTCCCCCCTTCCCTTCCAACTGTTGCCACAGCAGCCGCTGCGCCCTGGCCACAATCGCGACCAGATACACCCATAGCATCCTTTTTCTTTTTATCTTAACAACCATAAGGCAATGTCGCGGAAGGGCCATTTATGACCCTGGTCATTGCCTTCCCAGTGCTTCATGGATACTTTCACCACTTTAAACAAGGCATTCAATGATTGCAATTAAACCGGGTAGCTTTTGCAAAGGGCCCGCCCTGGCCATGATCTTGCTGGCCGGCTCCTGCAATGGCGGAGATGATAAAATCTTCCCGGAACGAAAAACCATTACCGAATCGGTCTACACCTCGGTTACCATCCAACCCGACAGCCTCTACCAGGCATATGCTTCTGTGATGGGCCTTTTGGAAAAAAACCTGGTGGAGGAAGGCGACAGCGTCCAAAAAGGGCAACCGCTCCTTCAGATCATCAACCAGGCGCCAAAACTCAATGCCCAAAATGCGGCACTTAACCTGCAACTGGCCCGGGAAAACTTCAGTGGAAACAACGCCGTACTTAAAAGCCTGATGGACGAGATAGAGGCCGCCCGGCTCACCCGCAGGAACGATTCCATCAATTACCACAGGCAGAAGAAACTATGGGAGCAGCAGATAGGTTCTCAGGTGGAATTTGACAACCGGAAGCTCGCCTACGAACTTTCCACCAACCGCTTGCAACTTTTGCAGAACCAGTACGAACGCAGCAAAACCGAACTCGCCAACAAACTGGCCCAGGCCGAGAACAACTATAAATCGGCAACCATCAACACCGGGGATTTTACCGTCAAGAGCGAGATCAACGGCACGGTCTATGCCCTGTTCAAGGAACCGGGGGAAATTGTGTCCACCATGGAACCCATTGCCGCTATAGGCAGTACCGACCATTTCCTTATTGAAATGCTGGTAGACGAGGTAGATATCGTAAAACTACAACCCGGCCAACGTACGCTGATTACCCTGGATGCCTATGGGCCCCGTGTTTTTGAAGCCACCCTGAGCAAAATATATCCCAAAAAAGACGAACGCACACAAACGTTTAAGGTAGAAGCGCTCTTTGTAGCGCCTCCCAACAAGCTGTATCCCGGCCTGGCGGGGGAGGGCAATATTATTATCGCCAAAAAGGAAGATGCCCTGACCATCCCCAAGTCCTATATCACCGGCGGGAATAAAGTACAGACGGCAGAGGGCACGGTTGAGGTGACGCTGGGGCTGCAAAGCCTGGAGTATGCCGAGGTGCTTTCGGGCCTGGATGCAGGCACTCCCATCCAAAAACCCAAGGAATGACCAACTGGAAAGTCATACTGTCTATCGCCAAAACCCATTTGCTCAGCAAGATGAAGTCTACGGTCACGGCTTCCCTCGGGGTTACTTTTGGCATTGGGGCCTACATTACCCTGGTAAGCTTTATGACCGGCCTGAACAAGATGTTGGACGACCTGGTCCTTAATCAAACGCCCCACATCCATCTGTACAACGAGATTGAACCTTCAAAGACCCAACCCATCTCACGCCTGGCAGAATTCGAGGGCGCTTTCAACGTCGTGCATTCCATAAAGCCTAAGATGAGCCAGCAAAAAATACACAATGCCCTTCCCATGATGCATTACCTGAATGCGGACCCGCGGGTCAGAGGGGCAAGCCCTCAACTCAGGGCACAGATCTTCTACCTCTCGGGTTCTATTGAACTGGGCGGTAGCCTGGTGGGGGTAGACATCCTCGAGGAAGCGCGCCTCTACAATATGCGCGATTATATCGTGCAGGGCAGTGCAGAAGCCTTGAAGAACACCGATAATGGCATACTGCTGGGTGCCGGCCTGGCCAAGAAAATGTCGCTCGACCTGGGCGACCGGGTACAGATCAGCACGGTAGACGGCACGGTAACCCCCCTTAAGATCGTGGGCATTTACCAAAGCGGGATTGCAGAAATAGACAATGTCAGGAGCTTTTCCAACCTGAAAACCGTACAGCGCATCCAGGGGGAAGCGGAAAACTATGTGACCGACATCAATGTAAAACTGTACGACATCGCCCAGGCAGTCCCTATGGCGAGTGCCCTGGAAAAACAATTCGGGATAAAGGCTACGGATATACAGGAGGCCAATGCCCAGTTTGAAACAGGGTCCAACATTCGGAATATCATTACCTACGCCGTATCAATCACCCTGCTGATCGTGGCCGGCTTTGGTATCTACAATATCCTTAGCATGTTGATCTACGAGAAGATGAATGATATCGCCATCCTCAAAGCCACCGGGTTCTCCGGCAAAGACGTACAGTATATCTTTATGAGCCAGGCACTCCTCATTGGGTTGGTCGGGGGGTTGGTAGGACTGATTGTCGGGTATATCCTGTCGCGCCTCATAGACAAGGTGCCTTTTGAAACCGATGCCCTGCCAACGATCACTACCTATCCGGTAAATTTCAACATGGGCTATTACCTCATCGGGATCACCTTTGCCTTTATCTCTACCTTCATCGCCGGCTACCTGCCGTCCAAAAAAGCCAAAAAGATCGATCCGGTCAGAATTATCCGGGGTAATTAAGCATGACGGCTATGGCAAATGTTTTAGAGGCAAAGCATATTAACAAGCACTTCAGGAAGCCGGTAGATTTTCATGTCCTTAAGGATATTAACTTTAGGGTGGCCCGGGGAGAATTTGCCTCCATCATGGGGAAGTCGGGTTGCGGGAAATCCACGCTACTGTATATCCTTTCGACCATGGATACCGACTACGAGGGTGAACTTTACCTGAACGACCAACTGGTGAGCGGACTTCCGCATGAAGCGCTTTCGAAAATCCGCAACCAGCATATTGGTTTTGTGTTCCAGTTCCATTACCTGCTCACAGAATTCACCGTCCTGGAAAACGTGATGCTCCCGGCGAGGAAACTTGGCAGGAAATCTACGGAAGAAATAGAACATGACGCCATGCAGCACCTTAAAACCCTGAACATTGAAAAGCTTGCCAGGAAAACCGCCTCCAGGATCTCGGGTGGTGAAAAACAACGGGTAGCCATTGCCAGGGCCCTGATCAATGACCCGGATATCCTCATGGGTGATGAACCCACCGGGAACCTCGACAGCTACAATGCCGAAAACGTATTCCAGATTTTCAAGGGGCTGAAGGAAGAGAAGGGACTTTCCCTGCTGGTAGTTACCCACGACCAGGATTTCGCGGATAGGACGGACCGGATTATCATCATGGAAGACGGACGCGTCCTGCCCTGATCAGTCGCCCACAAAAGCCAGGATGGGCAGTTCGAGCCTTCCTTCCATTACCTTGACCAGGTCTTTGTGGAAAATCCCTTTTAACAGGCCCTTTTCTTTTCGCTCGAGCATGACCAGGAGATCGGCATCGGCCCTGTCGACAAAACCGGCGATCCCATCCTTGACCTTTCCTTCCTGCAAGACCTGAAAATCTATTTTCTTGTAATCCACTTCTTTGGACAACAATTCCCTGAACCAGGCCATTTGTTCTTCCCCCGGGTATTCACCGGGTACGGGTACGTGGATGACATGGATAAAGGCCTTGGTAGCCTTAGCCAGGGGTACCAGCTGGCGAATGGCCTTCAAATCGTCCATTTCAAAAGCCGTGGCATAGACCAGGCTGGAAGGTTTCCTGTAGGTGTGGGCATTGGGGATGAGCAATAATGGACAAGGCGAACGTTCCAAAAGCGCATGGGCGATATTCCCCGCAAATGGACCCCGCTCGCTTTGTTCATCTTTCATGCCTACCAGGACCAGGTCTGCATGGAGCTCCCCCGCCTTCATCAGGATACCGTCGACCACCCTTCCGTTGGCCACCACGTCGGCAGACCATATCGGGGGCGTTTTGGAGGAAGGAAGGTTTTGCGTGCAATACTCCCTCAACAGTTGCAGTTGTTCCATAAAGACCCGCTTCTTTTGCTGTTCATCCATCGGAATACCGGTAAGCGCCAAAGGTGAAAGCGGATAGATATGCAGTACCTTAAGCTGTGCCCCCAGTTGGTCGGTAAGGGCATAGGCATAATTGAGGGTTTTGGCCGAATGAACTGAACGATCTGTAGCGTAGAGTACGGTCTTCATAGCTTGCTGTTTTAACTAGCTGAAAGCTAAGGTTAATCAAAGGCTTGCCAAATGACGGTAGTCATAGGGTCTGGCGGGCGTAAAAAGTACTTTTAACCCTCATAAAACAATACGTTTATGGAAACGTCCAACATGAAAACAACGCCCCGGCCAGAGTCAAAAACCAGGTGGGAACAATGGTATGTGCTGGCAAACCACTGGAAATCGGACCTGGAATTCTATGTAGAAGACCTGCGCTTCCTGCACCATCTCGTAGACAAATACCTCCTCTGGATCACCAAACCCGAAAACCTGGCCATGGTCAAAAAAATCCAGGCCAGGACCTTCGCCCTTAAAAAAGATGGACTGGGATTGGAAGCGGAAATCACCAAACACCAAAAGGCCCTGGGCCAAATGGTGGAAGACCCCTCCAGGGAACCTTCCGCGGAAGTAAACGCCAAACAGGGCCAATTGGAGGAGCAATTCGCACATTTCGTCAAGCGGTTCCGGGATAACAGAAAAGAGACCTTCAAGATCACCGAATACGTGATTGACAGCGAATCTCTACCGCCCATCCTTGAGCGCTAAGGGGGCGAAACCCTTTTACCGTGCCGTGACCTCCCTCAGCTGCCGGCCAGAAGGCTATAGCCGCCACGAGTCAAAAAACGGGAACCTTCAGGGAAATCACCCGCATTGAGTACGGCGGTGTACCCTCCGGAACTTTGGCCAATTTCAACAGCCACCGGCCGGAAAACCAGCTGGCCTTCATCTTCTTCCTGCAGGTGGAAGACAAAATAGCCATTGTCCCCTTTTATGATCGCTTCTTCGGGCAATACCTTAAATGCCTTGCTCCCGGTTAATATTCCCGCATCGACAAACATCCCAACGGCCAGGTTGGCCGGTGCATCCTCTTCCAGGTGGCCGTGCACTTTGATACTCCGTGTTTCTGGATCCAGGGAGGATCCTACCAGGTAGACCTCCCCCTGATAAAGGTCGCCCGTGGCTTCCGGGATACGAAAATTAATGTGCTGTCCTTTCTGAATTTTAAGGAGGTCCTTTTCAAATACCATTAATTCCAGGTGCAAATGGTCTGTATTGACAATCTCCATGATAGGATCTGAGGGGGATACGAACATACCGATGCCAACGTCTACCTGGCTGATGCTGCCACTGATGGGTGCCAGTACGGGGACGGTAGCCCTAAGGTTGCCTGCTTCCG
The DNA here is from genome assembly GCA_001683825.1 of Flavobacteriaceae bacterium CP2B. Taxonomy (GTDB): domain Bacteria; phylum Bacteroidota; class Bacteroidia; order Flavobacteriales; family Flavobacteriaceae; genus Zeaxanthinibacter. The sequence goes on along the minus strand of LXTR01000069.1, from coordinate 61,777 downwards.
CTTCAGCAGGGTCCAGGTGCAATAGCTCCAATTTCTTTTTAAGACCGTTATAGGTAGCCAGGGCGCTCCTGTAGTTGCTTTCGGCCTGCAGAAAGTTTTTGCGCGAGCTGATCTTCTCTTCCAGCATGACTTGCTGCCGTTCGTACTCAGACCGTAAAAAATCCATTTGCCCGGCAATTTCCAGGTATTCCTGCTGTAATCGCACAAACTCCGGGTTTTCCAGGGTGAGCAACACCTGCCCGGCACGGACCTGGTCGCCTACCAGCAGAGGGGCCGCTTTGATGTAGCCGGCATGGTAGGCACTTACCACTGCCTTGTTTTCGGGAGGGACATCAATCCTGCCGCTCGCTGTTACCGTATTGCCTAACTCCATATCCTCCATCTGACCCAGGGCCATCCCCCGGTTGTTGAACTGTTCGCGCTGCACCAGGAGGCGGCCATCGGTTTCCGGCACGTTTTCCTGGGGGGCTTGTTTTTCATTGCTGCCACAAGCGCCCAGGAGCAGAAGTAAAGTCATGTTCCTCAAAATGCTATATATCGTTTTCATCAATGTGCTTTTAAAAAGTTATATGGCTGATGGCCACAATGGTTTGATTGTATCCGTGCAGGTTTTCCAGATAGGTAAGGCGTACCTTGTTCGCGTTTTCCAGACTCTGGATGTATTCAAAAAAAGTGATCTCCCCGGCTTTATAACCCAGGGTGGCGGTCTTTATGATCTCATCGGAAAGCAATTGCCCTTCTTCCTCGTAATATTTCAGGGCACTTTCGTATTTCCTCAGCTCGTTGAGGTACTCCCCGTAACGCAGTTGTAAACGCTTCCAATAGGCATCGGCTTCACTACTGCTGACTTCCTGTGCGAGTTGAGAAGTTTTAATGCGGGCGGCATTGCCACTAAAGAAGAGGGGTATTTTCACCCCCAACTGATACCCGTAAAGTTGGTCGTCCAGGCCCGGATTGCTCCCCTGGAAGTAGTTCAGGCTGAGGTCGGGCAGGAGTGCCTGCTTCTCAGCGCCCACCCTTGCCTGGAAATAGGCATTCTGGTGCTCCTTTAACCGAAGCCCCGGATGGTCGTCCAGTACGCCCCCGGGCAGGGTGAGTTTGGTCATTGGGGGCGTGTACACCTTAAAAGGCGCCTCCGCCTGCACCAGCAGCCTGAGGCTTTCCTCTGACTGCAACACATCCTGCCGGGATTGCATGAGCAGGGTTTGTAGTTCGCGTTGTTTGGCCCTGGCCGTAATTTTTTCCAGGTAATTGGTCTCCCCCAATTCATAGCGCCGGTCTGCAGCAGTCGTAAATTGACGGTAGAGGCTGTCCAGGTAGCGGTAGGTCTCGCGACGCTCCCGGGCATACTGCAACCGGTAATAGGCGGAGCGTACCTCACCTTCCAGGGCCATCCGCTGCAACTCATGCGTATCCATGGCCAAGGTATGCCCCGCCTTCAATACCCTCCGATCTGCAAAGTAGCGGGTGGGGAACATGAATTCCTGTTGTACCCCAAGGACCTCCAGGGGGCGGTTATTGAGGGCCAGGTTATTCTGGTCATAGTGATAGTAGACCGAGGTCTTGTTAAAATCAAATGCCGTTCCGATACTCGCCCTTGCCTGGTCTACCCTGAGGGATGATGCTTGCAGGCTACTGTTGTTTTGTATGGCCGTTTCGAGCAAGCTTTCCAATTGACGCGGTTCTTGCTGGGCCTGCACCACGGCGGCCAGCAGTAGCCCCCCGAGGAGCAACAGCCGGTGTCTGGCCGCTCTTCCCGGGCCAGTCTTCCGGGGGCTTTTGGAGAAAATGGAATAAAGCACCGGCAAAACCACAAGGGTCAGTAAGGTAGCGGTCAGGAGGCCTCCTATGACCACGGTGGCCAAAGGCCGTTGGACCTCTGCCCCTGCACTGGTGGAAACCGCCATTGGGAGGAATCCCAATGCCGCGGCGGTAGCGGTGAGCAATACGGCCCTGAGGCGGTCTTTGGCCCCCTGGATGACGCGTTCGTTAATATCCTGCATTCCTTCTGTTTTTAAAGTTTTAAAATGTTCTATCAGCACAATGCCGTTCAGAACTGCTATCCCAAAAAGGGCGATAAAGCCTATCCCGGCCGAGATACTGAATGGCATGCCCCTTACCCATAAAAGCCATACCCCGCCAATGGCAGCCAGGGGGATGGCGGAAAAGACCAGGAGGGCTTCCCTTAGCGAGCGAAAGGCGAAAAAGAGCAGCACAAAGATGAGCAGCAGGGCCACGGGTACGGCGACGAGCAACCGGTTACGTGCACTTTGAAGGTTCTCGAACTGCCCTCCATAGGTAATGCTATAACCCACCGGCAGGCGCACCTTGTCGGCTATACGCGCTTGAATATCATCCACTACAGACTGCAGGTCCCTGTTGCGTACGTTGACACCCACGACTATCCTTCTCCGGGTATCGTCCCTGGATATTTTGGCCGCACCTTCCGACAGGCCGATATCGGCAAGTTGGGCAAGGGGGATTTTACCCCCCCGCGGCAGGTCTACATACAGGTCTTTTAAATCCTGCAGGTCCTGCCTGCTGGCCGCATCGAGCCGGAGGGTCAGGTCAAATCGTTTTTCACCTTCAAATACACTGCCAAGGCTTTCGCCTGAGAAACCCATGGTGATCAGCCGGTTGAGTTCATCAACACTGAGGCCGTAGCGGGCCAGGCTTTCGCGGTTGAACTTAACGTTCATCTGAGGTAACCCGGCGACTTTCTCCACGGTGATATCCGCTGCCCCGGGGACATCCCCTATGGCCGTTTTTATCTCGTTGCCCAGCCGGTTGAGTTGCCGCAGGTCTTCTCCGAACACCTTTACCGCTATATCGGCCCTTACCCCGGTAATGAGTTCGTTAAACCGCATTTCTATGGGTTGGGTAAACTCAACCTCCATCCCCGGGATGACAGCCAGTGCGTCCTTAAAAAGGTTGGCAAGTTCATCCTTGGAACCAGCAGACACCCAGGTATTCTTGGGCTTCAGGGTAATGATCACATCGCTCTCTTCCATGGACATGGGATCTGTAGGTACCTCTGCGGCCCCAATGCGCGTCACTACCTGATCCACTTCCGGAAAATTATCGATCAAGATGCGCTCGATCTCTGTGGTAGTTTCTATGGTCTTGCTCAGAGAAGTACCCGTTTTTAAAATAGGCTGTATGACGAAATCGCCCTCGTCCAGGGTAGGGACAAACTCGGCCCCCATCCTGCCAAAGAGAAATACGGCAGTAGCCAGCATGAATAGCGCCATTGCAATCACCCAGGGGCGATGTGACAGGGCCTTGCGGATCAACGGGTCGTATACGCGCTTCAGAAAGGCGATAAAGCGCACGGACCACTTGCTTTCCGCATCCCCTTTTGCCTTCAGGAACAGGGAAGACACCACGGGGACGTATGTAAAACACAAAAGCATGGCCCCTATGAGTGCGAAGCTGAAGGTAAGGGCCATGGGGCGGAACATCTTCCCTTCCACCCCGCTCAGGGAAAGAATCGGGATAAAGACAATCAGGATGATAATCTGTCCGAATACGGCAGAATTCATCATCCTGGAGGCCCCTTGCGAAGCAATGCGGTCCTTTTCCTCCCTTAGTTCCCCTTTGGTCAGGGAAACCAGCTCCCTACCCCTGCGGCTCATCTGGAATGCGATGAATTCCACGATGATGACCGTACCATCTATAATGATCCCAAAATCAATGGCTCCAAGGCTCATCAGGTTTGCGTCTACCCCAAAGAGGTTCATCATCCCCAGCGCAAATAGCAGGCTGAGCGGGATGACCGAAGCCACGACCAGGCCCGAACGGAAATTACCGAGTAACAGGACGACCACAAAGATAACGATAAGGCAGCCCAGGACCAGGTTTTCAATCACGGTGGCGGTGGTCTTGCCGATTAGTTCACTCCGATCCAGAAAGGCATTGATATACACACCTTCGGGAAGGCTTTTGGAAATATCGGCTACCCGTTCCTGCACGGCATCGATCACCTCCTTGGAATTGGCATCCTTGAGCATCATCACCTGCCCCAATACCTTCTCGCCTTCCCCGTTGCCGGTGATGGCCCCAAAACGGGTCGCCGTGCCAAACCCCACGGTGGCCAGGTCGCGGATCAGCACCGGAACCCCATCCCGGTGGTCCACCACTATTTTGCGGATGTCTTCCAGGGAGGTCACCAGGCCCTCGCCCCGTATGAAGTAGGCCTGGTTTACCTTTTCGATATATCCGCCCCCTGCGACACTGTTGTTTTGTTCGAGTGCCGAGAACACCCTTTGAAGGCTGATTCCCATGGCATTGAGTTTCGCCGTATTGATGGCAACTTCGTATTGTTTAAGGCGCCCGCCCCAGGTATTGACTTCCACAACGCCCGGGATGCCGGAAAGCTGCCTTTTAACGATCCAATCCTGGATGGTCCTCAAGTCCGTGGCAGAATAGCGGTCCTTATACCCGGGTTTGGTGTCCAGTATATACTGGTAGATCTCACCCAGGCCCGTGCTGATTGGCCCCATTTCGGGGCTTCCAAAACCCCGGGGAATCTTCTCGCTCGCCGATTTGATCTTCTCGGCAATAAGTTGCCTAGGCAGGTAGGTCCCCATGGCGTCCTCAAAGACGATGGTGACCACCGACAAGCCAAACTTGGAAACCGAACGTATCTCGATCACCCCTGGTAAGTTGGCCATTTCAAGCTCTATGGGGTAGGTGATAAATTGTTCGATATCCTGGGTGGAAAGGTTCTGTGAAGTGGTTAGGACCTGTACCTGGTTGTTGGTGACATCCGGAACGGCCCCTATGGGGATACGGGTGAGCGAAAACAGCCCAAATCCGCCCATGGCCAAAGTGCCAAGGAGAATAATGAGTTTATTCTTTATACTGAATTGTATAATTGTAGATAACATAATCCATCTTTAAAGGAAATTAGAATAATTGCAGAGCGCTGCCCAAGGGGCGGCTCAAAGTTCCAGAAGGGATTATGTGTGCCGGGGCGGTTGAAAAATATCGAATTTTTCAATGGAAGCATAGCTTTCCTGGTAATGGAAATTGGACGAAGTATCGGTTAATGGAATAACTTTTACTGCTGGAGTTTCTCTTCCCAGTAATGTGAAATCGGCAAGAAGGTGCTGGCAGGTATGGTGGTTGAAAGGCAATTCTTCATGCTCTCTTTGTTCTTCCTGGTGTGCCTGCCTGTGGTCTTCCTGAAGGTCACCATAATGTTTGGACAGAAATACCAGGAAGTCGTCCCCGTACTTTTCCGCATGTAATTTGGCGTGCTCCACCAACTCATCCAGCCGGGCAATATCACTCACATCCATGCGGACACTTTGCAGCAATACCAGGGCCGATAACAATATGCAGAACACTTTAGCCATAATTCCTGCCTAAATTACAAAAATACTTTGTCCAATCTTTTAATACTGTTGGATTTAACCCAAAAATAAGAGAAAGACACGGGGCCGTCTATGATTTTGGTCAATTTTTCACCCAGGGGTACCAGTTTTCACCCGGGGGTACCCGTGGCCGCCGTGGAAGCCTCCTTGCCTGCCTGGTGACGGGCGAACCGCCTGAACAGGTCTTTGGTGTGGCCTTTGTAGTACCTATCAAAGGATTCAGCGTAAAGAATATAGACGTAATAAACCATAAAAAAACCACCGCTAAAAAATTAGGGTGGCTCTTTTGTGCCCACGACTGGAGTCGAACCAGCACGTCCTTGCGAACACTACCCCCTCAAGGTAGCGTGTCTACCAATTCCACCACGTGGGCTTTTTTTGGAGCGACAAATATAAGGAAGTATTTTAACTTGATCCCCCATCCTTTGGTTCATTTTTTTATTCGTGTCGGGATCCAAATGGTTATCTTTGGGGCTCAAACACGCAAAGCAAACCCTTGCATAGGGGTTTATCCCTCCCATGGGGCTTTTTTGCGAACAACTATGATAGCTATGACTACCGCTGACTGGGTTGGGTTCCTGGGGGTTTTCCTGATCCTTCTGGCCTATCTTTTGAATGTTACAGGCAGGGTGTCTGCCAAGGACCGCTCCTTTATTCTACTGAACCTCATCGGTGCCGGCCTGGCTTGCCTGGCTTCGGTATTCATAGGATACTGGCCCTTTATACTCCTCGAAGGGGTCTGGGCCCTTGTGTCGCTGGGAGCTTTAATCACCAATTTTAGAACAAAAGGATCCTGACGCTGCCCGAAGGCCCCTAATTTTATCACGGCTGAGTGATTGCCCAACCACATAATCCGTAATTTTACCATTGCGTTCAAAATACGGATGGCTTATGGGAAAATCAATACTTATTGTCGGCGGTGGCATAGTAGGGCTTAGCTGCGCTTACTACAACCTGAAGGAAGGCAACCAGGTGACCGTAATCGATAAGTCTGACATGACCCAGGGGGCTTCCTATGTCAATGCCGGGTACTTAACCCCGAGCCATATCATCCCCCTGTCCTCGCCCGGGATGATGGCCAAGGGGATCAAATGGATGTTCAATAGCAGTAGCCCCTTCTATATGAAACCCAGGCTCGACACCGATTTCCTGGCCTGGGCCTGGAAGTTCCATAAATCGGCCAATCATACCCACGTTGAAAAGGCCATTCCCCTGATCAGGGATATCAATCTTTTAAGTAAGGACCTCTATACCCAACTACACGATTCCGGGGAACTGGGCGATTTCCAGCTCGAGCAACGGGGGTTGCTCATGCTTTACAAAACACAAAAAGAAGGCCGGCTTGAAAAGGAAGTGGCTCGAAGGGCCGCCGATGAGGGGCTCGAAGTACGGGAACTCAGCCGGTTGGAACTTGACGCTTTACAACCCCACCTCAGCCAGGAAATCCTTGGGGCTGTACACTACCTCTGCGATGCACACACCTCCCCCAGGGAAATCATGATACGGCTAAAGGACTATTTGCTCGGGCAGGGTGTGGCCATCCGGACCCGTGAGGTAGTTAAGGACTTTACCATACAGGGGCGGGCTATCGCTGCCATTGTCACCGATAAAGACACCTATAGGGCCGATGAGGTGGTTTTGGCCTCGGGGTCATGGAGCCAGCTGCTGGGCAAAAAACTGGGCCTCAGCCTGTCCGTACAGGCGGGAAAAGGGTATCGTATCAATGTGAGCCGCCCTACCGGCATACGGATGCCTGCTATTTTGATGGAATCAAAAGTAGCGGTGACCCCCATGAGGGATTTCACCCGCTTTGCCGGGACCATGGAATTTTCAGGAATCAACCACCGCATCCGGACAGAGCGGGTGCGGGCGATCGCCAGGGCGGCAGAAAGCTATTACCCCAGCCTGAAAATCACCGAAAAGGAAATGGCAGAGGCCAAATGCGGGTTACGTCCCGTATCACCCGATGGGCTGCCCTACATCGGCAGGGCTGGCAGGTATGACAACCTGACCATTGCCACCGGCCATGCCATGATGGGTTGGAGCCTCGGGCCGGCTACCGGAAAACTGGTGGCCGAAATTATCGCCCATAAAAAACCGTCCATGAGCCTGGATGGTTTCCACCCGGATAGGAAATTTTGATCAGAGGCTGCTGCCAAAGAGCATCATGTTCCAGTCGTTTCCGTCGCTGCCGGTTCCCGCATGGGCTCAGGAGTTGCCCTTGTTTGCAGCCTAAAGGCTGCAAAGACCGGGAACACCTCTCAGGACACTACGTAGGGCGCTTGTAATTTTGCAGATTTAAAATTGGTCAACCCGCCATCGGGTTTTTGCTACGCGTTAAAGTTCGCTTTCCAGCCCAAACCGTTTTGCGGCCCGCACTATGTTCAGGGTCATTGTCCCGGTATGCAGCATTGCTTAAACCCGTGATCCTGCCCGGGAAAAGTGCATAGGTATCCCTGGAATCCTCAAGGAATCAGGAATATCCGGGCGGATTGTGAAGAATTTTAACGTATTCTTGGAAATATAAAAGATTAATTGTTGTAAATTTGTTTAACCTTTGTATTTTTTTTATGAACAACGTAAAGAAAACCTTTAGCATAAGAGATCTGGAAAACCTTTCAGGGATCAAGGCCCACACCATTCGTATCTGGGAAAAGCGCTATGGCTTGTTGTCGCCTGAACGAACCAGTACTAATATCCGGATGTACAGCCTGGAAAGCCTGCAAAAACTGTTGAACATCACCCTGCTGTACAACAACGGCTATAAGATTTCTAAAATCGCCAATATCGCTGAGGCCGACATCCCCCTGGCTGTAAGGGAGATCGTAGCGAAGAATAGTGTGAAAAACCACGCTATCAATGCCTTTAAGCTCTCAATGATGAATTTTGACCAGAGCCTCTTCCAGAACACCTACAACAGCCTGATGTCGGAAAAGTCCTTCCGGGATATCTTCTGGGAAGTTTTGATGCCTTTCCTGGAAGAATTGGGTTTGCTCTGGCAAACCAATACCATAGGGCCCGCACATGAGCATTTTATCACCAGTCTCATTAAACAAAAGATCAGTGCGAATATAGACAAGTTACAGGCGTTGGAGCCTACCAAAACCGATAAGGTGTTTGCCCTTTTCCTGCCCGAAAACGAGATTCATGAGATCGGGCTTCTCTACGTGAATTACGAAATTGTGTTACGCGGGTATAAAACCATCTACCTTGGGGCGGCCATGCCCCTGGATTTTCTTCCGGACCTTCAGAAATATTTTACAAACCTCGTTTTTTTATCCTATTTTACGGTAATGCCTACGAAGGACGAGTTGGATGATTATGTAGCGGAGTTTGCCAAAAGGTTGCAGATCAACGGTTCTACGAAATTGTGGATACTCGGTCAACAGGCCAGGCACCTGTCAGGCAAGGAATTGCCCTCCTATGTGCGATCCTTTGAATCTATCAGGCAATTGCTTGAAGCATTATAACATACATCAACCCCCCCAGCCCCGGAATGAATAGAAAAGTCACCATCATAGGCTCAGGATTCTCCTCCCTCTCCGCCTCCTGTTACCTGGCAAAACAGGGGTATGAGGTTGCGCTCTATGAGAAAAACGACTCCGTGGGCGGAAGGGCCAGGCAGTTGACCAAAGAGGGCTTTACATTCGATATGGGGCCCAGCTGGTACTGGATGCCCGATATATTTGAGCGTTTTTTTGGGGATTTTGGCAAAAAACCTTCTGACTACTATCACCTGGACAAACTCAACCCGGCCTATAAGATTTACTTTTCAGAGGACAGTATTTCGATCGGAGACAGCATGGAATCCATCTGCGGGGAATTTGAGCGTCTGCAACCCGGGAGCGCCCGCTATTTAAGGCGCTTTATCGCTAAAGCTCAAAAGAACTATCAAATTGCCATAAACGATATTGTCTATCGGCCGGGACTTTCCCCTTTGGAACTGGTTACCCCGGACACCATTGTAAGGGTCGGCCAATTTTTTAAAACCATCAGCGGGGAGGTGCGCAAGCATTTTAAAAACCCGAAACTGGTAGCCACCCTTGAATTCCCCGTACTTTTCCTGGGGGCAAAACCCAGTGATACCCCGGCCTTTTACAGTTTTATGAACTATGCCGATTTTGGCCTGGGGACCTGGCACCCAAGGGGGGGTATGTACAAGGTTATCCAGGGGATGAAAGCCCTTGCAGAATCCCTGGGCGTTACCATCGCCACCAATAGCCCTGTTGAGAAAATACTGGTCCGAGACGGCAAATCAGTGGGGGTACAGGTGCATGGTACCACCATTGAAAGCGACCTGGTGGTGAGCGGGGCCGATTACCATCACACGGAATCCCTCCTGGAAGAAAAATACCGGCAGTTTAGTCCTGCATACTGGAGTAAAAAGGTTTTTGCCCCTTCTTCCCTGCTCTTCTATGTGGGTTTTGATAAAAAAATAACAGGGGTAGAACACCACAACCTCTTTTTTGATACGGATTTCGGGCAACATGCCATAGAAATATACGATGCGCCCCAATGGCCTTCCAAGCCCCTGTTTTATGCCAACTTCCCTTCGGTGACCGACCGGGAGATGGCACCTGACGGGTGTGAGGCCGGTTTCTTTCTGATTCCCATTGCCCCGGGCCTGGAAGATACCCCCCAGTTCAGGGAACAGTATTTTGACATTATAATGAAGCGTTTCCGCGAAATTACCGGAGAGGATGCCAGGGCCCATATCCGCTTCAAGGAATCGTTTTGCGTGAACGACTTTATAGAGCAATACAACGCCTACAAAGGCAATGCCTATGGTATGGCCAACACGCTCAGGCAAACGGCCTTTTTAAGGCCCGGACTTAAAAGTAAGAAAGTGAAGGACCTGTTTTTTACCGGACAACTTACCGTACCGGGGCCGGGCGTACCACCGGCCCTGATCTCGGGAAAACTGGTATCCGATCTCATTATTAAAAGCAATAAACAGGTAGTATAGCATGAAATCGATTTTTGACGCTGTATCTTTCCAATGCAGCAAGATAGTAACCGAGTCCTACAGCACCTCCTTTGCCCTGGCAACCAGGATGCTGGCGCCTTCCATACGAAAGGACATCTACAATATTTACGGTTTCGTACGTTTTGCCGACGAGATTGTCGACTCCTTTCATGAATACGACAAGCATGTGTTGTTTGAACGTTTTGAGCAGGAGCTACAGCTGAGCCTGTCGGAGCGCATCAGTATGAACCCCATCCTGAATGCTTTTCAGCATACCTACCACCAATACAGGATCCCCGAACACCTGGTACAGGCCTTTATGAAAAGTATGCGGATGGACCTGAGCAAAAACATCTACCATACGGAAGAAGAGTTCAGGGAGTATATTTACGGCTCAGCGGACGTGGTAGGCCTCATGTGCCTGCGTGTCTTTACCCAGGGGAACGATGAGCGATACGAATCGCTGAAGGCTTCTGCCATGGCCCTGGGCTCTGCCTTCCAGAAGGTAAATTTCCTGCGCGACCTAAAGGCGGATTATGAATACCTTAACCGTTCCTATTTTCCGAATGCCAACCTAATGGAACTGGACGAGCATACCAAACAAACTATCGTACAGGATATCAAAGCCGATTTTGCAGAGGGCTACAAGGGCATCTCCCAACTTCCAAACGCCGCCCGTTTTGGGGTATATACCGCCTATAAATATTATTACAAATTGCTGCAAAAATTACAAAACACCCCTTCATTGGAAATTAAAAACTCCCGTATCCGGGTAGCGAATTATCAAAAATTTGGATTGCTGGCACAATCCTATGTAAATTACAAACTAAAGCTGGTATAAAATGCAACTCCTGATCGGCATATTGATCTTTTTTCTTACTTTTTGTTTTATGGAATTTATGGCGTGGTTCACCCATAAGTACGTGATGCATGGGTTTTTGTGGAGCCTGCACAAGGACCACCACAAGAAGGACCACGAATCGTGGTTTGAACGCAATGACGCTTTTTTCATCTTCTACGCGATCGTCAGCATGACCTTTTTCTACCTCGCTGTCAATACCAGTTTCTGGTATGGCTGGCCCCTGGGCCTGGGCATCCTCATCTACGGGGCCACCTATTTCCTGGTACACGATATCTTTATCCACCAGCGATTTAAGATGTTCCGAAATGCCAACAACTGGTATGCCAGGGGCATACGGCGTGCCCATAAGATTCATCACAAACACCTGGGAAAAGAAGAGGGGGAATGTTTCGGAATGCTATTTGTCCCCTTCAAGTATTTTAAGAAGTAAAAAAAGGTGGCAGAACGGCTGCCTTGGACAAGGGCCCTGCTAGCGGCGCAGCAACGAATCCAGCAATTGCCTGGTTTCTGTACTGTTCCAATTAGCAGTCCCTACCTTTGATACTACGATCCTACCGTCCCTGTCGATAATAAAAGTGGTTGGTAGGCCCCCGTAATAGAGCTGTTTGGGTACCAGCCCGCGTTCGTAATAAACCGGCAACTCATAGTTTTTCTTTTGAAGGAAGCGCCCTACCTTGTCTTCCCGGTCCCTGGCCACAAAAAAGAAACGCACGTTTTGCCCGTAGTCGTTGTAAAGCTCCTGAAAATCGGGCATTTCCGCAATGCATGGAGGGCACCAGGTAGCCCAGAAATTGATAAGCAACACCTGGCCCTTGTCTTCCTGCAAGTTATAGGACTGTCCATCCAGGGTGCGCAGGTCCCAGTCAAAATCTTCCAGCAATTGCTGTTTGCGCTCAGCGACAGGGACAGGATTGCGCGAGAGCAGACGGTTGGCATACACCTTCACGTAAAATCCAATGGGGGTCAGCAACAAAAGCGCCAAAATCCCCAACAAGAGCATGCCGGTCAGCCAGCCTTTACGAGCTATTTTCATCACTCCTCAATTAAACGGTCTAACAATGAATAAACGGACTTATTATCCCAGTCAGCGATCCCTTCCTGGTCTATGACTATATGCCCGCTTTTATCAATGATATACGATCGTGGTGGCGATTCGGTTTCCAGTGGGGTTTTCTCACCGATGATCAGGTAGGTCACCGGGAAAGTAAATTCCTGTTCCTCCATAAACAATTCTACCGGCTCCTGCTCTTCATTCGTGATGATATAGAAATCCACCCTATTGCCATATCGGTCGTACAACTCCTGCACCCCTTGCAACTCTGCAGCGGAAGGCAAACGCCAGGACGCCCAGAAATTAACAAATACCACCTTCCCCTTTGACCGCTCAAAGTTGATGAAGTTCCAGTCGGCATCCTTGAGCTTCCAGTCATAAAAAGCAAGTGTGTCCCGTGCATCGGGTGCGATGACCTCCGGGCTGAACGAAAATATACGATTGAGAAGTACCTTGCCATGATACCCCAGCGGTGTTACAAAAAAAGACAGGACCACAAGGATAAGCAGGATATTGATCAGTGTTTTTCTTTGCATGGAAAGACGGGCAATTTTGTGTAAAAATAAAAACTCCCGAGTTGCCCCAGGAGTTTTTGTCAAACTCTTTTTAACAATTAGGCGGCATTCTCCTTTTTAATCACATTCAAGGCCGACCCTTCACGGAACCACGCTATTTGCGAATCGTTATAGGTATGGTTGGCCTTGATGACCTCCTTTTTCCCGTCTGCATGGACCACTTCAATGGTCAGTGGCTTGTCAGGCGCAAAATCGGCAATATCCAAAAAGTTGAAGGTATCGTCCTCCTGAATCAGGTCATAATCGTTTTCATTGGCAAAGGTAAGGGCAAGCATGCCTTGTTTTTTAAGGTTGGTCTCGTGAATACGTGCAAAAGACTTCACCAATACCGCGGCCACACCCAGGTGCCGGGGTTGCATGGCGGCATGTTCCCTTGACGAGCCTTCCCCATAGTTGTGGTCACCCACCACTATGGTCTTGATCCCCTTGGCTTTATAGGCTCTTTGCGTGTCTGGCACACCCCCGTATTCCCCACTAATCTGGTTCTTGACAAAATTCGTCTTCTTGTTAAAGGCATTGACCGCCCCAATAAGGGTATTGTTTGAAATATTGTCCAGGTGCCCCCTGAAGCGCAACCAGGGCCCGGCCATGGAAATATGGTCTGTGGTACATTTGCCAAAAGCTTTGATCAGCAACTTCATCCCGCGCAAGCTTTCGGGGGAAATGGGTTCAAAGGGGGCCAGCAACTGCAGTCGCTCGGAATCCTTGGCTACCTTCACCTCAACGCTGCTGCCATCTTCCTTGGGGGCGATATAGCCCGCGTCTTCCACGGCAAATCCTTCGGGAGGCAATTCGTAACCCCTAGGCTCATCGAGCATGACTTCTTCCCCCTCTTCATTGATAAGTTTGTCCGTCATGGGATTAAAATCAAGACGGCCCGAAATAGCAATGGCGGTCACCAGTTCGGGTGATCCCACAAAGGCCAGGGTATTGGGGTTGCCATCAGCCCTTTTGGCGAAATTCCGGTTAAAGGAATGCACGATGGTGTTCCTTGGTCCGTTGGCCGCTTTGTCCCCATAACGGTCCCACATTCCAATGCAGGGCCCGCAGGCGTTGGCAAAGACCGTGGCGCCAATATTGTCAAAAGTATCTATGAAACCGTCCCTCTCAATGGTATACCGCACCTGTTCGGAACCTGGCGTGATGGTAAACTTGGACTTGGTTTTCAGTTTTTTGTCCGTGACCTGTTTGGCCAGGGACGCGGCCCTGGAAATATCCTCATAGGAAGAGTTGGTACAGGACCCTATAAGTCCAACCTCAACATTGAGTGGCCAGTCATTTTTCCTGGCGGCTTCACCCATCTTGGATATGGGCGTTGCCAGATCCGGGGTAAAAGGACCGTTCAAATGGGGTTCGAGGGTAGAAAGGTCTATCTCGATCACCTGGTCAAAATAGGCTTCGGGATGGTCGTATACCTCTTTGTCAGCAGTCAGGTAAGGTGCTATTTTTTTTGCGGCATCGGCCACATCGGCCCTGTTGGTGGCACGCAGGTAGCGGTCCATAGATTCGTCATACCCGAAAGTGGAGGTGGTTGCCCCCACTTCGGCACCCATGTTGCAGATCGTGCCTTTTCCTGTACAGGACATGGAAATGGCTCCTTCGCCGAAATATTCGATGATGGCACCGGTCCCACCTTTTACGGTAAGGATGTCTGCCACTTTAAGGATGACATCCTTGGGCGCGGTCCAACCCGAAAGTTTCCCGGTGAGCTTCACCCCAATGAGTTTAGGGAATTTGAGTTCCCAGGCCATCCCCGCCATTACATCCACGGCATCGGCACCTCCAACGCCAATGGCAACCATTCCAAGGCCACCGGCATTAACGGTATGTGAATCGGTTCCTATCATCATCCCTCCGGGGAAGGCGTAATTCTCAAGGACTACCTGGTGGATGATCCCGGCTCCGGGCTTCCAGAAGCCTATGCCGTATTTATTGGAAACAGATTCCAGGAAGTCAAATACTTCATTGCTGGTCTGGTTCGCCCGTTTTAAATCTGCGGCGGCTCCCACTTTTGCCTGGATAAGGTGGTCGCAATGCACGGTAGTGGGTACGGCCACTTTGGGTTTCCCGGCGTGCATGAACTGCAATAGGGCCATCTGTGCCGTGGCATCCTGACATGCTACCCTGTCCGGGGCAAAATCCACATAATCCTTCCCCCTTTTAAACACCTTGGCGGGTTTGCCGTCCCATAGGTGGGCATAGAGGATTTTTTCCGAAAGGGTAAGGGGTTTGCCTACCAATTTCCTGGCGGTATCTACACGCTCCGGGAATTTGGCATACAAGGCCCTGATCATATCAATATCAAATGCCATTCTATAAAAAGTATTTAAGTTATTCTAATGCTTTCAAAGATAGCAAAATTCAGGGGGCCGGAGAAAATTTTTACCCCGGCAAACCACGATTTGTGCATCTTCCAATATAAGCGATTGATTTTTACAGAAAAGTGGAGGAACAAAGCGAAAAACGAATGCGTATCAAAGCGCAATCGCCCGGGGGTTGGGAGCCTATACTACAGCAGCTTACGGATTATATCCTCTTCCGATATACCTTCTGCCTCGGCCTTGTAATTTTTGATAATCCGGTGCCTCAGTATGCCCATGCTCACCGCCCGGACATCCTCAATATCCGGGGAATACTTTCCCTTGATGGCAGCATGGGCCTTAGCCGCAAGGATCAGGTTCTGCGAAGCACGTGGGCCTGCCCCCCAATCTACATACTGCTTCACGAAATCCGGCGCAGTTTCCAGGCCGGGACGACTGCTGTTCACCATTTTTACGGTATAGGAAACCACATTTTCAGGTACGGGTATCCTTCGTACCAAATGCTGGATTTCGAGGATTTCCCCGGCATCCAGCAGGGCATTGACCTGGGGGAATTCATCGTTGGTGGTTGTTTTCACTACCTGGATTTCCTCTTCCACACTGGGATATTTCAATTCTATGGCAAACATAAAACGGTCCAATTGTGCTTCGGGCAGCGGATAAGTACCTTCCTGTTCAATGGGGTTTTGGGTCGCCAGCACAAAATAGGGCAAGGGCAATTGGTACCGTTGGCCCGTTATGGTTACTGCGCGCTCCTGCATGGCTTCCAGCAGGGCGGCCTGGGTTTTTGGGGGGGTACGGTTGATCTCATCCGCCAGAACGATATTGGCAAAGACCGGTCCCTTGATGAATTTGAAATTCCTGTTTTGGTCGAGTACCTCACTCCCCAGAATATCACTGGGCATCAGGTCTGGCGTAAACTGTATCCGTTTAAAATCGAGCCCGAGGGTCTGCGCAATCGTATGGACCATCAGGGTTTTGGCCAGGCCCGGAACGCCGATGAGCAGGGAATGGCCCCCGGTATATACCGATAACAGTATCTGATCGACTACTTCGCGCTGCCCTACGATCACTTTGGCGATCTCCCGGGTCAGGGCATTGTGTTTTTCTACCAGCTGGTCAATAGCAGCAACGTCAGACATGCATTTAATCCTTTACCCAGTTGTTTGCAAAATCGCAGTCCTGATTGTCCGGGTTCACGCTTACATAGGTGTCTTCAATACGCTCGTCCATCCATTTCTTGATGGTATTGTATTGTTTCTCCCTCAAAGCCAGTTCCTGGATTTTGAGGTAATCCCGGGCAAAGTCGGCTTCGTGTTCATCGTAACGGTTCGTGACTTTCAGGATTTTGTATTTGGGAGGGCCTCCCCTTGGGTCGGCTTCCAGGATGGGCTGGGAAATTTCATTGTCCTTAAGGTCCCTCACCTGGTTATAAAGGGTAGGGTCCATTTTGGTCAATTCAAATCGTGAATCAAAATTCGTAGGGTTTCGCAAAAGCCCCCCATCAAACTTGGTTTCCTTTTCATCCGAGAAGTTCAGGGCTGCTTCGGCAAAAGTATACTTGCCTTCCAGGATCTGTTTGCGGATGGTATCCAGTTCTGCTTTGGCCTTTTCAATGGCTTCCTGGGGTATCTCGGGCTGGATCAGGATATGTCGGAGATCGAGTTCCCGTCCCCGGATCTTTTCGATATAGATGATGTGGTATCCGAAGGCCGTCTCAAAAGGATCCGAGATTTCGCCTTCCTGCAGGCTAAAGGCCACATCCTTAAATTCCTTTACAAAGGGGGTTTCCCGGGTCATGCTGTAAAAACCGCCCTTGGATTTTGATCCGGGGTCCTGTGAATACAGGATGGCCTTCACGCTGAAACTGGCATCGTTGTCCACGATATCCGCCTTGATCTCATTGAGCTTGTCGATTACCTTTTGCTTTTCCGCCTCGGGGGTTACGGGTTCTTTGACGATCTGGGAGATTTCCAATTCGGCACCAAATACAGGCTTCTCATCGTCGGGGATTTTCCTGAAGAACTGTCGCACCTCCTCAGGGGTTACTTCCACATCTTTGATGATCTTCTGCTGCATCTTTTCGGACAGCATGCGTAATTTGTTGATGTTGTATAGTTCCTCGCGAAAACTTTCCACATCTTCCTTATTATAGAAATCGAGTACCTTTTCCATAGAACCTACCTGGGCGATAAGCTGCTGAATCTGCCGGTCTCCGGTGGCGTTCACTTCATCATCCGATACCAGGATACTGTCCTGTACGGCCTGGTGGGCGTACAAGCGGTCCTCCATCAGTTTCCCAAGGAGGCTGCAATGGGTGATATCTTCTGTAGAAGCCCCCTGGTTCCTGAGGTCTATAAGGGTTTTTTCAATGTCCGAATCCAGGATTACATAATCTCCCACCACTGCGGCAATCCCGTCCAGCTTAACCCTTCCCGCAGGGGAGGTGCTATCGCGTTTGATACCGCTATCAGCCTGTTTTACCGTTTCGGGCGGTTCAATTTGCGTATCGGTGATCTCGTTGATGTCCTGTGACCGGGCGGTTGTAAACAGCCCGAGGAGCAAAACCGGCATCCAAATCTTACTGAACGTTCTCATATACCTCAAACTCCTTTTGCTTCGTTGCTTCATCTATGATCTCAATTTCCAATTTCCTAATATACTCCAATTTCCTGCGGTTGAGCAGCACCGTGCGAATGGTGGGTTCGATATAATCCAGGGGGGCTATGTCGTTGACATCGAGGATATCGCCAACCTTTGCCAAATATACCCCCAATGAATCCTCCATTTCAAAAAATTGTGATTTTTTTAAGTAGGCCTTCTCGTTCTCGTAGTTCAGGGGAGGGATTTCGCGAATGACACGGGACACCGGCACCCAAAGCGAATCGTTAAAATTAAGCTTCCTGAACTGCACCCCTACCGAGTCCAGATACGCCATATCCTCCTGGTTAAAGCGCTTCAGCCTGCTGATTACCTCATCCTTGTTCAGGAATTGTCTGGGGAGTTCTATAAAACGTAGCTGTACCAGTTTTTCCTTGAGCTTAAAATTCTCCTGCTCCTCTTCATAGAATTGCTCTAATTCCCACCGGCTGATGGTCGTATCTTCTTTCTGCTGTACCAGGGCTTCCTTGTAGGCGCGGGTATACAAATCAGTCCGGTAATCCTCCACCAAACGGTCAAATTCCAGGAGCTGCTGTTCGGGCAGGTTGATCCTGGCCTTGGAAAGCAATAGCTGCCTGGCCGCCCAGTTGTTGATGTAATTGGTCACAAAGGAGGCGCTGTCCTGCTCGGACATGGTGTCATTCAGCAGGGCCTGCACGTCATCCCGGTACAAGTAAATGTCCCCCACCCTGGCCAAAGCTTCCTTTTCGTTATCCTTTTTCCAAAACGAGGAACAGGAAACAAAGCCAAGGGAGGCCGTGAGCAACACAAAGAGGAAAAGGACGCGGTTTACATCTCTTTTTAAGAACTGCATTGGGCAAAAATAACAATAAGCACAAGTTGCACAAGCGGATGCAGGGCTCATTAACACATTTTTATTATCCAAAAACCCATAATTTACTACATTAGTAGCACCATGAAGTACCGTACTGAAATTACCATCGCCCTGCCCAGGGAGCAGTTCATCCGGAAACTCGATGACCCGGAGAATATGAAGCACTGGCAACGCGGCCTTACCCACTACCAGTTATGTTCCGGCAAGGCCGGGCAGGAAGGGGCCAAGACGGAATTGCATTACAGGATGGGAAAGCGGGAAATGGTCTTGATTGAAACCATCATCAAACGCAATATGCCGGAAGAATTTCACGCTACCTACGATGCAAAGGGAGTCCACAATATCCAGAAAAATTATTTCGAGGAAGTAGACGCCCATACTACCCGATGGATTTCGGAGTCTGAATTTGAGTTTTCAGGATTTTTCATGAAGGCGATGGCATTCCTGATGCCAGGCGCCTTTAAAAAGCAGTCCCGCAAATATGCAGAAGATTTTAAGGCCTTTGCCGAGCGAGGGACCTCTGTAGCATCCCAACCGTAAAGCCCAGGCCATTGAGTAGAAAAATAAAACTTATATGGGATTTCAGGGGGCCTACAGCCCGTGAAGTAGCCCGCCACCACCAGCTGCACCTCAAGGAATACATTGCAGGGTCTGAATTAAGCCTGGATATCACGGGACATAAAGACCTAAGCAGCATGCACAGCCTGGCGTTTATGGTGGTAGAGGAAGGCCAGATGCCCGGTGTGAGGGATGCCCTGCGCCCCCACCGCGGTGAAATATATGAAGACGGGGACCCGGCCACGTAACACATTGCCCTTTGAAACAAAACAGCCTTGTATTCCTGAGCCTTATATTCGCCCTTAAAGCGTGTGGGGAGCCACAGCGTGAAACGGACCCGCTACGTCAGGCCCTGGCCTCGGAAGACCCTAAAATAAGTAGGGTGATGGAAGATCCGGAAACGTATGAGGTTCAGGTGCTCTTTTCGCGGATTCAACGTCAGGACGGCAGGCCGGTAATGACCGATTTCAGCTTTCGCCTGGACCCGGAGCAGTATTTTTATCCTGCCAGTACCGTTAAACTCCCCATCGCCGTCCTTGCCCTGGAACGGTTGCATGAGACCGATAGCCTGGACCTGAATACCCGCTTTTATGTAGAGGGAGATACGCTCGATACCTCCTTCGCACAGGACATCACACGGGTGTTTGCCGTAAGTGACAATAATGCCAACAACCGCCTTATCGAACTGTTGGGGCAAGATACCATCAACCTGCGCCTGCACAGGAAAGGTGTGGTCCCGGTGCGCATCTCCCACCGCCTGGGCGAACATTCCGATGACGTTGCGACCAAACCCCTGCTGGTCTACCTGAACGACAGTACCACCGCCCCGACCAAACCCACTATCAACAAAGCCCCGCTCCCATTGAAGCTCAAAGGCATTCAAAAAGGCAAAGGCTATTATGAAGAGGATTCCCTCTACCTGGAGCCCTTTGATTTCAGTCTGAAGAATTATTACCCCATCAATGCACAGCACGCCGTACTAAAAAGGGTCATCTTCCCCCAAAATTTTGACGAAAACCAGCGGTTCCATATAAGCGGGGCACAGCGGTCCTTCCTTTTGAATGCCATGCAACTGCTACCCAGAGATGCCGGGTATGACGCACCGGAGTACTATGATAGTTATTGTAAGTTTTTTATGTTCGGGGACCAACGGGGCCCTATCCCCGCCCACATTAAAATCTACAACAAGGTGGGCTTTGCCTACGGAACACTTACAGACTGCGCCTATATACAGGATACGGAGAACGGGGTGGAGTTCCTGCTCACGGCCACCATCCTGGTCAATAGCGATGGGATCTTTAACGATAACCTGTACGAATACGAAGAGATCGGCATCCCTTTCCTGGCAGCCCTGGGCAGGGAATTGTACGAGATAGAAAGAAACCGCAAACAATAATCCCCATGGACCCCCTTCAATTCGATGCATTTTGCAAGCAAATTTACATCAAGGCCCCCTTGGAGCAATTGTATGACTGCTGGGCCACCGAAGCCGGCATTTGTTCCTGGTTCTTGCGCCGGGCTACCTACACCATGGCCTCGGGCGGTCAGCGGCAGGAAGGCGCTTATGTGGATGCCGGAGACCGCTATACCTGGGAATGGCACAATTGGGACGGCCGTGAAAGCGGCAAGGTGCTGGAAGCCAATGGACGCGACCGTTTTGTCTTTACATTTGCCGGGCCCTGTACCGTGTCGGTAAGCCTCAAACCGGCCGGGGAGAAGGTGCTGGTCAGCCTGCGGCAGTACGACATCCCCACTGACGAGGAAACCAAAATGAATACCTATGTGGGCTGCAGCAATGGCTGGACGTTCTGGCTGGCCAATTTAAAGGCTTTTGTAGAGCACGGTATTTTGCTCAATGAGACGGAAGAAGACCTTACGGGCATCCCCAATGCCGCTCATACTTTTGTAAATATGTGACCCGCCACCCTGGGTCTGCCCGGTTACACCGGTTTGCCATAGAGGTCAAAGTCGGCTGCCTCAATGATCTCAACCGTAACAAACTCCCCGGTTTTGAGGTAATACTTACTGGCATCAACAAGCACCTCGTTGTCCACATCCGGGGAATCATATTCGGTCCTTCCCACGAAAAAGTTGCCTTCTTTACGGTCAATCATGCACCTAAAAGTCTTTCCCACTTTGGCCTGGTTCAGCTCCCAGGAAATCTGTGCCTGTACATCCATGATCTCGGCGGCCCTTCGCTGTTTCTCCGCTTCCGGGACATCGTCTTCCAAAAGGTAGGCATGGGTGTTTTCCTCGTGGCTGTAGGTAAAGCATCCCAGCCTTTCAAAGCGCATTTCGCGCACCCATTCCTTCAACAGGTTAAAATCTGCCTCAGTTTCACCGGGGTACCCTACGATCAGGGTGGTCCGGATAGCCATCTCGGGCAGGGCGGCCCGCATATCCTGTAATAGCCGGGTGGTTTTTTCCTGGGTGGTCCCCCGCCTCATGCTTTTAAGGATGCGATCCGAAATATGCTGCAGCGGAATATCCAGGTAGTTGCAGATTTTGGGTTCTTCTTTCATCACCTCTATGACATCCATGGGAAATCCGGTGGGAAAGGCGTAATGCAGACGGATCCATTCTATCCCCTCTACCTCTACCAAACGCCTTAACAAATCGGCCAGGGCCCGCTTTTTGTATAAGTCCAGTCCGTAATAGGTAAGGTCCTGGGCAATCAGGATCAGTTCCCGTACCCCTTTTGCCGCCAGGGCCTTAGCCTCGGCAAACAGCTCTTCTATGGGGGTGCTGCGGTGGTTCCCGCGCATTAGTGGGATGGCACAGAAGGAACAGGGCCTGTCGCAGCCCTCGGCGATCTTCAGGTAGGCGTAGTTTTTTGGGGTAGTCATCAAGCGTTCGCCAATCAGCTCATGCTTGTAGTCGGCCCCCAGCGCTTTTAACAGTCGCGGAAGGTCCTGGGTGCCAAAATAGGCATCCACATTGGGGATCTCCTTTTCCAGGTCGGGCTTATAACGCTCACTGAGGCATCCGGTCACAAAAACCTTGTCTACTTCCCCGGCCTCTTTGCGCTGTACGAAGTCCAGGATGGTATTTACGCTTTCCTCTTTGGCATTGGCGATAAAACCACAGGTATTGATCACCACAATATTGCCCTCTTCCTCGTGTACCACCTCCTTGTTGCCGGCTCGCAACTGCCCCATAAGGACCTCGGAATCATACACGTTCTTGGAGCACCC
This sequence comes from Flavobacteriaceae bacterium CP2B, assembly GCA_001683825.1. Lineage (GTDB taxonomy): Bacteria > Bacteroidota > Bacteroidia > Flavobacteriales > Flavobacteriaceae > Zeaxanthinibacter. The sequence goes on along the minus strand of LXTR01000069.1, from coordinate 39,376 downwards.
CAGGGTAACCACATTAATTACATTCTTTTTGGTCGTCTTTGTACGCATGCCTTTTTTAAATGAGCTGCAAAAGTACAAACTGGAATCTGAACCACGCCATCTTCCCCCCTTTAAAACGTATCCCCGCCGTGGCACCAATCCCGGAAACTGCCAGCACCTCAGTCAGGCGCACTCCCCAGCCGGGCCTGCCATAGCCGTATATTATCCCGGTTCATCCGGACAAATTCATCTTTGCCCTCATCGGCGGCCAGGGTTTCGGACCGCCTGGCAGAATTGATGGCGGCCTGCAGATCTCCCAGGGCAGCTTCTATAAGCGACTTTATCCGGTAAAAATAGTAGGTGTCCCCGGCCATGGCAATGGCTTTTCTCACATACTGCAAAGCCAGCCCGTGGTCTGTCCGCTGTTCCTGGAAATAGCGTGCCGCTTCATAATAGGTCTGTGCCGTGGGGGAAACCTCCAATTTACGGGCGATCTCCCCACGCATCTTTTGGTCGGTATTTACCTCCAGGGCAACCCGGATCCGGGTATCATCCCAGCTCCAAAGCATCTCAAGGCCATTGTGGTCTATGTGGTCAAAACTGATCAGGAAATTTTCTTGTTTACAGGGTAGTTTCTCGGGCCGCACCACCAAACGCAATGCATCGGCCCGGGGGTCGTATGCTTCCCTCCCATCGCCCCAGTGGGTTGTATCCCTGTGGAATACAATTTCCCAACTATCGGGTCCCGGAAAAGCGTAAAGGGCATAGGTCCCGGCCGCGAGGGGCTCTCCATTGGCCTTCATTTGGGTATCGATCGAGAACTTGGTAGATTCATTGGCTCCTACGCGCCAGATGCGGCCATAGGGGACCAACCCGCCAAAAATCCTGCGGTTGCGCACAGCCGGGCGGGAATAAACGACCGAAACCCTGGAAAGCCCGACCTGTTGATCCACCCGTGCCAGCGGACTAGCTCTGGGGTGGTCTATCTGGGCGCGACAGTAATACCCGGTGAAAAGCAAACAAAGGATGAGTACCCTGGAGTTCAAGGCTTAAAGTTAAAGAAGGAGTCGACAAACTCATATTTGTTAAAAACCTGGAGGTCTTCCATGCCCTCGCCTACCCCTATGTATTTTACGGGGATCCGGAATTGGTCCGAGATGCCAATCACTACCCCCCCCTTGGCCGTACCGTCCAATTTGGTCACAGCCAGCGCAGATACCTCGGTAGCCCTGGTAAATTGTTTGGCCTGTTCGAAGGCATTTTGGCCTGTGGAGCCATCCAGCACCAGCAATACCTCGTGGGGGGCGTCGTCAACTACTTTTTTCATGACACGTTTCACTTTCCCCAACTCATTCATGAGGTTTACCTTGTTGTGCAACCTGCCTGCCGTATCAATCAAAACGACATCTGCATCCTGGTTTTTCGCTGCACTTAGTGTATCAAAAGCCACAGAGGCAGGGTCACTACCCATTTTTTGCTTCACCAGGGGCACCCCGGTGCGTTCTGCCCAAACCTCCAATTGGTCTATGGCTGCCGCCCTGAACGTGTCAGCAGCACCGATCAATACCTTCAGTCCCTGTTTCTTGAACTGGTGTGCCAATTTCCCAATGGTGGTGGTTTTGCCCACCCCGTTTACGCCCACTACCATAATCACATAGGGCCGCACTTCCCGGGGTACGTTAAAATCTGTCGCCTCCCCCAAATGGGTTTCCGACAGCAGCCCGGCGATCTCCTCGCGCAGGATCTGGTCGAGTTCATCGGTACCCATGTACTTATCCCTGGAAACCCTGGCTTCGATCCGATCGATGATCTTGAGGGTGGTGTCTACCCCCACATCTGAACTTACCAGGACCTCTTCCAGATTGTCCAGCACATCATCATCAACCCTTGATTTCCCGGCGACAGCCTTACTGAGTTTTGTGAAAAAACTGGTTTTGGTTTTCTCGAGGCCCTTATCCAGGGTTTCTTTCTTCTGGGGGGAAAATATCTTTTTAAACAGGCTCATATTTCGATGGAGATCAGATATTCAAAGATATGAAAGTAATGGGGAAACTCCGCCCCCTGAGGGGAGCTTCACCTGTGGAAGTTGCCCGGGCGGGGTACAGTTGGCCGGATATGCCATAAAAAAAGCCGCCTTTGTTGAAAAGCGGCTTGTGCTGTTGGGGTTGCCCAGGCTTATTTTTTGGACAGCCATTCGTTGACCAGTTCCGGAGGCATCACGGATTCTACAAAAGTATAGGCTCCGCTTTCGGGAGACTTCACCATCTTGATGGCCTTGGTAAGTCGTTTAGAGCTGGTTTGTAATGTTGCAACGGTCTTCTTTGCCATGACTTCTTACTTTATTTCTTTATGAATGGTCATTCTCTTCAGGATGGGGTTGAATTTTTTCAATTCCATCCGATCAGGACTGTTCTTCTTGTTCTTGGTCGTGATATACCTGGAAGTTCCGGGTTTCCCCGACTCCTTGTGCTCTGTGCACTCCAAAATCACCTGAACCCTGTTACCTTTTTTTGCCATCGTACACTAATTTTATTGGCCTGTTTATAGTAAACCCTTATTCTTTGCTTCCTTTAAGACCGCAGAGATGCCTTTTTTGTTGATGGACTTCAACGCCTTGGCGGATACCTTCAGGGTTACCCAGCGATCCTCTTCAGGAATATAAAAACGCTTCTTGGAAAGGTTTACATCAAACCTCCTTTTGGTCTTGTTGATAGAGAAAGACACATTGTTCCCCACCATCGCCTTCTTTCCCGTAAGTTCACAGACTTTTGACATCGCGCTATCTTTTACTTGATTAAAAACAGGCTGCAAATTTATGGCATTTTTATGGGACGCACAAAATTCTTGCTCAGAATTTTAAAATTTCTTTCAGGAGCATTTCAAAGGCTTTATGCACTGATTTTTGCACGATACGTTCCCGGTGGTTTCCCATCTGGAATTTCTCGGCAATAACCGCTCCCGGACTAGCTATGGCGATATAGACGGTACCGATATCGGCATCCGAATCACCCTTGGCAGGCCCCGCATTGCCGGTAGTGGCCACGGCAAAATCAGCGTTCATGATTTTTTGTACGTTTTGGGCCATCGCACAAGCCACTTCTTTGCTGACCACCGAATGCTTCTCGATAAGGCCTGGGGGGACCTTGAGCAAGGAAACCTTAAGTTGCGTGGCATAGCTGACGATGCTGCCTTTGAAGTAGGCAGAAGCCCCGGGAATGGCCGTAACCTGTCCGGCGATGCGCCCCCCGGTAAAGCTTTCGGCTATTGCAAGGCTTTGTTTCCTTTCGGTAAGGAGTTTGGCGATCCCGGCTTCTATGGTATCTTCTTCCTCTTCCCCGTGGATGATATCCCCTATAAGCGTGTAGAGCTCCCGGGTAGCCTCCTGGACAGCCTGGCGCAGCTCTTCCAGGGATTTGCCCCTGGCCGAGAGGCGCAGGCGCACTTTTCCGAGGTTGGGCAAATACGCAAGTTTCACAAAGGAAGGAAGCCTGTCTTCCCAATCCTCTATGCGCTCGGCAATAGCGCTCTCCCCCAACCCATAGGTAATGATGGTTTTGTGCAGGATATAGGGCCGTTCAAAAGTAGCACCGATTTTGGGGATGACCTTATCGATCAGCAACTGCTTCATCTCAAACTGTACCCCGGGCAGGGAAATAAAGACCGTGCCGTTGTTTTTCATCCACATCCCGGGGGCCGTTCCATAGGCGTTGTGCAATACCTCTGCCCTGCTGGGTACCAGGGCCTGTTTCCGGTTGACTTCCGAGATGGGGGTGGAAATATATTTCCGGAAGAGTTCCTCAATATGGGCAAGTACCCCGGGGTCCTGCACCAGGGAATCCTGCAGGTATTCACACAGGGTGCGCTTGGTAATGTCGTCTTTGGTGGGCCCAAGCCCCCCGGTAATGATCACGACTTCTACCCTGGCTTCCGCCTCCCTTAGTACCTGCAGGATATGTTCCCGTTCATCCTGTACGGAAGTCATCTGGTAGACCGAAACCCCTATCTTGTTGAGTTCCCTGGCGATTATTGCCGAATTGGTATCGACAATCTGGCCGATAAGGATTTCATCGCCAATGGTGATGATTTCTGCCTGCATCAGAGTTCAAAGTCCTTCTTGAGTTCGGAAATTACCTGGAGCACGTCTTTTTTCAGGAGGGGGAATTTCTCCTCGATGGCTTGCCGGTTGTCCGCGCTCTTGCCCAGGGTTTCAATTTCAAGCGCCGTGGCCCTGGTTTGTTCCATCCCGAGCAGGTCTACGTTAGGCTTTATCTTATGCGCCAATTTGTACACATTATCATAATTCCCTTTGGCAATGGCCGTTTCCAGGGCCTCCAGGTCCTGGGGAACCTCATCCAAAAAAACCGAAATCACCGAAAGGACAAAATCCTCATCCCCTTCGGCCATCTCCTTGATTTTGTCCAGACTATATATCATTTATTGAATTTTTACATTGAAAAGTTCCTCACCTTCCAGCATGCCGGAAAGGTAATCATTTGCCATTATTCTACCAACCCCTGCAGGGGTCCCTGTAAAGAGGATATCTCCTTTTTTCAAGGTAAAATACCGGGAAACATAGGCAATGAGTTCATCTATTTTCCACAGCATAAGCTGGGTATTCCCGTCTTGTACCACTTCCCCGTTTTTTTTGAGGCAAAAATGCAGGTTTCCCAGGTCCCCGAAGGTTGATTTAGGGCGCCATTGGCCTATGACGGCAGCCCCGTCAAAACCTTTCGCTTTTTCCCACGGAAGTCCTTTTTCCTTTAGTGTTGCCTGAAGGTCGCGGGCGGTAAAATCAATACCAAGGCCAATTTCATCATAGTACCTGTGCGCGAACTTCTCATGGATGTGTTTGCCCACCTTCTTGATCTTCACCAGGACCTCCACTTCGTAATGTACGTCCTTACTGAAATCCGGAATATAAAAAGCCTGTTCCTTCGGCAGCACCGCCGAGTCCGGTTTGATGAAAATTACCGGTTCCAGGGGGCGTTCATTGGCCAGTTCGGCAATATGATCCGCATAGTTACGGCCAATACATACGATTTTCATTTACTGCAATTTGAGGACTACGAAAGCTTGTTGTTTAATTTGCTCAATTTAATTTGTGTGAGCACCTTTTTGGTATAGAGCGGAAAATCAGCATTGAGGATCCAGCCAAAATAACCGGGTTCCTTCTCCAAAACCTCCCGTACCTTGGTGCCTTTGTGCTTCCCAAAGGCGAATACCTCTTCCCCGTCTTCATCCAGGGCGATAAAACCGGCGAAGTCCGCGAACTGCCGGTGGGTGGAAAACTCGGCCAGCATTTTGATATTGTTCTCCAACTCCGGGTAGCGTTCCAGCTGTGACAACAGCACCTCATAGGTGGCTTTGGTATCTGCCTCGGCGCTGTGGGCTTCCTTGAGCTCCTTCCCACAGTAGAATTTATAGGCGGCCCCAAGGGTGCGTTTTTCCATTTTGTGGAAAATGGTCTGTACGTCTACAGAGACCATGTTCTTCATGTCAAAGTCTACCCCGGCCCTGAGCATCTCCTCGGCCAACAAGGGTATGTCAAACCGGTCTGAATTGAAACCCGCCAGGTCAGCATCCCTGATCATCTGGTAAATTTCCCGTGAGAGTTGTTTAAAGGTGGGTTCATTGGCCACTTTTTCATTGGAAATCCCGTGGACCGCTACCACTTCTTCGGGAATCTGTACTTCTGGGTTTACCAGCCAGGTTTTACTTTCCTTGTTCCCATTCGGATAGATCTTTAATATGGAAATCTCCACGATGCGGTCTGTAGCCACATTGGTCCCGGTGGTTTCAAGGTCAAAAAAACAGAGGGGTTTGGATAGTTTTAATTCCATCGTTGGGGTTTTGGCAAAGATAGTTTTTCGAAAAAGATAATGGCCGCAACCCCCGCAATTTTTCAGGCAAGGCTGGCGGAAACCGGGATATCAACCTGATGTCGGCCCTAGAATTCCCGGTTAAGGTCCCAGGATTCCAGGAAATCGGCCACGGCTTTGACGAACATCCCCCCGAGGGCGCCATTGACCACCCTGTGATCGTAGCTGTGCGAGAGGAACATCTTGCTGCGAATCCCTATAAAGTCGCCTTCTTCGGTCTCGATCACAGAAGGCATCTTGCGGATAGCGCCCAGCGCCAGGATACCTACCTGGGGCTGGTTAATAATTGGGGTGCCAAAGACACTTCCAAAAGAACCCACATTGGTCACCGTATAGGTGCCGTCTTTGATTTCATTGGGTTTTAAGGCATTGTTCCGGGCCCTTTGGGCCAAATCATTTACGGCCCTGGCCATGCCCACCAGGTTCAGCTGGTCGGCATTCTTGATGACGGGAACAATCAGGTTGCCATCGGGCAAGGCAGCAGCCATGCCGATATTGATATTCTTTCGCTTGATGATGCTATCCCCGTCTACCGAAATATTGAGCATGGGGAACTTCTTGAGGGCCTTGGCCACGGCTTCCAGGAAAATGGGGGTAAAGGTAAGTTTCTCGCCTTCCCGCTTTTCGAAATCCGCTTTGACCTTTTCACGCCATTGGACAATGTTGGTGACGTCTACTTCTATAAAACTTTGTACATGGGCGGAAGTGGCCACGCTCTCGGCCATGTGCTGGGCGATCAGTTTGCCCATGCGGCTCATGGGGATACGTTCGTCTGCAACCCCGGCCTGTACCTTGCTGGCCGCCGGTTTTTCGGCGGGTTTGGCAGGAGCAGCTTCGGGGGATGGCTTTGTCTCCAAACTGACGGCAGGTTCCTGCCTGGTGGCGGGCTGCCCCTCCTTGCGCTCTTCCACGTATGCCATGATATCGTGCTTGGTTACCCTGCCTTCCTTCCCGCTGCCATGAATCCCTTCAAGCTCAGCGACCGAAATGCCTTCTTCCCGGGCAATATTCTTGACCAGGGGAGAATAAAACCGTTCGGAATGGCTAAAATCGGGTACCTGGGAAGCAACCGACTCCTTTGCCACCTGCATATCTTTTTCAATGGCCTCCACTTCTTCGGAAGCCACAGGCTCTGCTACCGATTCAGGCCCGGCAACAGCCCCTTCTGGGGTCCCGTTCAATTCAATCACGGCCACCGTTTGCCCGACCTTGATCACATCGTCCACATCAAAACGTTTTTCCACCAGCACGCCTTCCACCTCACTGGGTACCTCAGAATCTACTTTGTCTGTGGCAATTTCAAAAACAGCCTCATCCAGTTCAATAGAATCTCCCACTTCTTTCAACCAGGAAGTCAGCGTTGCTTCGGCAACACTCTCCCCCATCTGCGGCAATTTCAATTCAAACTTTGACATATTGATAGTTACATCGCTTTCTCAGCTCATTATTTTGCAAAAATACTAAAAAATGAACCTGGAATTTATTTATACTGCATTAATAGCCCCTAGGATGCCCGTAAAGAACCTTCAAACGGGATACGGTTGAGGATAGACCTGCCCAGGGTCACCTCATCGGCGTACTCCAGTTCATCCCCCACGGCAATACCCCGAGCGATGGTGGAGGTTTTAATATTCAGTGGTTCCAGTTGTTTATACATATAAAAATTGGTGGTGTCACCTTCCATAGTGGAACTCAAGGCAAAGATAAGCTCGCCGATCTGCCCCTTTCTGGCCTTTTCCACAAGGGAGGCAATCGTCAGGTCCTGGGGGCCTATCCCTTCCATGGGGGAGATCTTTCCGCCCAGTACGTGGTACAAACCTTTGTACTGGCCGGTGTTTTCTATGGCCATGACATCGCGTACGTCCTCCACCACACATACCAGGCCCGCATCCCGCTTGGGGTTTGAACAAATCTCACAAAGGCCTACATCCGAAATGTTGTGACAACTTTTACAGAACTTAACTTCTTCCCGAAGTGCCTTCAGGGCATGGGTCAGCCTGCCCGTCTGCTCTCCGGGCTGCTTGAGCAGATGCAGCACCAACCGAAGGGCGGTTCGTTTGCCAATGCCCGGTAACTGGGACATTTCATCGACGGCCTGCGCTAGTAATCTGGATGAAAATTCCATAAAAGCAAAATTACATAATGTTTTAAGTTTTCGTACTTTGGGCCCGAAATTTATTTCTATGACAGCTTCCCATATCCTGCTGTTGATCGGGACGTACTTCCTTATCCTTCTGCTAATCTCTTATTTCACGGGCCGGAACGATTCTAACGAAGACTTCTTCCAAGCCGGGAAACAATCGCCCTGGTTCCTGGTCGCCTTTGGGATGATCGGGGCGTCCCTGTCAGGGGTTACCTTTATCTCGGTACCCGGGTGGGTGCAGGACTCCGAATTTAGCTATATGCAGGTGGTTTTCGGTTACCTGGCGGGGTATTTTGTGATCGCCTATGTACTCCTGCCTGTCTATTACCGGCTGAATGTAACCTCGATCTACGAATACCTGGAGGGCCGTTTTGGGCCCGTGAGTTACAAGGTAGGGGCCATTTCCTTTTTTGTCTCCAGGGTACTGGGGTCGGCCTTTCGGCTTTTTCTGGTCGCCATTGTCCTGCAGGAATTTGTATTCGATGCCTTTGGGGTACCCTTTGAACTGACCGTGGTATTCTCCATACTGCTGATTTGGGTATATACCTTTAAGGGCGGGATAAAGACCATTGTGTTTACCGACACGCTGCAAACCTTGTTTATGCTGGTTTCCGTAGGCCTGTCGATGTACTTTATAATCGATAAGCTGGAGTGGGGCTTTGCCGATTTTCTCGCCTCCCCCCAATTAAAGGAATATAGCAAGATCTTTTTTACAGGCGATTTCCTGGACCGCAACCATTTTGTAAAGTCTTTTGTAGGCGGCATGTTCATTACCATTTGTATGACAGGGCTGGACCAGGACATGATGCAGAAAAACCTCACCTGCCGGAATATCGGGGAAGCCCAGAAAAACATGGTGTCTTTTAGCCTCATCCTGGTGGTGGTGAACTTCATGTTCCTGCTGCTGGGGGCGCTGTTGTTTATTTATGCCGATGCCTTCGAGATTGGCATTCCCGTGATGGATGGCAGTCCCAAATCAGACCTGCTCTTTCCCGAAATCGCCCTGAACAACGGTTTGGGCCCCATGGTAGCCATCACCTTCATGCTGGGGCTCATTGCAGCCGCCTACAGCAGTGCAGATAGTGCACTTACCGCACTCACCACCTCCTTTTGCGTCGATTTCCTGGGCATCCAGAAACGGCCCGAAAATGTCCGGAAGAAAATCAGGAAAACCACCCATATCTGGATGAGCCTGTTGCTCATCGTTGTGGTCATCATCTTTAAATACGTGCTGGACCGCAATGTGATAGACGGCCTCCTGACGGTAGCCACCTATACCTATGGCCCGCTCCTGGGCATGTTCGCCTTTGGCATCCTTACCCGGTACGCGGTGAAGGACCGCTATGTCTGGGTGGTGGCATCGCTCTCAGTACTTATCATTATGGGGATCTCGGCGCTTCCTGCCCAATTCCTGGGTGGCTATGTGGTGGGTTATGAACTGCTACCCCTCAACGGGCTGCTCACTTTCACAGGGCTCTACCTCATCCGCAGGAAGACCGGTGGGGTGAACCCGGAAGCTTAATACTTCCCGGTAGCCAACAGTACCAGGGTGCAGGCCACCTCCACTTCAATTCCATGTTTACGGAGCAAAGCGTACAGTTCCGGATTTTCGGTTCCCGGGTTGAAGATTACCCTTTTTGGGGACAGGTGGATGAGATCACCGTAAAAGGCCTTTTGTCTGTCAGGGTTCATATACAGCGTAATGGTATGCACGTTTTGAAAACCGGCCAGCTTATTGCTAACTTGTACCCCGGCCACGGTTCCCTCACGCAGACCAAAAGCCACCGTATCCACATTATGCTCCACTAATCGCTTCATAGCGAGGTTGCTATAGCGATAGGGCCTTAAAGAAGCACCAAATACAAGCGTTTTCTTCATGGGAAGATTGGTGTTAAAGTGTGTTAAGGTCTGCAACTTTTTGGACAAAAAATCGTCTATTGAACACACAATACTTCATACCCTCATTGGTGAGGCCATATTTTTATAGTTAATGGTTAGTGTTTAGTATGGCTTATCAATGAAAGAAACCCTGGCAAAATTGCCGGGGTTTCGTTTTTACGGCACTGTCTCACGGATACACCCTTACGATTTCAAACCAGGTAAAGATACGGGTTCTTCCCCAATACACCACCCCTGGCAAAAACCGGGCACCCGCGTTTCGGGGCTGGTTAAAAAGTGTTAATATTTTCACAATTTGGTAACACAAGCCCCCTGAACTCGTCCTTTATGTATCATCAATCAATTAATCAATCAAAAAACGAACGTCATGAAATACGTAGCGCTATTCGCTGCCCTATTGTACGTTGGCCTGCTTGCCGCCAGTGTGCCCAACCCAACCACCAACCCCGATCCTACCGACCTTAAAATAGGCACTATCAGTGGCACGGTGATCGACAAATCCTTGCAACAACCGGTTCCCTATGCGGCCGTCATCCTGAAAACCCGTGAAAATGACAGTACGATTACGGGGGGCATTACCACCGAAGACGGGTCTTTTGAGCTCAAGGACCTCCCCGAGGGCGACTTCCGTTTTATCGTCCAGTTTATTGGGTATCAAAGCTACTCCAAGGCCGTCACTATCGACCGTGACCACCGCAAGCTGGAACTGGGCATCATAGAGCTCGAGGAGGCCGCGGAAGAACTAAGCGGTGTCGAAGTGGTCGCCGAGCGCACCACCATCGAACAACGCATAGACCGCAAGGTGATCAATGTGGGCAAAGACCTTACCACGGCTGGCTCCACGGCGTCCGAGATCATGAACAATATCCCTTCCATCAATGTGGACCAGCAAACAGGCGATATCAGTATGCGGGGGAATTCCAATGTGCGGGTGATGGTAGACGGCAAGCTTTCGAACGTCCCCGTGGCGCAACTACTGCGACAAATCCCTTCTACCTCCATCAAATCCATAGAACTTATCACCAACCCTTCGGCCAAGTACAACCCCGAAGGCATGAGCGGGATCATCAATATCATCCTCCACAAAAATGCCAACATAGGTTTTAACGGTACCCTGAATACCGGCCTTACCGTGGGCCAGGAAGCTAAATTCAACACTTCCCTGGACCTGAATTACCGCAACGGGGGGATTAACCTCTATGGAAACATCGGCACAAATGTGGGAAAATGGGTAAATGATGGTGGTATTTTCAGGAGGGATGAGCAACTGAGGCAGGATTTCGACTTTTTCAACAACAACAAGTCCTACCTGTATAAATTCGGGGTTGATATCTACCTGAACGACCATCATACCCTTTCGTTTTTTACCAATCAGAACATCTATGACGGAAAAGGAGCGGGGTCTACCGCGGTAACCTACCAGCTGGCCCCAGAACAGAATACCACCCAGTTCCTCGATAACCTGGAAGACAATCACAGCCAGCAATACAACCTGGTATATAAATGGGATTTCGCCAAAGAAGGCCATAACCTGGAACTGGAGGTAGACCACAACCGTTTTGACAGCGATGAAGATGCCAACTTCAGATCTACCGGGGCCATATTGTTCCCGGACTATATGGACTTTGTGGATACCCGGAGGGACCAGACCATCGCCAACCTCGACTACGTAAACCCCATTGATTCCATTACCAAGGTAGAAGCAGGGATCGAGGCCCGTGTCTTTGAAACCGATGTGGACTACGCCTCGACCGGGCTGACTTTTAATACCGACGGACAACTGGTGCCTACGCCCAGCACAAACTTCATCTACGGGATGGACATCTATTCGGCCTATGCCACCTTTGGGCAGAAATATGAAAAATGGTCGTACCAGGCGGGCCTTCGGGTCGAAGATGTAGAGGTTAAGGCCGATACCAACGCGGTCAGGTCATTTTCGGATTCCTACACACAACTCTACCCTTCTGCCTTCCTGACCTACACGCCCAGTGAGAAAAACCAGTTCCAGCTGAGCTACAGCCGCAGGGTAGACCGGCCGGGGCTTACACAGGTGAACCCCATACGCGAGTGGTCTACCCCCCTGATATCCTCTCTCGGCAACCCTTCATTGGTCCCCCAGTTTACAAACTCCTATGAGTTCAACTACACCCGGCGTTTGGAAAAAGGCAGCATTACCAGTGGTATATTTTACCGCTCCATCAGTGACGAGATCAACCGAATGGTCTTCCTGGACCGGCTGGACCTGAACAAACTGATCCTCACCTATGGGAATTTTGACAATACCTCGGCCTACGGACTGGAAGTTTCCGGCAACTACAACCCCTTTAAATGGTGGAGTATCAATGGAAGCTTTGATTTGTACCAGCAGACGCAGCGCGGCCTGGCCGAACGCCTGGATCCCGCCATCCCGGACCCTACGCCGAATGACATCGTGGTAGAAGCGGTCGAGGTAGACAATACCGCCTGGAACTTCAGGATAAACAACAGCTTAAAGGCTACGGAAAAACTAACCTTCCAGGTATTCGGCTTTTACCGGGGGGCCAATAAAGACCTGCAGATCAATATGGAGCCCATGTACTTTGTCAATGTGGGTGCCCGTTACAGCTTTGCAGACGGCAAGGGTACGTTCAGCCTGAACTACAACGACATCTTCAACACCATGCGGTTTGCCTTTGACGGCAGGTTGCCCTATGTACAGGAAGGGCAGTTCAATTGGGAGAGTCAAAACGTATATGCGGGTATCTCCTATCGATTTGGAAGCGGCAAAAACAGGAGCCTGCAGCGTAAAAACCGGGATGACAACACCAAGCAAGGCGGAGGCGGCATCCTTTGATGGCTTCCTATTAAAACGCTTGCCGCATGGCCTTTTGGCCCATGTACCCGGCAGCCCCATGAACCGTACAAACCCCGGCCAGGTGCCGGGGTTTTATACTCCCCGTCAAAACGGCCGCCGGAAACTTAAACTACCCTAAAATACCGGTATCCAGTCCGTCCAGGCTGCTGGTGTTTTTCTGTTCCTGATAAGCCGTCAGCCCCTCTTCGCCCAATGCCGCGGCCCAGGTATCCAACTGGTTTCGCTCACCCCCATATTCGTACAAAGGGACTCCCATCCCACAGGAGGTTTGCACCAGGTCTATCTGCAATTCAATGAGTTGCCGGCTTCCGGGCAGGGCGGGAAACAGTCCTATATGCTTTTTCCAATAGGCATCCCTTTGATGGTACGCCCTGGCCTTTCCGTAAAGCCTCAGGATGAGGGGCGTCCCTTCAAAGGCGCAAAACATCAGCGTCATACGTTCATCATAGCGCAGGTGGGTAGCGGTTTCATTTCCGCTCCCGGTAAGGTTTAGCCAGAGGACGGTCTGTTCATCGAGTACCCTGAACGCGTCCATGCCTTTGGGCGAGACGTTGATATGGCCCTCTGCCATGGCGGTGGCCACAAAAAATATCTTTTGCTTGCCGATGAACGCGATGAGGCGCCGGGTTAGTTTGGAAAGTTGTTTGCCCATGACGGTTCAATAACACGGCAGGCTAGGACCAGCGGATGATGGCACTCCCCCAGGTAAAACCGCTGCCAAAGGCCGCCAGGACCACCAAATCGCCCTCCTTGATCTTCCCTTCTTCCCAGGCCTCCGTGAGGGCAATGGGGATAGAAGCTGCCGTGGTATTGCCATACCGCATGATATTGTTGTATACCTGGTCGTCTGAAAGGCCAAATTTCTTCTGGACAAACTGGGAAATTCGAAGGTTGGCCTGATGAGGGATCAGCATGTTGATATCTTTTGTTTCGAGTTGATTGGCTTTAAGCCCTTCCCCAATAACCTCGCTGAAACGCTGAATGGCATTCTTAAATACAAACTGCCCGTTCATATATGGATAGTACGACTCGTCATTGGGGTCGTTATCCTCCAGGATATCGGTCACCCATCGCTTGCCCATACCCGGGGCAATCAGGGAAAGCTCCTCGGCATACTGCCCTTCAGAATGGAGGTGTGTGGACAGGATCCCGGAGCCCTTGCGTTCTTCCCTGCTAAGGACCACCGCACCGGCCCCATCACCAAATATTACAGAGACGCCCCTGCCCCTGGTGGTCATATCCAGGCCATGCGAATGGAGTTCTGATCCGATCACCAGGACATTTTTATACATGCCGCTTTTGATATACTGGTCAGCCAGCGACAGGCCGTATACAAAACCCGAGCACTGGTTTCTCACATCCACGGCACCTACGGTAGGCAATCCGAGGTCCCGTTGTACCAGGACCCCCGGCCCGGGAAAATAATAATCGGGGCTCAGGGTTGCAAATACGATAAAATCTATGTCCTGCTTGTCTATCCCTGAACGCTCGATCGCAATTTTGGCGGCCTTTACCCCCATACTGGTGGTGGTATCCTCCCCTTTGATCACATGCCTTCGTTCTTTGATGCCGGTACGCTCCTGAATCCAGGCGTCATCGGTATCCATTACTTTGGCCAGGTCGTCATTGGTAACCACATTATCCGGTACGAAGAAGCCCAGTCCACTGATTTTTGAATTGTACATCGCTTTGTTGAATTTATGTATGAAGGAGGGCTCCCGGACCAGAATAGCAAGGCAATTCAGGAAGTCCATCCCCTAAGATAGCCAAAAATCCAGAGCCCTGCCGCTAACCTGAAGCCAGATCAGTTTATAAACCGCCGGAAATCCTGGGTCGCTACCCGGGCCCTAAGATCGTGCAACATATTGTACAAGCCAAAAAAAGTACGGTTGATGTACAAAAAATGGCGCGATCCCCTACCGGCATCCATTTTCCGCAGTTGTTCATTTTTGGCGTATTGTTTGCTGAGCGCTGCAATCCGACCCCAGAAAACCGGATCCCCGAAATCAAAATTCGCTTCGTTGAAGGGGGCCGTAAAAATACTGAGCATTTCCCGGAAGAGATCCTTGAAGAACCGGCGTTCTGCATCAGAATCCCCGGGGGTGAGGATCTCCAACTCGTACAGTTTTTCGGTGAAGAACGCGTCGTTTTCAATATGTTCCCTTTGTGCCAGCTCAAAATAGGGGCGGTAAAATTCTTCGGGGACTGCTTTGACACAACCGAAGTCTATCGCAATGAGCCGTCCCTTCTTGCTTACCAAAAAATTTCCAGGATGCGGATCGGCCTGAACCTTTCGCAAGCCGTGCATCTGGAACATGTAAAAATCCCAAAGTGCCTGGCCCAGTTCATTTGCCAGGACCGGGTCAAAGTCACCCCTGGTGAACTCACTGAGGTGCTGTCCTTCCATCCAGTCCATGCAAAGGATGCGCTCACCGGACCATTCCGGATAGTAGGCAGGAAATTCCATGTGGGGTAGGATGCGGCAGGCCTGGGTAATTTCAACACTTTGCCGGAGTTCCATCAGGTAGTTGGTCTCTTCGAAAAGTTTTCCTTCCACTTCCTTGAAATACTTTTCTGAATCCTTTCCCTTCAGGTTAAACATGCGCATGGCCAGGGGCTTTACCAGGGCGAGGTCACTACTGATGCTTTCCGCCACACCCGGGTACTGGATCTTAACAGCCAGGGACTTCCCCCCTTTTTCGGCCCGGTGGACCTGCCCGATACTGGCCGCGTTCACAGCTTCCAGCTGAAAGGAATCATAAAGCGCTTCGGGGTATTTCCCCAAGTGCTTTTTGATGGTTTTCCTGACCAGGGGGGCCGACAGTGGGGGCACCGAAAATTGGGAAAGTGAAAATTTTTCCACATAGGCCCTGGGCAAAAGGTTCTTTTCCATGCTCAGCATCTGTGCTACTTTAAGGGCGCTCCCTTTGAGGCTTTTAAGCCCGTCGTAAATATCGCCGGCATTGTCCTCATTCAGTTGGTCCCGGCTCAATTCGGGCTTTACCAGTTTTTTGCCGTAGTATTTCACATAATTGCCCCCCACCTTCACACCCGTTTTCACTATGGCTCCCGCCCTTTCCAGTTTTCCGGTAGGTATTTTATCCAGGGTTTTCATCGTTCTTTTATTTTGGAAGGAGGTCCATCTAAGCCATGTGCTCTTTAAAGAGAAATTTGCCAAAATCGAGGATACTGTCCAGGGGGGTGTTTTCAAACAGGTCAAAGGCAGTTTGCACTGATTTTTCTATGGCAATATCGGTCTTTTCAAAGCCCGGAGATACATCTTCTATCCAAAACCGAAGCAGGAACAACAACTGGAGCCAGGCCGCTTCGGAGAAAACCGCCGGATTCCGTTCTGTTATTTTCAGGCTCTTCCCGCTATTGCCATCGGCTATCAACGCCCCGGCAAAGCCTTTGAACCTCTTCCGAAGGCCCCTAAGCTGATGGAGGTTTCTTAGCAGGCTTTGTTTCCCGGAGAGGGAAAAAAGCACATAGCTCCTGTTCAGGGCCAACAATTCGAAAAATGAAAAATAAAAGGTCAGCAGTTTATCCTTATTGGAAAACGATTCGTATTCCTTGTTCTTGTCAAGGAGGTCTGTAGTAGCCTGGAAAAAAGAACTCCAGATGCCACGCTTCAGCCCATCGAAAGACCCAAAATGGGCGTAAAATTCCTCCTCCCGGAAATTGTGCTCCTTACAGAATTTATAGATGGAGGCGGGAAAGGCCTCTTTTTCCAGCACATCGGTCATATACCGGTCTATCAGTTGCTCACGGCTGGTTTTTGAGGCGCTTTTCTTTGCTGTCATAACCTATGGTTTTTGTTTAATCAAATATAGTTTTATATAAACTTTATTATTGTTAATTAATTTAGAAAACTTCAAAAAAAAACGTGCCCTCAGAAGAAAGCACGTTTTCAAACAACCTAACCAATTAACAAGTGAATTGATTACACTCAGAAAACTTTTCCATAGCAATCAATTATCGTAATCATGACAAAAATATATAATGTTTAATTATTATCATAATTATATGAACAAATATTTTGTTAAAATTTTTTGATGCCTGCAGAGCCCTGGTTTAAAGGTGTCAGTTTGTCACTTTAGCACACTCTGGTACTTTTTTTGTCGGTATGGCAAGGAATTAATGCAAAACATCAATTAGGTATGGCTACAGGTAAAATCAATGTTTCTGTCGAGAACATTTTTCCCTTAATCAAGAAATTTCTTTATAGCGATCACGAAATCTTTATCCGCGAGCTTATTTCCAATGCCACGGATGCTACCCTGAAACTAAAGCACCTCACCTCCATCGGAGAGGCCAAAGTGGAATACGGGCAGCCCATCATTGAGGTAAAGGTGGATAAGAAAGGCAAGAAGATCCATATCCTGGACCAGGGTATTGGAATGAGTGAGGAGGAAGTAAAAAAATACATCAACGAGGTGGCCTTTTCAGGTGCCGAGGAATTCCTGGATAAATATAAGGACAGCGCCAAAGACTCCGGGATCATCGGGCATTTTGGACTTGGCTTTTACTCTGCCTTCATGGTGGCCGAAAAGGTTGAGATCATCAGCAAGAGCTATGCGGATGCCCCCGCGGTGCACTGGAGTTGTGACGGCTCCCCGGAATTCACCATAGAGAAAGCCAAACGCAAAGAACACGGGACAGAGATCATCCTGCACATTGCAGAGGACTCCACCGAGTTCCTGGAGGAGGCGCGGATCCAGGAACTGCTGACAAAATACAACAAGTTCATGCCGATCCCCATCAAGTTCGGCACCCGCACAGAAACCCTGCCCAAACCGGAGGGCGCCAAAAAAGAAGACCCCGCTCCTACCCGCGAGGTAGACCATATTATCAACAACCCCAACCCGGCCTGGACAAAGAAACCCACAGACCTCAAAGACGAGGATTACAAAGCCTTCTACCGAGAATTGTACCCCATGCAGTTCGAGGAACCGCTTTTCCACATCCACCTGAATGTAGACTATCCGTTTAACCTTACCGGAATCCTGTACTTCCCAAAACTGAGCAAAGACCTCAACATCCAGAAAGACCGGATCCAACTCTACCAGAACCAGGTCTTTGTCACTGACAATGTCGAGGGGATCGTGCCGGAATTCCTGACCATGCTCAGGGGGGTGATTGATTCTCCGGATATCCCTTTGAATGTCTCGCGTTCGTACCTCCAGGCCGATGGAGCCGTTAAAAAGATTGCCTCCTATATCACCCGTAAGGTAGCCGATAAGCTGACAGGACTCTTTAAGGAGAACCGCGAGGATTTTGAAAAGAAGTGGAACGATATCAAATTGGTGATCGAATACGGGATGCTGTCGGAAGAAAAATTCTTCGAAAAAGCCGAGAAGTTCGCACTGTACCCCAGCGTGGATAATACCTACTACACCTTTGAGGAGTTGCAGGAAAAAATCAAGGACCGGCAAACCGACAAAGACGAGCAGCTGGTAATACTCTATGCTTCGGATACCGAAGCCCAGCACAGCTACATTGAGGCAGCCAAGGCAAAGGGCTATGAGGTTTTACTGCTGGACTCCCCCATTGTTTCACACCTGATGCAAAAACTCGAAACCTCCAAGGAAAAGCTCAAGTTCGCCAGGGTCGATGCCGACCATCTGGATAACCTTATCAATAAAGATGACACTCCGATATCCAAGTTGAGTGAGGAAGAGAAAGAAGCGCTGAAAAGCAAGGTGGAAGAAGTTGTCAAAGATAAGGGCTATACCATACAACTCGAGGCGATGGACAGCCATGCCTCCCCTTTCATCATCACCGAGCCCGAGTTTATGCGCCGAATGAAGGAGATGCAGCAAACCGGCGGGGGCGGTATGTTCGGGATGGGGAATATGCCCGACATGTACAACCTGATCATCAATACCAACCACGAGTTGGTAGGGCAGATCCTGAGCACCAAAACCGCCAAAAAGCGGGAGCGGCTTATCAACCAGTCGCTGGACCTCGCACGCCTTTCCAAAGGCCTGCTGAAGGGCAAGGAACTCACCAGCTTTATCAAGCGCAGTTACGAGATGATCAAATAAAGGCCATAAGACCTTATCAAGGCCCCACCGCCCCCACCAACGGGGGCGGTTTTATTAGGAGTAGTCGGCTTCTATAATGTGCCTGATCCCTTCTTTGTAAGGCGTGGGCGCTATTTTAAAATGCTTTTCAAACTTGCTGCTGTCAAAAACGTAATCCCTGTCATTCTGGTAGGCCATTTCGGCCAGTTCCTTCATCATGGGAGAAAATAAGCCCATAAACCTCAACATGCCCCGGCTGACAGACCGGTACCTGGGGGCCACTTTCATCGCCCGGGCTATTTCAATGATCCATTCTTCACCCGTCAAGGGGTCCGGGGCTGTAGGAAGGTGCCAGACCTGCCCATAGGCCTCCGGGGTATTGCCCAAAAGGGCTGTAGCTTTGGCCGCATCGGGGACATAGGTAAAGGAATGCTTTTTGTCTGTAGGGCCCATCCAATTGGCTTTCTTGCCTTCGCTCAAAGGTTTAATCACCGTTTCGGTAAGGACGCTCACATTTTTTACCGAGGGGCCGTAGAAATCAGCAGATCGCGCAATAAGGCCCTGGATATCCCCTTTTTCCACCGCCTGCGTAAAGCGGTTGGCAATAGCCTCACGTACTTTTCCCTTCTTGCTGGGCGGACCTATGGGATGGTCCTCCGTCATTGGGTTGAGGCTTTGCGCATCGTACATATACACATTGTCGAAAAACACGAGGCGGGTACCCGATTCCGCGCAGGCCTCTATGCAATTCTCCATAATAACCGGCCAGTGGGCTTGCCAAACCTTCAGTTTGTATGGCAAGCCCGCCGTGAGGTAAGCGACCCGGGACCCTTCCACGGCCGCTTTCACCTGCTTTAAAACCGTCAGGTCTGCCCGGAACAGCGCATCTTCCTCCTGTACTTTTACCGGGTTCCTCCCCACAAGCCGAACCGCTTTGCCGTATTGTGGCAAGACCCTGGCCAGGGCAGTACCCAATGCCCCCCCGGCCCCTAAAATAGTTTGCATAATCTGGTAATTTTTATGGATTAGACTTTATAAAACCTTATTCAATACCTCCAATTTAAAAAGTGCAACCGTTTGCTCCTTGCCCCTTAAATTGAGGGAGCCCAGGGGAGACATGCCTACACCGGCATCCGGATGAAGCGCTTTTGCGAGTTCCCCGGATATCAAGGCCATAGCCCCTGCGGCATCACATTGTGCCTGGATACGCGACGTGGTATTCAACACATCGCCGGTATAGATCATTTCCTTTTTTATGATCCCAATCTCGCCTACGGTTACCTCCCCCAGGTGCAACCCTGCCTTGAAAGTGGGGACCATCCCAAATTGTTCCTCGTAAAATCCCGCCCGCTCCCGCAGCTTCCTTTGGATTCCCAACAGGCATTGCAGGCAGTTGTTGTGGTAGAGTCCGAGGTGTTTGGGCCAGGAGATGACGATTTCGTCACCCACATATTGGTAGACCTGCCCGAAGGTCAGCAGTATGGGTTCGGTCATATCCCCATAGTACGCCCGTAGCAGTTCAAAATAACGTTCATGGCCCATCCGCTCCGCAATGCTTGTCGAAGATCGCATGTCGAGGAACATGAAGATACGGGTTTCTTTCCTGGGCCGGTGGTACTTGCCCAGGATAAAATTGCCCAAAACCCCTATCCCAAGGTATTGTCCAATCTCAGAAACGAAAAGCGCAACCCCCAAAATGGCTGCCACATACAGGACCGTACTCCAAAAGGCGAAATTGGAAAAAAACGGCCAAAGGCTTTCGAGCACCTCAGGGGCAAAAAGCCCTTCATCAAAGCGCCTGCTATTGATAACCCAGGTTAACAGTACCAGGAAAAGCACAATAAGCAAAAGGTAAAAACCACCCTTCGCCATCAGTTTTATAAAAAAGCGCTGCTTTTCAAAACGCCTGCGCAACCAGCGCACCTCGATCCATCCCTGGACCATCCCCATCATAAAACTCCCTGCACCAACATACATCAGCGAATTCTTAAAATTATACTGGTTGCCGGTGGCAGGGTACTCAGGCAAGCTTCCGAGCAATCCATACTCAATAAATACATAGATAAAACCAAAGAGCATCCAGATAAGCCCAAAGGAAAGGGTTTCTAGAAAATACCTTTTATACCTGGGATGCATCATGATGTCTTAAATGTAATAAATAGCGATCGCATACGCTAACGACCGACCATATCTGGCTTCCCTCCCAAAGAATTTCGCTACCTTGTGGTATGATGAACGACCCCTGGCACCTCTACCTGATGGCCGGCATATACCTGCTGGCGGGCCTGATGCATTTCCTGTTTCCAGGGATATACCTACGGATCATGCCTCCATACCTGCCCTCCCACAGGCTTCTGGTGTACGCCAGTGGCGTGGTGGAGGTAGTCCTTGGCGCCGGCCTTTGCTTCCCCCCGACCAGAAACCCGGCCATTTATGGTATCATCCTGATGCTGACGGTATTCCTGCTGGTCCATTTTAATATGCTTACCGACCCCAAAGCGGCCAGCGGGCTGCCGCAATGGATTTTAATCATAAGGATCCCGCTTCAATTCGGCCTGGCCTATTGGGCCTATACGTATGTAGCACTGTAGCCTTTACCGGTGCCAAATGGCTTCGGTCCATTAGATCCTGGCCTAATAGTATCGCGGTATTACCCAATGAATCCTGGCGGCCTTTTCCCTGGGGGCTGACTCGCCCATCATGGGGGACCATCCCGGTCCAGGACAGTGTCTGTGCTTAAAATTTCGGACACAGCGGCCAAAGCTCCGGCGCAGTTTCCTATTTTTGCCAAATGAAGGTACGTTCCACCAATATTGCCCGCCCCACCCGCATCCAGTGGAATGGCAAAACCGAGACTACCGGGATTTACAAATATCCCGTTGATGGCCCCATTACCCTTGAAAGTGAAGCGGTAGCAAAGGATATTGTTGCAGACCGAAGGGTGCACGGCGGTATCCATAAAGCCTGTTACCTTTATTCCTCCGGGCATTACCCGTATTGGAAGTCCCTATACCCCGGTCTGGAATGGGATTGGGGCATGTTCGGGGAAAACCTTACCGTTGACGGGATGGATGAACGCCATATCCGCATTGGTGATATCTTCCGTGTGGGGGAAGCCCTTGTACAGGTATCCATGCCCCGGGAACCCTGCTACAAACTGGGCATACGGTTTGGCGACCAGCAAATTCTGAAAGCATTTATCGCCTATGGGTATCCGGGAACCTACGTACGCGTTCTGGAAGAAGGAGGGGTAAAGGCCGGAGACAGCCTGGTCTTGCTGGAGGAATCGCCCAACCCACTCACCGTACACCAGTGCTTTGAATTGTATTATGCGAGGATAAAGTCCCGGGAAGTGCTTACCCTTGCATTGGACAACCCCGCACTGCCAGAATACAAAAGGGAGGCGTTGCAAAAATATACCTAAGAAAAAAGGGGCTTTACAGCCCCCCTTTCCAATTAAAACATAACTAAACTAAACTACTACAATTAACTATTTTACAAGTACGCTTTCGTAATAGGTGTTGCCTCCGGTGCGCACAACAATGGTATAGCTGTCTTCAAAGGCTTTTTCGAAGTTGATGGCCTTCTCTACAACCTGCTCTCCTGCAATGACCTCCTGAAAAAGGATCCGGTTGCTGCTGTCAACTACCTTGATCTCCACATCGGAAGATTCCAGGTTGAGAAGGTTCAGGAACAACTTGTTTCCTTTTTTCCTGAAGATAGGCTTCACCTTTTCCTCTTTTTCCACGATCCTGGCATCGTCCTTGCTTACCTCAATGGTATAGACGATCTCCTTTAAGGAATCTTCGATTTCAAGGTAGTACAACCCGCCAGCGAGCTTTTTAAGGTCAAACTTTTTTCCGTAGGCAGCTCCCTTCCCGGTTTTCTCTGAGTAAATGGTATTCCCCGCTGTATCAAAAAACCGGATCACCGTCTCCTGTGTAGGGGTGTCCAGCTTAAAGACCAATGTCCTGGCATCTTCTTTATTCGCAAAAAAGAGCAATGGTTCCTTTGCCATCCCTATAGTAGTACTAAAAATGAAGGCAACTACAGTACTTAATTTCAAAATTGATTTCATAACGCTTGTTTTTGGATTAATGAATAACTTTCGATTACAAACTTAGGGCCGATATTTGCCGATTACTACCACGGGCTTGTCCATTTTATGTGCTATTTTAACATCAAAAATGGTTAAATTCATGTTAAGAGTTAATTTAGCACACTTTTTGGTTAATTTTGCAAAGAACTCTTACCAAAAGCGACCGTACCTTTATATAAGCTATGGATAACAAAGAACTCTTGAAACAGAAACCGGCCTTTGAGGCCATAGAACCGAATTTTGGGCATTCATTCACCTACCAGCGGTTTGACGAGTCCAAAAACAACAAAAACAACATTTGGCACTACCATCCGGAAATCGAGTTGGTCTATGTGAACGGAGGTTCCGGGAAACGCCAGATAGGCAGCCATGTTTCCTACTATTCCGATGGCGACCTTATCCTGATCGGGAGCAACCTCCCCCATTGCGGATTCACCGATAAGCTTACCGGAAACGAAAGCGAGACGGTCATACAGATGAAGGAGGATTTCCTGGGGACCGATTTTTTCTCCATCCCCGAAATGAAGAATATCCAGGCCCTCTTCCAGATGGCCAAGGGAGGATTGGCGTTTTCTGGAAAAACCAAGCGAAACATCGGTGAGAAAATCGAGGTAATGGAATACCAGACCGATTTCCAGCGATTGTTGGCCATCCTGAATATCCTCAATGAATTGGCGATCTCCAAGGATTTTAAAGTGCTGAACGCGGATGGGTTTTCCATGGAAACCGAAGTAAAGGACAATGACCGTATCAACCATGTCTTCAATTATGTGAAGAACAACTTCCGGGAAGATATCCCCCTGGATGAGATGGCCAATATGGTGAGCATGACCGTGCCTTCCTTCTGCCGGTATTTCAAAAAAATCACCAACAAGACCTTTGTACAATTCCTCAATGAGTACCGCCTGGTACATGCCTCCAAACTCCTCGCTGAAAAGCCCATGAGTATCACAGAGGTGTGTTTTGAAAGCGGTTTCAACAATTTTTCACATTTCAATAAGTCGTTCAAGGCCTTTACCGGCCAGAATCCTTCAGAATACAGGAACCAGTTGAAAAAGGTCCTGCAGTAATGTCCGCCCCCGATATGCAACCGGCACCCCTGGACCTGCCTGAGAGCGATATCCGCTATTTCCCAACCTTTTTTGACAGTGAAACCGCTACCGGGTATTTTGAAACGCTACGGGCAAAGGTCCCGTGGCAACAGGATCCCATTACCCTTTTTGGAAAAACCTATTGGCAACCCAGGCTCACTGCATTGTATGCAGACAATGGCAAGTCCTACACCTATTCGGGGATTACCATGCACCCAAAGCCCTTTGGCCCTGTCCTGTTGGAGATCAAAAGCCAGGTTGAAGCAGCGGTTGGTTCGGTTTTCACCACCTGCCTTCTCAATAAATACCGGGACGGAAGCGATAGCAACGGATGGCATGCCGATAACGAAAAAGAATTGGGCAGGAACCCTGTGATTGCCTCGGTGAGCCTTGGCGGGGTACGTTCCTTCCACCTGAAACACCGCAAAAAAAGGCAATGGCGGCATAAAATGGCCTTGCACCATGGTAGCCTCTTGCTGATGCAGGGTACTACCCAGCACTATTGGCTGCACCAGGTACCCAAGACCAAAAAACCGGTCGGAGAACGCATTAACCTGACGTTCCGTTATATCGCTTAAAACCGATGCATGTTGCCACCACACGAAAATAAAAAATCGGTTCTGGAACCGATTTTTTTATATCCTTCGCACGCGAAGTGGTTACTGCCTTTAACAAACGGATATGCTTTGTTAACCTCCTCATAACCAACTTACTATCCTATAACTCCTGTGGTTTTTAAAAAATTTTGTTTTTTAGGCAAACTCCCATTTTTACAGGATCAAAGGCGTATTACCATGGTCGGAACCCCTTTTTTTTCCTTAACAATACCCTTAGGGGCCGATGTAGGTTGATAGACGAGAAATGGAATTGCGCTATGGCATGGCTTGGGAATACCGCACCCCTATTGAAGCTATTGCCTTCCAATTTATTATGCCCGGGGAGGGGGTTAAGAACCTGACACACAGGGTATTAAAGTCGTCTGCTTTCAGGAGGTGGAAGGATTGGTTGCAGGGTCGGCGCACAAAACACGCCCGACCGAGGCACAACACCGCCGTTTTCGAAGTACCCATCAAAATAGGATCGCACGCAACCCTATATGTCCGAAAAGACTTAGCCACTGTATGTAAGGGCGTAAACAAAGCCTGTTCTCACGAGAATACTTCGTTGAGTACTTTGGCCAGCCTGAGCCCACCCTTCTGCAATTGATTTTCAACGATTTGCCAATAGGTATAGCTATAGGCATACCCCAGTTTTTCACCCACTTTGGCAGACTGGTACACGGTCTCCGCTACTTTCCGGGACTCATCCACCCAATCGTAGAGGTTTCCCTGTTGCAGCAATTTTCGTTCCCTGCGCGATACCCTGGATAAGGTTGCGGCCAGTTCTGTATAGCTCATCCCGTAGCCGTCTATCATATCGCCATCCCAAACCCGATGCAGGTTACTGCCTTTCCCAAACCACTGTACCTGTATGTCATTGCCGCCGCGGTCTTCTTCCTTACCCGTATGCAGCGGTTGGTGCAGGTCTCCAATAAAGTGGACAAGCAATTTCAGGTAAAACACCCGTTCTTTCCTGGGTTGGCTTTTGTCGGCTACTACGGCCACACAACGTTCTATCCCCATGATCAGGTCGCCATTGGGGCTGGGCGTAACTTCCCGGTACGCCTTTCCCGGTGGGATATTGACGTAGTGCCATGGGCCAAATTCCTTATAGGCACGGTCTGATTTGATCTCATCCGCAAAATTGGATACCGCCGCCAGGCTCCGTCCGCCCAGAAGGTCGGCGATAACCCTCCGGGCTTTGGCATTAAGGTACTTGGATGCCACCTCGCCAACTACCCTGTGACCGGTTTTGGACCAGACAGGGGTACTGGCATGGGCCGAACTGACCAGGAGGAGGCTTAGTAAGAAAAGTAGCGGTCGCATAGGGTATAGTGGTTTGGATTTGAATGATCAATGTGCTCCCCTTGCCGGGGCTTGTGTATTACCCCAGTTACCTCCGGGGAGATATGGGGCTGGAACGGCATCAAAAATAAGACATAGAAATTTAAGGTATTGTTAAGGCTTGTGCTTATCTTATTTATAAGTTTGATCTTGCAGTCCTAATGAAAAAACCCGTGTCCAGGAAGTATTTAAGACAATTGCTCCGCTTAGGTGTACTACTGGCCAGTGCAAGCTTTGTCCTGATTGCCTTGTTTGTGATGAGTATTTATGCCGGGGCCTGGGGTAAACTGCCTTCCAAAGGGGCCCTGTCTGGGTTGGAATACCAACGCGCCACCGAGGTATATTCGGCCGACAGCGTCCTGATTGGAAAATATTACATCTACGATCGGCAACCCTTAGCCTACGACCACTTTCCAAAACACCTGGTACAGGCATTGGTTGCCATAGAGGACGAACGTTTTTACGAGCATCACGGCGTAGACTATCAAAGCCTTTTCCGTGTCGCTGTCAAAACCCTGCTCCTGCAGGATGCTTCTTCGGGCGGTGGCAGTACCATCAGCCAACAACTCGCCAAAAACCTGTTCCCGAGATCCGGATCGGGCACCTTGCGCCTGGCGGTCAGCAAGATCAAAGAAATGATTACCGCGGGAAGGCTGGAGGACCTGTATTCAAAGGAGCAACTGCTCGAGCATTACCTGAATACCGTATCTTTTGGCGACAACACCTTTGGCATTGAAAGTGCAGCCCTCAAATTCTTTAACAAACGTACCCCGGCCTTAACCATTGAGGAATCGGCTACCCTTGTGGGCATGCTCAAAGCCACCTATGGTTACAACCCCAGAATTTTCCCGGAAAACAGCCTGATGCGCAGAAACCTGGTAGTCCAGGCCATGGCCCGTAACGATTACCTGTCCGGGGCTATGGCAGACAGTATTGCCCAACGGCCCCTGAAGCTGGATTACAGGGTATTTGAACACCACGAAGGGCTGGCCCCCTATTTCAGGGAAGAGGTACGGAAACAACTCCTTGAATGGGCACGGGCCGAAGGGGAAAAGGGAAGAAATTACAACATTTACACTTCCGGCCTTAAGGTATACACCACGCTGGATTCAAAAATGCAGTATCTGGCGGAAAAGGCGATGGCCGAGCATATGTCGGGCCTGCAATCGCAGTTTGAAAAGAGCCATGGCAAGAAAGCCCCCTGGCTGGCCAACAAACGCCTCATAGAAAAGGTGGTTCGTCAATCCCCGGCATACAAAGCGCTTGTTGAGGATGGGCTAAGTCACGCAGAAGCATGGGATTCGCTTTCCAGGCCCAGAACGATGCTCCTTGCAAGTTGGGAGGGCGAAAAAGAAGTAGAGGCCAGCGCGATAGACAGCATCGCCCACTATATGAAATTCCTGAATGTGGGCTCCCTTTCCATAGACCCTGAGACAGGCGCCGTCAAAACCTGGATAGGCGGCATCAATTACAAATACTACAAATACGATCATATTTCACAAAGCAAGCGACAGGTAGGGTCTACCTTTAAACCTATTGTGTATACTGCAGCGCTTGAAAAAGGGATTGCGCCCTGTTCCTATTTCTCTGCCCAGGAAGTGGCCTATGAGAACCTGGAAGGCTGGTCGCCCGGAAATTCCGGGGATACCGATGAACGGTACCTCAATTACAGCATGGAAGAAGCCCTGAGCAAATCGGTAAATACCGTCGCGGTAAAAGTGCTGGAAGAAACAGGCATCCCCAGGGTGCTGCAACAGGCGCGTGCTTTGGGTATCAGTTCTCCCCTACCCGAGTTGCCTTCCCTGGCCCTGGGCACCGGTTCTATTGGGGTCGGGGAACTTGCGGGGGCCTATGCCGCCTATGTAAACAATGCCACCCCGGTGAAACCCTTCCTGATCCGGGCGATCACAGACCGCACTGACTCCCTGCTGCAACGTTTTTCCCCTCCCGTTTCGCCGCGCCCGGCCTTCTCCGATCAGAGCAGGGCCGTCATGCTGGAGTTCATGAAAGCGACAATAGACCAAGGGACGGCTGCCAGGATACGGTCCCGGTACGGCCTTGGGAATGCCATCGCCGGCAAGACGGGAACCACGCAAAACAACAAGGATGCCTGGTTTGTGGCCATTACCCCCAAACTGGTTCATGTGAGTTGGGTGGGTATGGAACAGCACGAAATCGGATTTCCGACTACCGCCCTTGGGCAGGGGGCCAATGCAGCCCTCCCCCTCTTCGCGAAATATTATCAAAAGCTCAATGCGGACCCGGCCTTCTCCCACATCACCGCTGCCCGTTTTCCGCCGCCCCCTTCCGGGATACCGGAGTTACTGGACTGCGCACCCGTGAAACGCGACGGCTTCCTGAAACGGCTTTTTAAAAGCCCCAGGAAAAAGAAGAGCCGGAAGTTCCGGGGTGGGGATTAGTCCCGCCTTGCCTCATTTGCCTTAAAAGCTACCCTGTATCATAAAGCCAGAACAACTCCTGGCTTGTCTTACCCCACTAATTCCCAATATTTTGCACGGATGTCGCTAATTACGATTATTGTCACGATCTGGAACAATACATTTTGCATTTTTTTAACACCTTAATCCCCTACCTTTGCACCACCAAACACACCATTGCGCATGTCAAAAAAGCTGTGCCTGAGCGCACTTCTTAGTTTAATGTCCCTTCTGATTTCCGCTCAAAACGAAGACAAGCGTTTTACCGTCAAATATATATCTGATTTCATCAACATCGATGGGATTATGGATGAGGCGATCTGGAACGAAGCTGAAAGCGCGGGGGCTTTCCAACAGTATTTCCCCACCGATTCAGTACTTGCCGAACATGCCACAGACATAAAAATGCTCTATAACGGTACTACCCTTTTTATTGGGATCAAGGCGGAGTCACCGGGGAAAGACTATGTAATCCCCACCTTGCGGAGGGATTTCAGGGCTGGAGGCAACGACAATATTAGCCTGATCTTCGACACCTTCAACGACGGCACCAATGCCTTCCTGTTTGGGATCAACCCCTATGGGGTGCAAAGGGAGGCCCTTATCTCTGGTGGGGGTGCAGATTTAAGGGGGTTTACCACTTCCTGGGATGTGAAATGGCAGGGCGAAAGCAGGATTTTTCCCGATCATTATATTGTAGAGATGGCGATCCCGCTTAGCTCACTCAAGTTTCGGGAAGGGGAGACCCAATGGCGGTTCCAGAGCTATCGGTTTGATATGCAAAGCAACGAGCGGAGCGTCTGGGCGCGGATCCCACAAAACCAGCTGATCTTTAACCTCGCCTTTATGGGCGATATGGTTTTTGAAAAGCCCCTGGGCAGGTCCAGGACCCCCCTTGCCCTTATCCCCTATGCGAGCATGCTGGCGGAGCATGACTTTGAAAGTGGGACAGACTTCAGTGGCCGGCCGAATGCCGGGGGCGACGCCAAGGTGTCTATCGGCAATGCGATGAACCTTGACATTACGATTAATCCGGACTTTTCCAATGTGGAGGTAGATGATATCTTCACCAACCTGACCCGCTTTGAAGTGTCACTGCCCGAAAAGCGGCAGTTCTTTATTGACAACAGTGACCTCTTTGGCAGCTTTGGGGACAGCCGGGATGCCAACCCTTTCTTTTCCAGGCGTATAGGCATTGCCGAGGACAGTGCGGGGAATACGGTAGAAAACAAGATCATCGGGGGCGTACGGTTAAGTGGCAAGCTAAACCAGAACTGGCGCCTGGGCTTTATGAATATACAGACCGAGGCGGACGAGGCCAATCAGATCGCCTCCAACAACAATATGATGATCGCCCTGCAAAAGCGGGTGTTTTCACGCTCCAACCTGGGCGTCTTTTTTATTAACAGGCAATCGCTTCGGAAATATGATTTCCAGCAACCCGAAGACAACTACAACCGGGTTTTGGGGATCGATTATAACCTGGCTTCCCCAGACAACGTTTGGACCGGGAATTTATACGCCCATAAATCCCTCCAACCCGGTGACAGGGAGGGAAACTACTCCCTGGGGTCAAGGCTTTTTTACAGGAGCCGGAAGTACAACGCATTGGCAGACATCAACCTGATCGATGAGGATTTCAGATCCGACCTGGGATTCATTCGCCGTACCGGCATCCTGAAAACGGTGGGTTCTTTTGAACGTGTTTTTTGGCCTCAGCGTGGCATTATCAACAATCACGGGATACGATTTTCCCCTATTGTTATCTGGCAACCCGGACTGGACTACAAAAAAACCGATCACGATTACAGGGTGATTTGGAAAGCCGAGTTCCAGGACCAATCCGAGTTCGAACTGGAATTCAACAACAGCTATGTTTTCCTCACGGATACTTTTGACCCTACCGGTTCGGATGATGCAACGCCCTTGCCGGCAAATTCAGATTTTGAGTACAACAGCGTAAACCTCGGCTACCAGTCTAACAGGGCGCATATGCTATCCTTCTCCCTTAAACCCTCCCTGGGCGAATTCTACAACGGACGGCGATACGCCGTGGAAAGCGAAGTAAGCCTTCGGTTACAACCCAAGGCCCTGCTTACCCTGGCCATGAACTACGACCGAATAGAGCTCCCATCCCCTTATGCTTCGGCCGATCTATGGCTCCTGAGCCCCAAGGTGGATATTACGTTTAGCAAGTCTATTTTCTGGTCTACCATTGTGCAATACAGTAACCAACGTGATAACCTGGGTGTGAATTCACGACTGCAATGGCGATTTGCGCCCCTATCCGACCTCTTCCTGGTATACAATGACAACTATTTCGTAAACCAGTTCTCGCCCCGTTACCGCTCCATCAACCTTAAACTGCAATATTGGCTGAATATCTGACCGGCAGGGGGCCAACAATGGCGGTAAGACAGGCCTAAACCCCATCTATCACGGGGGTTCCAAAAAGGCTTGTTTATGAAACTACCTCCTGCCCGCCCCCAGATCGAACGGAATTTCTTATGTTTAGGCCTTCATAGCACCGGGTAATGGTACGTTCTCAACCACTGAACCCACCCAAGTTTTAGAAATATGGACCAACCACTGATCACCAACGACACCATTGTATTCGGGCTGCTGGCAATGTGCCTGGGGTTTGTTTTCTATACCTCTTCCCGCAGCACGGGTTTCTGGCAAAAATTCTATTCGGTGGTACCCGCCGTGCTCATGTGCTACCTGCTTCCTGCCTTATTGGCCAGCGCGGGCATTGTTTCTGACGCCACATCCCAACTCTATTTCATGGCCAGCAGGTATCTATTGCCCGCGGCCCTGGTCCTGATGACCCTCAGCATTGACCTAAAAGCGATCGCCAGCCTGGGCACCAAAGCGTTGATCATGTTCCTTACCGGGACGGTAGGTATCGTCATCGGAGGCCCCATCGCCATTTTGATTGTTTCCATTTTTTCCCCGGAAACCGTTGGGGGTGCCGGTTTTGATGCAGTTTGGAGGGGCTTATCCACTATTGCAGGCAGCTGGATTGGAGGCGGGGCCAACCAGGCGGCCATGCTCGAGATTTTCCAGTACAACCCGGAAAAATACGGCGGCATGGTATTGATAGACATAGTGGTGGCCAATATATGGATGGCCATTTTACTGCTGGGGATCGGGAAACGGAGCAAGATAGACCGATGGCTGAAGGCCGATGTGACCGCCATCGAGTCGCTCAAGTTAAAAGTGACCCAATTTTCCGAACGTATCGTCCGGGTACCCACCCTGCAGGATTATATGATGCTGTTATTTTTCGCTTTCGGAATTGTCGGGCTTTCCCATTATTTGGGAGACTCCATCAGTGCCTACCTCCTCGGGAATTTTGATTCGGTACGGGATGCCAAAAGCTTTTTGTCTTTCCTTGGCAGCGACTTTTTCTGGATGGTGGTCATTGCCACCCTTGCCGGGATCTTCCTGTCCTTCACCAGGGCGCGGAATTACGAAGGTGCCGGTGCAAGTAAGATCGGTGGGATGTTCGTCTACATCCTGGTAGCCACCATCGGGATGAAAATGGACCTTGGAAAAGTACTGGAAAACCCCGGTCTGATCGTAATCGGCTTTATCTGGATCTTTATCCATGCCGGGTTGCTCATCCTGGTAGCAAAACTCATCAAAGCCCCCTATTTCTTCCTGGCGGTAGGCAGTCAGGCCAATGTGGGAGGGGCGGCATCGGCTCCGGTGGTAGCAGCCGAATTTCATCCGTCCCTGGCTTCCGTAGGGGTGTTGCTCGCGGTTTTCGGCTATGTGGTAGGCACCGGGGGCGCCCTTCTTTGTGCCCTGTTGATGGAAATTGCTTCAAAAGTTTAAAAATTTCCCAAGTTTGCGCATATTTGCGGGATAAAACCAATTCATGAAATACCTCGTTTGTCTCGCCCTTGTGGCCAGTACCATTCTCTCCTGCAGTAAGGACCCCAACAACTCCATGACCGTGACCGGAACGGTAAAAGGACTCAAAAAAGGAGTCCTGTACCTTCAGCGAATTCAGGATTCCAGCCTGGTGGTAGTGGATTCCTTGGAAATACAGGGGGATGGTAATTTCCACTTCGAAACCCCCCTGGAGAGCCCTGAGGTCTTCTACCTGTACCTGAACAAGAATGACCAGAATGATCTTAACGACAGGATCACCTTTTTTGGCGAACCCGGGACCATCACGATCCAAACCAGTTGGAATTCCTTTGACACCCAGGCGGCCATTGAAGGTTCGGCCACCCAGAAAAAACTGGAAGAGTACCGTAAGGTAATGTCGCGATACAACACCCAGAACCTTGAGATCATCAGGGCAGCGTATGACCCGGAGGTACAAAAAGATTCCATGGCCATGGATTCCATTGAAAAACTTAGTAACCGGAATATCCTGAGGGGATACCTCTACGCCCTGAATTTTGCACTCAACAACTCGGGCTCTTATATCGCCCCCTATATTGCGCTTACAGAAGTGGCCGACGCCAACATAAAGTACCTGGATTCTATTTATTCCGCCTTAAGCCCTGAAGTGGCGGCCTCCAAATACGGCAAAGACCTGGCAACCTATCTCGGAGAACGAAAAGCGGCAGGAGAATAGGCCTGTACGCTTTTAAAGTTTATTGATCTTTTCTGAGAGGTCCTTAGCTTTTGCCTCCAGTTCATTGCGGACTTCCTGCAGGTGTTTTTTGCGGTTCTTCACATCTTTGTTGTTGACTTTGGCAATCAAATCATCAAAGGTGTCAATGGCATTGTCAATAATCCCGGAGCCTTCCTTGGAAAATTCCTTGTCGCTGGTGGCTTCCACCAGGTAAACGGCTTCTATGAGGTCGCCCAAAACATTATTGATGTCCTTTTTTAAATCGCGTATACTTGCCATGTTGCTCTGTTATTTTTGGTAAAATTACAATATTTTAAAGGGTAACCTCCAAAAATCGGGCCCCTTCTGTATGAATTGTCATGATGTTGCTCCCGGCAGGCAGGAGAACCGTCTCTCCCCTCTGTAGCCCGGTACTGCCAGTTTCATTCTGCACTTCGGCAGTCCCTGACACGCACATCAGGATGGTAAATGTATCCCGTCCGGAGATATCGCGTACCAGGTCCCGGGTTAGTTCCAGGTAGTCTGTTTTAAAATACGGCGAATGCACCATGGTATTGGCCCTATCCGGTATCCTGGCGTAGTCTACCTTAAAATCATCCCTGCGCTTATAGTCTATGGCGTCCAGGGCCAGCTCTGTATGGAGTTCCCTAAGATTTCCGTCTTTGTCCCTGCGGTTGAAGTCAAATACCCGGTAGGTAATATCGGAGGTCTGCTGTATCTCCGCCAACAATACCCCCGCCCCGATCGCATGGATCTTGCCGGTATTGATAAAAAAGGTATCCCCTTCTTTGACCGACTCATAGTTCAACAGTTCCAGCAGGTTGTTGTTCTCCAGGCTCTTTTGGTACACTTCCGGCGTTACATCCCGGTTAAAACCGACGATTAATTGTGCCCCGGGCTCGGCGTCCATGATATACCACATTTCGGTCTTCCCAAAGGAATTGTGCCGCTGTTTTGCCAGGTCATCCCCGGGGTGGAGCTGAATAGACAGGTCCATTTTCGCATCGATAAACTTTATCAGGATGGGGAACTCATGTCCAAAGCGTTTTATTAGGTCCTGCCCAAGGAGTTCGGCCCCATAGTCCAAAATTAGTTCCTTAAGCGACGTACCTGCCAGTTCACCGTTGGCCACTATGGAAACATCTCCCGCAATGGCCGACAGTTCCCAGCTTTCGCCTGTTATATCGCTTTCTATGGGCTTCCCCAGGACATCTTTGAGCTTGGTCCCCCCCCAGAGGCGTTCTTTCAGGATGGGCAGGAATTTTAATGGGTATAGCTTTTTCATGATGTTTGTAGGTTCTTTAACGCATGGAGCGCCTTCTTCATATGCCCGGACGGGTTCAGGCTGTTGAAGGCCAGCACGACCCGGCCATCACGGTCAACCACCAAGGTTTCCCTCCCCGGGAGCAGGTTGAATAGCGATCCTTTTACCTTCAGGAGCTTGCGTACTTTTTGGTCCTTATCGGACAACAAGCGGAAAGGAAGGCGATAGGAATGTGCAAACTTCCGATGCGATGCTTCCGTATCCGAGCTGATACCGATGACTTCTGCCCCTAAATCCTGAAAATCCTCATAACTGTCCCTGAATGAACATACTTCTGCCGTACAACCGGGCGTATGGTCTTTGGGATAGAAAAAAAGGACCAGTGGTTTCTCTCCAACTATTTCCGATAGTGTAAAAAACCGGCCATCCTGATCAGGCAAGGTAAAATCGGGAACGGGGGTACCAGGCTTCAGTCCCATAGGCTACCCGGAATACGTGACAAAATTGCGAGGTGTTTCATAAAGGACCACCTCCAGGCCCTTATCTTTTGCGATATGGGGCCGAAGCCTGTTCCAGATCACAACGGCAATATTTTCTGCGGTGGGGTTAAGGTTTTTAAAATCAGGCACCTGCAGGTTCAGGTTTTTATGGTCCAGGGCGTCTTCTACCTGTTCGCGAATGAGGTCTTTCAAGACTTTCAGATCCATCACAAACCCGGTGGCCTTGTCAATTTCCCCGCTCACACTCACCACAAGTTCGTAATTGTGGCCATGATAATGGGGATTGTTGCACTTGCCAAAGACTTCATCGTTTTTTTGATCGTCCCAGTCGGGGCGGTACAGACGGTGGGCCGCATTGAAATGGGCCTTCCTGCTCACTTTTACTTTCATAGCTTTTTTTCTTTCTGAAGGAAGTACTCAAAAAACCGCTCGAAGATGATCCTGAACCAGGCGGTATAACGGTCCTTATTCACCTCCATGTCTTTTTTGATATCCCCGGGACGCATCCACTTCCAATGAGACACCTCTTCAGGGTTTACCTGTGGGTCGTCCTCATAATACCCCAGCATGACATGGTCAAATTCGTATTCGGTAAGGCCATTCGCAAAAGGTGCCTTGTAGATAAAAGAAAAAAGTTCTTTTAGTTCGGTCTGAAAGCCCATTTCTTCCTGTAACCGCCTTTTACCCGCTTCAATATTGGTCTCGCCCAGGCGTTGATGGCTGCAGCAGGTATTGGTCCAGAGGTTCGGGGAATGATACTTATGTGAAGCCCGTCGTTGCAACATCACTTCCCCTTTCTGATTCATTACGAAAACCGAAAAGGCCCTGTGTAGCAATGCCTTTTCATGAGCTTCCATTTTGGGCATGGTACCAACTTCCCGATCCTGTTCATCTACCAGGATCACGTATTCTTCTTTCTTTTTCACCTTACAAAAATAACACCTTTCAGGCACTTTGAGGCCGAATGGCCCACAAATGTGGCGAAGGGCGCTAATAGAGGGAAAAGGGGCCTAGAAGAAACGCGGAGATTTTAAACGGTCCAGTACTTTAATAAAATCGTATCGGAGGATCACTTCAAAGGAACCATCGTTAAATACCGCCTGCCCCAGTTCGGTTATTTCACGGTCATACGCCAGGCCGATAAGGAATTCCGGCGATATCTGGAATCCCGCCATACCACTAACAGCGGCATCCCAGCGATAGGCCGCCCCCAGAATAAACTTGTCATTATACATGAAATTTGCCGAAAAATCGAGTTGAAGCGGGGCCCCGCTAACTATTTTGGTCAGGAATGCAGGCTTGAACTTCCAGAAGGCGTTCAATTCAAAGACATAGCCCGTAATCAGGTATAAATGCATTTGTTCGTTGGCTGTAGAGAGGGAAGACTCATCAAAATGGGAAGTTTCCAGGATACGGGGCGCCGAAAATCCAGCGTAGAACCGATCTGTATGATAATATACCCCCGCCCCCACGTTGGGAGAAAATTTGTTGTCAATATCTTGTTGTAAGGTGGGGTCCGGACCTCCCGGATTGGTCCAGTCCTGGTTTAATTCCGAGAACCGGATATCCAGCAGGTGACCGCTTGCTTTCAACCCAAAACTGAGGCGTGCATCATCGGAAGTCTGTATGGTATATGAGAAATCCAGGTCCAGATAGGTCTCGGAGGTGGGGCCAATCTGGTCATTCACCACCGATAATCCCAGTCCAACGCCATTATAGCCCACCGGGGTATGAAAATTAAAGGTTTGTGTTTTGGGCGCACCTTCGAGCCCCACCCATTGGGCCCGGTACAGGGCTGCGATACTCAGGTGCCCCCGTGAACCCGTATAGGCAGGGTTCACCGTAACTGTGTTATACATATACTGGGTATATTGCGCATCCTGCTGCGCAAACAGTGAGGCATGGAGTAACGCCAGTAGCAGGAAGCCCCCTACTTTTGCACTATTGATCAGAAAATGTGTGTGTTGCCCCATGGTGATTTTATTTATTTAGGTAAATGTAGCCCGAGAGTGTCTGCATCACGGCTCCGGTATCCTCAAACTCAAGTATATAGAAATAGGTTCCCACCGGTAATTTATTGTCCTGGTCTACCGTTACCCGTCCCTGTGAAGTTCCGTCAAACACATTGCCCCTGGTGTTGTAGGACCTGGTAGAGTATACCAGTACCCCCCACCGGTTGTAGATCTTGATGGTATTGTTCGGGTAGTCTTCAATACCCCGTATGGTCAAAACATCATGGATGCCATCCCCATTGGGTGTCACCACATTGAAGACTTCCACATAGTTCAAAGCCCCGTTCGGTTCCAGGTAATCCGGGATGCCGTTGCCATCCACATCGTCATTACCCCATATACCATCCTTGTTAACATCTTCATCCACGGTCATTTTACCGTCATTATCGTCATCCGTATCCCTGTAATCGGGCTCACCGTCACCGTCCGTGTCGGGCAGGTCGTTCCGTGGATCGTCAATCTCGTCGTTTACATCCAAATCTATGGCCACAGCTCCTTCGTATCCATCATCCAGGCCGTCATTATCCTTGTCCGAACCTATGAATAGGGCTTCAGGGATGCCATCGTGGTCATGATCATGCCCTTCTATCCTGTCCAGCACCCCATCATTATCGCTATCTTCATCCAGGTAATCGGGAAGGTTGTCACCATCTGTGTCTTCCGGGAAAATCCCGAGGGAACCACCCTCATAAGCATCATCGAGCCCATTATTGTTTATATCCAAACCGGATGGTGGGATATAGGTATCGGTAGCTTGCGCTTCTACGTTGTCTGGAATCCCGTCGTCATCACTGTCAATGTCCAGGTAATCCGGTATTCCATCCCCATCGGAATCCGTGGGATCGGTAGAGGGGTCATTATCCCCATCCAGGTTCAGGTCCTCAAAGCTGTCAACGATGCCGTCATCATCCGCGTCGAGGTCAGGCGCTGGTGGGTTTACCACAATGGTAACACTAGCGGTACTGCAATTGGCCATCGCATCACATAGGGTATAATCAAAGCCATCGTTACCCAGGTAGCCCGGATTGGGTGTATAGGTGAACCAGTCGTCCCAGGGATTGGCAGGAGTTCCATTGTCATTCATAATAAGGACACCGTTCACTGGATTGGTATGGGTGATCGTCCCCATGACAGGCAGATCATTGTCATTCGCCAGAAAATCGATATCCAAGACCCGGTCCTGTTCCATCATCAAATTATCGTCAAGGGCATCTACTATGGGCAGTACATCCACGGTGACAGTAGCCGTGCTACAATCCCCGAAAGTATTACATACCGTATAATCAAAGCTATCGGGTCCGTTGTAATCAGGGTCGGGGGTATAGGTAACGATGTCATCGGTTGGGTCATTGGGGGTACCGTTATCATTGATACTTACAGCCCCGTTGGCAGGATTGGTCGCCGTGAGGGTACCCGTAACTGGCAAGTCACTGTCATTGGCATATACAGGGACCACTGTAGCGGTATCCTCATCCAGGGTAACCACATCATCCACAAGGGTGGCCGCCTGCGACATACATACCACCGTAAAACGAGGAAGGGCAATGGAATTGCCCGCCTTGCTTATGGTAGCCACATAACGTTCCACCGAAGTGGTTGCTGTTGCCACAGGACGCAACTGGTCTCCTGGCAATGCGGGATTCCAGCTTACAGTAGCACTACCACTAACATTGGCCGAAATATCAAGGGTTACCTGGTTATCGGGGGCCTTGCAATCCGTTAATATGAAATAGCCTGTGGCATTACTCCCGCAAAGTGTCCCATCATAGGTAGCGAAATACACCCCGGGCGTGGTTGCCTCATAAAAGAAATCGGTCCCGAGGACCGTAGCGGTATCCGAGGCTTCATACCAGCGATAATTGCTTTCGTCCCCAGCATTGGGCGCCTGTAGCAGAAATTGGGCATGCGTAAGACCAGAGCCCAGCATAAAAAGGATGGCCCCCAGCAATAATACACTATTTCTTTTTTTAGGTCTCAAACCCTTCTTCTGTTTCAACCGGTTTATTTTACCACGAACACTACGTTGATAAGCGAATTGTAATCTGATGGCTGCCCGATGATATCATAGGACAAAACCCCGTTGGCATCTATACTCATGGTTCCGGTATCAAAAACAGTAGGATCCGCATAGGTCACGTAATAATAAAGTTCGCCTGAGGCATAGGTTGGTACCGCTGCCGGCGCACCGGCACTGGCTACCGTAGGAGTCCCGAACTGTGCGATATACTGCGCGTAAAGGTCAATGGAGAAACTGCCATTGGTAGAAGCATCCACCGCGATCGAAGGCGGATAGAAAATCCTTGCCGCTTTTGAAGTAATAGGGGCAATTGCCTGGATCACCTCCTCTACCGTGGTTTCATTGGTTGGCGCCGCCACACCACCTTCATCCACATCGATAGGGGTCCGGAGCTGCACTTCGTCATCGTATTGGTCATCCGTACCGGTAAAAGACGTAGTACTACCGTCTTCGTCAGTATAGGTAAAGGTACTATCTCCATTATCCACAAGAGTACTCAGCGTCTCGGTGAAGGTGGTGATGGTCCCGTCCTCGGAGGTATAGGT
The DNA here is from genome assembly GCA_001683825.1 of Flavobacteriaceae bacterium CP2B. Classification (GTDB taxonomy): domain Bacteria; phylum Bacteroidota; class Bacteroidia; order Flavobacteriales; family Flavobacteriaceae; genus Zeaxanthinibacter. The sequence continues at coordinate 93 of LXTR01000069.1, read as the reverse complement.
AAAGCTGCCGTCCCCGTTGTCCACCAAAGTGGTCACCGTGTTGTTGGTATCGATGGTCACCGAGGTGCCAAAGTCGTCTGTAATGGTATAGGT
>LXTR01000047.1 GCA_001683825.1 Flavobacteriaceae bacterium CP2B | reverse complement strand
AACCGCCTTTTATATTAATACATATATACTACTCTATAACTTTCACTTTTACAGATTTGCGCCCCCAGCTATTAGCACTACCATCTGAGCCAACTAAAACATCAATACGATTTCCTTTAATCGCACCACCAGTATCTCCAGCAATCGCTTCTCCATATCCTTCTACCCATACTTTTGATCCAAGCGGCATTACTTTAGGATCAACAGCAATTACTTTCATATTTGGATTAGCTGTCAAATCATGCCCCATTGCAGTTAATACACGACCACCATACGTACCATTCTCACTTGGATGCGCTGTATACGCTGTCGCTTCCACTGTTATTTCACGTCCACCAGCAGGTGCACTTGTTC
>LXTR01000038.1 GCA_001683825.1 Flavobacteriaceae bacterium CP2B | reverse complement strand
AAGGAGTACTTCTGGGATACCTATGGGGCGGCCTGTTCCTTCACCTTACCTTTTGGAGGGGGGAGGGGGGCATACAGTAAGTATTAAGGCCTTAGCAGCCGGTACAACCGCAGCGCAGGATACAGGAGGTACGGTCTGTTAAAGATAAATGTCAGCAACCGGTATACGGGGCTCCTGTAATCTGTGGTAGTCATAAATATGTCCATGGGATACGCTTCAAGGGCCTGGAAACCGGTCAGCATTTTTTTCAAATGATGACGTTGCAATCCAGACTTCAAGGCCCGTACGATAATGATAAACACATACCGCTGCTGCTTCACATGCAAACGCCTGAGGGCGCTTTCGTTGGTGACCCCGCTGTTGATGAGGCTTTTCCTGAGGTTGTATAGTTGCTCTACTGAGAAAGAAAGGTCCTTAAAATGCTGGTGCAGGTGATCGGCAGATTTTCTTCGGGTGATAGAGTTTTGCGATTGCCGGTACCTGTGAACATCGTAATCGGTATAGGCCGCTCGCCGGGCTTTGCTGATGAGGGTCGGGGTCAGGTAGGAATCCTGCACAAATTTCCGGTCATAGAATGAAACACCACTTTCCAGGTAAAATGCCCTGTTGACCATATACCACCAAACCTCTGCCTTGTAATTATAGATTCCCAGAAAATCAATGCCATCCATCACAGGATCCAGAGCGACGTCCTTCCCGGCTTTCAGGGAATGTTTTTGGTCCGAATCCGAAACGTTCTTTGAAGAAAATCCAAGGAAATCAAGCGCATGCTTCTCTATATGCCCCATGAGGGTGCCCAGGGCATTTTCGGCTATATAGTCATCTGCATCCAGAAAGTAGATATAGTCTCCTTTGGCATTGGAAACCCCTGTATTCCTTGCAGCTCCGTTTCCCTTGTTTTCCTGCGTTACCAGCCGGATCTGCGGATAGGATTCCCTATAGGTAGTGACAAGCGCTTCGGTAGAATCGGTAGAGCCATCATTCACCACGATGATCTCGTAGTCCGATGGATTCAGATCCTGCCTGACACAGCTCGTAAGGCAGGTTTCAATATAGGTGGCTGCATTGTACGCGGGGATGATGATGCTTAGTTTCATTCGTGGCTCTAATTAGTTGTTTCCCGTAAACATGGGCATCGTGGCATTGTCATCGGCAGAGATCCCTTCGGAGCGGAAGACTTTTATGACCGTTTTCCCGAGGATTTTCAGGTCTAGTAACAAACTCTGGTGTTCCACGTAGTAGACGTCATAAGCAAACTTCTGGTCCCAGCTTATCGCGTTCCTGCCATTGACCTGTGCCCATCCGGTTACCCCGGGTTTCACGAGATGCCGTTTTTTTTGGAAGTCATTGTAAAGCTCCAGGTATTCTACCATTAGGGGCCTGGGCCCCACCAAACTCATATCGCCCTTGAGTACGTTGAAAAGCTGCGGCAACTCGTCCAGCGATGTTTTCCTGACCAATGCCCCGATTTTGGTAATACGCATTGCATCAGGCAGGAGTTTTCCATCCGCATCCTTTTTGTCATTCATGGATTTGAATTTCACAATGGTAAATATCCGTCCGTCTTTACCCGGTCTTTTCTGGAAGTAAAAGGGATGGCCGTCGTTGGCGAAATACAAGAGGACCGCAATTAACAGGAATAACGGGGATATAAGCAATAGCCCTGTCAGGGCTGCAAAAAAATCGAAAAAATGTTTTATAACGCGATACATGGTTTTGTGTGTTTACATCAGACTGTCAGGCCTGCCCGATAGAAAGAGCGTGAATGACCTCGACGAACTGATTGCATAGAATGGATTTATCAAATTCGGTCTCTGCCAGCTTTCTGGCATTCGCCCCCATTTTTTTTACCCATTCCGGCGAATTTTTCATCTGAACTATTTTTTCAACCAGGTCTTCCGGGGACTCGGGATCTACGAAAACCCCACACGCATTATCTTCGACCATCTTCCGTGTCCAGCCATCGGAATTGACAATGATCGGCTTGCCGGCCGACAGGGAATCGAACAGTTTGTTCGGGGAATTGGTGGCGAGTATGGGAATGTTGCTGAAGGTGACCAGGGAAACATCGCAGAAGTTTACAATTTCCGAGGTGCGTTCCATATTAAATAACCCCAGGAATCGGACATTATGGAGTTGTTGTTTTTCGATGCTGTCTACGATCAGTGATTCCTTGGAGCCATTGCCTATAAATATCAATTCGATATCCGGGTATTTTTTAAGAAGGCCGGCGGCTTCCAGGATATATTCGATCGCATTGGCCTCGCCCATGGCCCCAAAATAGATGATCTTAAAGGTTTTGGGGTGGATGTCCAGCGATTTCATGAGGCCGGCATCGGGTTCCCTTTCCCAGAACCTGTCTATTTTGGCCATATTCGGGATCATCGCCACTTTGTTTTCAGGGATGCCCGTTTTAACCACCCCTTCTTTCATCCCCGGGGACAAAGCAATAATGTGCGAGGCGTTTTTGTAGATGCTTTTTTCAAACCAAAGGGCAAGCTTGATCCCCATTTTGTTTTTGAGCCCCCCCATCTGGATAGGTACTTCGGGCCATAGATCCCTAACCTCGAACACATACGGGATGCCGCGGAATTTTTTCAGCACCAGGGCCGGAAACCCAATGGTCAGTGGCGTGGAAGTGGCAATCACCAGGTCTATATGCTTTTCCTTCAAAGCGATATACGAGGCAATGAGCATAAAGTGGACAAAGGCCTTTAATCGCCCGATCACCCCTTTGCTCTGGGAATAGTTGATTTTTACGGTAATGATATTGATGCCGTCTACAACCTTGCGTTCAATTTTTTTGTCGATGTCCTTGGAATATCGGATGACGGTGATCTCGTGCCCGTACTTCATCAGCTCGAGGCTGGTCCAATACGACCGGGTACCCCCGGGGATATCGGGTGTTTTAAAGTACTGGTGTAGATATAGGATTTTCATCTTCAATTCGTTTTAATGCTTTTCTTGCGTTTTTGGGACTTAAATTCCAGTATTCGGATTCCTTTATTTTTTTGAAAATATCATCATCCAGCCGTTTCTTGTAGAATTTAGCCGGGCTGCCAAAATAAATGGTATTTTCAGGGATGTCAGTGTTGACGAAAGACATGGCGCCGATGACCGCGCCATCGCCAATGGTAACGCCCTGTTTAATGATACATCCGGCCGCTATCCATACATCGTTCCCAATCCTGGTCACTTTGTTAGAGATACACTGGTCACTTAGGCGGGGCGAGGTGCTCAACCACCAATACGAATGCTGCATCCCACCAATTTGCACCCCGGGGGCGATGGAACAATAATTTCCAATTTCGGTATTGATGATCACTGTATTGCAGGCAATGTAGTTGCCAATCCCCATTTTGGTATAGGAGATCAGTGAATTGCGGCTGATTCGGGTGCTGTGGTGTATGCTGTTTTTTTTAAATCGGTGCAAGGGGTATTGCAGGATATATTTAATGAGGAAATACGCCTTTTTCATGAGTTGTGGATTGAAGTGTATATATCATAATATCGCCGGGCGATGTTTTTCCAACGGAAAAGCGAAAAATCTATCTTATCCAGGGCATAGGAATCATAGGCACGCATCATTAGTTCAAGGGAATTGGCAATCGCGCCGATATCCTGCCCAATACAGCTTTCCCCTACCTTGAAATTAAAAACCCCGTCGATCCCCTCATTGGTATGATACAATACCGGTAAACCCTGTGACAGCGCCTCAATATACACCAATCCAAAAGTTTCTCCCTTGGACGGCATGGCAAAGATATGATTGTCCCGGTAGACCTCCTGCAGGCGCGATTTATCATGGATGGCGCCCAATAACCGGATGCTCTCCGGGTGTTTAAGGGAAAGTGCCTCTATTTTATCTTTTTCCGCCCCCCCGCTGCCCACGTAATCAATGCTGCATGCCACCCCCCTTTCATTGAGGGCGATTACGGCCAGGGCAAGGTTTTCAAGGTGTTTCCGCCCAATCATCCGGCCTACGAAGAGGATTTTGCTTGGTTTTAGCTGCTGCCGCGGGCGGGTATTGTCCAGCCAGAAATCATCAATGCCATTGTACACCACGATGCACTTCTCCTTTAATTCGTCTGAATAAGCCTGTATGTGCTTGTGGTTCAAAAAATTATGGTGTAATGATTTGCTGATGAAAATAATTCTGGATGCCTCGCGCAGGATCTTCCGCACCAGGGGCGCGAGATCGGGCCGGTACTTCAGAAAAACATCGATATCCGTCGCTCGTACGGCCACGATATAAGGAATACCATATGTTTTCTTGATTTTTAATGCCAGTGCCCCATCGCTGAAAAGTGTGGTCGCGTGCATCAAACGTATCGAACCCAGGTCTACTTTGGATTTGAGGTCCCTGTACAGGAAGGCAATCTTCCTCCTGAACAACAACCGGTGGTATTTTCGAAGTTTTTTGGAATAGACGATCTGGCTGTCTGCTACCAGGAAGTCAATATGGTTGGCGCCTACCGGTGTCTCTTCCCTTACCGGGTTAAAGACCACTTGCTTGACGGACATTTGGTCCAGGGTCCTGTAGAGGTTGCTATGCACCTTGGTTAGGGAGAAATCGTTGGCAATGTGAAGGATTTTCATGGGTTATGCTATCATATTAATAACGGCCTGGGTAGATGATTTCTTCTTTTGATCCGTTCTTTTTTCTCAACACCTATTCCGATACGAGTCTTGCTTCTTCCTTATAATAGGCCTTCATGGAGATTATCCCCCCCATAAAACTAAATAAAATCCATAGATCTGTGATGTTGGAAGATTTCATGGCATTCAAAAACGCAAAGATAAAGAGCAGGCCAAAGGCATTTTCCCGCAGCGATAGCCTACGGAAAACGGCGATGAACAAAGCAATCAAAATAGACAAGCCTATGAGGCCCAGTTCAAAGAAACACTCTACCAATATATTGTGGGGATAAGACCTGTGATCTACTTTGTCATACAGGATGCCAAAGCTGCCAATACCGTTGCCAAACAGGAAGGTGGCCAAACTTTCGAAGGGTTGGTAAAAGGCGTATTTCAGGCGATACACCCTTTCCAGGGCAGAGGCATCCTGACCTTCGACCAGGGATCCGAACCTTCTGAAGGTCAGCCCCAGCAGGGAATTTATTTTTTCCGCATTGAAAAAATAGACGACAAACAACCCGATAAAAACCACAATGGCCCGGGCGACGTTCTTGGGGTTTAAAATATTAAGTTTCTGCCGGCTATAGTAGAGTCCGACCACCAGTAGCATGAAAAGCAGGGGGCCCCTGGCCCCGCTGGCAATCAAAAGCCCGAAGGTGATTAATTTCAGGAAAATATTCTTTTTATGGAACAACAGGAGCAGGAACAGGATCCCCAGGTGCAGGCCAAACACCAGGTAAGAGTCCCTGATGCCCATGAACATTTGTGTTTGTGCCGAGTTGACCGTCCAAACAATGGAATTCATGTAGACAAAATAGGCAGACAAGGGGAGCACAATGAGGCAATACAGCCAGATCAGAAGGTTAAAGTTGATTTTTTTGATAAAAAACGGATAGATGAAAAATATCAGGTTCGCCAGGAAAAACATGCTTTTGTCAAACTTGTAACTCATAGATGGCGAATAGGCATTGCTGAAAATCAACCAACAATAGAAGATCACGATCAGGGCGAGGATGCGGTATGAATTCTTGTTGAACCTCAGGTCTTTCCTCCGGAGGTTCAGGGCAATATCAAACAAACAAAGCAAGAGCGCGTATCGGACGGGATCCTCAATTTTGACAAACAAGCGGACAACAATAAAGATAAGCGCCACCGTCCACGAGAAAAACAGGATGACCGTCTGATAGTTCTTGGGGTTAGAGTGCTCCATTTTACGAACGTGCTTTTACATTGATGATTCTAAGGATCACGAAGAGGTATACCAGGTACGATACGACCACGCAATAACTGTATCCCCGTATAAAATTGAGGAAATCCAGTTTAAATACATAAATCATGACCAATAAAGCGCTGGTCATAAAGAAAAACCTGGAATACTGCCAGATGGCATTCAACCGGATCTTCCCCAGGGGGATGAGCACGGGGCCACTGATGGGGCTGACGACCATTTGGATCAGGAATACCACGGAGAGCGCTTTCGCAATTTTTCCGGTAAGCAGCCAATTATCACCGAAAATAAATGGGATCAGGGCCTCACTAAAAAACCACAGGATGATAAATCCCGGGATGGATATGGCCGACAACAAATAAAACGTTTTTAGAAACGTACTTTTCACCAGCCGGTAATTGTTTTTATGGACATCTTCCACAATTTTTTGAAAGAAGATACTGCTTACGGCCTGCCCGACAAAAGAAATAGGGGTAAGGATGACCATGTTGGCGAGCCCAAAGAACCCCACCTCTGCCTTGGAATAATAGAATCCCAGGAAGATCACCAATATCTGAAGGCTAATGACATTGATGAAACTGGATGGCATATCGTGTATGGGAAACTCGCGATACTTGCGCAATAATTGGCGCAGGTCCTCCAGCGTAAAACTTGGAATGCGGTATTTGGAGAGCTTAATCAAAAACAGGGCACCCAGTACAATGCCCAGGATTTTGCCCGTCGCCAGCCCATATTCGTTGCTTCCTATGAAAAAATAAAGCGAAAAGGCAAATGTCAGGTAGGATACCGATTCTATGATTTTTCCGTAGGCCTTGTTCTTGAATTTTTTTTGCCGGATAAACCAACCGTCAAAGTTGCCAAATAACGAAAAGAACAATACGAAGACCGGAACGATAAAAATGACGTTGTCTACCTTAAAGCTCCGGATGAAAAAATCCTGAAACAAATACAGTACGACGCTTATAACCGATATCATGAACAGGTTGATGAAGAAGATGAGCACCATCAGTTGCCGGGCCTTGTATTCATCTTTTTCTATGACTATGGCCTGCCCTAGTTTAAAACTGCTGAAAACCAGCAGCAAACTGCTCAGAGACACCATACCCGTTACCTCGGCCAGGGCGTTCTCGTCATATAGCCTGGAAATCAAGGGGCTGAATATCAGCGGGATGAGTTGTGCGACAAATACGATACCCGCCTGGCCAACGATATTCTTTAAATATTCAGTCTTGGAGAAAACGCTGATTTTCTGGACTATCTCTTTAACCCGCATTTGTTGTTAATAATGATTCCGCAAAGATGATTATAAATATCTACATATCATTTTTTATTCGATTAGCCCCCCGCATTTAAGGATTTCCAACTCGAAGCCCTGATTTTCAGCGGTACCCTTGCAGGTGCATCGGGGGAGTGGTGCCTGTGGAATACCTGCTTTGACCGGTATCTCGGGGAATGATGGCCTATACGGTCTAAGCGGTACTACTGTAACGGGTTTTGGGAGAATTCATTGTAGGGGGGAGGGCCGGGACAGGCCATTGGCGCTATCTGCCGGCCACGGATAAAACGGTTCCTGAAAGCTGGGACAGGAGCCTTTAGGCGGTTTATGCGAAGCGCAACGTCCCAGGCCGGGGCGATGCCATGGAAAGGTTATTAACATAAAACGGCCTGCACCAATGTGCAGGCCGTGAGGTTTTACAGGTTGTTGTTCCGGGGAGGCCGCTGCCAGGGCGGAGCCACATAGCAACCATGCAGCGAGCGCTCAGCAGGGCATTCTGCCGCATACAGGGGACCCTCCCCTTAGTATTCCGGATACACGGGGGCGCCGTCCAACAGGATTTTTTCGTTTAGTGCAAAGTTCCCCAGGTTTTGGATGGCATACCTTCGGGCATTGTCCTTGTCACTCTGGTACTGTGATATGAGCCTGTTCTGCAAGGCGCGGTCATAACGTCCGAGCTTTACCCAATCCCTCAATCGGCCGTAGGTGTCATATCCACCGGAACCATCTACAAACAAGCGGTTATTGGGTCCGTCGGAGGGTTTAAAGACTACCTTGTCCAGGGTGGTGACGAGGCCGTCAATATCGTTCTCGTCCCAGTACATGCCATTTTCATAGGCAAGGATCCAAAACGTAACCAGATCACTCGCATGGGGCGTATCCTGAACGGCATTTCCTTTGGCCGAATCCCACTTGCTATCCCAGGTAACCGCCCCGGGCACATCCGGGTTCTGGAACATTCTGTCCCTGAGGTTCGATGATACCCCCGGCATAGTCCCGAAAGATATATTGTCAAATACTTCCTTGTATTTTTTGTTCCCGGTTATAATATACAATTCCATTCCCATGCGCGCCCAATGTGAGGCCATATGCGTGCGGCTCCGGTAGATATAGCTGGAGCCCTTGGCTACCCACTTGTTCCAAATATGCTGCTCGGTAAAAGCCAGGATTTCTTCGTACGCGTCTTTATAGGTGCCGCCATCGTAAGAACCCGACATCAGCGAAGGAGACCTGTGCATGATACGCAGCAAAGTGGTAACGGCCTTGTAGAAATACGATTCCCAAAGGGCAACGCCATTCTTGGGGTAATCCAGGCCATATGAGGCGTCTGCTTTCCAACCCAGGTAGTTGGGGTTAAATTCTACGGGCTTGGCATCCGCCATGGTGTTCTTTATAACGGTAAGCATGGTATCCAGGTAGCTATTATCCCCGGTAGCCTGCCACATGGAAAGGTAGCCGTCAAAATAATAGTACATGTAGTAGTACTCCTGGAACTTATTGCCGCTTTTGGATTGCTCCAACATCTTGGGTAAATCCGCGACATCGTCATTCTCATATAATTCGGCATCAAACTGTGCCTTCCAGAACGAAACCTCCTCCAGCACTTCCTGCGTGGTAACCGTGACGTTTACCTCCCCTGTTTCACTCGTAACGCTCCCGTCCGTATTGGATACTTCTACCGTATAGGTGAAATTATCCTCTGTAGACCCATCGCCATCACTGGTATAGCTCAGCGTATTATCCTGGTTGATCACCACATCTCCATTGGCGGGGTCCGAAGTACCAACGATGGTCACGTTCCCCGAATCGGAAAGGTTGTCATTCTGCAATACGTCCAGGACGGTGGTGTTATTGGAGAAAACGACATAGGTGTCGTTCACGACCAATCGGTTAACCGAGATGCCACCATCGGGACCCGGCGCAGGGTAATCGGCCAACAGATCCGTGTCCTTGGAACAAGAAATACTTAAAAAAATGAACAAAACGGTGGAGATCAAATGAATGATTTTTGTGGGGAAAAATTTCATAAGCAAGTTAACGTTAAAGATTTACGGCAAATAATTTGGGTCTTACAATACTATATTAAAAATTTAAAATATCGATGAAAACCATAATTTTTTCGATGAAATACATCTAATGGCACATATTACCTTAAACGAAATAAATGGGTGTTTGGATTTCGTCGATTGATTTATTCGATAAACGGCACTTTTTTTTAACATTCCGTAAAGATCCCAGCGGGCAAGAACCGGGCGGGATCGGACCATATACCTGGTCGGGTACCCTGTATCCGGGACGCCGGGCCTTCATAGGCCTGCATATGCGAGCCCTGGTTCCGGGCGGGGGAAAAGGCGGGGTACCCCATGAAACGTAGATGGGTTATATTACGGAGCGACAAGACCCCCTGCAGGCAGGTCTGTGGTTGTATACCACTACAGACCGCGTAGGGGAATCCGGGGTGATGAATTAGGGGGGTAAGGGCTATTAGGCCGGGAGGGCCGTGTCATACTTAAAAAAGGCGAGTTATTGCGTGGCTTCTATCCAGGGGCCAATAGCAAGGGGGCGTTGAAACAGGATGGCATAACGGTTGCCCCCCGGGGTGTATTTAAAAAGCACCGGCTCGGAGAATGGGGATGAAAACAAGTACATCCAAACCCGAGGTGCGTGCCAACGGCCCCAGTCTGTAACTCCGGCCTGCGGGATGCCTTTAGCGGCAGCATGGGTAAAGCATAGCTGCCGCGTTTCTCGGGAAAGATGTTAACGGGTGCTATCTATACGATGCGCTAAAGTCCGTCCGATTACGATTGCCCGATCTTGTAGTAATTAAAACCGATAGATTCCATAAAGTCTTTATCCAAAAGACGTCTGCCGTCAAACACAAAAGCCGGTTTCAGCATATTGGAGTAGATCTTTTTCCAATCGTAGGTTTTAAACTCGTCCCATTCGGTGAGAATGGCGACGGCATGGGCGTCTTTGGTGGCCGCCACAGGGTCCTTCACTACTTTTAGCAAGGCCCGGTTCTCTTCGGGAGTTCGGCTATTTAGGTAGTCGAGGTCATCATACACCTTGCTTTCGGGTACTTTGGGGTCGTACACCACAATTTCCGCCTTTTCATCAAGGAGGGCATCGGCTACATAGATCGCCGCTGATTCCCTGGTATCGTTAGTGTCCTTTTTAAAAGCCCACCCGTAGATCACGATCTTTTTCCCGGATACGGTATTGTAGAGCCTTGTGACGATATTCGCCGCGAAACGGTTTTTTTGGTAGTCGTTCATAAGGATCACCTGCTCCCAGTAATCGGCCACTTCGGGCAGGCCAAACGTCCTGGCGATATACACCAGGTTAAGGATGTCTTTTTGAAAACAGGAACCGCCAAAGCCTACGGAGGCATTCAGGAATTTTGGGCCAATCCTACTGTCCAGGCCAATGGCTTTGGACACTTCCTGGATATTGGCATCGGTTTTTTCGCAAAGGGCGGAGATGGAATTGATGGAAGACACCCGTTGGGCCAGGAAGGCATTGGCGACCAACTTGGATAGCTCGGACGACCACACGTTGGTTTGTAAGATCCTTTCTTTGGGCAACCAGTGCTCGTAGATGGCTGAAAGGGCATCTTTGGCAGCCCTCCCCGAGGGGGTATCATCCCCACCGATAAGCACCCTGTCTGCATTCATAAGGTCCTCTATAGCGGTCCCTTCGGCCAAAAATTCAGGATTGGAAAGAATTTCAAAATTGACCTGGTTCCCGGTATTTTGGAGGATACTCTTAATGGCTTCGGCGGTCCTGACGGGGAGGGTCGATTTTTCCACCACGATTTTATCATCCTTGGCGACCCGCGCGATATTGCGGGCGCAAAGTTCGATATATTTCAGGTCTGCCGCCTGCCCTTTGCCTTTACCGTAGGTTTTGGTCGGGGTGTTTACAGAGATAAAGATCATCTCTGCCTCGTCTATTGCCTTATCTACTTCGGTGGAGAAAAAAAGGTTTTTCCCCCGGGTCTTTTCCACAACTTCTTTCAGGCCGGGCTCATATATGGGCAGTTTGTTCAGGTCGGGATCGTTCCAGCGGTTGATACGGTCTGGGTTGATGTCGACCACGGTCACCTGGATTTCGGGGCATTGGCTCGCGATAACAGACATGGTTGGCCCTCCTACGTACCCTGCTCCTATACAGCAGATTTTTGATACTTTTTTCATTCGTGTTTTTTATTTGTTTCAACCCGTTTGCCACGGGCACAATGGTTATTTAAATGGTTGCAGGAGCAATCCCTGCTGTATTTTCTTCAGTGATCCATGTCAACCCTGCGATCGGGCGGAATATCCCAAATACCATTCGATAAAAGACTTTATGCCCTTTTCGATGGAGGTGTTGGGAGAATATCCGTAGTCCTCGATCAAATCGTCTACGTTGGCCCAGGTTCGTTCCACGTCACCTGCCTGCATGGGAAGCATTTTTTTCTTGGCTGTTTTATGCAGGTTTTTCTCGATTTCGGATACAAAATCCATCAGCTTTACACTTTTGTTGTTGCCGATGTTATAGACCTTATATAGGGCGTTGGCCTCCCGTCGCTTGGTGGTGTCCCCTTCGATCACCTTGATGACCCCGGTGGTGATATCGTCTATATAGGTGAAATCGCGCTCCATGTTGCCATGGTTGAAGAGGTTGATGGGCCGGTCTTTCACAATAGCATCGGTAAACAGGTATAATGCCATATCGGGTCTACCCCAGGGGCCGTATACCGTAAAAAAACGCAGGCCGGTCGTAGGGAAACGAAAGAGGTGGCTGTAGGTATGCGCCATTAATTCATTGCTCTTCTTGGTGGCGGCGTAAAGGCTCACGGGATGGTCTACGGGGTCAGAAGTTTCAAAGGGGATTTTTTTATTAGACCCGTACACGCTCGAACTGCTGGCATACACCAGATGCCCGACGCCTGTGTGCCTGCAGCCTTCCAGGATGTTAAAGAACCCGGTGATGTTGCTGTCAATATACGCCCGGGGTTGTTCAATGCTATAGCGCACCCCGGCTTGTGCCGCCAGGTGGCAAACCACCTCCGGGGCCGCTTCCTTGAAAAGTTGTAGCAGTGCTTCATGGTCTTCCAGTCGCATTCTCACAAAAGTCATCCGGGGGCCATGGGTGTCCGATACGCAGAATCGCCCAAAATCTGAAGCGGCTTTCGTATCGATCCCCAGTTGTTGCAAGCGCGCAAATTTCAGCCCGGGATCATAATAGTCGTTGATGCTATCGAGACCTAAAACCTCATGACCTTTAGCAAGGAGATTGCGGGCCACATGGAATCCTATAAAACCGGCAATTCCGGTAACCAGAATCTTCATGTTCGAAAAAATATTTGAAATGTCATTACAGGGCTGCCTTCCCCGCAACAATCATCGCCGGCAAAAGTAGACAATATGAAATAAACCCTTTTCATAAGCGGGGAACTTTTAGACAAACACCATGATTTTACGGACATCGGCAAAATCTGGCAGGAACACCTGGGTCTCATCCCCTTAATACCTCCCCGGTTTTGACGGCCAGGGTATATTAACCGATTAATCCGGTCGGTTAATCGAAATATTTTAATGAATTTTTAAGACCCCCCCCCGGATGCGTACATTTACACCTCACCATTGCTGGTTTAAAGGTCGTTTCAACCAAGGTAGTTCTGATGAATTTGTTGTATATTTAGAGTACACCCCCCGGAAACTATTCGACTTTACTGCTACCAAAGGAGTAACCGAACTTTAACAAGGCAAAATGACGCTTAACAGCCTTGTACAAAACGATAAATACTAAATACCCGACCACTTGATAGCCACCACCAAAAAAATATGGCTTTCCTCACCACACATGGGTTACCACGAGGAAAAGTATGTAAAAGAGGCATTTGACACCAATTGGGTGGCCCCCCTGGGCCCCAACGTCGACCTGTTTGAAAAAGCCATAGGCGATTACCTGGGGGAGGGGCTGCATGTGGCCGCCCTGAGTTCGGGTACTGCTGCCATCCACTTGGGGCTTCAGTTGTTGGGCGTTTCCGCTGGCGATGAGGTCATCTGCCAAAGTTTTACCTTCTCCGCTTCGGCAAATCCTATCTGCTATTTGGGGGCCACCCCCGTGTTTGTGGATAGCGAAGCCGACACCTGGAACTTATCCCCCATTTTATTGGAACAGGCAATCAAGGAACGGATCGCGCTGGGCAAAAGGCCCAGGGCCATCGTCGCCGTCCACCTGTACGGAATGCCCTATAAGATTGCGGAGGTACGCCAAGTGGCAGACACCTACGGGATACCCATCCTGGAGGATAGTGCCGAGGCGTTGGGTAGCTCGTACAAAGGAGTGAAATGCGGAGGCTTTGGCGATATCGGGATACTCTCCTTCAATGGCAATAAAATTATTACGACCTCCGGAGGTGGCGCTTTGATCGCCAGGAAGGAGGCCTTGAAAAAAGATGCGGTCTTCCTGGCTACGCAGGCCCGGGATGAGGCACCCCACTATCAGCATTCGGCAGTGGGTTATAACTATAGAATGAGCAATGTGCTGGCTGGCATAGGACGCGGCCAAATGGAGGTGCTGGATGAAAGGGTCGTTGCCAGACGTGCCAATTACGACTTCTACAAGCGCCATCTGGGGCACCTTCGCGGCTATGAATTCCTGGACGAACCGGAAGGATCTTTCTCCAATCGATGGCTCAGCTGTGTCTTAACCCCGTCGTTTGAGGCAAGGGAGGAAATCCGGTTGGCTCTAATGAAGGAGAATATAGAATCCAGGCCCTTGTGGAAGCCCATGCATCTCCAGCCGGTTTTCAGTGAGGCAGCGTCTTACACCGATGGCACTTCCGAGGCATTGTTTGATCGCGGACTTTGTCTTCCGAGCGGATCGAACCTTGTCGAAGAAGACCTGGAGCGTATTGTGACCCTAATCTTAAATACCCGATCATGATAAAAAACTACGTAGTTAATAACGCACACCGATACGCCTCTAAATGGTTGGTCTTGGTCATAGATATAGCGGTGGTCTGCATTGCCTTCGTGATCTCTTACATTATCCGGTTTAACCTTACTTTTGATTTTGAAACAAGCCGTCTCTGGCAACAACTCCCCCTGGTCGCCGGATTGGCGTTGATTTCGTTTTTGGTTACCGGTTCCTATAAAGGGGTGGTGCGCCATACCGGCGTTCGGGACGTATACAATATCTTCAACGCCATTTGCCTTTTTAGCATCATCACGATCTTTATGGTGATTATGAACCGGCAGGCAGGGTTGTTCACTGAGTTTACCATTCCATTGTCTATCATTATCATCCACAGCCTTATTGCGTTCATCGCGCTCACGGCCTCCCGGTATATCTTTAAATCGCTCTATTACAACCTGGTCAAGAAATTCAACGTCACCAAAAATGTACTAATCTACGGGGCGGGTGAAGCCGGGATCCTTACCTATAACGCCATTTCGGCCCATTCAGGGTCTTACGCGCGGGTGGTAGGCTATATCGATGACGACAATAACAAGGCGGGAAAACGTATCAACGGCGTTCCGGTATACAACAAGGAAACGCTGTCTGCCTTCCTCATCAAAAAACTGGATATCACCGAGATCATCGTATCCATCAACAACATCCCACAGTCCCAATTGCGTGAACTGGTCGAGGGTTTGGTAGATTACCCCGTACAGGTTAAAATCGTGCCTCCCGTGGAGGATTGGATCAACGGGGAGTTACGGGTTTCCCAGATCAAACAGGTCCAAATTGAGGATATATTGAACAGGACCCCCATCAACATCAAGAATTCCAGCGTGGTCAAGGAATTGCGTGGGCAGGTGATTATGGTTACCGGGGGCGCCGGTTCCATCGGGAGTGAGATCGTCCGGCAGATTGCCAAATACGAGTACAGGTCTTTGATCGTGATAGACCAGGCAGAATCTGCGCTTTATGACCTGCAACAGGAATTAAAACAGGCTGGTTTCCACAACTTTATCCCCATCGTGGCCGATATCAGGGATAAGAACCGTATGAACACCTTTTTCCAGGAGTACAAACCCACCATGATTTTTCACGCCGCCGCATACAAGCACGTACCGCTCATGGAATCGAATTCCTACGAAGCGGTCAAGATCAATGTGGCAGGGACCAAAATGTTGGTAGACCTCGCCCTGAACCACCACGTGGACAAGTTTGTCTTTGTCTCTACGGATAAGGCGGTGAACCCCACGAACATCATGGGGGCCACAAAGCGCATCGCCGAGATGTACATCAGTTGCATGCAACAGGAAAACAAAACCCGTTTTATCACCACACGTTTTGGGAACGTGCTGGGGTCTAACGGATCGGTTATCCCGCTATTTAAAAGGCAAATAGAAAAAGGCGGACCTATTACCGTTACCCACCCCGAGATAACACGCTATTTTATGACCATCCCGGAGGCATCCCAGCTGGTGCTCGAAGCTGCTGCCATGGGACGCGGGGGCGAAATATTTGTGTTTGATATGGGCCAATCGGTTAAAATATTCGACCTGGCCAAAAATATGATAAAACTATCCGGCTTGCGCTATCCGGAAGACATCGACATCAAGATTACGGGATTGCGGCCCGGTGAAAAACTCTATGAGGAGTTGTTGGCAACCGGCGAGAGTACGTTGCCTACCTACCATAAAAAAATAATGATCGCCAAGACAAGGGACCTGAATTATATAGAAGTTCGTTCGAAGATCGAAGAACTTTGCCTGTCCAACATGTTTTTTAACGGCAATACCGTCAAGTTAATGAAGGAGATCGTTCCCGAATATATTTCACAGAATTCCGAGTATTGTAATCTGGATCAGAAAGATCAAAATGCGAAAGGTGCAGAAAGCAAAGAAAGCAGTACGTCTACGAATGTCATCCAATCGTAATATTCAGTATACTTGTAAAAAACTAATCATGCGCCTAAAAACCAAGCCATCCTTTTTATGGGCCCTCCTGGCCTTTGCCGTACTTACTTCCTGTGCAACCCGAAAAGATGTAGTGTATTTGCAGGATACCGGCAACTATGAAACCCTGATAGACAAAAATCAATTCGTCAACAAATTCAAAGTGGATGATTTGATTTCCATCTATGTCTCGTCCCTGGACCCGGAGGCAAGTGCGCCTTTTAATTTATTCAGGGGGTCTTCCGAAGGCGGATTCAGGCCGGAACAGGTAGACTACCTGGTAGACCAGGACGGTATGATCGACTTTCCGGTAATTGGCAAATTACAGGTACAGGGGCTTTCACCCGATGATCTGAGGGAAGAGTTGCGCAATCGCCTGTCTGAGTATCTGAAGGATCCGATCATCAATATTCGGCTGCGGAACTTCACGGTGACCGTATTGGGGTCGGTAACCCGGCCCGGTACCTATCCGGTCAACGGGGAACAAATCACTATTCTCGAGGCCCTTGGCCTGGCAGGGGACATCTCCTTGCGGGGCGAGCGGACCAATGTCCTGGTCATTCGCGATTTTAATGGGAATAAGGTGTATTCCAGGATTGATCTCACCTCCAAAAACATGACAAAATCACCGGTGTATTATCTGACACAGAACGATGTGGTCTACGTGGAACCCAACAGGGCGGGTATCAAAGAAACATCCCTGGGGGCCAACGTTAACCTGACGTTCCAGGTAATTTCCCTCCTGGTTACCACCGGCGTACTCCTGTTAACAAGATTATAGGTTACCTTTGTACTCTTTATACAATATTTTCCGGATTTTTGGTTATCATACGTACAGGTTTCTAAAGTATCGTGGGAAACGAACGCTTTAGCAAACACCCTGACCGGTTGATGTGGGCAATGCCCTGTGCGTTCCACATATCCCGGTTGAATGCCTGTAAAAGGGTTAACCCAGCACATTCCCGGGAAGAATTAATATTTTTACGATAAATGAACTCAAACCCCATTAGCAATACGAGTAATGCCAGTACTGATTTAAGGGCCTTCATAAGGACTTATACAAAGCAGTGGAAATGGTTTGTCTTATGCGTGCTGGTCGCGTTGATATGTGCCTTTTTATACATCCGTTACGCCACGGAAGAATACGAAGTAAGGGCCAAAATCCAGTTTCTGGACGTTGCCGGTGACGCCTCTGGGCTGAATGTGCTGGGCGACCTTGGTTTGGCTGGCGGCGGCACCAACAAAATCGAGGATGAAATCGAACTCATCAGGTCCAGGTCCAACCTCATAGAGAGTATCAAAGACCTGGGGTTGCACACCAAGATTCTGGCGTTGGGGAATATCAAGAATTCAGAATTATACCACAACCGGCCCTTCAACATCAACTACTTTGCCCCGGACTCGGTCCTTTTCAATACCAGTTATGAGTTTTTCATCGAATTATCAACAGAAACGACCATCGGCTTTGGGGAGTCCAAAGACAGTCCGTTGCAGGTCTACTCCTTTGGCAAAAACATTGCCACCCCTATTGGCGATATCGTGATTACCCCCAACCTGGAGAATTTTAAAAAATATTTAGGCCAAAACTACAAAGTGACGATCACGCCGGTGGCAACCCTGGCGGAGATATACCAGGAGGTCATTTCCATCGCCCCTGCGGGTGACAATACCAATATCGTGAACATCAGGATGAATGTCGCGGTGCCCCAAAAGGGTATGGACCTCATCAATTCCTTAATAGAAACATACAATGAGAATGTGGTCCTGGATAAAAAGATCATTGCGGACCGTACCTCCGATTTTATCAATGACCGGATTGGGAAAATTGCGTCCAGCCTTTCATCAGTAGATGAAAGCGCCCAGGAGTTCAAGACGGGCCGGGGGATCACGGACATTGCCTCTGAGGCCAACATCAATTTAAATATCGGGGCAGCCAACCGGCAGGACCTGGAGAACGCTTCCGTACAATTGGATATCGCGTCTTCGATGAAGGACATCGTGGAATCCCAGGAAGGGTTCGAGGTGCTCCCTTCCAATATCGGGCTCTCCGATGCCTCCATCGCCAATACAACGGCCCGCTACAATGAGCTCGTCCTCGAAAGGAAGCGGCTGCTTAAAAGCTCTAATGAGAAAAACCCGATTATCGTCAACCTGGACCAGCAATTGGCTAGCCTGAAAAGGAGCATGGAAACGAGCCTGAACAGTGTTACCAATAACCTCGCCCTAACTGTAAATAACCTCAGCAGCCAGCAATCACGGATTAATTCGCGCATATACTCCGTGCCGCAAAACGAGAGGGCATTGAGGGATATTACACGGCAACAGCAAACCACAGAAGCCCTGTACCTCTATCTTTTGCAGAAACGGGAAGAATCACAGATTGCCTATGCTTCCGCCAAGCCCAAATCCAAGACCATAGATTCCGCGTACAGCACAAAAGACCCGGTGAGCCCCAATATTCCGGTGATTTTCTTTACCTCCTTTGTCCTGGGGCTGATAGTGCCATTCTCTGTGATTTACGTGCACAGCATTTTGGATAACAAAATCCACAACAAAATTGAATTGGAACGGCTGGTGACCAATGTTCCCGTCCTGGCAGAACTGCCAAAACTTTCTAAAAAGGACAATACCTTTATCGTAAAGGATGACCGCTCTGTCCTGGCCGAATCGCTTCGGATACTTAGGACGAACCTGGATTACCTTATCAAGACCAAGCGTTCGGGCGGGACCAAAGGGAATGTCATCTTTGTAACCTCGAGTGTCCCGGGCGAAGGAAAGACCTTCCTCTCTTCCAACCTGGCCATGATCCTCTCGAGTACCAATAAGAAGGTAATACTCATCGGGGCCGATATCAGGAACCCCAAACTCTATTCGTTCTTTACCGGAAAGAATGTCGATAAATTAGGGGTAACCGCCGGACAGAAAGGGACCATCGGACTCACCGACTTCCTGTATGACCAAAAACTCGAACCCAGGGATATCATCAGTTCCATGCTGGTCCATAAAAATACGATTGATGTCATTTATTCGGGGAAGATCCCTCCCAATCCCGCCGAACTTATCATGAGTGAACGGCTGAGCGGGTTGTTCCGGGAGATGTCCGAAAAATACGATTATGTCATTGTCGATACCGCGCCGCTCATGGTGGTCACCGATACGCTGCTGATCAGTGAGCACGCAGACCAGATCCTATATGTAACCCGTGCCGGTGTCACCGAAAAGAAAGTGTTGGATTTTCCGCTAAAACTTCGCAAAGAAGGCAAGCTTAAGGGCCTTTCATTTATCGTAAACGATGTTAAGGACGCCAACCTGGGATACGGTGGGGGCTATGGCTATGGCTATGGAAGGCATTCCAGGAAGTGGTGGAGATTTAACTGACGGCACCCAAAGCCCGAATCAGTAGAATGCCTGAATCGTATTGTCGATGACGGGGACCAGCTGCTTGGCAACCTTATTAGAGATAGTCGTCTCCTTCAGGACATTCAGGTGTTGCATACGGTGGGCGTCGGAAGCCACAAAATCTATCATCCCTTCATTGAGCAGCTTTAAGGCCATTTTCTGTATGGACTTGTCATAATACTTTGCCAACGACAGCAGGTTCAACTGCATTAAAATACCCTGTTCCCGGAATCGTGCATAGCGTTGCGGCCGTTGGTGCAAAAACTTATAGCGCTCAGGATGCGCGAGTATGGGGTAGAAGCGCTTGCTCGCAATTTGTACGATGGCCTGGTCAAAATTTATAGGGGCCTGCAGGAACGACATTTCCGCCAGGATATAGTTCTTGCGCAGGGGCATCACCGTCCCCCGCTCCAGGATGGCTTCAAAATTATCATCGATCATGTGCTCTGCCGCCGCATCAACGGTAACATCGGTCAAACCCGCTTCCAAAAGGGAACTCTTCAACGTATCCAGGGCCCTGCCAATTGTTTCAGGGGTGTTGGGATAATAGTTATGCATGATGTGCGGGGTGGCCACAAAATTTGTCACCCCCAACTCCCCGAAACCACGGATCAGGTCCAGGGAATCCTCCGCGGATTTGGCCCCGTCATCAATACCCGGCAGGATGTGGTTGTGAACATCCACAAAATTCTCCAGATAGTCTACCAGGAATTGTTTTTTACTAAAAAGGTGCAGCATGCGTCAATAAGTTCCCCGCAAAAATAAGGTTTATCCCCGAGCTTGGCGGCAAGCTGGAAAAAGATCCCGTTGCCATGGTGGCACACCGTCTTTTCTTTAAGAATATTTTAACATATCCGAACCCATATTGCAGAGAATGTTTAGGAATTGTTACAATTTTGGGATTTCTCGCACAGGATTTTGTAAAGTCATTGAATTTGTTATACTACTAGCTGGTATTAACTAAAACAAACAGAATGAAAATACTGGTTATTGGAGCCGGCAACATGGGGTTGACCTATGCGCAGGCCATGTCCAAATCCAAATCGCTGAAAAAGCGCAACATCATGATCCTCGACAGTTCTGAGGAAAAACAGGAACGACTCAACAAGATTTCCTACTTTGACGTCTTTGACAAGCTGGAGGACTGCGTACCGGGGGCCGACCTCATTTTTGTGGCGGTAAAGCCCCACCACAGCAAGGGCTTGTTCAAGGATATGGCCGGGCTCACGAGCCAGGGGCAGGTCATCATCTCTATCATGGCAGGGGTCACCATCGAATTTATCAAGAATGCGACCGGCTTGCAGAAGGTCGTGAGGGCCATGCCCAATTTACCGGCACAGGTAGGCAAAGGCCTTACTTCCTATATCGCCTCTCCGGAAGTTTCCAGGATAGAGCGCCTCACCATTGAGGACCTGCTCAATACCACTGGGAAATCCATCCTGGTAAGCAAAGAAAAGTATATAGACGCATCGACGGGGATTTCGGGGAGTGGCCCGGCCTATGTCTTCTATTTCATGCAGAGTATGATGGAAGCTGCCTTGCAGATGGGGTTTTCGGCCAATGATTCCAAGGTGTTGGTAAGCCAGACCTTTGCCGGGGCCATAGAGCTCTTTAACCAGTCTGACCTTACCCCGGACCGTTGGATGGATAAGGTAGCCTCTAAAGGAGGGACCACCAGGGCCGCCCTGGACTCCATGGACGACAACAACCTGAATGAACTGATCAAGGAAGCCGCTTTCGCGGCCTTTAACAGAGCCGTTGAACTGGGAGAAGCACACGCATGATGTACAAACAGAAAATAGTAGTAAAGGTAGGGACCAATGTGATGACCAACCGGGACAACCGTATTGTACGGCCTGTATTGCGCAGCCTGGTATCTCAGATCGCGGCCCTGTATGAGCGTGATATCATCACCATCCTGGTGTCTTCCGGATCCGTAATCGCGGGAAGGGAAGTGCTTGGGAAATCAAAAATCAAGAATAAAACCCAGCGGCGCCAGGTGTACTCGGCCATCGGGCAACCGCGGATGATGCGGCTGTATTACAATATCTTCCACGACTTCGGGATGAAGTGTGCCCAGGTACTGCCCACCAAAAGGGATTTTAACCCAGGCATCCACCGGGAGAACATGATCAATTGTTACGAGGGGCTGCTCTCTGAGGGAGTGATCCCCATAGCGAATGAAGACGACGCGGTTTCAGTAACCATGTCCATGTTCTCAGACAACGATGAACTGGCCAGCCTGGTAGCCGAATTGCTGAATGTAGATAAACTGATCCTGCTAACCGATACCGATGGCTTGTATACGGGACATCCCGACGATGAAGATACCCGCCTGATAGAAACCGTAACGGTAGATGAAAATGTAGACCGCTACATTAAAGAAAACGGGAAAGGTGAGGCCGAAGGCCGTGGGGGGATGGGGTCCAAACTCGATTTTGCCCAACGGGCCGCGTCAAAGAACATCCCTACCTATATCGCCAACGGGAAAAACCCGCGCACCATTTTGGATATTGTAGACGGCAAAAACGTGGGGACAAAAATCACCATATAACAGATTAAAAAAACTATGAAACTCTTAACGACAGAAACAAAGAATAACGTGCTGCGGTCTATGATCCGCATCCTGGATGACAGGCGCGAAGTTTTGCTGGAAGCCAACCGCAAGGATTTGCAGGCCTTCAACAAGGAAGACCGTGCCATGTACGACAGGCTGATCGTGGATGGGCATAAGATAGACGGGATGATCCGTTCTGTACGGGAAGTACTGGAACAGGAAGATCCCGTACATAAAGTGATCAGTTCCAAAACCGTAGGGGAGGGGCTGGAAGTGACCAATAAGACCGCCCCTTTCGGCACCATCATGATTATTTACGAATCACGGCCCGATGTAACCATCGAAGCCGCGGTACTGGCTTTTAAAGCCAACAACAAAATCCTCCTGAAAGGGGGGAAGGAGGCCATTCACAGCAATGAGGTGCTGGCAGGATTCTGGCATAAAGCCCTGGAGGAAAATCAATTGCCCGCTTCCTGGATCCAATTGCTTACCCTGGACCGTAACGCCACGCAGGAATTCCTTAAGAACCCTCCCGAAAAACTGGACCTGATCGTGCCCAGGGGGGGCGAACGCCTTATTGCCTTTGTAAAGGAACACGCCACCTGTGCCGTTTTGGTCAGTGGGCGGGGGAACAATTTCCTCTATGTGGACGAGGAGGCTGACTGGGACCAGAGTATCAGTGTCATCCTGAATGCCAAGACCGACAAGATTTCGGCCTGCAACGCCTTGGATAAGATACTGGTAAGCAAAAAGCTCCCCGGATACGAAGACAAGCTGAAGCAGCTCCGGGATATTTTACGGGAGAAGGAGGTGACCGTGCTGGTCGACGGGGAAGTAGCGAAGGTCCTTTCCGATGCAGAAACCATCCCGTCGGAGGCCGTTTGGTATGAGGAATTCCTGGCTTTAAAATGTTGTATTGGCGCGGTGTCCGATGTAGATGAGGCCATAGCCAAGATCAACACTTATTCCGGCGGGCACTCCGCGGCCATCATGACCCGTGAAAAGGGTACCGCCTTGCGGTTTATGGAGCAGGTTGACAGTGCCGCGGTTTACCACAACGCCTCCACGCGTTTTACCGATGGCGGGCAAATGGGGGTAGGGGCCGAACTGGCCATCAGTACGGATAAGTTACACCACAGGGGCCCGCTCGGGCTGAAAGAACTGGTTACCAACAAATATTATGTAGTGGGTGACGGGCATATCAGGGTTTAGGCCGGATACTACATTTTTATTGGAGATCATGACGGGAAGTGCTTCCGGCAAGGGGGTACTTCCCCTGTGTATGTCAAACCACATAAATTTTAGCGTAAATGAAATTTGATACCATAGAACGGGTCGGCCATTCCGAGGTACACCACGGTAGCCTAAGTGACCGGGTATACCTGGCTAAATTGCACGAGGCCGATCTGGGAGACATCTTTGGAAAGGTAGAAGACCTTGCCAGGGAAAAACACTACGGGAAAATCGTAAGCAAGGTGCCGCGTTGGGCCCTGGACACCTTCCTGGAGCATGGCTACCGGGTAGAAGCCGAGATCCCGGGACTTTACCGGGGGGCTACGGACGGTTATTTCGTGGCGGGTTACCCCAAGGAAAACCGGTGCCAACGACCGGAAAAGGAAGAACGGTTTATAGAATCGGTAAAGACTATCGCCCTGGCCACTTCCGACACATCCCCGAAAGTGCCGTTTGACGGCTATGAAGTACGTCGGCTGCGACAGGCTCAAATGCCCGAACTGGCCGCCTTGCATCAAAAGGTTTTTTCCAGCTATCCCTACCCGGTTTTTGACCCGGATTACCTGATAGCGTGTTTGGGACAGGATTTTCAGTTTTATGGGTTATACCATGGAGATACCCTGGTGGAAGCGGCCATCGTGCTTGTAAACCCAGAAGAATCTCATGCCGAGATCATCGATTTTGCCATTTCCAGCAACCTCAAAGGCCAGAATCTATCGTACCACTTATTGGGCACCATTAAAAAGGCAGCGGTGGAGCAAGCGATCAAGACCGTATACGCCAGTGTGCGCGCCACTTCCTATGGCCTGAATATCACCTTTAGCAAACAAGGTTTCCATTATGGGGGTACCCTCGTCAACAACACCTGTGTGGGAAGCCAACTGGAAAGCATGAATATCTGGTACCTGCATTGCGGAGGCTCATGCGATCCGGCACCGCACCCTTGTAAGGAAGTGGGTGAGCCTAAGCTTCCGGGGCGTTCATGACCATTCTCCTTGCCGTTTAATGCTGCAGGTCCCGGGGTTGGCCTAGAGGATTTGAATGTTTTGTTCCCGGTAGGGATCCAGGAGTTCATCTGTGGGGTCCAACTCGGTTACCAGGGTGTTTAAACGATGGATATCACATATTTTATAGCGGTTGGCCGTATTGAGCTTTTCGGAAATTGTAAGGGATACCAGGCGTTTGGATGCGGTGATCATCGCCTTTTTCATCTGTGCAATTTCCCAGTCCACCTCGGTGATCCCTTTATGGATGTCCAGATAGCCCGTTCCCAAAAAACAGATGTCTGCCGTAATTTCCGAAAGTATGCTAATTGGGCTGCCGCCTGTTGCCAGCTGCGAACTCCTCGATAATTTACCCCCTATCAGGTATACCTCGTACCTGTTGGGCGCACTGTTCAGCAATTCTATGGCCATGGGCAGGCTGGGGGTAAAGAAGGTAAGGTCCATCTTCTTTGGAAGTAGTCTAACGAACTCCTGGTTGGTCGTCCCGCCGCTGATGAGCACCACATCGCCTTTGTGCAACAGGGAAATCGCTTTTTTGGCGATGATGGTTTTGTTGCCCTGTTCATAGATCTCGCGAGTGCGGTCTGCATACACGTTGAAGCCGTTGGAAACCGCCCCCCCGTGTACCTTCTTTAATAGATGCTCCCCATCCAGTTCCTGTATGTCCCTGCGGACCGTATCGGTAGATACCTGCAGGATTTCTGCCAAATCGGCCAAAAGTACCCGGTTGTGAATGCGTACCTCATTCAGGATGATTTGTTGTCGCTGTGTTTTATCCAATGTCGTTCAGGTTATGATCTCTTGCTTGTAGTAAGGTACGGCAAATAGTTAAAAAATGCAATATAATATTGCAAAACTTATTAATTATGCCAGTATAAAATGCAAAATATAATATTTAACAATAATTGTTGCAATAAAATATTGCAATCTAATTTTCAATAGTATATGTTTGTGGAGGTATCTCATTAAACACAAAGATTATGAAAAAATCGTATTTAGTACTGCAGGCGCTATTCCTGCTGTTTTTTGTCCAGGGCATCCTAGGACAGGAAGTGGCCATCACAGGGACGGTAACGGCAGAGGATGGCATTCCCTTACCGGGGGCCAGTATTGTATTAAAAGGAACCTCCACCGGGGGTGTTTCTGATTTTGACGGAAATTTCAGCCTCCGCGTCAACAATGCGGCGGGAAAGGTCCTGACTGTAAGTTACCTTGGGTACAAGACCCGTGAGATTACGCTCCAGGGAGGCGATCAGACCCTGGAGGTAGTGCTTGCCGAAGATTCCAACGCCCTGGATGAGGTAGTGGTCGTTGGTTCGTCGATCACCCAGGAACGAAAGAAACTGGGGAATGCCATAACCACTGTAAAATCCGTGGCCCTGGTAAAGGCCGCACCTGCCGATGTAACCTCGTCCCTGCAAGGAAAGGTGCCCGGCGCCCAGATCACACAGAATTCGGGTGACCCGGCGGGGGGCTTCTCCATACGCCTCAGGGGCCCAAGCACCATCCAGGGGTCTTCGGAACCCCTGTATGTGGTAGATGGTGTCATTACCAGCAACCTGACGACCAATGTGACCAATTTGAATGTACCGTCCGGCGATGCCGCACCCGGGCAGAACCGTATGGTAGATATTAACCCCAACGATATAGAGAGCATCAACATCCTGAATGGGGCCGCTGCCGCCGCGATCTATGGATCCCGGGCCTCCAACGGGGTTGTAATTATCAGTACCAGGAAAGGGACCAACCTCGAAGACGGACCCGAACTCTATTATAAATCTACCCTGAAGGTCAACACCATCCGTAAAAAGCTCGACCTGAACTTGCGGGGTGAGGAATTTGAAACTATACCAAACAGCCCGCTATCTGGCAGGTTATGGCCTATCTTTGGCTTCAACCCGAACGACAACAATGCGCTGACGCCTTTCCGGTACCTGTCTTCCGATAAGTTCACCACCAGGCGCTACGACTACCAGGACCAGATCTTCCAGACCGGGATTGGGACCGATAACTACTTTTCCATGCGCGATGGAAATGAAACCATGAACTACGCCGCTTCGGTAGGGTACCTGACCAACGAAGGGATTGTTCGCAATACCAAGTACAACCGTTTCTCTGCCCGACTGAACTTCAGCCACACGCCTGCCGACTGGATATCCTATGACGTGGGTTTGTATTTCGCGAATAGCAAATCTGACGAGAAACCTGATGGAAATGTATTCTGGAGCCCCATTAACGCGCTCAACATCACTAATAACGTCTTTGATATCACACAGAGGGATTCCGATGGGAACTTGCTGGCGGTAGAACAGACCCGGGTCAACCCCCTGTCTATTATCGAAACCTTCGACATTACCCAGCAGGTAAACCATTTTATCCCCAACCTTCACCTAAAGCTACGGCCCCTGGACCACCTTTCCATCGATCAAATCATCGGGGTTGACACCTATAACCAAAAAGGGCACATTTTAATCCCGGTGTATCCGTATGCGAATGTGAATCCCGCCTATTTTAACGATGGCTACCTGGGGGATGCGGAAGCCAGGATTTTTAACTGGAATTACGACATCAATGTCGCATACGACATCGATATATCCGACAAGCTCAATTCCCGAACCACCGCAGGCTACAGTTTTCAGTCGAGCGAACTGGAGTTCGATGGCGAACAGGGCAGGGGGCTAGACGCATCCAACAACCCCACCATTGCGCTGGAGACCCCCCCTATAGATTCCAAGCTTGATATCTTTGGTTTCTTTTTGCAGGAGACCTTATCCTACGATGACAAGCTATTCCTCACCCTGGCCGGCCGGATCGATGGGGCCACAAACTTTGACGTGGACAAACGATCTAACTTCTACCCAAAAATTTCCGGCTCTTACGTGCTTTCGAACGAACCGTTCTGGGGCAGCGGGAATTTTTTGAATTCCGTTCGTCTCAGGGCTTCTTATGGCGAGGCCGGAAACCTCACGGCCATTGCTCCGTTTGAACGTTTTGGCAGCTATAGTTCACGGGATTTCCTGGGAGATGGTACCCTGCAACAAAATAACCGCCTGGGTAATGAAAACCTGGAACCCGAGCGTACCAAGGAATTTGAGATCGGAACGGATCTGAGTTTCCTGGATAACCGCGCTTCCCTGCTGTTTACCTATTACCGGCAAAATATTGAAGACCTGATCGTAAGCCGCGTATTGGCGCCCTCTATCGGAGGCTCTTCACGGACCGAGAATGTTGGGACCATGCGAAACAACGGTATTGAGTTCTATGCGCGCTTTACCCCGGTCAAAACCCAGGACCTGAAATGGGATCTGAATTTTAATTTCAGCAGCAACAAAAACAAGGTGCTGAGCACTATTGGCGGCGATATTACAATTGCCAACGTGGCCGGGGCCCCGCCGGTGGTCCAGGAAGGCAAGCCTTTGGGGGTATTCTACGGCACCTATTTTGCCAGGGATACCAATGGGGAACTGATCCTGACGGGGCCATCTACCGATGGTACGCCCGAAGGCGTGCCCCAGCCTGAAAGGGGCGACATTACCACGGGTACCCCGCAACGCGATGCCAATGGCCAACCCACGGGCGACCTGCTGCGGAAGGTGATTGGGGATCCCAATCCCGACTATATCCTCGGGTTTGGCACCGATCTGGATTACAAGAATTTCTCTTTCTCCATGCTTTGGGAGGCAGTACAGGGCTTTGACGTCTTTGATGCCGATAAACGTACCCGGCAGGGGGTAGGCCTGGGAAGGCTTGCCGAACAGGAACTTACTGGTGCGTTGCCCAGGGGTTATATTGCCGGCATCTACCCTATAGAGGAATTCCGAATGGAGGATGGCTCCTTTGTAAAATTGCGCGAAGTATCCCTGTCGTATCAATTTCCGACCTTATTCAACGATGCCTTGCAAAATGTCCGGGTATCGTTGATCGGGAGAAACCTGATATCATTTGACGATTTCTTTAGCTATGACCCTGAGACCAATGCCGGGGGACAATCCAACCTCCTGCGGGCGGTGAATTTTGGGAATGTGCCTATCCCGGCCTCTGTAGCCCTGTCGTTAAGCGCTAACTTTTAAAATACTTAGACATGAAAAATATATCAAAATTTATCGTCCTCTGTGCGATTATAGGAAGTTTCCAGTCATGCGATACCGTACACCTGGACCCCAATTCCACGCTGGAACCGGACGTGGTCAACAGCACCGATAACCTGATCCGACTGGTCAATGGTATCCAAAAACGCTGGAGTACGGAGCGCAGCGGCATCATTTACAACAGAACCCACCTTTCCGGGTTGAATACGGGCGAACTGCGGCTTTTGAATCCCGGAAACCTGGCTGAAAATGAGATTTTGCTGGGGGGTGACAATATTAATGGCAATAACGATATACTCAATGCTATCTGGACCAATGGGATGCTGAGCCGTAAGGAGGCGACCACCATACTGGATGCGGCCGATAATGCGGCCGATGATCCTGCCACCGCCAATTCCCTGAAGGCCTATGCCCTTTTTTACAGGGCCCTGGTACACGGTACCCTGATCCAGTATTTTGAACGACTGCCCCTCGCAATTGAAGACGATGCGCCGTTCGTAGACAGGGCGGCCGTGCTGCAAAGCGCTATAGCCGACCTTGAAGAGGCGGTGTCTTATGTGGAAGCCGGACTGTCCACGGAGGTGGTTGCAGGGGTGTTTGACTCGGTTGACCTTGAAAACTCGGTCTATGCCCTGTTGGCCCGTTTTAACCTGATGGCCGGCAACAACAATGCGGCTGTTGCCGCGGCTGATGCCGTAGACCTGTCGGTTTCTTCGGTCTGGGAATTTGACGCTGCCATTCCCAATCCCCTGGCGTTTTGGTTTGGCTCGCAAAATGTCACCCAGGCCAAGGATTTCACTTTTGGGTTGCCATCTTCCCTGTTGCCTGACCAAAACGATGAACGGATCCCCTTTTACATCAGCGCGGATGATCCCAATGCACCCAGTCCCAATTACCAGGTCTTAGGTTTTTTTGATGATAACCTGGAGGAAATCCCTGTGTACCTGCCTGGTGAGATCCTGTTAATCAAGGCCGAAGCCTATGCGAGGAACAATGATTTGAGCAACGCGGTAGACGCCCTCAACCAGGTACTGACCAAAACGGCCGCTACCGATGCCTTCGGGCTGGGGGCCAACCTCCCGGAATATACCGGGGCACTTACCCAACAGGCTATTTTGGAGGAAGTATATAAAAACAGGCGTATAGAATTGTACCTTACCGGACTTGCTTTGGAAGACAGCCGGCGATTTGGGCGTCCGGGGCCTGGCGATGCCAATCCGGAAAGAAACCGTAATTTTTACCCGTATCCCAACGCAGAACGGGATAACAATATGAATACACCGGCGAATCCTTCGTCTTAAGTAAACTTTAAGTTCATTTGTTTGAGTGGGGTCTATGTTCTACCGGCCGGCACCGGGTGCCGGCCGGAACAGGACCTTAAAGCAGCTTAATGATTTGCCTTATGAAATATGTGAAAACAGGACTCCAGGTCCTGGTAGAGGATCAAAAACTTGCGGGAAGCTTCGGCGGCAATGTGGCCCTGCTGGCACATAATGCCTCGGTAGACGCAGATTGTATACACGCAGCCTACCGGTTTCGTGAGCTTTTTGGGGAACGGTTCATCAAATTGTTCGGGCCTCAACACGGATTTTCGACCGATGCCCAGGACAATATGATCGAAACCGACCACACCATACACCCGTATTTTAACATCCCCGTGTATTCGCTATATTCCGAGACCCGCATCCCTACCGATACGATGCTGGAGGGCATCGATCATCTCTTTGTCGATTTACAGGATGTAGGCTGCCGGATGTATACGTATATCTACACGCTGACCCATATTTTGGAGAAGTGTGCGGAAAAGGAGATACAGGTGATTGTCCTCGACCGGCCGAACCCGTTAAATGGGCTCCAGATGGAGGGGAATGTACTGGATATGGAATTCGCTTCATTTATTGGCCGACACCCCATCCCCGTCAGGCACGCCATGACCATAGGCGAAGTGGCCCGTATGCACCAGGCATTCTGGGCAGAATCTCCAACGGACCTGCAGGTGATCCCCATGCAAGGCTGGGAACGCCAAATGTACTACGAGGATACGGGTTTGCCCTGGCTCCTGCCTTCTCCCAACCTATCCCGGGTTGAAAGCGCACTGACTTTTCCTGGCCTGGTCCTCTTTGAAGGGACCCAGCTAAGCGAAGGGAGAGGGACAACCCAACCCCTGGAAATTGTGGGCCATCCGGCTATAGAACCCTATGCATTCTTCGCCAACCACCTCCGCAAAGCCTTTGCCAAATCCAATTTGGAGGGTTGTATCATACGGCCGATCACATTCCTGCCCACCTTTCAAAAACAAGCCGACAGGGTTTGCGGCGGATTCCAGGTACATGTAACCGACAGGCGCACCTATAAACCCTGGCGCACCGGCCAATTCCTGCTCAGGGAGCTATTCCACCACCTGGGACAGCACTTTGCATGGAAAGAACCCCCCTATGAATATGACTATACCCACATGCCCATCGATATCATCAATGGAACGGATTCCCTTAGGCACTGGGTGGAAAACCGAGGGGATATGGCAACCCTCGACGCGTTTGAACAACTGGAGCAGTACAAGGCTGACTGGGAGCAGGTTATCCTTTATTAGAAGCCTTTACGTATACTCATGAGCCCCATCCTGGTATTTACGGTTATCGTACTCTATTTTGCTTTACTCATGGCGATCTCCTATGCCACTTCGAGAGGGAGCAGCGATGAATCCTTTTTTACCGGCGACCGGAAATCTCCCTGGTTCCTGGTGGCCTTTGGTATGATCGGGGCAGGACTTTCGGGGGTTACCTTTGTGTCGGTTCCCGGGATGGTAGGCAACCACTATTTGTATTTTTACCAGTTCATTCTGGGGAATGTCGTTGGGTATGCCTTTATCACATCCGTCTTAATCCCCCTGTACTACAAATTGCGGTTGGTTTCCATTTATGGCTACCTAAAAGAGCGTTTCGGGCGAAACACCTATAAAACGGGCTCCCTGTATTTCCTGCTTTCCCAATCGTTCGGAGCCGCCCTTCGGTTACTGCTCGCAGCCAAGATCCTGCAGTTCGCCTTTTTTGACGCCATGGGGATCCCTTTTTTCGTAACAGTGATCATTATCCTGCTCCTGGTATGGCTGTATACGAACAAATCCGGGATCAAAACGATCGTGTATACGGATACCATGCAGACGGTCTTTCTCATCTCCGGGGCGGTCATCACCATCTACGTAATAACAACCAGCTTAGACCTAACCCTGGCCGGGGCGGTCCGGGAAGTGATGTCCCATCCTTATTTGGAAGTGTTTAACTGGGACAGCCATTCGAGCCAAAATTTCTTCAAGCAGTTCATCGCCGGTATGCTGATCGCCGTCTCCATGATGGGGCTGGACCAGAACATGATGCAAAAAACGCTTACCTGTAAAAGTTCTTGGGATGCACAAAAGAATACCCTCACCTATAGTTTGATCCTTGCCCTTACCCAGTTCCTTTTCCTGGGCCTGGGCGTGCTGTTGTATATCTATGCTGAAAGCAGGGGCATACAGTTGCCCAGAGGCGACAACGGGCAGCTGCTGGATACGGATACGCTGTTTCCCAACCTGGCACTGAACCACCTTGGGCTATTGGCCGGCATCAGTTTTTTACTGGGCATCATTGCAGCTTCCTTTTCCAGTGTCGATTCGGCCCTGACGGCCCTGACAACCTCCTTTACCTATGATTTCCTGGATATATCCGGCAAATCCGGCCGGGATCGAAAGCGGATCAGGAACCGGGTTTTAGCAGGGTTTTCGGCAGTCATTTTTTGCATCATCATGGTATTTTCCCAAAGCCGGGGCGACGTCATATCGATCATATTCAATGTCGCCGGTTATACGTACGGCCCTTTATTGGGCCTCTACCTCTTTGGGATGTTTACCAAGATTTCGGTCATGGACCGGTATGTTCCCATCATCTGCCTGGCTGCACCGGTACTAACCTATGGTATCAGTCGGTATGGTGCCATGGCCTACCAGTTTGACTTTGGGTTTATTAGTATCGCCGTAAACGCGGCGATAACCATTACAGGATTACTTCTAATTAAAAAGAAAAACAAGAAATGAATACGCGTATGTGGGTAACTGAGCAACCCTCCAAATATCAGTCGCTTGAAAAAATGACCACGCTGGAATTGCTCTCAAACATCAACAAGGAGGACAAAACGGTTGCTTCGGTTTTGGAAGGGGCCATCCCCGGCATAGGCCGCCTGGTGGATGAGGCGGTTTCCAGAATTAATCAGGGGGGGCGGCTTTTTTATATCGGTGCCGGTACCAGTGGACGACTGGGTGTACTCGATGCTTCGGAATGCCCACCCACCTATGGGGTTCCCGAAAACCTGATCATTGGCCTTATTGCAGGGGGTGACAGGGCCCTAAGAAAGGCCGTGGAAAATGCGGAAGATGATGACACACAGGCCTGGAAAGACCTGTGTGCTTACGGGATAGACGATAAGGATATGCTTCTGGGGATCGCGGCTTCGGGGACTACCCCATATGTCACCGGGGGCCTGCGGCAGGCACGCGAAGCCGGTATCGCAACGGCCTGTATTACCTGCAACCGAAATTCACCGATTACCCGGGTGGCTGACCATCCGATTGAATTGGTCGTGGGCCCTGAATTTGTGACGGGCAGCACTCGAATGAAAGCGGGTACAGCGCAGAAACTGGCCCTGAATATGATTTCGACCACCGTGATGATACGCCTGGGCCGCGTCAAGGGCAATAAGATGGTAGACATGCAGTTGTCCAACAAGAAATTAGTGGGCCGCGGGGTGCAAATGTTGATGGACGAATTGCAGATACCCGAAGGACAGGCCCGGGAATTGCTGGATCAATATAAGAGTGTCCGCGACATCCTTGAACGGTACCACCCATAAGCGTATCCAAAAGCTGGAACGCTGGCAACGTCCGCGAAATCCGGTAGCAGGTTCCAAGCGATGGGAGGGGCTTTCCGTCTGGCAAGCCTAATAGAGGCAAAGGCATCAGCAGAATTTGCGTAGGATTGCCCGGGGTGTAAGGGTTGCTGGAATGCCTGCGTAGCAATCCCCTTCCCTGCGCCGGTGGCGGGAAAGGGGATATGTCACCCCATCCCGTTACCCCTCTGAAGCCGAGGTAATGGCTGCCTGGGCGGCGGCCACCCTGGCAATAGGGACCCGGTAAGGGGAACAACTCACATAGTCCATCCCCGTTTTGTGGCAGAAGGCCACGGAGCTGGGTTCACCCCCGTGTTCGCCGCAAATCCCCACTTTGAGGTTGGGTTTAACACTACGGCCTTTCTGGGTGCCCATTACCACAAGTTGTCCCACGCCTTCTTGATCGAGGACTTCGAAGGGGTCATGTTTCAGGAGCCCCTTCTGGAGGTACACTTCGATAAATTTCCCCGCGTCGTCACGCGAATACCCAAAGGCCATCTGAGTGAGGTCATTGGTCCCGAAGGAGAAGAAATCGGCCCGTTCGGCAATCACATCGGCGGTAAGTGCCGCACGGGGAACTTCTATCATGGTACCTACCAGGAAATCTACCCGGTCTTTCCTTCTTTCAAAAACTTTTTTAGCGGTAGACCTGATGATGCGTTCCTGCTCTTCAAACTCGCTGACCAAGCCTACGAGGGGGACCATTATTTCAGGGGTTACCGTTATCCCTTCCTTTTTCAGGTTCAAAGCGGCTTCCATAATGGCCGTCGTTTGCATTTCGGTGATCTCCGGGTAGGTATTGCCAAGGCGGCATCCACGATGGCCCATCATGGGGTTGAATTCGTGCAATTCGGCGATCTTGAATTTTACGGCCTCCAGCGAGATGTGCAGGTCTTCGGCCAGTTCCTTTTGGGTAGCCAGCTGGTGGGGGACAAACTCGTGCAGGGGCGGGTCCAGCAACCTGATGGTTACCGGCAGGCCTTTCATGGCCCTGAAAATACCCTCAAAATCATCCCGTTGCATCGGCAGCAATTGCTTCAGGGCCTGTTTCCTTCCTTTCACCGTATGGGCCAGGATCATTTCACGCATGGGTTTGATACGGTCTACCTCGAAGAACATGTGTTCCGTACGGGTCAACCCTATCCCCAATGCCCCAAAATTCCGTGCAATGGCGGCATCTTTGG
The DNA here is from genome assembly GCA_001683825.1 of Flavobacteriaceae bacterium CP2B. Lineage (GTDB taxonomy): Bacteria > Bacteroidota > Bacteroidia > Flavobacteriales > Flavobacteriaceae > Zeaxanthinibacter. The sequence continues at coordinate 394,787 of LXTR01000038.1, read as the reverse complement.
GGGTATCTGCGTTGGTACGCACCTCCAGCCTTGTAAATTTGTCGCAAAGGTCCATCAACTCGGCAAATTCCCCGCTTAAGCCAGGCTCTTTGGTCGCCACTTTCCCTTCAATGATATTTCCGGTAGAACCGTTGAGCGAGATCCAGTCCCCTTCGTGGAATTCCTTTCCGTCTACCGTCATCGTACGGGTTTTGTAATTGATCTTTAATGCCCCGGCCCCGGAGATGCAACATTTACCCATCCCCCTGGCGACCACTGCCGCGTGGGAGGTCATCCCCCCACGGGATGTAAGGATGCCCCGTGCCAGGTTCATCCCTTCCAGGTCTTCCGGTGAGGTTTCTATCCTTGCCAGGATGGTATTCTTAAATTTTTTGGCGTCTTCGGCAAAAAACACCAGTTGCCCGGTAGCAGCCCCGGGCGAGGCGGGGAGGCCCTGGGCGATGATCTCTGCCTTGCGGATGGCCTCGGGGTCAAAGATGGGGTGGAGCAACTCGTCCAGCTTGTTGGGTTCCATACGCAGCAAGACTTCCTCTTCTGTGAGAAGCCCCTGTTTTAGAAGGTCTATGGCGATCTTTACCATCGCCGCCCCGGTACGCTTTCCATTCCGGGTTTGTAAGATCCAGAGTTTCCCCTGCTGTATGGTGAATTCCATATCCTGCATATCGCGGTAATGAAGCTCCAGGGTCTTCTGGTATTCCAGCAATTCCCGATACATGGCCGGCATGAGTTCTTCCAGGGAGGGATAGTCTTTTTTTCGTGTTGCTTCATCGATCTGCGCAAGTTCGGCCCAGCGTTGTGACCCCAGTTTGGTAATCTGCTGGGGGGTCCTTACCCCGGCGACCACATCTTCCCCCTGTGCATTGATCAGGTATTCCCCGTTAAACAGGTTTTCCCCGGTCCCGGCATCCCTGGTGAAACACACCCCCGTACCGGAATCCGCTCCCATATTGCCATAGACCATGGCCTGTACGTTGACCGCGGTACCCCAGTCGGCCGGATATCCGTGCATTTTGCGGTAATAAAGGGCGCGGTCGCCATTCCAACTGTCGAAGACCGCCAAAACGGCCCCCCAAAGCTGATCCCAGGGATCGTTTGGAAACTCCTTGCCACTGCGCCTCCTGATGACCTCTTTAAAATCGAACACCAGGTCCTGCAGGTCCTGTACGGTAAATCCCGTATCCAGCTGGATGTGCCGTTTCTCCTTTAATTGCTCGATAATATCCTCAAAGGGGTCTATGTCTTCCCTGGAACGTGGCTTCATACCCATGACCACGCTCCCGTACATTTGAATAAACCGCCGGTACGAATCCCAGGCAAAACGTTCGTTCCCGGTTTTTTTACTCAGGCCCAGCACCGTTGCATCGTTCAACCCCAAATTCAGGACGGTGTCCATCATGCCGGGCATGGAGACGCGTGCCCCGGACCGCACCGATATGAGCAGCGGGTTCTCCCGGTCCCCGAAAGTGGCCTCCATGCTCCCTTCCAGGTATTCTATAGCCGCCTGTACATCTTCCTTTAACAATGATACGGTGGCATCCCTCCCAAGGGAGTTATACTCCGTACAAACCTCCGTAGTTATGGTGAATCCCGGGGGTACAGGGATGCCAAGGGCACTCATTTCAGCCAGGTTAGCACCTTTTCCACCCAGCAGGTTCTTCATTTTACGATTTCCATCCGCGGTGTTGTTCCCAAAGCGGTATACCCGGGTTCCGGTCGGTGATAGCGTTTCCATGTAATAGCCTTTTATGATTTATTCATCGAAAGTAGGCGCTTTGCACAGGGAAAAGAATGACCTAAATCATGTAGTGCAACGATTTGTCGACTGCTGCCATCCCTTTCTGACATACTGCCTGGCATACAGGTAGTTAAGGAGGGTGGTGCATAAAAGGCTGTAAGATGTAAAAAATCCTGTTTTTAGGGGATTGCGGCCCTCCTTTTTTCTACGGACATTTAAAGTGGCAGATCCCAGGCAGAAGCCGGCTGGTAGAACGTGTCCCGGAACTCGGCAGTACTTACCTGTAAATGGCAATTCTGGCGGCACCGGACGATGCCAGGGTTTTGCGGGAACAGTATATAACACCTAAAGAAGTACCCTTATGAAAAATAGCCACTGCTCACTCATACTATCGGCCATGCCGGGGGTTTGCCCCGTGCCGGGCACCAGGGGCCAGCAGACACCCTCCCAGGCAGCTATTTAAAAAATGATGCAGGAGGGCATTTATCTGCAAATGGTCCTGAATAGATTGATGATCGCCGGATTGCAGGGATATTAAGCCGTACGACCAAAAATGTGAGGAAAAGTGGGGAAAGTTCAATGAGATGATCCCAATAATGGACGCGTAAAACGAAGAAGAGAAAAAAGTAATCGGGCAATTGCGCCAGGAAGGCCTGAGCCCCACCCGCAACGGCGGGGTACAGGTCCGAGGTACCTTGGACGGACCCTATGATAGCGGCAACAAATCAAATGAAATAGTAACTATGAGAACAAAATATGCACTTTTTCTGGTATCACTGGGCCTTCTGAGCTTTACCACGTATACCGTGGCAGAGGATATCATTTCCAGGTTGGGAATGAAACACGCCAATGTGCAAAGCCATATCATGGCGAATTTTACTGGCAGTTTCACCCCTGAATTTGAGGTAAGGGAAACTACTTTTTTTTACCCACGGATCCCGAACATAAAGGCGATCATAGGCAATGACAAAGCAGCTGTCGTCAGGGATTTTTGCCAGTATGTAAAGGACTATGTAAACAGCGAAGAATTTTTAACTGAGTACCAGGCCAGGAGGGCCAGTGCCAAACCTACCTACGAACCGGAGCGGATAGACCCTTCAAGCCTGGAGAACATGCGGACCGTAGTGCGCGACCTCGAAAGCCAAATGGCCGAACTTAAAAGGTCGCCTATGGAGAATGCCCAGGCCATTGCGGTATATGAACCCATGCTGGCCAACCAGAAAGCTACCCTGGCGGAATATGAAGACCTGACCCCCAATAAGACCAAATGGGAAAAGAACTATCCCGCAGATCCTTCAATCGTAATCCGCAGGAAGCTGCAGGAATACCTGGACCTGGTGGCTACGGTAGATTTTAACGCCCAACTTACCGCACCGGACAAGTACCATATCCAGAAGTTTGCCAACCCCGATTACGAACGCAAAAGTGCCCATTGGAAGGCCTGTTTCCGGGCGGGCAAAGCGGCGAACGATGCGACTTCCCTATTTGTGAAAGAATGGATGAAAGGAGAAATCATCAGCGGGGTCAAAGGAAAGGCCCCCAAGGATACCGATGCCGCTTCGGCTGCTACCAGGAATACGAGCCTTGCTCCTGGCCTGAGCGATGACACCGCTCAGGATGGGGTACAAAATGAAGCCGGGGAAGGCAGCGATGCGGCCCCCAAGGAAAAGGCCTCTTTATTGGGTAAACTTAAAAGGGCCAAGGCGCTTCTGAAAGACTAACCACACAATGGTTACAAGGGGATGGGTGTCCACCTGTCCCCGGACCGGGGCAGGCCTGCCCCGGTTCTTTTTTTGGTGACGGGCTATCATCTAAAAAGCGGTTCAGGCATGCAAAAAGTCCACGTTCTCAGGAGGGACCATGGCCAACCTCGCGGACGACTTGTTCATTAAAGGGTCTTGCTTTTTTGACGGGGGTTGCGGAATCGCCAGTGACGGCAATGGAATAGGCGTGGCTCGACAGGAGCGCGTAGATGAACAATATCACGCCTGCCATTTCCAGCGTTTCTTCCATGGTGTAGTAAAAAGCATAGAGCAGGCCGTCCTCTCCATGGAGTTCTGCTTCTCTTCCCCCCAGCATTTCAAATCCTATTGCCCCGCATACGAAGAGTATAAACGCCCCTACGAACAGGCGGAGGGTCTTTTTCGGAAGCCGCCATAAAAACTTGCTGTAAAGGATGGAAAGCAAGAGAAGGCCAATCCCGTAAGGAATCACCCAGGCGAAGAAGAACAGCCCTGAGGCATTTATGAAATATTTGGTCAGGGTTACCAGGTGCTCGTGCAAGGATACCATTTCATCGACCGAAAGGAACAAAAATATCGCGGACAAGCCCAGCCAGTACTTAAAACTCCGCCTATCTTCCTTATGGTAAGACGCTTTTAAAAATAGCAGGATCGCGCAAAAGAGCAGGAGGAAGGTCGAGAACATGGTGGGGAGGTTGGTCTCTGCATCAAAATCGAACAACCGGATGGTCACCCTGAGAAAGTCGAGTGTTTGCTGCCAGTCTTCGGGGTGGGTATAATAGTTGATCCGTACAAGGATAGATCCGATATTCCCCACAAAAAGGAAAACGGCAACGAAGAAGATATAACGTGTAATTTTCTTGGGGAGTAGGGGTATGGACATCACAACCATGTTAGGAAAACATTACGTAAAGTTAAACATAAGGTAAAAAATGAATGAATTTCGGGGGTAAATCACGATGTATTGCCATTAATTGGGACCAATCGTTCATTTTGTTCAAAATGACAGGCACATTTGGACAACCATGGTCGGCAAATACCAGCACTATGCCGCCCAGCGGGGACACTGGGGTGGGAGGTGGTACAAGAGGTGTGGGGCAAGGCCTATGTAAACCAGGGAAATTCCAGGAAGCCCTGGCATTTCATTTCCGGGTCATGGATTCTATGCCTTTCCAGTCGTCCCCGATTTCCTGGGTGATCAGGTGGGCCGAACGATTCAGGAATAGCCTGGCTGGCAAGTCGTTCCGGTTTTTTTTATGCACCTTCTGGAAGGTTACTGCAGCCATGGCAAACTCCTTGTCGAAATAGTATTTCATCCCCCGTTTGAATTCGCCCAGCGTATTTAATTTGTGCTCATACAAGGTGCGTTCATCCCCATTTATACATTCAAACAGGCCGATGGGTTGTTGTTTTCCCTGTACCTGCACGGGCCCCAAATACCGGAATTCAAATTCTTCCGGATCGCTGAGGTTGTTTTTGCAAAATTGCGTGAGCAAAATAGAGGAACCGAAATGTTTGGACAGGCCTTCGATCCTCGAAGCCGTATTGACGGTATCGGAGATGATGGCCGCGTCCAGGCGGTCTACGTCTCCGGTAATCCCCATAATCAGGCTACCGTTCTGCATACCTATCCCGATCTTCACCGGAAAACGGTTTTTCTCCTGCCGTTCCTTATTGTATGCTTCCAACGCTTTATGCATCTCCACAGAGGCACGGAGGGCGTGTTGTGAGCCTTTGGGGAAAAGGGCCATAAAGCCGTCGCCCAGGTATTGCATGATGAAACCATCGTGTTTCCGCACAATGGGCCCCATCCTTTTGTTGAATGAATTGATAAAAAGGAAATTGTCCCTGGGCTCCAAACGCTCTGCGTGGCCGGTAAACCCCCTTATATCGGCAAATAAAACGGTAACCTCCCGCTCAGCCAGGTCGCCAAGGGCCACTTCAGAGAGGGTATTCTTCCCCAGGGATTTAATAAATTCCTTGGGCACAAACTTTTGGCTCACTTCGTGCATTTCGCGAATCGCCTCTTCTTTATCCCTGGCTTCCTTCAATCCCTTTTGAAACAAATGGGCGCTTTCTATGGCCCCTGCAGATTGCAGGGCTATGGTGGTTAGTAGTTTTAACTCCGCCGCGGTGAACTCTTTTTCCTCGCTATGCCCCAGGACGATGATCCCCAGGGTCCTGTGTTTCACTTTCAGGGGGGCATACATTACGGATTTCAGGTGCAACAGGGCCGGATTGTTGGCAATCCTGTCCCTTGGGACGATAGACGAAGTACCCCTGTCAATCAATTCCTTCAGCAAATGATTGAGTTTTGCGATATTGGCACCCCGGTCGGGGCTGTCCCCAAAAGAGGCCATTTCTATCACCCGGTCCAGTTCTTCTTCGTAGACCAGAAAGAGCCCGTGGGTGGCGTCGATAATCTGTGAGGCTTCCTCCAGGGCAGTTTGGGCAATGGAAACCGCGTCAATTTTTTCTGAAATCATTTCACTGAAATTGTAGATCATATTGATTTCGCGGTAGAGGCCAAGCACCTCGCTCCCAATGGATTTCTTTTCCAGTTCTTTTTTAACCAACAGCTCAAGAAGTTCTGCGATAAGGCCCCCTGAGGCCTTGTTAGCCTGCAGGACGCCATATATGGTGCCATTTTCCCGGAGCGGGAAACGGTGCTCGTTTTTGTTAGGTTGGCCATACAACATGCTGCCAGAGCTGTCCTCTACAGAAAGATCCACTTGCAAAAGATCGGCCAGGCGTTCCATCAAATGGATGGCCGAAGCTTCTTTTTTCAGGAGGCTCCTGAGTACTTTGGCGTACGCGGTTATAGAGGGGCCAGACATTCGCTATAATTTCAATACTTCTTCTGCCACCGCCAGCATTTCGTCCGGGTCAAAGGGCTTCGTCATGTACTTATTGGCCCCCATTTCCAACCCTTTTTGCCGGTCTACCTCCTGTCCTTTTGCCGTTAGGAGGATGATGTAGACATGGTCCAGGTGGAGTACCTTCTTCACCTTCTGGCATACTTCCATCCCGTTCATTTTGGGCATCATGACATCCAGGAATACCAGGTCTGGCTCCTCTTTCTTTATAAGCTCCAGGGCCTCTTCCCCGTTTTCGGCGAACAGTAGCTCCACCCCGTCATCCTCTAGGTCTTCCAGGGTTTGTTCGATGAGCATACGGATGTGTGCCTCGTCGTCTACAATCAGTAATTTTTTGTTCATATACGCGCTGTTGTACTTTTATTCATAGATGAAAAACATGACATTTTCCATCCCTTTTTGGAGTTTCAGATCCTTGATGACCTTTTGGTCGCCATTGCTTACGGCGTTGAGCATAATGATGTCCGGTTGGGATTCCGTTGCCGTGACCACCAGGTTTTTGGCACTGGTTTCCATCACCTTGTAGCCGCGGGCACTCAGTACGTCGGTAAGTGATTTTACCGCAGAGGCATCCTCGTCTACCACCAGTACTTTTTTCTTGGAAACCCCCTGTTCCAGGAGTTCTTCCACCTCATGGAATAATTGGTCTGTGTTGATGGGTTTGGTGAGGTAACGGTCGACCCCTATTTTATAGCCCCTTTCCTTGTCCTGTACAATGGAAAGGATGATGATGGGAATATCCATGGTGGCGGGATCATTTTTAAGTACTGCGGCCACGTCAAAACCGTTTATTTCGGGCATCATCACGTCCAGGATGATCAAATCGGGCTTGTTCAACCGCACCATGTCCAGGGCCGCTTTCCCATTGCCGGCTTCCTTCACCTCATAGCCTGCCTCCCCGAGTTCCTGGCGGAGCAGCGACCGGATTGGGGTGTCGTCATCCACCACCAGTATGGTAGGACTGTGTTTGACCCCTTTAAGGGAGGAGTGTTTAATTTGCTTCTTAAGGCTTTTCAGGATCCTTTCCAGTTGCATGGGTGCCTGGACCGATCCTTCCCCGATCACCGGGATGGAAAAGAAGAAGGTACTTCCAACGCCCGGCTCGCTTTTCATCCAGATGATCCCACCGTGGTGTTCTATGATCTCCCGGCAAATGGGAAGGCCCAGCCCGGTCCCTTTGGGCTTGTCGGTCAGGGTATCGCCTGCCTGCCGGAAGCGTTCAAAGATTTTATGTTTATCCTCCTCGGCAATGCCTATACCCGTATCCTGGACCTCTACGATGATCTGGCTTTTATCGAGGGTGGCCTCGATAAGGACTTTTCCCTTCTCCGTAAATTTCACGGCGTTAGACAGGAGGTTGATAACTACCTGTATCAGCTTGTCTTCATCGGCATTTACCAGAGGCAGGTCGGCCGGGACGTTTTTCTTGAGGGTAAGCCCCTTTTCCCCGAAGAGGGAAGACGTACTGGCGATGGCGCGGCTGATGACATCCTGTAAAAAGATGGGTTTTTTGTTCCATTCCATCCGGCCCGATTCAATTTTGGCCAGGTCGAGTACATCATTGATCAGGTTGGTAAGCCGTTCCCCTTCAGACACCACCACATTCAGGTTTTCGCTTACCTGCTTCATGGTCCGTTTCATTTTTTGGTCCTCGATAGCAACGGCGGGGAAGATCTTGTCTTCGAGCCGTTTCCTGATGATTTTCGCAAAGCCCAATACCGAGGTCAGGGGGGTGCGCAGCTCGTGGCTGACCGTAGAGAGGAAGGCGCTCTTGGCCTCGTTGGCATCTTCGGCCCTTGCCTTTGCCACCTTGGCTTCCTCGAAAAGCTCGGCATTATGCAGGGCCACGCCTACATTGATGGCGATGGTACTCAACAGGTTCTTGTCTGCATCGTTAAAGCGACTTTCCTGCTGGGTACTCTGCACACTCAGCACCCCGATGATTTTATCTTCGACGGGGATGGGTACGCCCAGGTAGGAAACCGCCTGTTTGCCGGTTTGTGAAATCCCATATTTGTTGTATTCTGCAATGATATCGCTGTCCCTGTTGATCAGCATGGGTTGCCCGGACTGTATAATCTGGGAGGTAAGCCCCTCCCCATATTTCATGGGGGGCATTTCATCCCCGTCCTGGTACGGGAAATTGATGATCCGGGTTTGTGGGTCTAGGATCGCCAGGTAGGTGATGTCCGATTTAAAAAGGTGTTTCATCTCATCTCCGACCCGCTGGATGAGTTCATTGAGTTCCAGTTTTTCGGTCAGGGCCTTGCTGACTTTGTTTACCGTGTCCAGCTCTTCCAGGCGTTGCTGTACCTCCCTGGTACGCTCATCGACCCGGAGTTCCAGTTCTTTTTGTTGATTGAGAAGGATGCTGGTGCGCAACCGCACAATCGCATAGGTAATTGCCAGAAAGGCCACTATATACAGGAAATAGGCCCATAGGGTCAGGAACCAGGGGGGAATGACGGTAAAGGTAATGGCCTTTTCCGGACTGATCACCCCGTAGACATTCCTGGCCTTTACCTTAAAGGTGTATTTCCCGGCCGGTAAGTTGATGTACTCCCTGCTGGCCTGTTTGGTCCACTCAGACCAATCGTCATCAATCCCCGTCAATTGCGTACTATATTGCACGTCATTCTGTGCGATAAACAAAGGGGCGGCGTAGCCAATGCCCACGGTATTGTTCGTGTAATCTATCCGCATATCTTCCGGAAAACCGGTGGCGCCCCCGTAGACCAGGGAATCGCCGGCAATTGACAGGCTCCTGATGTGGACATCGAAATTGGGGGTCAAAGGCTTCTCGAGTTTACCTTCATATCGCACAATGCCATCGGGGCCCGACATCCAGACGAGTTGTGTGCCGTCAGCTTTGGGATCCTCAGGATAGATATTCCAGATATACCGTTTGTTCAGCTCTTTGAAGGTTTCCGTGTTGAAGGCATACGCACCGTCTGTGCCCTTTTCGGCAACTACGACCCCGGTGCCCAGATCAAACCATACTTTGCCAGACCCATCCGGGATGATGTTTGAGCTCCCGCTGTTCCATTTTATATAAGGGCTATAGAAAAATTCGGTTGCTTCAAAACGATTTAGTTCCTTGTTGAATCGCAGGGTTTGTTCGGTATCAGGGGCATAAAAGTGTATTTCGTCTTCTACCTTGCCAAAGCTTATATCGGAGGGGGGCAAGCCATCCTTCTGGTTGTATGTGACAATTTCAGAACTGCACAAATCCAATTTCTGACCCTGGTAGTCCCCTACCAAAAGGTACACCTGCCCCTGGTCGTTCTCCGATTCGATCCAGAGGTTGCCCTCTGCGGTTTCGGCCAGATCCACCCCGGACCCGCCACTCAGGTCACTTTTGGAAGACTCCGGTTCAAACTGGTTCGCCGCGGTATTGAAATAAAAACTGCTGATCCCCTGCTGATGCCCCAAAAATATACGGTTGGGGTCCCGCCTCGATTGTATGATGACATTGGCACGCAGGTCGTAATTGACGCTGCGCTTGACGTACACAAACTCCGTCCCGATGATTTCGAAAAAACCCATGTCTCCGGTAATGCCGTATAACCGGCCATTGATTTCGAGGAAATTGCCCGCCTGCCCGCTGGTGCCGGCCACAGGTTTAACTTCCCTGGAGCCTTCGTCCAGGTAGAAAATCCCATTGTTGGTCCCCAGGTACATACGGGAGTTGTATTTATACATGGAGAAAACCACATTGGTGGTAAGCCCCATGTCTGTATCGAGGACCGTGAAGCTTGAATTTAAGTTGACATTGGAAATACCGTTGAAGAGCGACATCCAGAGCACCCCGCGCGAATCAAGGTAGAGGTGGTCTACGCTACCATCCTGCAGCCCGTTTTCCGTGGTGTATTTTTGTATGAGGTTGCCATCATGGTCCGTGAGGTACGTGCCGTCACTGAAGGTATTAAAGGCAAAGCGGCCATCCTCCAGGGCCACCCCCGGGAGATAGAGCTTTCCTTTCACATAGTCATCCACCCCGGTTTTAAAGGGCGTAAAGTTTTCTCCGTCAAAAAGGTAGAAACCTTCGTTGCGGGTGCCAATCAGGACAGTTTCCTTATCATAAGGGAGGATCACATAGATCCGTTCATCGGCAAAGCGTTCGCCGTTGGGCACCAATGCAAAGGTGTCATCTTCTTTCAGGTAGCAGAGCCCCCGGCCCCAGATCCGGAGGTAGTACGTACCATTGACGATGTTCCCCACATGATAGCCTTCGCTGGACTCAATAACCTTGATTTTCTCGCCGTCCCAGCAATACAATTTAAACTCCGTCCGAAAGATGACCCGCCCCTGGTAGTAATCAACTTCCCAGACATCGCGGAATTCCTTGTGTTCCTCCGGGATCTTATCTACCAGGGATGTAAACGTGAGGTTCCCCTTGTCATCGGGTTGCAGGAAGCCAAACTCCCCAATCCCGCCTACATAAATAGTGCCCATATCATCTTGTACGAGGCAGCGGGCGCTATCGTTCATCGGGATCACTTTCCAGTTGACCCCATCATACTGCAATACCCCGATCCCGTTGGCGAAATACATCACCCCTTTTTCGTCCTCCAGTTCCCACCAGTTCACCGGGCTGCCTTCATATTCCTGGTAGCTGTAATTGGTGATAAACGGTTTTCCTACCTGCTCTTGTGAAGTTCCCAGGTAACATCCCGAAAGCAAGGTGATGGCAAGGATGGCGGTTCGGAATCCTTTGAGATGGCCTTGGCATTGTAATCCCATAATGGTCGTGGTTGGTGGTGAATGGGCCTGGCTCCTATAAAAGCGGACTTAAGCCTTCAGGAAAATACAAAATAATCCGATAGGGATTGCCTTTTTGCGACAGGACCTTGGGAAAAGGAAGGGTTTTGCTTCTCAAACCGGGACGCCCATAGTAAAGCCTTTGGTTTTTACAGGAAAAAACTTACGACCTGCAAAAACCACCTGCAATTTGTGCGGACGGCAGGGTGGGGGCGTGCAAGGCGCCAGGTAAGGGGATCATTGCACTTTGATAACCCTGAAACCGCCAAGTCCCATTCCCGCGAAACGATATACCCTGCGTCTGCGTACTCATAGCCCCCAATGCATGCCAGCAACCTGGTATTTCCAAGTCTTCAAAAAAGGGTTCCGCTGGGGGAGGGCAAGCATATATGGCCGGGAACGGAACAATTATATTTACAGCATTTGTGGTTTGTAGTACTTTTTCCGGAGCCAAAAGGCGACACGCACCAAAAGTATCAGGGCCGGAACCTCGACCAAGGGCCCTATCACCCCGGCAAATGCCTGTCCGGAATTCAGGCCGAATACCGCAATGGCTACTGCAATGGCCAATTCAAAATTGTTGCCTGCAGCGGTAAAGGCTACAGATGCGGTTTTATCGTATTCCGCGCCCATCGCCCTGGTGAAGAAAAAACCAATGATGAACATAATTGTAAAATACAGCAATAAGGGAAGGGCGATGATAAGCACGTCCATAGGGATCTCCACAATCAACTCCCCTTTGAGGGAAAACATAACCACGATCGTAAAAAGCAGGGCGATCAGGGTCAGGGGGGATATGGCAGGGATAAATTTTTGGGTATACCACACTTCCCCTTTCCACCTTACCAGGAGCAACCTGCTAAGTATCCCCAATAAAAAGGGAATGCCCAGATAGATGGCAACGCTTTCGGCAATGGTCCCGATGGAGATGTCGACGATCGCACCTTCAAACCCAAAATAGGGCGGTAGTACGGTAATAAACAACCAGGCATAAAAACTATACCCAAAGACCTGAAAAACGCTGTTGAGCGCGACCAAACCCGCGCCGTATTCGCTGCTGCCTTCTGCAAGGTCGTTCCATACCAGGACCATCGCGATGCAGCGTGCCAGGCCTATCAAAATCAGCCCTACCATATACTCCGGATAATCGCTCAAAAAGGTAATTGCCAGGATAAACATCAGCACGGGACCGATGATCCAATTGAGGAGCAATGAAATGGACAGGATTTTTACATTTCTAAAGACTTTTGGCAACAAGGCATAGTTCACTTTAGCCAAGGGAGGGTACATCATCACGATCAGGCCAATCGCTATGGGAACATTGGTCGTGCCGTTACTGAGTGAATTTATGAAATTGGGAAACCCCGGGAAGAGATAACCCACACCTACCCCGATAGCCATTGCGATAAAAATCCACAGCGTAAGGTTTCTATCCAAAAAACTTAATTTTTTCACCGCCATTGTTCAAGAATTAATTTGTGAGAAAACATACCAAAGTTCCGTTGCGATCTGCAAACTCCTTTCCTCATACTTTTCGGCTTGTTGTGTTGTATGGTCAAATACCTTGGGGTCTTCAAACGTAATAGGGATTCGTTGCTCGGCCCCGGGCACGAAAGGGCAGGCTTCATTGGCAGCATCGCAGGTCATAATGGCGGCAAACCCGGATTTTGGATTGAAGTCATCATCCAGTTTTTTGGAAAACCCGATGACGGGAGCTTCATTTTCCGCATATTTGATGGCATATACGGGATTGTCGCCCCCTGAAAGGCTGCGGATTTGAAAACCTTGTTTCTTCAGCGTTTCCGCAACCATCGGAAACAAAACGGTTGCTTCTGTACCCCCGGAATAGCACGACACGCCTCCGACCTTAAAATGGGATGCCAATGTTTGGGCCCATACCTGGGACAAATGACTCCTGCGGGAGTTATGCGTGCAAATGAAATTAATGCGTATGGCTTCGCCTTTTGCAACCTTTGCTTTGACGAAGTCTGCAAGGGGCTGCAAAACCGCTTTACGGTCTGCAGGGATTTTATCCGGGTGGAGGGTATTGACGACTTTTTCTATTTCAGGGAACAGGCTCATTTTTGTTTTTATCATGAGGTAGGGATTGTTTTTTAGCAACAATTTCCATCTGGGGCACAACAGGGTTCGTTGCCCGGGTCGGATAGTTTGACTTTTGGTTTTTCGGGGACCCTGCAGGCATCCCTGGCAAGGCAGTCGGTATGCTTAGGCGTGAGCAAAAAGTTTCTGCCATCAAAATCCAACCCATATGTGCCAATGGTATTGCCCTGGTACGCTACCTCGATTTCTGCGTCCGGCAAATCCAGGATTTTTTCGGAATGCTCGATAATGCGTATCAGCTTTTCCGGGTGCAACCTGTGGTCGTAGTCATGGGCCTCCCATAACTGAAAACTGACTACTTCTTCCTTGCGTACCGTTCCGCCACAGTCTATAAAGTGCTTTGTGATTTTACCCACCTCTGTGACGTGGAAATGGCGGGGCACCATTGCGCCGTCTGGTAACTGGAACCCCATTGTTTTGAGGTGAGACAGGTGTTGCTTTATATTGGATAGCCTCATTGGGCAATGATTTTTTTTTGGATAATATCGTTTACACTACCGGCCAGGTATACCATATCCCTGGCTATCGAGTCAATGTTCGGGAAAAGTAATTCTATTTTCTGTTTTTCCAAATCGGTGCGGAGCCCTTTTACCACCAAAACTTCCAACGCCTTAGCGCCGGACCCGGGTAATTCGCCCGGGGTTTTTGGAAACAAGGTCCATTGGCCCGAACCATAGTTCACGGCAACGGAATACGGGCGTACGTTTGAAACATTCCTTATCCGGAAGCCATAGGGTTTCAGAGCAGCCAGTTTGGACAGGGGTTTTGGTACCGCTGCTATGCCAGCCGATGCTACAGGCAGGTTGCCAATACCGTTATACAGCAACCCGGTCCGGAACCAGACCAGTGCCAATTGGCTGATGTCAAGATTTTCGCGATCTACAAACACCACTTTTGGAAAGTTTCCGTCCTTCGCGCTTTTGGCGATGGTAAAAGCAAGTTGGTCCAGGGTATTCTTTCTCTCTTCAGGCATTTCGGCGAACGTTTCGCTGATGTCGGCGATGGAGTTTCTGATAGAACCCCGCAACCGCTGGGCGTGAAGCAGTTGTAGTGAGAGGATCAAAAATAAGGGCAGGAGAAGGCGTATGTTTGTTTTCACGGGCACGGTATGTTTACATTATACATTATATTATCGCGATAAAACGATTAATAAATCCAAAAAAACACTAGCAACATTCTTTGCCAAGGGAAATGTCCTGGTCCAGGAAGCTTTGGAACCTGGTTTTCATTTTTTCCCAATTTTCGACGTGGATACAGTAACACACGGTGGTACCTTCCACATCGCCTTTGATCAACCCCAAATTCCGCAATTCTTTCAGATGCTGTGAAACCGTTGGTTGGGCAAGGCCGATTTCCTCGACGATATCCCCACATACACAGGATGTTACCCTGAACAGGTGTTGGAGGATGGCAATCCTTGCAGGATGGGCAAAGACCTTTCCAATCAGCGCGAGCTCATTTTGGTCATCGGTGAATATTTCGGTTTTGGCTAAGCCCATCTTAATTTGTTCATTGCAATAATACGATAAATTGTAAATCTCATCATTAACCTATTGTAAATTTTAATAACAAAATGTTTGCCAGGTCGCTGTTCGATTATGTAGTGCCTTACTTGGGGCAATTTGATGCTCCTTCAAGAATGCAACAGCCAAAAACACGGAATACTACTTTCAGGTACAGTATCTTTCAACACCCGTAAATATGAGGGTGGGGGAGTACGGGGTGGAAATAAGGTAAAAACTTTTGGTTTCTTTTGGTAGTATTTTGCTTTTACCAGTTAAGTTTTTCTTCTGTTTGGATGCTAATATATTGTCTATGGTCATATTGCTATCTGGACCATTCCATCCCCTTTCTATTTCTTTTCTTAGTTTTGAAGTTTCTCAGTGTATGAATTAGTATTTTTCTTTTCCGTCATGCTAAAAGGATTATTGCAAAATAATATCACTATCAATATTCAATTTTTGATGCAAAGCTTTGGCAATATTCAAAGTGATTTCCCTTTTCCCGTTCAGGTAATCGCTTATTCTTGATGCACCGGTATTCAAAAGCGCGACCAGGTCTTTTCTCTTTAGACCCATTTCGAACATGCGAAGCTCTATCATTTCCGGAAGGGTAGGTAATCCTATTGGGAAATGGATTTCCTCGTATTGTTGGATGATATCACTAATCTCTATAAACTTTTTAGCCAATGAGTCATCCGATGGTGTATTGTCATCGACCTAATTGATTAGTCTTTCCATGCGAAGATTTGCCTTAGGTATTGTTTATGCGTAATAGTTCTTTTCATTTCAGATGCTTTGGAATATCACTTCGACCATGCAAAACCCTGACAATACGGATACGATCAGGTAAAATTCGGTAAAAAATGACATGTGAAACATGGGGAAGGCCATATAATCCAATTTTTATTTCATCCCTCTGTTTACCTATATCAGGATTTTTGGTCAAAGCCTCAAAATACTCCTGAAGTCCCTCTAAATATTTCGTGGCCTGTGAATGACCAAATTTAAAGATTCCAAAATCGTAAATTTCCTGAAGGTCGTTTTTGGCAGCTTCCGAAAGGACAAAAAGACTCATTACTTCTGTTTTCTGGAAGCTATAATGTCCTGCACTGATATATTACTATCGGGACCATTCCATCCCTTTTCTATTTCGGCCCTTAAATCAGCAATGACCTTTTCACGATAAATCTCGTGCAATCGTAGTGCATCACGAATCACCTCGCTATTGTTCTGATATTCGCCAGAGGCTACTTGCCTGGCTATATACTCTTCCTGCTTTTTTGTGAAACTAATGTTCATTTTTTTAATTTTTAAGAGCATAAAAATACTCAATATAATGAAATTTAGCAAATATGGACATATAAAAAGGATTTTTTAGGCTGTCCTACATCTTATCTTTGGCAAGGTTGCCACAGGTAACGCTTTTCCCAAACCCGAGGTGGTAAGACTTAGGGCTATGGGCTTCTATGACAGCAATCAAATCACGGAGGTTATCCCGGGTTGTCAATTGGCCAAAAACCATACAAAGTAGTTGGTTCCAGCAGGTAAAATGCCGGACGTATTTATTGCCATTATGTTTGGCCAGCGTGCGGTCAAAAATACGCCGAGGCAAAAACTCTGTGGTTGTGAAAAAACATATTTGCCTTTGTTCATAGATTAAGAGTTATAAATCCATGAACATTGCAATTCAAATCGTCACGCTATAAAAAGGCCCTGAACGCTTATGATTACAATACTTTCAAAGAACGCATATTAACTTTTAGTGGACACTAGTGATGATAAACAGTAAATATGTAAAATACAGAGAAAAAGGAGGAGGGGTTAGCTCGAATGCCTGGTCTTAAAATTCGTTCGGTTTTTGAGATCATTGAAAATAAGCATATCGTGGTTTACCGCTACAACTTATTCCCTGAGGACCCGCTTGACTGAAAATCCAAGAATTATTGTTAAATTTAGTATTCAATCCCTCCTCTTACGAAAAAATTGGATTTAACAGACACATCTTGCGTGAATGCCTATGGGGCATAGGAGATTATATCATAAGGCAGCTAAATGGTAATGCTCCTTGTGACTGACAACATCCAAACTGTAAAATGGGGGTGCACATAGATACGAAATGGTATTGGTTTGGCCTTTCTGTGGTCTTGTTTTTGGTTCTTTTTTCCTGCAAGCAAGAACCGGATAGGTCAAAATTGAACTATGGCCCTAAAGTGGTGGAGGCCAAAGGTTATTTAGTTCCCAAAGACAGTATTTTACCGCCGAAATTACTGCCCCGTGAAATGCCAGTCATCGTACCCGCCATAATAAACATCGTTGCTGCCAGTACGCCCAAGGTACATCCTGTAGATAGGTTTAGACCCCGTTATACCCTGATACCCGAAGTGTTCACCCCGGGAGAAGATGGGGTTCTTTTGCCAAAAGTGGTGCCCGCCAAAGGGAAAACAATTTCAGCCGGTTTACCCCGGGTTGTTCCCGCTGAAGAAGTGAAGGCCGCCGATCCAAACCCAAACAACTTTAGTTCTTTTTTCATCCGCAGTGGAAGGATTTTCCAAAGGATATAGTTTCAGAAAATCAAAATTCCTGTTGTATTTGCTGACACCATTTTTATCAATATAGTGACCCTTATAAAACTCAATGAACAGGCTCAATCTTCCTTTGGATGCCTTCCTACTTCTAAGACCTATTTTCATTTCGAGGTGAAAATTAGGTGAAATAAATGTATGAAAATAGGGGATTAAAAGAAGGGATCATCGAATTAACATTTCAACAACATGTGGAAATACAGTTATTTGTATTCAAATGATATCAAATAACATTAAAATAAATTACATATTTATTTTCCGATACAGAAATTATATATAATGGATAATCAGTAAATTACAAATTAAGGGTACAATTTAGATACAGAAAATGAGAAGAAAAAAATAATGGGTGTTCGTGTACCTCTTTAATTATTCATCATTAATATGAATGATTAAATGATTAAATAAGTGATTATATTTCTGTTGAAAGATTAATAAAGTACTTAGAGACTCTTGTCTAATTTTTATGGGAGTATTGCTCTTATAGTGTGCTTCAAATTCATCAAACTCGGTGATTAATTTCAACAATTCATGTCTATAGGGATCAAGAATAGATTCATCCACGTTGTACTTTAGACTAATTATTTCTAAAAGGTGTTCCATTTTAATGTTCATTACCTTGAACCAAGGAGGAACGTTCTTGGGCTTTATCTCACCTTTAGTTAAATTGCTTAAAAACTCACGATAGTCACTTCTTATATCTTTCACTTCTCCGATAAGGTGATCTTTCAGATATCGATCATTTGTAATCTTGTTCTGGACTGTGTTCACTATCCATATTGCCAAAAAGGCATTGGCTAAAATTCCGATTATCTCTATTGAATTATCAGCCAGCCAAGAAGCCATAAGTACTTCCGCCCTGTGATGAAGGACAAATATCATGGTCTTGTTTTAAAACTTTTGCCGTCCCAATAGAACCAGGGTTTATGCTTGGCGGTTTTCTTCGGTGCATCTGACTTCTCACGTCGTTCTTGCCATTGAGGGTAAGTTTCATTCTCAATTATATCCACCCATTCGGGTTCTTCAGTGGATTTTATTCCAAGGTGGGCTTTAACAAATTCTAGTGAATAGTCGTATACAAGATTACCTATAGCTTCATCTAAAAAAGATGGGGCGAAACCGGCCGTATGATCTAGATCTAATAATAACTTGTAGTCGTTCTCAAGAGCTTTACGAAATTCTCCATTTAAAATTACGTGATAAAACTTTTCACCTGAATCATCACTCACCGCGCAATGCCGAAGGCCAGGATATTCTGAAAAATCCCTTATGCGAATTATTATTGTATCATCCATATTGCAATGATTCTTTCGTAATTGTCCAGCGGTACATTGTTCCACGAAATTCAGTTCTTAACAACCTAGATTGCCCTTCTGAATCATAATGTAGAATAACGCCATTGGTTACTACTTTTAAATTTAATAATAGCCCGATATCAAATCCATTCTTAATAGCAGGTAATCCCTTATTTCGATTCGCTTTTTGTGAGGTTGAGCCATATTTCTTTATAAATGCACCTTTTAAGATATCTATATCATCATTTCCACCGGCCCAATCTATCAATTTGGTGCCCCAACGCCTGCGTAAAGATTTTAGTATTCCTTTACCCACATCAGTAATGGTAAATATAACATGATTATCTTCATATTTCGTTCCTAACAACCATTGTTTATTCTGTGTACCAGCCCACTCAATTGAATTGCCACAAATTTCAAGCAAAATAGTTCTCAATTTTTTACAATGTTTGGCTTCACCAGTGAGGTGTTCTGTTGCTTTGGAAATTGTTTGACTTATATGAATATTATCCTTAGTGGATAACTTCTTTTCTCCTGTTTGAATAAACATAAGATCAGATTTGGGCGCCAATTTATATTTTCTACCTTCTTCATTTCTCATATGGTTTAAGAGCCCTGAATTTATTATCCATTCTTTCATTTTGGAATCAGTAGGAAAATCTCCTCGAGTATTTATGCTTTTATAATCTAGGTCACTAATAATAGCCCGTAATACGCATATAGTACAATAATCAATCTCCATTACGTTCTCCAACGAAACTGTAATGAAGCATTGTTTTCCTATTTTGCTAATGTTTCCATTCTGACCTAACTTATTGAAAAAAGCAATACTCTCTTCTGGATTGTTCAGCATTGAAAGCCTTGCTGGGGCTTCTATAGGTTCTCTATGTATAAATTCTATTTTGCCATTTTGATAAATCGGAAGAGGCTGTTTATTAATATCGAATATTGTTATTTTTTTGCGCCGGTTTAGCTCCTTTCGCGCTCTTCGTTTTTGATAATTTTTTGCTTTTAGGGTCTGGAAGTTTTTCCTCATAAGGAAGCTATTGGAGAAAGTATATGGTTTTGGTATAAAAGGCTTAATTGAAATTGGTCGTAATTTTTTTTTCTTACATATTAAAAAATACTACGGAACAAGTTATAATAGTTCTAGATTACTACCCTTCAAGTTCAATTTTGCCAATCTCCTTCATCAAGCGCTCAGTTTCCACAAGCGCCACAATAATCCTTTGGTAATGTAAAATATCATCATAATCTAATTTACGACCTTTACGGTCTTTAAGCCATTTTTGTGCTGGTTGGTAACCTCCGATACGGAACTCCCATGCGATAAGAGGAACATTGTCGAAGTACTGTTTATTATTGATGTGAACTTTGCCATGGGTGGCATTTTTCTGGACAAAACCAGGACTTGATTTAGTTATTTTACTGGTTATTAAATTTTCGCCATCCACAGGATATTGAGTAATTAATTGTTCGACAAATGGACTGTCGAGCAAATGGATTTGACGTATATCCCTTCCCAATTCGATCAACCTCCAAAAGGTATCCCTGTCTTTTGGATAAGGTATTCTTGGAAAATCAATTTTTAAAAATTCGTTGTATTCCTCTCGGAAAGTTGGGGAGTGTAAGACAGCATAGATGTAATCTAATAAATCTATAGGAGCAAAAGAGTTGCGGAGAGCTACTTTCTCAGTAGAAAAAGTTATGCCCAGTGCTTTGGCAATCTTTTCAACGATTTCATTATTAAGATTGGGTATTCTTTGAGTGGAAGTATCTATAGAATTTTGACTATTCGTTTCTGGATAGAGGTAAAGCGGAAAAATTGGTGAACTTCCAAACTTCTTTGCTGTTCCTGTCAAATTACAATCAGTGGGGTTACTTGAAATAAAAACATGTTTAAATTCTCCAGTAAATTGACGAGGTGTCAAAAGTGCGAAATTGTCCTCGAACATGTTTCGCATTGTACTAAAAGCAGGTCTACGTTGTAGATTATGGTCGTAATAACAGTAAACCGTATCAAATGGACGATAGCTAACTTTTCTGATATTTTTTAGGTCTTTCGAAGCTTCACTAAATTTATCCAGGAAAGGAAAACTTGAGGTATTTGAAATTCCAAATTTCTGTATTGCAGCTTTTTTATCAGCGAATACGGTTTCGATATTATGGACAAGTTCATCTTTGGATATGGAATAGAATAAAGCATCTTTACCTGTTTCTATCCCATTGTTGTATCGACTGAATAATTCATTAATTTTAAATCCAACTTCGTAGCGATTCCTATTTTGAAAATTTTTTGGTGTTAGAAAATAATATGGGTATTGTGGCTCAATAATCTGCCACTTAATAGTATGCCGGGAGTTAGTATTTAAAAAATCATACTTTACATTCCTTCTACCAAGTAAGTCGTAATGAAAGACTTTGCCAAATTCATTTTTTTTTAGGTTGCCCGTTTTTACAAATATATTAATAGATACCCCTTGCATAATGTCAAATACATTTTCATCAGGGCTACCGTCAGGACTGATTTCCTTTTTCTTGGCATCTCCATGTAGATCAAATATGTAAATGCTGTCGAAAGTTTCTAAGAGATTTCTTCTCATTTGACGATGAACCAGTCCATCAAGGAAACTATTATTAGAAATGTATGCTAAAATTCCTTCTCCATTCTTTTCGATATAATGTTGACCATATCTAATGAATTTTACATAATCGTCGGAAAGAGAGTTTAAAGATTTTTCGTTTAATCCTTCCTTGTATTTTAAAATAAGCTCCTCAATCCATTCGGATTTATTTGAACTATTGATTGAATAAGGAGGATTTCCAATAACACACATAATAGGTGTATCTCGTTTAATATAATTTGCTTCATTGGCCTCAGTGCTCAACCAATTAGCAAATAGGGTTCCGGTATCAGGGTGGCTTTCTTCCAGGCTGTTAGTTAGATACACCCTAAATCTTTGATTCGAGGTGGGTTTAAATCCTGTCTCCGTTAGCAATAGGTCTAATTTCAGATGAGCCATTGCATAACTAGCCATAAGCAACTCAAAACCATTTAATCTCGGTAGTAAGTGCTGTTCTACGTAATTGCTCCAAATGCCTTGTTGCCCTTGAAACTTTTTGTGAATATGTTTTACCACTTCTGCCAAAAAAGTTCCTGTTCCTGTGGCTGGGTCAAGAATTTGTACTTTGTGTACTTCTTGCGCCACCTGTTTATAGCCAGTTGCTGAACGCTTATCTGCGGTTTGGGTATTTACTCTTATGGTTGTTTTGCTCGTGTCTGCAAGACCTTGCGGTAAATCAAATTCAGTTTTCAGAATATCGTCAACTGCTCGTACTATAAAATCTACTACGGGTTGTGGGGTGTACCAAACACCACGGGATTTACGTAACTTTGGGTCATATTCGCTTAGGAAGGTTTCATAGAAATGGATTATAGGGTCTTCCATTTTAGTGGACTTACCGTAATTCTTCAATATTTCTTCTACATTACAGGCAAGAAAAATTTCTGAAAGATTTTCAACTACCCATTTGATGCGATCGTCAATATCCGGACCAGCTATGTAACCGAATAATTTTCTCAGAAATGGGTTAGATTTAGGAATCAGTTCAGCTGCTTCTTGTCTACTAAAATTACTCAGGGTAGGGTCGTGTAGACGAGCTGCAAACATTCCGTAGGCTATGGTCTGGGCGTATACGTCTGCAAAGCTTTTGGCTGTAATATCATGGATGAGTATTTCCTGAAAAGCCATCATCTGCTCCTGAAGTGTACTGTTCTCACGATTCACTTCATCACTGGTCAAAGACTTCTCGATTATATCGGAGAGCAGGCGGGCTTTACCCGCCATCATTTCTGCTAATTTTTTAGGACTCTTTATAGTTTGTCCTACGTGGACACAAAAATCTTTAATGAGATTTTCAAAAATCTCAAAGTTGTTAGGTATAGAGCTAATGCCTTTATCTGTGACTTCTGCAATCGCGATTTTTGTTATTAACTCACCTTCTCGATACAAATGAAAGTTGATATAATCCGTGAATATCAGATTATTTAGTGAAGCTTTGTATCGGTCAAATTGCTCCTTGTTTCCTGTCTTCTTTGCTCCATCAAGGTCATTGTCGCCTATGTCTTTTGCTTCAATAAAACCCACGGGTATATCCCTCTTAGTCAAAATGTAATCAGGCGCGCCGCACTTTTGCCTTTTAGGTTCGTTGGTCGCCCGAATGGTCGGCTCCAAACTTTCCAAAAGCTGCTGCAAGTCGCCACGAAAAGTATGTTCAGTTGCATTTCCGAGCTTGTATCTTTTGTCTAAGTTGTCAATATATTGCTCTAAAGTCATTTATTATCAATTGGTTTTTGTTGCTAATGGTTTATGTCAACTGGCATACACGCTCGGCTGTGTTGACAACAAGTTTATTTTGTTATAGGTAGAAGATTATTTGTTCTTTTTACCAAGCATAATAATCGCAAACCAAAACACTGAATGCATCACGATGTTTAATAAATAATTCCAGTTCGGGTTATTCCCAATTAAAGGGATTAAGTAAGCAAACCAAGTAAAAATCGTTATCATAATTGCGAGAATAACCAAAGAAGAAAACCAACTTAAAATACCTTTTCCTGTTCTACTTTCTTTGTTGTAAAATGGTAAAAAAACAAGAAAAGGTAGAATTATTGCTATAAGGTAATTTGAAGACAATGCCATCCAAAAAATTGAACGTACGGATCTATTAGTGGTATCTGCATTTTTCGATGATTCATTTTGACCCTTAATTTTTGAACTACTCAAATTTTTTGATTCGTTTTCTTTTGAAAATAAGGATGAAAGTCGCTCTGAATAATGCTTGTTTTGGATGACTTTAGATTCCATTTCCTGAAATTCCTTCAAAACAGTAGAGTCTGTTAGAAAAGCTTGTTTGAGTTTGGTTAGTTTCTCTAGTTGTTCAATCTTATTATTGAAGTGATAATTTTTGCTAAATCCGACAAAATAGTCAGTTAAACACACTAAAGTTATAATGCTAATAAAAAGGGCAGTTTTAAATCCCCAGGTAGTAGTTTTGTCTTTAATGAAATCAGTTAAGTATTTAAAAAGGCTTCCCACCTATTTTAGCGTTTATAGTTTATAGGCTCATTTTTCTGGCATTCCATTCTTTTAGAATACAGGTATTTTTAAAAAGTTCATTATGAGTTGAACTATGATTAAAATTAATCATTTTTAAAATTTTAAAAGTTCGGTTTTAAGGGTAGCTTACAGTATCTGTTAGGTTTAAAAGTGAATTCTTAAATGTTTAATTGTTGGAAAGGTTCAAATGTGTCGTACATATTTTAAGTTAGGTTTTAGTAGGCATTTAATATTTGACCTTGAATTAAGGTTTAGTTTTTTAATGATTAACAACGGATTGGGTAAGGTGCAGTTCCTTCGGGGAAAGTGAGATACTTATTATTAGCACGTGTTGTTTATTATTATTTTTAAGTACTTAAACTCCTCTTGATCAAGTATGTCAAGTTTATTTTTTGTAGCTAACTTGACTTTGTTTCGGCATTTAATTAATCGATCAATCATTGGTTGAATGTAGGAGTTACTATGGTTTACAAAATCAAAAAGGTCATGTTTCGAAGAAGGCAGTTTATATCCTTTGTTAGAACTAGAAATCAGTACGCCGTTATCTCTTAGTTTGGCAATAATCTTACTGCGGAAATAATGCTCAGAAATATTTGAATTCCTGAACTGTTCTATTTGTTTGATAAGCTCATTTGTTGAAATGTAGCTCTCTGGGCTAATGTTTTTGAAGTGGAAGAGCAGATATTTTAAACATGTGCATTGATCGACTTCAAATGGAATATTAGATTTCTTTTTCTGATCTAATTTTTGTTGAGCCAAATTGATTCCGAGATTAGCAATGGTAGAGTCGTAATTTTCAAAGTCTTTCTCAGGGTTATATGCTAATGGACGATAATCTGGAGGCCAAAAACGTATTTCTGTTATTTTGCCTTTCAATGTAGCCATAAACTTGGAGCGATTCTCGCTGATTTTCCTTGTTTCATAGCATCTTGCTAAAGTTCCGGTTATTACATCAGCAAGCTGGACCATTAAGTCTGATTTGCTATTCGAGAAACGAAATTCTGATTGATTGAATAAGTCAGGTATATGATTCTTTTTGATATACTTAATAAACCCTTCTTTAAATCCCTTACCACCATGTTCATCAGCAACTACGAGAATATCTGGAAACACGCTGAATAGCTCTCGATCGACTAGGGCGTGTAGAAACTTGTAAAAAGATCCTTTAAAGTTGAAACCCTCACTTTGAAGTTCTCTTTTATCAATAACTACGGAGAAAATGTGGTAATCAACCTCATTTAAGTCATTTAGTACTTTAAGTCGTCTAAGGTCATTGCTCTTCAATTTTGAAGATTTCATTTCTCCATTTTGGAAGTGTTTACTCCTGACCTTATCTACTATTGGTTCAATAGTTACTAATTGATTCTTAGCGATGATTATAGCAGTCACTATGAAATGGGTACTTACTCCTTCAGAATGAAAGTCAAGACCATTATTCCCAAATTCATCTATAAATGCTATCTGATCGATCATCAACTATTAATATATCTTTGATAGTTATATGGCCAGGATTTAAAATATTAATCCTCAACTTCATCCATAATAAATAATTATCACGCTCACCCTGGTCGGATACTTTGTTAAGTTTAGTTGTAATTTTTAAGGTACTTCAAAGATCAATTAAATGGGGAAAATTGGGATAAATATACTCTAATCTTGTGATACATTTCTTACGGAAATCCGTAAAGGAGAAGCGTACTTTTCCTGACAGATTGCGGCAAAATAGACCGGGATACTAAAACGATTTTTATGCTTTTGTAAGGTTGATGGTTGAACATTTATTACAGGATCCAATAATTCAGGCAGTTAGCCAGAAACATTTGTTCAACTGCGGGTCAACAGAAATGTAGTTGAACGATTGTTGAAATCCGGTTGTAGCACTTAACCTGGAAATGTTTCATGTTTTGGCGCTACAGTGGAGGTATAATTTAAATCAACATTTGTAGTACGGACACGTGTTACTTATACAAATATCCTTTAGGCTGGGTAAATACATAGCTTTTTGTATTCAAGAGTAGAACGTGGCCTGGGGGGCATTGCGTATGTGCTATGTGATTCATAATCAGACATATATAAATTAATATAAATGTCACGTAATACTTTCTGCAATAGACTATTGCCCGGGATTCAATAATGTATTGCTCTAAATTCAACACCTTGTTGCAGGAGATCCAATAGCCAATTTATGCTAATCCAACACTTTGTTGCAAGGAGATCAATATGCTATTGCTGCCGTTTTATTGGCAGTTGATTTCAACCCGTCAACAAAAAATCCGACATTTTAGCCTTTTCAAATACAAAATGGCGCCCTTTGTGGTTACTGCTTCCAACGAATACGCTATTTCCTTCGAACGATTGGGCGAGATGGTATTTCTGGTAGGAACTATTAATCGCTTGTATTCCATAATTCTTTCGGACACTCTTTGCAACGGCAGCAGCCGAAACCCGCACGTTGTTTTTTGAAAGTTTTTCCACCAGGTCACTGGCCGAGTATTTCAAAATTTCTGTTTCAAACCTAACAAAGTCTTCCCTAAGGATTTCTTCAATTTCCTGGATCAGTGTGGTCCGACTTCCTCTTTTAACTATTTCAAGGGCTTCGGTATGAATCTGATCCGGGGTAAACCACATCCTGGATTTGCGACTGGTAGACATGGACCGCCGGCCTAAATAATAAATAAAATGCGGTATTTCTTCTTGGAGTTCCTCCAGCAAATCAGGATTATCCTGATTGGGTTGCAGCGAAGGAATTTTACGGACCCAGAACCGGGTTTCTTCCATGGAGATCTTCATAAAATCTAATTCATTATTGGAGCAAAGGATAATTTTGATGAAACAGGGAACTTCCGACCGATCTTTGCCTTTGGCCTCTAGTTTATAATACTTGGCCGTAGTCAGATTTTTAAGTTTTTCGGTATCTTCCTGCTTGGCCAAAAGCGTTTCATCCACTCCAATAAGCAGTTTGGGAATCCAGTCAGAATTAAACCGGCTCCTTAGATCCTCGTTGGTGACCAAAGACATATTGTACTGGAAAATTGCCCGCATCCAATTAAGGTAGGTGGTCTTACCGGTATTTCTTTCTGAACTGACCAAGCACAGAATGGGAAGTCTCTGTGTGGGGTGTTGCCATAAAAGCTGCAGGTAATCTAAACCCAGATCGAGTTGGTCCCCAAAGATGTGTTCCATAAAGTTCAAGGTCCGGTCTATTGGCCCATCTATGGGCTCAATTTCAATGGGTTCATATCGGTTACGGAACCCCTTAATCACAGCTTGGTAATTGGTATGGGAAGGAATGTTGCAAAATCCGTCGTATTTAGGGATATTCTGGAGGTAATCCTTACCGTGGTCTGTGATAATTTCTTGTTTGGACCAGGGTAGGAGCGCCTTTATGGTATCCCCACTCATCAGGGGTACGTTGGCTTTTTTATAGTATTTGGTTCCTATTCTGAGGTAGGGGGCGTGGTTTTTCATTGCCAATTAAATTATTGTCTTATAAAGAATGTGATTAGGCTGGCTGAATCTTTCACAACGGTTTTTTAAGCTTACAACTACCTTAAAACCATTTAGTTGCGCGTCAATTTTCGCCTGTTTTTTAAAATCCATGAAGCAGTCTGCAACGGCCATATATGGGTTAGAGGCCAGTTGCTGTTGTAGGGTGATTAAATAGTCTATTAAGCTATTACATCTTGCTACGAAGCAAGGATCAGACAGATGGGATTTATATTTTTCAAGATCATGTAAAGCCTTTATTACTGGTGCTGAAATTTGATTTACCTCGTTCATCGTTTAGTGATTTTTCGATTTTTAATGTACACTTCTGCCTGCTGTTCTAAATCAGACTTCTGTTTACCTTCTTTTATCCAGGCCAGGATTTCAGATTTAAGGAAATACAGGCGTTTTCCCTTTTTGTGATAAGGAATCATACCTCGATGTACCAATGCATAAATTGCTGCTGGACTTTGATGAAGATACTTTGCCAAATGTGGCACAAGCATTATTTCCCTACAACAATTGCCCAGGCTCATAGTTAACTTTTTCATTTGTTGTCATTTTAAATTATTAGTAAGCACTATTGCTCACTATTTGTTGGCTAAGCACTTGTTTTTTTTTTCAACTAAGGGTTAAGTTTACTAGAGTGTTGCTAAAAGAAATAAAAAAACCTTCTGATATACAGAAGGTTATGATCTATTTACTGAAGTATAAGGCGTAAATAATTGTTTTAGTTTGCTAAAATCAGGGGTTAAAATTATCTAAGGTTTGACAATATGGCTTGTACCTCTCCTCGGATCATATCTACATTTTTCCCCGCAAGTTTATCTTCTAGTGATCTTAATATTTCATTTTTTTTTTGTGGAACGAACTCCTTATTGTCCATGTATTGATAGGTTTTACTTTTTGACAAGTTGCCCGAAAATAGATGCGGATCTGTTTTCGCTCCTAAAAGGTGAATAATGCGGGCGAATTCCCCGCGATCCATTCGGAAATTCGGTTTTATAGAGTAATCGTAAAAAATTTTTGTTAATAGTACCCGTTCGTTGTCAGTAAGAAACGTCTTGAGATCAAAGGCATTATTAGAAATGACAACCTTATAGTTTATGTAATTCTTATAATTAAACCCTCGTAAGGTAGGAGCAGAATATTTATCGCGTAAATATCCATTATTTATATGGTACCGATCTTCGAAATTGCGGATAGCATGAAGATATGCCAATTCCCGAATGATCCTATCATATAATGCAGGATAACCCTCAGCTAGATAAAAGGTGTACATTTCATTATCAATTATGAGCAAAGCATTTTTAGGATCGTAGATTTTTTCCCTGTTCTTGAAAATTTTGTAAAGACCATTCCAATATGAATTGAACTTTACTTCATACGCATTTTTTTTCTTATTAAGTAGATCGGAAATATTTTCATGTATATACTTATACGAATGCTTTTTTTCCCTACCATTTTTGAATGCCATACAAAGAAGTTGAAAGAATCGTTTTTCTGCGTGCATGGTGTAGCTCTCAAAAATCACTTTGTTAGTCATCTAGGCTAATGTTTAATCGATTTGCTGCTTTCACTCTATTTTGGTCTTGGACCTTGGTATATATTTGGGTAGTGGCCAAATTTTTGTGGCCTAAAAGTTTTGAGACTGTATAGATATCTGTCCCGGCGGCTAATTGTAGAGTGGCATAACTATGACGGAAATTATGGAAACTTATATCCTTATCTATCCCGGCGTCTTTGATCCAGGGTTTGATTTTACGGGCTACCTGTGAATAAGAAAAGCCAGTAAATATCAATCCCTTTTCCGCAGGTTGGTTTTGTATTATTTCAAAAGCAGCCTGGGGTATAGGATGCAAATAACTATTTCTGGTCTTCTTTTCTGTAAGTTTTATATAAACAACTTCGTTGTCCTTTCTAAGATCTTCGTAAGTTATTTTAGAAACATCTGAATATCTCAAGCCGGTCATTGCAGAGAAGATACATATATGTTTAATTACATCTGGTTCTATAGGAGTATTCCAAAGTGTTTTAATTTCTTCTATAGTTAAATATTCCCTATGGGTTTCCTCTTCTTTAATAGGCGCGATTTTTAAGGAAATATCCTTATCAAGATGTTCATCTTCATAAGCCTTGTGCAGTACGGAAAGGAAGAAATTAAAATATTTTACCGCTGTGTTTCTAGCCAGCTTTCTCTTATTGATTCGGAGATTAGCAGTATATAAAAGGAATTCACGGTATTTAAGGATCTTAGCATTGGAAAGAGCAGAACCTTCAAAGGATTTCCCAAAAAATTTGATCAAGTACCTGGTCGAAGCTTTCCAGGCTTTATAATTAGCCAGACTATGTTGAGAGCGTTTTTGTTGTACTACCTCTTGATAGTAGTCAACAAGATCGAATGAAACCCGGGCCTCCTTAAAACCATATTCTTGATTTCTTATTTGAACCAATCGCTTTGCTCGAATTGCCTTCGCCAATTCTAATGCACTTCTATTCTCCTTTTTTATTAGAGGATCATTTGTATCTGGGTAGATATATAGTTTCAGGAATTCACGACGAGTCGCCTGACCGTTATGTTCAATCACTATTGGCGGCCAGTAATCCAGGTATAAGCTTACCTTGCCATCTTTTAATTTCTTTTTCCTTAATGTTACGTTGCCCATAATCTATATATTATCCAGGTCGCTTCGCCTGATGCGTGTTAAGCGAGATGAAAAGTTAATTGCATGTAATTGGTCATTCTGAATGAGGCGGTATAAGCTCCTGGTGGATATGTTTAAAAGTTGAGATGCTTCGGTAACAGTTAGGTATGCCTTGGATTCGACCAGGGGATCCCCAGACAATTGTACCTCCAGGGTTTCTTGATTTGATTTCTTGATTTGCTCAGTCTTCTTTCGCTTCTTATAAGCTCGCTTGGCACAAACATCCCCACAATATTTGGTAACCGTGGTTTTGGCCGTGAATTCGGCCCCGCAATACTGACATATTCGTTGAATTCGGATGTTTGAGCTCATTTTCTCCTATTTAAGAGGAAATAAGAGGAATTAGGTGTACTTAAAGTGTCGTTAAGTAGAAATAAGCGCCATAATCTCCCCTTTTAATTCATGAAGGCTAATTTAACGATCAGAGGTACAAAATGGGTACAAAAAAATGAGAAAAAAGGGAAAGTAATGAACAATTAATGTGGATAAATATCAGCTAATATCCTTATTTATAAGTCATAATTGCTCATTATTATTCGAAAATATTCTATGCTATTTCCCGATACAGAAGTTGGCAAAGATATTTCCCAAAAGGTCATCCGTGGTGATCTCGCCGGTAATCTCGCCGAAATGGTAGAGCACCTGCCGGATATCAATGGCCAGCAAATCGCCGGGGAGGTCGGCCTCCATCCCTTGCCGCACCTGTTGTGTGGCCTGCAGCGCCTCTAGGAGGGCATCGTAATGCCGGCTGTTGGTGACAATGGTGTCATTGTTGCGAAGGGCCCCGGTATTGACCAACTCCAGGAGTTCGTCCTTGAGTGCATCGACCCCTTCCTGGGTTTTGGCCGATAACAAGATCACCCGTGGACCGTTGTTTTCACTCTTGGCAACCGCCTTCAGGCTTTCCAATAATTGCCGCCGCTGTGGCCCGTCCAGCAGGTCCGTCTTGTTGGCTAGCAGCAGGAGCTTTTTATCCGGGAACCTTTGTTCAAGGCCCGCGAACTCCTTTTTGAGCAATTCAAAGGCGCCCTCCCGTGCCCATATTTCCTTTGCATCAATCAAATACAGCACCACCAGGGCGTTTTTGATCTTGTCAAACGTACGTTGTATCCCAATGCCTTCGACCACGTCTTTGGTCTCCCGGATCCCTGCCGTATCGATAAAGCGGAAGCCGATACCTCCGATGGCGATCTCGTCCTCTATGCTGTCACGTGTGGTGCCCGCGATTTCTGAAACGATGGCGCGCTCTTCCTTCAGCAGGGCGTTGAGCAGGGTAGACTTGCCCACATTGGGGGCACCGGCGATGGCGATCGGGATGCCGTTTTTCAGCACATTGCCCACCGCGAAGGAATCAATCAGTCCTTTGAGCACCTGTTCAATGCGTTCGATGAGGGCTGCAAATTGGCTGCGGTCCGCAAACTCCACGTCTTCTTCCGCGAAATCAAGCTCCAATTCCATGAGCGAAGCGAAGTTCAGCAGTTCTTCCCTTAGTTTTTTGAGTTCATTGCTAAACCCACCGCGCATCTGCTGAATGGCCAGTTGGTGGGAAGCCTCATTTTCTGAAGCGATCAGGTCGGCCACCGCCTCGGCCTGGCTCAGGTCCATTTTTCCATGGAGGAAGGCCCTGAGGGTGAACTCCCCTGCTTGTGCCATACGGCATCCGTTGCGCAACAGCAATTGGATGATCTGTTGCTGGATAAAAGGGGAACCGTGGCAGGAAATCTCCACCACATCTTCCCCGGTATAGGAATGGGGCCCCCTGAACAAAGAGAGCAGTACCTGGTCTAAGACTTTCTCGCCCTCTACGATATGCCCCAGGTGGATGGTGTGGCTTTTTTGACGGGATAATTCCTTGGGGCGTACCGGTCGGAAGATACCCGAGCTGATGGGAACCGCCCCGGTCCCTGAAATACGGATTACGGCAATGGCTCCGGCCCCCGCAGGGGTGGCCAACGCTACTATGGTATCTTTTGGTATCATAGACAGGATTCTTCCTGCAAAAATAACCAAAAACAACAGGTGTCTGGCGGCCAGGGATATCCCCGGCACCTGGAAGCCTGGAAAAACGCGAACCGCTGCGGTTTTTAGTATGATTAAAATCATGTAGCAACATCTGGCGGATGATGTACCTTTGATAAAAATTTGTACATGAAACCCACAACGATAGTTGTCTTGCTGTTCGTACTATTAGCCGGCATCCCCCTGTTATCCCAGGAACCGGCGACAGACCCAGCCCCCCTGGGGCTGACAGATGGTCAACGCGTTGCTGCGATAGAAGCCAGGGAGGCCGAACGGCTCGCAATGGAGAAACGGATCAAAAAGGCCGAGCGGGAGGCCCGTAAATTGGAAAAAAAGCAGGTAAGGGCAGAAAAGGCCACGAGAAAAAGCGAAAAACGCCTGGAGGAAATCGCCGATACGGAAAGGGACATCGCACGGAAAACCGAAAAGCTGGAAAAAGCGACCACCAGGTTCGAAAAGGACCTGGCCATGGGCAAACTCTCGCCCAACGATATCGAGAAGGTCAATAAACGGATAGAAAAGCTACGGGAGAGCATCGCCCGGATCGAGGACAAACTAAAGAAACTGGCACGGGACGACTAGCACTGTGGTAGCCGCAGCCGTTGTGCCCAAAGCCTTATGGCATTCCCTGTAACATTTAAGGGATTACTGCGTCTTATTGCTGTAATCCCTAAATACCGTTCGTCATGGAAGTCGTCAGCTCATCAGCACTTAGAACAGACCGCTCTTTGCTGGTCGTTACCCAAATATCCCAATTGCTGAATTACGCCACGGGTTTCGGGGGTCTCATCGTACCCCTGATCCTATGGTTGGCAACCCGGCAAAGCGTAGCCGATATGGACGAGCACGGAAAATCGGCTGTCAACCTGCAACTTAGCCTCATCCTGTACGTTATTATCAGTATCCCGGCCATCCTGCTCCTGGGCCTGGGGATCTTGGGACTGATCGCCACCGGGGTCCTGGGTTTTGTAATGCCCATAGTCAACGCCATCCGCGCCAGCAATGGGGAAGCCCC
Source organism: Flavobacteriaceae bacterium CP2B (assembly GCA_001683825.1). Taxonomy (GTDB): domain Bacteria; phylum Bacteroidota; class Bacteroidia; order Flavobacteriales; family Flavobacteriaceae; genus Zeaxanthinibacter. The sequence goes on along the minus strand of LXTR01000038.1, from coordinate 361,828 downwards.
CAATTATTTCATGACCATCCGGTTCATTGGATGAGTCGCATAAAAAAAACCGGTGGGGCAACCGGTTTTTTATTGCAACTAGTTCGTGAATATTAGTTGTTGAGCATCACCGGCATAACCAGCATGGTCACGTATTCACCGTCATCAAGCCCGTCAACGGGGGTGAGGATCCCGGCCCGGTTGGGAAGGCTCATTTCAAGGGATACTTCTTCGGCCCCAAGGTTGCCCAGCATTTCGACGAGGAAACGCGAATTAAACCCTATCTGCATATCATCCCCCTGGTAGGAACAGGTCAGGCGTTCTTCGGCCTTGTTGCTGTAATCAATATCTTCCGCGGAGATATTTAATTCGGCCCCTGCTATTTTCAGACGGATCTGGTGGGTGGTTTTGTTCGAAAAGATGGAGACCCGCCGTACCGAACTCAGGAACTGGTTCCTCGAAATAGTCAGTTTGTTGGGATTTTCCTTGGGGATTACCGCCTCGTAATTGGGGTATTTACCATCGATAAGCCGGCAAATGAGCACTGAATTGTCAAAACTGAATTTAGCGTTGCTGTCGTTGTATTCTACCTTCACTTCCTCCTCGCTGCCGGCAAGGATACCCTTTAAAAGGTTCAGGGGTTTTTTCGGCATGATAAACTCGGCCACTTCGGAGGCCGACACATCGGTACGCTGGTACTTTACCAGTTTATGGGCATCGGTGGCCACAAAGGTCAGGCTTTCCGTAGAAAACTGGAAGAAAACCCCGCTCATAACCGGCCGGAGGTCATCATTGCCGGCCGCAAAGATGGTTTTGTTGATGGCTGTCGCAAGGATATCCCCCATGATGGTGGTAGCGCTCGGGTTGGCCAGTTCAACGGCTTTCGGGAACTCGGCCCCATCCGCGTAGGCCAGGGCATATTTTCCGTGGTTGGAGCTAATTTCAACCGTATTGTTGTCTTCCACCACGAAGGTCAGCGGTTGTTCCGGAAAGGTTTTCAGGGTTTCCAGCAGCAAACGGGCAGGTACGGCAATGACGCCTTCCGTATTCGAATCCACCTCTAGGACGGTACTCATGGTGGTTTCCAGGTCGGATGCGGAAACGGTAAGTTTACTTTTCCTGAGATCAAAGAGGAAGTTGTCCAAAATGGGAAGGGTGTTGCTATTGTTGATAACTCCCCCCAAAACCTGTAGTTGTTTTAATAAATATGTGCTGGAAACTATAAATTTCATGCGTGATTTTTTATTCATTCAGTCCGATAAAGCGGGCATCCGGCGTTCTCCTGCCCAAGCATGCAATAAAACAAATATATCCCAAATGTCCTACTCCATAAAACAAACTTATTAACACTTATTTCCCGTATTTACGCTTGCGCAGCCCGTTAAAAACCAGGCCGAAAAGCAGGATGGCCAGCAAGGGGATCCCGATATTCACCAATTGCCAATGGGAGCGTTCTGCGCTTACCTTTTCCGGGTCGAGCAGGGGGATGGCTATTTTCTTGGTCCGTATCCGGAGAAGGCCGGTGTCGTCCAGCAAATAGTTGATGGCGTTGACCAGAAATTCCTTATTGCCGTAAAAGTTGTTCGTCCATTTGTCATACCCCAGTTCCAGCGGCCTCCCATTGCGCAGTTGGTTGCGGACCACATCGCCGTCTGCCACCACCAGCATTTGATTTTGGGGACCTTGTTCCACTACCCCTTGCAGTTGGATTGGTGGTACCCGGTTGGCATAGGCCGACCTGAAACGCCCCTCCACCAGTACCGCCATGGGGTGGTTTCCAGGGGTATAGGTTTCCCGGTTGGGAGGGCTTTGGATAATGTCTAATTGTATTTCCCTGGGCACCCCTTCGGTTTTGGAAAGGGGGGAGCTGGCATAGAGGATGGTTTTCCTGTAGTCGTTAGCGAGGGTATCTATGCTGTTGGCAAACTGAAAGCGCACGGCTTCCAGGTTGTTGTTGATGGGATGGTTGTTCCTGGAGAACACCATGGGGTGGTAGTACCAGGGTACCGGGTTGTATTGGGAGCTGTTGCCTTCACCCGTGGCCAGGACAATTTGGGAAAAATAGAGGTCGTTTACCAGCAGGGGGTTGACCCTGATCCCGTAGCGGAAGAGCAGGTCGTCCAGGTTCAGGTCTCTCGCCAGGGCCATAGCGCGCCCAGTTTCGTTAAAGAGGCTGTCGAGTTCCATGGCGACCTGGTCGATCAGCCAGATCGATTTCCCCCCTTGCACCATGTATTGGTCCAGGACAAATTTTTCGGCATCGCTAAAGGCTTCGGTGGGTTTTGCCACCAGGGCGAGGTCAAATCCCTTTAACTGGTCAAGAACGCCCTGGGCGTTATTTTCCACGGAATCCAGGGTGATGGCCCCGATATTGTAATAATCCCTGATCGTGGTCAGGAAATCGGCCATGTAAATATCTTCCAGCTCCCCATTGCCTTTGATTACCGCGACGCGTTTTTTCTCCTTCATCCCTAATTTGGTGAAGGCATCGGCAAAGGCATACTCCAGGTTCTGCACGGAATTGTTTACCCGATCCCCGGAGGTTGCCCCTAATTTGTTTTTCAACAAGGAGACCCGTACCGTGTTGTTTTCATAATTGACCAATGCCCATGGGAAAACCAGTTCCTGTGACACGCTCCCTTTGTCTTCGACCGTGACGTTTACGGGGGTCAGGCCAAGCCCCTGCAGGTTGGCCATGACCGTTTCCGGGTTATCCTCCCCGTCCAACGGGTCTACAAAATTGATACGGATGTTCTTGTTGGCGGCCCTGAACTCTTCGAGCAGCAAGCGGGTTTCCATCTTCAGCCGCTCGAATTCTGCCGGGAGCCGGCCATCGAGCAGTACATCTACCACCACCTCCGTATTGAAATTTTCCACGGTGTTCACAGCGGGCCCTGAGAGGGTATAGCGCTGGTCCTGTGTCATATCGAGACGGGTGTAAAACAGGGCGGATACGGCGTTGATCCCCAGAAGGAGGACCACTGCCCATACGATCGGTACCAGGCTTTCCTTTTTCATTAACGCCTCAGTTTTTTTAGTTGGAGGGTGGCCAGGAACAGGAAGAAAACGGCGCAGCTCAAGAAATATGCAATGTCCCGGGTGTCCAGCACGCCCCGTGCCATACTATCTACACGTGCTTTCATCCCCAGGTTTTTAACAAAGAGTACAGCCCCTCCCTGCGTGAAAAGGGTGGCCAGCGCCTCAAATCCATAGTAAAAAACAAAGCAGAGCACCGCCCCACTGAGGAAGGCGACGATCTGGTTATCGGTAAGGGTAGAGCTGAAAACGCCTATGGCCACGTAATTTGCGATCAGGAATACCAGCCCCAGATAGGAGCCCATCATCGCGCCTGTATCCAGGCTTCCCACTGTGGTTCCCAGCCGGTCAAGGCTGTAGGCGTAAAGGAGGGTAGGAAAGAGGGCGATGAGGATCAGGGCCATGCCCGCCAGGAATTTCCCGCCTACGATCTGTGTCATGGAGAGGGGTTTAATGAACAACAGTTCGATGGTCCCCAGGCGGCGTTCCTCTGCAAAACTCTTCATGGTGATGGCGGGGATCAGGAAGAGAAAAACCCATGGGGCCAGGAGGAAAAAATTGCCCAGGTCTGCAAACCCGTAGTCCAACAGGTTAAAAGCACCCCCAAAGACCCAAAGGAACAGGCCGTTGAACAACAGGAACAGGCCTATTACCAGGTAGGCGATAGGGGAGGTGAAAAAAGACGTGATCTCTCTTTTAAATATGGCAAGCATCCTGCTCAGTTTAGGGTTTCCAGGGCATGAAGGCTCCAGGCTTCGGGTGCTGACCGGAACAATTTCTTTGTTTTTCCCCAAAGATGTTTGAAAAATTCAGATTCCCTGTAGTCTTCCAGGGCCTTTTCCGATTTCCAGTGGCTGTGGGTGAAAAAGACGGTCGGGTCCTGCCGGTCCCGGTACAAGGCCAGGAAGCAGCAACCTTCAGACGCACGGATATGCTTCCGGTTGGCTTGAAAAAGCAGCTCAAAACTAGCAATATTTTCGGTCTTAATAGCCAATTTTACAATTCGTACCAGCATTTATTCAAAATTTATGATGATGGTATCCCGGTAATCCAGGCCCAGCAAGGTAGCCGCGCCCCCCACCGTGTTCAGGTCACTCTTATATATGGCCAACTCTATATACCCCGCCGAATTAAACAAAGCCAGCAGGTCGCCCGGGCCTTTCCGCTGGGTTTTTTCCAGGTCGAAATTGATGATATCGCTGTATTTGTTATGGATCTGGTTCAGTTTCTTGTTGCGGGCATTCAGTTCAAAAGCACGTCCCTTGCGCGAGGACTCAAAAAAGGCTTTCTGGATATTGGTAATCACGTTCCCGTAGTTGTCAATATAGATAACACTGCCTACGATGGTATTTCCATTGTTGGTGATCCTCGGGGCGAACTCCTTGAGTTCCTTCAACTCCCGGAAAGGCTTGCCCACCACTTCCAGCGTTCCGCCACGGGCCAGGTGACAGGCAACCTGCACAAAGACATCCATCACGGGGAAGGATCCGTGGATGGGATTGGGGATATTGATCTCCACCACCTTTTCCGGATTGATCATGGAAGTGATAAGGCTGATCACCCCGTTGTTGGCACTGATAAAGTAATGGTGGTCTACAAGTACCGCAATATGCTGGTTTTCAATTGTTGGCTCAGAATCAACCCCTACAATATGGATGGTCCCCTCCGGAAAGGCCTTATAGGAATTTTTAAGGATGTAGGCACATTCCTGTATATTGAATGGGCTGATGGAGTGCGAAATATCAACAATCCTGGCATCTTCCAAATCCCGGTAAATGGTTCCTTTGATGGCTCCTACAAAATGGTCCTTTAGCCCAAAATCAGTAGTTAATGTGATGATTGCCATGCAAGACTGTTGATATTTTTTTCCGGATTCAAATCGTTTTTTACGTAAGTTTGTTTAACAAAATTACACAAAAAATCAGCCTGCAGAAATAAATCGTATGCGGCTCTTCAATTAAACCGCCTCTCATTTGAACGAACTCAATTTAGAACTTACCGACATTAGTCCCAGGGAATTTTTTGGGCGTCAAAACGAAAATATCAACCTACTTAAAAAACATTTTCCAAAGCTCAAAATTGTAGCGAGGGGAAGCAAGATCAAGGTGTACGGGGATGATCAGATGCTGGAGGAATTTGACCGGCGGTTTCAGATGCTTACCACCCATTTTTCAAAGTACAACAAACTGGATGAAAACATCATTGAGCGGGTGTTGTTGAGCAATGGTGGCGATGAGCTGGAAGCTTCGGAACACAGCGGGGATGTCCTGGTGCACGGCGTGAACGGACGGCTGATAAAGGCCGAAACCGTCAACCAGCGCAAACTAGTGGACGCCTCAGACAGGAATGACATGGTTTTCGCCATAGGACCTGCGGGTACTGGTAAAACCTACACGGGGGTGGCCCTGGCCGTAAGGGCATTGAAGAACAAGCAGGTAAAACGGATCATCCTGACCCGGCCGGCGGTAGAGGCAGGGGAGAACCTGGGCTTCCTGCCGGGCGACCTCAAGGAAAAACTGGATCCCTATATGCAGCCGCTGTATGACGCCTTGAGGGACATGATCCCAGCAGAAAAGCTTGCCCTGTATATCGAGAACGGGACCATACAAATCGCGCCTATGGCTTTTATGCGGGGGCGTACCCTGGACCACGCCTTTGTGATCCTGGATGAAGCGCAAAACACAACCCACGCACAAATGAAGATGTTCCTTACGCGGATGGGCAAGAGCGCCAAATTCGTCATCACGGGCGACCCCGGGCAGATAGACCTGCCCCGCAGGGTGATCTCTGGCCTCAAGGAGGCCCTGCTCATCCTCAAGAATATTCAGGGCATACAGATGGTCTACCTGGATGACAAGGATGTGATCCGCCACAAACTGGTCAAGAAGGTGATAGATGCCTATAAGACTATTGAGCACCAGAACTAAACCCCCCATGCAACAGACGATTACTTCTACCGACTATACATTTCCGGGACAGCAAAGTGTTTATAAAGGCAAGGTACGCGAGGTGTACCGGCTTGAGAATGACCTGCTGGTGATGATCGCGACCGACCGGTTGTCGGCTTTTGATGTGGTGATGCCCAAAGGTATCCCATACAAGGGGCAGATCCTCAACCAGATAGCCACCAAAATGATGCGCGCTACGGAAGACCTGGTGCCCAATTGGTTGCTGGCATCGCCAGACCCCAACGTGGCTATAGGCTATGCCTGCGAGCCGTACAAAGTGGAAATGGTCATACGTGGATATTTATCAGGACACGCTGCACGGGAATACAAGGCAGGAAAGCGGATGCTTTGCGGGGTGCCCATGCCCGAAGGGATGAAGGAGAATGACGCCTTCCCGGTACCTTTGATCACCCCTGCCACCAAAGCGGAAGAGGGCGACCATGACGAGGATATATCCAGGGAATCGATCCTCCAGCGGGGCATTGTTTCGGAAACAGATTACCAGACGCTGGAGGCTTATACCCGGGCATTGTTCAAAAGGGGTACTGCATTGGCAGCGGCCAGGGGGTTGATCCTGGTAGACACCAAATATGAATTCGGCAAGACGAAGGAAGGCAAGATCGTACTGATCGACGAGATTCACACCCCCGATTCTTCCCGCTATTTTTATTCGGACGGCTACGAGGAGCGCCAAAAAAACGGAATGCCCCAGAAACAGTTGTCCAAGGAATTTGTACGGCAATGGCTGATAGGGCATGGATTCCAGGGGCTCCAGGGCCAGAAAGTCCCTGAAATGCCCGATTCCTATATTGCGGAGATCTCCGAGCGGTATATTGAACTATACGAAAATATTACCGGGGAGGCTTTTGTGAAGGCCGATGTATCTGATATCGCGGGGCGGATAGAAGCCAATGTACTGAACTGCCTGAAGACCCTCTAGGGCAGAGTACTGCTTACCGAAGGACCTGCCGCAGGGTGGTAATCCCTTTTTGTTTTAGGCCTTGCAGGATGCGGATAAAAGCAATGGCCGTGATATAGGCATCCCCCAGGGCCGTATGCCGGTCTTTTTTGCAAATATCGAACTTGTCGGCCAGCTCGTCCAGGGTGTAATGGTCCTTTTTGGGGACCACCGGGGATTGGATGAGGGTTTTCCGATACAGCGCCGAGGTATCCAGGACCCTGTTGGTGACCCTGGGCATCCCATGCCGTTCCAGGGCGTTGTTGATCATGGTCATATCAAATCGGGCATGGTGGGCCACAATGATATCGTCCCCAAGAAACGCCAGGAAGGCCTCCAGGGCTTCCTTTTCCGTTAGGCAGGGCCGTTCTTCCCTGCTCAGGATCCCGTGCACTTCGGTAGATTTTTGGTCGTAGTGCTCCTGCCTCAGGTACACCTCCAGGCAATCCTGCACCTGAATCTGTTGTTCTTTGAGCCGGAGGGCCCCAATGCACAGGATGCGGTCTTGTTCATAATCAAAACCGGTGGTTTCCGTATCCAGGACCACATAGGTAAGGCGGCTTACATCCAGGGAGCCCTCCTTTTCCGGTACGCCGGAAAGCCGTTTCCATAGCCAGGCAGGGAGTTTTTTCAGGCCATACGGATTGATCATGCCAGTATATTTGAGACCTTAAACCGAATGGAAATGAGTTCCTGGATTTCCTTGATGGTCTTGAAGGTGCGTTTCAACTTGATCTTTTCCTCTTTGGTAAGTTTATCCAGGGCGATAAAACGCCCCGAATCATTGTGCAGCAGGCCCTGCCGGGTCCGGAACTTCAGGAGGGCTTTGGTGGCGTAGGAGCAGGCCAAATACAATTCCCGGTTGTTTTCCTCCAGTTCTGCCAGTTTTTCAAATCGCTCCGTGGTGCCGTTTATCGAACTGATATGATGGGATAGAATCAATACCCTGGCCGCATCGGTCAGGGGCATCAACGCCCGGCGCTTGAGGTCGAAAAAATCCTTATACGCCCCATCCTGTTCGACAAGGAATTGCCTGAAGAACCCTGTTGGAGAAGGGTTTTGAAGGGCGCCCGCGGCCAGGTGGGTATAGAAAACAGGAAACTTCCGGGTAGTTTCGAAAATAGCGGCGGAAAGCTCCTCTACCAGCCGGGCGTCACCATAGACCAAATTGTAATCGAAAAAAATGGAGGATAGCAACACCTCTTCCTTGCCCGGTTGGGTGATCCACTGCGCCACGGTTTGCTTCCATTGCGAAAGGCCCATGCACCACTTCGGGTTGGAGGCCATCATTTCTGCCGGGCAATACTCATACCCTATTTCCTGCAATCCCTTGTTGACAAGTTTGGCAAGTTTAAGGAAATACTGAGTAGTGGGTTCTAGTTTATCATCTTCCACATCACTAAAAACCAAAGCATTATCCTGGTCGGTGTGAAGTAATTGTTCGCCCCTTCCCTGGCTTCCCATGGCCATCCAGGCAAAGGCTGCCGGAGGGTCGGAAGGCATTTTGGAAAGCGCGATCTGTACCACCTGCTTGATACAGGCATCGTTGAGTTCAGATATTATTTTAAGGGTAATAGACATGGGGATATTGTTGTCCAGGTAGCCCCGGAGCAGGCGCATGATACTCTTTCGAATGGGTTTGAGCCCGTTGGTTTTGCGTGCCCTTTTGATCGCCTTCACCAGGACGGTCGGGTTATTGCCCAGGGAAACCATCACATCGTGCTTGGACAACATCCCCACTACCTTGCTGTTGGGGGTCCCGTCCTCCGTCAGGCAAAGGTGGCTGATGCTACTTTTCATCATGGCCATCTGTGCCTGTGTCACCGTGAGGTTTTTGGGGTAGGTAATCACCGGGGAGGTCATGATTTCCCGGGCCGGGGCGCTGACGGGGTACAAGCCGGTCACGATTTTGTTTCTCAGGTCCTTGTCTGTAATGATGCCCACCGGCAATGAATTGCGGATAACGACCACAGACCCCACCTTTTTCCTGGTCATGATCTGGGCGATTTCCTTAGCGCTAACGCCCGGTTTGCAGGTGATGATCTTTTTGGTAAATCCAATGGGCTGGAAATCCAGCAAGCGGGATGTGTGGTCCAGCGATTGCCCCGGCACCATGATTCCACGATCGGGCTCCAGGGGTTTACGCGCATAGGGGTTTCGGGTATTGGAGGCAAAGCTTTCGATCAGGAAATTCCCAAGTTCTTCGTAGTTCTGGGTGTAGGGCCTGAAGCGCTCAATGGGGATGGCGTACAGGATACTCTCTTCAAAGGCGGTGGCTTCCAGGATATAATCCTCATTGGCCATCAGGGGTCGGAGGCCAAAGATATCGCCTTCGTCACAGAGGTCGGCAATCTCTTTCTTTTCTCCGCTGCGCAATTCCACGGCCCCTTTGTGGACAACGTAGAAATGCGGGTGCGCCTTTTCGCCTTCGGAAAAGATCACCTTCCCCTTTTCGCAATAGATGATAGACACCTCTTCCGAAAGTGCCAACAGGTCTTTGGCGTGCATTTCGTTAAAAGGGGGATAGTGCTGCAGGAAGTCTGCCACCCGTTCGCAGATGATGTTGCTCATGGTCGAGGTTTGTCGTAAAAATACAGCAAGCCGGTGAATGTTTGTTGCCTGGCGGGACCGAATTCAAAAAAAACCTTGCCAGACGGGGCTTCCTGCCTTGGGGTCCCTTCAGGGGCTACTCGCTGTTTTGATGAACCTTCCCATCCCGGTGGTCAGGGAACCTTCAATCCTTTTAAAATGCTTTTTGCCGCATAAAAACCGCACATCCCGTGTACCCCGCCGCCCGGAGGCGTAGATGCGGAGCCTATGAAAAGGTCTGGATTGGGCGTGCTGTAAGGGTCCAGGCGGGCTACCGGCCTGGTGAATAACTGGGAAATGTCTGCGGCACCACCGGTGACCGCCCCCCCCAAGTAGTTGGGGTTATATTTGTAAAAATCAGCGGTTGCCATCGTATGCCTGCCAAGGATGATATCTTTAAAACCGGGGGCGAACCGTTCTATCTGATTTTCGATCTGCGCGGTCATGTCCCGGGTGGAATTATTGGGAACGTGGCAGTAGGCCCACCCGGTGTGCTTTCCTTTTGGGGCCCTGCTTTCATCGAACTGGCTTTGTTGCGCCATCAGGACAAAAGGTTTCGAAGGGTGTTTTTTATCCCAGGCATCTTTCTCGGATTGTGCTATTTCTTTCAAACTGCCCCCCACATGTATGGTGGATGCCTTCAGGCAGTTAGGGTCTTTCCAGGGAATGGGCTCGCTCAGGGCGTAGTCTATCTTAAAAACACCAGGGCCGTAGGTATAGCGCGATAGCCTTTTTCTATAGGCCCTGGGAAGTTGTTCTTCGGCAATTTTTGAAAGCTGCAGCGGGTCGGTGTCAAACAGGTACTTTTTGGCAGGGGGCAGTTGCTTAAATCGCTCGATCCGGGTCGACAAACGTAATTCCCCCCCGGCAGACTGGTAACACGACAATAGCGCTTCGGCCAGATTTTGGGATCCGCCCTTGGGAAAAGCCCAATTTTCAACATGGGCGGTGATGAGGAAAATGAGCCCGATGGCAGAGGTGAAAAACTTGTCAAAAGGCAGGACGCTGTGAGCCGCACAGCCTGCGAACAAGGCTTTGGCCCGTTCAGATGCAAAGGCGTTGTTGGCAAAAAAACTGGCAGGCTGAAAGGCCTTCAGGCCAAACCGGAGCATTTGGATGGGGTTTTTGGGGAGTCCGAGGGGTTTCAGGCTATCGGCGATCAAATCATGCGCCCGGGGGGTGAAATAAGACATCAATTCCTCATACACCCGGGCATCTGCGCCCAACCCACGGGCGGTTTCCCGGATAGATTTGGAGAGGATGACGGCCTGCTCATCATCCAGCGGATGCGCCACCGAGGCTTGGGGGACCACCCATTCCAACCCGAAACTTTCCAGGTCCAATTCCTGGAAAAAGGGCGATAGGTATCCCATGGGATGCACCGCGGAGCACACATCGTGTTTAAATCCGGGAAGGGTCAGTTCTGAGGTACGCATCCCGCCCCCGGCAGAATTTGAGGCTTCAACAATAAGGACTTGCAGGCCTTTTTTGGCCAGGACAATACCTGCGCTCAGGCCGTTTGGACCTGAACCAACAATAACTACATCGTAGTTTTTTTCCATCTAAGCACGTTTTTTACTAAGGGTATGGGTTGCTCCCGAGTACCTGAAAAAGGGCTTCAGGCGTATTCCCTGTTAACGGTTCCGATACCGTTGCACCAAATTCGTACCCCGCCGCCGTCCAGGTACCTGGCCTGCAGCCCTTAGACCGCAAAATAGGCCATAATAGGATATTTATCGAACAATTAGGGCATGTTTTCTCTTGCTTCCACCCCAATACGCGCAAAGCCTCAGAAACCTGGTGGCTGCGGGAGGTGGGCCTTTAGCTGTATTGCCAGTATTCGAATGGGGGGTATGATGAGCCCATACAGGCGATGCCCCGGGCAAGGCCAGGGCTCCTGCCAACCAGCTGGGGTATTGAATGAATTTTCGACGGTTGGAAATGATTTGTTATGTTTATACTATGTAAATCATCAAGGACGGTGCACGTATTCGATGGGGTTATTTTTCTAAAACCATGAAGCAGGCTCCCTGGCAACGGGGAGTCTTCCCATGTGCCTGGCGGCTTTATGGAGGGCATTTAATAGGAAAACCACACGATTATTTAATCGGGAAACCGGGTAATTCCCGAACGCACATTTCACTGGGGCCATATGGAAACCAAATTGCAGTTGTTATTAGACCATGTGTCAAAATGGGTAAACCTAAGCCCGGATGAGGTGGCTATATTCCTGCAACATTGGGAGGTACAGGAGTTTCAGAAAGGGGAGTATGTCTTGTACAATGGAAAAATTTGCCAGTATGACGCCTTTTTGCTAACAGGTTCCGTTAAAGGGTACTACATCGATCCGGTTACGGCCAAGGAGGAGATTGTCTTTTTGGCAATCGCAGATTGGTGGGCTTCAGACTTGGAGAGTTTTCATCAGGGAAGCCCTTCCATGCTCAATATACAGGTTGTTTCAGATGCCGAACTCGCTTTGATATCCAAATCAAACTTTGAATCGCTCATGAGAATGATCCCAAAACTCGAGCGGTATTTCCGGATTATATTGCAGGGCTATACCAGCGCCCTACTGAGAAGAGTGTACATGCGGAATGCCCTTCCAGCCAGGGAGCGGTACCTCCAATTTATTGGGCAATACCCGGCATTAAATCAAAACTTGCCCCAATACCTGATCGCCTCCTATTTAGGGATGTCCGCCGAAATGGTGAGCAAAATCCGGGCCGAGCTAAAAAGCTAGCGTTTATTGAAGTAGTTCAATGTAGTTCCTTTAATCCCACTTTATTTTTGTAGAGAACAAAAAAAAAGTAAGAAATGAAAGTACTGAACATCCAATCGAGCGCCAGTCTTGAGCGTTCTTTAACCCGTAAACTATCTACAGCCTTCCTGGAGACGCTCTTGGAAGCGCATCCCGAAACCATCGTGGAAGAGGTCGATTTGATTCAGGATCCCCCGCCCTTAATGCAACCCGAGTGGATCGCAGGGGCATTCAATAAAGGGGAATTGAGCGAGGCGCAGCGTAAAGCCCTTGAACCGTCTGACCGGTATATTGCACAGCTTGAATGGGCCGACGTCATCTTGATTGGGGCCCCTATGTACAATTATGGCATGCCGGCGGCATTAAAGGCATGGTTTGATCAGATTGCCCGCATCAACAAGACCTTTTCGTTTGACTTGTCGCGCGGTGACGAACCCATTGCGCCGATTTTAAAAGGGAAACAACTGGTGCTCATGACATCTTCCGGGGAATTCGATTTTCAGGAAGGTGGGAGCAGGGAGGCAAGGAATCACCTCACACCGCACGTTAGGGCATGCGCCCATTATCTGGGTGTAGATTTGGAGGTAGATTTCCACCATGTGGGGATAGAATATCAGGAGTTTAAAGACGAAAGGCATGAGGCTTCTAAAAAGCGGGCCTTCGAGGCCCTGCCCGGGATTGTAAAGCACCTGTATGAGCAAAGCGGAGTACAAGTGTAGTGTCCGTGCGGACAAAGGTTGCCGGCACCCCACTTTTTTGGCAGCCTTTATCCTCAGCAACATCATGAAATCATTGGGTTATTGACGATTCGACCCGAAAAGGGAGAAACCCACACGGCGCATCCGGGAATACCACTGCTGTGCTATTTGCTAAACTTCTATTTTTTGTGTAACCGGAATGGCGGACTTATGAGGATATGGCTATTTTGGATGAATAAAATGTTCCCTAACATATCAAATTAACATCGAGTACAGCAGATAGAAGTACGGATAGCGCAGGCATAAAAAACGGTTTGCGCTTGCACAAGCCTTTGTGCATAAGGCCTTTGGCCTTTGTAGCGAGAGGGGGACCTGCCTGTCTCGCCTACGGCGGAAACCCCCGTCCGCCAGAGCCGGATATGAATCCCTGAAGAATTGCTTATCCGGCGTAGTTGCAGACTGGAATAAGGAAGATTTATCAATAGGAAAAGGCCGCTAAATAGCAGCCTTTTCTTAGTAGCGAGAGGGGGACTTGAACCCCCGACCTCAGGGTTATGAATCCTGCGCTCTAACCGCCTGAGCTACCTCGCCATTGTCAAAAAAAATTAAACTTGAACCTGTTCCCTTCCCTACACCTGCGCTCTAATGCTCGGTTGCGCTTGCCGGAACCGGCATCCCGATGGAGGTACGACCTTCCATCAGGACCTCCCAGACCCGATGGCCAGAGCGGTTTTAAAGGGCTGCAAATATAGAATTTAATTTCCTGTTCATCAAAATTAGCCCTTCAAAAAATACATTGGCAATTATTTTTTTATCATATAGAAATCTATATATTGCCCGGAGTTAATATGCTATGGAATGAATGACAAAGTTAAGTTTGAACTCGAATTCGTAATACAAGCCTCCCCCCAGCTGCTCTTTCAGTACCTTGCCACCCCCTCCGGCCTGTCGGAATGGTTTGCGGACAATGTAAACTCAAGAGGGGAGATGTTTAATTTTATTTGGGACAATTCTGAAGAAGAAGCTAAACTCCTGAAGCGCAAAAGCGATGAATTTGTGCGGTTTGCATGGTCTGACAATGAAGATGACAGTTTTTTTGAAATGCGCATCATCGTGGATGAAATCACCAAAGACGTCTCACTTTTTATTACCGATTTCGCGGAGGAGGATGAAGTGGAAGAGGCAAAACTGCTTTGGAAAAACCAGGTGAGCGACCTTAAGCAGGTCCTGGGGTCTACCTGATTGTTTGGCATATTACCCGTATATTTGGCCTTGATTTTCAAGGCTTTTTTTATGGTTAATTTCAACGGGGCGCTACAGCCCGAAGACACGTGTTTTTTAGATCAAGGCAACCGGGGTTTGCGTTACGGGGACGCCCTTTTTGAGACCATGAGGGTCCTGGATGGCCGGGTCGTATTCTGGGAAGACCACTACCTGCGGCTTATGAGTTCTATGCGCATATTGCGGATGGAGATCCCGATGGAGTTTACCATGGAGTACCTGGAAAATGAAATACGGAAAACCCTGCAAGCCAACACACTGGAGGGGGGCCCCGCCCGGGTGCGCCTGACGGTCTTCAGAAAAGAGGGGGGGAGATACCTGCCCCTGAACCGGGAAGTTTCCTGGATTATCGAAGCCGAGCCCCTGAAAGACCCCTTCTATATCCTGGAAGGCACGGATTATGAGATTGAACTGTTCAAAGACTTTTTCATCAACGAAGACCTGCTCTCTACCCTGAAGTCGAACAATAAGCTTTTGCAGGTAGTGGGGAGCATTTTCAGCCACGAAAACGGCTATGCGAACTGCCTGTTGCTCAATCACCGGAAAATGGTGGTGGAGGCGCTTAACGGGAACCTATTCCTGGTACAGGGGACACACCTCAAAACACCGCCCTTATCGGATGGTTGCCTCAATGGGATCATTCGAAAAAAAGTATTGGAAATCATCGGTAAACTGGAGGCCTACACCGTGGAGGAAAGTTCTATTTCCCCTTTTGAATTGCAGAAGGCCGATGAATTGTTTCTCACGAACAGTGTTGTCGGGATCTGTCCGGTGACCAAATACCGCAAGGCCGTTTATAAGAAGGCGGTGGCTTCAGACCTGTTGGGGAAGCTTAACGCGCTGGCGCGGCTGGGTTAGTTGAGGCTGGGGTTTTCGGGCGCGTTGGACCAGAGCAGGTAGTCGCCCCCGAGTTCCATCATTTTTTCCCTCCAGAAGGCGTGGGTAGATTTTTCAATGATATCGCTTTCGTATTCATTAGGGACCACGATCCAGGATTTGGAAAGCAGTTCCTGGTCCAGCTGAAGGGACGCCCATCCGGAATAGCCCAGGAAAAACCGGATGTCTTTGGGGGTGATGGCCCTTCTGTTGATCAGGTCGATGGTGGTTTCAAAATCGCCCCCCCAGTAGATGCCATCGGAAATTTCGACACTATTGGCGATTAGATGGGGCACCTTGTGTATGAAGTAGAGGTTGTCCTGTTCCACGGGGCCACCGTTAAACACCTGAAAGGGTACGTGTATCTCGGCGATAAGGTCGCTGATATCATAATCCAGGGGTTTGTTCAGGATAAAGCCCACGGATCCTTCATCATTGTGTTCGGCCAGGAGGACCACAGACCTGTTAAAGGAAACGTCTCCCGTGAGGGTGGGCTCAGCGATCAAGAGAGTACCTTTATTAGGCTTAAGTCCTATCATAACGCAGCGTGTATGAACTAAAAATAGGATAATTCTTCAAATAATAAAAACCCTTTTAAACGAAAAAAGCACTTCCGGGGAAGTGCTTGGTATATTTTTTCAAGAGATTGGCTTAGTTTACTGCGTCGCTCAAATCAGATCCTGGCTTAAACTTTACTACGTTTTTAGCCGCGATATGAATTGTTTTACCAGTAGAAGGGTTGCGTCCTTCACGTGCGTTCCTTCTGGAAACTGACCAGGAACCGAATCCTACCAAAGAAACACGATTTCCTTTTTTCAGGGATTTCTCAACATTCCCTAAAAAAGACTCCAACGATTTCTTTGCTGCTGCCTTTGTGATGCCAGCATCGGCTGCCATTGCATCGATTAATTCTGTTTTGTTCATAATGTAATGAAATTAATTGTTGTTAATATATCAAAGCTTTAACAAATTTATACGGATTTGTGGTTAACGCAAGTAAAATCAAGGGAAATAGCCGTTTTTGTTGATAACTTCAAATGTTTGTTGATAACGTAGGATTATTTTTACTTTCTCCGCAGCCCAATATTCACGGGGCTTCAGGACATATGCGCATTTTTGTTTAACGTTAACCCGTTGAGGACCTCTTTGACCCCCAGGCGCCGTTTGCCTGCCAATTGTATTTCCTGCAGTGCGATAAAGCCCCCCTCTACCGCCACCATGATGGCCTCCTTATCGCCCTGTACGGTGCCATGCGGAAGGTTGTGCCCCGTAACTACGGGCCGGGCACGATATATCTTCAGGGCCAGCGTATCGGGGCCATTCACCAGAACGGTCCAGGCGGCGGGGTAGGGACTCAGGCCACGGATATGGTTGTAGATGGCCTCCAGCGGTTGGTCCCAATCGATTTTGCAGGTCTCTTTGTCTATTTTTGGGGCTGTCTTGAGGCTGGCGGCTTCTTTTTGGGGCTTGGGTACCGCCTCTCCCCGGGCAATGAGCCGCACGGTCGCTACGACCAGTTTGGCACCAGCCACCATGAGTTTGTCGTGCAGTTCCCCGGCTGTCTCGTCGGCTGCTACAGGCATTCGGTCCTGGAGCAGGATGGCCCCCGTATCAATTTTTTCATCAATAAAGAAGGTGGTGACCCCCGTTTCCGATTCCCCATTGATAAGCGCCCAATTGATGGGTGCCGCGCCCCTGTAGTCGGGCAGGAGGGAGGCGTGGAGGTTGAAGGTGCCCAGCTCGGGCAGGCTCCAGACTTCTTGGGGGAGCATCCGGAAGGCAACAACTACCTGTAGGGTGGGATTTAGTTCCTGTAGCTCCCCTAAAAAAACCGCGCTTTTTAAATTTGTTGGCTGCAGCACCTGCAGCCCGTGTTCCAGCGCATATCGTTTAACGGCAGACTGCTGTAATTTCCTGCCACGGCCTGCCGGCTTGTCGGGGGCGGTAACCACCCCCACAACGGGGTATCCTTCCTGTAACAGCCGGTCCAGGCTGGCTACGGCAAAATCAGGGGTCCCCATAAATACAATCCTAATATCCTTCATCTAGTTGAGCGTATATTCGTTTTTAGCGGTGATGCCAATTTGTCCTGTCTCCAGCAACAGTTGCAGGGCTTTGAGTACATGGCCTTCTTCCCGGTCCAAGGCGGCTATGATGGCACGCGATGAGCGACTTCCCTCTTTCAGGAGGGCCAGGATTTCTGCTTCTACCGGTTTTATGCCAGCACGTGATATCCTTTTCCTGCGGAGGCATACATCGCATTTCCCGCAGTCTGAGGGCATCTTTTCCCCAAAATACCCCAGCAACTGCCGGGTCCGGCAATGCTTATGGTCATTCACGTATTGCAACATCATCCGCAGTTTGCCGGACCGTACCTGCTGGTGCTTGCGCACCTGTGGTGCAAAATGGTGGATGGTGCGATCGTCTTCCCTGGGGACCAGGAAGGTGATATCCAGGTCGCCGTGATGGGCCTGGTAGGTGACCATCCCATCGGCATGCAGTTTTTCCAGCAGGTTCAAAACGGCATCTTCCGGGATACCGGCTTTTTTTGACAGCAATAAGGTATTGATTTTTGTCTCGTAATCAAAAAGTCCGCCATAGGTCCGCAACAAGAGTTGTATGGTGGGGGCCAGGGTAGGGTTTTTTTCGAGGTAGGACCAAACCTGGGCCTTGGAGGCCACAAATTGTAACCGGGTCTTCCGCTTGAAGTTTTGGGACAAGGCGATCACAGATTGCTGGTCGAGCACCTGCAGGCCATTATAGGACAGGATCGCATTGAGTTTATAGGCCTCGCAAAACTCGTGAAAGTGAAAGTTATAGCGGCTGTTTTCCCCGGTCCCATACGAGATCTGGAAATAGTTGTTCAGGTTTTTATAAAGCTTTTTCAGGAAGGGGATATCGGGCAGGGTCCCCAAAAACTGGTTCTTGAGCTGCGATTCATCGGCGGGGTTGCAGAGCAGGAGGGCCGTAGCCGGCAGGCCATCCCTCCCGGCCCTGCCCGCTTCCTGGAAGTAGTTTTCGATACTTTCGGGAATCTGGTAGTGTACTACCCAGCGGACATCTGCTTTATCCACGCCCATTCCAAAGGCGTTGGTCGCTACCATGATCCCCGGTTTTGACCTCATCCACCCCTTGAGCCTGTCCTCTTTCTCCTTACGGCTCAGGCCCCCATGGAAAAAGGCCGAGGGACTCCCGCTCTTATGGAGCATGGCAGACACCTCCTCTGCCAACCTACGGGTGCGCACGTAAACGATACCACTCCCGCCTTCCCGGGAACACCAGTGTTTTAACCGGTAGGCTTTGTCTTCTTCCCGGAGTACCTGGTAGGCAATATTGTCCCTCAGGAACGAATCCTTGAAGGTGATACTGTTGCTGAGGCCCAGGTTTTCGACGATTTCCGCAGCTACCTCTTTGGTGGCCGTCGCCGTCAGGGCTATCACCGGTGCCGCTGGCTGCAGGGTGCGCAACACGGCACAGTGAAGGTACGCCGGCCTGAAATCGTTTCCCCATTGTGAGATACAATGGGCTTCATCAATAGCGAGCAGGTTGACATGCAACTGGCTGATGCGCTCCTGTACCATGGGTTGCTGCAGCCGTTCGGGAGACAGGTACAGAAACTTGTAATTCCCGAATTGGCAATTGTCCAGGAGGTTGATCACCTCCTCTTCGGGCAGGCCACCGGTCAGCGCCAGGGCTTTGATGCCTTTCCGTTTGAGGGAGGCAACCTGGTCCTGGATCAGGGCGATAAGGGGAGACACTACGATACACATCCCATCCGCGGCCAGAGCAGGAAGCTGGTAACAAAGCGATTTGCCCGCGCCGGTGGGAAGCAGGGCCAGCACATCCCGTCGGTTGAGGACCGCCTGGATGATCTGGAGCTGCGAGCCCCTGAATTCCGGGTAACCCCAGTATTTGTCTAAGAGTTCGTATGGATTCACAAGTATTGTTCCCTGGTTAATTCTTGCAGGATGTGGGCAGCGCGTTCCCGGACCGTCCCTTCGGGGACGGATTCAGGGGTATAACCAAAACGCTTGTAGGTGTCTGACAGGTATTGATGGATCTGCAGGGCTTCCTCAAAACTTTCGAGTCGTTCATTGTCAGACACGTAAATGTCTTCCCAGGGGGGGAGCAACAACACCTTATCATAGCGGTGCTCCAGGCAGGCAGCTTCAAACTCATTGCCGTAGGGTTGCCTGAAAAAATCCATATACGCCAGTACGTCGGGAATGCCCCGGTCATAAAATACCACTGCCTGGGTGATCTCCGAAGCCTGGTGGAAATGCTGTAACCGGCCATGCAGCAGTTCATGGTTAAATTGATACGGGTCCGATACAAAAGCCAGGGGGTTGGTCACCATAGCATCGGGATCTACCTGTTTTTTTGCCTGCAGGGTCATACTGCGTATCACCTCGTGGAAGCAATGAAAACCGGTGGCCTCCAACTCATGGATGATAGAAGACTTGCCGGTGCCGGGCCCCCCGGTAATTACGATTTTCTTTGGCTTCAATACCGCTGTTTTAATAGTGCAAAAGTAATCAATAGGGACAAGCATAAAAAATTAGCATTGAAGCCGTATATTTGTAAAAATTCTGGGATGGATACGGAAAAATCAGAAGAATTTTACAGCAGGCTCAAAGTGGAACTTTCAAACACCCATTCCTGGCCATCAGATTACCTCTACAAGTTTATCGTCCCTACGGATACGGATAAGATAGCGCGAATACACAGTATTTTTGACAACACGGGTGCGGTGATTGAATTTAAGCAATCCCGGAAAGGCACTTATACGAGTATCTCGATTATGGTAAACCTGAATGACCCGGACGCGGTCATAGACAAGTACAAGCAAGTGGGGGAGGTAGAAGGGGTTATCTCACTTTAGGCTGGTTATTCTCTTGGAATTTTGTTACTTTGCAACTTTGACACCACTTCCTGAACTAAAGATTTTCACTTAATTTTATTAATTTGAACGCAGTAGAAACCCTAGAATACAATACCGAACGTACCAAACTGATCATCCCGGAATACGGCCGCCATTTCCAGAAAATGGTGGATTATTGTGTTTCCATCGAAGACCCGGAAGAACGCAACCGCGTGGCCCAGTCCATCATAAGCGTGATGGGGAACCTCCAGCCCCACCTGCGCGACGTCCCCGATTTTCAGCACAAATTATGGGACCAGTTATTTATCATGTCCGATTTTAAACTGGACGTAGATTCCCCTTTTCCCATTACTACCAAGGAAATGCTGCAGCAGAGGCCCGATCCGCTGGAATATCCCCAAAACCATCCAAAATACCGCTTTTACGGGAATAACATCAAACGGATGATAGACGTGGCGGTTAAATGGGAAAAAGGCGCCAAACGCGACGGCCTGGAATACGCCATCGCCAACCACATGAAAAAATGCTACCTGAACTGGAACAAGGACACGGTAGATGACCAGGTCATCTTTGACCACTTGTACGAATTGAGCGACGGGGAGATCGACCTGGCTTCGGATGGCGAGAACCTTACCGAAAGCGGGCAATTCCTCAAGAACAAAGTAGCAAAATCCAATCGCAGTACTTCCGGTAAAAAGAGCCAAAGAAGCAGTTCCAGGGGTAAAAAACGCTATTAAACCTTCTTCCGTACATGGGAACATTCAGAATAGAGGGTGGTCAGAAATTACACGGATCGATCACCCCACAAGGAGCCAAGAATGAAGCTTTGCAAATCCTTTGCGCCGTCCTCCTCACGCCAGAAAAGGTAACCATCAACAACATACCGGATATCGTCGATGTCAATAAACTCATTGCCATCCTGGAGGACCTTGGGGTTAAGATCCAGAAAAAGGGCAAGGGGTCTTATACCTTTATGGCAGATGATATCAATTTGGATTACCTGCAGTCCGATGCGTTTAAACAGGACGGACGCGGACTGCGTGGGTCCATCATGCTGGTAGGGCCCTTGCTGGCGCGATTCGGGAAAGGCTATATCCCCAAGCCGGGGGGCGATAAAATCGGCCGCCGCAGGCTGGACACTCATTTTTCGGGGTTTATCAACCTGGGCGCCCGTTTCCGATACAACCGGGAAGAACACTTCTACGGGGTGGAAGCCGAAAAGCTGCAGGGCACCTATATGTTGCTCGACGAGGCATCGGTCACAGGTACGGCCAACATAGTTATGGCGGCAGTGCTGGCAGAAGGGGAGACCACCATTTACAACGCCGCTTGCGAACCCTACCTGCAGCAGCTCTGCAAAATGCTGAACAGGATGGGGGCCAAGATCAGCGGGATTGGCTCTAACCTGCTCAAAATAGAAGGGGTGAATGCATTGAAGGGGACCGAACACACCATGCTGCCCGACATGATTGAAATTGGGAGCTGGATTGGCCTGGCCGCCATGACGCGTAGCGAACTGACGATCAAGGATGTGAGTTGGGATGACCTGGGGCAAATACCCGCGGTCTTTCAGAAATTGGGATTGCAACTCCAACGCAAAGGGGAGGACATCTATATCCCTGAACACAATGACGGCTACGAGATTCAAAACTATATAGACGGCTCCATCCTAACCGTGGCAGATGCGCCCTGGCCAGGGCTCACCCCGGACCTACTCAGTATCATCCTGGTGATGGCGACCCAGGCCAAGGGCGAAGTCGTGATCCATCAGAAAATGTTCGAAAGCCGTTTGTTCTTTGTCGATAAGCTAATCGATATGGGGGCCAAGATCATTTTGTGCGACCCCCACAGGGCCATTGTCATCGGCCATGATTTTAAATCTACCCTGAAAGCCACCACCATGGTGTCTCCTGACATCAGGGCCGGGGTGTCCTTGCTCATTGCAGCCCTATCCGCCAAGGGCATTTCCACAATCCACAACATTGAACAGATCGACCGGGGCTACGAGCAGATCGATACCCGCTTGCGGGCTATAGGCGCAAATATTACAAGGGTTTAGCCGGGATCCCCGAAGAAAGACAATCGGCTGCTCAGCTGCACAAAACTCCAGATGAAGATGAACGAGCAGCCTACGACCCGTACCCAATTGTACTTGAGTAGCTTCCCGCGATGTTCCTCACTGGTATCGGTCCCGCCCATAATTTGGTTGTGGACCGAGCTCATTACAGTGAAGCTGTAGCCCCAGAGGAACATGATGATGGCGAAGGTAAGGGCGGTATAGGTAGACGGGGCCCACAAGAGTTGGATCCCCGAAAAAAACAGTTGCCCCGGCCCCAGGAAAAGGCCCAGATACCAAATTTTCCCTTTGCCGGTATGGTACCAGTGAATCAGGGCCTCATCCTGGAAATGTTGCCAACTGGGGTATACCACCAGCTGCAGCATCCAGAAAAAGACCACCAGGCCAAAATCAAACAGGATCCGGATAACCTCCAGTAGCATCAGATGGATTTTTGGGTAAAATTACGTATCGTCGGTCCCAACATCAATGACCGGTTGCAATAATCACAAAATAACGAACGCCTGACACGGATGTCACAGAATACGGGCGTGGCAGGCCCGCATCAAAGCGGCTTGTCGATACGGGTCCCATCCGGGTATCGCGCAAAACGCCCGGCTTCCCGTGGGTGAACATGATCTGTATGCGGCCATGGCCATCCACCGAACTGGGTGAGACGGTATTCCTTCATGGCTTGTTGTATTTCGGCATCGGTATTCATCACAAAAGGGCCGTATTTGGCCACCGGCTCCCCTATGGGTTTTCCCTGCAGGAGCAGGAAATGGGAGCTATGCTCCCCGTTTTGGAGGACTACTTCCGAGCTGGGATCCAAATCCGCACCGAATCCCTGTTTCATTGGGGTTGACTGTACCTGGGCGCCTCCGCCTGAATAATAGTACAGGGAGCGGTTGGCGCCTTCCGCTGCCAGCGGAAGGGCTAGCCGGGTATGGGGCTGCATGTGGATATTCCAGATGGCCACCTGGTTGTCGGCGGCCGCGGCCCAGGAATCGGGTGCGGGTTTGGGGCCTGTGTGTTGCCGGAAGGCCCCGCAGACTACTTTTACCTGGACCCCATTTTCTGTCACCAGCGGGATCTCCTCATGCCACAACATCTTAAAATGCGGTTCGGCGAACTTCCCGGCCCCGGGTAAATTCAACCAAATCTGGAACAATTCAAGGGTATTCTCCTTATCGGTGTTCAGCAAGGGGAACATTTCGGAATGTTGTACCCCCCTGCCAGCCGTCATCCATTGTACATCCCCCTGCCCGAAACGGCCGGCAGCCCCCAGGGAATCTGAATGGTCGCAAAAGCCCTGGTTCACCATGGTGATGGTTTCAAAGCCCCTGTGCGGATGCGACGGGAACCCGGGAACGACGTGCCCGTGGTACATGCGCCATCCATCCTGTATAACAAAGTCGTTCCCCAGGGTCCGCCCCTCCAGGGATGCGTCGGGGCCCATGGCTTCATTGCCCCTTGGATAGTAGTCCAGGTGGTATACACAAAAGAGAAAGGGGTCCTGGGTTTCCCATGGAAAACCCAATTGAAAAAGGCGTTTTATTGGTTTACTCATACTACCCGTACTAAAAAAAGTTGCTTTCCAGGGGCCGCCTCCGCTGGAAGCCGCCTCGTTTATTTAGAACCTTGGATTCGACAAAATGCGGTGTAACCATTTTTGTAACCGGGTTCAGCCCTCAAAACCGCTCTTTTTATGAGAGCCGTCACAGTAGGGTTTGTTGCCAGAACTCCCGCACCGGCAAAAGGCGGTGCTCCGCTTTTTTTGTTCTATGGAGCCATCGGCCAGGCGAACCTCCAGCATCCCATGCACCATCAGGGGGCCTTTGGCGATCACCTCTACCCGGGTCCCGGACGCCGGGTCGGCCCCGGATTCGGGCTGTTCCCCTTTGAGTTTATAAGAAAGGGCTCCGGAAGGGCATAGGTCTATTTGTGCCTTCAGGTCTTTTATGGTAGCCTTTTCCGGTTGAATCCACGGTCGGGATTCCGGGTGATAAACCTCGGGTAAGGTCTTCACACATACGCCCGAATGAATGCACTTCTGTGGCTTCCAGACCACGGTGATACCTCCTTCTGAATACTCTTTTACTATTTCCTTTTCGGCCATGATCACATACTATTTACATCTTTTGCTACCAGTTTTTTCCACTCGGGGTGTTCCTGGATATACCCCGCGACAAAGGGGCAAAGTGGGACCAGGGTAAGGCCCTGTCGTTCAATTTCTTCAAAAACGGCCTTGACCAGCTGGGATGCAATGCCCTGCCCTTCCAGTTTTTTCGGAATTTCGGTATGGGTCAGGTAGATCTTTTCCTTGGTGCGTCTATATTCCACTTTTGGGATACTCCCTTCAATATGAAATTCATATTGCTTGTTGATCCGGTTGTTTTTCAGCAGGTAGGTAGGTTTCATCTTTAAATTTGGGTTATTCACTGGCAGACAGGGCATCAATGCGTTTTTGAACCGCCTCGGCTTCGGCATATTTGCCATCGGATTGGCTCCGGTTCACCTTTGACAACTCAAACGCTTCTTTCATGAGTTTCTGGTACTGCCGTTGCAATTTTTCTTTTTCTGATTTCTTACGGAATAGTCCAAACATAGCAATATCTTTATTAGTTTCCTATGGGGGGCGGGCCTTCGGGTATCATGGCCTCGTATTTTTCGTCTCCTTTGCGCTGCTTGAATTCGGCCTGCACCTCCTGCACCAGCCTGGGGTCTTTAAAGAGGTCTACCATGGTCATTCCCAATGCCCTGGCGGCATAGGCCATCCCTTTGTGCCCAATGCTCATCCCCCCGCAGGCCACCACGGCCCAGGAGTGCCAGGGGGTGTCCTTGGGGGCAACGGTAACGCTTAAATTGATGTTAGGGACATTCCAGCTGACGTCACCAACGTCTGTAGATCCACCCCCCGGGCTTTCGCGGGTTTCTTCCAGCGGCTTGATCTCGCTGTCCATCCCTACCTGAGGTTTTCCGGTAGCTTCCTGGATTTTCTTCCCAAAAGCAATCTCCTCATCGCTGTAACTAATAGGCCCCAGGAGTTCCAGGTTTTTTTGCATGGCCGCCCCACCGGCACGGTTGACCAGGGTTTCGTATATGCCAGAAATAAGGGAGATTTTGAAATCGACATCCGCCATGATGGCTGCGCCTTCGGCCATTTCCCGGACCCTTTCGTAAACCGGAAGCATCTCGGACCGCTTGGGGTCCCGAACCCGTACCCATAGTTTGGCGTAATCGGGCACCACATTGACCACCTGCCCCCCATCCTGGATGTGGTAATGGATGCGGGTGGTAGGTTTGATGTGCTCCCGGTAATAGTTGATCCCGGTGGTGTAGAGCTCCAGGGCATCAGAGGCACTGCGGCCATTCCAGGGGTCAGCCGAGGCATGGGCTGCCTGCCCGTAGAATTCTACCTTGAAATCTACCAGGGAGAGGGAAGATTGTACATCGGCTTCAATGTTGGCCCCCGGGTGCCAGCTGAGGTTGACATCCACATCATCCCATAACCCCTCTTTTACCATCCAGATTTTCCCGAAGAATTTTTCCTCGGCCGGGGTACCAAAAAACTTCACGGTCCCCTTGAGTTTGCCTTGTTCTATAAGCTCCTTGACGGCAATGGCGGCCCCCAAACTGGCAGCGCCAAACAGGTTGTGCCCGCAGCCGTGACCGGCAGCCCCCTCTTCCAGTGGGGCCTTGGTAGGTTGCGCTTTCTGCGATATGCCCGGGAGCGCATCAAATTCACCCAGCACACTGATTACCGGCCGGCCTGTACCATAGGTGGCCACAAAGGCCGTAGGGATCCCCGCGACCCCCCTTTCAACGGCAAATCCGTTTTTCTCCGCGTAATCAGCGAGAATCCTGGAGGAACCGGTTTCGTTGAATGCGGTTTCCGCAAGCGACCAAATAGAATCGCTAATGGCGATCAGGGCCAGCTCATGCTTCTCTACCGAAGCCAACACTGCTTTTTTTTCAGGCGTTATTTTCTGGGCATAGGCCCCTGCGGCTACCAATAAAAGGGATAGTAAAAAGAATGTTCTCATAAAGGTGTATAATTGAATTAATTGGTTGGATTATCAGAAAGTCGTGTGTATGTATTGGATATGATCTGGCCCAGCACAGCAACATTTACTTGTTCCAGGCATTTGATATACAGACAGGATTTCCCCGTACTGAGGGCCCCCAATTTTGCCAGCAAGGGTTTGTTTTGATGGGACAGGGCCCCAACATACAGGGCCAGTTTCCCCTTTCTCGGTGAAAAACCTACCACGGGCATATCGCCTTCCCGGCCCGAGGCATAGCGGTAATGGTATTTACCAAAACCTACAATACTCGTGCCCCACATGACTGGATCCTCCCGGGTAATCCGTTGCATCAGGTCCATCAGGCGGAAACGATCATCCCGCTTGGATACGTCTGTTACCCCCTCCAGAAAGGAAATCGCCGGGGTAGCTGTCGGGACCGTTTTATTACTGGACATTGGCGGATATTGAGATACTAAAGATACTAAAAATGGGAGTATACCGCATAGGGATGGTCAAGTGTTTCTACCCCGGCCGTCCGGGCAGGGTAGCGATCCTAAAGGACTACCATCGCCTTATTTCCGGTCCTCACACAATTTTTTTACCTGATATCTGTTTAATAGTTAGTTGTTTAACTGTGACCCCAAACGAATACACCGGAAAAACATCCTACATCCCATGAGAAAACTTAACCACAGCCTGGGCATGTTGTGCCTACTCTTGCTGCTTGTTTCTTGCAGTGCCACGAACCGATTAACCATGGGGGCTGTAGAACCCGCCCCGGTATACCTTTCCCCTGAGATCCAGACCATAGGAATCCTGAATCGGAGTATGGCCTCTGAAGCGCATGAGGGCATTGATAAAATAGACCGTATCCTGTCTGCGGAAGGGATGCAACTGGACGCCAAGGGTGCCAGGGCAGCCGTTGACGCGCTTAAACACGAACTGGGGGCTGACGACCGTTTTGAGGCGGTGGTGCTCATAGACAGTGTAACACTGGAACGAAAAGGCCTGGGGGTATTTCCCGCCACGATGGATTGGGATTACGTGAAGGAGCTCTGTGATACCTATGGGGTAGACGTATTGTTTGCTTTGGAGTTTTACGACACGGAGACGCAGCCGTCCTATCAATTAACCACCCGCCAATTACCCAATAGCTTTGGTATTAAGGTCAATGTGCCCTACCATCGGGTTACGCTCAATACCCTTATCAAGAACGGCTGGCGCATTTATGATCCCGGTCAGAAAATCATCCTCGATGAATTTGCTTCCCAGTTGCCCGTAAGTGCGGTAGGTGAGGGACTCAACCCCGTCAAGGCCATTGAGGCGGTAGTGGGGCGGGAAGAAGCCGTAAAGGAACAAAGCAAATACCTGGGCAACCGGTACGCCTGGCGGACACGGCCTGTCCGGAAAAGGATAGCCAGGGATTATTTTGTCCGTGGGACACAGAACTTTGAAATAGCCAAACGCAGGGCCCAGACAGGCGATTGGGACGGTGCGGCCCGCCTGTGGGAACAGGAGTTGGACCACCCCAGCCGGAAAGTGGCCGGAAGGGCCTGCTACAACATGGCGATCATCAATGAGATCAACGGGGACCTTGAAAAGGCCATAGAATGGGCCTCCCGTTCCTATACGGATTACAAGAACAAAGAGGCGCTGCGGTACATGCGCATGCTGAATTTTCGCGTTGCCGAACAGGCCGAACTGGACCGTCAGCTTTCGCGCTGATCCCGGCCGGCCGGCCTTCAGTCAAGGGCAGCTTTATAGGTAGTAAGGCAGCGTTCCCGGGCTTCTTTGTGGTCTACCATCTTTCCGGGGTATTCCCGGGTGTCAAATTCCGGGACCCATTTCCGGATGTACGTAAGGTCCTTATCAAATTTAGCTACCTGGGTCATGGGGTTAAAGATCCGGAAGTAAGGCGCGGCATCCACGCCGCTTCCCGCGGCCCACTGCCAGTTACCCACATTGCTGCTCAATTCGTAATCCAGGAGTTTTTTGGCGAAATAGGCTTCGCCCCAACGCCAGTCGATCAACAGGTGCTTGCACAGGAAACTCGCCACCAGCATCCGTACCCTGTTGTGCATATAACCGGTTGAATTCAACTGCCTCATACCCGCATCTACCAGGGCATAGCCCGTTAGGCCCGCCTTCCATTTTTCAAATTCGGCAGGCTTGTTGCGCCATTGGATGCGGTCGTATTTTTTTCTAAATGCCCGATGGGTCGTTTCGGGGTAATGCCAGAGGATCTGCATGAAGAATTCACGCCATACCAGTTCGTTCCAAAAGGTTTCATTCCGGGCTTCCCGTGCTTTTTCCAGGATGTTCCGGATTGATATGGTCCCAAAACGAAGGTGGGGCCCCAGGCGGGAGGTCCCTTCCGCGGCGGGGTAATTCCGGGTTTTTTCGTAGTCCTGGATGAGGCCAGGGGTAAGGTTGGGCCCGGGGACCTTGATGGAGGATGTTTTAAATCCCAGGTCGGAAAGCGCCAGGTTGGGTAGACGGCTGTGTGGTATCAGGTGGTCCAGGTGTTCAATGCTATGGTATATCCCGGGGGTTCCTTTCGCTTCCAGGGTCGCTTTCCACTTTTTCATATAGGGGGTATACACCACATAGGGATCTCCATCGTCTTTCACCACTTCGTCCTTTTCGAAAACCACCTGGTCTTTATAGGTCTGAAAATCGATGCCATTGGCCTCCAACAGGGATGCTATTTCGCTGTCGCGGCCCCGCGCATAGGGCTCGTAATCGTGGTTGGTATACACGCATTTGATGTCAAATTCACCCAGTAGCTTTTTAAACACCGCTACCGGCCGTCCGCTGTAGAGGGCGATGGAACTGCCATGATCTTCCCGGAGCCTGTTCCGCATCTGTTGCAGGGTCTCATGGATAAACGAGAGCCGGGCATCGTCCTCCGGCAGTTCCTGCAGGATTTCGGTGTCGAAGATAAAGATAGGCAGGACGGGGTACGGGCCCTTTAAGGCGTGGTACAAGCCGGCGTTGTCCTCCAGGCGGAGGTCACGTCTGAACCAGAAAACCGAAACAGATGTATCCAATTTAGCTGATGTTTAGGGTGGATATTCCACCGTCTACCCCGAAAACCTGGCCCGTGATCCAATGGTTCCCGGAGGCCAGGAGAAAGGCGGCCAGCCCGGCGATATCCTCTGGCTGTCCCACACGTTTCAGCGGATGGCGTTCGGCCATTTTTTCCCTTTTCTTTTCATTGTTAAGCAAACGGCTGGCAAGGGGGGTGTCTACCAGCGACGGGGCAATGACATTGACCCGTACCCTGGGGGCGTATTCCGCCGCCAGGGCCTTGGCAAAGCCCTCAATAGCGCCTTTGGCCGCCGCCACGCAGGTATGGAACGGCATTCCCGTGTTCACGGCTACCGTGCTAAAGAACAACATGTTAGAGCCTTCGGCCATCCTGTCTTGTATTGCCCCGGCTATTTTTACCAATCCGAAGAAATTGAGGTCCATATCCTCCTTCATGGTATTGAGGTCCATCATTTTAAAGGGTTTCAGGGTAATACTGCCCGGACAATATACGAATCCGTCCAGTGATTCGGGCAGGGCATCCAGGTCCAAGGTATCCCTTTGGACATCGAATGCTAGGTGTTGCACCTGCAGGCCTTCCAAACCTTCCCGGGTACGGGATGCAATAATGAGGTTGTGGTCCTGATGCAACTGCCTGGCGATGGACAGCCCAATACCATGGGACCCACCGATCAGCAAAATATTCTTTCTCATGTTAAATCGGGTTAAAGGTTAAATGCACAGCAGGGGTTGGGGGATTTCCAAACAATTCTTCCAACTTTTTGGTACGGTATTCAAAAATGGTCCGTAGCTGCCGTTTTACCAACAGGCCGTGGACCCATTGTCCCAAAATACCCATAGGGAGTTTGTAATCGACAATATCTTCCATAAGGACACCGCCTTCGACCGGGCTGATAAAATGCTTGTGGTGCCAGAGGGCGTAGGGCCCGAAGCGTTGTTCATCGACAAAATAACTGCCCTCTTTGACATGGGTGATTTCGGTTACCCAGGTCGTCGTGATCCCGGGAAAAGGGGAGACCTTGTACTGTATGATCTGCCCGGGGTACATATCCCTGTCAGCTCCGGAAAGGATCTGAAAACCCATGTGCGCCGGGGTGATCCGTTGCAGGTTCACGGGGTTCGAAAGGAAAGCCCAGGCCGTTTCCTGAGAGATCGGCAGGACCTGTGATGCATGGAGTTGATATACTTTCATGGAAGGTAAAAGTACAATCATTAATGTTTAATAAAAAATATAAAATGTTAAACAATTAGTAAAAAAGGCGCAGACTTCCGGGGTGTCCATTTTGGGGTAACGGGAGCGGTACTTAACGGGGGTAAATGGTATCCGGTCTAAAATTCTGGTGACATCCGTGCTGTTTTCGTACATTTCCTGTTCAATCGCGTCCGTATGTACCGGCAGCTATTTTTCTGGATTTTTGGTTTCATGACCTTGGCTGCCCCGGGCCAGCAGGAGACGTTTCAGGTAGGATGGATGCCGGCAGAGGTTGCAGAGACTTCCGGGCTTATTTATTACAACGGCCGCCTGCTTACCCATAATGATTCGGGCAACGACCCCCTGATCTATGAACTCGATACCACCAGCCTGGAGGTGGTTCGTCGCGTGCGTGTCCGGAATGCCGTGAATACGGACTGGGAAGACCTGGCCCAGGACGACCGGTACATCTATATTGGCGACATCGGCAACAATGCGGGCAACAGGCTCGAATTGGGGATCTACCGTATTGCCAAAGCCGATTACGACCGTGCTGACGAGGTGGATGCGGAACTCATTGCGTTTACCTATGAAGACCAGCCGGCGGTGCTTCCGGGGGCAAACAGCGATTGGGATGCGGAGGCTTTGCTGGCAGTCGGGGACCAACTGCTCATTTTTACCAAGCAATGGCAAAGCAATGGTACCAAGGCCTATGCCATACCCAACACCCCGGCCACCCACCGGGCACAACTGGTGGGCAGCTATGATGCCAAAGGCCTGATTACGGCTGCGGTTTACAATCATAACAGCGAGATAGTGTATCTTCTGGGGTACAATCAAATCCTCCGACCCTTCCTACTACGGCTGTCGTCATTCCGGGCCGGCGATCCCTTTTCGGGAGAGGTATCGCGCCTAATCCTGGATAACGGCTTAGCCCAGGCCGAAGGGATTACCGCGGTAGGTCCCAACCGGTACTTTTTTTCTTCTGAGCGCTTTGTAAACCAGAACCCGCCTATTACTCTTGAAGCCGCCCTTTACGCGTTTCAAACCGAAGACCCCGCTGTGGAGGTACCGCCGGATGGCGGCGACCCACCGGGTGGGGAACCGCCTACAGGGGGGGAGGGGCCTCCTGCCGAAGGAGGACCACAGCCGGATTTGTTGATCTTTTCGCCTTCCCAGTCCCGGGTCCTGGAGTACGAGCTAAACCGGGAAGAACCCGTATATGGCCGGGCTATCTACGATGTGCAGGGAAGAACGGTCATGTATACCAAAGCTGCTGATTTTGAAGGAACGCGTATCGATCTTTCGGGCTTGCAAAGCGCTGTCTATTACCTCACATTTTACCTGCAGGGCAAAACGGTCTCCAAGCCATTCTTTCATCGGTAACCGGCGAGGTGTACCGCTTATTTAAGGAATTCTTAACAATTGTAGCCTGGCTTTATACCTAGTTTTGTGGGAACTCAAAACCGATAAAACTATGAAAAAATTATCCTTAATGTTAGGTTCCCTGGTCTTATGCCTCGGATTACAGGCCCAGGTAACGACCCCGCAAGCCAGTCCGTCTTCCACCCTCAAACAACAAGTGGGGCTTACCGAGGTGACGGTTGAATATTCCCGTCCCTCCATGAGGGGGCGTACCATTTTCGGAAACCTGGTACCTTATGGCCAGCTTTGGAGGACAGGGGCCAACAGGAATACTATGGTCAGCTTTTCTGACGATGTGACCATTGGCGATGCCACCCTCAAGGCGGGTAGCTATGCCATATTTACCAAACCCGGGGTGCAATCCTGGGAAGTGTATTTCTACACAGACACCAACAACTGGGGGACCCCGGAGAACTGGGACGAATCCAAGGTTGCCGCCAAAGTGACTGCCGAGGTATACGCCATGCCCATGGATGTAGAAACCTTTACGGTGAGCATTGATCACCTTCACAACAACGGGGCCACACTTGGGATGCTCTGGGAGAAGCAATATGTAGGGGTGCCTTTTGGGGTCCCCACGGTGGCAAAGGCGGTAAAAAGCATTGAATCGGTCATGTCCGGTCCTTCAGCCAACGACTATTATGCGGCCGCTTCTTACTATTATGAGGAGGATAAGGATTTGGCGAAAGCCAAAGAGTGGATAGACAAGGCGGTGGCCATGAACGGGGATGCCTACTGGATGTCCAGGAGGCAATCGTTGATCTACGCCAAAATGGGCGATAAAAAAGGAGCGATTGACGCAGCGAAACGCTCTTTGTCGGCCGCTGAAGCCGCGGGCAATCAGGATTATGTAAAGCTCAACAAGGATTCCCTGCAGGAATGGGGAGCGCTTTGATGGGAGCGACCATTTGATTATTGAATTAGCCCCGGGATTTTACCCCGGGGTTTTTTATGGTTCCAGTTTGTTGTTCCTCAAGAGGCGATCAAAGCCTTCGAGCAGGAAGGCAAACAGGATGACCAGGGTACAGCCGAAGGCATTGAGCCAGAGGTATGACATCCAATCAAAATACCATCCGAAGATCACGATGGCCTGTGTGAAGAGGGCGGCTATAAAAACGGAATTCCCTCGGACGAATTTGAAAAAGAACGCGAGGAGGAAGATGCCCAGGACATTTCCGTAAAAAATAGAGCCTATTATGTTCACCAGTTGTATAAGGTTATCAAAAAGGTCTGCCACGCAGGCGATGATAATGGCAATAATGCCCCAGAGCAAGGTAAAGCCTTTGGATGCGGTGACGTAGTGCTGCTGTGTAAACTCCCCTTTCTTATTTCGTTTGTAGAGATCCAGCGCGCTGATGGTTCCCAGGGCATTTAGTTCTGAAGCGGTAGAGGACATGGCTGCCGATAGGATCACGGCCAGGAGCAGGCCAATGAGCCCCCTGGGCAGGTTGTTCAGGATAAAGTGGATAAAGACATAATCCTTGTCATTGGTCTCCACCACGCTGTCGGCCTTGGCTATTACCATCCGGGCAGCCTCCCGGTTGCTTTTTTCCCGTTTGTGAATATCCCGGATTCGGTCCTCGGCGGCTACCACCGCATCGTATTCCTTTAATTCCAGGGCTTCTGAAAACTTTTGCTGGGCCATCCGTTTTTCTTCCTCCAGGCTGTTGTGGTTCGCTTCCAGCAGGCGGTAATCCTCGGCGTAATTAGATTCGAGCACGGCATCTGTGGCGGCGGGGTTGAAGTTCAGGGGCGAAGGGTTGTACTGGTAGAACACGAAAACCATCACACCCACCAGCAGGATAAAAAACTGCATCGGGATTTTGAAAATGGCGTTGAAGACCAAACCCAGCTGGCTTTCCCGAACCGACTTACCCGACAAATACCGCTGTACCTGGCTCTGATCGGTCCCAAAATAGGAAAGTGCCAGGAAGAGCCCTCCGGTAATACCGCTCCAGAACGTATACCGGCTTTGCGTATTGAGGTCGAAATCCAGGATATCCAGTTTTCCGCTGGCCCCTGCGATCTTCAGTGCCTTGCCAAAGTTAATGTCGGCCGGGAGGTAACCCAGGATAAAGAAAAATGCCATAAACATCCCGGTCATGATGATGAACATTTGTTGTTTATGGGTGACGCTTACTGCCTGTGTTCCCCCGGAAACGGTATAGATAATCACCAGTACCCCGATGATGATGTTGAGTGTGCGCAAATCCCAGCCAAGGACCGCAGAGAGGATGATGGAGGGGGCAAAGATGGTAATACCGGCGGCCAAACCACGCTGTATCAGGAATAATATGGCTGCCAGGGAGCGGGTTTTGAGGTCGAAACGGTTCTCGAGGAATTCATAGGCCGTATATACCTTAAGCCTGTGGTAGATGGGGATAAACACCAGGCAAATGATAATCATGGCCAGGGGAAGGCCAAAGTAGAATTGCACAAATCCCATCCCGTCGTGGTAGGCCTGTCCGGGGGTAGAGAGGAAGGTGATGGCGCTGGCCTGGGTAGCCATTACCGATAAGCCGATGGTCCACCAGCGCGAGGTATTACCGGCCAGAACATAATCGTTAACGCTCTTAGTGCCGCGGGTCTTCCAGACCCCATAGCCCACAATGAACAGCAGTGTTCCAACCAGTATGATCCAATCCAGTGTTCCCATATCAGCTGAATGCGATCATCACGAAATAGAAAATAAGCACATAGAGGGCATTGAGGAGCAATACCAGGGTGTATTCTTTTTTCCAGACCAATTTATCTTCCATACTATCCTTTGACAACCTTATCATGCTGTTCCTTTTGCGTACCAATCGATAACATATTGGCAAAGATTTTGTAGGCCCCGGGGACTCCTGCGGGAAGTTCCCTGAAGAAACTCAACCCGGTATATATGTAATATCCCTTGCCATAGGGCGCCACCAACAGGCTCCCGTTTTTTGGTGTTTCACCATCGTCATGCATGGAGAGTATCGGGGTAAACGCACTGTCCCAGGCATCCGGAAAGTAGAGGCCGCGTTCCTGTACCCACCCTTTGAAATCAGCGGGGGTAATCTGGTTGGGGTAGGTCATAAGTGCATGCCCGGGTTCCAGGATCCGTACTTCTGAATTTTCATCAACTACCCGGTCCCGGGAAAGCTGTAAGGGGTAGGGGGCAAGGTTGTCCACGCCCAGGTTGTTCCTCCAGACCGTATTGTATTGTACGATAAGCGTCCCACCGTTTTTTACGTAGTCCAGCAAAAAGGGTTGCTTAAACTTCAGTCCGTCGACCACATTGTAGGCCCTGATCCCCAGGACCACTGCATCATAGCCCTGCAGGCTTCCCTGCTCTATGGTGGAGGGATCTATGCGCCGAACCTGATACCCGATTTGTTCCAGGCTTTCGGGGATATTGTCACCGGCACCGGCAATGTAGCCCACACGATCCCCGGTTTTTTCGATATTGAGCCGCACTGCTTTGGCTTCGGCGGGTAATAATACCGATTGCTCTGGGATATGGTCATAGCCGATAGTCACCAGTTCACTGGACAATGTCTTGTCGCCCAGGGTGACCTGAGGACGTAGCATGATTTCACTTTCGCCATCCGGGGGCAACAGGGTAAAGACGAACGTTTTTTCGTCTCCTTTCTTTGCTATTTCAAGTTTTTGTACCGGATCTGTTACCGTCCAGCCGGATCCTGCCAACAAGTTTAC
The DNA here is from genome assembly GCA_001683825.1 of Flavobacteriaceae bacterium CP2B. Classification (GTDB taxonomy): domain Bacteria; phylum Bacteroidota; class Bacteroidia; order Flavobacteriales; family Flavobacteriaceae; genus Zeaxanthinibacter. The sequence goes on along the minus strand of LXTR01000038.1, from coordinate 326,387 downwards.
TTCCCCTTGCACACCGTCTGAATGGGCTTTTACGCTCACCGTGATTTGTCGCGCCTCCCCGCTGTCGAAAATCAATACCGGGTCGTTGAATCGGACGGTAGCCCTTGGCAATATATTAAAGGGTTGCACGAGTTCCCCTTTGTCTGGCCGGGCGAATTTGTGCATGACCGGGCTTTTGAGGGTGAGTGCTGTGCCATTGATCTGCAGGTCGAACGTGGCCTCAAAAGCCGCAGGGGTTTCCGGTTTCCCGATAAGTTGCCTGTCAGCCACTTTATACATCCCCAGGCCGCCTTTTTCGGTCAGCCAGTAAGGGCTGGTATAGGGGGCATCTTCCGGTACGGGGAGGCGGAGGTCCATGGTTTTCTTCTGGTTGTTGGCCAGGGGCAGGGGTTTCGTATAGCCAGTCTCCGGGCCGATGCGTACCGCATTCAGCACGACCTTCGCATCGGACCTGTTCAGCAGTTCTATTTCCAGGCCGATAGTATCGCCGGGATAGGCTTCGGCCACGGTGGCATTGGCTTCCAGGTGCAGTCCGCAAACGGCGCTTATCAGGGCTTCGAGCTCTGCGGTTTTCTGTGTTTTCCAGTGGTTGTCATCAAGGGCTTTTAGCCTTTGGTAGGCTTCCAGCAGTTGTGGGAGGTGTTCTGCGGGATCGGTAAAATTAAAGGAAGCTTCCACGGCGTACAGGATCTCGCCTACGGATGCGCCTCCTTCCAGTCTGGACCAGGTGGTGTTGATTCCTTCAAAGATGTCTGTTTTACCCGGAGGCATGGTTCCCTTCAGCAGTTCAATGAACTCGTCCTGGCTTCCACGGTCGGATCGCCTTCCAAATCCCTGGCATAGGTGCTGGCTGCTGGCCAGGGCGGCGATCTCGTTGTTCGATAACCCTTTCAGGGGATAATACACGCCCACATCGAGGGACAAAAGTTTTGATTTGTCGGCTTTTTCAAAGTTCTCCTCACTCCCGTAAAACCACCAGGAGGTATTAAAGAAGGCCCTGCTGGGTTGCCAGGTCTCAGTAGCGGACAACTGTTCCGGGTAGGCAGCGGGGTCGGCCGCCAAATCAAACGCCTCCATACTCAGGATGGCGGAGGAGGTATGGTGGCCATGGGTGCTGCCGGGGGTCCGGTGGTCGAAACGGTTGATGATCACATCGGGTTTGAAGTTCCTGATGACCCAAACCACATCGCTGAGCACGGCCTCTTTGTCCCAGATCTCCAGGGTCTCTTTGGGGTGTTTGGAATAGCCAAAATCCACCGCCCTTGTAAAAAACTGCGATCCTCCGTCTACCCGTCGGGCTGCCAGTAATTCCTGGGTACGGAGTACACCCAGTAGCTCCCGTAATTCAGGACCGATAAGGTTCTGCCCGCCGTCCCCCCGGGTAATGGACAAGTACCCGGTTTTTGCCTTGACATGGTTAGACAGATAGGAAATCAGCCGCGTGTTTTCGTCGTCCGGATGTGCGGCTATATACAGGGCATTCCCCAGGAAATTCAATTTTTGAAGTGCATGGTAAATCTCAGCAGAAGCGGATTTTTGTGGTGCCTGGGCCAGGATGCATTGACATGAAAGCAGGATTCCCGTACAGAATACCAGAAATTTACGCATGCGTTGTCTTTTTTAGTTGGTGATCAAATATAGCAAGAATAGGGCCGGAGCGGTAATTTTTACGACTACTTTAACAGCCTAAAGGACCTCGCTTCCCTCCCGGTGATTATCACGATGTTCGATCATGGAAACCGCCTTTTGCAGCATCATGTTGTTGGGATAGGTCATCAGTTCGCCATTCTCTTTGCGCAGATGTACATGGTATGCCCGGATATCCTCGATGATGTAATAGCCCGTATAGTCAATCTCCTTGTCCTGGATGCGGATGCGGTCGCCAATCTTGTAGGGGAAGGAAAAGAAGAGGATAATCCCGGCTGTAACGTTGCTAAGGATCGACCATTGCGCGAAAAGGGCTACCCCTATCACGGCAAATACAGAGGAAAAGATCAACCCGATCTCCCGGATGTTCACCCCCCAGACAAAGATCAGCCCGGCCAGGCCCAGGAAAATCAGGCCATAGGAAATATATTTAATGATCAATCGGGTCCGTATTTCGTTGAGGTCGCTCATACGGCCCACCCTACGCACGGTTTTGATGGAAATGAAACGCAAGGTGAGGAGCAGGAATCCAATGGCCATTGTGCCTAACAACTCACTCTGATATTGCGTAAAGAAGTCTTCCATAACCAAATTATATGCCTAAACTATCGCGTAAAATTACATCCTTATTTCCGTTTTTCTGCCAATAAGGGGTCTTTAAAGTTTTCATCCTGCTGGCGGAAGTGGTAAGCGTTTGGGCATTGGCGCCGAAGCCACTTTTATAGGTTTCCTCCCAATGCTCCACCAGGTGCGGAAAGGCTGTTTGGAATTGGATTTTAAGGCGGCGCCCCAATTGTGGATAGTGAAGTTCATAGGTCGTCAGCGGGCCATTCTTCAGCAAGCTGGCCGTTACTTGGTAAGCCTTGATTTGCTGGTGCCCAAGCCTGAGGTACTCTAAAGAAGGGAGCATGTTTAAGGATCCGGTGGGGAGTTCTTCGGGTGCCAGGCGCAGTTGGGTCCATACCTCGTCTTCCAGGGGGGCTTTGTCGAGCCTCATTTCCTGGTCCCCTTCGGTCTCAAAATACGAGTGGGAAACTACCTCAAAATTTTCCCGGTTGTTGAGCTGGGTGTAGACATGGCCACACCACTCCTGCACGGTTGTGGATAGTTTTAGGGCGTGTTGTTTTTGATATACCGGGTAAAAGGTACTGGTCATAATAGAATAGGGGTAGATACCGGTAAGGAATTTTTTGGTGCTGTTTAGCTTCAACACCTGTACATTGTCTGCCTGTTCCTGGTCTGCCTTTACCTGTGTACCGGGCCTGAATGGTTCGGTGACGTAGATCAGTACCGCGTGTCCATCACGCAGTTCTCCGTACCGGGCCTGTTCCAGTTTATAGGAGCTCAGTTCGGCCTCCCCTGCGTACCAATAGTCTTTGAAGGGTTGGGATATGGTCCTTTTCGCAGAAGGGATAACCGTGCCCTTTGGTTTTTGCTGATCGGCTTCCTGGTTGTGTTCCCGGGTACTTCCCTGGCCGCAACCGTGAAGGACAAAAAGCGTGAAGGGAAGTGCCAGGAGACCTAGCGGGCGGAAAAAGTAATGATCCATGCTTGGGTTTTTAACAAAAGTACCCAAAAACCCTTAGGACACCATGGCCCTTAACAATTCATAAAGGCTTGTCGTGGGCAGTCCAACGACATTGGGGTATGAACCGCTGATCTCGGAAATCCCCACCAGGCCGATCCATTCCTGTATGCCATAGGCACCGGCCTTGTCCATCGGGTGAAATTTGCCTACGTAGTACCGGATTTCCTCCGGACGGAGTTTCCGGAACTTTACCAGCGTGGTTTCATGCACCCATCTTTGATCCTCTGCCGTGGTGCAACAGACAGAGCTGATGACTTCGTGCCAGTCATCCGACAAACTGGCGAGCATCTCCTCAGCCTCCTCGGGGCTACCGGGCTTGGCCAGCAGGCGGCCTTCGTGCCATACCACCGTATCGGCGGTTATCAGTAGTTCGTTTTCCTGCAAAGGCCGGTCAAAAGCATCGGCCTTGAGCCTGGCCAGGTAGTTGGCAATGGCAGCGCCTTCCAGTTTTTCAGGAAAATTTTCAACTACAGCAAGGGGTTGTACTTCAAACACAACCCCCATCTGATCTAACAATTCCTTCCTCCGGGGTGATGCCGAAGCCAAAATAATTCGATAACGCGAAAGTTCGTTCAAAAGCATAGTTACCCCTTTGGATTTGTTGCCACAAACCAATCGCCCCGTACCTTCAATACCTGTTCTATGATATCCCTTACGCAACCCTGGCCACCGCTTTTATGGGAGATATAGTTGCTGACGCTTTTAACCTCAGGAGCCGCATTTTGCGGGCAGGCGGGCAGGGCAACTTTTAGCATGGCGTTGATGTCAGGAAGATCATCGCCCATATACATGACGTTTTTCGGGGAGATCCCATGAATCTCCATATATTCCTGAAGGGAATCCTCTTTATGGCGTACGCCCAGGTACAGGTCTGTGATCCCCAGTTCCCGGAGGCGCTGGCGGACCCCTTCATTGCGCCCCCCGGATATAACACAAAGGTGATAGCCTTTTTCCACGGCGGTCTTTAAGGCAAAACCATCGCTTATGCTCATCCTCCGCAATTGTTCGCCCCGGGAGGTAAGCAACACGGAACCATCTGTAAGTACCCCGTCCACATCAAATACAAAGGTATCGATGTCCTTGAGGATGACTTTATAGCTTTTTGCCATAGGTTTGTTTTATTGAATTGCTAAGCAGCGTATAAACGTCCTTTTGGGTGGCATCTTTAAGGAGTTGCCGATGTGCGGCAATCGTCCCTTCATCGGCCCTTCTGGCGGGCCCTGTTTGCGCCTCATGGGGCGATACGTCCTGTAATTTGGCCGCCGTTTCCCCGATGAGGGGCAGTAACATGTCAAAAGGCAGAGATGCCCCCTCCAGTATTTGCTGGCTCAGGTAATACAGGTGGTTGGTAAAGTTATTCGCAAAAACAGCCGCCAAATGTAATTGCCTTCGTTGTTCGGAACCTATTTGGTATACCCGATCAGACAAGCGGTTTGCGATACGTTGCAGCTGCACCAGATCCTGGCTATCCTCCGCTTCCAGGCACAATGGCACTTCCCGTAGGGATAAATGCCGGTTTTTGCTGAATGTCTGCAATGGGTAGAACACCCCTCTCCGGCAGCGTTCGGTTAGCGCCTCTAAGGGCACACTCCCCGATGTATGCACCAGGAGTTTTCCTTCCAGCGGTAAATTGCGGGACACCGTTGCAATGGTATCGTCACTTACGGCCATGAGGTAAAGGTCCCCTTGCTGACTGATTTCGGGGAGGGCCGCTGTATCGGTATAGGACCCGAAATAGGCCCGGGCTGCCGGATCCCTGCCCACCACCTGAATCACCTCCAGGTCCTGGCACTCCCTGAGGGCCCTGAACAGATGCATTGCCACGTTTCCCGTCCCTATGAGCACCAGTTTGTTCATGCGGCAAAAATACATATATATTTGGTTTGCAAACCACGCCTGGGCAGGATTCAGCGCTACAGACCCCACCCCCTGTATAAGGAATGTTAATTCCCTTCCTTTTCGACATAATTACCCTATTTTTGCAGATTGAATTGCAATGCATCCTCATAGAATGACACAACTCTTAAAGAAGCTATTCTTTTCCACACGTTTAACCGCGATTTTATTCATTGTCTTTGCCACCGCCATGGCTTTCGGGACCTTTATCGAAAGCTGGTACAGCACTGAAACCGCCAGGATCTGGATCTACAATGCAGCCTGGTTTGAACTGATCATGGCTTTGTTTGTCATCAACTTTTTGGGGAATATCTTCCGTTACCGACTGCTGAGGAAAGAAAAATGGGCGGTGCTGATACTCCACCTTTCCTGGATCCTGATCATCGTCGGTGCCTTTGTGACCCGGTATATCAGTTTTGAAGGCATGATGCCCATACGGGAAGGGAGCACGGAAAATGTGTTCTATTCGGACAAGACCTACCTGACGGTGTATGTAGACGGGACCATTGAGGGCTCGCCCAAAAGGAAAGCCCTTGAAGACGACCTGATTGTGACCGAGCAGGGCATCAAGTCGAACCTGCCCTGGAAATCCGATTTCAACGGGCAGGACTTCCGCATCGAACACGTGGGTTTTATCGATGGGGCCAAGATGGGACTGGTTCCCGACCCTGGGGGGAAACCGTTCCTGAAACTCGTGGAGGCGGGAGACGGAAACCGGCATGAGCATTTCCTGGAAACGGGGCAGGTGGCCAACATCCACAATATTTTGTTCGCGCTGAACCAACCTACCGAAGGCGCTGTCAACATCGTGGCGACTGACAGTACGTACCAGATCCGGACCCCTTTTGAAGGCACGTTTATGCGGATGGCCGACCAGCTACAGGGTACGGTCCTTAAAGATAGCCTGCAACCCTTGCAATTACGTTCATTATACAACCTGGGGGGCATGCAGTTTGTGGTGCCCGAACCCCTGGTCAGGGGTTCTTACGGGGTGGTTGAGGTACCCGAAGAAGAGCAAACCCAAGCAACCCAGGATGCCCTGGTTGTAGCAGTCTCCTCGGGCGGGGAGCGGGTAACCAAAAAGCTGCTGGGGGGCAAGGGGACCTTTAACTTTTCCGATAAGTTTACCGTCGGAGGGCTGGACTTTACAATGGCCTATGGCTCTAAGGTACACCAACTGCCCTTCAGCATTCAATTGAATGATTTTATCGCCGAGAAATACCCGGGTACCGAGAAGGGATATGCTTCTTTTATGAGTAAGATCACCGTAAACGACGAGCGCTCTTTTGACTATGACATCTATATGAACCATGTGCTGGATCACCAGGGGTACCGTTTCTTCCAGGCCAGTTTCGACCCTGATGAAAAAGGAACCATCCTGTCGGTAAACCACGATTTCTGGGGCACCTGGATTACGTATATCGGCTATTTCCTCCTCTATATTGGTTTAATGGGGATCATGTTCTTTGGCAAAACCCGGTTCAAGGACCTCGCCCTTTCCCTGGACAAGCTAAAGAAGAAAAAGAAGGCGCTTGTCGCGCTGTTGCTGTTGGGGCCTGGCCTCGGGTTGCAGGCACAGGAATCCCATGACCATACCACCGCCCCGTCCAGGGCCCGCCTGGATTCCCTGTTACAGGCCACATTGGTGCCCAAAGAACAGGCGGCCAAGTTTGGCAAACTCGTCATCCAGGACGATGGGGGACGAATGAAACCCATCAATACCTTTTCTTCCGAATTGCTGCGAAAACTGAGTTTTAAGGATCAATACGAAGGGTTAAATTCTGACCAGGTCCTGCTCTCCATGATGATGAACCCTGCCCTGTGGTACAACACCGAGTTTATCGCCCTGGATAAAAAGGGCAAGAATGACAGCATACGGGACATTATAGAAATCCCCGATGACCAAAGGTTTGTCAAGGCGACTGATTTCTTTGACGCCCAGGGACAATACAAACTGGCCCCTTACCTGCAAAAGGCCTATGCGACCAACACACCCAACAAGTTTGAACAGGATTTTAAGGATGTAGACCTTCGGCTGGGGTTGCTCAACCGGGCCCTGAGTGGGGAGATCGTCAAGATATTCCCATTGCTGAACGATGAAAACAACAAATGGATCTCGGCCCTTGAATATCGTTCTGGCCAATACCAGGTGGCCGATTCCCTCTATGGCAACTTCATCAAGAATGCCATACCCTATTACCTGATGTCGCTGCAGCGAGGGAAGGAAACCGGAGATTATTCCGAAGCTGACAAGCTGTTGGCCGCCTTCCATCAAAACCAGGAAAACCACGGCAGCGAGGTAATGCCCTCCGAAAGAAGGGTATCTATGGAAGTGGTGTACAACAAACTGGATATTTTTAACAGGCTTTACCGGTATTATGCCCTGGTGGGCTTGTTGATGTTCCTGGTGCTGGTCTTTCGCATATTTAAAGAACGGAAACTATGGAAGGTGGGCACCTACTTCTTCAAAGGGGTCATCATCCTGTTTTTTCTCTGGCATACCGCTGGCCTGGCCATGCGTTGGTATATTTCGGGCCACGCACCCTGGAGTGACGCCTATGAGAGCATTCTCTATGTCTCCTGGGCCACCATGGGGATGGGACTGCTGCTGGGCCGTAAAAGCGAACTCACCATATCGGCTTCCGCTTTTGTGACCGCCATGCTGCTCTGGATTGCGCACCAAAGTTGGGTAGACCCGTCTATCGCCAACCTGGTACCCGTGCTCGACAGTTACTGGCTGATGATCCACGTGGCGGTAATCGTAGCCAGCTATGGCCCCCTTACGGTGGGGATGATCCTCGGGATCGTCTCCCTGGTACTCATCCTGCTCACCAACCGTCGCAATAAGAAGCGCATGGCCATCAACCTCAAAGAATTGACCATCATCAATGAACTGGCCCTTACCGTGGGACTTGTCATGCTCACTATAGGGAACTTCCTGGGCGGGCAATGGGCCAACGAGAGTTGGGGCCGCTATTGGGGGTGGGACCCCAAGGAAACCTGGGCCCTGATCTCTATCATGGTCTATGCTTTTGTGATACACGCGCGCCTGGTGCCCGGCCTCAGGGGAAAATGGACCTTCAATTTTATGAGTATCCTCGCCTTTGGCAGCATCATGATGACGTATTTTGGGGTGAATTTTTATCTGGTGGGACTGCACAGCTATGCCAGTGGTTCACAGGTAATTACACCTGCCTTTGTATGGTATACCCTGCTGGGGGTATTCCTGCTGGGCGGGGTCAGTTATTGGAGGTACCGGGTACACTACGCCAAATAGGGTACCATGGGAAGATGATTTTCCTTACTTTTGGTTGGTAACCTAAGGATTGGGCCTATGGGCAAGACCAAAATACAATGGAATTCTGAGCGCATCCTCAGCCTTACAGCGATGGGCATGAGTTTCCTGACGCTTATCATCTTTATCTACCAGACCAACCTGATGAGCAAACAGAATTACCTGTCGATATTGCCTTATGTACAGCTTTCTACCTACGATGATCCGAAGACCCACAGTTATCAACTCTCCCTCAAGAATCATGGGGTGGGCCCTGCCATCCTGGAATCTGTAACGATTTTATACAAGGGTCAGGAGTACAATTTGAAAGATTACAACAATGAACTGCACCGGCTCCTGATAAAGCTGGACCCTGCCCTGGACAGCCTGGAGCACTTTGCGTATTCGACCCTGGACCGTGGCAACGCCATCCCCGCCAATACCTCCTACCCCTTTATTTCCATTGAAAATTCCCCGGAAGATTACAAGTTGCTGCTCCAGCGTTTTGGCGCCCTGCAGCAGAATGGGTTGCGGTACGAAATTGTGTACCGCTCCATACAGGAGGAACGCTGGATCATCCATGAAAGTTCTGTAGGACCTGAAAAACTTGATTGACACACTTTTGGGATTGCCCGCCGCGGGGATTATTTACCGCCGTTGGCCCTGAGATCAGCGATACATTGCTCGTCCAGCGCAGGAACCGTTCCACCGGTAAGGCTGTTGATGAGGCCTTCCCCGGTCTCGGCGGTCCAGTACATCAGGCAATCTTCCACCGTACAATGCCGCCCGTGGGCCGTATCCTGATGCCCGCTTTGCAATGGGCTGCCGGCGTTGACCAGACCCACCAGGTGGCCAAATTCATGGGTAAGCACCGTTGTCTCTAGGGTTGTGCGGCTGGGCGCGAGGGGGGCATCCGTAAAATTGCGAAGGGTTTCCTCGAAGATGGCAAAAGAGGTGTTTCGGTACGCAACCCCCAGGACCGAGCTGTTCTCCGTATTTTCTGCATATGCACCATCCACGAAAATTCCAAAGACCGCGATTTCCTGTTCCCGGTTGTAGGCCGTCCGTATAGCGTCCTCCAGGTTCCTGAGGTTTTCAATAGTATAGGCCGAATTGCCGGGGGAGGGGATCTCATTCAACCGGATAGCGATCTGGCCAGGCTTGTTGAGCCGGGATTTCAAAAAATCCTCAAAATAGTCCAGGGAGGCCTGGTTGGGCTGAAACCCCTCCACAAAGTAGAGTTCCAGGGTGAGGTCGGTATAGGTGGTTGCCGAAAGCAAATCAGCCGCCGAGGTACCCACCGGCATCTGGTTGCCCGAGGTGTTCCCGGGCAAATCGCTGCCGTCCATAATTGTATTGGCATCGGTTGAACACGCAGATAAAAGGATCAGGAGAAAAGCGCTTATGAGGTATTTCATAGGGGATGTTCCTTATCCACCAGGGTGGATTTGTATTAGGGCTAACGCGAGGAAGGGTATTTTAGTATGGAAAGCCGGAAATGCAGTTTTGGACTGGGATTGCAGGAAGTTTTATGGGGCATTTCACCATTGGTGCCTTGCCATTTTCGTATCAATAAATTTTTTTTGCATCTTTACAGTGTCATGAAGTAATACGAATTATGTTTTCTACCGATGTCAAAGCGTCCGAGCGCCCGTCCAACCAGGGGGTGCGAACCTGCTTATAGCCGACATTCTTCCTTTTTAAAACAACATAATTTTTAGATTCATGCAAGCTTCAGGCAAACTCACGCTCAGGAAACTCTATCGTAGTTTTATTATCGCCATCACCGGAAGGGAAACGGAATTTACCTCGGGTAGCATCCGCAAGGCGATATTCATGCTTTCTATCCCCATGATGCTGGAGATGATGATGGAATCAATTTTCGCGGTGGTCGACATACTCTATGTTTCACGGGTAAGCGTAAATGCCGTGGCTACCATCGGCCTCACAGAATCTGTGATTACCCTGGTTTACGCCCTGGCCATTGGCCTTAGTATGGCCGCAACAGCGGTGGTCGCCCGGAGGGTGGGGGAGAAGGACCTGCCGGCGGCCCGGGAGGCGGCCGCCCAGGCCATCCTGTTGGGTTTGGGCATTTCCGTTATTATAGGGGTGTTGGGGTTGTTAAACGCCCGGGAGATCCTTTCCCTGATGGGGGCGGAAACAGACCTGATACAGGAAGGGTACGGGTACACCCAATGGTTGATAGGGGGGAATATCACCATTGTGCTCCTCTTCCTGATCAACGCGGTTTTCCGCGGGGCCGGTGATGCCTCCATCGCCATGTGGACCCTGGTTTTCAGCAATGCGCTGAACATCCTGCTAGACCCCTTGTTTATTTTTGGTTGGGGCCCGGTTCCGGCTTACGGGGTCAGCGGGGCGGCCATTGCCACCAATATCGGCCGCGGGAGCGCGGTGCTCTTTCAATTGGGGATCCTGTTTTTCGGGAAGCGGACCATCCGGTTGTATTTCAGGGACCTGGTGGTTAAGATCAGGGTAATGGCCAACCTGGTCCGGGTATCCATGGGAGGGGTCGCGCAATTCCTGATTGGGACCTCAAGTTGGGTGTTCCTGATGCGTCTAATGGCCGAGTTTGGCAGTGAGGTGCTGGCCGGCTATACCATCGCCATACGTGTCATGATGTTCAGCTTCCTCCCTGCCTGGGGGATGAGCAATGCCGCCGCCACCCTGGTCGGGCAGAACCTGGGAGCCGGAAGTCCCGAAAGGGCCGAAAGGTCGGTCTGGCTGGCCGGAAGGTATAATGCCATCTTCATGCTGCTCGTATCCCTGGCCTATTTGTTGTTTGCGAAGCAGCTACTACTTTTTTTCAACCAGACCCCGGATGTGGTAACCTACGGGACGCTTTGCCTCCGGGTCATCGCTTCGGGCTATGTGTTTTACGCCTACGGGATGGTCATCACCCAGGCCTTTAACGGGGCAGGGGATACCCGCACCCCGATGAAGATCAATTTAGTGGCTTTCTGGCTGTTTCAACTACCCTTCGCCTACCTGGCAGCCATCACCCTGGGCTGGGGGGCCCTGGGGGTTTTCCTGGCCATTGTTACGGCTGAGGTGATGCTTTCGGTTATCGCCATTATTTGGTTCCGTAAAGGTCGGTGGAAAGGGGTACAGGTTTGAGCTATTTTTTGATACCTTTGAAACCTACAAACAGTACCAGGAGATGGATCAGGATAAAATTGGATTGAACACGGTTTGCACCCATACCGGCGAATTAAAGGACGAGTTGTATAAAGGGGCTACTTCGCCCCTTTACATGAGTACTTCCTATGCTTTTGAAGGGGTTGACATTAAGCGGTACCCCAGGTATTTTAATACGCCGAACCAGCTGGCCCTATCAGAAAAGATAGCTGCCCTGGAACATGCTGAATCGGCTATGATCTTTGGCAGTGGTATGGCGGCCATCAGCACTGCCCTGTTGGCTTTCCTGGAGGCCGGAGACCATGTGGTGCTACAAAAAATGCTCTATGGGGGGACTTATGCCCTGGTAACGGAGCAATTTGACCGTTTTGGTATTGGTTACACCTTTACCGAGGGATCTGAACCCGCAGATTTTGAAGCTGCTATTAGAGACAATACCCGGGTGATCTATTTTGAAACCCCATCGAACCCCTTGCTGACCATCACGGATATCGCTGGGATTGCAGGCATTGCCAAAAAGCATGGGATCGTTACCATGATCGATAACACCTTCGCCAGCCCCGTCAACCAAACCCCCATAGATTTTGGGATCGATGTGGTCATTCACAGTGCCACCAAATACATGGGCGGGCACTCCGATATCCTGGCAGGGGCGGTGGCTTCTTCCGCGGAAGCGATGGAAAGGATATTCAAGGTGGCGAGGAGCCTGGGCGGAAGCCTTAGCGATTATACGGTTTGGATGCTCGAACGCAGTATCAAAACCATGGGGATCCGGGTAAAAGCCCAAAACGAAAATGCCGGGAAGATGGCAGCGTACCTGTCGGGCCACAGTGACGTCGCGGCTGTTTTTTACCCCGGGCTGCCGGGACACCCCGGCCATGAAATAGCCAAATCGCAGATGAAGGGATATGGCGGGATGCTCTCTTTTGAATTGGGCCCCGGTTTGGATGCGTCAGGCTTCCAGAAAGCGTTGCGGCTGATCAAACCTTCCATGAGCCTTGCCGGGATAGAGAGTACGGTTTCTTCGCCATGTAAAACTTCACATGCCCTGATGCCGGCCGAGGAGCGCAAAGAGCAGGGGATTGCAGACGGATTGATCCGTTTCTCCCTGGGCATCGAGGATTTTCAGGACCTTACAAAAGATATCGAACAAGCGTTGCGAACGATTAAGGGAAAAGCTGTGGCGGCGCGTTAATATCGTGCTGTGGCAGCCTGAAAGCTTTGCCGCCCCGGCCCGACCAATGAAACCAAATTGAACCACTTTTCATGAAATTAGACATATTAGCATTTGGCGCCCACCCTGATGATGTGGAATTGAGCGCGGGGGCAACCGTTGCCAAAGAAGTTGCCCTGGGGAAGAAAGTAGGGATCATCGACCTCACCCGGGGCGAATTGGGAACCCGGGGTAGCGCTGAGATCCGGGATAATGAAGCGGCAGAAGCCGCCAGGATCCTCGGGCTGGCCGTCCGTGAGAATATGGAATTTGCCGACGGCTTTTTTAGGAACGACAGGGACCACCAACTCGCGTTGGTTCGGATGATCAGGAAATACCGCCCGGAAGTCGTGCTGTGCAACGCCGTGGAAGACCGGCATATAGACCACGGGAGGGGGAGCAGCCTGGTGAGTGATGCCTGTTTCCTCAGTGGATTGGTAAAAATAGACACCCGTATGGATGGGGACGATGCCTGGCAGGAGCCATGGCGGCCCAAACAGGTATACCACTATATTCAATGGAGGAACCTGAAGCCCGATTTTGTCGTGGATGTATCCGGGTACATAGATAAGAAAATGGAGGCGATCGCTGCCTATGCTTCACAGTTTTACGATCCCAGGAACGATGCGCCGGATACCCCGATCAGCAGCCGTAATTTTAAAGAAAGCATTGTGTACAGGGCCAAGGACCTTGGGCGGCTTGTAGGCGTTGATTTTGCGGAAGGGTTTACGGTAGAGCGGCACATAGCCGTCAACAGCCTTGGCGATATATTTTAGCAGGCCTGGCTGTATTTATTCTGGGCCTTGGGGAGGGTGAAGTAGAAGCAACTGCCTATACGGAGCGTACTTTCTACCCAGATACTGCCGTGGTTTTTCTCGACCATTTCCTTGCAGAGTGATAGGCCCAACCCGGTTCCTTTTTCATTATTGGTGCCGTAGGTAGTGACGTTCGAGTTTTTGGAGAACAACTTTTCAATGGTACCGGTATCCATCCCCACGCCTGTATCCTGCACGGAAATTTGCCATTGCTCCTTGTGTTCTTCGGCCCGGAGGGTGATCATCCCATTTTCGGGGGTGAACTTTAAGGCATTGCTGATCAGGTTGCGGATTACGATGTCTATTTGATTGCTGTCTGACCAAACCAAGACATTTCCGCCTATCTCATTCTTGATTTTGATAGATTTGTTCTTGGCGACTTCCGATAGGAGGTTGATGTTTTCGGTGACCAGGCCTTCCAGGGCAACCGAAGCCGGCTTGGTGACGGCACCGTTCATTTGGGTTTGCCCCCAGGAGAGCAGGTTGTTCAGCGTGAAGGAGATGTGGTCTACATCATCTGTGAGTTTGGGCATGAATTCCAGGAATTCATTCTTGTCTATCTCCCCGTCTTTAAACAGTGTTAAGATTCCCTGCAGGGCCCCAATAGGCCCGCGGAGATCGTGTCCGATAATGGAAAACAGTTTGTTCTTGGTGTCGATATTATCCCGCAGTTCCGTTTCCCTGGTTTTAAGGATTTCCTGTTTTGCCTTGAGTGCGGTGTTGAGCTTCTTCTGCATTTTTTGCCCACGGTGGACCAGGAGGGTAACGATGATGAAAATGAGCACGACGACCAACGCCACATTGATATAGCGTTCCTGTCGGGCCAGGGCCTTGTCGTTTTCTTCTATCAGCGCCTGTTTTTGCTTGTCGTATTCCATTTTGGTCTTGAGCATGGTCAGGCTTTTCTGGTTTTCATTGGTACTCAGGCTATCGGAAAGTCGCTGGAAGATCTCATGGTAATCAAGGGCCGAAGCGAAATTGCTTTTGTTTTTGTTGATTTTATAAAGGGTCCTGGCACATTTCTGGGTTCCCTCCATAAACTGTATGCGCCTGGAAATGCCAAAAGCCTCCAGGGCGTAGTGCTCAGAGAGGCTGTCTTTCTCCATTCCCAGGTAGGCTTCTGCCATCCCGTTAAACAAGTCTATTTTACCACGGTCATCATCGAGTTTCTTATGGAGCATCTCGCTCTGGTTGTACCAATACAGGGCCCATTTATAGTTTTCCTGATTCAGGTAAACCTTTCCCTTAATTTCGTAGGCAAAAGCCAGCCAGTCTTCAATTTTGCGTTTTTCGAAGATGGCGATGCTCTTGTTGATGTTGAACATGGCATAGTCCATATTGCCCATGTCGGCATAGAGGGAGGCCAGGTTACTTAGGGTCTCGGCGATAAATACCTCATTCCCGATCTCCCCGTTTATTTTCATCACTTTTTTAAAGAAGATCAGTGAATGTTCATAGTCCTTTTGTGCCGCATACAGGTTGGCGATGTTCTCGTTCATGATGGAGAGCATCTCTTTGTTGTCCACCTTTCCCGCCAGGGCGATGCCATCCAGGTAACCGCTCAGTGCTTTGGCGTGGTCGCCCATATAACCGTATTCCCCGGCAAGGTTGTTCATGGTGCTTAAGACAAGCCCCGTATTGCCAATCTGTTCCGCTACGCCCAGGGCTTTTCGGTAATATTCACTGGCTTTTAGGTATTGGCCCTGGTCCGAGAAATAATTGCCCAGGCGCATCAGGGCCAGGCTTTCCCCTTTCAGGTAGCCGGTTTTCTTGCTTAATTCGAAGGCACTTTTCGCCAGTTGGTACAGGCTGTCGGTCTTGTAAAAACGCAGCTCGTTCCCCAGCGTAAGCAGTAAATCTATATAGACGGTATCCTTACTGAAGTTGGGGTTCTCGCCCTTTATGGTGTTGATCTTTTCTTTGATCAGGCCAATTTCATCGACCTGCGATAACCCGGTACCCATGGTGCACAATAGCAGGACAAAAGGAAATACGCACTTTACCAGCGCAGTGTTTGGTTTTGTGAAGCGGTTGTGGCTAGGGGACATACACCTGAAATTATTGGATTCTAAAATTAGATGTTACCTCCCATGGGGGCTAATTTATGTTGTGAAATGCGCATTTTTGTGTGTTTTATCGTAATTAAAGTGTATTTCATCGATAATGCGCCCGCTTTTTGGTGCCCTGCAGTGGATGCTGATGCTGGGCCGAGGGGGGTGGAATTGCCCGGGGTATCTAGAAAAAATATTGACCGTTTTATTTTGAGGCTATGGAGAAAAAAAAGTACCTTTGCGACCGCTTGTGGTAAGCGTAGGCCGACCGACGATCTTCCTGTAGCCAGGGGAATCTGTAGACAGGTCTCTTTGCGGACAAGCAACTAAAACGGTGGTTGTAGCTCAGCTGGTTAGAGCGCTGGATTGTGGTTCCAGAGGTCGCCGGTTCGAACCCGGTCTTCCACCCGAAATAGACCCAGTGAGAGTCCCGTCTTTGCCGACGGGACTTTTTTTTATGCCTTCGCCCGCGGAGCGGCAGGGAATGCCCTGGGTTCAAATGGGGGTTGTTGCTCTTGCGGGAGATACACCAACCAGCAGGCCGGAAGTTGCCCGGGGGCCTTGGCGTGGGTGTTCTGGAGTATGCCTTAAAAGAAGGTAGGTCCGGCTCCTGCGGCAGGCCCTAAAAATGGTTGATTCAAGCGTCTTTGGGTGATGGGGCTGCGGGAGTATTTTCCCAAGCTACCACCTACCTGCTTAGCTTGTCAACCACTACGCGCTCTGGCCGGTTGGCCAATTCCCAGGCGGTATAAAAGATCAGTTGCGCCCTTTTGGCCAGCAGGGCGTAATTAATTTTATCCGGGGTATCCGAGGGCCTGTGGTAGTCCTCATGCGTCCCGTTAAAATAAAATATGATGGGGATGTTGTTTTTGGCGAAGTTATAGTGGTCACTCCGGTAATAGAAGCGGTTCGGATCGTTCTCATCATTATAGGTATAATCCAGTTCCAATTGGGAATACCTGGCATTAACGGATTCGGAAAGTTCGTGTAACTCCGAACTTAATTTATCGGATCCTATGAGGTAGATATAGTTCTTGCTGCCTTCCCTTTTGGGGTCTGTTCGCCCGATCATATCAATGTTCAGGTTGGCCACTGTTTGGGAAAGCGGGAAAATCGGGTCTTTGTCCGTATAATATTCGGAGCCCAGCAATCCTTTCTCCTCCCCCGTAACATGCAGGAAAACGATGGAACGTGCCGGGCCATTTCCTGCTTCGGCGGCCTGTTTAAAGGCTTCGGCAATCTCCAGCATAGCTACGGTTCCAGAGCCGTCATCATCGGCCCCGTTATTGATCTCGCCATTCGCCGAGATCCCGATATGGTCCAGGTGGGAGGAGATGACTATATACTCCTCTGGTTTGGTCGTTCCCTTGATGAAAGCCACCACGTTTTCAGAGTCTATAGGTTCATTGTGGTCCTGGATCTGGAATGACAAGTCCAGGGGTAGTACCCGCGGTTCTGATGTTGTTTCGATGTTTGGGAGGATTTCCATGACGGCGGTATCGCGTAGCAGGATGACAGAGGCAGTTCCTTCCTCGTTCCTAAGACTCATCCTTCCTTTCTCATTGCCAGCCAGGAAATCGAACGCCCGCTTGAACCGCTGAAAATTAGCGTTGTCGTAGTACAATATGGCCCTGGCCCCCTTATCCACCAGGATTTGGGCTTTATGTTCGATAGATTCCGAAACGTTGCTCCAGGCAGAGGGCTCTAGATTCCCGGAAACCACATAGGTACCATCGTCGTTCCTGGGCTCGCCCGCTTTGATCAGGACTATTTTACCAGTGACATCCAGGCCATTAAAGTCTGAATATCCTTCGTCTTCAATACCATATCCCGCGTACACCACTTCATTAAAACTTCCATCCACCGGCGAAAATGTCAGGAAGTCTTCGCCCAGTTCAAAGGCCTTCCCATCAATGGTCATATCCCCTGAGGGAAGTTTTGAAATCTCCAGGGCGACTTTCTGGAAATAATCCCCATCTGCCTTGGCTGCCGGCACCCGCATGGAGGAATATTGCATTTTGAGGTATTGCACGGCCTTCTTCTGCCCCCTCTCCCCGGTTTCCCGTCCTTCATAAGCATCGGAAGCGTAGGTGTACAAATGATCTTTGAGTTCGTTTTCGGTAATGCTTGCGGCATAACTGTAAGGCCCCGCAACAGGTTCCATGGCGGGTTGTGCAGTCTGTGTCTGCGTAGCGTTGCAGGCCATGACCATGGTGAGGGAGGCAAGCAGGAATATTTTCATTATCTGCAGGATTAGGAATTCAAAATTTCACAAAAATAGCGAAAAGATACAGAACCATAACACCCAAGTCGTGGCATTGGGCCAAAAGGCCACCAATCATTGTGGTTTTAATCATTGTCGCCTTCGATAACACCTTGCGTACTAGTGGGGGGTGTACTTGTAGGGCAATCAAAAGAAATGTAATTTGCAGGAGTAAAACCACTGCCGATGAAAGTTCAATGGGAAGGGGTCATGCCAGCCATGACCACTGCATTTACCAAAGACGACAAACTTGATTTTAAAGGTTTCAGCCACCAGTTGGATGCGCAACTGCAAGCCGGTGTAAGCGGCATCATTCTCGGGGGTACCCTGGGGGAGGCCAGTACCCTGACGGAGGAAGAGAAGGCCGAACTCGTTCGTCATGCCGTAGCTTTTGTAAAAGGAAAGGTCCCCGTTATTTGCAATATCGCCGAACAATCTACCTCGGCTGCCATCCGGGCCGCGCAGCAGGCGGAAGAACAGGGCGCCCAAGGGTTGATGTTGTTACCGCCCATGCGCTATAAGGCCACCGACGAAGAGGTGGTACACTATTTCAAGGCGGTTGCCCGCGCATCTTCTTTGCCCATCATGATTTACAACAACCCGGTAGATTATCGCATTGAGGTGACCCTGGACATGTTTGAAACCCTGTTGGAGCAGACCAACATACAGGCGGTGAAGGAATCTACACGGGACATCTCCAACATCCATAAGATCAAAAAGCGTTTTGGGGAGGGGCTTCGAATCCTCTGCGGGGTAGATACCCTGGCCCTGGAAAGTTTGCTGATGGGGGCCCATGGCTGGGTGGCGGGCTTGGTGTGTGCCTTCCCAAGGGAGACAGTGGCCATTTACGCCCTGGCCAGGGCAGGGAAGATCCGGGAAGCCCTGCGCATCTATCAGTGGTTTATGCCATTGCTCGAGCTGGACCTTAGCCCGCAACTGGTTCAGCATATTAAATTGGCGATGGAGGCCACAGGGCTGGGGAACGAAAACGTACGCCTTCCCAGGATGCCCCTGAGCGGTGAGCAGCGGAAAAGGGTATTGGCACTGCTGGAAGAACGCCTCAGCAAGCGGCCCGCACTTCCGGACTATACAGCGTATTTACAGGAACAACATAACTAAAAGGCAAATCAGGAAAAGCTATGATCAGTGGTAAAAATTATATAGGCAGGCAGTTAAAGGCGACCGGTTCCAACAGGTACCACACCTTTAACCCCTTGCTGAACCTGGAAAATGAAACAACGTTTATCGAGGCTACCGCGGAGGAGGTTGATGAAGCGGTGACCCTGGCCGGGGAAGCATTTGAAGTCTACCGGCTACTATCGGGCCCGGAAAGAGCAGGTTTCCTGAGGGCGATTGCCGATGAGATTCTGGCCCTGGGCGATGCACTAATTGGCATGTACTGTGCAGAATCCGGCTTGCCGGAAGGCAGGGCGCAAGGGGAGCGCGGCAGAACCATCGGGCAACTCCATGCCTTCGCCAGTTTGCTGGAAGAGGGGTCCTGGGTAGAGGCTACCATAGATCCTGCCCAACCCGAAAGGGAGCCCTTCCCCAGGGCCGACCTTCGTAAAATGATGCGCCCGCTGGGCCCTGTGGCGGTTTTTGGGGCCAGCAACTTCCCTTTGGCCTTTTCTACGGCGGGGGGTGATACCGCGAGTGCCCTGGCTGCCGGTTGCCCTGTGATCCTCAAAAGCCACCCCCTGCATGCCGGGACCAGTGAGATGGTGGCATCGGCAATCATTAAGGCTTCGGTAAGCCTCGGGATGCCCGATGGCGTATTTTCCCACTTAAACAGTAAAGGCATAGAAACAGGTCAGCAGCTGGTGGCCCATGAAGGGATCAGGGCCGTGGGGTTTACCGGAAGCCATCGCGGCGGAAGGGCCTTGTTCGACCTGGCCGCGCAACGCAAGAACCCCATCCCGGTATTTGCGGAAATGGGGAGCGTAAACCCGGTCGTCTTCTTGCCTGGTGCTTTGGAGCGGGATGCTCAAAGTTGGGCGTCTAAATACGCGGCATCCATTACCCTTGGCAGTGGGCAGTTTTGCACCAACCCCGGCCTTTTACTGGGCATTAAAGGAAAGTTTCTAAATGGGTTTTTAGAGCAGCTCACCAATGCGATCCTGTCGGTATCGCCTGCCAGTATGTTACACCCCAATATTGTATCGGCTTTCGAAAAAGGAAAAGCACTGGCCGAATCGCAGCAGAACACCAGGGTGGCGGCCCGTTACGAACAGGAGGTAGCCCCCAACTACGGGCGGCAATTGGTCCTTACGGTTGATGGGGGCACTTTTTTGAAAAATCCGTTGTTGCACCAGGAGGTTTTCGGGCCCTTTGCCTTGTTGGTGGAATGTGCCGATAAGGAGGAACTTGAAGTCGTCCTGGGCCGATTGGAAGGGCAGCTTACCGGGACCATCATTGGAACGGAAGAGGAATTGCCTTTATTCAACCCTGTAATTCGAGCCCTGGAAGGACGGGTGGGCCGACTTATTTTCAACGGGGTTCCTACCGGGGTGGAAGTGGCACCAGCCATGCAACACGGGGGGCCCTATCCCGCCACCACAGACAGCCGGTTTACTTCGGTAGGGGTCCATGCGATCTACCGCTGGGTACGGCCGGTAAGTTTCCAGGATTGTCCCGACGGGCTATTGCCCGATGCCCTTAAAAACAGAAACCCCCTGGGGATCCTGAGGATGGTGGATGGGATACCCACCAAAAGCCCTTTATAAACAGCAAATGGCAGTACATCAATTTAGGTGCATAGACGGCCACTGCTGTGGCAACCCCGTACGGGTAATCGCAGCAGGTGGGCCTGAACTGATGGGGCGCAACATGAGCGAAAAGCGACAGCATTTCCTGCGGGAATACGACTGGATCCGCAGGGGACTGATGTTTGAACCCAGGGGGCATGATATGATGAGTGGGAGTATTTTTTACCCTCCCTCGGACCCATCCAATGATGCCGGTATCCTCTTTATAGAAACCAGTGGATGCCTGCCCATGTGTGGGCACGGGACGATAGGGAGTATTACCATCGCCATTCAGGAAGGCTTGATCAACCCGGTACATCCGGGAAAGGTTATGTTGGAGACCCCTGCCGGGGTGGTAGCGGCAACCTATGAAAAGGAAGGGGGGCGCGTCAAATGGGTGCAGATCACCAACGTCCCTTCCTTCATGGCCGCCAGCGGGCTCAAGGTTCGGAGCGGCCCCCTGGGGGAACTCTCTTTCGATGTCGCTTACGGTGGCAATTTTTATGCGATCATAGATCCGCAGGGAGGCTTTTCGGGCCTGCAGGACTACAGCGCGGGGCAACTGATCCAGTTCAGCCAGGAACTTCGGGCTATGATGAATGAACAATACCCGGGGCGTTTTATCCACCCCATTGATCCCACCATCCGCGACATCAGTCATGTCATGTGGACGGGTGCGGTACTGGACCCGGCTTCAACGGGCAGGAACGCTGTGTTTTACGGTGATAAGGCCATAGACCGTTCGCCATGTGGCACGGGGACTTCGGCCCGAATGGCGCAGTGGCATGCTCAGGGAAAGCTTCGGCCCGGGGAAGACTTTGTGCATGAGAGCTATATTGGTTCCCGTTTTACAGGGCGCATAGAGAAGGCCACTACGCTCGGGCCTTATGAGGCGATAGTCCCCAGCATCCGGGGTTGGGCCCGGGTATACGGCCACAATACCCTGACCATCGATGAGGATGATCCGTTTGCCTTGGGGTTTCAGGTAATTTAAATAATGAGGGGCCCGGCCGTGGCAAACCGCGTTTCGGGGTCAGGTTTTATCATGTGCAAAAGACCTTAGAATTTTCACAATCTGTACCAGGCTACCTGAGGGTAGGGGAGTGCCAGATCATGCGAGACTTGAGATGCTATTTCCCATTGCCTTCAGGGGCGGAGGGGGCGGACCCCCCCGCCCCAGGTTCAAGATACCGTTTGTTGCTGAAATAAACCAGCAGTAAAGAGGGGTGTAAGGGGGGAGAATCCAATGTACGATCCTGGCCTACGCCATCCTTATGAGGATGGCATTGAAAGCCAAGGAGGGTATGTGGAGCGGTCTTAGCCGTATTTACTTCCAAATGTGTTTCGTGGCGCAGGGATGCTGAACCCCTTACCAACATACAAGATGTCTGTTTTCGCTTCAGGAAATAAGCAATCAGCAGGGAAGGGGGCGGACCCCCCCGCCCCAGGTTCAAGATACCGTTTATAGCTGCAATAAACCAGCAGTAGCTTGGGATTCTTAACGCAGTTACTACCTAGCAGCAGCTACGTACAAGGTGGACTGCTAACCCCCTACTACAGAACCTACGCACACTACCAAACCTATTGGGAATTTTTCCGTATGTATCAGTGTTATGAGAATATTCTGTTGCTTGCTACTAGCGCTACTCACCACACTGCGCCTTGTCGCCCATGAAATTAAGGGCAAGGTCCTGGCCTCTGATTATACCCCTCTATCCGGGGTAGGTGTTTACAATGAGACCACCAAGGAATATACTTATTCCTCTGAAAGGGGCTATTTTGAACTGCAGGGGATTTCCCTTAACGATGTGTTGTATTTCTACAGCATGGGCTATAGGACACTGCAATACGAGGTTGGTGAAGCCCAGTTGGATGCTACGGTGGACATCATTTTGGAAGAAACCGCTGTTTCCCTGGACCAGGTTGTCCTTACCTCCAGAAGGGATGCGCTTAGTGCATTGGTGGCCGTCGATCTGGAAAGACAACCTGTAAAATCATCACAAGAGGTACTTCGCACCGTGCCCGGGCTAATGATCGGACAGCATGCCGGGGGAGGAAAGGCGGAACAACTTTTTTTACGAGGCTTTGATATTGACCATGGGACCGACCTTTCCCTGCAGGTAGATGGCCTCCCGGTAAACATGGTGTCACATGCGCATGGACAGGGCTATTCAGACCTGCATTTCCTCATCCCCGAAACCATAGCATCCATAGATTTTGGGAAAGGCCCCTATTACGCGGACCAGGGAAACTTCGCTACGGCAGGCTATGTCCGCTTGCAAACAAAAAAGGCCCTGGAAAAAAACAGGATAACCCTCGAGGCAGGTGCGTTCCGTACCTTGCGCCTGCTCCATTTGCAGAAACTGGTGGAAGGAAAACAGCATAATGCCTACATGGCTTCTGAACTCCTGCTGACCGACGGGGTGTTTGAATCGCCCCAGAATTTCAACCGCCTGAATATCATGGGGCGTTATACGTACAACAACCGCGACAATGAGCAACTTAGCCTGGCCTTATCCCATTTTCAAAGTAAATGGGATGCTTCAGGTCAGATACCACAACGCGCTATAAAACAAGGTCTTATAAGCAGGTTTGGCGCTATTGACGATACAGAGGGCGGATTTACCAGCCGTTCCAACCTTTGGCTGGACCACCACAAGTCCCTGGACGGGCATAATTATCTAAAAAGTACAGCCTTCTATTCGCAATATGATTTTGAACTATTCTCCAATTTTACATTTTTCCTGAATGACACTATCAATGGCGATCAAATCAGCCAGCGGGAATCGCGGGTATTGTTCGGGGCACAGACTACCTATCACAGGGAATCGCATATTGCCGGAAAGGAAGACCACCTTAAGTTGGCCACCGGGCTTGGGTTTCGGTATGACAATGCGGATGGGGTAGCGCTTTCGAGGACCAGGGACCGCCGTGAACTCCTGGAACGCCTTGCCTTTGGGAACGTGGATGAACTCAATGGTTTTGCTTTTGCCGAGGCACATTACACAAGCGGGAAATGGACCCTTAACCCGGGGCTCAGGATGGATTATTTCCATTTCAACTACCAGGACCTGCTCCAGCCAACCTATACCAGCAGAAATGCTAAAAAGGCCTTTTTGGCCCCAAAATTTAACCTTATCTACGAGGCTTCTCCTTACATGCAGTGGTTCGCCAAATCAGGGATTGGATTTCATTCCAACGATACCAGGGTAGTGGTCGCAAACAATGGAAGGGATATCCTCCCGGCTGCTTATGGAACCGACCTGGGGGGAGTGTTTAAACCCACCACCAACCTGGCGATCAATGCAGCGCTTTGGGGGCTCTGGCTTGATCAGGAATTCGTATATGTGGGCGATGCGGGGATTGTTGAACCCAGCGGCAAGACGCGCAGGCTTGGAGTGGATTTTGGGCTGCGGTACGAACCCACCAAATGGCTTTACCTTAGCGGTGATTTGAATTTTACCTACGCCCGGAGCACCGGGGCGCCGGAAGGTCAGGATTATATCCCCCTGGCACCGGATGTAACGTCTGAAGGGGGCATTATGATCAGGGATCTGGGTAATTTCTCCGGCGGGATACACTATCGCTGCATAAAAAACCGGCCTGCGACGGAAGATTTTTCTCTTACTGCCCGGGGGTATTTTGTTACCGATGCCAACCTGAGCTACCAACTACAAAACTGGTCATTGGGGATTGTCGTCGAGAACCTGTTTGATACGGAGTGGAATGAAACCCAATTTGCCACGGAGAGCCGCCTTAAGAATGAGGCCAATCCGGTGGAAGAGATCCATTTTACCCCCGGTTCCCCTTTTTTTGTCAGGGGCCATCTTACAGTGACATTCTAATGTACCTCAGATGTTGCTACACTGTCTTTGCGCTGTATGTAGCGGCTAAATTACAGGAAGAGCAGCCCGCAAAGCAACCAGGCTGGCAGCGTTACGTAAGACAGGAATACACCATAGCTTACTGAGCGGGTATAAAACAGACCAAAGCTGATGGCCCATGCCCATAGCACGGCCTGGTTATATCTAAGGCCAATTTTCTCCGCATAATTGGGGATAATACCAGATCTGCAAAATAGTGTTCAAACAAGGTGATGGCCCCAACAGGTGCCAGGATAAATCCGTATAATGCCACAAAATCCAATAATTTCATCGCGAACACGGGGAACAGTCCCGCGATAGCGGCCAAGGTTAGGGCAGGAATGGTCACCCAGAAAGTAGAAGCCCTGGGGATTACTGCCTGGAAAGCCGGGTCAGCACGGTAAATGGTCGGGTTCGCGGTGGTCTGGGTTACCGGGAGTAATGGTTGGTGAAAATTCGGTGTGGCGGCCGGTGCCGTTGTCAATAAAGGCGTTCCCTCCAACGCAGTGGTCGGGGGCATCCCCGCAAAAATTTCAAAGCGTTTTTTAAAGGGTACGGGTTAAATTTCCATATTCGGCAAAACCTGCGAATGGATATTCCTATGTTCGTCAATGCCAAATAGCAGGATACTCCCGGCTCTTTCCTTCAGTACTATCCCAACACCTCTGGATTGGAGTAAATTGGGGTGCAATGTGTGAGTATCAATCCACCATAGCCTGATATACCAATTGCCGCATTTTGTTATGATAATAGAAATCAAAAGCACCTGTCTGGGTGAGGAAGATACTGATCAACTTTTCTTTCGGATCTATAAAGAAGTGCGTATTAAAAGCCCCGGCCCAATAATAGACACCGTTGCTCCCCAGATTATTCGTAGCCGCCAGGTCATTGACAACTGCAAAGCCATAACCAAAGCCCTCACCCGGTGATCCGAAATGGTCCCCTGAATGGTTTCGAGCCATTAGATCGATGGTTTTTCTACTTAACAACCGCTGGCCATTCCATTTCCCCCCATTCAGGAGCATCTGGCAAAACTGCATATAATCATGAGCGGTGGAATACAAGGCATTCACGCCGCTCCATACGGTGTTGCCCTCCATTTTAGGCTTGGTTGTTAAGCCCCCGCCCGGATCTTCGCCCTGTACCTGCACCACCCTGCGCTGTTGTTCCCTATTCAAATTATAACCGGTATCTATCATCCCCAGAGGCCCAAAAATCCGCTCTTGGAGGAAGTCATTGGTGCTTTGACCAGAGAATTTTTCGATCAGGACCGACAAAATATCAGGGGCAATGCTATAGGCCCATTGCGCTCCGGGCTGGCCCAGCAGGGGCATTGAAAGGAATGCATCCACACGCTCCTGAATGCTCTTGTGTGGCCTGGAGAAGACCGCGAACACCTCCTTTTCATATTTGTTCTGTCCGAGTCCATGACTAAAGCCCGCCGTATGCGATAAAAGGTCGGCCAGGATAATTTCCCTTGTCAAGGGAACAGTTTCCCCATCTTTGCCATCCTCCGGGTTCCTGAGTACCTGCAAGTCCCTGGCTGCCGGAATGTATTTTGAAAGGGGGTCCGTTAAAAGAAAATGACCTTCTTCAAACAACATCATAAAAGCGGTAGTGATAATGGGCTTGGTCATGGACTGTATATAAAAGATATGATCCGTGGTCATTTCACTTCCGCCGGCCGAATTGCTCTTTCCTAAGGCCGCATTATAGATGGTTTCCCCGTTTCGGGAGATCAGCGAAACGGCCCCCGGTATTTTTCCCGCACGTATTTCATTATCTATATAGTCCTCATAGCGCTCAAGTCGCTCGAGGGACATGCCAGCAATCACCTCGCTGTCAACTTCCGCTTGGGGAAAAACTAAGGTGGTAAAAAGAAATAGGAGGGTGGTGATACCTATGGATACTTGTTTCATAATGAGGTTGGATTAGTTGGGTTTTAAGTTACGAAATTTCCATATCCAGTAAAGCCGAAGAAAGTGACTTGCCGTGCTTGTCCAGGGCCAGAGAACGGGTGACCCCACCACCAAGGGCGTCGTAGAGCACAAAGTTCATAGCACCCAGGAGAGGGAGCTCATAGCGGACCACCTCACCTTCAAAAATTTCACTGAAATAATCCTTCACCCGTTCTGCGGTTACATTTTTAACCAAAACTGGATAATCTTCCGCCCGGTAAGCGATGACGGAAATGTTTGCGATGTTGCCCTTGTCGCCTGTACGTGAATGCGCCAGTTCCCTCAGTTTCATAGTCAGGTTACTTTATAGTGGACCCTGGTTTCTGCCAGTTGTCCATCAATCAATACAGATTGAATGGCCACGATTTCCTGGAGGGACTTAAGGGCACCGCCCCCACCCGATGGACCGTTCGTATACAGAGCTTCTACCTCGTTCCCGATCCGCCGGGCGGCTTCCCTTTTACTGGTTCTTGCGGCTACCCGTACCCGCAGTTCATACGGGTTTCCTGTCGAAATTTTTTCACCATAAAGGCTGTTGGCCCCGATGAGGTCGTAGCGGATTTCTTCGTATTCATTTTTATAAGCCTGCAGACGCTTTTCAATTATCTTCAGTGCCAATCGCGCCCGGGCCTCAGCTCCCGGTCCCCCGTAACTGATCTGCCCTTCCCCCATATACCCGTCTGTATACCCCACTGAAACCTTCAGCTTACCGCTTTTGGGTATTCCATTCCCCCCGGTGACAGCTACCCGGTCTTTCCCGGCTTCTTGCAATATAACAGAACTAAAGTCTGCGATGACATCAGGAGTATAATAGGCCGCGGGGTCGTGAATCTCATAGAGCAGTTGTTCCTTGCAGGTAGCTAAGTTTAGCACGCCCCCGCTGCCATCTAGCTTTGAAAGTGTAAAGGAACCGTCGGCAGAAACCTCGGCCATGGGGAAACCCAGCCTGTGCAGGTCGGGCACCTCCTTATAGCCCGGGTCTGCAAAATAGCCCCCGGTCAGATGGCCGGCACATTCCAGCAAGTGGCCCAAAACAACCCCCTGTCCCATCAGCTTGAAATCATCCATATCCCATCCGAATTCGTAGATCAATGGTGCCGTAAAGAGCACCGGATCGGCTACCCGTCCGGTGATCACGATATCTGCCCCTCCCTGCAGGGCCTCCACAAGGGGATGGGCCCCCAAGTAGGCGTTGGCCGATATGATAGTATGGCCAAGGGAAGCCAAAGGTTGGCCGGATTCCAGTAAGGAATGAGTGTCCTGTTTTAAGGCCTCCAGGACATCATCTCCCATTACTGCCGCAATTTTCATGCCTTTGATGCCGAGCTCTTCCGCGATAGCTGCCGTACGCTCCATGGCACCCAGGGGGTTGGCCGCTCCCATATTGGTGATTATTTTGGTCTTGTTACCGTGGCAGACAGGAAGTATAGCGCGCATGCGATCTTCCAGCATCGGGTCATATCCCCTGGTAGGGTCTTTTGCCTTCTGTTGTTGGGCCAGGGCAATGGTGCGTTCCGCCAGGCATTCAAAGACCAGGTACTGCAGTCGCCCCCTTTGTGCCAGGTCTATGGCAGGTTCAACCCGGTCGCCCGAATAACCTGCACCAGAACCAATCCGTATTGAGGTCTCGTTACCCATGATCTCAGCTTTTGGCTTTGAGAATTACACGGGCATAACGGGTCAGGTTGGGAAACTGCCCATCTGTTACGGCAAGGATCATATGGATGTCCTGCCCGGTTTGAAGGTCTTCCGGCACCTGTACATAAGGGTTTTGTACAAATGGCCAGGTAATCTGTACTTTCCAGGGATAAGAATCCACTTCCCCATACTGCCACCAGGAATAGGCCAGGGGGTCCCCATCAGGGTCTGTGGCTACGGCCTTTAGCTGGATACGCTCTCCCGGGGTTACTGACAGCAATGCATCGTGACCCAATGAAACAATTGGCGGATGGTTGGCATCTTCATAAGACTTCACACACCAGTCGGCCCGGGCCGCGAATTCCAATTGCAGGGCTTCCAACCAGCGAGTCTGTGGGTAGGCCAGGTCCCTCTGCTGGGTATAGGGGTTAAAATCTGCCAATGCCTCCCCGTCTTCCCAGCGGTTGGGCAGGGAGTCCGACTGGCCAAGGCGGCCACCCCACCCCCCGTATTCAGGGTTTTGCAGGTTGTTGAGCCCCACATCTACCAGGTGAAAGTAAGCCGGTGAATCACCCTCAGAAATAAAATCGTACTTCTCAAAGGTCCCCCATTGTTCATGTTCCAGGTTGATGCCGTGGGTATGGTCCGGGTCTCCGGGCTGTTGTTGCCCGTCACCCCAACTGTAGTATTTTTTGGTTAAGGGGCCATGGTTATTAATGATATGATCTCCCATAAATTTCCCTTGTAGGTATGGGTGTAAGGCTTCGGGTACCCGTTCCTTCCAGAAATAGGCAAAGCTCCAGAACTGGTCTTCGTTATAATACACTTTGAGGTCTGGCCAGGCCCGGGCAACATATTTTCTATAGGTGGCATCCTGGTCGAGGATGGTGTAGAGGATGGCCTTGTCGCATACCTTTGTGTAGATGTGTTCCCAGTCTGGTGTTCCCTTGTATTGCTCCTCTATAGATTTCAGGGACCGGGCAATGGTATTGGTGCCTCCCCATACCTGCAGGTAAAGGGGGGACCTATCATCGTCCAGCAGTTTTTCTTTTATAAACTCAGACCCTTTGGTCACCTTTTCCATTTCCCCTTCAAAATCAATGTTGCCCACGTAGATCATGGAACGCAATTCGCGGGGAGATGGATAGCCTTCTGCATGGGTCTTCAGTACAGGATATACCTTTTTGTATTCTTTAATGAGGTCCTGCATCCATTGGGTGCCGGGCCACCGGAGTTCCGTCCGCTCCCCGTACAGCCTTTTGGTCAGGTCCATTTCCGAGACGTAGGCCGTCCCTCTTCCGTCACCTTTGTAATGCCATTGCGAACTGCTGTACACCAGGCCTTCCAGCCGGAATTCGTTTGCCATTAACAACATCCGTACAAAAGAATCCGTATCGTCAATCTCCCCATCGGTGGTAACAATGGTACGTGCCTTGCTAGTCTGTTCCTGCGCTGTTAGTAATACGCATGGAAAAAAAAGGAACAGGAAAATCAGAAGTAATTTGTGGACTAGTTTTTTCATTTAGTCAAAGGTTTAAATAGGGATGGTGCCAATCAAAATGGCGACCGCCGTCATTACTAAGGTAGTGAGAAAGGCATAGATAAATGTAAACCGCTGGTGTTCGGCCAGGTCAATATTGGCCAGGCCGATCAGTAAAAAAGTGGTAGCGGTAAGCGGGCTTAATGGAAAACCTGTGGTCATTTGTCCCAGGATGGCGGCCTGGCCCACTGAAATGGGAGCCACCCCCATGACATTGCCCACTTCCGAAATTACCGGGAGGAATCCAAAATAAAAAGAATCGGGGTCAAATACCAGGCTCAGCGGCATGCTGCTCACTGCCATGCCTACAGGGATAAATTTCCCGGCCGCAGGAGGAATAACATTGGCGGCCGCGCTAGCCATAGCGCTTATCATTCCAGATTCCTTCATAATGCCCGTGAATACCCCAGCAGCGAGAAGTATGCTAGCCATAAGCAGGGCCGCTTTGGCATGGGCGTCAATCCGTTCTTTTTGTTCTTTGAGTATAGGATAGTTGATCGTCAGGGCCAGTATGGCACCGATCATAAAGACCAGGGCCGGTGCCACCCACCCAGATACCAGGAGACCTATGGTGGCAATAGTGAGCAGGATATTTACCCAGAAGAGCCGGGGACGCCGCATAGTTTGTTCTTCAGGGATCAATTCGCGCTGGTGTACCACGCCCACGTTGGTGGTTTGTATTCCAAGGCGCCGGGCTTCCCGCCGTCCCAGGAACCAGGAAATGCCCAGTACAAAAAGCAGGCCAGCCAGTTGGGGGATGATTACCGGGCTGTATAAATCAGTAATTTTCACCTGCAGGGCCGTAGCGGCCCGTAAGGTTGGGCCGCCCCAGGGCACCAGGTTCATGGTACCCGCCCCAAGGGCAATGACACAGGCGAGTACCCTGCGATCCAGTCCCAATTTGTCAAACAACGGCAGCATGGCGGGCACGGCCACCAGAAAGGTTACGGCCCCGGAACCATCCAGGTGTACGAGCATGGCCAGTAGAGCCGCCCCAACGCATACCTTTCGGGGGTCACTTCCCACCATTTTCAGGATAATATTGATAATGGGGTCGAACATCCCTGCATCAGTCAGCACCCCAAAAAATAGGATGGCAAAGACAAACATGGCCACCACCGGGGCAATGGCCTGTATGCCCTTGATTGCGAAATCGGCAGTTTCCAGGCCAAAGCCGGCAACCAGCGAGCCAAGGACCGGCACTATCACCAAAGCAGAAAGAGCACTCATCTTCTTGCTTAGGATGAGCGCCAGTAATAAAGCAATAGTTACAATACCGGTGGCTAATATCACGGGTTATATACCTTGTCGTGGAATTTAAACCGGGCCTCGTTCCGCGCATCTACCGCCTTGCTTTCCACATCGATGACCATTACCGGGGGGGTATCATTACCCGCCGCTGCGGCCGGCCATTGTGGCAAGGCTTCGCCATTGGGGTTGCCGGTCTTGATAAAGTTAGCGAAATAGGCTTGCATGGTTTCCGATACCTTGTAATCATCTGCGGTCCAGGAATAGTCATCCACAAGAGGCAGGTTGCCCATGCAATATTCTATCTCACAGGCGTGCGGAGCCCCAACGGGTTTGGGTGGGGGAAGGGTACTGCCCTCTTTTTTGATGGTCCCGCCGGCCAGCCCGGAGGCCAGGGTGTCGTCTTTTAATGGTGGCCTGAGTTTGCTGTAGAGGTAGCGGTATACCGGCTGTTGGCTGTTTTCCCGATGCAGGTCGAACCACTTCCACGTACTGTATACAATAAACCGGTCCGAAGCCAGGTCGGTCGCAGCATATTCCACCTCCCTGGGGTTGCTGTGCGGGTACAGGGCCAGGACTTCCTGATGCTTGTCGGGATAGGCTTCCTTTACCTTCTTTATAAAATTCTCTGGTGTGTAGGGAAGCCCCTGCATAAAGGCCATTCCGGGTATCTCTGCAGAATTCCATCCCAGCAACAACGGCACCCGGGCCTGTTCTTTGGCCCCAAATATTTCCGGCAGGGATTTGGGCAGGAAATATCCATCAATTACCATGGGGAAGCCAAACCGTTTGGATTCGTTGTAGATTTCATAGACATCGCGCGCAGGCAACTTTCGAAATTCGGCAATACTACCTATCCCCGCGTTTTTCAGGAAGTCCGCGCCCATCTTTTCCCCCTCGGCCAGGGGAACAGGGGCCATGGTGGGGTTAATACTGGCCCCGCTCTCGCCAATGGCCCCTGCAATCAGGCCTTTGGACAGGGGGGAAGCCATGTGGGTGCTCACTGCAATGGAGCCGGCCGATTCCCCGGCGATGGTCACCTTGTTGGGGTCGCCACCGAAAGCGGCTATATTTTTTTGCACCCATGCCAGGGCAGCCTGTTGGTCCAGTGCCCCATAATTCCCAGAAGCCTTATAGGGTGCTTCGGCGCTAAGTTCGGGGTGGGCGAGGTAACCAAAAATGTTTAGCCGGTAATTGGTGGTCACCACCACCATGCCCTTCCTGGCCATGCTTTCGCCATCATAGCGGTATTCTGAAGCATCACCGGCCACGTTCCCACCGCCGTAAAAATATACGAGTACGGGCAAGCCTTGCGTATCCCTTTGGGCCGGGGTCCAGATGTTGAGGTACAGGCAGTCCTCGCTGACACCGTTGGAACGCGATTTCATATCTCCAAAAACCATGGTTTGCATGGGCCTGGGGCCAAAAGCTTTGGTCTGCTTCACGCCGGTCCAGGCATCCATGGGTTGGGGAGCCTTCCATCGTAATTCACCCACAGGTGGCTTGGCAAAGGGGACGCCAAAATACGTTTGTATGTTGTCATGGGTATTGTAGTTGCCTTCTATGAGTCCTTTGTCGGTTTTTACCTGTACCGGGAAGGCGTTCGGGTCTTGTGCCAGTGATGTACCCCATGACAGGCAAAGCAGTATAATGGAAATCAGGTGTTTCATATTGTAGCGTGTTAAATTATTTATTGTCTCAAATTGTTACAATAATACTTTGTTTTTTTGAATATTTCTCATTTCTTTGGAAAAAAACCGTGTTGGACCCAAACAAGAAAAAGCAACTGCCACTTGCTGAGGATTTTATTCCCCACCTGGCCTATGATTCGGTCATCTTTGGGTTTAACGGGAAACAGCTAAAAATCCTCATCCTCGAATACCACAACACGGGCTTGTTTGCACTACCCGGTGGGTTTGTCAAGCGCGATGAACCCCTGAATACGGCGGTGAGCCGTGGCCTGAAAGAACGTACCGGCCTGGATGAGATCTACCTGGAGCAGTTTTACACCTTTGGGGACTTTTCGCGATACGACCCCGAAGTGATGCGCGTCATCCTGGAAGCCAACGGGTACGACCTGAAAAATGAAAACCACTGGCTGCTGGACCGCTTTATCAGTGTGGCCTATTACGCCCTGATCAATTACAATGAGGTAGCACCCCGGCCGGATGAACTTTCGGATTCCATCAACTGGTATGCCATTGAAGAACTCCCCGCGCTGATACAGGACCATCAAAAAATTGTCGAAAAGGCTTTGGCCACCCTTAGGGAGAACCTGGATAAAAAATTGGTAGGGATGAACCTTCTCCCGGAGAAATTTACCATGAAGGAGTTACAACAGGTGTATGAGGCGGTATTGGGGGAAAAACTGCGAAGGACTACCTTTCAGCGCAAAATGTTGAGCCTGGATATCCTGGAGCGGCATGAAAAACGTTTTTCAGGGAGAGCGCATAAAGCACCCTTCCTCTATAGTTTTAAATCAAAGAAAAAACAAAGGCACCCCAGCTCTGCTTAGCAAAATTGTCTGTAGCAGGGCAGTGCGAAAAAAGGAAAGAATAGAAGGTGTAGGAGTAATGACAGCCAGTGAGAATCAATCAACCCAGCTGACCTTCCAAGATAGCTATCAATGCTTCATTATTACCTAAAGCCGACAGCCGCGTGGATGTATACCTATTCGTTGGGCATACAGCGCGATGAGGCACACAGCGGTTTTAAACATTTTAAGCGGCAACCTACGCAAGGCCCCAGTGGGAACACGCAATAGGGGGTACTAAGACCGTCCGTATGGGCGGATATCAAGTGCCTGGGAGCAATTGGAAGATGCCACGGAATATAAATTAACCTTTCCTCCGAATACTTCCGTCGCCCTGGTTTTGATCGCCGAATTGGTCAAAAAGGCCAGGGAAGGGCGTAAGCCCCTCAAAAAAGCCGGGGGAGTTCGTATCTTGGGAGAGGGAATCGGGCAGGTGCAACTGGAACTGGAAGCGGGAACCCATGAATTCCGGGTCGAAAATTGAACTGGAGGCCATCTAACATAAAACACGGATATGAAGCGTAAAAATTTCTTAAAGACCACAGCGGCCTTTACCGCAGGCAGCATCCTCCTGCCCGGCATGGCTTGCAAGGAAAAACGGGAGGCAATGGTGGCAGAACCCCACCGAAAGAACTGGGCGGGGAACCTGGAATACCAGGCCAAATACCTGCATAAGCCAAAGAATACGGAAGAGGTCAGGAAACTCATCCACACCTTACACCAGCAAAAGGCCCTGGGGTCACGCCATTGTTTCAACGATATCGCAGACAGCCCCCTGAACCAGATTTCCACCCAAAACCTGGTGGGCCCTATGGAAATAGATGAAAAAGGCCAAACCGTTACCATTGGAGCGGGCTCCCGCTATGGCGACATCGCGCCGGAACTGCACAAGCGGGGCTATGCCCTGCATAACCTGGCCTCCCTGCCGCATATTTCGGTGGCCGGTGCCTGTGCCACCGCTACCCATGGTTCCGGGATGCAGAATGGCAACCTGGCCACGGCCGTGGCCGGCCTGGAAATCGTCACAGGAAACGGGGCTATCCTTGATTTACACCGTGATAAGGACCAGAAGGTGTTGGAATCTATGGTGGTGAACCTGGGTGCCCTTGGCATTATTACCCGGATCACCCTGGATGTCCAGAAAACCTATGAAGTGAGGCAGGATGTGTACCAGGATTTACCCCTGGAAGAACTGGTGGCACATTTTAATGAAATCATGTCTGCCGGCTACAGCGTGAGCCTGTTTACCGACTGGCAGGCCCAAAAGGTCAGCCAGGTGTGGATCAAACGCCGGACCGACCATGAACTGGCAGACCTGGGAAATACCTTTTACGGGGCCATTGCGGCTACCCGAGACCTGCACCCCATTACCCGGCTTTCTGCGGAAAATTGCACCCCCCAGATGGGCGTTCCGGGGCCCTGGTATGAGCGCCTGCCCCATTTTAAAATGGGTTTTACCCCCAGCAGCGGGGAGGAACTGCAATCGGAATTTTTCGTCCCCCTGGAAAATGCCGTAGCGGCCATCCTGGCCCTTGAAAAAAAGAGGGAGGCTATAGGGCCGGAGCTGATGATCACGGAAATCAGGAGCATAGCGGCAGATACTTTATGGATGAGCCCCTGTTATCAGCAGGATTGTATCGCCATCCACTTTACCTGGAAACAACGCCCCGAAGCGGTGGGAGAACTCATCACGATGATCGAAGCCGAACTGGCCCCTTTCGGGGCGCGCCCGCACTGGGGAAAATTGTTCAATATGGCGCCGTTTACATTGCAATCGCGCTTTCCCAAATATCCCGATTTTCGTGATTTGGTACTGACCCACGATCCGGAAGGCAAATTCAGAAATGCGTTTCTGGAACGAAATATCTATACATACTAACCCTGAACAAACACTAATATCCAAGAAAATGAAAAACACCTCCTTACAATTCCTGGCCCTGTTCCTGCTCTGCATCCCGGCCCAGGCCCAGGAACTGCCCATCCAGACCGGTAAAAACATCGCAGTGACCACGACCGAATCGGGGAAAGTACGCGGTTATATCCATAACGGGACATTTACCTATAAAGGGATTCCCTACGCCCAGGCATCGCGTTTTATGCCCCCTTCCAAACCAACGCCCTGGGAAGGAGTGCGCAGTTCTACCAGTTGGGGGCCGGTTGCCCCCCTAATGGTCCCTACCACCCAGGTAAACGATGAACCGGAGTTTGTGTTTGACCACGATTGGGGGTATACCAGTGAGGACTGCCTGGTTTTGAACGTATGGACCCCTTCTATTGACGATGGCAAGAAACGGCCGGTCATGTTCTGGATCCACGGGGGGGGATTTACCGCCGGGTCCAGCCAGGAATTGCCCGCTTATGATGGGGAGAACCTTAGCAAAAAAGGGGATGTGGTCGTAGTGTCTATCAACCATCGCTTAAATGTACTTGGGTTCCTCGATCTGTCGGCCTATGGTGAAAAATACAAACACGCCGCCAACAACAGCATGCTCGACCTGGTCGCGGCCTTGGAATGGGTACAAGCCAACATCTCCAATTTTGGGGGCGACCCGGGCAATGTGACGATTTTTGGCCAGTCGGGGGGGGGAGCCAAGGTGAATACGCTGATGGCCATGCCCAAAGCAAAAGGCTTGTTCCATAAGGCCATTAACCAGAGCGGGGCATTCCGGACGGCCATCCTCGAGAAACCCGACACACAGGCCATCGCGGCAGAGACCCTATCCCAATTAAACCTTACAGCAGGGGAAGCAGACAGCCTCCTGCACATTCCATTCCCTGTTCTGGCCGATGCCAGTGCGAAGGCCCTCAAAGCAGTAGAAGCGCGTATGAAAGCGGAAGGAAAACCCGTCATGGGCTTTGGCCTTAACTGGGGACCCAGCAGGGACGGGGAAGACCTGCCCTACCAGGTGAATTCTGAGGAAGCCGGCCAACTGTCCAGGGACATCCCCTTGTTGATCGGCACCGTTAAAAACGAGTTTGCCCCATTTGCCAATATGCGTTTTGCAGAGGCTACGGAAGAAACGATCATGGCACATATACGGGAGCAATACAAGGAAAAGGCAGATGCCTATATCGCCGCGGTAAGGAAAGCCTACCCCAACGATACCGCCCCTAAAGACCTTTTGGATGTAGATACCATGTTCAGGCCCGGCGCGGTAGCGCAGGCGAATACCAAATCGTCCCTGGAAGGGGGTGCCCCGGTGTATATGTACCTCTTTACCTGGCAATCGCCGGTATTTGATGGAAAGTACAAATCCCTGCACTGCATGGAACTCCCATTTGTTTTTGACAACATTGCCCTTTGTGAACAGATGACCGGCGGGGGAAAAGAAGCCCATGCATTGGCCGATAAAGTCAGCCGGGCCTGGATCAATTTTGCCAGGCATGGCGACCCCAACCACCAAGGCCTGCCACAATGGCCCGCTTACACAAGCAGCAATACCGCCACCATGCATTTGGATACCACCTGCGGGGTAAAACCCCAGATGGACAAAGAACTTTTTAAACTGGTAACCACCCAATAGAAAATATGCCTGCCCGGTTAAACCTTTCGGACTACAAGGGATCAAACCTTTAGAGGCTTTGAAACCATTAAAAACAGCAAATAAGTATCACTTTTAAATATCGGTTATGATTAAAAACATTTTGATTGGCCTATTGATTATCCTCGTAGCCATGCAGTTTATCCGTCCTGACAAAAACACGTCAAATGACCAAACCTACGATGTTTCCAAGAATTTCAAAGTGCCCGCGGAGGTGCAACAGGTGCTCAAGGTAGCCTGCAATGACTGCCATACAAATAATACCGAATATCCCTGGTATGCCGAAGTACAGCCAGTGGCCTGGTGGCTGCAAAACCATGTGGAAGACGGAAAGCGCCACTTGAATTTTTCAGATTTCACGAACATGCCGATCGCCATCCAGAACCATAAGTTCGAAGAGGTCATTGAAATGGTGGAAGAAGACGAGATGCCCTTGCCTTCCTACACTTACTTTGGGTTGCACAGCGGCGCCAACCTGGATGAAAGCCAGAAAAAACTGGTGATGGACTGGGCACAGGCACAGATGGACTATCTGAAAGACACCTACCCGGCTGACAGCCTGGTCATGCCCAAAAGGCGATAGGCCACAAGGCGGCAAGTGGCCGCCAGGACACTCAATTGTAGAAGAGAATACCGCAACCAATAGCTGTATAAACCACAATAAAGCACTGTAAGTATGAAAAAATCGCTTTTTATCGCCTTAATAGCCATGGGAATGGCGGTTAACGCACAATCGACATGGAAGTCCGACAATGCGCACACCAATATGAATTTTTCCGTATCACACCTCGTTATTTCCGAGGTGACCGGCAAGTTCCGTGTATTTGATATAGAAGCACAGGCCGATGAAAATTTCAACGCCCCCAGTTTTAGCGTAAAGATAGAACCTGCGAGTATCGACACGGACAATGAAAGGAGGGACAACCACCTGAGGAGTGCCGACTTCTTTGAAGTCGAAGCATACCCGGCTATCACCTTTACTTCCACAGCTGTTGAAAAGACGGGCGAGAACACCTTTAAACTAACCGGTGACTTAACCATGCACGGGGTGACCAGGCAGGTGACCTTAGACGGCAAGCTGAATGGTATCATTACGGACCAGCGTAGCCAAAAACTCAAGGCAGGGTTAAAGTTTACGACCACGCTTAATCGAGAAGACTACAACATTGGCACCGGGACCATGGCGCCTATCGGGAAGGAAGTGAGCATTACCATCAACACAGAAATGGCCCAGCAATAGGGAATGCCCCCGTAAGGCTCCTACTGCGATAACCACCATGATACCCGTGAAAATGAAAACAGAATCCTTGCTCTATACTTTAAGGCCACTGGCGGCCTTCCTGCCCGTACTGCTCCTCATAGGTTGCCAGCCCAGATGGACCGAAACCGCCAAAGGGGGGTATCACCTGGTAGAGAATGAAGACGGGGCGCTATTGGGATACTCGCCGGAATCCGGTGTACAAATCCTCACCGTAGACCGACTGGCGTTCAAAGACCTGAACCGGGATGGCAGCCTGGACCCCTATGAAGACTGGCGCCTTTCGGCAGCCGACCGGGCGAAAGACCTGGCCGGACGCATGTCTGAAGCACAAATAGCGGGACTGATGCTCTATAGTGCCCATCAAAGACTGCCCGGGGGCGGCTTTGGTGGCAGGGACACCTATGGTGGAAAGCCGTTTGATGAGAGCGGGGCCAGGGCGTCCGACCTAAGTGACCAGCAGCGCACCTTCCTTACCGAAGACAACCTGAGGCACGTATTGCTGACCACCGTGGAAAGTCCGGCGGTGGCGGCCGAATGGAACAATAATGCCCAGGCCTTGGTAGAAGGGCTGGGACTTGGGATACCCGCCAACAACAGTACGGATCCGCGGCATGAAGCCGGGTCAGATGACGAATTCAACCTGGGTGCCGGGGGGGAGATATCCAGGTGGCCCGGGGCTATAGGCCTGGCGGCCAGTTTTGACCCTTCCTTGGTACGGCAGTTTGGCGAAATCGCTTCACGTGAATACCGGGCCCTTGGCATGGCAACGGCCCTTTCGCCACAGGTAGACCTGGCAACAGACCCCCGCTGGTACCGTTTTAGCGGTACTTTCGGCGAAGACCCTGTCCTGGCCACGGCTATGGCCAGGGCGTATGTAGATGGGTTCCAGACCTCCCCGTCCGATAAGGAGATTGCCGGTGGCTGGGGTTATGAGAGTGTGAACGCCATGGTAAAACACTGGCCGGGCGGAGGTACAGGCGAAGGCGGGAGGGACGCGCACTACGGTTTTGGCAAATTCGCCGTTTTTCCCGGCGACAACCTTAAAGACCATATCAAGCCATTTGCAGAAGGTGCTTTTAACCTGGAAGGGGGCACCGGCAGGGCTTCTGCGGTCATGCCGTATTACACCATTTCCTATGGCCTGGACCCCGGCGGGGAGTATGTGGGGAATGCGTTTAGCGCCTATTTCATCACAGACCTGCTCCGCAATACCTACGGCTATGATGGCGTGGTATGTACGGACTGGGGGGTAACCCGACCCGACGAAGGGATGGCGGTCTTTGGGCGTACCCCCTGGGGCGTGGAACACCTGAGCGTGGCGGAAAGGCATTACAAGATTCTGATGGCCGGCTGCGACCAGTTTGGCGGGAACAATGATGCCGGCCCGGTACTGGAAGCCTATGCCATGGGGGTAGAAGAACACGGGGAAGCGTTTATGCGTGCCAGGTTTGAAACATCCGCGGTACGCTTGCTGAAAAACATCTTCAGGACCGGGTTGTTTGAAAACCCCTATTTGGAGGTAGCGGAAACCTCGGCGGTGGTTGGCAATCCAGAGTTCATGAAAGCCGGGTACGAAGCACAGCTGAAATCTGTGGTGGTTTTAAAGAATGAAGGGGGGGTATTGCCCATCAAACCAGACCAAACCGTGTATATCCCCCAAAGGTATGTCCCTCCAGGCGAATCATTTTTCGGCCAGCCCATCCCGGGAAGGTGGGAAGACCCCATCAACCTGCAGATAGCCGGCAAATATTTTACGGTGACCGACAATCCCGATGAAGCCGATATCGCTTTGGTGGAGATCACCAATCCGATCAACGGCCGCACCGCCGGCTACAGTGCCGAAGATGCCAAAGCCGGAGGCAATGGATTCTTGCCCATCACCCTACAGTATGGCCCCTATACGGCAGTGGAAGCCAGGGATCCCAGCCTGGCCGGAGATGCCCGGGAAGGCGATGTGCTCAACCGTTCTTACAAAGGCAAAACGGTGACCGCCCGTAACCATACCGACCTGGAGATGGTATTGGACACCCGCAGGGTGATGAAAGGAAAACCTGTGGTGGTGGTACTCCGCATGTCGAACCCAACGGTGGTATCCGAATTTGAATCCCAGGTGAATGGCCTGGTAGTCAATTTTAATGTGCAGGACCAGGCGGTGCTCGATATTATTAGCGGCAAAACGGAACCAAGCGGGTTATTGCCATTGCAGATGCCTGCCAATATGGCTACCGTAGAACAGCAGTATGAAGACGTTCCCCTGGATATGGAGGTGCAAGTAGACGCTGCGGGAAATGCCTATGGCTTTGGGTTTGGATTAAATTGGGACGGGCTTATCCGGGACGCGAGAACGGAGAAATACGCTGCTCCAGAATAGTATGGACGTGAAATTAAAAAGCCGGTGCGTAAGCGACCGGCTTTTTTTATGCAAGGGATCGCGGTTTATTGAAACCC
Source organism: Flavobacteriaceae bacterium CP2B (assembly GCA_001683825.1). Lineage (GTDB taxonomy): Bacteria > Bacteroidota > Bacteroidia > Flavobacteriales > Flavobacteriaceae > Zeaxanthinibacter. The sequence goes on along the minus strand of LXTR01000038.1, from coordinate 285,709 downwards.
GAATTCTTTGATGCCCACATGGCTGATGCGAATGGCCTGTAGGGGATCCATACCGTCAAAGGTGCGGTCCTGCTCCACGATATAGTATTGCATGCCTGAAAGGTCTTTTTCCCTGAGGATCCTCGCAAAATCTATGGTTCCCGTGCCCACGGGCGCGAACCGTCCCTGTTGGTCCATATCCTTTACATGCCACATCTTAAACCGGCCGGGGAAGCGCTCAAAATAGGTTACCGGGTCGACCCCCGCCTTGGTGGTCCAAAACAGGTCCATCTGGAAATTCACGTATTCCGGATCGGTATTTTGGAGGAAGTAGTCCATGGGGACGATATGGTTTTCGTTTTCCTTGAATTCAAAATCGTGGTTGTGGTAGAGCAGTTCGAGCCCGGCTTCCTTGCATTTTTTCCCGATGGTATTCAGGATTTCGGTGACTGCTTTTACATCATCGCTCATGTTCATGGTTTGGGTGGGCGCGTCATAGGTAAAATGTCCCATCGGGGGGATGGGGATCACAAAATATTTAATGCCGGCGGCCTTGGCATCCGCGATAAATTCATCGGCGTTGTCCAGGGTTACCGCCCCGTAGTGGCTGGAGATGGGTTCCAGCCCGAGGCTATGGAGGAACGACTTAAACTCGGCGGGTTCCATCCCGTAGAACTTGCCGTCTGCATAACCCGTGGCTTCGATGTATTTGTAACCGATATCGGCCACTTTCATCAGGGTTTCCCTTGGTTGTGTTTCCATCAGGTCGCGTACGGTATACAGGGTCATGCCCCCGTATTTTTCCTGCGCAATTCCCTGAAAGGCAAGAAAAAACAGGATAAGGGCTAAAAGGGGTTGCAATGGTAATTTTACTGATTTCATTTTTTGTAGTGATTTAGTGTTTAGAACTACTCTTGGGAGTAAGCTGTTAAAAGTAGGGAATAGTTCGCAGGAGACCTCAAAACGGGGGATCATATTGCGTATTTTTTTGTGATTTTTAGGAACGCCTGCCCCATTTTGGGGCGGATTAAACCGGGTAGCGGCCGGGGCGAAAGATTATCCGGAAAAAGTCTTCTGCGAATTGAAAAAACCTTGTTATATTTGCAGCCTCTAAGGAGGAATGGCAGAGTGGTCGAATGCGGCAGTCTTGAAAACTGTTGAGGGTCACACCTCCGGGGGTTCGAATCCCTCTTCCTCCGCAACGAAAACCCTGACGGCAACGTCAGGGTTTTTTCATTCCCGGACGACGCCAAAAGCTTGCTTTTGTGCGAACGGCGGGGAATGAAAAAAGGCAGGCCGCAGGCCTGGGTTTTCATTGCAGGCGCCCCTCCCCGGGATCACGAGCGAAGCGAGTAATCCCTGATTGGGGTAGTCCGGCCGCAGGCCTGGGTTTTCATTGCAGGCGCCCCTCCCCGGGATCACGAGCGAAGCGAGTAATCCCTGATTGGGGTAGTCCGGCCGCAGGCCTGGGTTTTCATTGCAGGCGCCCCTCCCCGGGATCACGAGCGAAGCGAGTAATCCCTGATTGGGGTAGTCCGGCCGCAGGCCTGGGTTTTCATTGCAGGCGCCCCTCCCCGGGATCACGAGCGGAGCGAGTAATCCCTGATTGGGGTAGTCCGGCCGCAGGCCTGGGTTTTCATTGCAGGCGCCCCTCCCCGGGATCACGAGCGGAGCGAGTAATCCCTGATTGGGGTAGTCCGGCCGCAGGCCTGGGTTTTCTTTGCATGGCTCTTCCTTTTGGGGTCAGCGCAGCTAATCCCTGGTTGGGAACGTTTCATTTTGCGGGGAAATAATAAAGCAGTGCCTGCCGAGGCAGGCGGAGCGGATAATTTATCAATTCCCAAATTCTGTTGCTCACCAACCAAAAGATGAACGCCTATTTAAAGGAAATAGCGGATCTGAGCGGCGTTAAAAAGAATCTCACAACCCATTTAGCACGGCACACCTTTGCGACAACCGTAACGCTTTCTAATGGGGTTTCCATTGAGTCTGTTAGAAGATGTTGGGGCACAAAAATGTAAGAACGACGCAGCATTATGCGAAGATTTTAAACAGGAAGGTGAGTGAGGATATGAAGATATTACGCGAAAAATTGCAAATTAAAAGTTACAGTGCTAAATCAAAATAGTATCAAATTTGGTGAGCACAATTCTGGCTATCTCATTCGATTGAGTAATTGAGAGATTATTTTTTAATAACTACATTAGTCTTGAATCCATAATCAGAGAATTTAATGTCTAAAAAGGAGTTGGGAATTCAGAGTATAGAGATGACCCAGATGGTAACTTTCAAACCTTCTCAGGGAGGAATGGAGTTTCAAGTTATTTTGGATAGTGAGCATGACACGGTTTGGGCAACTGATCAGCAGATAATGGATTTGTTCGGAAAGGCAAGGAGGACAATTGGCGAACATATCAAGAATATTTATGAGGAAGGGGAATTGGATAAAGAATCAACTTGGCGGGAATTCCGCCAAGTTCAAACAGAAGGTACCAGGCAAGTAGAACGAAAATTATCCGCTTATAATTTAGATGTAATTATTTCTGTAGGCTATCGTGTTAAGTCTAAAGTCGGTATAGAGTTTAGAAAATGGGCTACCAGTAAACTGAAGGAATACTTGATACAAGGATATTCTATCAATCAAAAAAGGTTGGAACAATTGAATCAGGAAGTTCAGGTGCTTCGATCCGGAATCCGAATACTAAGCAGAGCAATAGAAGATAAAACACAAGAACAGAAACTCGAATGGCTTGATCAGTTTGCTAAAGGTCTTACACTATTGGATGACTATGATCACGAAAGACTCGATTCGACTGGGCTTACCAAGATAAAAACAAAATATCCGTCCAAAGAAGAATATCAATTACTCATAGACCAAATGAAGGAAGAGTTTAACTCTGATGTCTTTGGGCTGGAGAAAGATAAAAGTTTTGAAAGTGCCATTACCCAAATCTCAAAAGGATTTGGAGATCGGGACTTTTATACTAGTATAGAGGAAAAGGGTGCTGCCTTGCTGTATTTGATTACTTAGAACCATGCATTTACAGACGGCAACAAGAGAATCGCAGCTGCATGTTTTCTCTTGTTTTTGGAAAAGAATAGCATGCTGACAAATAAAAGTGGAATGCCCATAATAAGCAATGAGGCGTTGGCGAGCATTACACTATTTGTTGCAGCAAGTAATCCTGAGGAAATGAAAATAGTGAAGAATCTGATTATAAGTATTCTTAATAGAAACAAAGCAGAATAATAGGCTCAATGTTATTGTCCCAAATCCTTACCCTTAAACTTTGCGTAGGGTCCCTGTTTCGATTTTATAGTGTTTCGGTAGATTGTTCCATGGTTAAAATCTCCAAGAAGTAGAATCCCGGTTTTAAATCCAATATTAATACGTTTATTTTCAATAATTTAAAATATTTTTATATCTTTGTACTATAAGAACTAAAAAAGTACAATAGGTATGAATGTTCGAACCAGGGTGTTGCATGTTGCAAAACAAAAGTTTCTTAAATATGGATTCTATAAGGTTTCCATGGATAGCTTAGTGAAGGAACTTAGGACAAGCAAGAGCAGTTTGTACAATCACTTTTCTTCTAAAGAAGAATTGGTAAAGGCCGTTATGGAGAGTGTGAACAATGAAATAAACGCTAAACTCGAGGAGATTTTAAATGATGATGAAAATGACTTTAAAGGGAAACTGGACGCCATCTCATATTTCACCAGAAATTTATTGTTGAATGTTAGTGAGGAATTTTTAAAAGATTTAGAAATAAACACACCGGATATTTGGGATGAATATCAAAAGAACAGAATAGAGCGAATCAACAAGTATTATAGAAGATTATTTCAAATCGGAATTGATGAAGGTGTTATCAAACGTGATGTAAACCTGGATGTAATTATCGCAATCTATTTTAATCTTATGGAGTTGCCCTTAACAAATAGTTACATTGATCTATTGAACATGAACAGCCAAGACATTTATACTGAGGTAACGGATGTTTTTCTTTATGGTATCATGGTGGGCTAAATTTTTTTTTCAGTAATAGTACTTAAAAAACCAATATAGTACATAAATATAATTAAAATGAATGCGCTAAATCGTAATATGAATGAAGCCCAGCGCCACAAACTGCCCATAGCTATAATTGGGGGTGGTCCCGTTGGTCTTGCGGCAGCCGCACATTTAAAAAATAATGGCCAAAACTTTGTACTCTTCGAATCTGCAAAGGAAGTCGGGGCCAATATCCTTTCATGGGGACATGTGAATCTATTTTCTCCCTGGGAATATAATATCGACAAAGTGGCCGAAAAGCTATTAAGAGCCGCAATGGTAGAAATTCCGAACAAAGAACTTGTACCCAATGGAAATGGAATCGTCCATAAGTATTTAAAACCGCTGGCAGAGTTAGACGGAATAAAAGAGAACATCCATTTAAACTCCAAAGTTTTGGCCATAGGCAGAACAGGATTGGATAAAACAAAAACCCCTGGTAGGGAAAAATTGCCTTTTTCCATTCAGGTAACAGAAAATGGTCAATTTAAATCGTATTCAGCAAGAGCGGTAATAGATGCTTCAGGTACATGGCATAATCCAAACCCGGTCGGTTCTGGAGGGATATTTGCCATTGGTGAACTTGAGAATCGCAAATACATTCATTATGGAATGCCCGACATCAAAGGCAAGGCCCTGGAAACATTCGCCAACAAATCCACCTTGGTTGTTGGGGGAGGACATTCGGCCATTGGGTCTATATTGGCTCTGAACGGGATTTCCAAAGAATTTCCAAATACAAAGATTCATTGGGTCCTGAGAAAAGAACGTGTCGAAGACGTTTACGGTGGTCAAGAGGCCGATGAATTTAAATCCAGGGGAGCTTTGGGTATCGCTATAGAAAAGCTGGTCAATGATAGCAATGTGGAAGTTCATACCCCTGTTCACATCAATGAAATACGAAAAACAATCGATGGATTGCATATTAGGGGAACCAAACAGGACAATCTATTCTTATTAGGTGGGATTGATGAAATAATCAGCTGTACCGGGACACGACCTGATTTTGGCTTTCTAAGGGAAATTCGATTTGACGCCGATTCCTTTTTGGAATGCGTTCCGGCATTAACAGAATTAATCGACCCCAATATTCATAGTTGTGGAACTGTCCGACCCCATGGTGAGGCAGAATTAAGGCAAGTAGAAAAGGACTTTTACATAGTGGGCATGAAAAGTTATGGTAGGGCTCCCACTTTTTTAATGGCTACAGGATACGAACAGGTAAGGTCGATTGTTGCCCATATAAACGGGGATCATGAAAGCGCCAAAGATGTGGAGTTACATCTTCCAGCAACTGGGGTGTGTAGCTCTGGGTTGATTGAAACGGTAAATAAAGAGACCAATTGCGACACCAGTTGTGGGGCTTAGAAAATGTCCAAGGTTATGGGCTGTGGTATTGGAAGTATAAAGATATAGGTGATGAAAATAGAGAGAATACAAACAGGGAAAGTTAGAATCAAAGAAAGCCAAATAAGCAGGGCCAAAGGAATCATCCCTCCAATGGCCAAAGTATTGTTCAGTAAAAAATGGGCTGATTGGGTTCCGATTTATGCATGGGTGATTGAACATGAAGAAGGAATCATAGTGGTGGATACAGGTGAAACCTATAAAACAAGTTTAAAAGGATACCTTCCAAAGGGGCATCCGTATTACGCTTTGGCCGTTGATTTTGATGTAAAGCCGGAAGATGAAATTGGCCCACAATTGTTGAAAATGGGAATTGATCCTAAAAAGGATGTCGATAAGGTGGTATTAACGCATCTGCATACAGACCATGCCGGAGGGTTACATCATTTCCCCAATGCTGATATCCTTATTGAAAGGAATGAGTATAAAAAAGCTTCGGGGCTGAAAGGTATCTTGGCAGGTTATTTACCCCATAGATGGCCCAAATGGCTTCAACCAACACTCATTGATTTACCGGAATCACCTTATTCATCATTCGATAGGAGTTTGTCCGTTACCAAGGACGGTAAAGTAATAATCGTTGCCACTCCGGGGCATGTAGCCAATCACATTTCTGTCATTGTAGAAATGGATGAGGTATATTATTTTTTGGCAGGAGACACCTCTTACACCCAAGAAAACCTACTGAATAAGTTACCCGATGGCATCGGTACCAAAGAAAGTATTCAGACCCTTGAAAACATTCTGGCATTTTCGAGGGAAAACCCAACTATTTATTTGCCTTCACATGACCCATTGATTCCCGAAAGAATGAAAAATAAGGAAGTAATACATTGGTAAGAATCTAATTGCCCAGCTAAGTATAAAACAGTTAAGGAATAACAATAAGTATAACATCAAAAACAAATATTATGGCACGAATTTCCTATCAAGATATTCCAAAAGGAATGTTCGAAAATTTAATGACGACCGAAAATTTTATTAACCAATCCTCTTTAGGAATTAAGCTATTGGAATTGATAAGATTACGGGTTGCCCAAAAAAACGGTTGCGCCTATTGTGTGGATATGCACCACAAGGAACTGAAACACCTTGGAGAGACCGATTTAAGACTTTCTTCATTGTGCGTATGGAAAGAGACCCCATATTTCACCGAAAAAGAAGAAGCGGCACTTAACCTGGCCGATGCGCTTACCAAGTTGAGCCGAGATCCTTTGCCCGAAGCGACATTTGATGCATTGACTCCCCATTTTAACAAGGAAGAGATTTGCTATTTAACACTGGCGATTTCCCAAATCAATACGTGGACCCGCTTGATGAAAACCTTCAGGTTTGTTCCTGGAAATTATCAAGTAAAAGAAACGGTTTAAAGGCATCCGATTTGTCGGATATGTAGTTTACACTCGTTAAAATCCGAATATGTGTGGTTTTTGGGGAAGGCGGATACTTCAGGGTTTTGTATTCCCTTCCCTTTTGAGTCATGGGTTAAATGAACCATGGTCGATCAATAATAGTTGAACAAAATGAAAAACGTAATTCCCCCCATCGTTGCCCTATTTGTCATCTGGACATTGGGCACTTTTCGAGCAAGTGGGCAAGAAAATGTAGGCCCCAAAATAGTGGCCTCCATAGATTTGACCATGGTCGTAAATGATAAAGTCCCTGTTACTGTTGACCCCGATAGCCTAGATGCCGATTTGGTTACTTATCGGTTACCCAAGGTTATTCAGGGAACTTATGCTATTGGTGACTATGGTAGATTTATTGAACAATTTAAGGCATTTGATTACGATGGCAACGAATTGTTGGCATTACAAAAAGATGCCAATTCCTGGGAAATCCCCAACGCACAAGACCTGGATAAGATTCATTATTGGGTAAATGACACTTTTGATATTGAAAGATCGGACGCTCCAAATATTCCGCTTTCACCGTCCGGCACCAACATTGAACCGGGTAATTATGTTTTAAATCTCCATGGTTTTGTGGGTTATTTTGATTCGCTTAAAAACAGTCCGTACGAATTGGACATTACAACCCCCGTTGAATTTAAAAATACCTCAGCCTTACAGCATGCAACCAAAGAGCTCTCCGCTGATGGAAAAAAGGCAACCTTAAAATATATCGCCCCGCGCTATTTTGACCTTACGGACAATCCTATGATGTTCGGGGATCTGGAAATCGAAAAGTTTAAAGTAGGAAATATAAACTTTGAACTCGGTGTTTATTCTCCCAACAAGATTTATGCAGCCTACAACATCAAAAAGAATTTGCTGCAAATGTTAAGGGCCCAGGTAGCCTATCTCGGGGATTTCGAAGTTGCCAAAAACTACAGCATTATAGTGTACTTGTCAGATGAGAAGGAGGATTCTCCAAAAGGATTTGGCGGATTGGAACACAATACGTCCACAGTAATTGTAATGCCTGAATATTGGGAAGAAACAAAGCTTTATGACATCATGTTCGACATGATGGCACACGAGTTTTTTCATGTCGTAACTCCCATGACTATCCATTCTGAGAACATTCATTATTTTGATTACAATAACCCGACATTTTCAAAACATCTATGGTTGTACGAGGGGGTTACCGAATATTTTTCCAAACTTTTCAAAGTTGATCAACACCTTGTTTCGGAGGAGGTTTTTTATGGTGAAATGGCCTATAAGATTAAAGACTCGCAAAGGTTCAATGATACTTTGAGTTTCACTACCATGAGTGAGAACATCCTAACTGATAAACTTAAAGTCAACTACCCCAATGTATATCGAAAGGGAGCCCTGATGGCCATGTGTTTGGATATCCTGATGCGGGAAGAGAGCCATGGGAAAAGAAGTTTATTGTCGTTGATACGGGAATTATCTGAAAAATACGGCAAAAACAACCCGTTCACGGACGATAAACTGATTGAAGATATCACCGAGATGACCTATCCAGCAATTGGGTCATTTATACAAAAACATGTGGTAGGCTCTCAACCAATAAACTATCAGGATTATCTGGATAAGGTAGGTCTAAATATTCAAGATAGGTCCATTACATCGGTAGATGACCCGGAACCTTCCAAGTTACATTTAAGGAATCTATGGTTGAACAAGGATTCGGGAAAGGTCATAATAATTGAAAATGCCAATGTGATACCAATGAACGAGGAGATTGTTCTTGAACATCAGGATGTATTGATTGAAAATGGTAAAATAGTGAACATCCATTCAACAGATACAATGGACGCTAAAGTTCCTGTTGATTTGCGGATTGATGGTACGGATAAATATTTGATACCGGGACTTTCCGAGATGCATTATCATTGGAGAAACAATGATAGGAACATAGCAACGGATTTTAAACTGTTGATAGCTAATGGAATTACCACCGCACGGAATATGGGCGAATATGAGGGGCAGGACCATATCGCAATTAGGGACAAAATCAATAACGGCCAATTGATCGGTCCAAATTATTACACCACAGGACCGTATTTGCAAGCCGATAAGTTGCAAACTGTTGAAGACGCCGTAAAAGTAGTACAGCAGCATAAGGACAAAGGTTACGATTTTATTAAAATTGGTGACGGAAGGGAAATTGCCAAAGAAGTCTATCTAAAGTTGTTGGAAGAAGCTCAAAGGTTCAATATTCCCGTTATCGGACATGCACAACATAATTTGCCATTGGAGTATTCACTGCGGATGAAATCCATTGAACACGTAGAGGAGTTTATCTATATTTTTAATACGTCCGAAGATTTTAAATATTTAAATAATGATTTGGATTTTATAAATGCTGTAGCCAAACAAATCAAGGATAGCGGTATTTATGTGGCCCCCACCTTGGTAATTTTTGAAATGATCACCCAATATCTTGATGCAGCAAAGTTCACTGAATTAAAAGCAAATGGTTTGGCCAAGTATCTGCCAGAAAAGGATGCTGCGTATTGGTTGTCGGATGAAAATCATTACCGGGCGAACTTTGTTGTGGGAACAGATAAAATTGATTTAGGTATGGAACCTTTGGACTTTTTCAACAGTTATTTTAAATGGATGAAAACCTTCACCAAAATATTATCCGATTATGAGGTGCCCATGTTATCGGGGAGCGATACATTCGGAATGGTTGTCCCGGGATTTTCGTTGCATAAAGAATTCGAATTTCTGCAGGAAATAGGATGGACACCATATGAAATTTTAAGATCGAGCACAATTGTTCCTGCCAGATACCTAAATGTTATGGCTTCCGAGGGAACTATCTCTGAGGGTAAAAATGCAAATTTGGTTTTATTGGATAAAAATCCACTCGAGGATATTACCAACACTAAATCAATAGAGGGTGTTATCCTCAAGGGGACATGGTTTGGAAGGGATAAACTTGAGGATATGTTGTTGGAAGTTGAATTATCTAATGATTGATATAACTGATAAACCAGTCATGTATGAAATTTAACCATGATGTGCACCCCAGTACATTAATTGCTTCGTTTTGGTTGTTTTTGACCTTCCTTTGATAAAGTTTCGTTAAACTAGTAGTCCTTTCGGTGAATGCTAGAGAATCAACCTTTCTACTCCCTGGTTGGAAAGTTACAATATGCGGGGGAAATAATAACCAGCGCCTGCCATGGCATTTTTAGTTGCAGGTTCCCCCTGTGGATGCAGCGTATTCCCCAACATGTTGCGCACATTTTAAACAGGAAGGTGAGTGGGGATATGCTGCTGTTGAGGTAGAAATCGCAAATTATGGTAAAGATTCATATATCTGAAAACGTTGGCTGGTCACCTATTGATTTAGTTTTAGATGCGTCCTAAAAAAGGTCCATTTGCGAACTACTAAAGGAGACCGCAAATAGGACTCCAAAAGAGAAGAATAAATCAATTTTGAAATCAATCCCTTAAAACGGCCGTTTTAAGGGATTTCTTCGCTTGGTGGAACCTATGTCCTAAAATGCATACTTTTATTAAATGTACAGTGTATATAGGATTAATCATCATACACACTTATTAGATATAATTTGAAGAACTAAATACACCATTGTGGTTAATGCATACGAATATTTTAAAAATCATCCAAAGTTCAACAAGCTTGTTGGAAATGATTTCTTGTTCGTAGTGCAGATCCCCCAATCTTTAGGACAGCTTTTTTAATAAAAATAGGTGTGATGATGATGTTGAAAGAGGGGGGGCGGGGGGAGACTCAGTCCCTTTATGGGGATCACGCCACAGGGAGCGGCGTGATCCCCAGCAGTATGCACAAAATTTAAACAGGAAGGTGCGTGAGGATATACAATTGCAACGAGGAATGCTAGTTGGATTACACTCAAAATGAAATAAACAAAAGCCGAATAGCCCAGACAAAGTTCTTCTTGGATAAGTTTTCTCGATTCAAGGTCTGTCCCGTTAAAGAACATGTTCCTGGAAACGGTAGTAAGGAGCATCCAAGAGTGGGGGCGGCAGGCCGTTGCTACGATCCCGGATTGCCCACAAGCAGTGTATTTGCAAATATTTAACATGGCCGGATTTGGAAACAACCGGTCTATTACTATACATTTGCAAAATAAACGAACGGTCTAATCATGGCTAAACACGATATCAATAACATTCTGGAGAAAGGAATAGAACTTGTCCGGCTCAATGGCTATCACAATACCGGTATCCGGGATATCCTGAAAGCTTGCGGGATGCCCAAGGGTTCTTTTTACCATTTTTTTGAAAGTAAGGAGGATTTTGTGATCAGGGCCATCGCACATTTTGAAGAGCTCATCGGCAAGGATTTTAAAAAAAACCTCTCCGATGATTCCCTTTCGTATTACGACCGAATCCGGAGACATTTTGAAATACACGTAAAATGGTATACCGAAAATGATTATAAAGTAGGTTGCCTGCTAGGCAACCTGAGCACTGAGGTGGCAGGGACCATTGACCCGGTGTCTCAGGCTATTTCAGGGGTTTATGACCGGTGGAGCAGGGGACTGGCCTCCTTTATCGAAAAGGGGCAGCAGGAAGGGGAAATTATCGATCATATAGATGCCCTGCAACTGGCCAATTACCTTTTTGACAGTTTCAACGGCGCCCTGGGAAGGATGAAGGTGGAACGAAGCGGCCAACCTTTAGACCACTTCCTGGACATAAACCTGGCATTCATTAAAAAGGAAAAAATAGCGGGCTGACCCCCCAACTATTTTTTTAAGCATTTAAATAAACGAACGGTCTACTATATAATAATTACAACAGATGAAAATATTTGAGCCATTCTCATTATCGGGATTAGCATTGAAGAACAAGATCGTCATGGCTCCCATGACACGAAGCAGGGCCATTGGCAATATTCCAAACCCCCTGATGAAACAGTATTATTCCCAACGTTCGGGAGCCGGACTGATCCTGTCCGAGGCAACGGCAGTCTCGGCCAACGGCACGGGCTATCCGAGGATCCCCGGCGCCTATACAGAAGAACAGATAGCCGGGTGGAAAAACGTGGCCGAAGGGGTACATGCCAAAGGCGGCAGGTTTTTCGTCCAGCTATTCCATACCGGTCGGGTTTCCGCAGCATTGAACCTTCCCCAGGGTGGCGAGACGATCGCTCCTTCCGTGGTTCCATTGACGGAAATGGAAATGTACACAGACCAGAAGGGAATGCAACCGCACGATATACCAAGGGAAATGACCCTTGGGGATATCCGTCAGGTACAGGACGAATATGTGGAAGCTTCCAAAGGATTGATCGAAGCAGGCATCGACGGCATCGAAATTCACAGTGCCAACGGGTACCTGTTGGACCAGTTCCTGGATCCCAAGACCAACCTAAGAACCGACCCATACGGCGGGGATTACAAAGGCAGGGCCAGGTTTACACTGGAAACCACGCAAAAAGTGGCCGATACCATAGGGCCGGAGAATGTGGGCATCCGTTTTTCCCCTTACGGGGTATTCAACGGGATGTCCGGAAACTTTGAAGACCTCGTCGAATTGTATACCTACCTGGCACAGAAGTTATCAAAAATGGGCATCGCCTATATCCATATCGCGGACCAACGGGCCGCAATGGCCGCCCCGGAATTCGCCACGCAGATCTGGAAAACCATGGGGGAAAATTTCAACGGTACCATGATGGGTGGGGGTGATGTAGACACAGCCGAAAAAGCCGAAGAACTGTTGAATGACGGGTATGACCTCGTTTATATCGGGAGGCCATTTATCGCTAACCCGAATTTGGTAGAGAAACTCAGGAACAAGGAAGCACTGACACCGTTGGATCCGGATAAACTCTACTCTCCTGGGAGTGAAGGATATATTGATTGGGCCTCTTGAACAAGCCTGGCAAAACACGGTAGCCAATCCGAAGGACTTCCCCTGGAAAAGGCATTTGAAATGATCGCTATGAGAACGCCTGTAAGCAATGGAAAAGGAGGTCGACCATGTGGCACAAACACGTTTCGATGGGCATTTTAGGTCCGAAAACCAAATAAAAAGGCATTTGAACCCAATGTTGTGAGGAACCTGCCGACAAAATGGACCAAGGAGGCAGGATCCTGGCAACGAGTAATAACACATAGTATGTCAATAGTACAATCCAACATGATGGAGTTGGGGACCAAAGCACCCCATTTTACCCTGCGCGACACCATATCACAAAACATGCGCTCATTTTCGGAGTTGAAATCCGATGTCGCCACCGTAGTGGTCTTTATTTGCAACCACTGTCCCTTCGTTCACCATATCAACCGCAAACTGGTGGAAGTAGCCAATGAATACCAGTCAAAAGGGGTACAGTTTATCGCCATTAGCAGTAATGACGTGGATTACTACCCCCAGGACGGGCCGCAAATGATGGCCCGTGTCGCGGAACGATTGGCCTATCCGTTTCCTTACCTCTATGATGAAACCCAGGAAGTCGCGCAGGCCTACCAGGCGGAGTGTACCCCGGATTTCTTTGTGTTCGATGGACATTCGGAACTCGCCTACAGGGGTCGCTTCGACGAGTCCAGACCCAACATGGGAGCGGCCTCGGGACGAGAGCTTTCTGCGGCACTGGATGCCCTGATAGAAGGCAAAGAAGTATTGAAAAAGCAATATCCGAGTATCGGCTGCAGCATCAAATGGAAGTAAAACCAATAAGTAACAATTCTAAAAACAGACAATGAGAAAAACACTATTCACTTCGACACTTATCGCCTTTACTACCCTGGCTTCGGCACAGACTGCACAGGAGGTACTGGCCCGGGCCATGGAAGCCATCGGCGGAAAGGAAAATTTCTACAGCAAGAAAACAGTGACCTATGACTATGAGTACCGCGCTCCCAAGGGCGAAAACCCCCTTACGCTGGTGGGTAGGGAAACCTATATGTTCAACGGGGAACGCTCCTATGCATCGTATACCACACACTCCCTTAGCGGATCCAACGGAAAGATCGTGGAGGGCTACAATGGGGTCGACGCCTGGGTCACCTTTGATGGTAAGGTCTCAGATGACGAACAGGCCAATGGGGTGGCAAGATTCCTAAGAAAGACCAACTATTACTGGTTTGCAATGTTCTACAAGCTGCTGGATCCCGGGGTTAACCAGGAATTCCTGAGTGATCAAAAGGTCAATGGACAGGACTACAAGCGCATCAAAATTACTTTCGGCGAAAATGTAGGGGACGTACAGGACACCTATGTGGTATATGTTAATAAAAGGACCCAATTAATCGATCAGTTCCTTTTCAACATCCTGGGGTTTGGTGTGACAGACCCCTATTTGATGACATTCGATTACACCACCGTAGAAGGTATCAAGATCCCCAACAAGAGAAGATACATCGAAGCTGATTGGGAAGGAAACGTGAAGGGGAAAGCGTACTACATCACCAACTGGACCAATATTGAATTTGGAATAGACGTGGATAAGGCCATGTTCGAAAAACCGGTGCAATAATCACCGTGTTGGTTTGATTGCAAGTGCCCCGGGCAGTTCGGGGGATGCCATTGGACCCGGAGGCGATTATTTACCCAAAAGATCGGGCAAAATCAGAAGCGGCCGCTTTATGATTTGGCAGTCCCCGGGCCATGTTCGTATCCAAGGGTCATTCCGGGGTGGGGTTGCTAAACCCCGCCCCGGAATCAAAATAGGGGTGTTGCCTGCAAGATCCTTGCGCTGTAGCGGAAGTAACTGTAGGGTACCTTGCCTCGTCCTGCAGGACAAATTACAAGCCTTGCATATTGATATTTGGGCTGTATGGGGGAAGGGAGGCTTCCTTTCGAAATGGCGGCATCCCGACTAGGATCAGGTTGGAAGATCTTTGGAGGTGGGGATGCTAAACCCCGCCCCGGTGTCAAGGTACGCGCTATGGCTGTTATAGCCTTTCAGTATAAGGAAAAAAAATAAAGGGCGTATTGGCGGAACTTCCGCAAGCGCCCCGTTCAGTGCTGCATACCTGGGTAACAAGAAATCGGGCGGGGCCTAAGGGGCCTATGTTTTTATTGGGTACCGCCCACCTGATGTCCCAATCGGAGGGACCTTCCGGGCTTATTCAGGTTTGTGGAACATTCATGGGTTGGGTTGCTAAACCCCGCCCCAGTATCAAGATAGGCGCTATGGCTGTAATAGCCTTTCAGTATAAGGGAAAAAATAAAGGGCGTATTGGCGGGACTTCCTGAAGCGCCCCGTTCAGTGCTGCATCCAGGGGCAAAAAGAAATCGGGCGGGGCCTAAGGGGGGCTTTTGTTTTTCTTGGGTACCGCCCACCTGATGTCCCAATCGGACGGGCCTTCCGGGCTTATCCAGGTTTGTGGAACATTCATGGGTGGAGTTGCTAAACCCCGCCCCGGTGTCAAGATAGGCGTGTTGCCTGCACTATCCTTGCCGTGGGGGTGCAAAAATAGGGTGCGCGCTACCGGCAGATAGTTAGCTTCCCTGCTGGCCCGGCCCAAAACAGGTATTCCCAACCCGGGACCTTGGCACCATAAGCAGCCAGGGCACGGGAAGATGCAGTTCCCGGAAAATTACTATCTTAGGTATTTACAACCAGCTAGCTGGATGGGCCGTTGATGGGCCTGATAATTAATTTAAGCTTGAAGTCATGAACGATTGGAGATGTTTCGCAATCCCCAAAAGTTCCCCCACCATTGCCTTAATCATACTGCTTTTAGGCTGCCAGCCGAAACAAGTAGACGTGGCTGCCTATGATTCGGGGTTGTTGCGATCGTGGAATGAAAAAATCATGGCCTGGGCCGTTGAGGAGGATGGACTTCTAACCCTGAAAGGCGTTCGGACCGAAGCCCTGATGCATTTGGCCGTTCACGACGCGTTAAATGCCATCCACCCCTTGTACACCTCCTACGCTTTTGAAAAACACGTACCGGAAGCCCACCCGCTCGCGGCTGCCGCCCAGGCGGCGTACGACATTGCCCTATCACAATTTCCCGACAGGGAAGCCGAATTAAAAGCCGAGTTACACCATTGGCTATCCATGGTAGACGACGAAACTTCCTTGAACGCAGGGGTCAGCCTGGGTAAGGAAGCCGCATCATACATCCTGGATACGCGGGCGCAAGACCACTGGGACGGGGAGGCAGACTACACCTGGCATCCCATGGCTCCGGGGGTGTATGCTGAATTTAATGAACATAGCGGTACTCCGGAGGGTTTTGTCTTTGGAGCCGGCTGGGCGGCAGCGGAGCCCTTCCTGCTGTCCGGGCAAGGGCAATTCAGGGCGCCACCCCCACCAGAAATCAATAGCGACGCCTATACCGAAGCCTTTAATGAAGTAAAGGAAGTTGGACAATTCGAAAGCCAAGTTCGAACGGCAGACCAGGCACACCTTGCAATGTGGTGGAAAGATTTTGTCGAGAATTCACACAACCGCTTGGCACGCGAACTCGTCGTAAAAGAACACTTGAACCTCTGGCAAGCCGCACGGCTGTTTGCGTTGCTCAATATGACTATTTACGATGCCTATGTAAATGTTTTCGAGAATAAATTCCATTACAACCACTGGCGCCCCTATACCGCGATCCGTTGGGCCGAACACGACGGGAATCCGGATACCATGGCGGACCCGGATTGGAACAACCTCCACAAGCATACCTATGCTTTTCCTTCTTACCCATCGGCCCACGGCACGGCAAGCACGGCTGCCATGACCGTCCTGGCCCGTACGCTGGGTACCGGCGATGCCTACGCATTTACCATGACCACCAAAGAAGTGGACCAGGCAGGCCCTTTTTCCGGGAAAATTGCCATGGATCCCCCCACCCGAACTTTTGATTCGTTCTCCCAGGCGGGGATGGAAGCAGCCATGTCCAGGGTGTACCTTGGGATCCACTTTCGCTACGATTCTGAGGAGGGCTACCAACTGGGTGCCAGGATCGGGGATTATGCCAGCACAAATTTTCTGAAACCGATTACCGCCCAGGTAGACTAGCCAAGGCCTGGCAGGTACCTCTAACATGTCTATTGCCCGTCTTTTTTCGTTGGATGTGCCAGGAAACTTGATGGCCCCCGGCACATAATGCATATCCAAAATGGAAAACTTGGCGGGAAATTGTATTTTACACCCCGGTAAGGGTACTGCCCCTGAGCGGTAAAGAACCTGGACATAACCGGAATTAACCAACCCCAACTTCCCGAGATGGATTTTTATATCATAACCACTGTTGTAGTAGTGCTGGCCGCGGTTTTCGGCTATATCAACGTACGTTTTTTAAAACTGCCCACCACCATTGGGCTCATGTTGATCACCATTGTTTTTACCCTGGTGATTTTCGGGGTCAGCTACTTTGATGACACCCTGCTCAATGCGGAAAAATATGTGATCTCACAAATCGATTTCAAAACGCTATTGCTGGATATCATGCTCAGCTTTTTGCTGTTTGCAGGGGCATTGCACACCAATTTTGATCAATTGCACAAACAGCGTTGGCCGGTCATTTTATTTGCCACACTGGGCGTACTTACGTCTACCTTCCTCGTTGGCTCATTTTTTTATTATGCCATGCAACTGCTGGGCCAGGACACTGCGTATATCTATTGCCTGCTATTTGGCGCACTGATATCCCCGACAGACCCCATTGCCGTCCTGGGAATCCTGAAGAAGGCCAAAGTGCCCGCGAAGCTGGAGGCCAAGATTGTAGGCGAATCCCTCTTCAACGACGGGGTAGGGGTGGTCCTCTTCCTGAGCTTGTATGGTATTGCCGGCCAGGGTGGGGATACCCCCGGGGTTTCCCAGGTATTTGAGTTGTTCGGGCAGGAAGTACTGGGAGGCCTGGCTTTAGGGGTGGGCATTGGCCTGCTGGCCTACCACTTTATGAAGCGCATTGACGATTACCAAATTGAGGTGATCATCACCCTGGCAGTGGTGATGTCCGGCACGGTATTGGCCAACCTATTGCATCTATCGGCACCATTGGCCATGGTGGCCGCCGGCCTGGTCATTGGCCATGACAGGGTCAGGAAAAACGCCATGTCGGCCACAACCGAAAAGCACGTCGACATGTTCTGGGAATTGTTGGATATGCTGCTCAATACGGTGTTGTTTGTGCTCATCGGGATGGAACTCCTGGTGTTATCATACCAAAACAGCTATTTGATCGCTGGTTTACTGGCTATCCCGCTGGTACTCCTGGCACGGTACATCTCCCTCTTCCTGCCTATAAGGTTTTTCCGCAAACGGCTGGACTTTGTCCCGAATACCAACCTGGTAATGACCTGGGGCGGGCTTAGGGGCGGGATCTCCATCGCCCTCGCCCTGGGCCTGGCCGAAACCATGGAGCGGGAACTGCTGGTCTTTGTGACCTATATGGTGGTGGTCTTTTCCATCCTGGTACAGGGGTTGTCTGTGGATGCCCTCGTACGCCGGTTATATAAAACCGACCAGGCATAGGAACCAACCTCTACAGTACCCTGAACCCGGAAATAGGAAATAGGCTTGTACCCAACGCTCCATAATACCGGGCATCCACCCCGTGCCGGATCCCATCCGGCGGAACACCGTTTCTTTCTATACCCCGCAGCGGTATGCCCCATATAGCGGGTCCTTTGGTTATTCGGGGCTATGTTCCCCTTTTTTCCAACGGGGATCTGCAGCAGCGCCCATTCGCCAGGGAATAAAATGACTGTGGACACTTTTACCACATTTCAACCCTGGTTTCCACCAGTTCATACGGGCCGGTAAGAGATTGATCCGTGCTTGTCCCTAGTTTCGTCCGGGGATATCGCGTACCTCAGGTCGCTTCAGATATTCCATGTTTTGGATAAGTAACGTTCTGAAAAACAATGGATATGGAACAGGAATTAGTTTTGCGGGAAGGCCGGGGATCCGATGCGGGGGCCTGTGGGAGGATCTGCTACGAGGCTTTCAAGGCCATCGCCACAGCACACAATTTTCCACCGGATTTTCCGGATCCCGAAACCGCTATCGGGCTGATGCACCACGTGCTGAACGAAAAAACGGTCTATTCGGTGGTAGCCGAGGTTGGCGAAACCATCGTAGGTAGCAATTTTATGTGGTTGCATACCCACCTGGCGGGCATTGGCCCCATCACGGTCAACCCGGCCCTGCAGAATACCGGCACCGGCAGGCAGCTAATGGAAAACGTACTGAAAAAAGCCGATGAGTTAGGCATGGCAGGGGTACGCCTGGTGCAGGCCGCCTACCACAACCGCAGCCTGGCGCTGTACACAAAACTTGGGTTTACAGTGGTAGCGCCACTGTCAGTTATACAGGGCCCCGCCTTGGGCATTCAAATTCCCGGCTATAGGGTGCGCAATACCACTTTGGTTGATTTGGCGGAATGCAACGCCCTTTGCCATGGTATCCACGGTCATGACCGAAGGCAGGAACTTCATTCGGCCATTGCTACGGGAACGGCCATGGTCGTGGAACATTCGGGTGTCATTACGGGCTACACGACCCAATTAGGATTTTTTGGTCATACTGTAGCCCGTACCAACACGGCTTTAATGGCACTAATAGGGGCCGCCGACGGCATAGCCGGCCCCGGCTTTTTGCTGCCTGCAGGGAACGCTGAAGTTTTTAAGTGGTGCTTGACACATGGCCTGCGAGTGATACAGCCCATGAGCCTGATGAGCCGCGGGTTGTATAAGGAGCCTGCTGGCGCTTTCCTGCCTTCGGTTATTTATTGATCTGGCGGTAATAGCCCTGCACCGGCTGCCAAACAATAGTGGTTGCAAGTCAGGGAAACCACCCAAAGGCAATTTGGGTGCCTGATGGGGCTACGGTAATCCCCTCGGTTGGATCGGGCGACTTTCAGGGCGGGTTTCCGGCCCCGGGGAACTCGCCTATTACTGTATCACCAACTCGTGCTAAGTTCTATATAATAGCTACGGAACAGCCCGTGGAAATTGGTTAAAAGTGAACGTTCTTCCGGGTGGATGCCCCGGTCCATTTTTCCCAGTAACTGGATGGCCGTGACCTTCATCCGGACATTGGCCCGGTACATTTTGTAGAAAAGGAATAGCCGTTCGTCGGTTTTGTTTTCAAGGCAGGGATATTGGGCGAAATAGCGTTTGCAGAAGGCAGCCGACAATTCCTTGCGCCCAAAGCGCTCCAGGTCCATGGCAAGGAAGGCGACCTCGCTCAATACATCGAGCTTCCGGAAGTCCTCATTGAATTCGATGCAGTCAAAAATCACAGGCTCCTCCAGCAAAAAGATATTCCGGCAGTGGAGGTCCCCATGTCCGTCTACCACAAACCCCCGCGCGTTGCGCTCGCCAATACGCCCGCGCACCCCTTTGAGGAAGTTCAGCGCCCATTCATTGGCATCCTGGATCAGCCGGCCTGTATGCCTCCCTAAATGGTCTTCGAGAAAAGCCTGTACCGTTTTAAGGTCGGCAAACTCTTCATAGAGTTCTCGCCAATCCTCGCCTTCGGGGACCTTGTCGGCATCCCGGTGGAATTGGGCGATTCTGTCGGCCAACCCATGGATGGATTCCAAATCAACGGCCCCGCGTTCCAGCAAAAGGTCCATTTGCCTGGACGTGTCCATCCGCCGCATCAATACCGCATAATCTATCGGCCCCCCTGCAGGACCTCCCAGGACACAACCCCCGGAGGTTTCATGTACCGGCAGTATTCCCAAATACATGGCAGGAGCCAGCCGCCGGTTGAGCACCACTTCCTGTTCGCAATACGCTTTCCGCTTTGCCAGGGTCGAAAAATCGAGGAAACTGAGTTTTAGGGGCTTTTTGATCTTGTAGACAAATGCATCGCCAAGCAGGACCCAGGAGATGTGGGTTTCCACCAATTCCAGGGTATTGGTGGGGTGGGGGACGGCCTTGTGTGCTATCAGGTACTGTAGTTGCGCTTCCGTCATTGCTTTAGGTATTCCACTGATTTTTCCACCAGGGTGCTAATTTCTTCACGGTCGGTGTGGAGGCGGAGGCAGTTTGATACCATAGGTTCATAGGCCGCTTTGATCTTTTTGTAGACCTCAAAATCAGCTTCCGTGTAAGGTCGCTTGACAGTTACGCGGGCCTTTACCACATCCTCCGAAGCACAGGTTTCAATCCATTTTATGCCAGCCCCCAGCCGTTTCGCAATCCCGGCATACTGTTCCCGCAAGGCTTGTTTGTAAAAGGTGCCATCTAGGATCACACTATCTCCCTTCGCCAGCGCCGTTGTGGCCAGTTCCAGGAGCTGAGCGTACACCCGTTCCTTGTCGGTCTCCCTGTACCGGCCCATTCGGCCCATCCGGCTTCGTACCACATCGGTGTTGTAATGGGCGAGCCCCAATTTCCTGGCGAGCGCGGTGGCCAACGTGGTCTTACCTGTTCCGGGCAGGCCAAAGACCAAAATGAGGATGGGTTTTACAGGTTCCATGGGTACTGGCATATAGGACCTGTCCTAAGATAGGACTTTTAAAATAGTCCTTGCGGGCCCACCCGCCGGAAATGTTGTGGTGGTTTCCTATGGGACGCTCATCCGCAGATGGTTGGGGCTCCGGGGATGTCCTCTGAAATTTGGAAATACGTATCTTGTGTACCACGAAACCCATTTTACCATACCGCAGGGGCCGGACAGCCCTCCATGATCGCATGAAACCAGAAATACGAAACAGAAGCAGGCACTATTTTTACCTGATGATGGGTTTTGCGGGACTCCTCCTGCTTTTATGGGAAGTCTATCTTTTCCGGCTTACCTTCATCCCCTTGCGGGTGCTATTGGGCGTGATGCTCCTGGCCACTGCGGTGGCCACCCTGCTCGATATCTATAGCTTCAAGGCCACTTACCACCTCAGGGGGGGTATTGGGCTGCTCATGGCGGCCCTTTGGAACCTGGTGAGCTGGGGCTTCATATGCAGCTCCCTCTTCCTGATTTCGAACTACTATTTAACCGATGGAGGCGTTTCGCGCAAAGAATTTGCTATCGTGGAGCGTTCCTCCCATCCGGGTAGCAAGGGAGCAAGGGAAAAACGCAAGCCAACCTTCACCATCAGGTACAAAGGACTCCAAAGGGAATTGGTATTTGCACACCGTTTCTACAAGTGGAAGGACGACTACCGGTCGGTCATCCTAACGCTGCAGGAGGGAAGGTGGGGGTATGAAGTCATCAAGGGAAAGGCGGTGACCAAATAGCCACCCAAGATTTTCTGTAGGTTATTCAGGGGATACCCGTATTTTTGCCAAATGGAAGCATGGTATCAATACCCCCTGCTCATCGGGGTGGGGTTTGTCGTTGGGTTTATCAATACTATTGCCGGGGGGGCCTCCCTGATTTCGCTACCGGTTCTTATTTTCCTGGGCCTTCCGCCGGCGGTTGCCAACGGGACCAACCGTGTCGCCATCGTGGTACAGAATACCATGGGGGTGATGGGTTTTAAGAGCAAGGGGGTTTCTACCTTTCCCTTTAATGCCTACCTGGGGGTCTCGGCCCTTGTGGGGGCTATCCTGGGCGCCTATCTGGCGGTGGATATCAAAGGGGACACCTTTAACCGCATCCTGGCCATTATTATGGTCGCGGTGGTGTTGATCATTATATTTAGTCCGGGGATCAAGCTGGATAAGCTCCATGAAAGGATCAGCGGAAAACACCTGTGGCTTGGAATTGTTGGTTTTTTCTTTATTGGGATATACGGGGGGTTTATCAATGCGGGGATTGGGTTTATCATCATCCTTTTTTTACATTACGTAAACCATCTTACCCTGGTCAGGGCCAATGCCACCAAGGTGGCGGTGGTGCTCATGTACACCCTGGCCGCCCTTGCGGTCTTCGTTTTTAATGACAAAGTCATTTGGGAAGTGGGCCTGGTCCTCGCCATAGGGAATGGGCTGGGCGCCTGGGTATCGAGCAGGGTGTCTGTGAACCGGGGCGACGGATTTATAAAAACTTTTCTTATCATTATGGTGGTGGCCATGGCGATTAAGTTGTGGTTCTTTAATTAAAGTTGCAATGAAAGACATTATTGCGCATTTGGAATGGCGGTATGCCGTTAAGAAGTTTGATGCGGACCGGTTGCTTCCCAAAGAAGAAATTGAGATCCTCAAACAAGGGTTTAACCTGACGGCCACCTCCTACGGCTTACAACCCATAAAACTCGTGGTGGTGAGCAATAAGACGCTGCAGGAACAGTTGTTGCCGTATTCCTACCACCAACACCAGGTATCCCAGGCTTCCCACCTGTTGGTCCTTTGTACCGAACAAAAGATCGATAGCGCTTATATTACTTCCTATTTCAAGAGGGTCAAACAGGTAAGGGGCACCAGTGAGGAGATCCTTAACCCTTTCCGGAAGGAACTGGTACGGGATTTTTCGGAACGGGATAGCAGTGAGATCGAAGCATGGGCTAAGAACCAGGCGTATCTGGCCCTGGGGAACCTGCTGACGATTTGTGCCCTGCGGAAAATTGATTCCTGCCCGATGGAAGGCTTTGTTCCATCGGGTTATGACGAATTACTGGGCCTGCAAGCCATGGGGTTGCGCTCCGTCCTGGTCCTGCCGGTTGGGTACCGGGCCGAAGACGACCGTTTTTCGGGCTTTAAAAAGGTAAGGCGTCCCATGGACAAAAGCATTATTCATATAGATTAGACCTATTTACCTATGCCGGGATTTGAATTTTTGGGAGAAAAGGAACGGGCCGAGGTTGCTTCGGTCATGGATAGTGGCGTACTGATGCGTTATGGTTTTGATGCCATGCGTAAGGAGCGATGGAAGGCAGTGGAAATGGAACAGGCACTGGCGTGCAGGATGCAGGTAAAGCACGCGCAATTGGTCAGCAGTGGTACGGCGGCAATTACCGTAGCCCTGGCCAGCGCCGGGGTGGGGGCCGGGGACGAGGTTATCCTTCCTACCTTTACTTTTGTGGCCAGTTTCGAGGCTGTGTTGGCTTTGGGGGCGGTACCCGTTCTGGCGGATATTGACGACACCCTGACCCTGGATCCCGCATCTGTAAAGAAGTACATAGGTCCGCGTACCAAAGCCATCATGCCGGTGCACATGTGTGGCTCGATGGCCGACCTCACTGCCCTGAAAGCCCTGTGCGACACCCATGGCCTCTTGCTTTTGGAAGATGCCTGCCAGGCCATAGGGGGCAGCTATGAGGGAAAACCGCTGGGTAGCTATGGCGATATAGGGTGCTTCTCTTTTGATTACGTAAAAACCATCACCTGTGGGGAAGGGGGCGCGCTGATCACCAACAATGAGGCCTTTTACAGGAATGCAGACCATTATTCAGACCATGGGCATGACCATATAGGGAAAGACCGTGGGGCGGAGGGCCATCCGTTTATGGGGTTTAACTACCGCATTTCGGAATTGCACGCCGCCGTTGGCCTGGCCCAACTAAGACAGTTAGACGAATTCCTGGCCATCCAGAAACGACATTACACGGTGCTGCGGGAGGCCCTTGCGGGTATTCCGGGCCTGCAGTTCAGGCGGGTTCCCCAGGGAGGGGTAGCCAATTATTCTTTCCTGTCCTTTTTCCTGCCCGATGATGATACTGCCCGCAAAACACATAAGGCATTGGGGGAAGCCGGGGTAGATGCCTGTTTTTACTGGTATGACAACCACTGGCACTACCACAGGAAATGGGACCATCTGAAGCAAGGGATCAGCCCCGGAAGGCTATCCCGGGAGCTAAAAGCCTCGCTTGCACGCCTGGTTGCCCAGGATTTCAGCCAGTCCGATTATTGGATGGGACGTACCATTAGTTGCCTGATAAAGTTGAGTTGGACGCCAGCCCAGTTGGCCGAACGGGCCGGTACCATGGCTGCGGTGGTAGGCCAATATTGCCGGGAAGATTAATACGGGGCGTATCCCACTATCTCAAGCCCGTAGCCCACAATCCCTACGCGTTTGGTCTGTGAGGAGTTGGTCATCACCCGCAACTTACTGATGTGGAGATCGTGGAGGATTTGTGCCCCTATCCCGAAATCCTTGGCATCCATTTCTATTTTCGGGGCCCGCATGATCCCATTTGCCTGATTTTCCTTCAGGCCCTTGATCCGTTTCAACAGGTTAAACGACTCACTTTGCTGGTTGATAAAAACGATAGCGCCCCGGCCTTCTTCGTTCAGGGCACGGAACATGTCATCCAGTTTTTTGTCGGCATTGTTGGTAAGGGTCCCCAGGATATCGTTGTTTACCAACGTAGAGTTGATCCTTGTCAGCACTGGCTCATCGCGTTTCCAGGTCCCTTTGGTAAGGGCAAGGTGGACCTGGTCGTTGGTGGTTTGTTGGTAGGCATGCAGGGTATACTCCCCGAAACGGGTTTGCATTTCAAACGACTCCTTCTTGACGATGAGGCTGTCATGCCGCATGCGATAGGCCACCAGGTCTTCGATGGAGACCAGTTTCAGGTCAAATTTTTTGGCCACTTCCACCAAATGCGGCAAACGGGCCATAGTGCCGTCTTCGTTGAGGACTTCCACCAATATTCCGGCCGGCTGGAAGCCAGCCAGGCGGGCAAAATCAACGGCAGCCTCGGTATGCCCGGTACGTCGTAAGACCCCCCCGTTCCTCGCCCTCAGGGGGAAGATATGCCCGGGCCTCCCCAGGTCAAAGGGCCGGGTTTCTTTGTCCACGAGCGCCTTGATCGTCTTGGCACGGTCGTGTACCGAAATCCCGGTGGTACAACCGTGGCCGATCAAATCAACCGATACCGTGAATTGCGTATGGTGCAGTACGGTGTTGTTCTCCACCATCATGGTCAGCTCCAGTTCTTCGCAGCGCTTTTCCGTCAGGGGAGCGCAAATTAACCCCCGCCCATACTTGGCCATAAAATTGATCATTTCCGGGGTCACCATTTCTGCTGCGGCGATAAAATCCCCTTCATTCTCGCGGTTTTCGTCATCCACCACGATAATCACCTTTCCATTGCGGATATCCTCTATGGCCTCCTCAATAGAATCCAGAACGATGGTATTTGGTTTTGGTGTAATCATGTTTCCGGTTCTTCGTCTTGTTTTTTAAAGAGCTCCCTTATCGTATCCACAATGTGCCCAAAGCTCATAAGGCCCTTATCTGCAGTTGCCCTGCGGGTTAAAAAGATACCCAAAGGTAACATTATTAGCGTAGAAAGCCATGCGCCCATGATGGGATGGATATTTCCCTCCTTGGCGTAATTGCCGGCAAAGACCCCGATGAAGTAATAGGCCAGGAAGAGTACAATGGCGATCACCATGGGCAGCCCAAGGCCTCCCTTGCGGATAATAGCGCCCAGGGGGGCACCCACAAAAAAGAGGATGATACAGGAAAAGGCCAGGGCAAACTTATTGTGTAGCGACAGGATATGCATGTTATGGATCTTATACCGCCTTTGCAGGTCTTCTTTTTTACCCTGTATGGAATTGAGGATGTTGGATACCGTATTCTTGGCGTTGCCCAGCATCTGTATCTGCTGCCATTCCTGGTAGAGGGCTACCACATTCGTGAAATTGGCATGAACGGAATCGCGCCGAATCTCCTTCTTTTTACGCAGGACGGAATCGATTTTTTCGGTCTTTTCAAAAGATTGGACGCGTTCGGAAAGGGCAGAATCCCGGGGTTGGTCAATGGGGAAGGCCCCCATCCTGTTGACGATATTCTTGGAAAAGGCCGCCACTACCTGGACATTGTTCTCCTCCAGCGAATCGATGTCCTTTTTGAGCCTCGCAATATTTTTCATTTTGTCGGTCCGGATATCCCGGTCCTCTTCCAGGTCCTGTTCATCCTGGGGAACCAGAATGTTGATGGTATAAGTATCGAAATTTGATTTGGCAAATGGATACTTGCGCTGGTCGTCTGCCGCGCTGGGCCGCAGGTCTTCGTAATAATGGCCGTCTTTTAG
Source organism: Flavobacteriaceae bacterium CP2B (assembly GCA_001683825.1). GTDB lineage: Bacteria > Bacteroidota > Bacteroidia > Flavobacteriales > Flavobacteriaceae > Zeaxanthinibacter. The sequence continues at coordinate 259,022 of LXTR01000038.1, read as the reverse complement.
TACCAGTTGGATGATCTCCGAGGCCTCACTGCTGATGAGTTCCCCGGTACGCGCTTTGATCACGGTATTGTTGAGTTGCAAATCGGATTTCTTGTGGATGATGACATTGTTGAGGAAGCGGTCGTTCTCCCCGAATTTTTCATCCACTTTGATATTCAATCCCTCAAAATCACTAAAAACCCCTTCTTCAATGACCGCCGCGGGTTTTACTTTGGCGATATTGCGCCTCATATTGAAGATCTTTTGTTCGGAGGCCGGAATAACACTGTTGGCGAAGTAGAACGTCACCCCCCCGAGGAATACCACAAAGACAATCAGGCTGAGCATAGACCTTTGCAGGGAGATCCCGGATGCTTTCATGGCCGCGAATTCATAGTTTTCTGCAAAGGCCCCAAAGGTCAGGATAGAAGAAAGCAAAACGGTGAGCGGGAGAACTTTCTCCGTAAGGTTGGGCATCAGGTAGAAGAGGAACTTCCCGATAATGACAATGTCGAGTCCTTTGCCTGCGAGGTCATCTATAAACAACCAGATCGTCTGGAAGATGAAGATAAACATCAGGGTCACAAAGGAACTGACGAAATTGTATAGAAATCTTCGTAGAATATACTGGTCTAAAATTCGCAACGCCTCAGTTTCTTATAATGTAATAGCCCTGTTCCTTGTATTTGCCTTCATTAAAGGTAAACAAGGTTTGGGATAAAGGCTGGTTGGTTTTAAAAGAATTAACAGTAATGGTGGTCTTGGTGCCGTTTTTCCCGGTTTCGATCAGTTTGTAAATGTGTTTGGTTTCAATATCAATACCCAGCAAGATATTGGCGATTTCAGAATTACTGTCTATAGGGGTCAGCTTGACATATTGAATTTTCCTTCCCTGGACATTTTGGAGGATATCCCAGTCATAGGTATGCCCCTTCCGGTAAAAAGTGAGCATGTCTGAAGGGGTAATGGTATTCTCGTCCTGGGATTTGTCCTCTATGGTCACTTCTTCGTTGTCCGGGACCACAGTGTATACCTTTTTCCCGTCATAGAGCTGCAGGGAGCCCAGGTAGTTAAAGAGGTATTTATCGCCCATCAGGGTTACATCCCCACGGGTTTCCTGGTGGATGTCTGCCTCGGTATTGTGCAGTTCGTATTTGAATTCAACCTTAATGTTTTCATAGCCTTTAACCTTTTCATATACTTCATCCAGCAGGGCTTTCGCCTTCTGTGAATCCTGTGCTGCCAACTGGCCTGCCGCCAGGAATGCTACGAATAGTACAAAGAAATTTTTCATGGTCTTATTTTGTTTCATTTTCCAATAATTGTTCCAGGGCCACCAGATCGGGGATGAGTACCTGCCTGGCCTTGCTGCCTTCAAATGGGCCCACGATGCCCGCGGCCTCCAGTTGGTCTATGATCCTCCCGGCCCGGTTATAGCCCAGTTTCAGCTTGCGTTGTATCAGGGAGGCCGAGCCTTGTTGGGCCGTGACAATGACTTCTGCCGCTTCCCTGAACATCGCATCCCTGTCGGAGATATCGTAATCAACTCCCGTGCCAGAATCCTCCCCTTCGTATTCCGGTAAGAGGTGGGCTTCGGGGTAGGCCCTTTGGGAGCCAATATATTCAGTGATTTTAGCTACCTCCGGGGTGTCCACGAAAGCACACTGCAGGCGGGTCACATCATTCCCCTGGGTAAAGAGCATATCGCCACGTCCGATGAGCTGGTCAGCCCCCTGGGTGTCCAGGATGGTGCGCGAATCAATCTTGGAGGTTACTCGGAAGGCCATTCGTGCCGGGAAGTTCGCTTTGATGATCCCGGTAATGACGTTCACCGAAGGGCGTTGTGTGGCGATTATCAGGTGGATGCCCGTGGCCCGGGCAAGTTGCGCCAGGCGGGCGATGGGTGTTTCCACTTCTTTCCCCGCCGTCATGATCAGGTCTGCAAACTCATCGATGACCAGGACGATATAGGGCAAAAAGGTATGCCCTTCATTGGGGTTCAATTTCCGCGCCCTGAATTTGGCATTGTATTCCTTGATATTCCGTACCATGGCCTGCTTTAAAAGCTCATAGCGGTTATCCATTTCGATACACAGGGAATTCAGGGTGTGGATCACCTTGGTATTGTCCGTAATGATCGCTTCTTCGGTATCCGGCAGCTTGGCCAGATAATGCCTTTCGATCTTGTTGTACAGGGTGAGTTCTACTTTTTTGGGGTCTACCAGCACGAATTTGACCTCCGCGGGGTGCTTCTTGTAGAGCAGGGAGGTCAACACCGCGTTGAGGCCCACTGATTTCCCCTGCCCGGTGGCACCAGCCATCAAAAGGTGGGGCATTTTCGCAAGGTCTACCACAAAGGTCTCATTGCTGATGGTCTTCCCAAAAGCGATGGGCAATTGCATTTCCGCTTTCTGGAACTTGCTCGAGGCGATCACCGACCTCATAGACACGACAGAGGCATTCTTGTTGGGCACTTCAATACCAATGGTGCCTTTGCCGGGAATGGGCGCAATGATCCGGATTCCCAGGGCCGCCAGTGAAAGCGCGATATCATCTTCCAGGTTCTTGATCTTGGAGATGCGGATGCCCGCCTCGGGTACAATTTCGTAGAGGGTGACCGTGGGCCCTATGGTAGCCTTGATCTGGGCGATCCCTATTTTGTAGTTCTTAAGGGTCTCGACGATCTTATTCTTGTTTTCCTCCAGTTCTTCCTGATTGATCGTAATTCCCCCACCACTGCCATGGGCGTCCAGCAGGTCCAGATGGGGAAACTTGTAATTGGGCAATTCGAGGGTAGGGTCAAATTCGCCGAAATCGGCCACCAATTTTTCGGAAAGCACATCAGACTCCTCTTTTTCCTCCCGGATCTTTTCGACCTGCATCTGTATATCTTCCCCTTCAGCGGCCGTTGTGGGCGGATGCCCCTTTTCAAGGTCAAGGTGCGGGATGTCTTTTTTGTGGGTATAGGTGTCTACCACTACGGGCGCTTCCTCCGGTGCGTCTGCCAGCAGGGATTCCATATCCCCTTGCCCGGAAACAGGAACCGTACCGGGAGTTGTTTTGGCGGTTTTTGCCCTGATGTAGCGGGCGATGTCATCCGGGGTCACCTTAAAAAGGCGCACCATGATTACCGTCAGCCCGAACAATAAAAGCAGCATCACCCCGATTTTCCCCACATAGTCCTGAAGGAAGTCATTCATTTCATAACCGACCAACCCCCCGAGTAAGGGGAGTTCACTGGCAAAAAAACCAAGGGCGATAGATGTCCATATCAGGAATACCAGACCCCAGATCCATTTTCCCGCAAGGCCTTTTAGTTCAATACTTAAAAAAAGGTATAGCCCGGTGATACAGAGCAGGTAGGGGAAAATGAAGGAGGCAAGGCCAAAACCCCGGTACATGAAAAAATGGCTGACCGTGGCCCCGAATTTGTTCAGCAGGTTTTCTGCCTGGGCGTTGCGGTCCGCAAACTCGGTTAAAAGGCTTTGATCGTCTTGCCAGGTAAAATAAAAGGATCCAAAGGAAAAAAACAGGGCCAGGCTGAGGAGTACCATCAGACTTCCCAGGATGACTTTATTCTGTTTGGACAACCGAAGGGAAAAGCGTTTTTTGGAAGATGTAGGTTTGGACTGTTTTTTCTTTTTTGCCATTCATTCACGGGATCTTGGGGACTAAATTACAAATTTAGGAAGGAAGCCTTAGTTTCGACAGCCCTAAAATATTTTGGGTAGGTAGATGATAAGGCCTGCGATGCTGGAGGCTATAGACACCCACATCACGGCGCCGGCCGAAATGTCCTTGATAAAGCCAATCTTGGGGTCGTATTCGGGCTGCACGTAATCCGACAGTTTCTCGATGGCCGTATTGACGCCTTCCACACCCAGGACCAGGCCGATGGCAAGCAGCTGTACCATCCACTCCACATTCGAGATTTCGAAGTAAAACCCCGCAGCCGTAACCACAAGGACAATAAAGACCTGAATCTTGATACTGCTTTCCGTCCGGATCAACAACAGTGCCCCCCGTAGGGCGTAACCCACACTGCGGATCCTGTCTCGTATAAAACCTTCCTTAGTCATGGAGCAAGGCTTCCAGGGCCGCTTTATAGTTAGGTTCCGAGCCGGTGTCGGCCACCTGCTCGGCATACAATACCTTGCCACGTTCATCGAGCACGACTACCGATCTTGAGAGGAGGCCCCGCATGGCGCTGTCGGTAAACTCCAGCTGGTAGGCCTTGCCAAAATTCCCGTCCCTGAAGTCGGAAAGCATGATGACATTCGCTATTCCCTCAGCCACACAGAAACGCCGCTGCGCAAAAGGCAGGTCCCTCGAAATACAAAGTACCACGGTATTTTCAAGTTCGGCGGCCTCCGCATTGAATTGCCTGACAGAAGCGGCACAGGTGCTTGTATCCAAACTGGGGAAAATATTCATCAGCACTTTCCTTCCATGGAAGTCTGCGAGGAAGGCGGGCTTCAGGTCAATCCTGGTGAGTTCAAAATCCGGGGCCTGGCTGCCTGTGGCAGGCAACTCTCCAAGGGTGTGCATTTTTTCACCTTTACCGGTAACGGTCGCCATGGCGTTCGAATTAAAGTTCGGCGCGAAATTATGAAATAAATGGAGGAAATGGCCTAAAATACCATGAAAAATGGTATAGTGCCCCGCCTAGGCTGCCGGGCTTTTCAGGGTATCGGCAAGTTGTTTGATCTTTATCCCAAAAGCGGCAAACAGGAGGGTGGTGACCGGGCTTAGCCAGTTGAAGATCGCAAAATAAAAATACTCTGCCACCGACACGCCAAGTACCCCGCTATGGTAGGCCCCACAGGTATTCCAGGGGATGAGCACAGAGGTGACCGTCCCGGAATCCTCCAGGGTCCGGCTCAGGTTCTCCGGGGCTAACCCCCGGTCCTCAAAGGCCTTGCTGAACATCTTCCCCGGTACCACGATGGCCAGGTACTGGTCTGAAGCGGTGACGTTCAGGGCCAGGCAACTTCCCACCGTGCTGGCAAAGAGTCCAAAAGTGGTTCTGGCCAGCCCCAAGAGCCCTTTGGTAATCCTGGAGAGGGCTCCGATCCCATCCATGATCCCACCAAAGACCATGGCGCAGACAATCAGCCAAATGGTCCCCAGCATCCCCGCCATGCCCTTGGCCGAAAACAGGTCGTTCAGGGCAGGGTTGTCCGTCGCGATAGAGGTATTTACGGTGATGGCATTCATAATCCCCTTGTACCCTGATTCAAAGGTAAGCTCTGTGGCCCCTGTCAGCCCGGCCACGACCTGTGGCTGGAAGATGAGGGCGAAAACACCGCCAAGCAGGGTGCCGATCAGCAACGCGACCAGGGGGGGCGTTTTCTTAACAATCATGGCGATCACCACCAGGGGCACCAGGAAAAGCCAGCCACTAATGTTGAAAGTGGCCCGGATAGATTCCATGATCCCCTGTGTATTGGCGTCCCCCTTGGTTTCAAGGTTGAGACCAATGAGCACAAATACCAGGAGGGTAACCAGGATGGTAGGGGTGGTGGTAAGCGCCATATACCGGATGTGGCTGAACAAATCACCGCCCGCCATGGCCGGCGCCAGGTTGGTGGTGTCACTCAGGGGCGACATCTTATCGCCAAAATACGCCCCAGACAGGACGGCCCCGGCCGTCATCCCCAGGGAGATCCCCAGGGCATCGCCAATGCCAATAAGGGCGATCCCCACCGTGGCCGAGGTGGTCCAGCTGCTGCCCGTGGCTACCGAAATAATGGCACAAATTACCACGCAGGCCGCCAGGAAAATTGTCGGGTTGAGCATCTGGAGCCCGTAATAGATCATGGCCGGGATAATACCGCTGATAAGCCAGGTACCAGCCAGGGCGCCAACCATCAGCAGGATGAGCAGGGCCCCCGTGGTAGATTTTACGTTCTCCTCTACCTCGGCCAGCATCTGTTTAAAAGTGACCTTGTTGAAAAACCCGACCACAGCCGCGACCGCCCCCCCCATAAGGAGGATGAATTGGTTGGAACCACTGATGGCATCGTCCCCAAAGACGAACACATTGTAAGCGAGCATCCCTATCAGCGCTATTACGGGGATCAGTGCTTCCCATATATTCAATTCAACATTCTCAACAATATTTTCTTCCTCTCTGTGCTCTGAAGGTTGGGTCCTTGACATGTAACGCTGATTTGTTTGCCTGTAATATTACAACATTGGCCACGCCTGTGCAAACAACCGTGGCCGCTTCGTCCTAGGCGGTCGTTTCATGAGGATGCAATATACCAAGTGCTTCCATACAGGAGCGCATCTCATGATAGGTACGTTCAATATCATTGTCCAGCCCTATGGAAAAGCGTATCAGGCCGTCGGTTAGCCCCATGTCTTTCTGTTCCTGCTCGGGGATCTCCGAGGCGGTAGAGGTGCCCGGCGCGCTGAAAAGCGTTTTGTAAAACCCGAGGCTTACGGCCAGGTACCCCAGGTTTCTGGCCTGCATCTGTTCCATGAGGGCGTTGGCCGTATCCAGATCGCCCACATCCAGGGTCATGATCCCTCCGTAGCCGTATTCGGTTTCCATTTGTTTCCGCATGATCGGATGCCCCGGGTGCGATAGGAGCCCCGGATATACCACCCGCAACCCGTCTTTCTCGAACCTGCGAGCCAGGAAGTGCGCATTTTCACTGTGTTTTTTAATCCGGATGTGCAGGGTCCGTAGGTTTTTAAGGATGGAAGCAGCCCTGTGGCTGTCCAGGGTGGATCCGAGCAACATCCCCGCCCCATGGTTGACATCTTTCAGGCCCAGGCAGAACTCCCGGGTGCCGCAAATGGCCCCCGCGACACAATCGCTGCTGCCGTTGATGAATTTGGTAAGGCTATGGATGACGATATCGGCCCCGAGCCGTGCCGGCGCAATGCTCAGGGGGGCAAAGGTATTATCCACTACCAGCGGGATGCCGTGTTCTTTGGCCAGCCTTGCCAGGGCAGGGATATCGGCAATTTCCAGGAGCGGGTTGCTTACCGTTTCGCAGAAGATCATTTTGGTTTTGGGCGTTATGGCAGCCGCTACCTCCTGCAACCGGGTAATGGGGACAAAAGAGGTCTGTATATTAAAGCGGTCCATGAAATTTTTCAGGAAGGCATAGCTGCCACCGTAAATGGTCCTGCTGCTGACAATATGGTCTCCGGCCCCGCAAAGTTGCAACAGGGTCGCGGTGATCGCCCCCATGCCACTGGCGGTGACATTGGCGGTCTCGGTGCCTTCCATCGCGGCCAGCGCTTCCCCCAGGTAGAGGTTCGAAGGCGAGGAATGCCGGCTGTAGAGGTAGCAGCCTTCGGTGTTCCCCTCAAAAGTATCAAACATGGTCTTGGCCGAAAGGAAGGTGTAGGTGGAGGCATCGGATATGGAAGGGTTTACCCCCCCAAATTCCCCAAAATATTGTAAATCCTGAATGCGGTCTGCTGCCTTTTTGTCCATACTTGTGTGTTTAAGCTACCTCAAAATTAATAACTTAATGTTATAAATTCAATTATATTATTTATTAATAGATAAATAATCTATAATACGTATTATATGTAGATATATATTCCATATATTTGATACTATACCGCATTTTATAGAAAATCAATCTATCGCGCCATGGATGTAACCGACTTAAAATTACTGGATCTCCTGCAGGTAAACAGCAAACAAACGACCAAGGCCCTGGCAGTAAGGCTGGGCCTTTCCAATACGGCCGTATACGAACGCATTAAACGCCTGGAAAGGGAAGGGACCATCACCCGCTATGTGGCGCTTACCGACAAGGCCAAACTAAACAGGGCTTTTACGGCTTACTGCCACGTGAAGCTCAGCCAGCACAAAAAAGCCTTTGTCCTTCAATTTGAAAAGGAGGTCCTGCAGTTGGAAGCGGTGGTGGAATGTTACCACATCAGCGGGGATTACGATTACATCCTCAAAGTACTGGTGGCCGACATGGCCGCCTACCGGGAATTCATGGTGACCAAGCTTACCGCGCTCGAAAACATTGGGAGTACCCATAGTTCATTTGTCATCGGGGAAATTAAATACACTACCGCCATCCCATCAAAGTAGCTGCTAATTTCTTGTTAAACAGCGCAGTAAACCAGGGATTGTTCAGTACCTTAATGGGAAACAACCGACACCTATGAAGCGCACTACTTTTATGAAAGGACTGGCAGGTACCGGCCTCCTGGCTATGATGGTACCCACTAGGGCCAGGGGAATGTATAACGAAGAGCAATTGGATAAGAACCTGGTCCGCGATTTTGTTTCAAAATCGCATAAAGACCTGGATGCCGTTAAAGCCCTGCTGGAAGAATACCCTTCCTTGCTCAATGCGGCCCATGACTGGGGACGAGGCGATTTTGAAACAGGGCTGGGGGCAGCAAGCCATGTCGGGTACAAGGAACTGGTACTTCATTTTCTCGATAAAGGGGCCCAAACCAATATTTTTACAGCCTGTTTGTTTGGGGAAACCGACATCGTAAAGGCCGTAGTGAAGGCATTTCCACAGTCACTGCACGCAAAAGGGCCGCATGGCTATACCCTGCTGCACCATGCCGAAAAGGGGGGGCAGCCGGCCCTGGAAGTAAAAGAGTTTCTCCTTTCCTCCGGGGTATCCCAGACCATCATCCCGCTTTTTTGAGGTGATTAAGAGCCAAATGGGAAAGCTACATCTTTTGGGATTGATCCTCCTGGCCACTGTGCTGGGGGAGGTTGCCTTGATCTTATTGACCACAGTGGCCCAGGAAGTAATGTTTGATGGGATTGACTATTACACCTCTGCTTTGGGCGACATTTTTTTTGGGGGGCTGGCTACATTTATTGCCGCGGTTTTCAGTGGCATGCTGGCCTCGCTGATCGTGCGGGGAAGTTCCGTGGTACCGCATGGCCTCATTAGCGCCATGATTTTGGCGGAAACAGCCTACCTCATGAGCAGGGGCCTTGCAGACGGCCCGTTCTGGTTCAGCCTGATATCCGGGCTCTCCCTGATGGTAGGGGTCTGGGCAGGCCATTATGCCACGCAAACCTTTGTTTACAAAGTCTAAAACCTCTGTATTCCTTTTGGATGCTTGCCCAAGCCTAAAACATTTGTACTTTTGTGTTTTGGATAATCATCAGCTTGTGGGGTGCTCCCACAAAAATAACTAAAGCAGAACTATGACTTCATATGATGTAGCCGTAATTGGCTCAGGTCCTGGCGGCTATGTAGCAGCTATTCGTTGCGCCCAATTGGGGATGAAAACCGCGATTATTGAGAAATATCCAACCCTGGGGGGCACTTGCCTGAATGTGGGCTGCATCCCCTCGAAAGCCATGCTGGACTCCTCCCACCATTATGACGATGCCGTTTCCCATTTTGAAGCGCACGGCATAGAGATCCCGGGTGAAATAAAGGTCAACCTCCAGAAAATGGTCGCCCGCAAACAAGCGGTGGTCGACCAAACCACCAAGGGGATCCAATTCCTTATGGACAAAAATAAGATCGATGTCTTTGAAGGGGTGGGGAGTTTTAAAGATGCCACCCATATTGAGGTCCTGAAGAAAGACGGAAAAAAGGAAACGATTGAAGCGAAAAATTCCATCATCGCCACTGGCTCTAAACCGTCGAGCCTTCCCTTTATCGACATCGACAAGGAACGGGTGATCACCTCTACCGAGGCCCTGGAACTCAAGGAAGTCCCCAAACACATGCTCATCATCGGGGGAGGGGTCATCGGCCTTGAACTCGGCCAGGTGTACAAACGCCTGGGGGCCGAGGTCACCGTGATTGAATTCATGGACCGGATTATCCCTACCATGGATGCTTCCCTGTCCAAAGAGCTGATGAAAGTCCTTAAGAAACAAAAAGTGAAATTCCACCTGTCGCACAAGGTTACCGCCGTGGAGCGAAAAGAAAAGGAGGTCACGGTGAAGGCCCAGGACAGCAAAGGACAGGAAGTAGTGTTTAAAGGAGATTACTGCCTTGTTTCTGTAGGGCGCAGGCCCTATACCGATGGTTTGAACGCCCAGGCGGCCGGAGTAGTGCTCGATAAAGCGGGCAGGGTGACCGTCAACGAGCACCTTCAGACCAACGTGAAGAACATATATGCCATTGGCGATGTGGTCCGTGGCGCCATGCTGGCCCACAAGGCCGAAGAGGAAGGTACCATGGTGGCAGAAATTCTGGCTGGCCAGAAACCACATATCGATTATAACCTGATTCCAGGAGTGGTCTATACCTGGCCCGAAGTTGCTGCGGTTGGAAAGACCGAAGAGCAACTAAAGGAAGCCGGGGTGGCCTACAAGGTGGGGCAATTCCCCATGCGTGCCCTCGGGCGCTCCCGTGCCAGCATGGATACCGACGGGTTTGTCAAAATCCTCGCGGACGAGAAAACAGATGAAGTACTGGGGATCCATATGATTGGCGCCCGCTGTGCCGACCTGATCGCAGAAGCCGTAACCGCAATGGAATTCCGGGCCTCTGCCGAGGATATTGCCCGTATGAGCCATGCACACCCCACTTATGCCGAGGCCGTTAAGGAAGCCGCACTGGCCGCTACCGAAAACAGGTCGATACACGTCTGAAAGGCTGCCGCCGCAACCAACAGGGCAACCGCTACAGGGCCATTGGGATGTATTTCAGGATTTAACGAGCCGCAGGATCCGCAACAAACGCGACCCAAGGAGTTTTGCATACCTTTGCAATTCGTCCAACAGGGGTTCTGCCTGCCCCCGCAATTGGTTGCCCATGTCGGCAAACCGGCCTTTTATCTGTGACTCGTACAGGTCGTATTGCAAGGCCGAATAAGAACAGACGAACATAAAAGCGATGGCGCCGGGAACAACCACGGCCGGGGCAAGGGTATGGTTCAGATAATAATAGAGCCCGAGCCCGGTAAGGCTGCCATACAGCACTACAAAGTGGATCACGTAGATGGAGAGCGTATTCTGGCCAAGCTTCAGGAGCGTGCTATGGGTAAGGAACCGCCTTAAAACCATGAAGATCGCAAAGACCACCATGACATTCCCAAGGCGAATAAACAGGTAATTGTTGTTGAAAATATCCTGGAACAGGCTGATCCCGCTCCATTGTGCCAAACCGGCAAACAGGGGCGAAGAGAGGTATACCAGTGCCGCGCCCGAAAGCAATGACGCACCAATAGCCACCGGATACAGGTAACGGGCATCTTTAAAACGGGTAAATAAAATGGATAAAAAGGCCCCGAAAGATGCGTAGCCAAACCAGGGGACGATGGTAAACACAGACCCGTTGACCTTGGTGAAGTAATTCTCAATTATATCCGGCATCAAAGGGTAGGACCATTGCTTGTAAGCGGGTTCCAGCATAAAAAGCACCAGCGTGATCCCGAGCAAAGTGGCGGGAAATACCCACGGCCTTTTCTTTGCGGTCAGCAGGTAGACCCCGATGACACCCAGGATAGAAAGGCCAATGCAGTGCAGCACATCCACCAGGTAGAATGATCCGTAGACCTCACCCTGTAGCAGTCCAAACAGGTTTAAACGGAGTAAATAACCAATCAGCAATAACTGCAATCCCCGCCTGAGGCCTTTGTTTACCCTGGGGTTTTCAAGGCCCTGTTGGGGTACGCGTATCAGGAGGTAGGTAAATATAAATCCCGAAACCGTAAAAAACACGGGCGCGGTAATCCCCCGAAAATACGACCAGACATTAAAGGCGGTACTGGTAGAATCCCTGAACACAGGGTCCAGCAGGCTATCCACAAAATGCCCCTGTAACATCATTAAGATGGCCCATGCCCGCATGGCATCTATGAAATAAAGCCTGTTTGATTTCTGTTCCATAACTGACTACCCCTATATACTTATAAAACAGTATGTTTGGATGTTTAAAAGTGCAAAATTATACAAATAACTGGCATTTACGCTGGAATTGGGGTATTTTCGTTTACTTCAGAAATACAAAATTCCAGAATATGGCCACATTACTAGCCTTCGCTGGGAGTAACTCTTCTACTTCCATCAACTATTCCCTTGTAAAATATACGACCTCCCTGATTGAAGGGCACGAGATCCAGCAATTGAACATGGCCACAATGCCCTTTCCGCTTTACAGTGAGGACTATGAACGGGAACACGGGTTTTCCAATTCCCTGATCGAGTTCAAGGAAGACCTCCAGCAAGCCGATGGGCTGATCCTGTCGGTCAACGAACACAATAGCTACCCCTCTGCCTATATGAAGAACCTGCTCGACTGGCTTTCGCGCCTGGACCGGAAGTTTCTCGAAGGAACAAAGATTTTATTGATGTCCACCTCAGGGGGAAAGCGGGGTGGCATAGGTTCCCTGCAAGTCATAGAAGCCATGTTGCCCCGGTTTGGAGGCGAGGTCCTGGCTACGTTCTCACTCCCGTCCTATTCGGAGAATTTCTCCCGGGAAGAAGGCATTACCGATGACAGCCTCTCCCTGGAGCACCGGGAAGCCCTCCAACGATTCCTATCAAATTTCTAAACCCTTGCGCCACTGTGCTACCTTTGCCTTAAAGGATCCCATACGCTTTAAAGCCCGATTGCTGCTGTGGGCCCAGCAATTTGATGACCTGTTGTGGCTGGACAGTAATGGCCATCAGGATCCATATGGCTCCCTGGAGGGGCTAATGGCCATAGGTGCGGCCAACTCCCTGAAAATGCAAGCCGCCGGGGGGTTTGATGCCTTGAAGGCTTTTCGCTCCCGTCATAAGGATTGGCTGGTGGGGTACTTTTCGTATGATCTCAAAAATGATGTGGAGTCCCTGGATTCCGGGAATTTTGACGGACTCTTATTCCCGGAGCTATATTTTTTCCAACCCATGCGACTTATCCGGCTCCGGGCAGGGGAGGTGGAATTCTGCTACCTTGGCAGTATTAAGGACGAGATTCCCGCGGACTACAAAGCCATTGCACGAACCAAAATACCTCCTTGGGAACATACCGCCCATGACGCGAACAGCGTACGGATCAAACTCCGCATATTCAAGGAAGAGTATTTTAAAAGGGTGCAGGCCCTGCAGTTCCATATCCACAGGGGAGACATCTATGAGGCCAACTTCTGCCAGGAGTTTTATGCGGAGGAAGCAACCATTGACCCCTATCGGGCCTTTGTCAACCTGAACAAACGGTCGGCAGCCCCCTTCTCGGCCTACATGAAATCTGGACATGCCTACCTGCTATCCGCCTCCCCGGAACGGTTCATGAAAAGGTCGGGTTCCAGGCTTATCGCCCAACCCATGAAGGGCACGGCAAGGCGTTCCCACGATCCCGGTGAAGACCGGAAGCTGGCGGAACAACTGGCAATGGACCCCAAAGAACGGGCTGAAAATATCATGATCGTCGACCTCGTGCGGAATGACCTGTCCAGAAGCTCCCTTAAAGGAAGCGTGAGGGTCGAAGAACTGTGCAAAGTCCACACCTTTCGCCAGGTACACCAGATGGTTTCTACCGTTGCCGCGGATGTGGATCCGGCTAAAGACCCGGTGGAGGTCATACGGGAAGCGTTTCCCATGGGCAGTATGACAGGCGCCCCAAAAGTGGCGGCCATGAAACTGATCGAAGCCCTGGAGGCAACCAAAAGAGGGCTTTACAGCGGGGCAGTAGGGTATTTTGACCCGGATGGCAATTTTGATTTCAATGTAGTGATCCGAAGTATTTTGTATAATTTGGAAAAGCGCTATGTTTCGTTTTCTGTGGGCAGCGCCATTACGGCAGGCTCGGATATCGCCGCAGAATACCAGGAGTGCTTGCTGAAGGCAAAAGCCATGCGCGAGGTCCTGGAAGACACCTGAGATTCCAGGCCGCAAAAGAACCCATACGTAACGGCTGCCTGTTGGGGTAAGCTCAAAAAGATATACCAATGACACGCGATCTCAGTTGGAAGTCCCATGGCACAGTCATCTATGCCACAGGCCATAGCCTTGAATCCCCCAGGGCGGTAATGGTCCTTGTCCATGGTTTCGGGGAGCACTCCAGACGTTACCTGGATACCGTGGTCCCGTTTTTCCTGCAACAGGGTATAGCCGTAATCCGCTACGATCATTTCGGACACGGAAGGTCGGGCGGGAAGCGGGGGCATTGCCCATCCTATCAAGCCCTGTTGGAATTGGTAACCCACGCGATAGCCCTGGCCTCTGGGGAATATGCGGGCCTGCCATGCTTCCTTTACGGGCACAGCCTGGGCGGCAACCTGGTCCTGAACCAGCAGTTGAGGAGCCCTGGGGGGGTCAGTGCACTTATCGCCTCAAGCCCGTACCTGCGGTTGGCGTTCCAGCCCCCATCATGGAAAATGCTGCTGGGGAAAGCCCTGCTGCACCTCTATCCTTCCCTCACGCTGGATTCAGGCCTCGACCCCGGGGGGATCTCCAGGATCCCTGAAGAAGTAGCCCGCTATCAAAATGATCCACTCGTACACCGCAAGGTGAGCCCCATGTTTTCATTTCCGGTGATAGCCGCGGGCAAATGGGCCCTGGCCCATGCCCCTGACCTGAACGTACCCACCCTGCTGCTACACGGTACGGCCGACCCCATTATTGACTACCGCGCTACACAGGAATTCCATGCGGCTAACCGGGAGACGACACTGGAGTTGTTTGATGGCGGGTACCATGAACTGCACCATGACCGTTGCCGGGAGGATTTCTTTGGGCGGATGCTGGCCTGGCTGGACCAACAGTTGTAACAAAGACCCGGGACGAAAGGAAGGCGCGCCTTACATCCAAATCTTTCCTACCTTTGACCCATGCTGGAGGCCTTTAAAAAACACCTGGATGAACACTTGCCCGACTTAAAGGAAAAGTCCTTGCTGGTGGCCTGTAGCGGTGGTTTGGACAGCGTAGTGCTGGTACACCTCTGCGAGGCCTGCCAACTGGATTATGCGATTGCCCATTGCAATTTTGGATTGCGGGGCGCAGAGAGCGATGCCGACGAGCGGTTTGTCGCCGAACTAAGCCATACCCTCCAACGGCCTTTTTTCGTAACCCATTTTGATACGCTGGGCTATGTAAATAAACACCAGGTATCCGTACAGATGGCTGCGCGGGCACTCCGCTACCATTGGTTTTCGGAAATCCTCGGACAACAGGACCTGGAAGTGTTGCTTACGGCACACCATGCCGATGATTCCCTGGAAACGTTTATCATCAACCTTTCCCGGGGAAGCGGATTGGAGGGGCTGACCGGAATTCCGGAAAGGGGAAAAGCACTGGCCAGGCCGTTATTGCCATTTTCCAGGGATGAAATCCAGCAGTATGCAAAGGTTTGTAAGCTGGCATGGCGGGATGACAGCAGCAATGAGGAATCCAAATACCTCAGGAACAAGATCCGCATGGAGGTAGTGCCACGGCTCAGGGAACTGCACCCGGCATTTTTGGAGAATTTCCTGAGGGCACAAAATCACCTGGCTGGCAGTGCTCTGATATTGCAGCAACATCGGGAACAACTTACAGAACAAATTTTCGATCAGGAGGGTGGGCATGTCCGGATGGCCGTGGCCGCCCTGGAGGCCCTTATTCCCAGGGAGGATTACCTGCACCTGCTCTTTTCCGCCTACGGATTTGAAGGGGGGCAGGTGGCCGGGCTCCTGGCTTCGGGCAGTGGCAGGTTTCTGCGCAGCAAAACGCACAGGTTGATCCGCGACCGCGAACATCTCCTGCTGCAGCCATGGCCCCTGGAGGAAGCAGGAGCCTGTGAATTCGCGCTCGGAACGGGGTCCGTCCTTTCGCCCATCCGTTTAACCATGGAAGAAGTGATGCAAATGGGGGAGCGGTCCAGACACATACTATATGTTGATAAGGAAACGTTAAACCCAGTACTGAGGCTTCGTAAATGGCAAAAAGGGGACTATTTTTATCCCCTGGGAATGGATGGGAAAAAGAAAATATCGAAGTTGTATAAGGATGAGAAACTGGATATGATCGCCAAGGAAGGACAATGGCTGTTGTGTTCCGGAGACGACATCGTCTGGGTAGTAGGGCTGAGGGCCGATGAAAGGTTCAAGGTGACGGATACGACCAATACGATTCTCAAAATCACCTGGAAAGCATGAAAAAAGTTTTTTTATACCTCCTATTGGTCCTGGGCACTACTACAGGGTTTGCCCAACTGGATGAAGACCCTGTACGTTGGTCACAGGATGTACGACAGCTTTCCGGTGAAGAATATGAACTGATCCTTACGGCCGAGATTGCAGCCGGCTGGCACGTATATTCCCAACATACACCGGAAGGTGGGCCGCTGCCCACGGAATTCACTTATGTGGACGCCGGCGGCACCTATGAACTCCTGGGCGCCACTGAGGAGAGCGAAACCCAAACCGCCTACAGTGATATCTTTGAGGTAGATGAAACCTTTTTCAAAGAAAAGGCGGTCTTCCGGCAGCGCGTCAAACGCCTCGACCCGGGTCTGAAACAAATTGACCTGGAACTTTTTTACCAGGTATGCAAAGAAGTCTGTATCCCGGTTGAGGAAACATTCTATTTCTCGCTGGATGGCGGACCGGTGGTAGTGGCCGATCAAACGGTAGACGACCGTAGCCTCGCGTTGAGTGCGGGCCTGAAACTGGATTTGAAAAACAAGGAGCTGCTGACCGGCGGCCCGGGAGGGGGTACCGATGGCAAGGCTACCCTTTGGGTGATTTTCGGGCTGGGTTTTCTCGGCGGTCTGATCGCGCTGTTGACCCCTTGTGTCTTCCCCATGATACCCCTTACGGTCTCCTTTTTTACCAAACAATCGCAGAAAAAGTCAAAGGGGGTCTTCAACGCCCTGTTGTACGGGTTTTTTATCGTGCTCATCTACTTTTTACTCAGTTTGCCTTTTCACCTTTTTGACTCCTTAGATTCACAAATCCTCAACACCATTGCCACCAATGTTTGGCTAAACGTCTTCTTCTTCCTGATTTTTGTCTTTTTCGCCTTTTCGTTTTTCGGGTTCTATGAGCTCACGCTGCCAAGTTCCTGGGCCAATAAAATGGACAAGGCGTCTTCCCGCGTAGGGGGTGCCATGGGGATCTTCTTTATGGCGGTGACCTTGGCTATAGTGTCATTTTCCTGTACCGGCCCGATTTTGGGCGGTTTGCTCGGCAGTACCACTTTGGCCGAAGGGGAGGTAGCAGCCAACCTGACAGCCGGGATGCTGGGCTTTGGGGTGGCCCTGGGCTTGCCTTTTGCCCTTTTTGCCCTCTTTCCCACATGGTTGAATTCACTGCCCAGGTCCGGGGGATGGATGAATACGGTAAAAGGGGTCCTGGGTTTTCTGGAACTTGGCCTGGCACTGAAATTTCTTTCCAATGCGGACCTTGTAGGCAACTGGGGCATTTTTAAACGTGAAATATTCCTGGCTTCCTGGATATTGTTGGCCCTGGGACTTACCCTTTACCTGTTTGGGGCTTTCAGGATCTACCAACAGGGGCCCAAGCAAAAGATATCCCCGGCTCGGGGGGGTATCGGGGTCCTTAGTGCCTTGTTTACACTGTACCTGGTACTTGGCTTGTTCAAAGCCATTCCCCTGAAAGGCCTGAGTGGCTTTCCCCCCCCCGATTTCTACAGCGTTTTCGAACAGGAAAGCGACTGCCCCCTGGGGATCAACTGTTTTAAAGATTTTGAAGAAGGGGTAGCCTATGCCCGGGAGGTGCGCAAACCTATTTTGCTTGATTTTACCGGGTGGGCCTGTGTCAACTGCCGTAAAATGGAGGAGAATGTTTGGAGTGAACCCGATATATTCCCGCTGCTGAAGGAAGATTTTGTCCTTATTTCACTCTACATAGACGATCGCAAGGAATTACCTGCCGAAGAGCAGTTTTCCTTCCGCTATGATTCAGGACGTGTCAAGCAGATCGAAACCGTGGGCCAAAAATGGGGGACTTTCCAGACGGTCAACTTTGGGGCGGCCTCACAGCCGTATTATGTTTTACTCTCGCCCCAACTGGAAATCCTAAGCCCGGCCATCCAGAATACCGATAGCGCGCGTTACCGGGAGTGGTTGCTAAACGGGTTGCGGAATTACCGGGAGGCAACAATGCTTAAGACTCCCTTGTAACGATAGTTCAACGCCTTCTTTTTTTATCCTGTAATTCCGACTATCTTTAATCGGTATAAACCGCTGTCGATTGAAACTACTTAAGCGCTTGGGCTGGATACTGATGGTGATCCTCGGGTTGGGCTTCCTCGCCGGGGTCTTCGCCTACCAGTCCCTAAAACCCGACTATGACGGGGTTAAATCCCTGGCGGGACTTGCCGCCCAGGTAGATGTATACTATGACCCTTACGGCGTACCGCACATATATGGCAATACAGAGGAAGACGCCTTCAGGGCATTGGGCTACGTACATGCCCAGGATCGCCTCTGGCAAATGGAATTGCTTAGAAGGGTCGCCAGGGGCGGGCTTTCTGAGGTATTTGGTAAAGAATTGTTGCCTACCGACCGTTTTTTCCTTGCGCTGGGTATCGCGGAGGCCAGTCGGGACGCGGTATCAGCACTGGACAGGCAGCGTCCTGAAGTGGTTTTGTCGCAGGCATACCTGGATGGGATCAATGAATTTATCGCCTCTGGTCCCACCCCTGTGGAGTTTTACCTGACCGGGATAAGGAAGACCCCTTTTGAGCTGGAGGATATTCACAATGCCATTGGCTATATGGCCTTTTCATTTGCCATGGCACATAAAACAGATCCGTTGCTTACCCATATCAGGGACAGCCTGGGGACCGCATACCTGGAAGACCTTGAGATAGGGTATGATTCGCTGGTAACCCGGATCCGGAATTATGAGCCGGCAGTAAAAGACTCGGTGGCACCGCAACTCCTGGGCGCCGTTACTGCTGCCCTGGCACCATTGCCGATACCGCAGTTCATCGGCAGCAACAGTTGGGTTATCGCGCCCCCCAAAACCAGGAACGGGAAAGTCATCCTGGCAAATGACCCCCATATCGGGTTCGCCCAGCCATCGGTCTGGTACGAAGCCCACCTGTCTACCCCCAACTACGAGAAGTACGGGTACCACCTGGCAGGGATTCCCTTTCCCTTGCTGGGCCATAATCGCAAAGCGGCTTATGGACTCACCATGTTTGAGAACGATGACCTGGACTTCTATTACGAACAACCCCACCCCTCGGATTCCAATAGGTATGCCGTTCCCGGAGGCTATGCGGACTATGACCGGGTTACCCATAGTATCCGGGTCAAAGACCAAAAAGAGGTAAGCTTTAGTTACAAGCGCACAAGGCACGGGCCGGTAATGAATGCTATTGCCAAACAGCTGGGGCCTGGCAGGCCCGTGAGTATGTCATGGATTTATACCCGATTAGAAAACAAACTGCTGGAAACACTCTATGGCCTGTCGCACGCGGACGACCTCCAGGGATTCCAAAGTGCGCTCCCCGGGCTTCACGCCCCCGGGTTGAATGTTATGTACGGGGATGCAGAAGGCAACGTGGCCTGGTGGGCCAGTGCAAAATTGTACACCATGCCCGATAGCGTGAACACCAAACTCATCCTTGATGGAAGCAGCGGCCGGGAAGAGGTGCAGGAGTACCTGGGGTTCCATGAGAACCCAAAGGCCATAAACCCTCCGTGGAACTATGTGTATTCGGCCAATAACCAACCAGAGCCGGTAGGGGGTAAGGCGTACCCGGGTTACTACCTGCCGGAGAACCGGGCGAGGCGTATCGTCGATATCCTGGAATCAAAGGATGATTGGGACCGGAAGTCGGTAAGCGCCATGATCCTGGACGACCGTTCCCCGGTGAACCCCGAAATCGCCATCGATCTTGCCAAATCACTGGATGTCGGCAAACTCACAAACAAACAGATCAAGCTGCTGGACAACCTCAGCCGGTGGAAGGGCAACTATCCCCTTAAAACTTCCGAGCCCACTTTTTTTCACAGGTGGGTCTACTTCTTCCTCAAGCATACCTTTGGGGATAAACTGGGGGAAATACATTTCAAGGAGTTCCTGGCAACGCATTTTCACAAACGGGCCATCGCCCCCATGGCGGCCAGGGAGCATTCGGTCTGGTGGGACAGGAAGCATACTCCCGATATCGTCGAAGGGAAACAGGAGATCGTCCAGTTGGCATTTCAACAGGCCTACGAATCCCTGGAAGAACAACTGGGGAAAGACACCGGTTTATGGACCTGGGAAAGGGTACATCAACTTGAACACGAACATCCCATAGGCAGGGTACGGCTACTCCGCTCTTTCTTCAATGTGGGGCCTTTTCCTGTCAGGGGATCCAGGGAAGTTATCAACAATATGGGCTTCACCTACGGGGAGCATGGGGACAACAAGGTGACCCATGGCCCTTCGACCCGTCGAATTGTCGATTTTTCCGATATTGAAAACAGCCTGAGTATCCTGCCCACCGGGCAATCAGGGAACCCATTTAGTGTCCATTACAAGGACCAGGCCGGGATGTACGTTGACGGGAAATTCCGAAAAATGCTGCTTAATAAAGCCGAGATAACCAGGCCTTCCAATTCTTTACTTATATTTAAGCCGGATTAACGGTTCTTTACGGGTCATTTTTGTGTTGCTGCCATTGCCAAACCAAAGGTCGGGGGAGGAGCCCGACTGCATATGGATATAAGGTCAAAGCACTATTGTATAGCGTTATAACACATTGCCCGTTCCTTATTGACATAATTTAGCTTTCGCAAAAGTGGTAAGCAAACGGGGCATCCTGGTGCCCGCTTGCCTTTAAAATTTCGTGTTTATGATCAAAGGACAAGCGTTGTTTCGTCCTCTAGTGGTATTGTTTCTTTTAGGCCAGGTAACGTTATACGGACAGTCGCAGCTGAACCATGGCAGGTATTACAACTGGTTCGATGAACAGATCGGCCGGGAGAACACGGGCTTGTACGAAGGCATTCTCTACAAGGAGCAGTTCCGTACCATTAACCAGAACACCCCGTATTTTTCTTCCCCCGATTTCCTTAAAGGGTCTGTATGGTATAAAGGACAGCCCTACGGGGAACTGGCGTTGAAGTACAATGTATTCCTTGACCAATTGCTGATCAAAGTCGAAGACCGCCTTGGGGGTACTACCCTGCAACTGTTCCGGGAACAGCTCTCCCGTTTCACTATTGACGGGCATCGGTTTTTAAACGTATGGGATTCCGAGGCGAATCCCGGAATCAATGGCTTCTATGAGGTTACCCTTCAAACGCCGTCTTTCACCTT
The DNA here is from genome assembly GCA_001683825.1 of Flavobacteriaceae bacterium CP2B. Taxonomy (GTDB): domain Bacteria; phylum Bacteroidota; class Bacteroidia; order Flavobacteriales; family Flavobacteriaceae; genus Zeaxanthinibacter. Next base: position 237,878 of record LXTR01000038.1, on the reverse strand, counting down.
ACTGACCAAACACCGTAAAAAACTTTTTGACCGTAAAGACCGAAGCAGCCTCTATTACGAGTTTCTTCCGTTGCCAAAAGAGTATGTCCTTCAGTATCAGGGCAAGTTCCACCTTATCAGCAGTAAACGGGATGTCACGGACCTCTTTCCGGAACTGCAAGACCCCATAAATGCCTTTTACAACCGGGCCAGGGCGCAAAGACGAACGGATCCACAGGCCTTTACGTTCGCCCTTTTCCAACGTATAGGGAGCCTTCTTCCCCTGCAAAAAAGCAATGCGCGCCCATGAGAAAAATTGCATTCGTCCTCTTTTGGTTCATCAGTAGTGCCGCCCAGGCACAGGAAGGGCCTGTGTTGAGCCTGTCGTATGAAAACACCCCTTTTGTGGAAGTCCTGTCAGAGCTCGAAAGGCTCAGTGGCTACCGTTTTTATTTTGTAGAGGACTGGATTCCAAAAAGGTCGGTCTCGGGAAATTTTGAATCGCAGGACCTGGGTACGATCCTCGATGCCCTTTTGGAAGATACCCTGCTGAATTTTCACCTGATGGACGGCAAAAGGGCCATCCTTACCCAGAACGCCATCATCGTAGCAGCGCTTCCCGAAGCATTTTTCGGGCAGTCGGATGCCGATTCCCGGGAAGTTGAAAGCACGGCAAATCCGCTCTTTTACGCCGAAGCGGCCAATGAGGCCGAGCAGGAAGTGGCGACCGTGCGTATCGGAAAGCAGGACCGAAACAGCGAGCAACGTCGTTTTACCCTCAAAGGGATAGCCCGGAATGCTGAAAACGGACAAGCTGTTTCTGAAATGGCCATCGTGGTACAGGGGAAAAACATCGGGACCGCCACCAATGCCGAAGGTTACTATGAATTAGAGCTGCCGGCCGGGGTCAATATCCTGGAGACTTCCGCCCTTGGGATCCAGGGGCAACGAAAAAAAGTCATTATTTACAATGACGGCACCCTTGATTTCGATTTGCAGGAAAGTATTGAGGTGTTGGATGAGGTTGTGGTGCAGGGCAACCAAAACCGGAATGTGGAACAAGCCGCTACCGGGGTAACCTTGTTGGAGGTCGAAAAGATAAAGACCATCCCCCTGGTGTTGGGAGAAAGAGACATCCTTAAAGCGGCGGTTACCCTGCCGGGGATCTCTACCACCGGTGAAGGGTCTAGCGGTTATAATGTGCGGGGTGGGCGGACAGACCAGAACCTGATCCTTTTGGATAATGCCGTGATATACAACCCCACCCATTTTTTTGGGATTTTTTCGGCCTTGAACCCCTTTACCACAGGCGATGTAAACATCTACAAGGGAAGTATCCCCGCGGAATACGGCGGAAGGTTGTCCTCGGTATTTGATATCGGCACAAAGGACGCCAATGTTGAAAAATTTGCAGGGGAAGCCTCCATCGGGCCCGTTACCAGCAACCTGACTTTGGAAACGCCTATTGTAAAAGATAAGGCGGCGATCCTGGTAGGGGGCAGGGCTACCTATTCCGACTGGATCCTGAAGTCCCTGGACGAACCGGAACTCAACAAGAGCAAAGCCTCCTTTTATGATGTGGTGGCGAAGTACAACCATACCATCGATGAAAACAACGAGCTCAGGGCCACGGGGTATTTCAGCCGGGACGAATTCAGCATTACCTCAGATTCGGTATTCGACTACAGTAACCGCCTGCTCTCGTTAAAATGGGACCATAGGTTTAATGACAAAAACACCGGGGGGGTATTGCTGTCCAACAGCGAGTACCGTTTCAACATTCAATATGACGGGGATTCGAACGATGATTTTGATCTCGGATACCGAATCAATGAAACGGAATTAAAACTCAAAATGAAATACCTCGCCAATAGCGCCCATACGCTGGATTATGGAATCTCGGGCAAGTATTACGGGGTAGAACCCGGGAGCATCCGCCCCAAAGGAGACGCTTCTGAAGTAACCTCGTTGTTCATCCCGGAAGAGCAGGGGCTGGAAGCCGCCGCCTTTTTATCAGACAGTTGGAGACTGAACGATAAACTTCTGATCGATGCCGGGTTGCGCTATTCGGCCTTCCTTGCCCTCGGCGCTGGTTCACAACGCATATACGAGGAGGACGGACCCAAAAACAACGGTACGCTGGTGGAAACCCGGGAGTATACAAACAACGAGGTCATTGAAACCTATGGTGGGCCCGAAGTGCGGGTTTCGGCCCGGTATTTCCTGGGGGAAGACCTGTCTGTAAAAGCCAGCTACAACAATACCTTCCAGTACATCCACACCCTGTCCAACAACACCACTGCATCGCCTACCGATACCTGGAAGTTATCCGATCTCAATATCCGACCCCAGGAAGCCCGGCAACTGGCCCTGGGGTTGTATAAGAACCTGGACGGGAACACCTACGAAATTAGCCTGGAAGGGTATTACAAGAGGTCTAAAAACATCCTGGATTATAAGGTAGGGGCACAATTACTATTGAACGAACAAATAGAAACTGAGGTACTGCAGGGAGACGGAAAAGCCTATGGGGTAGAATTCCTGGTGAAGAAGAACGAAGGCCGGCTCAACGGATGGTTGGGGTATGCCTATTCCCGCTCCTTTGTGAGGCTCGACAGTGAATTTCCTGAGGAACGCGTCAACAATGGGGCGTATTTCCCTTCCAATTTCGACAAGCCACATGACGTCAGCCTGGTAGCCAATTACAAGTTTACCCGCCGGTTCAGCGTGTCTGCCAATTTTGTGTATCAAACCGGCCGGCCCGTGACATATCCCATCGGCAGCTATGAATTCAATAACGCCGAGTACGTTTTTTACAGTGACCGGAACAAATTCCGAATCCCGGATTACTACCGGCTCGACCTCAGTTTTAATATGGAAGGGAACCATAAGATCAAGAAATTCGCACACAGCTTCTGGAATTTTTCCATTTACAATGTGTTGGGGAGGAACAACCCGTATTCGGTCTTTTTTGTGACAAAAGACGGGGAATTACAGGCCTATAAGAGCTCCATTTTTGCGATACCGGTACCCACCATTACGTACAACTTCAGATTTTGAACCGTATGAAATTGGCTGCATATTATCAAGGAAGGTTTTTAAAAGTCGGCATTTGGCTGCTGCTTATGGCAGGGTTCCAGAGTTGCGTGGAAACCTTTGAACCCGAAACCCTGACTTTTGAAAGTGCCCTGGTGATCGAAGCCACGATCACGAATAAATCAAAACAACAGGAGGTATTGCTCAGTCGCAGTTTCGCATTCGAATCTGAAGGGCCGGCCCCGGAATCCAACGCTGCGGTCATCGTGGAGGATGACCAGGGGACGGTAGTACCATTCGTGGAAACAGCCGCGGGCAAGTACCTGTCAGAAACGCCTTTTGCCGCCCAGGCGGGCCGTTCTTACCGGCTTAGGGTAACCACCTCCGATGGGCGGGAATACGCCTCGGAAGCTACCCGGCTAAGCCCGGAGGCCACGTTACTCGAGGTTTTTCCGGAACGGATCACCAATGACGACGGGGTCGAAGGGGTCGCCATCCGGGTAAACGCCTCGGGCACCCAGGGCGATGCGCGCAATTACCGTTATACCTATACCGAAAGTTGGAAGATCATCGCTCCCGCCTGGAGTCCTAGAAAACTTGTGCCGGATGCGCCCGGGGGGTGTGGTTTAATCGTGGTGGCCAGGGAAGAGGACAACCAGGTATGCTATGCCAGCGAAGCGTCCAACAGCATCATAATCACGGACACCAATGATTTTCCCGAAGATGAGGTAAAACAATTTATCGTACGCTTTATCAACCGCGACAACTACATTATTTCGCACCGCTACAGCATCCTGGTGCGTCAGCTGGTACAATCTGACGCGGCGTACAGCTATTACGAGACCTTAAAGGAATTTTCGGGTTCAGAGAGCCTTTTCTCGGAAACCCAACCGGGCTTTCTGGAAGGCAATGTCTTTTCGGAAACGGACCCGGCAGAGAAAGTCCTGGGGTATTTTGATGTGGCCACGGTACAGGAAAAACGGATATTCTTCAATTATGATGACCTTTTCCCCGGAGAACCACTGCCACCCTATGTAGACCCCTGTGACCCCACAGCACCTGTAATCGCCAATGAAGGGGGATGTGTGCTGCGCCCGATCGTTCTGGCAGGTTTTGTCACCTATTTTGGCGACAACGATCCACCGCCCATGGGACAGGGGCCCTTTTTAGTGGTACCGGTAGAATGTGGGGACTGCACCGCCCTGGGAAAGGTAGAAGTGCCTGAGTTTTGGACCGAAGAATAAGTGAAATGCGAATGAAGCACTGGAAAATACGTATATGGATCGTGCCGCTTTTGATGGCCTGGGCGGGGCAGTCCCAAACCGCAACGCGAAGTACGTCACCAGGTGGCGTATTTGGCGATGTACCGGCCGAAACAGTCTTTGTACATCAAAGCGCCAGCCAAATCTTTGCGGGGGAAACACTGTATTACAAGGTGTATTGCCTGGACGCGGGATCCTTCAAGCCGAGCCCTGTCAGCAAAATAGCCTATGTCGCGCTGGTTGGCAAAGACCTGGTGCCGGTGTTTCAGCACAAAGTCCGGTTGAAGGACGGATACGGGCAGGGCGATTTTTTTGTACCAGCTACGGTACCCACAGGGAGTTACAAATTGATTGCCTACACCCGGTGGATGCAAAACCAGGCGAAAGAAGCGATTTTTCAATCGGACGTCTGGCTGGTCAACCCCTATCAGAATACCCCAGCAGCATACCTCGCCGGCGGGGCGCAGGATTCCCTGGGGATGGAGGAAGGTCCGATCACGACCTCTGACGCAACAAGCGCCGGAGTGGGGGGTGACCTGCCCGGCGGGCCTGTGGCTTTGTCCCTCGACGCTGATTTATTTGGCCCACGTGAAAAGGTGCGCCTCGAGCTACGGGCGAGTAGCGAAGCAAATGCATCGGGCAGCTTTTCCCTTTCGGTCCGCCGCATACCGGAGTTTCCCCGCCCATCCTCGCATGGCGCAAGAAACCACAGGCGGTTGTATGGTCCCGGTTCACAGCGACCACCCCTTCCCGATACATCCCTGGTATTGCCTGAAATGAGGGGGGAGATGCTTAGTGGCAGGGTGTTGGGCGCGGCTACCGGCCTCCCGGTAAAAGGCCAGGCACTGACCCTCTCCCTGGGGGGGGACGAATTCCTGTTTGAAATATCGAGGACGGATCAACGGGGCCGGTTTTATTTCAACCTGGACCGCGATTATGCCAATGAAAAGGGCCTTTTTCAGGTCCTGGGACATGCAGATACGGGCTATACCCTGGAACTGGATACCGTTGGGCTGGTACTGCCCGGGGTGCTGGACTTCAAAGACTTTGTCCTGCATGATTCGCTGGCCCCGGCCGTTCGGGCCCGGAGCATTCAAAACCAGGTTGAAAACGCCTACCTGGAAGTAAGGTCGGATACCCTTTTGAAATCAACCGGATTGGTGCCTTTTTACCGCAAATTCCAGGAACATTACCGACTGGATGATTTTACCCGTTTCAACACCATAGCGGAAACCCTGGTGGAAATTGTGGACCACGTTTGGCTATCCAAGGACGCCCGGGGGGAACCCATGTTCCAGGTCCGGCCGTTCGACGGCTACCTCGATGGAATGGGAATGCCCCCCATGGTTTTTATGGACGGCCTTTTTATACAGGACCATAAGGATATCATAGGGTTCCCTGCCCGTCGAATAAAAAACATCTTTTTTTCCCGTGACCGCTACCAGATAGGGGCCAATGTTTTCCAGGGCATCCTGGCCTTTGAGACGTTTTCCTCGGATTTTCATGAAAGCTTTCAACGCCCTTTTCTGAAAGAGGCCGCCTTATTCAGGCCCCAACCTGCAAAGGCCTATTTCAGGCAGGAATACAAGGAGGGGGAGCAAAGGGAACGTATTCCTGATTTCCGCCGGCAACTCCTGTGGGAACCTTCACTGGAATTGGAAGGTCCCGTGACCACCATCCACTGGTTTACCTCAGACCTTCCCGGGGCCTATGAGGTCAGGTTGGAAGGTTTCACCGCCCAGGGCGTTCCGGTGTCCGCTACCAAAATATTTCATGTAGATTAAATACGATAACGTAGATTATATACTACATATCAAAAACTTTTGTATTTTTAGGGAGCATCAACGTGTTTCCATGCTTACAAGGGTATTTGGCAGTGCCGTTTTTGGGGTCGAAGCCAGCACCATAACGGTGGAGGTGAATATAGACCAGGGGGTGGGATACCACCTGGTGGGGCTGCCGGACAATGCCATAAAAGAAAGCAATTACCGTATTGCCGCGGCCCTTCAGAACAACGGGTACAAAATCCCGGTCAAAAAAATCACCATCAACATGGCGCCCGCAGACCTTCGAAAAGAGGGATCGGCCTATGACCTTACCCTGGCCCTGGGGATACTGACCGCATCGGGTCAAATTCAGGCTGGGGCATTGGAACACTTTATCATTATGGGTGAATTATCCCTGGATGGAAGCCTGCAGCCCATCAAAGGCGCCCTGCCCATCGCGATACGGGCCCTGGAAGAAGGGTTCAGGGGGTTTATACTGCCCGAGGAAAATGCCAGGGAGGCTGCTGTGGTGAGCGGGCTGGAAGTCTATGGGGCCAGGAATATATGCGAAGTCATCGGGTTTTTCGACCAAGGCCAGCCCATGGAACGGACCGTGGTGGATATCAGGGAAGAATTTTATAAAAACCAGGAATTTCCGGAATATGACTTCTCGGACGTAAAAGGGCAGGAGAGCATAAAGCGTTGTATGGAAATTGCCGCGGGGGGAGGGCATAACCTTATCCTGATTGGTCCCCCCGGGGCCGGTAAGACCATGCTGGCCAAACGCCTTCCCTCTATCTTGCCGCCCATGACCCTGGAAGAGGCCCTGGAGACCACCAAGATCCACTCGGTAGTGGGAAAAGTACACAAGGCGGGGCTGATGTGCCAACGGCCTTTTCGAAGCCCCCACCATACAATATCGGATGTGGCCCTTGTGGGGGGCGGCACCTATCCGCAACCGGGGGAGATTTCCCTGTCGCATAACGGGGTCTTGTTTTTGGATGAGCTTCCCGAATTCAAACGCTCTGTGCTCGAAGTGATGAGGCAGCCGCTGGAAGACCGGGAGGTAACTATTTCAAGGGCAAAATTCACGGTTACCTATCCCAGCAGTTTTATGTTGGTGGCCAGCATGAATCCCAGCCCATCCGGCTATTTCAATGACCCCAATGCTCCGGTGACGACTTCGCCCATGGAAATGCAACGCTACCTGGGCAAAATCTCGGGGCCTTTGCTGGACCGGATCGATATCCATATAGAAGTGACCCCCGTTCCCTTCGAAAAACTGTCCGATGAACGAAAAGGGGAGGGGAGCCTGGAGATCCGAAAGCGGGTGACCACGGCGCGGGAAGTACAGACCCAACGTTTTGCGGCCTTGCCCAATGTGCATTATAACGCTCAAATGAACACCAAACAGATACGGGAGTTTTGCAAAATGGACGCCCCTTCCATGGCCCTGCTCAAGAATGCCATGGAACGACTGAACCTCTCTGCACGGGCGTATGACCGTATATTAAAGGTCGCCCGAACGATCGCCGACCTGGACTGCTCAGCGGCGCTGGACACCCGTCACCTTGCCGAAGCCATACAGTACCGGAGTTTGGACAGGGAGGGATGGTTGGGGTGAGGGAAGTACGAAGCAGGTAGCGTATTCTGCCTTAGGTGTACTTTGACGATGGTTGCTGATTGCACCGTAGACGAGGCAAGGGGCAACCCACCGGGGCGAAATGGGATACCGCAGATCAAAGGCGTTATTTCCCCATCTTCTTTTGGGCCTGTTCTATCTCCCGGGTCACCTCTTTTAACAAGCGCTTCCGTTCCTGTTCCTGCCGCTCAATGATTTTCCTTTCTATTATTCTTTCAATTTGAAGCTGCTTATCCCTGGGGAGGGAATCAAATTCGTCAAAATTTGAAGCCTTCTCTGTATTTAACATCACCCCTTCACCGGTTAAAAGCCAAACCACGTTCAATTGGGGATAGGTTCGAAGTATATTCTCAATGACATCGCTGCCAATAGAGGCCTTATTTTTTTGCATCCGCAGGATATACCCATTGCTGGCACCAATAGAGATGTCAAATTGCCTGGCACTCAAACCGGCGTATTTGATAAACTCCATGAGACGATCAATTGTTTTTAACATAAACGAGAAAATAATCGATAACTGCGATTAAATATAAGCAATTTTTACGAACCAAGCGATACCATACCTGCGATAGATGTTAATAATTTCTGGAAATACATAATTATTTTGCATATATAGAAAATAATCTATATATTGAATCCCACTTTCCACCCTGCTATAAAATCGGTCATGAAAAAAGTAGTGTTACCTGGTGCGTATCCGGAACAAAGGGCAGGCGTTTATTTCTTTGCCCAGAGTGGTAGAGGGAAAGCCATCTACCTCCTAGCTCTAAGCTTGATCCTTTTGGCGCTCTGTGCCTTACCCTTTATTCGACTGGATATCTACCAAACCACCCGGGGGCTGATCAAGCCTGCCATGGACAGGCAGTCTTTGGTTTTACCCGGTTCCGGAAAAATCCTCCATACAAATTTGTCCCACAATGCAGCGGTGGCCAGGGGAGACACGCTTGTTATCCTGGATAACCCCGTAATCGCTGAACAACTGGCACTATGCGAGTTACAAATGGAAGAGACGAACCGCTTGCTGTCTGATGTGTCTCTGGCACTAAAAAAGCCTTTGCCAGACACTTCCTGTTTTAAGACCCCTAAATACAAAACCAGCTATACGGAATACCTCGCCGCCCTGGAAGAATATAACATCAAGGCCCGAGACCTTAATAAAGCTCGGGAGCGGAACTATCGCCTGTTCCAGAAAGGGGTGGTGTCCAAAGCGGAACTCGAGCAGGCCAACTTCAACCTTGCCATCAATAAGGGTAAAAGACAACTTTTAGAGCAGACCCAATGGTCCAGGTGGCGTTCCGAATGGTTCGATTTAATTGCCGTATCCCGTGAATTACAGCTAAAGCTGGTAGCATTACAGAAGGAACAGCGGGATGACTACCTTATAGCGCACGTGAGCGGCAGCCTGTTAAATGTACGGGACTTTGCCGCAGGCACCCGGGTCTCCGCAGGGACCCAGGTGGCCGAAATTTCCCCGGATACCACACTTATCGTGGAATGCCATGTAGATCCCTTGGCAATAGGCCTGTTTGATACCTCGACAAAAGTGTCTTTCAGGCTTGATGCTTTTGACTATAACCAATGGGGGGTATTAGGTGGACGGATAATAGGGATATCCAACGATGTGGAATACCGGGAAAACAAGCCCGTATTTGTCGTACGATGTGCCGCCGACAGGAACTATTTGCAGCTAAAAAATGGCTACAGGGGCTATTTGAAAAAGGGAATGACGCTTATCGCGCAGTTTAAAATAACACGGAGATCGCTTTGGGAGCTGCTCTTCGACAAGGCCGATGACTGGTTGAACCCCGCCAGGAACCTTTCCAATAGAAACAATCACTAACGTTTACATTATGAATACGATTCGAAACATAGAAAGACTAAAGCAGATCCATTCGCTAATTCTAACGGAAACAACGGGAACTCCCCGGGAACTCGCTCATAGGATGCATATCAGTGAGCGTATGGTTTACCACCTTATTGAACAACTCAGAGACTACAATGCCGCTATCCGCTATAACCGAAGCAGGAAAACCTATTTCTACGAAGACGAGTTTGAACTGAATGTAAAGATTTCTGTATCCGTCATAAGTAATGACGAAGTGACCCAAATCTTTGGGGGCAAAAAAATCAAATCAATGATTACGCCCATCGTTCCCTGCCGTACTTCCCTGATGCATAGGTTGTATAACTGAACTTAACATACCAAGGTGCTTTTAAGTATTATCATCCCCGTTTTTAAAGCGGAAGACTACCTGGACAAGTGTCTGACTTCTATCCTTTGCAGTGCAGAGGAATCGATTGAAGTGATCGCCGTGGAAGATTTTTCACCCGATAGTTCCCTTGCCAAACTTAGCGACTACGGGAAAGCCGATAAGCGGTTAAAAATATTGAACAATACCGAAAACAGGCTGGCAGGCTTTTGCAGGAACAAAGGTTTGCAAAGCGCGAAAGGTGATTATATATGGTTTATCGATGCCGATGACTGGATTGAAGCGTCAGCCCTAAACCGTATTTTAGGTCTTATACGCGCTTTTCAGGACACGGATATTTTCAGTATAGGGTATTTTGAATACTATTCTTTTGAAGAGGATTTTTTCATCACCAGGATTCCAGGGCCCATCACCCCCGGTTGCGATTCTTTGGAGGGGTTTCTGCAGGTACGGGAAGGCTATTCCAGCATGCCGTTTTCCTGTGTTTTCAGACGCCGGTTCCTCATGGACAATGCCATAGCGTTCCCGGAAGGGTTCTATTATGAGGATTTGTACTTCATGGCCTGCTCTTTTTATTATGCCAATAGGGTCAAAGTGATCCCAAGCCTTTTATACAATTACAACAGATCCAACCACTGCGCTATTACACGAGCGCAGTCTCCCAAGAAAATTCTGGATTTACTGATGGTTTACGTACTGATAAAAAAATTCTTCCAGGAGAAAAAGGCAAAGGGATACCTCAGGTTATTGACGTTCCGCTTTATCGTATACGGACTGCCCAGGTGTTTTAGGATGTATCTCGACCTGACAAAGCGCCAGCGTCGGGAAGCGAACCTGAAGAAAACACTCTATAGGTTCCGGAAATCTGCGGTTATGGAGACCATGACCCTATTAAATTGCCATAGGCAGGTAGCATTGATCCACAGGGATAACCAGTTTCGCTATATGGAATTGAGCCGGAATATCAGGTTTCTGATTTGCGTGAAATACGCCTTTCAATGGGTCGTCCTCAAAAATGACCTTTGGAGAATAACGCGAAAATTTTGGGCGATGATCACAAAATATCATCCCCTGCAAGTTTTTCACAGCCAAGCACTATAATTTGGCCTTTAACAATGGGAACGTTTGCGCAATTATTCCCCGAAATACGAAGTCATTGTTTCACTAAAAACTATGCAAAAATGGAAAATCTGAATATGGAAGAATTAACGGCCCTTGAATTGGAGGACCTTACCACTACAACCGGCAGTAATTGGGGAGAAGTGGTTTTCGATTTTATCGAATTGCTAATCGATTACTATCCAACCTATGTAGATAATGGATGCCCCGCAGTCTATAATACCAACGGATGCAACAGCCTTGGGATGGGACTCAGCGGAAACACTGCCTTTACAGGATATTGATTTAAAGGGGGAGCAGGGAAATTCCATGCTCCCTTAGGTTTTTGGAGCATGAAAAATTTGTTGAAGTATCATAGATTTATAGTACTCGGGCTAATCTTTCTGGCTGTAATCATTGTAGGTAGCATCTTCTCGGTGATGAACCAGGGCACGTATCCCAAACTCCCGCCCCGGGTTACCGGGTCCTATTTAATCCTGAAGTTTGGCTTTGCCGTACTATTCGCGCCGCTAGTAGAAACATGGATATGCCAGCACTGGCTCATACGGCTGGTTCGCCGTACCATATCCGGGGGGTCTGAACAGAGAAAATGGATCTGCGCGGTTGTTGTATCCGCCGTGTTCTTTGGGTTGGGGCACACCTATAGCGTCTTATATGTTCTTGTCACTTTTATCATCGGGCTTTTTCTGGGAGGAACGTATTGGCTATTCTCGATTAGAAAGGATCTAAACCCGGTTCTTGCCGTTTTCCTGGTCCATTCCTTAAACAACGTTTCTTCCTTCCTCTTGAACCATGTCCGTTTATGGGACGGCAGTTCCTTTTAGTATGTCTTGGGTCAAGGTGAAGCGTAGCGCCAGTTTCTAACAGCAGAGGTTTAAGCTGAAATGGGGTCCCCGACTCCCTTAAATATACTTTAAGTAGCCATAAATGTCCAGAATATGTATCAAACAGCATGATAGCACGGATTGCGGTGTTGCCTGTCTTGCTTCCGTCCTGGCCTTTTATGAACTGGGGGTTCCATTAGCACAGATTAGAAAGCATACGGGGACAGATAAAAATGGGACCACTTTACTGGGGCTGCTGCAAGCAGCCCAAAAGCTGGGATTGGATGCCAAAGGAATCCGGTGTGATTGGGCAAGCCTCCATAAAATCCCCAAACCCGCCATAGTCCATATATCCTTTGAGAAAACCGCCGATCATTATGTGGTTGTCTATAAGGTGAAGCGCGATACAATTGTCATCATGGATCCCGCCGACGGCCGGATGCACAAACGCTCCATCAAAATGTTTAAATCCGGCTGGTCTGGAGTGGCAATGCTCTTATTCCCGAATGAAAATTTTAAAAATGGGAACCACAGGCCTTCTGTAATGGAACGCTTTTGGTATTTATTAAAACCGCACAGGGCGATACTTTTGCAGGCCTTTGTTGGTGCTTTGGTATATACCTTGTTGGGGTTTTCCACCGCTATCTATATCCAAAAACTTACAGATTTTGTATGGGTGGGGGGCAATAGGAACCTTTTGAACTTGCTCAGTATAGTCATGATTATACTGCTGACCCTGCAAATTCTGATCGTCTCCTTTAAGGATATCTATCTTATAAGGACTGGGCAGCTTATAGATTTACGCCTTATCCTGGGGTATTACAAACACCTTTTGAAACTACCGCAGCAGTTTTTTGACACCATGCAGGTGGGAGAGATTCTGTCCCGTATTAATGACGCTGTTAAGATCAGGACCTTTATCAATACCGTGGCACTTAACCTGGCGGTCAACAGTCTGATTGTGCTTTTCTCCTTTGCCCTGATGTTTGCCGTATTCTGGAAGTTGGCATTGCTGATGCTTCTAATAATCCCCTTGTACTTGTCAGTGTATCTTATAACCAATTGTCTCAACAAAAAAACGGAAAGACAATTAATGGAAGCTTCGGCTACCCTGGAGAGTCAATTGGTAGAATCTTTGAGTTCCATCAGGACCATCAAGAACTTTGGCCTGGAAGGATTCGCCAACATTCAGACCGAAGAATGTTTTGTGAAACTCCTCCAAAAAGCGTATCGATCTGCCTTGAATTATGTTTTTTCCATGAACAGCACTTCGATGATTTCTGCTTTGTTTACGATAATCCTGTTGTGGTCTGGTTCCGGCTATGTTCTCAATCGGGAGATTACCCCGGGAGAACTATTCTCGTTTTATGCCATTCTCGGATATTTTACCGGACCGGTTTCGGGTTTGATCAAAGCCAACAAGGAAATCCAAAGCGCGTTGATAGCAGCAGACAGGCTGTTTGAAATCATCGATCTGGAAATAGAGAAGATACCTGCGAATGGCAGCAAATCAATGAATATTTCCGGTGATATTCTGTTCCGGGATGTCTCATTTGCCTATACCGGAAGACCTGATCTCTTCACCCATCTGGATTTGTGCATCCCAGAGGGAAAAATTACGGCGCTGTTGGGGGAAAGCGGATCCGGGAAGTCTACAATTGTCCATATCCTGCAGAAATTGTACCCCATCCAAAAGGGGAAAATATCCATAGGGGGGGTAGACCTATCCTGCCTGGATGTACTTGCGTTGCGGGAATGCATGGCCCTGGTCCCACAGGAAATTCATTTATTCAGTGGGTCGGTTGTTGCCAATATTGCCGTAGGGGACTGCCAGCCCGACATGGAAAGAATCATAGCCCTTTGCACCACATTGGGCCTCATGGGGTTTATAGAACATTTACCGGATGGCTTTCATACCCATTTAGGGGAAAATGGCGCCCTGGTATCCGGGGGGCAGAAGCAGCGCATTGCCATTGCAAGGGCCTTGTATAAAGATGCCCCCATACTGGTCATGGATGAAGCCACTTCTTCCCTTGACAGTCGTTCGGAATACACGATACATCAGGCATTGCGCACCCTCCAAAGACAACAAAAAACCATCCTCCTCATCACCCACCGCCTAAGCAGCGTCCCACTGGCTGACACCATCCTGGTCATACAGGGTGGGCGGGTGGTCGAAGCCGGGCAGCACGAGCAGCTCTATGCTAAAAAGGGCCCGTATTACCACCTCTGGCAACGGCAGTTGCCCCCACAGGAGCTGGCGGTGTAGGCCCGTATCCTTTTGCGTAGTCCCTAAAACCAGTTGCAAGGGGCTTAAAGACCTGCCAGCTTCTGCTTCAATGTTTGCTCCCAATACGAATTTTGGGCCTCCGCCAGGAACAGGGCCTTTTCGTAATAAACCCTGGCCTGTCCTGGTTCCTGCCCGGCCTGTGCCAGGTCTCCCAGCAGCAGCCAGACCATCACATTTTCGGGCATGATCCCGCTCAGGATCTCGTAATAGCGCTGCTCCTCCTGTTTCCGACCCATCAGACTGTACGATTCGCCGATGGCCAGGAGCGAACGCTGCTCCATTTCCCCTATACCCACAGCCGCTATGTAGGCATTGTAGTGTGCTGCGAAATCTTCGAGTCCCCCTGTCTCAATCTGGTCGAACAGGAGCCGCTGCGGATGCATTTTTGGGAGCGCTGCCGCTTGTCCGAAAGCCAATTTCAGGAAATTGGCGCTCACCTCAGTACTATTGCCATACATGTTCATCATGCATACCACAATAATGCCCGATTCCGGTTCAAAGAAGAGGTCGGCCCCATAGCCCATCCCACCCCCGTTGTGGCCATATAAGGTTTTCCCGGGTAGGAGGTGGTCTTTTAGAATCTGCATTCCATAGCCGTAATGCCCCGGGGGCATAGCAACATGGGGTGTCATCATCAGGTCCAGGGAGGCCTTCTGCAACAAACGTCCATCTATGAGGGCCGTGGCAAAGCGTTGGAAATCGGCCAGGTTACTAAACCAGCCGCCTGCACCACCGGCATGGAAGATGCGCAAGGGGTATTGGTAGAAGCTCCGGGAGCCTGTCCAGCGGTAGGGCTTGGCTCCGGTACGTGCCAACTCCAGGGTGTCCATGCGATAATGGGTGTCGGTCATCCCGGCAGGGGCAAAGAGGTGCTCCTGGCAATAGCGTTCAAAACGCTTTCCGCTAACCGCCTCAATGATTGCGCCCAGTACCTCGTAGGCCGAACTGCTGTAATAAACTCCGCTGCCGGGCTCCTCAAACGCCCTGGGGTTTCCGGTAATGAGGCTCCACCATTCATCCGTATCGTACTCCCTGAATTCAAAACTGGCACGCTCCCATGGGGAAGTAAGGCCAGATTGGTGGGTTAGCAGATGGTGAAGGGTTATTTTATTAGCCTTTTCCAGCCCCGAGAACGGTAAGTAATCGGCTACTGTTTTCTGCAGGTCCAGTTTCCCGGCTTCCACAAGTTGCATAGTGGCAGTTGCGGTAAAGAGTTTTCCGGTGGATTCGGTTTTAAAAAGCGTTTTCAAATGGTTCGCCCGACCGCTTAGCTGGTCGGCTATCCCAAAGGCGGTACTTCCAAGAAGGCCATCTTTGCCGGCAAGCAATACCACCCCATGATAGCCCGCTTTTTCATAAGCCTGGCCCAGTTGGTCCATAGGGATTTGTAAACGACCCAGGCCTTTTTGGGGGTACAATACCCCCCCGGCAAGCAGGGCAAGGGATAGGAGCACTGTTCTCATAACATCGCGTTTTAAAGGAGATACCTTGGTTCAAAATTGATTCCTCTAAGAGACGACAGGGAACGACAAATGTGGCAAAGCTGGGGCACGCCCGCAGCAGGTAAGTAGGGGAGACCTTAGAAACAGGCTTTCCTGCTCCCCGGGCCCAGTAGTTCGAGCCTGATTTCCGTGCGTTCTTCGGGCAGGAGCGAAGGAATTTTTTCGGGCCATTCCATAAAAACCCAGGCCCCCTGGGCCAGGTAGTCTTCAAGGCCCATGTCCAGGGCTTCGCTTTCGTCCTCCAGGCGGTAGAAATCAAAGTGGTAGGCCAGGAGCTCCCCCTGCTTATTGTGATATTCATTGACGATGCCAAAGGTGGGGCTGCTGCCGGTATCGGCGGCTCCCAGCGCCTGCAGCAGCGCTTTGATCAGGGTGGTCTTCCCGGCCCCCATGTCACCGTAAAAGGCCAGGGTTTTGTACGGGGCCGCCTTCAGGATTTTTTGGGCCACGGCCCCCAGGTCTTCAAGCTCAAAGATAAGTTCCATAGCGCTGGTTTCTTACCGCGGTTCCAGGACGACGAAGGGGATGACCATCTCCTCCAGGGAAACACCCCCGTGCTGGTAAGTATTGCGGTAGTAGCTTACATAATGGTTATAGTTATTGGGATAGGCAAAAAACAGGTCGTTCTTCGCAAAGATATAGGAACTGCTCATCGTAATGCTGGGCAGGTGGATGCGCGAGGGTTCCCGGGCTTCCAAAACATCCTTTTCCTCGTAGGTAAGGCTGCGGCCCGTTTTATAGCGCAGGTTCAGGCTGGTTTCCTTGTCGCCTATCACCTTGGAAGGCTGTTTCACATTGATCGTGCCATGGTCTGTGGTGATGATCAGCCTAAAGCCCAGTCCCTGGGCCTGCTGCAAGATCTCCAGCAAGGGGGAGTTCCTGAACCAGCTCTGGGTCAGCGAACGGTAGGCCTTGTCATTGGAAGCAAGTTCCTTGATCACCTCCATTTCGGTCTTGGCATGGGAGAGCATGTCTACAAAATTATAGACGATGACCGTCAGGTCGTTCTTCTTCTGTGCGCGGAAGTTCTGGGAGAGCTGCCGTCCCTGTTTCAGGCTGCTGATTTTGTGGTATGCCCAGGTAAGCTGTAGTCCCAGCCGCTTGATTTGTTCCGCCAGGAACTGCTCTTCGTAAAGATTCTTTCCGCCTTCCTCCACGTCATTCTTCCACCATTGGGGGTATTTTTTCTCCATGTCCAGGGGCATAAGCCCGGAGAATATGGCATTGCGCGCATACTGGGTGGCCGTGGGCAGGATGCTGTAATACGCTACCTCTTTCCGCTTCTTGTAATACGGGGTAACCGAATCTTCAAAGGCACACCACTGGTCATAACGCAAATTATCTATCACCACCAACAGGGTAGGGGTATCGGCCAGTTCGGGCGCCACCAGTTCGCGGAAGAGCGTGTGCGACATCACCGGCCCGCCGCCTTCCTTAAACCAGCGGGGGTATTGCTTGTCAATAAACTTGCCGAATTGGCTGTTGGCTTCTACCTTTTGCGATTCCAGGATCTCAAACATGCCCGAATCTTCTATCTGCTCCAGCTGCAGCTCCCAGTAAATGAGTTTTTTGTAAAGTTCGGCCCAGCCCTCATGCGTATTGACCATCGAGAGGTCGAGCGCGATCTTGCGAAATTCCTGCTGGTAGTTGGCTGTGGTCTTTTCTGATACCAGACGCGAATGGTCGAGGTTCTTTTTCAGCGAGAGCAGGATCTGGTTGGGGTTTACCGGCTTGATCAGGTAATCGGCGATCTTGGAGCCAATGGCTTCCTCCATGATGTATTCCTCCTCGCTCTTGGTGATCATGACCACCGGGACAGACGCGTCCATCACCTTAAGTTCATTAAGGGTTTCCAGTCCGCTCAGGCCCGGCATATTTTCGTCCAGGAACACGATGTCAAACCTTTTTTGGGTCATCTCCTCCAGGGCTTCCTGCCCGCTTTGGCAAGTGACCACCTCGTAATTCTTACCTTCCAGGAAAAGGATATGGGGTTTCAGCAGGTCTATTTCATCGTCCACCCAAAGGATTGTAATTTTGTTCATTTAGTGTGTATATTTACCCCGTAAAGTATAGTGAATTTGCACAGATCCGACAAGCTCAAAATTTTCAACGATCCAATTTACGGATTTATTGGTATCCCCGGCCCCCTAATTTTTGACCTTATTGAAACACCCTATTTCCAGCGGCTTCGCAGGATCTCGCAAATGGGGCTTTCTTACCTGGTATACCCTGGGGCCCACCATACCCGTTTTCACCACGCCCTGGGGAGCATGCACCTTATGGGGCTGGCCATACAGGTGTTGAGGATGAAAAGGGTGGATATCAGCCCTGAGGAGGAAGAAGGGCTGCTGGTAGCCATCCTGCTGCATGACATCGGGCACGGCCCTTTTTCGCACGCTATGGAACACAGCCTGGTAGAAGGGGTGTCGCACGAAGCCATATCCACCCATTTCATGAAGCTCCTGAACGAGCGTTTTGAGGGCCGCCTCAGCACGGGGATTGCTATTTTTAAGGGCAGCTACCCCAAGAAATTCATGAACCAACTGGTATCGAGCCAACTCGACATGGACCGCCTCGATTACCTGAAGCGCGACAGTTTTTATACCGGGGTGGCCGAGGGGAACATCAATGCGGAAAGGCTGATCACCATGCTCAATGTCCGTAAGGGAGAATTGGTAGTAGAGGAGAAGGGGGTGTATTCGGTAGAGAAGTTCCTCATGGCGCGCCGATTTATGTACTGGCAGGTATACCTGCACAAGACGGGCCTGGTGGCCGAGCAATTGTTGATCAATTGCCTGAAACGGGCAAGGGAACTCCATGCCTCAGGCCAACACCTGGAAGGCAGCCCCCCCTTGTTGTTCTTCCTGGAGAACCGCATTACCGCAGCGGGATTTGACGACCAGGTCCTGCAGACCTTTGCCCGCCTTGACGATGTAGATGTGATGGCGGCGATCAAGGCCTGGCAATGGCACGAGGATTTTGTCCTGAGTACCCTTTGCCGCATGATCCTCAACCGGCGCCTGCTCCACATCAAACTCAAAAACCGGCCCGGGAAGCCCTCCAAATTTCATGAAAAGTTCGAGGCTGTGCAAAGGCAATACGGCTTGAGCGCCGACGAGACGGCCTACTTTGTCTTTGAGGGTTCCATTGAAAACAGGGCGTACGACCAGGAACAACAGAACATCAACATCCTTCGCGATAACGGCAAAATCATCGACGTCGCCAGGGCTTCCGATCAACTCAACCTGAAAGCGCTCTCCCACACGGTAACGAAATATTTCCGCTGCTATCCCAAGGGGGGTACCTTAGGTGAGCGCCGCGCTCATGGGTGAAACAGGAAGCAATCTAATGCGCTGTTATGCTGTGGGTTAGGGTGCTGTGATAAACTTAAATTCCATTCATCAATTTTTCTTACTTTTGTCACCACCATAATCCGTATGGAGTAAAAAGGGATAACTTGGAATTCACTGCGAGTCAGATAGCCGGTATTTTAGAGGGCGAGGTTGAAGGAAACCCAGAAATTGCTGTTCACAAACTGGCCAAAATAGAAGAGGGCGAGAAAGGGTCGCTGACCTTTCTGGCCAACCCCAAATATACCCAGTACATTTATAGTACCGAGGCTTCCATAACCATCGTCAATAAGGATTTTGTGCCTGAACAGGCACTCACCACCACGCTGATCAAAGTAGATGATGCCTATAAATCCTTTTCCAAGTTGCTGGAATACTATAACCAGGTGAAATTTAACAAGAGTGGGATTGAAAACCCGGTCTACCTTTCGGAAAGCGCCACCTACGGCAGCGATTTTTATTTGGGCGCCTTTTCCTACCTCGGCAACAATGTTTCATTGGGGAACAATGTAAAAATCTTTCCCAATGTGTACATTGGCGACAATGTCCGCATTGGCGATAATGTGATTGTATTTGCCGGGGCCAAGATTTACTCCGAAACCATTATTGGCAACAATTGCGTCATCCACAGCGGGGTCATCCTGGGGGCCGATGGCTTTGGGTTTGCGCCGAATTCTAACGGTGAATACAGCAAGATACCCCAGACCGGCAACGTAATCCTGGAAGACAATGTGGATATTGGCGCCGGTACCACGATAGACCGTGCCACCCTGGGCTCTACCATCCTCCGAAAGGGGGTGAAGTTAGACAACCAGATCCAGATCGCCCATAATGTGGAAATCGGTGAAAATACCGTGATAGCAGCCCAAACAGGCATCGCCGGATCTGCCAAAATAGGGAAGAACTGCATGATAGGGGGGCAGGTAGGCATCGTAGGCCATATCATCATAGGAAACCGGGTCAAAATACAGGCCCAATCGGGCATAGGCCGCAACGTAAAGGACGATGAGGTCTTACAGGGGTCCCCCGCCCTGAACTACGGTGACTTCAACAAATCGTATGTCCACTTCAAAAATTTACCGCGTCTTGTGAACCGAATCAACGATTTAGAAAAGAACTCCAATTTAGAGGAATGACATGGCGAAACAAAAAACCATAGCTAAGGAGGTGGTCCTAAAAGGGGTCGGATTGCACACCGGGGCCGATGTAACCATGAAATTTGTGCCGGCACCCGAAGACCACGGTTTTGTCTTTAAGCGGGTAGACCTGGAAGGCGAACCCCTGATAGAAGCGGATGTCAACTACGTTAACAATACGCAGAGGGGGACCAACCTGGAAAAAAGGGGGGTGCGCATACAAACGTCCGAACACGTGTTGGCGGCCCTGGTGGGTATGGATATCGACAATGTCCTGATTGAGCTCGATGCCCCGGAACCCCCGATTATGGATGGTTCTGCCAAATTTTTCGTCCAGGCCCTGGAAGAGGCCGGGATCGTGGCACAGGAGGCGGAGCGTGAAGAATTTATCGTCAAGGAAGTGATCAGCTACAAAGACGAAACCACGGGTAGCGAAATAACCATTATCCCCGCTGAGGAATACCAGGTGACGACCATGGTGGATTTTGGCACCAAGGTGCTGGGTACCCAGAACGCCACCCTGGAACATATGTCCGATTTTAAGGAAGAGATTGCCAATGCCAGGACCTTTAGTTTCCTGCATGAACTGGAAATGTTGCTCGAAAATGGGCTGATCAAAGGAGGCGACCTGAACAATGCCATCGTCTATGTAGACAAGGAGATTTCCGAGTCTACCATGAAAAAACTGGAGAAAGCATTTAAAAAGAAAAAACTATCGGTAAAGCCCAACGGTATCCTGGACAACCTTACCCTGCACCAGCCAAACGAAGCGGCCCGGCATAAACTGCTTGACGTGGTGGGCGACCTGGCCCTGACCGGAACCCGCATTCGCGGGAAGGTGATCGCCAATAAGCCTGGTCACTTCGTGAATACTCAGTTTGCCAAAAAACTATCCAAAATCATCAAATTGGAAAAGCGCAATAAGGTACCGCAGTACGACCTGAATGAGCCGCCGCTTATGGATATCCACCAGATCATGGCCATGCTGCCCCACCGGCCTCCATTCTTGTTGATAGACCGGGTACTGGAGTTGTCTGACCACCATGTGGTGGGCATGAAGAACGTGACCATGAACGAGCCGTTCTTTGTGGGCCACTTTCCCGATTCACCGGTAATGCCCGGGGTATTGCAGGTAGAGGCCATGGCGCAAACCGGGGGCATCCTGGTCCTGAGTACCGTTCCCGACCCTGAGAATTACCTCACCTTCTTTATGAAGATTGACAATGTAAAGTTTAAACAGAAGGTACTTCCGGGCGATACCCTCATTTTTTATTGCAGCCTTATTACGCCCATCCGGAGGGGGATCTGCCATATGCAGGCCTATGCCTATGCCAACAACAAACTGGTATGCGAGGCCGAGATGATGGCACAAATTGCTAAAAAGAAATAACATGAATCAACCCCTGGCGTATATACACCCCGGAGCTAAAATTGCAAAAAATGTCGTGGTAGAACCCTTTACTACGATCCACAACAACGTTACCATTGGGGAGGGCACCTGGATAGGGTCGCACGTAACCATCATGGAGGGTGCCAGGATTGGAAAGAATTGTAACATTTTCCCGGGGGCCATTATCTCGGCCCCGCCCCAGGACCTCAAATACAGGGGGGAGGATACCACGGTACATATAGGGAACAATACTACCATCAGGGAATGCGCTACCATCAACAAGGGTACTTCAGACAGAATGAAAACCGTGATCGGCAAAAATTGCCTGATCATGGCCTACTGCCATATTGCCCATGATTGCCTGGTTGGGAACAACTGTATTTTTTCCAACAATTCAACCCTCGCAGGGCACGTGACCATTGGGGATAACGTGGTACTGGCAGGCCTTGTGGCCGTGCACCAGTTTGTTTCCATTGGGAACCACGCCTTTGTAACCGGGGGCTCCCTGGTACGGAAAGACGTGCCCCCCTATGTAAAAGGGGCCCGGGAACCCATGTCTTACGTAGGCATCAACTCTGTAGGGCTGAGGAGAAGGGGGTTTCCCGCCGAAAAAATCCGGGAGATCCAGAATATCTACCGCATCCTCTACCAGAGAAATTACAACAACTCCCAGGCCGTGCAGATCATTGAGGCCGAAATGGAAGCGACCCCCGAAAGGGACGAAATCTTACAATTTATCCGCGATTCCCAACGCGGTATTATGAAAGGATATTTCAGTAACAATTAACGAATTTATGGCGAATACATCCGATATCAGGAAAGGCTTGTGCATCCGGTACAATAACGATATCTACAAAATCGTGGAATTCCTGCACGTAAAACCCGGGAAAGGCCCGGCCTTTGTGAGGACCAAGTTAAAAAGTATCACTACAGGCAAGGTGCTGGACAATACCTTCTCGGCAGGGCATAAAATTGAAGACGTGCGGGTAGAGACACGCTCCTACCAGTATTTGTACTCAGAAGGCAGTACCTACCACTTTATGAATACGGACGACTATAACCAGATCAGCCTGCAGGAAAGCGCGCTAGACAGCCCCGAACTGCTCAAGGAAGGGGAGGTGGTTACCATCCTCTTCAATGCGGAAGACAACCTGCCGCTTTCTGTAGAGATGCCGGCCCATGTGATCCTGGAAGTCACCCAGACAGAACCGGGGGTACGTGGAAATACGGCCACCAATGCCACCAAACCGGCCACGGTTGAAACCGGGGCCCGTGTCAATGTCCCGCTGTTTATCAATGAAGGGGACAAGATCAAGATCGATACCGAAAGTGGGGCCTATATGGAACGGGCCAAAGAATAGGGGATGTGCACCGGGCAGCATTTTATGCACGGATGCCCCACCTGTCCCGTCCAATGATTTATCGAAAAAGCGCTTATGAAATTTCCGACTGCCCAGACCTTAGCCCAGGTAGCTGCTATCCTCGACTGTGAATTTGTGGGGCCCGCAGATTTCCAGGTGCTGGGGATGAACGAAATACATGTGGTAGAACCCGGTGATATCGTATTTGTAGACCATCCCAAATACTATGACAAGGCCCTGGAATCCAAGGCTTCCGTGGTACTCATCAACAAAAAGGTAGCCTGCCCCGAGGGCAAGGCCCTGTTGCTCTCAGAAGACCCGTTCAGCGATTTCAACAGGCTTACCCGGCATTTCAGGCCATTTGTCGCCGCGGAAGCGGTCATTGCCCCCACCGCAAGGATCGGGAATAACACCCTGATACAACCCAATGCCTTTATAGGGAACCATGTACAGATAGGGGAGGGTTGTGTGATCTATCCCAACGTTGCCATATACGACCACTGTGTTATCGGGGATAGGGTAACCATCCATGCGGGGTCTGTACTGGGATCGGATGCATTTTACTATAAAAAGCGCCCTGAAGGGTTTGACAAACTCCTCTCCGGGGGGCGTGTAGTCATCGGGGACGACGTAGAAATTGGGGCCCTCTGTACCATAGACAAAGGGGTTACCGGGGATACGACCATCAAAAAGGGCAGCAAGCTCGATAACCAGGTGCATGTAGGCCACGACACCCTCATTGGGGAACGCTGCCTGATCGCTTCCCAAACAGGTATCGCGGGATGTGTGGTGATCGGGGATGAAGTTACCCTTTGGGGCCAGGTGGGCATCACCAGTGCCGTGACTATTGGGCACAAGGCTGTGGTCCTCGCCCAAAGCGGTATATCCAAATCTCTGGAAGGGGGCAAAACCTATTTTGGCAGCCCTGCCGAAGAGTCACGGGAAAAACTCAAACAGCTGGCCCATGTAAAAAGAATCCCGGAAATCCTGAAACACCTCAAGGAACAATAAGGGAGGAAATTTGTTAAAATCATTTTCAAACCGCTATTTTTGTGCAACACGTAAACAAACGAAACAAGCATGAGCGTATTAGTCAATAAGAACTCAAAAATCATCGTACAGGGCTTTACCGGGAGCGAAGGAACATTCCATGCCGAACAAATGATAGATTACGGCACCAACGTGGTGGGCGGGGTAACCCCCGGAAAAGGCGGGCAGACCCACCTGGGAAAACCGGTTTTTAATACCGTGGAGGAAGCCGTGGAAAAAGCGGGAGCCGATACCAGTATCATCTTCGTACCGCCCGCATTTGCCGCGGATGCGATTATGGAAGCCGCCAGCGCCGGTATCAAAGTGATCATCACCATCACGGAGGGTATCCCTGTGGCAGACATGGTAAGAACCTATAACTATATCAAACGTAAAAACTGTACCCTTATCGGGCCTAATTGCCCGGGGGTCATTACCCCGGGAGAAGCCAAAGTGGGCATCATGCCCGGCTTTGTATTCCAAAAGGGCCATGTGGGTATCGTGTCCAAATCCGGAACCCTTACCTATGAGGCCGCCGACCAGGTGGTGCGCCAGGGATTGGGGATCACGACAGCCATCGGTATCGGGGGCGACCCCATCATTGGGACCACTACCCGGGAAGCTGTCGAATTGCTGATCAACGATCCCGAGACGCATTGTGTGGTGATGATTGGAGAAATTGGGGGCCAGCTGGAAGCCGACGCTGCCCGGTGGTATAAGGAAAGTGGCAGTAAGAAACCCATAATCGGCTTCATCGCCGGAGAGACTGCCCCCGCCGGCCGTACCATGGGACATGCAGGAGCTATTGTAGGTGGCAGTGACGATACGGCCCAGGCCAAAAAACGTATCATGCGCGAATGTGGTATCCACGTAGTGGACTCCCCGGCAGAAATCGGGATGAAGGTGAAGGAGGTAATGGGGTAACCCCGCTTCCTCCGATCCGGATGTATTCTACAACCAAGGCAAAACGACAATACTGGAACTCATGAAACTATTGGAAGGAAAAAACGTAATTATTACCGGCGCCAGCAGGGGAATCGGCAAGGGAATCGCCGAAGTTTTTGCGGAGCACGGAGCCAATGTGGCTTTTACCTACAGTTCTAGCGAGGCCCCGGCCCTGGCCCTGGAAAAGGAGCTCGGTGCCATGGGGGTCAAAGCCAGGGCCTACAAAAGCAACGCCGCGAGTTACGATCAGGCGGAACAACTGGTAGCGAAGGTACTGGAAGACTTTGGGGGGATTGATGTGCTGATCAACAATGCCGGGATTACCAAAGACAACCTCCTTATGCGCATGGGGGAGGAGGATTTTGACAGCGTGATTGAGACCAACCTGAAATCGGTCTTTAACATGACCAAAGCCGTACAACGCACCTTCCTGAAACAACGACAGGGGTCTATCATCAATATGAGTTCGGTGGTAGGGGTAAAAGGCAATGCCGGGCAGGCAAACTATGCCGCCTCCAAGGCCGGGATGATTGGCTTTACCAAATCAGTGGCCCTCGAACTCGGCTCCCGGAACATCCGCTGTAATGCCATTGCCCCCGGTTTTATTGAGACCGAGATGACGGACAAGCTAGACGAAAAAACGGTACAGGGCTGGAGGGATGCCATTCCCTTAAAGCGGGGCGGAACCCCCATGGATGTGGCAAACGCCTGTTTGTTCCTCGCCTCAGACCTATCTGCCTATATCACAGGACAGGTACTTAACGTAGATGGCGGGATGCTTACCTGACCTCCCCGCCACCTGGTAAGGCCGGAACACGGGTTGTAGCTGACACCGTTTCAAAAAACCGCGTTAAGGAACTTGCCAACCTAAGCGAATTTTAGGAAATTCCCGTACATTGAGGGTTCTGGCCGATCCTGAGCGCAATTAAGGGTTCGGGAAGTGAGATTATAAGTGCATGCAGACAGGAACATTGGTATTGATCATTCTGGCAGGCCTGGTGGCCTTGTTCCTGGCGCTGTTCCAGTATAGGTACCGGTTTGCGCTTTCCCGTATTTGGGCAATACCGCTTATTTTTCTGCGGTTTATTGCCCTGATGATGCTCTTCCTGCTACTCATCAACCCCCGGGTATCCAAAGAATCCTACACGCTCGAGCCACCCAACCTGGTGGTCCTGAGTGATAACTCTTCTTCCCTGCAGGAAGGGAATGCGGCAGCACAGTTGGAGGAAAGCCTGAGGCAAATAAAGAACCATCCAGCCCTTAAGGAGCGTTTCCGGGTTTACTCCTACAGTTTTGGTTCCGCCCTGAACCGTTCAGACAGCCTGAGTTTTAACGAAAAGGCCACCAATACCTCAGAAGCCCTGGCCTCCCTGAACGAAATTTATTCCCAGACCAATACGGCCATTGTCTTGCTTTCGGATGGTAACCAGACCCTGGGCAGGGATTATGAATATATGTCGGCCGGCCAGGGATTACCGGTTTATCCTGTTGCCCTGGGTGACAGTACGCGCTATGAAGACCTCAGGATAGACCAGGTCATCAGCAATACCTATGCCTTTCTCAACAACCAGTTCCCCCTGGAAACCTATATCAGCTATGAAGGCCCCTCGACTATAAGGGCCCTGCTTACCATTACGGTAGACGGCGCCAGGGTTGCACAACAAAGGGTGCAACTGTCGCCGCAACAAAGGAGCACAACCCTGCATACGCTCCTGAAAGCCAGCGAGGTGGGGACACGGAAAATTGAACTGGCCCTGGCCCCCCTGGAAAATGAGCGCAATACGAGCAACAACCGTCGGACCCTGGCAGTGGAAGTGGTGGATGAACAGACGACCGTGGCTATGGTTTCAGAGTTGCGGCACCCGGACCTGGGCGCTCTGGAAAAAGCTATAGAAAGCAATGAACAACGCAGGGTGATTACCCTTAGCCCGGATGCCCCAGCAGCCGCTTGGGCAGGGGTGGATATCTTCTTCCTGTACCAGCCGGGAAGCAGCTTTTCCAGACTGTATTCCTACATCGAAAGGGCGGGGGCAGGCACCTTTACCATTACAGGGCCCAAGACCCATTGGAGCTACCTGAATGCAGCGCAAAAAAGCTTCCAGAAAGAAACCTCCGGGCAGGTAGAGGAAATCCTCCCTATCGTTAACCCGGCCTTCGCTCTTTTTGACATCAGTGGCCTGGACCTGCAAGACTACCCACCCCTGGAAGGGGAATTGGGCGATATCCTTATTACACAGCCCCATGAAGTCTTGCTTGAGCAACGGATCAGGGGGGTAGACATGGATGAACCCCTCTTGGCGTTGATGAGCGGGGGTGCGCGAAAAGAGGCCGTGCTTTTTGGGGAAAACCTCTGGAAATGGCGAATGCAGTGTTACCGGAATACGGGCAACTTTGAAAATTTTGATGCGCTGATCGGCAAAATAATCCTCTACCTCTCCAACACCGGCGCCAACCAACGGTTTACGATAGATTACAACCCTGTGTACCAGGGTACGGAACAGGCGAGGATACGTGCGGCTTTTTTCGATGAAACCTTCGAACTTGAAACCAATGCCTCCCTGTTACTGAACGTGAATAATAAGGACAACGCCCTTGCCCGTGAAGTTCCCATGTTGCTGAAAGGCCCTTATTTTGAGTCTGACCTGAGTGACCTGCCACCGGGGGACTATACCTTCACCGTAAGGGTCGAAGGAGAAAACTTCAGCGGCTCCGGTAGTTTTAACATCCTGGATTTTGACGTGGAAAAGCAACTCCTGGCCACCAACTACCGCAAATTGGGACGGTTCGCCGATAAGACGGGTGGAGCCCTGTATTTCCCCTCAGAGACTGACCAACTGATACAGGACCTTGCCACATCAGACCGCTACCTTCCTCTCCAGAAAAGCAAACAAATTGTCGTATCTTTGATAGATTACCAATGGCTGCTCGTCATCATCGCCACTGCGCTGGCTGGTGAGTGGTTTATTCGAAAATATAACGGACTTAATTAAAAAAATGCAATGGAAAAACTTCCAAAAATTGCCCTTCCGGCAATATTTACTGTTATCGTACTTATTATCCTCATTTCAAAATCTGCCGTGACCATTGGCTCCGGGGAGGCCGGCGTCCTCTACAAAACCTTCGGCGGAGGGGTGGTCACAGACGAACCCCCGCTTGGCGAGGGCTTTCATATTGTCGCGCCCTGGAACAAGGTGTTTATTTACGAGGTGCGACGCCAGGAAATTTTTGAAAAAATGAAGGTCCTTTCCTCCAATGGCCTCGATATACAACTGGATGCCTCTGCCTGGTTCATGCCCGATTACGACAACCTGGGAAAACTACACCAGGAAATCGGGGATAACTACCTGAACCGTATCCTGTTGCCTACCATCCGCTCAGCAGCGCGCAGCGTGGTTGGCAGGTATACCCCGGAACAATTATACTCCAGCAAGCGCGACGCCATCCAGAGGGAGATCTTTGAGGAAACCAAAAAGATCATAAACGACCAGTATATCGTGTTGGATGAAATCCTCGTCCGCGATGTGACCTTGCCCCCCACCATCAAAGAGGCCATAGAACGCAAATTGCGCCAGGAACAAGAGTCCCTTGAATATGAATTCCGCCTGGTGACCGCAGATAAGGAAGCACAGCGCCAACGGATAGAAGCCCAGGGTAAGGCCGATGCCAACCGGATCCTCAGTGCCTCCCTGACCGACAAGATCCTGCAAGACAAGGGTATCGAAGCAACCCTCAAGTTATCGGAGAGCCCCAACGCCAAAGTGGTCGTGGTTGGCTCGGGCAATGATGGGCTGCCTATAATCCTGGGAAACAATTAATGGGATAAATTTTTTAGAAATAAAAATAAATCCTAATTTTACCGCGTCATGATTTTAAACAACATACATCATCATTTCGATACTTGCCCTCAAGCGAGCTAGAAATGTATTGTTGTATTTCAAGATATCTCTAACCCGTTTGAGCAATCAAACGGGTTTTTTTAATTGTTCCCGCACCGCCTTGCAGACAGGGCACGGGAAATCAACTTTGGACAGTGATAAAATGTTTTAGTAGCTATGGATAAGATAAAGGTAGCCATACAAAAAAGTGGCCGGCTCAACGAGGATTCCTTGAAAATACTGATGGATTGCGGAATCTCCATCGATAATGGCAAAGACCAGCTAAAGGCCGCTGCCCGGAACTTTCCACTGGAGGTCATGTACCTGCGCAACGGGGATATCCCGCAATACCTGAGGGATGGGGTGGTAGACATCGCTATCATTGGCGAAAATGTCCTGGTAGAAAAAGGGGACGATATCGTGGTGGCCGAAAAACTGGGTTTCTCCAAATGCCGGGTTTCCCTGGCCATCCCGAAGTCTAAAAAATATACCTCCATCAAAGACCTCGATGGGAAACGCATCGCCACCTCCTATCCCAATACCGTGAATGCATTCCTGGGGAAGCAAGGGATAAACGCTGAGCTCCACATCATTAACGGCTCGGTCGAGATAGCCCCCAACATCGGCCTGGCGGATGCCATTTGCGATATCGTCTCCAGTGGGAGCACCCTGTTTAAAAACAACCTCAAGGAAGTGGAACAAATCCTGAGTAGTGAAGCCGTGCTGGCGGTGTCGCCCCGTATAGGGTCTGCGCAGAAAGCGCTCCTCGAACAGCTCCGCTTCCGGGTGCGCTCGGTGTTGCAGGCGCGCCAGTCTAAATACGTATTGATGAATGCCCCCAACGACCGGCTGGAAGCCATCCTCAAAATCCTGCCGGGCATGCGCAGCCCCACAGTACTGCCCCTGGCCGAGGAAGGTTGGAGTTCCGTGCATACGGTGATCAAAAAGGAAGCCTTTTGGGAAGTGATCGATGAACTCAAACGGGCCGGGGCCGAAGGCATCCTGGTATGTCCCATCGAAAAAATGGTCCTATGAAAAAGGTATACAACCCACCCATGGAAAGCTGGGAAAACCTGCTGCAACGGCCGGTACAGGCTTTTTCGGAAGTAGAGGCGGTCGCCAGGGAAGTGTTTGAAGCGGTCCGCAGAGACGGGGATACGGCCATTGGGAACTATACACGCAAATTTGACGGTGTCGAGCAGGAAACCCTGGAGCTTTCGGAATCCGAAATCCTGAATGCGGGGAAAGAAGTTCCCATAGCCCTGCGGAAGGCCATACAAACCGCCAAGGAAAACATAGAGAAATTCCACCGGGCGCAACGAACCGGTAGGATCACCGTGGAAACCAGCCCCGGGGTCCAGTGTTGGCAGGAAAAACGCCCTATTGATAAAGTGGGGCTCTATATCCCCGGCGGGACCGCCCCCCTGTTCTCTACCATTCTAATGCTGGCGATCCCGGCCAGTATAGCAGGTTGCAGGGAGGTTGTCTTGTGCAGCCCTCCCGGTAAAGAGGGACAGCTACATCCCGCTATCATCTATACCGCCCACCTTTGCGGTATCCGCAGGATATTCAAGGTAGGGGGCATCCAGGCCATTGCAGGGATGACTTTTGGCACGCAATCCATTCCCAGGGTATTCAAGATTTTTGGGCCTGGGAACCAATATGTGACGGTAGCGAAACAACTGGCGACGACCTTTGGGGTAGCCATTGATATGCCTGCCGGGCCCAGTGAATTGCTCGTGGCCGCTGACCATACTGCCGATCCTGAATTTGTCGCATCCGACCTGCTCAGCCAGGCCGAACATGGGACAGACAGCCAGGTGGTCTTGGTGACCACCCGCCCGGAACTGATGGATCAGGTAGAAGCGGCACTGGAAAGGCAGTTAGACCTTCTGCCAAGGAAAGCCATCGCCCAAAAAGCCATTGACAACAGTAAACTGATCTGTGTCCCGGACGATGACACGGCCATCGAGCTCATCAACCAGTATGGGCCCGAACACTATATTATCTGCTGCGAAAACGAGGCGTATTACCTGGAAAATACCCGCAATGCGGGGTCGGTATTCGTAGGAAACTATACCCCGGAAAGTGCCGGCGACTACGCTTCAGGGACCAACCATACCCTGCCTACCAATGGGTATGCCCGCCAGTACAGCGGGGTTACCCTGGACAGCTTTATGAAAAGCATCAGCTTTCAGAAAATAACGGCCCAGGGCATCCTACAACTTGGCCCGACCATTGAGGTTATGGCCGAAGCCGAAGGATTGCAGGCACACAAGAACGCGGTAAGCCTTCGACTCGAACACCTCAGGTCAGGGCTATAAATACCGACACAACGAGTGCAAGAATTATGGGAATACAGAAAAATACAAGTATTGAAAACCTGGCAAGGGAAAATGTAAAAGGCCTGAAACCCTATGCTTCGGCCCGGGATGAGTATGTCTCGGATGGCAGTCCCATGGTTTTCCTGGATGCGAATGAAAACCCATTCGACAACGGGTATAACCGCTACCCGGATCCCCGACAACGGAAGCTTAAAGAACTGTTGGCCAGGCAAAAGGGCCTGCAAACCAGCCAGATCCTGCTGGGAAACGGGAGTGATGAAGTATTGGACCTGATCTACCGGGCCTTTTGCGAACCTGGCCGGGATAATGTACTGACCCTGCCACCTACCTATGGCATGTACAAAGTCCTGGCAGACGTAAATGCGGTGGAAAACCGTGAAGTACTCCTGGAAAGCAACTTTGAACCCAATGTGGAGGGGATCCTCAAGGCAGCGGACCAGCACAGTAAAATATTGTTTCTTTGTTCGCCCAACAACCCCACCGCCAATAGTTTCTCCAGGGACCGGATCCGGGCCCTGCTGGAGCATTTCCCGGGCCTGGTTGTCATCGATGAGGCGTATATCGACTTTTCTTCCGAGCCCAGCTGGCTCAGTGAACTGGCCCAATGGCCCCGGTTGATCGTAACCCAGACCTTGTCAAAGGCCTACGGCCTGGCGGGAATCCGGCTCGGAATCTGTTATGCATCGGACGAAATCATCGCCATCCTGAATAAGATAAAACCGCCCTACAACGTAAACGAACTTACACAGCAAAAAGCGTATGAAGGCGTACGGGATACAGAAGGGGTTAAGAAGGAAGTGACGCAGATCCTCTCGGAGCGCGCCAGGCTCATACAAAGCCTCCGGGCAATACCCTCGGTGAAGGAGGTGTATCCGTCTGACGCTAACTTTGTCCTGGCACGGATGGACGATGCCGCAAGGCGGTACGGCGAGCTACTGTCCCAGGGGATCGTTGTGCGGAACCGGTCGGGGCAGCCCCTGTGCGACAACACCCTCAGGTTCACGGTGGGGACCCCCGGGGAAAATGAAAAATTAATCGAGGCACTAAAATCGTAGACATGGAAAAAGCGTCCCAGACAAAAAAGGTATTGTTTATAGACCGAGACGGCACCCTGATCCTGGAGCCGGCCGATGAACAGATAGATGCCTTTGAAAAATTACACTTTTACCCGGAGGTCTTCTACTGGCTGGCAAAAATAGTCAGGGAACTGGATTACGAACTGGTCATGGTCACCAACCAGGATGGGCTTGGAACGGCCTCTTTCCCCGAAGAGACCTTTTGGCCCGTGCAGCAATTTATCATACAGGCCTTTGAAAATGAAGGTGTCAGGTTTAAAGAGGTTTGCATTGACCGTACCTTCCCTTCGGACAAGGCTCCGACGCGCAAGCCGGGAACCGGCCTGTTGACGCATTATATGACAGGAGCCTATGACCTGGAAGCTTCCTTTGTGATAGGCGATCGGCTCACCGATATTGAACTGGCCAAGAACCTGGGAGCACAGGGGATTTTCATCAATAACAACACCCAACTGGGCACGTCAGAAGTCTCTGTGGCCATGGAGGCCCTTCAGCCGTTCATCGCATTGGAATGCAAGGATTGGGAACAGATTTACGAATACCTGAAACTCCCTTCCCGCATGGCCGAGGTACACCGGAAGACGAATGAAACGGATATCGTGATTCAGCTCTACCCCGACGGTACCGGCAAGAGCGACATACAGACGGGACTCGCCTTCTTTGACCACATGCTCGACCAACTCTCCAGGCATGGTCAGATGGATTTGCACATCAGGGTCAAAGGCGACCTCGAAGTAGACGAACACCATACCATCGAAGATACCGCCATTGCCCTTGGGGAAGCATTCCACAAGGCTCTTGGAAATAAATTGGGGATGGAACGCTACGGTTTTTGCCTGCCCATGGATGACTGCCTGGCACAGGTGGCCGTTGATTTCGGGGGGAGGAGCTGGCTGGTTTGGGAAGCGGATTTCAAACGGGAAAAAGTGGGGGACATGCCCACTGAAATGTTCCTGCATTTCTTTAAATCTTTCGCCGATGGCGCGAAAGCCAACCTCAACATCAAAGCCGAAGGCACCAATGAACATCACAAAATAGAAGCCATTTTCAAGGCTTTCGCGAAAGCCGTTAGGATGGCGGTAAAACGGGACGCCGAAAAACAGGTGCTCCCCAGTACCAAAGGAGTGCTTTAACGAGTACCGGCCAAAACACAAATAGCAGTTACAGTATGAAATTGGTAATTATCAATTATGGGGCAGGAAATATTCAAAGCATCCGCTTTGCCTTTGAACGCCTGGGGTATAACGCGGTATTAAGCGATTCGGCAGAGGAAATATCGGCGGCAGACCGCGTGATCTTCCCGGGGGTCGGCGAGGCGAGCAGTGCGATGCGCAAATTAAAAGCCAGTGGCCTGGACCGGGTAATCCCGGGGTTAAAGCAACCGGTTTTGGGGATTTGCCTGGGCATGCAGCTCATGTGCCATTCGTCCGAGGAAGGCTCCACAGAGGGGTTGGGTATCTTTGATGTAGACGTGGTAAAGTTCGGGGCAGGGGTAAAGGTCCCGCAAATTGGCTGGAATGAAATCAGCAACCTGAAAACCGGCCTTTTTGAAGGCGTGGCAGAAAATAGCCATATCTATCTGGTGCATAGTTATTACGCCCCGCTCTGTTCTGCCACCATCGCGACTTCAGACTATGGGCTGGGTTACAGTGCCGCCCTGCACAGGGATAACTTTTACGGCGTACAGTTCCACCCCGAAAAAAGCAGCGTGGCGGGTGAAATAATCCTGGATAATTTTCTGTCCCTATGATGGAAGCGACACTTGAAATATCTACAGACAAAGCCAGGCTTGATAAGGGCTTTATCCATGCCTACCTATCCAATGAATCGTATTGGGCACGGGGACGGACAATGGAAGAGGTACAGCGGTCCCTGGACCATTCACTGTGCTTCGGGGCATACTTGCCCGGTGGAAAGCAGGTGGCCTTTGCCAGGGTGATTACAGACAAGGTGGCCTTTGCCTGGCTGATGGATGTCTTTGTCGCGCCCGAAGCCAGGGGGAAAGGCATCGGCAAAAAGCTTATCGCCCAAATTACAGGGCACGAAGACCTGCAACAGGTAAACGGTATCGGGCTGCGCACCGAAGATGCGCATGGGCTATATCGCACCTTTGGTTTTGCGGAGATCCCCAAGGCACACACCTGGATGCTAAGGGCCAACCCCAATACGCAAAGCTCCCTGTCCGTGGATCGGGAAACCAATAAAAACGATTGATTAAGATGAGGATCATACCAGCCATAGACATCATTGAAGGAAAGTGTGTACGACTTTCCAAGGGCGACTACAGTACCAAGAAAGTGTATAATGAAGACCCGCTGGAGGTGGCCCGTGAATTTGAGGCACATGGCATTCAATACCTGCACCTGGTAGACCTGGACGGGGCAAAATCCAGCCATATTGTCAACCACAGGATTTTAGAGGCCATCGCATCAGGGACCGGCCTGAAGATTGATTTTGGCGGGGGGCTCAAGACCAACGATGACCTTCGGATTGCTTTTGAGAGCGGGGCAAGGCAGGTGACGGGGGGGAGTATCGCCGTTAAAGACCCGGATACGTTTATGGGCTGGTTGGACCAATACGGTCCGGAGAAGATCATACTTGGCGCCGATGCCCATGATGAAAAGATTGCGGTAAGCGGGTGGCAGGAAGCTTCAGGGCAGGAACTGATCCCCTTTATCCGGAAGCACCAACAAAAAGGCATCCGTTATGTGATCTGTACCGATATCGCCAAAGACGGAATGCTGGAAGGGCCTTCCTATGAGCTCTACCGTAAAATCCTCCTGAAAACCTCGAGGACCGAGACCTATGTTGGCCCGAGCGGGGTGGAAGACCGACAGGTGAACGAACTCGACCTTATCGCCAGCGGGGGCATCTCACAATTGGAGGACCTCTCCAGGTTACAGGCTATCGGGTGCGAAGGGGCTATTATCGGAAAAGCAATCTATGAGAACCGTATAAGCCTCAGAGAATTAGAACAATTTATTTTGGCGTCATGAACGAAACAAACCACCAACTGGCCCGGGAATTTATAAAAAGTGCTTGCTTCAGAATGGATGAAAGCCTGCGGATGATTCGTCTGAGCTTCGGGCATCTTTCGGAAGAAGAACTATGGAAACGGCCGGGTAAGGCCTCCAATAGCCCTGCTAACCTTATCTTGCACTTGCAAGGAAATATACGGCAGTACGCCATCTCATCGCTGGCAGGATTACCGGACCTTCGGGAACGCGACAAAGAATTCAGTTCTTCGGGCGGACCTGGAAAAAAACGCCTCCTTCAAGGCCTAGAAGATACCATCCGGCAGGCGCAGGAACAAATTAGCGCCTGTGGCCCGGATGAATTGCTAAAGGTTCGGGAAGTACAGGGGTTTCGGCTGTCGGGTATCGGTATCATCCTGCATGTGGTAGAGCACCTGTCGTATCATACCGGCCAAATCGCCTTCTGGACCAAACTCCTGAAAGAAAAGGACCTTGGTTTCTATGAAGGAAAGGACCTCAATGTGAAAAACAAATAAACGCATGCTGACGAAAAGGATCATACCATGTCTGGATATCAAGGACGGGAGAACGGTAAAAGGAGTGAATTTTGTAGACCTGAGGGATGCCGGCGACCCGGTGGAACTGGCAGAGTTCTATGCGAAGGAAGGGGCTGACGAACTGGTATTCCTGGATATATCGGCCACGGAAGAACGCAGGAAGACTCTGGCAAACCTGGTGCGCCGGGTGGCGGCAAAAGTAAATATCCCCTTCACGGTAGGCGGGGGTATATCCTCGGTGGCCGATGTGGACCTGTTGCTGCACAATGGGGCCGACAAAATTTCGGTCAATTCCTCTGCGGTCAAAAACCCGCAACTGATCAATGATCTGGTAGCCAAATTCGGATCCCAGTGCATTGTGGTGGCCATAGATGCCCGGATGGTAGAAGGCGTGTGGAAAGTCCATCTGGTAGGGGGGAAGGTCCCAACAGACATAGAGCTCTTCGCATGGGCCAGGGAGGTGGAGGAACGGGGGGCTGGCGAGATACTATTTACCTCCATGGACCACGATGGCACCAAAAATGGTTTTGCCAACGAGGCGCTGGCAAGACTCTCTACCGAGAGGAACATCCCGGTGATTGCCTCCGGAGGAGCGGGGAACATGCAACATTTTACAGATACATTCCTTTTGGGGAAAGCCGATGCCGCGCTGGCCGCGAGCGTATTCCATTTTAAGGAAATAGAGATTGAACAGTTAAAAAAGCACCTGAAGGACCAGGGGATCCCGGTGCGCATTTAAAAACCGGGGAATACGGGATGCCTGCTGGCAATCCGTATTTCGCATCAACCCAAACATATCGCTTATGAATATCAATTTTGAAAAAGACCCCGATGGGCTGGTACCTGCTATCATACAGGACGATACTACCCGGCAGGTGCTTATGCTGGGGTATATGAACCGTGAGGCCCTGGCCAAAACCATGGAAACGGGTAAAGTCACCTTTTATAGCCGCAGCAAGCAGCGTTTATGGACCAAGGGGGAAGCAAGCGGCAATTACCTGGAACTGGTGGCGGTTAAAGAAGATTGTGACCAGGACACGCTCCTGGTACGGGTGCATCCGGCAGGCCCGGTGTGCCATACGGGCAGCGATACCTGCTGGAATGAAGAAAACGACGCCAGCCTCGGGTTCCTCGCCCACCTTGAAAGGATCATAGAGGAACGAAAACAACAGCCCGATAACGAGAATAGCTATGTTGCTTCACTTTTTCGCAAAGGGATCAACACCATAGCCCAGAAGGTAGGCGAAGAAGCGGTGGAGACCATCATCGAGGCCAAAGACACCAATGACAGCCTTTTCCTTAACGAAAGTGCCGACCTGCTGTTCCACTACCTGGTGCTGCTGAACGCCAAGGGGTTTCGCCTGGCGGACATTGAGCGTTTACTGGCCGAACGCCATCAGCGCTGAGGGCATAGAACCGTTAAGTTTTCTTAAATATGTGGCGGCCTAAACCGAAATGTCTTATTTTTAGGTTATGGCTATGACACAGAGAAAAGGCTTTCGCTTCTCGACCTACGAAGCGCCGGACCAAACCCCCTTTGATAAACTTTTTGAAATTTTTCAGGAACTCATCACCCATACTTCGGGTGATGTGGAAGAGGCGCTCGACTGGCTGCGGGAGCTCGACAAGGAATATGCGCTCACCGACGAGGATTACACCATTGACGATTTTATCGAAGACCTGAAGGCCAAAGGGTATATCCGGGAGGAGTTTGAAGATGGCGGGGGCGAAGGACAGGGAGCTCCCGGCCAAGGAGACCTGTCCATCACTGCCAAGATGGAGCGGGTGATCCGCAAACGGGCCCTTGAACAGATCTTTGGCAAACTGAAGCGGAGTGGTTCTGGCAGCCATCGTACCGGAAAATCGGGGCAGGGGGATGAACATACCGGTGATTTTAGGGAGTACCGTTATGGCGATGCCCTGGAACAGATCTCCATGACCGAGAGCCTTAAAAACGCCCAGGTGAACCACGGCATGGATGGGTTTTCACTGACCGAAGATGACCTGGTCGTAGAGGATACCCATCACAAGGCACAAATGAGTACGGTGCTGATGATCGACATCAGCCACAGCATGATCCTATACGGGGAAGACCGCATTACCCCTGCCAAAAAGGTGGCCATGGCCCTGGCAGAACTAATCACCACGCGGTATCCCAAAGACACCCTGGACATCCTGGTCTTTGGCAATGACGCCTGGCCCATCCCCCTCAAAGACATCCCCTATCTCAAGGTAGGGCCCTACCACACCAATACGGTGGCGGGGCTGCAATTGGCCATGGATATTTTGCGGAGGAAACGCAATACCAACAAGCAGATCTTTATGATCACCGATGGAAAACCCAGTTGTATACGCCTGCCGGACGGCAATTATTATAAGAACAGCGTGGGCCTGGACGACTACATAGTTGAAAAGTGCTATACCATGGCACGGCAAGCCCGCAAGCTGCATATTCCCATCACCACCTTTATGATCGCCCAGGACCCGTACCTGATGCGTTTTGTGCGCCATTTTACCGAAACCAACAAGGGCAAGGCATTCTTTACCGGCCTGGAGGATTTGGGGGAAATGATTTTTGAAGATTACGAGCAGAACAGGAGAAAACGATTAAAATAAGGAAGCAGCCTTCCCCGGACAGGAGTCGGGGGCGCTTTACCAAATTGCATATACAGACATTCATGAATAAGGATTATACGAAAATAATAACCCTGGGAGGCCTTAAAGAAGCGGGCTACCAGAGCAAAAGTATCAAAGACGAATTGCGGGACAACCTTCGCGAAAAAATTCGCAAGGGCGAGGCCACCTT
Source organism: Flavobacteriaceae bacterium CP2B (assembly GCA_001683825.1). Lineage (GTDB taxonomy): Bacteria > Bacteroidota > Bacteroidia > Flavobacteriales > Flavobacteriaceae > Zeaxanthinibacter. The sequence goes on along the minus strand of LXTR01000038.1, from coordinate 199,403 downwards.
CAGCGGGATCTGGGGATATGAAAATTCTGTGATCCCCGAAATGGAGAGGGCTATCCTCTCCCGGCACAACATCAACCTGCTTGGACTGAGGGGGCAGGCCAAAACAAGGTTGGCCCGGCTCATGGTAGGACTGCTGGACGAATACATCCCTGTGGTGGAAGGCTCCGAGGTCAACGACGACCCCTTCCGGCCCATTTCCCGATATGCCAGGGAACTGGTTCGGGAGAAAGGCGATGACACCCCCGTCAGCTGGTTGCACCGCGACGATCGCTTCTATGAAAAATTGGCCACGCCCGACGTGACTGTGGCCGACCTTATAGGGGATGTAGACCCCATCAAGGCGGCCAACCTGAAGTTGTCCTATGCCGATGACCGGGTCATACATTTCGGGATGATCCCCCGCGCCAACCGCTGTATCTTTGTGATCAACGAACTGCCCGACCTGCAGGCACGCATCCAGGTATCACTATTCAACATCCTGCAGGAAGGCGATATTCAGATACGGGGCTTTAAGCTCCGCTTGCCACTGGACCTGCAGTTCGTATTCACGGCAAACCCTGAGGATTATACCAACAGGGGGAGCATTGTCACCCCCCTCAAAGACCGGATCGGGTCGCAGATACTCACCCATTACCCCGGGGAAATCGCCATAGCCCGGAAGATTACCGAACAGGAGGCCCGGCTGGACCCTAGACAGGCCTCCAGTGTGTATGTGCCCGAAATCGCCAAAGACCTGCTGGAACAGATAAGTTTTGAAGCCAGGCAGAGTGAATACGTGGATGCCAAAAGTGGGGTCAGTGCCAGGACCAGTATAACGGCTTTTGAGAACCTGTTGAGTACCGCGGAACGCAGGGCCCTCGCGGCCGGGGTGGAAACCACCGCCGCACGGCTTAGTGATTTTATGGGGGTAATCCCCGCCATCACCGGGAAGATAGAATTGGTCTATGAAGGGGAACAGGAAGGAGCGGATACCGTGGCCCTTGTCCTTCTGGAAGAAGCCATTAAAACACTATTCCCAAACTATTTCCCAAAAATCCAGAAGTTGGAGCACAAGGATGCCGAAAGCCCGTATGACCCATTGATCAATTGGTTCTTTGAAGGTGAGGGGTTTGAACTGACCGATGACAGTACTGACGAGGAGTACCGGGCCGCATTGAACAGTATCCCGCAACTGACGGCACTGATCCAAAGGTACCAGCCTGATTTTCCTGAAAAGGACCGCTACTTCTTAAAGGAATTCTTACTATGGGGCCTGGTGGCCCATAAAAAATTAAGCAAACACCGGTTTACCGCGGGGTACCAGTTTAAGGACCTCTATGGTAGCTTTATCAGCAAACTCTAAGCCTTCTGTTTCTGCCTTTACAATGCCCCGCGTATACCGCGGGGTTTGTATTTGTATCACAGCCCTAAAGGCATTGGCCCTATGGCCAGGAATCGATATTGCCGTTGATATTATCCAGGTTGTAGGAGCCCACCAATTTCTTTCGATGCGCAAAACTCAGCAGCGTAAGGCCTATAAGCAACAACTGCAGAACAAAGATGGCAATCCCAACGGGCAGGAAGGTATCGGGGATGATATGGTGGGCATACTCGCTATAACTCAGCAATGTGTATAGCGTTTCAACCAGCTTGAATACATAGACCATGGAGATCACATAAAGGGCATACTCAAGGTTGCGCATGGGGACATCTGCGAATTCCTGCCCGCGTATTTTAAACTGCATTACCCATAAATAGACAAAATGGACAATGCTCAGTATGGGAAAAATATAGTTATCAGGCTTCAGCAAATAAAATTTGTTGGTATATAGCCCGTAAAAGTTGAGTACGACTAAAATGCTTAGAACAACGACCGATAACCACAGGCATCTTTTCCAGGAGATGAGGCTTAGCGATATTTTCATTTAATTGGGTTTCACGGTCATTGGGGGACCTTTTTGTGGGGTTAAAACGGGCGTCCGTTTCCATTTATTTTAAGTAAATCGATAAACGGCAAGCAATGTTGGCTAGGTGCGAAAAAGTGTGGTGTAACCCAATGAAATTGCCATTTTATGGCTGCTTTCATCCTGAGCAAAGACATTTCTTTTACCGCTTTCTGACCCGAAAGCCGGGGCACCAACAGGGATAGGGTGCTGTCCTATTTGAGCCATAGGTGCTTCTCGGCAACACGCGCCAGGAGATATAGCAGGATTGCGATTGCAATTACCACCAAAGGCATAATCACCGCCTGCCCGACACCATAGACGGACATGGCGTTTGAAATGAAAAAGTTATACGTCATTTGCAAAAGTACTGCGAACAGGGATACCAGCAATACGGTTTTGGCCCACCGTTTCCTCAGGAGCAGGGCGATACAACCCAGGAGCCCTCCCCAAACTGCAATGGCAAAGGCTGCGGTGACCCAGGCCGGGGTATTTTCCATCAATTGAAGTTGGTCTTCAGGCATAGCGGCTTTCATATCCTCAGTGATAAAAGCCTGCCCCAGATAAGCAAGAACCCCCAGAACATTCCATACCAGGCCCAAAATGGCGGTAATCCAAAACCAGGCAGGGGGTTTTCCTACTTGAGCGGAAGAATCCATAGTAATGCGATTAGGTTGCGTGTATACTGCAAATTACAAAAATTAACGTTTTTCCACCGGGGCGCCCAGGGTAAAATAATATCCGCCTGCCCAAAAACACCTGCCACCATCACCTGGCGATCGCGCTTGTTCCAGAAATATTACTTTTACCCCAAAACATACCTGCTATGGACCAACGTACCTATTACCTTATTTACCTTCAGTTCCTGGGTTTCCGGTATAGTGGGTGGCAAAGACAACCCGGGCAAAAAACCATAGAAGGCATGCTGCGGAAAACCCTGAAATTCGTCCTGGGGGACAGGCCGTTTAAGATTTTGGGGGCCGGACGTACCGATGCCAAGGTATCTGCATTGGAATCTGCGTTCGAACTATTCCTGGAAGAAGGCCCGCTTGAAGACACCGGGGCTTTCCTGGAATCCTTTAATGCCAACCTTCCCCCCGATATCCGGGCCCTCCGGATCCGGGAAGTGGACGGAGATTTCAACATCATCCATCATTGCCGGCAAAAGGAGTACTGCTATTTTTTCGCCTTTGGCCAAAAGCTCCACCCTTTTTGCGCGCCCTTTATGGCAGGGATCCCGGACCAACTGGATATCGAATTGATGAAGGAAACGGCACCACTATTTGAAGGCACCCATGATTTCAGGGCCTATACCGCCAAGGTCAACGGGCAAAAACAATACCGGCGCACGGTTACCAGTTGTTCCATAGCGGAGAATACGGTACTGCAAGCGAATTTTTTCCCTGCAACTTCCTTTATGCTGCGTATCAGCGGACAGGGTTTTATGCGCTATCAGGTTCGGATGATCATGGGGGCCCTTATCGAATTGGGGCGGGGGAACCTTAGTGCGGATGCGTTGAGGGAATCCCTGAACCCCGATACCGACAGGACCCTTACCTACGTTGCCCCCGGATCGGGCCTGGTCCTGAACCGGGTACTATTTTCCTGAGTACAGGCTTACTTTTTTATCTTTATGAAAAATCCAACCATGGCGAAGAAAAAAATTCAGGTTAAAATCAAGAACAAACACCTTCCCCGAATGTTCAAGAAAAAAGGGAAACCACCGGGAACCATTATGTATGTGGGCCAAAGGGAGGGCATGACCAGCACACTGCAGGTCCTTGAATACTCCCATGAGGAAGTAAAGGAAGAGGTACACCCCACGCTTGACCATCTTTCCCGAAAGCTGGAACCTGGTAAAAACCTTTGGATAGATGTCATAGGGATAAGCGATGAAGGCTTTATCGAACAGTTGGGCAAGGAATTCAAGTTGAACTCCCTCATCCTCGAAGACGCGGTCAATACACACCAACGCCCCAAAATAGACGAATATGAGGAGTATATTTTCAGTGTCTTTAAAATGTTGTACCTCAATGCCGACCAGCAGCTGGTGGTAGAACACCTCGCACTCATCCTCTTTCAGGACCGGGTCCTGGTGCTCCAGGAACTCAAGGAAGATGTTTTTAACGGGGTACGGGAACGGATCCGGAATAAATCAGGCCGTATCCGTTCACGGGGTGCCGATTACCTGTTTTTTGCGCTGATTGACGCCGTGGTAGACAGCTACCTGGAAGTGGTGGAACACGCCTTCCAAAAGATCGAATTGCTGGAAGAAGAAGTATACAACAACCCAAAACACGACACCGCCCATAGCATACAGGAGATTAAGAAAGAAGTTATTCGCTTGCACAAATGGATTTTCCCGGTGAAGGAGCTGGTGCACCGCCTTATAGAAACAGAGAACCCCCTGGTAACCAAGGATACCAAATTATTCCTCCGCGATGCCCTGGACCACTGCATAGAGGTAAATGAAAACCTTCAGATCTACCGGGAAATGTCTATAAGCCTGATGGAGATGTATATGAGCAATATGAGTAATAAAATGAACGAGGTGATGAAAGTATTGACGATTATGGCCTCTATCTTTATCCCCCTCACTTTTATTGCCGGGATATACGGGATGAATTTTAACCGGATGCCCGAATTGCAATGGGAGTATGGATATTATGCCGTGCTGGGGCTTATGCTGGCCATTCTGATCATCATGCTGGTTTACTTCAAAAGAAAGGGCTGGCTTTAACATTTATTATGTTAATGCAGCCCAATTCCTGTTAAAACCCGTTAAAGTACTTGACTTGACGCCCTATTCCTGTATCTTAAGGGAGTTGGGCATTTGAAGATTTTCTAATAGGCATTCGCCGGCTTACCTTTAGCCAAAACCGCTTCCATCGAGAAGCGACTCCTCCAACATTTCAAAACATACATAATCAAAATACTATTAAGAACGATGAATTATTTAAATATCAACGAAGAAAAATTATTGCCCGTTGTGATGGAACTCAACACCTTGTTGGCCGATTATCACATTTACTATCAAAAGCTTCGGAATTTCCATTGGAACATCCTCGGAGAGAATTTTTTTGACCTCCATGAGAAGTTCGAAGAGTTGTATGTGGATGCCAGGGGCAAGATTGATGAAATCGCCGAGCGTATTCTTACCCTGAGGTACCATCCCATGAGCAATTACAGTGAATACCTGAAGGCTTCCGCCATCCAGGAAAATACACGGTCCTTGAACGATCGGGAAATGGTTGATGAAGTGCTGCAAGCCCATGGTAAATTACTGAGGCAGATGGCTGCGGTAGTCGACAAGGCATCTGGCGTTAACGATGAAGGAACCATAGACCTTATCGGGGCCTATATTCGGGAACTGGAGAAAACCAGCTGGATGCTGGATGCCTGGAACAAGGAAAAATCCGAACGGCTGAAGAGTACTGTGAAAGCCTGATGCCCTAGGTAGGGCCGGGATGAAACAACCGGAAAGGCAGGAAAAATTTATTGCAGTTAATAAAAAACAGTAGCACTATGAAACGTATACCAATAACACTGACCATTCTAGGGGCCTTGTCCATAAACTTATTGCATGCCCAGGAAGAATTGAGGCAGGCCGCACAAGGAGAGGCAGCAGATGAAAGGGCTTCCACCACCACCGAGAAAACCTACAAAGTGCTGATGGGGGATAAGGTGGTCCGCAATGCCGTAAAAATCCATGCTGAAATGTCACAGGCAATAAAGCTGGAGGAACAAGATGCGGGTTTGGTCAACCAGGACCGCATACAACCCAAAAAGGACATAGTGAAAACCATCAAAATCGATCAGGATGCCGATGACGCCTACGAGGAAGAAATCCGGTTCAGATACGAGGCGTATGCCGATACCGATTTTGTCCTGGTATCCAATGACGACGAACTTTGGGTGGCCCTGGATGAAGGTGACAACCTAAGGATCCTGGAGAACCACCGCATACTGATTAGCGACCTCAGGAATGGCAAAGAAACCTTTGTCTTCACGGATAGGAACGGAAAGGAAGTAAGCTTTTTTATCGAGGAATACCATTCCCTGCAGGCCCGGTCCGGGAGCTAGTCTCAGGGGTACGCTTTCCTAAAACGAGCAAAAAGAGCGCCAAGGGTGCTCTTTTTTAATGCCCAACCCCGGTTGTTCCCGCGGGGGGGCGAAGCTTAGCCAAAAAGGTCGGAAGATAAATAACGGTCGCCCCGGTCACAAATGATAGACACTACAACGCCACTATCCAGGGTGTCGATCAGGCGTAAGGCGGCCGCTGTTGCTCCCCCACTGCTCATGCCCGCGAAAATGCCCTCTTCGCTTGCCAATCGCTTTGACATGGTGCGGGCTTCTTCCTCGCTCACCTCCAATACCTGGTCTACCTTGGCAGGGTTGAAGATTTTTGGGAGGTATTCCTCAGACCATTTCCGAATTCCAGGAATGCTGGCGTCCGTGGCAGGTTGCACCCCTACGATTTGCACATTGGGATCCTTTTCCTTCAGGTAGGTAGAAGTACCCATGATGGTACCCGTAGTTCCCATGGAAGAGACGAAATGTGTGACCTTGCCTTTGGTGTCCCGCCAAATTTCAGGCCCCGTTGTATTGTAATGGGCCTTCCAGTTATCGTCATTGGCAAATTGGTTCAGCATCACATATCCTGCATCCCTGACCCTGGATTCGGCGTAATCACGGGCCCCTTCTATTCCCGCATCGGCCGGGGTAAGAACCACCTTCGCCCCATAGGCTCGCATGGTCTGCACCCGTTCGCGGGTAGCGTTTTCGGGCATTACCAGTTCAATGTCCAGTTTGTACAAACCAGCGATCATGGCCAGGGCGATGCCCGTATTCCCACTGGTGGCTTCAATAAGCTTGGTATGCTTTTGTATGCTGCCCTTTTCGAGCCCGCTTTTGATCATGCTATAGGCGGCACGGTCCTTGACACTTCCGCCGGGGTTATGGCCCTCCATTTTAAAATAGAGGCTTACATTTTTATGGGTATTCAGGGATGAGGAACGAACCAGGGGTGTGTTACCGATTAAATCCAGCAGGCTATGAGACATGCGGCATGGTTTTAATTTTTATCTGGGGGTTATGGAAGACCGTGGAGTTGGCGGGGACCGAAGCGGTGACCCAGGCGTTTCCGCCTATGACTGAATTTTCACCAATTACGGTATTTCCCCCCAAAATGGTTGCGTTGGCATAGATGGTGACATTGTTTTCAATGGTAGGGTGCCGTTTGGTTTTTTCAAGGTTTTTTGCCACATAAAGGGCCCCCAGGGTAACCCCCTGGTAGATTTTCACATTGTCTTTGATGACCGCTGTTTCGCCAATAACCACCCCTGTGGCATGGTCAATAAAAAATGAATCGCCAATGGTGGCGCCGGGATTGATGTCTACCCCCGTCTGCCTGTGCGCGTACTCGGTCATAAGGCGGGGTACCAGGGGAAAACCGAACAAATGCAGCTCGTGGGCCAGCCGGTAGATAGAAATGGCGTAAAAGCCGGGATATGCCATATACACTTCCTCGATGGAAAGGGAGGCAGGGTCGCAACTGGCGATGGCTTCTGCATCCAGGTTGAGTTTTTCCAAAACCTGGGGAAGTCGTGCTACATACCCGTCCCAAATGGCACTGCATGATTTCTCGACATCCCAGCAGGCGAGGTCTACCAGCTCGTCAAAATGCTGCTCCAGGGTGATCAGGTTTTCTTCAACCGGAGTTTCAATATCAAAAAGGGTCAGGAAAAGCAAGTCTGCAAACTGCTCTACCTTGCGCTTCAACCGAAACCGCAAATTGGGTTGTTTTTTATTGTCTTTGATCTTTTGGATGATCGAGGATTTGTCCATACCAGGCTGCTTGTTGAACCAAAATTAACCAATATTTAAAAAGCGACTGCGACAAAAGGGTTAACTTTAATGTAAAATTTAGAGGTATTGGTCGGATGGATACGAGAGTAATTACAAAAGAGGCACTGGATTTTCTGTCACAACTCGAGCAGAATAACAACCGGGAATGGTTTACCGCGCATAAGAAAACCTTTAAACGCCTGGAATCCCAGGTGAAGGGTTTTTATGGCCATTTGAAGGAATTGATGGGCACCCATGATGAAATAGAGCGCTTAAAATTGTTCCGGATGTATAGGGATATCCGGTTTTCCAAGGATAAAACCCCTTATAAGACCCATTTTGCCGGGTCTTTTTCCAGGGCCGGTGCCGAACGGAGGGGCGGGTACTACCTGCAAATCAAACCGGGAGGCAGTTTTATAGCCACGGGCTTCTGGGAACCCAACCCAAATGACCTGTTGCGGATCCGTAAGGAATTGGAGATGGATGCCTCCAGGTTCCGGGAGGTGGTCAACGACAGATCATTTAAAAAAGTCTGGGGGGATTTGGAAGGGGAGGAGGTGAAAACCGCCCCCAAAGGGTTTAGCAAAGACGATCCCAATATCGACCTGATCCGTAAAAAGCGTTTTATTTTTATGCACCACTTTACTGATAGGGAGGTGCTTGACCAGGATTTTATGGAGGAAGTAAATGCCTCCTTCAAAGCGGTCCGGCCGTATTTTGACCTCATGAGCGAAATCCTTACTACCAACCTTAACGGCGAATCGGTCCTAGACTAGGACCGCCTGCTCAAATACCTGTACCTGGTCTTTGAGCCGTTCAATTACCATGTTCATCATCCGTTTGTTCAGGGCCGAGGAATTCTGGATATAGATCCCATATTCCTCTAGAGTGAACTGACCGATGATCATGCCCTTTAAAGAATTGCGGAATTTGATGTCCTTTTGGATGGCGTTTTCAATAAATTCGAGACGCTTGTCCAGCACCAGGTCGTGAAAGCCGTTTTTATGCTTGGAAATATAATTCCTGAAAGCGGCCACAAGCAAGGGGTTCTGGAATTTGATAATGGGCCTCAGCGACTTGTTCTGGAAGCGTTCATCATCACTCATGTTCTCGGTAATACGGGCGGAGGGAATCTCTGGGCGGAATCGCAGGAGATCGTTGGATCTGTCGTTCATCACAGAAGTTTTGTTAAAGTTAGAAAGAATGCCCCCCGGTTTTTCCCCCTCAGAAATTAGTTTTTAACCGGTTATGAACAGGCAAGCAGGGAAACGTCCCATGGGTTTTGGGTCAAAAATTAGCCTGCCCGTAGCCCGGCGCTTATCTTCAATTCCCTACTTTTATAAAAACATTTCCAGATGAAAAAATCGATAAATCCTTACACAGGGGAGACCCTGCATACATTTGAGGAATTGTCCGATCAGGCTGTGGCTGAAAAACTGGAGCTGGCGCAAAATACCTTTGAAACTTGGCGAAAGACCGGGATGAACCATAGGGCTGCGCTTATGAAAAAAGCCGCGGCCGACTTAAAGGCCCATACCCGGACCTATGCCAGAACGATCAGCCTTGAAATGGGAAAACCCATCAGCCAGTCTATGGAGGAAGTAGCAAAATGTGCCTGGGTGTGCGATTATTACGCCGCCAATGCAGGTGCGCATCTTGGCGATGAAGTAATCGATACGGGGGCAGACAGGAGTTTTGTGCGTTTTGAACCCCTTGGGGCCATCCTTGCCATAATGCCTTGGAACTATCCCTTCTGGCAGGTGTTTCGCTTTGCCGCTCCCGCCCTGATGGCCGGGAACGTCGGATTGTTGAAACACGCCTCCAATGTAATGAAATCAGCCGGGCACATAGCGCGCGTCTTCAACAACGCGGGATTCCCCGTAGGCTGCTTTCAAAACCTTGTCGTTGACAGTTCCAGGGTTGCCTCACTCATAGAGTCTCCGGTGGTGAAGGCCGTTACCCTTACCGGGAGCAAACCAGCAGGCGCATCGGTGGCCGCATTGGCCGGTTCACACATCAAGAAGACCGTCCTGGAACTGGGCGGGAGCAATGCCATGCTGGTATTTGAGGATGCCGACCTGGCACAAACCCTTGAAACCTGCCTGGAGGCGCGATTTCAGAATACGGGCCAAAGTTGTATCGCCGGGAAACGGCTATTGCTGCACAAAAGTATCGCCCCCCGTTTTACTGCTTCCCTTAAAAAGGCCGTTCAGGGCTTAAAAAGTGGGGACCCGATGGATGGGGACACCTATATTGGGGTCCTGGCCCGCGAAGACCTTGCCACCGAGTTGGAACGCCAGGTATCGGAATCGGTAGCCATGGGGGCCAGCATCCTGACGGGAGGCAAACGCGAAGGCAGTTATTATGCACCTACCCTGGTTACCGGGGTCACCCCGGACATGCCCATGTTCCGTGAAGAAACCTTTGGCCCGGCCCTGGCCATCAGCACTTTTGACACGGAAGCGGAGGGGGTTGCCCTTGCCAATAATTCGGCCTTTGGCCTCGGGGTGTCTATTTTTACCCGGAGCCGGGAAAGGGCAGAACGGCTCATTCCGCAATGTAATGAAGGGGCAGTTTTTGTAAATTCTATGGTAAAAAGTGATCCAAGGCTACCTTTCGGGGGGATAAAAACTTCGGGTTACGGCCGGGAACTATCCAAACATGGCATACAGGAATTTGTAAACAAGAAAACTGTCTACATGCAATTCTGATCGCAACCGGCCCCGGGGTTCTCCTTAGCAAAAAACAATTTTCCCGGCGGTTGTTGCTTCAGGGGTCTGCTCAAAACTACCGGTGGCCCGGTTATCGGTGCCTTCTTCCAGGATTCTTTCACAGAGGATATACCGCGGCAGGGCAGTTGATCCCGCTTCCTGCTCCCATAGAGCGCTTTGGCCATCGGCCAGCAGATTCGGTGTACACTGGATCAGGAGGGCAAAAAAGTAGCTTACCGCAAATTTGACGAGCGTTTGCATAGGTTGTTGTTTGGTACAATAAAGCTATTTGATTTATGGGCCACTCAAAAGTGGTTTAAGAAAAGTTTACCTCCAGATTAACACTTTTTACCATCTGCCATTAAATTTATGTTAAAGAAAATCCGGTGGGCCACCCCCCTGATTTATTGGCTAACTTTGTACTACAAAACGTGTACTATGAGATTCCATACTAGAAAATGGGTAAAACCCGAGGACCTGAATGCCAATGAAACCCTTTTCGGCGGCAAGCTCCTTTCCTGGATCGACGAAGAAGCAGCCCTATACAGTATCATTCAACTGGAAAATAAAAGGGTGGTCACCAAGTATATGTCTGAGATCAATTTCATGAGCACCGCCAAGCAGGGCGATATCGTGGAAATTGGGATCGAGGTGCTAAAATTTGGCAAAAGCTCGCTTACGCTTAAATCAGAAGCACGTAACAAAATGACCAGGGAAACCATTCTGACGGTAGACCATATCATCATGGTCAACCTGGGCGAGGATGGGAAGCCCAAACCCCATGGGAAAACCAAGATTGAATATGTGAAAGACCGGCTGGCCGCCGAAGCCAAAAGCTAACTTTCACAGCGGCTTCAGGCCATGGAAGCACCCTGAATACGCGGGCTGCAGTACATGGTCCGCCCTTGTTTGAAGTCCATTCATAGGCAGGAGACCGGGCCTTTACGGTCTCCGCCGTGCCAAAGCAATACCCTCTGCCACGCTACACGAATTAAGAATTCTTCTTTCGCTCATCCTTTTTCGCTCATCCTTTGCAGCCGCCGTCCCCCAACCTGCCCGGTTCGGATTGGGCACATACGGCATCACTCAGCGAACATTCCCTTCCATTGTTTTACAGGGCGCTGGAACAGCGCCCCGGTCTCTTTGGGTTTGTCAAAGCGTCAGGCCTGCCTCGAACCGGCGGGAATGGGGCAGGGCATGCATCCGGGCAGTCACAGGGACGGCAGATACAACATCGACGAAATGCCGATAAATACGATAATCGGTGCGAAATCACATTCCCGCAGACCTACAAATAAGGCCGTTTGACAACAGTTCCGCAGCCCTAGGTAACAATTAGTTGCAGGTGCTTCCGTAAATCTGGAGTTTTAGGCTATTAAACCCAGGGTACGAAGGTACCCGGGGATGGGAATGTCCCGAAGCAGGAACCCCCGATCAGCAACGGAATGAACTCAAAACAAAAACCCATTGAAACCTAAAAACCTACTTACGCAATTATCCGATCTTGAAACCAGCCTCAACAGCTTTTCCTTTGAAGAACTCTCCTCTGAAGAGGCCACAAGCTTGCAGCGTTCCTTTATGAGCTTTAAAAGCCAATTGGAGGAAAAGGTTTGGGGCGAATCGCCCCTTTCCACCACAGATACCCATCCCGGCGGACATGAAGATACCTCCCCGGATTCCGCAGCCAGGCAGGAACTCAGGAGTATCGCTGCCCTATCCTACCACATGCGGACTCCGCTCAATGGGATCATTGGCCTGACAGACCTGCTGAAGGAAAGCCAACTTTCCCGGGAACAGTTGTACCAGGTGCAAACCATACATGCCGCGGGCAGGAACCTGATGAATATGGTCAATGAACTCACCGAATTTTCCAGGCTCTACGCCGGCCTCGAATCTTTTGAAAAGGTCGACTTCAACATCCACAACCTCATTGAGGATGTACGCTATCTCTGCAATACCCTTATCGTGGACCATCAACTGGAGCTACAGATTGTGATGGATCAGGCCATCCCAAGAATCCTTAAGGGCGACCCTTCCAAACTGTCTCAGGTCTTGCTGCACCTGTTGGGGGATACCCTGAAGCAGGTACGGGGAGGGCTGATTGGCCTGGAGGTGCAATTCATCCACCAGGAAGGGGAGCAGGTGTACCTGGAATTCCTGATCGGCAACGAAAACAGGGAGCATAAGGCAGGGGGGGGCAAACGGGGGATTTCCTTTAAACCCTCAGTGGCTGCGGCATTTCAAAAGAGCGGACATTCGGGCCTTGGCTTACCCATAGTAAAGCAGATCGTGCAAAAGTTGGGGGGCGAACTTTTTGTTCAGGAAACCGCGGGCCAGGCTACGGAATTCGCCTTCCGGATTCCGTTTTCCATCTCCAAATCTGTCCCGTCTGGCAGCAAAGCCTCCAAAACCGTACAACTCAAAGACCTGAAAGTACTGGTTTTCGAAAACAACCCACTCAACCAAAAAACCGTGGAACGCCGGCTGAAAAGCTGGGGCTGCATCCCCATGGTAACGGAGAACGTGCTTTATGGCATGAAGCTCCTCAACGAAGAAAAAATAGCTATGGTACTCCTGGACCTTAAACTTCCGGGAATGGACGCGCTGGAGATAGCTGCCAGAATCCGTAACCATACAAAGGAACGTGTAAGGAGGATACCTGTAATCGCGGTCAGCACAGAATTGTCGCATGCGCAGAAACTGGCTTGCAGGGAGCAAGGCATATCGGATTGCATCTTAAAGCCCTACAGCGCAGAGGAGCTTCAATCTAAACTAATAAGACTGTTGCCGGGTACACCAAACCCCGAACAGGCTCCTTTTGTCCCCAGCCAAGGACAAGCCGGTTCCGGGCAGAACGTACCGCGGATTGATCTGCAACCCGTCCTGGCAGATTGCCTGGGCAAAATGGAAACCCTTGAGGAACTGGTGGTCCTTTTTAAGAAGAAAGTACTCGAATTTATCGGTACCGTAAAACTGCACCTGGACCGTGAAGATTTCAAGGGAATCGCATATTCCTGCCAACGGATTTCCAACAGCCTCAAACTACTGCGTACCGAAAGCCTGATATCATTGGCAGCGCAGATGCACAAAACCAGCCTGACCAACCCGGACCTCGGACAATTACGCTCGTTACACCGCCGCTTTCTGGAAGAATACCCCCTGGTGGAGGAAGCCCTTGACAAGGCCATGGCGCAAATAAAGAAACAATAATATCCCCCTATGGTCGTCCCCGTCCTTATGTTCCGCGAATCTACCCAACTACCTATGGTGTCAGGAATGTTGTATGGACCGCTTTGGGGGCTTGTGGTCCTTTTTACTGTCCTCGGACTGGTATTCCTGGGAAAAGCTATGGAGTGTATGGGAATTGGGGTGTGGCGTGCCCTAGTGCCCGGGAAACTATCGGGATGGGGGCTAAAAACGCGTTTTCACAGCCTCCCAGCATTCCGCATCCCGGTATCAAGGACCACCCCCGGGCAGCCCGAAATTACAGGGCACGAACCTTTGACGGAACCGGGCGGGGCCGATTGCATGGCCTTTTGGGGCGAAGCCTGTAGGGCAGAAAAGCTCGTATTGCTCCTGGAAGGCCAGGAAGAAGACGAAGCAATTTTTGCCTTGTGTTATGAACAGGAACTGGAAGATATCCTGCAAGAAGCTGCAGAGCGTACCCTGAACGCCCCAAAACGCGAAGCCCTATGCCTGTCGTTCCTTCCACGGGTTACCGAAGGACCCGCGGGAGCAGTAGGTATTCCATCCCCGGGAAACGAATTCCTTGCGGAGGGACAAACCCTTGCGGATGATGGCCCCTACCACCCACCGGGCCACTCCTGGCAGCGATCTTCGGAACATAGGGGTCCTGCCGGCCGCAAACGGAACAATCCCAAACAAAACAGGAACCCATACCCCATATCGGATGCATAAGAAACAGGATGTACACAGGACGGAAGAAGAGATTGACCTGGCTCCTTTGCTGGAGGATTGCCTGGGGCAATTGGACATGCTAGAAGACCTCTTGTCCCTGTACAAGCAAAACGCATTGGAATTTATGGGTACGGTGAAACACTGCCTGGAGATCGAAGATTTTGACGGAATCAGCTTTGCCGCACATAAAATCAAAGGAGGGTTGAAACTGCTCCGTACCGAAGCCCTGGTTTCCATGGCCGAGCAGATACACCACCACAGTAAAACAAGCAGGAACCCGGCAGCACTATATCACTGGTACCAGGCTTTTCTCGTGGAATACCCCAGGGTTGAAGCAGGCCTGGACAAGGCCCTGGAGCAGTTAAGGAAAAACTGAAATGATGACCCCTGTCAAAAAAAAACTGTTACTGGCAGAAGACGACAAGTTATTGGCTTCGCTACTTCGGTTCCGACTGGAGAAAGCGGGCTATGAAGTGTTCCTGGCCCACGATGGCCGTGAGGTTAAACTCCTCTTACAGAATGGCATGCCGGATATTATTGTCAGCGATATTATGATGCCCTATTTCTCGGGCATAGAACTGGTAGAATACGTTCGCGAGGAATTGGGGTCGCGCATCCCGGTGATCATCATTTCTTCCGCGGGAAATGAAGAAAACGTATTGAGTGCCTTTGAACTAGGCGCCAATGATTTTATTTCAAAGCCTGTCAGTCCTTCCGAACTATTGGTGCGGGTAGGGAGGGAGTTGAAAAAAAACTAAATAGTGATACCTTTAAAACCACTGTACATCACCCTGGTGACCATGTTACAGAGCCCGAAGATCCATACGGACCTGCTTTGGTGGCTCACGGGTTTGTTTGTTACTTTGGGACTGTTTTTTTTCATTTTTGTTTTTTTGCACCGCAAAAAGGAAGCGCGTCGCAACGCCCATCGCGCATTTATCATCAGTGAATTATCCCCTATGATCAGTACCTTCCTCTTTCATGAGGAGGATGCAGATGTGGTCGAGAAAAGCACCTTTGTACACCTGAAAATGGCTATTCGCCAACTGATGTCGGAATCCGGAAACCGAAAGATTGTTACCGGCATCTTCCTGGATTTGCAAAAAGACCTCTCGGGAGACACCCGTAACCGCCTCTACAGACTTTATACGGACTTTGAACTGCACCTCGATGCCTACCGCCGCCTGCAAAGCTGGCGCTGGCCCCTGGTAGCGGGTGCCATTCTGGAATTGACCCGAATGCAGGTGGCGGAGGCGTATGGTTTTATCAAACCTTTTGTCCATGACAAGCGCGGGATTATCCGCAAGCAGGCCCAGATAGCCCTGGTTAGCCTAAAGGCAGAGGGCATCTCTTATTTCCTGGATACGGCCCGCTACCGGATATCGGAATGGCAACAACTCAAATTACTGGATGTGTTGCGCCAGAAAGTGGATTTTATCCCACCCAGGTTCAAACAATGGCTTACCTCTGGGAACAGAGACGTGGTCTTGTTTGCGTTACGGCTAATGAACTACTACAAGCAAAACGAGGCGCACGTCAGTATAATTGAACTGGTGAAACACCGTAGCGATGCCGTGCGATTGGAGGCGCTGCAGGCTATCCGCGAATTTCACATTGAGCGGGCCGCCCCATTGCTGAAATCGGTATTCTGGAAAAGCAAAACAGAAGTCCAGCTGAGCATCCTTGAAACACTCCTGTCTATAGGGTCCATGCAGGATCAGGATTTTTTTGAGCGGGTGCATACCACCTCCAAAAATTTCAGTGTGCAAAACAAGGCCATAAGCTGTCTCAATACGCTGTTCCCCGACACTGTTTTACCAACAAAGGAAATCATGCCTGTTTCCGAAGAAGGCCATGCGCCTACCCGTTTAAAAACGCCGCCTGAAGGTCCTGTGCAGGAACCTGCAGCGGTACCGGGAGACCTTGTGGATGATCTTGCTTTCCGGGAAGGGCAGACGGGCACCGATGCTGTAGCGCCGGTACTGGAAGACGAAAACCTGGAAATCTTTGAGGTGTGTATGTGGGAAACCCTGGCTGAACTTCTGGCACCCCCTGCAGAAGAAGAAGAAGATCACCCCGGGCCAAAAGTAGTCAACCTGGCGTTTCTTCCCGTGGTAGACGAGAAACCCACAGAGGCGACAGGCGATGAAATGGAACTCTCTGAAATAAATTCCCGCGGCCCCGATCCCCGCGAACAGGACGTTGATCCCATCGAAGGAGACCCAGATCTCAAGGAGGCCTGGCAACGACTTTTGTTTAGCATCCTCCACGGTGATGAGGATGCAGCCGGACAGGAGGCTGGTGGGGAAGAAGGGGCCCCTGCGGAAAGTCATTCCCCCGGGGTCCTATCCACTTCCCTGGTCGGCCAGGGTGCAACAGCACAACTCCTGGATATACCGGTTACATATGAAACCGTTGATTCAAAGCCTGGAAATCTGCCGGACCATGCCTTGAAGCCTTCAACTTCTGAAACCACAGGTATTGAGCAGGAAGTGGCCCCGGCTGAAAACGACACTACGGGGCAAGGCCATTTACATCAATCCCAATTCAGCATCTTCGAAGAACTATTCAAAGGCTGCGACCCAGAGACAAAGCTCTTTTTGCTGGATGAACTTTATGCCGTTGGCGACGAGAAGGAAATCTGTTTCCTGGAATCCCTGGAGGCTGATCCGGATGAAGGCGTCCGTAAAAAGGCAGAGCAAATCAAAGAGGCCCTTACTAAAGCCTTGTCGGAAGAGTCCATGGCCCCGGATGAGATCGGGGCCCTGGACGCTTTGGATGTAAGCCACTGGGATTTTGGCCCGGGGCCATATCCGGGATATGGGCTAAAGCCGTGTGATGAACTCCGGCAAGCCCCTGATGGTGAAGAAAACCCATCCGCCCCCCCCTTTGCCCCTATAGCGGATGGTTTACCGGATATTTCGGAAGCGAGGGCAGATGAACAGGAATTGTTGCATTTTGATTTTGAACCGGGAATACAGGCCCCTGGACCTGCTTCGGAGGCACAGCGGATTACCGTAAGGGAGCCCAGGGAGATCAAACGCCCCGGCTACTGCCTGGGCTTGGCAGAAATACTTAACAAAGTAAGGGGGTTCCATGGATGATAGCTTGTTCCATATCGTCTTAGAATATATCAACATCGTGTTTTTGCTCTTCACGATGGTACTATTTACCATGTTTGCGATCATGGGTTTCCTATCCACAAGGAATACCCTGCATTACCAGCAAAAAAACAGCTTCGGGGATTTGTCCAAAGTAATGGCCTCCCCACTGGCTCCTAGTATTACGATCATTGCACCCGCCTATAACGAAGGGCTGACCATTGTCGAAAATGTCCGCTCCCTGCTCTCGCTGCAATATGTAAACTTTGAGCTTATGGTGGTCAATGACGGGAGTAAAGACGATACCCTGGAGAAGTTGATTTCGGCCTATGACCTTGAGAAAATAGAACGCCCGATAGATCCGGACCTAAGGTGCAAACCCATACGCGGAGTTTACAAATCCAGGCAGCGGTCTTTTTCAAAAATCACGGTCATCGATAAAGTGAACGGGGGGAAATCCGATGCTTTGAATACAGGATTATTCCTTTCCGAGAGTACGTATGTCGGTTGTATAGATGTAGACTGCCTGCTACAGCCCGATGCGCTGCTGCATGTGGTAAAGTCATTCTATCAGCCTTCCAGGAAACGGGTGATCGCCGTTGGGGGGGTGATCCGTATTGCCAACTCCTGCAAGATTAGTGGGGGTACCCTGGAGGAAATACGCCTTCCCAAAAACTGGCTCGCCAAGTTTCAGCTACTGGAATATACCCGTTCCTTCCTGCTGGGCAGGATGGCCTGGGGGCAGATAGACAGCCTCCTGATTATTTCCGGTGCTTTTGGGTTTTTCGACCGTGAGATTGCCCTGGCGGCCGGGGCATATGACACCAATACCGTTGGCGAGGACATGGAAATCGTATTTCGCATGCGCCGGTATATGCACGATCTAAAAATTCCCTATACGGTAGAATACATCCCCGATCCCCTATGCTGGACAGAAGTACCGGAAAGCGCAAAGATCCTTATCAACCAGAGGGATCGTTGGGCCAGGGGCAACCTGGAAACCCTATATAAACACCGGGATATGTTTTTTAACCCGGATTATGGCCGCCTGGGGATGTTAAGCTACCCCTATTGGTTCTTCTATGAATGGCTGGCCCCCCTTCTGGAATTCCTGGGATTCTTATCGGTGATCCTTTTTTACTACCTGGGGATACTCAATTGGGATTTTTTTATCGCCATCACCCTGGTGGTCTATAGCTTTTCGATCATGTTTTCCTTTTATGCCATTGTCTGGGAAGTGTATTGTTACAATCAATACAAGAAAGCCCGCGACATTTTGCTATTGATGTTTTGCGCAATTATAGAGCCCCTGGTATTCCATCCGCTGATTGTTTGGGCGGCTGTGAAAGGAAATTCCAGGAAACTGTTTAAAATGAATACGGGCTGGGGCACCCAGGTTCGAAAAGGATTCGCCAAGGCATAAGGTATGGAGGAGGCTAACAAGACATATCAATCAGGGCACCGGCGGAATCTACGGGATTTCATACGCCTTGTACTCGGCTTTTATGCCTGTCTGATCCTCCTGTCGCTCTACCAGAATTTCACCTTGTACGCCGATGGAGTGCTCGATAGTATTTTCAACAAAAGCCTGCTGCTGCATGCCGTGCACCACGTTGGCTATGCTGCCGTTTTGGGGCTGCTACTTGCCGTGGTATTTAATTTCATAGAAGCCCGGCGACCCGGCTGGGGTTTTAACGGTATTTACTGGATTTTCGTTTTATTGCTGGTGACAGAGGGGTTTTTAACAAATTTCTTTATCACCCATTATGAAGCCCTGGAGGCAGGCCTGGAAGATCTGATTTCGTGGCGTGGAGAATGGGTTGCAACAGGGGTAATGCTGCTGCTTTCCGCGATCGGCCTAAAGGCCTTCCATCTTATGATGGCCAGGTTTTATGGACTCATCAGCAGAATGTATCCCCTTACCTTCATCCTTTTTAGTTTTTTCCTCGCTTCGCTTATGGCCGCCAAACGGCCGGTAAACGAAAACAAAACCCAGCATCTTTTGGAAAGTGTTGCGGCCTATCTGATGGAATCCAACGATTATGAGATCGGTTCAGAATATCCCCTGATGCGGCCCTATACACCAGACAAAAGCCTGGTACCCTATTTTGCGCTGCAGGAAGAGAAGCCACACCTGGTCATGGTTATCGTAGATGGGCTTGGAGATGATTTTGTGGGGAATGGGGCCCGCTACCAGGGATTCATGCCATTTCTGGATTCCCTGGCAGGCCAATCGCTGCAATGGAAGCATTTCCTGAGCAATACCGGGGTAGCAAAGGCCTCCCTGGCTTCCATTACAGGATCCCTGCCTTTTGGGGACCAGGGCTTCACACAGCTGGATCATTATGTCAACCGACAGACAATTTTTAGTATCCTCCGGAAAAATGGGTATACGACCCACTTCCATTACGGTGGCAACACCGCCCTGGACCAATGGGACCGCTATTTAGCGGAAGAGGGGGTAGACGTTGTTTACGACGACAAGGGCTTTGGGGGTTCGTATCGCAAGCAGGAAGCAGATGCCGCCGGGAATTCACTGGGGTATCCCGATAAGGCCTTGTTCAGGCGCTGGGACGCCAATGCGGAAACACCAACAGGGCCCAGGGCCGAATTCTTTTTTACCCTAAGCAGCAAGGCCCCTTTCCTGGCCCCCCAGCAGGAAGCCTATGCCAGAAAGGTAGTGGCAATTGCGGGGAGGCGCTACGCAGGGGATCAAAAAGAAAGGCTGATCACTAAAAACCGAAAGCTATTTGCCAGCCTTTTGTATGCTGATGATGCACTCCGGCAATTTTTCAGCGATTACCGCCAAAGGCCTGAATTCAGCAATACGATTTTCCTGGTCACAGGAAGCCATAACATGAACGAATTACCGCATGGTGACCGGCTCCAGCGATATCGGGTACCCTTGCTGGTTTACAGCCCGATGTTACAATCGGCGGGCCATCTTACGACCCTGGCCTCCCATGCCGATATTCTTCCTTCGCTGGCGGGATTGCTCGACCATTCCTATTCCATGGAGATGCCGTCTGCCGTCGCCTGGTTAGGGCAAGGGCTTATACATGAACAGACCTTCCGGGAAGGCTATCCCATTCCCTTGTTTCGTTACCCCGATCAAATACGCGAATTCGTCTGGAGCAATTACTTTCTGTCGGGCGACCGTCTACAGGAACTGGACGACCACCTCTCCCTCACCTCCATTTCAGGGGAGGGGCCGGGGGACAAAATCCGGCAGGAATTTGGCTACTTCAAGGCTGTGAACGCCTATGTGACCCGTAGAAATAAATTGCTTCCCCCTGTGCAAGCGCCCCTGGCAGGCACAGGCGCCCCCCTAAGTAAACAGGAAATGGTATGGGTACAAAGTGTCTTGAATAGCACGAATTACGACAACGCCTACCAAACCGCCAGAAGCTTGTCCCTGGAAGGGGAAACAGCAAGGGCGCTTTTGTTGTGCCGGCATATCCTGAACAGGGCCCCGGGACATGTGGATACCGAAATCCTAATGGGGCGTATCCAGGGATGGGAAGGCAATTACCAGGAGGCTTCGGCGATCCTGGAAGGCGTGGTCCGTAAGTACCCGGTATATGCCGATGGGTACCAGGCCCTGCTGGATGTGTATTATTGGGGGGGCGAGCACCAAAAAGCCCTATCCCTGGAGCCCAGGATAAGAGAAAACCACCTGTTGCAGGATGAATTGGTCCAAAAACTCCAGCGGGCCCGGGATAGAATATCGGCAGAGGAAGGGCCACAGAAAGCAACTACAGATACCAAACACGCCAACAGGGCACTCAAATCAAAAAGATGACGCTTAAAAGGGTATATATCGCACTAATGTTCATCGGGGGGAACCTGACCGGGAACGCCCAGGATATCGCCTTTACCGGAAATCCGGACACCTCGTTTTTTGCGGCCCGGGCACTGGCGCATGACGGAAGGAACGGGGCGGCCAGGGATACCCTTAGGAGGATCCTCAACACCTTCCCGGAATACACCGATGTACACAACCTGCTGGCGAAGACCTACAGCTGGGAGGGGGATTACGATGAGGCACGGAGGCACTTTAACAGGATCACCACCAGGGAACGCTACCATCAGGAAACCTGGGTCGCGGCCGTACAAAATGAACGATTCGCCGGTAACCTGCACATCGCGTTGGGCCTGGCCAATAAGGCGCTGACCTATTTGGTGGGCGATGCGGAACTCGAAGCGCTTAGAAGGGGAATATTGGAGGAGATTGACAAGGCGCATAGCCCCCCCGATAGCAGCGAGGGGAATCCCAAAGAACCGCCGGAAGGGGAGCGGGAATACAGGAACCAGCTGGGGCTGATCAACAGCGTCGACATCTTTGATGTAGTCTACGACCCCATGGTCAGTTCTGGGGTGGAGTATGTCCGCCAGACCAGCCTTGGCCGCCTGATTTCGAGGATCAACTACAGTAACCGCTTCCAGGTAAATGGCCTGCAGTACGAGTTGGATGTGTACCCCAAAATTGCGCCCCGGGTTTATGGCTATCTGAATTATGGGTATTCTGCCTCGCCCATATACCCCCGGCAACGGATGGGCGCAGAATTGTTTGCGGGGGTGGGTAACGGCCTTGAGGCCTCCTTTGGGATGCGTCACCTCTCGTTCGACACAGGGGATGCCACTTTGTTTACCGGGTCACTGGCCTTGTATAAAGGAAATTACTATGCCTCGCTACGCCCATATATCAGTCCGAGGCAAGGGGCGGCCATGGGGTATTCGGGAAACCTGGAAATCAGGAAATACCTCAAGGACAAGGAGAATTACCTGGGGTTGCAATTGGGGGTTGGATTTGCCCCGGAACTCAAACAGCTATATTCTAATGGTAACCTCCTGGCGGAAACGCTGTTGTATTTAGCATCACAGCAGTTGCAAGTGGAGTACCAGTTTACGCCCAGGCAGCATCCCTCCATTTACCGCGCAATGCTCGGGCTCACCAGGCAGGAACTGGTTTTTGATTCGGGGAATTATTTCTGGGCACTTTCCGCCGGGCTGAGGTATCACGTGAAGTTTTGATAGGGGCTTTCACCTTAAAGATCAATGCGTTTTACAACAAAATTCATCCTCTACACCACAATTTCTTGTCAAGAAAAGGTAGAAAATCTATGTTTACTATACAAATCAAAGCGCCCAAATCGCCCCGGATTTACCGGGTTTAAACCAACCTTATCATGTTATACGATACCTACGGTGAGGAGTACCTGATTTTCCTCAGAGATTTGAATGAAATTTTAAGTTTAAATGAATTGGCTGAGCTGGATTATCTATAGTCCGATACCGGCCTTTTCAACCAAAAACCCCAACTATGGCAAATCAACATCAAGACAATGCAGCCTATTTGAGTTTCATTGAAGACCTGAACGAAATACTGATGGATTTTGACATCAGCAGATTAAATTGTTCTTAGTTAGCAGCAATGTACAAATCATGAAAAAAGGGAGCAGAAGCTCCCTTTTTATTTTTTGGCACTCACGGCTTATCCCAGGTAGTTTTTCAGGAGTTTGGAACGGGAATTATGGCGTAATTTACGGATGGCCTTCTCCCGTATCTGGCGTACACGTTCCCTGGTAAGGTCAAAGGTTTGCCCGATTTCTGCCAAAGTCATAGATTGCTGGTCCCCAATACCGTAGTACAACTTCACCACATCGGCTTCACGGGGGGAGAGGGTATCCAGGGCGCGGTTGATTTCCGTATTCAGGGATTGCCGCATCAAATCCTTGTCGGGCTTGGGCGATTCGCCGGAGCGCATGACATCGTACAGGTTAGAATCTTCGCCTTCCTTCAGTGGGGCATCCATGGATACATGTCGTCCTGCATTTTTGAGGGACTGCTTCACCTCGCTTACGCTCATATCCAGTTCCTTGGCAATTTCCTCGGCAGAGGGCGGCCGCTCATGGGCCTGCTCAAGGTAGGAAAAGGTCTTTTTAATTTTATTGATGGAGCCGATTTTATTCAATGGGAGCCGGACGACCCGCGATTGTTCAGCCAGGGCCTGGAGGATCGATTGTCGGATCCACCATACCGCATAGGAGATAAATTTAAAACCCCGGGTTTCATCAAAACGTTTGGCCGCTTTTACGAGCCCTACGTTCCCCTCGTTGATAAGGTCCGGTAACTTTAATCCCTGGTTCTGGTATTGTTTGGCTACGGAAACCACAAAACGGAGGTTGGCATTGGTGAGTTTTTCAAGGGCCTCCTGGTCTCCCGCCCGTATGCGTTGTGCCAGCTCTACTTCCTCGTTTGCGGTGATTAGGTCTATCTTGCTGATATCCTGCAGGTATTTGTCAAGTGATTTGGATTCCCTGTTTGTTACCTGCTTGATAATCTTTAGTTGCCTCATATATACTGATCGGATTTAAATGTTAGATACAATTTAGTATTATACATTTTTATTTGCTCTTTTCCAAAGAGATGCCACTATTCTTATACATAATTTATGAGAAGTTTAAGAAAAGGGGGGCAGGCTGGTGCATTATTTGAAAAATAAGGGGTTTACATAGGTTATTCGCATCCCTGGCAGGAGATTATCCGGATATGAGTATCTTAGGCGGCATGAGCAAAAGAGCCCTCAAAAAATACATCTCAGAAGTCCCCAAAAAGGAACTCGAGGAGCAGCTTCTGGATCTTTATACGCGCTTTCCTTCGGTAAAAAAGTATTACGATTTTATTTTTAACCCCAGGGAAGAGGCCATGGTCCTGGAGGCCAAGGCCAGGATCAAGAATGAATACTTTCCCGTGAAACGCAAACGGCCCCGAGCAAGGCGTTCTATAGCACAGCGGTACATCAAGCAATTCCGAAAACTGGAAATGGATGCACACTGGTTGGCAGATTTGATGTTGTACAACCTTGAAATTGCCCAGGATTTCGAAACCAACCGCCGGGTTCCCGAGGCCTTCTACCAGAGTATGTTCAATTCGTTTAAGGAAGTACTGCAGTATGTGAGCCTGCACCAGTTGTTGCCGCAATTCCGGTCGAGGATTGGCGAGGTTTATAAGAGGGTAGGGGAAGGGCAGTGGCCCAATGAAGGGGCGTTTACCCGGGAAATGGAGGTGCTGGACGGGATGTAACGACTGAAAAAGCATAAAATACAACGATATGGCAATTGTACTCATTCGCCAGGATGGCAAGACCGCGTCCTGGAAAAATGCCTTAAAGGCCAAAGCACCGGGGGTTCCCATATACAATTACCAGGAGGACCACCCCAGGGAGCAGGTAACCATGGCCATCGTCTGGAAACACCCCCAGGGTACCCTGAAGGCCTATCCCAACCTGCAGTGTATCGCCTCTTTTGGGGCAGGGGTAGACTTTATCTTCGAGGATCCCGGATTGCCCGGCAACCTGCCCATCACCCGGGTGGTCGATCCGGTACTGGCAAGCGATATGTCGGAATTTGTGATCGCCCAGGTCTTCAGTTACCTCAAACACCTGAAACAATATGCCCTCGATCAGGAGGAACGAATATGGCGACCAAAGGCCTACAGGCGCATTGCCGATGAAGTGGTGGGCATCATGGGGATGGGCGCTTTGGGTACCGTTCTGGCCAGGGACCTCACCCAATTAGGTTTTCAGGTACGGGGCTGGGCCACCTCAAAAAAGACAGGACTAGCCACCCCTTGCTATTCCGGTCAGGAAGCGCTGGGGGAATTTTTAACACCGGTCACCATCCTGGTCTGCCTGCTTCCCCTGACGGAACAGACCCGGGGGATTTTAAACAAACCCCTCTTTTCACAACTGCCGAAAGGGGCCTTTATAATCAATGTGGCCCGTGGGGGCCATCTGGTCGACGCCGACCTGCTGGAGATGTTAAAAACGGGACAGCTGTCAGGGGCGGCCCTCGATGTCTTTCACGACGAACCTTTGCCTAAGGACCATCCGTTTTGGGACCTGCCCGAAGTACACCTGACCCCCCATATCGCCAGTGTGTCGGACCAGGATTCCGTGGTACCACAATTATTGGAAAATTACCGGCGACTACAAAAAGGACAAGCCCTGTTAAACGTTGTCTCCAGGGACAAAGGCTATTAATCCCCAGATTTAAGAGCCTAAATTTCATTAAAGGGGAAAAATCGTATAGTTTTGCAAATTGATGCCGTAACGATCTCGTGGCGGGCAGCACCTCGAAATTTAACCTATTGCCTATTGGAATTGCGTACCGAAAACATAGAGAAAACGCTTTATGATTACCAGGTTGAAGACCTGAATGCCATTTTCAGCTACCTCGAGGAGGCTCCCGACAACGTGAACCTCCTTTATCAACTTCCGACAGGTGGTGGAAAAACGGTGGTTTTTTCTGAAATAGCGCGCAGGTATATTCAATCGACCAAAAAGAAAGTGGTGGTCCTTACCCACCGGATTGAGCTGAGCAGCCAGACATCCCGTATGCTTAGCGGTTTTTCGGTAAAGAACATGATCATCAACAGCGATGTAAAGGAATTGCAGGACCAGGACGACCATATGTGCTTTGTGGCCATGGTAGAAACCCTGAACAACCGCCTGCAGGATGGCATGATTGCACTCAAGAACGTAGGGCTGGTGATTATTGACGAGGCGCATTACAACTCCTTCCGCAAACTTTTTAAATACTTCGAAAAGAGCATTATCCTGGGGGTTACGGCTACCCCCCTGAGTTCCAACATCAAGCTCCCCATGAAAGACAACTACAAAAAGTTGATCGTGGGGGAATCGATAGAGTCCTTGATCAAGAAAAAATTCCTGGCCAAAGCCAATATGTATTCCTATGATGTGAGCCTACGATCACTGAAACTGGGGATTAGCGGCGATTATACGGTGAAGTCTTCCGATGAACTCTACGGAAACTACAACATGCTGACAAAACTATTGGGGGCCTACGAGGAGATCGCCAAAGGCACCAAAACCCTGATTTTCAACAATGGAATCAGCACCTCGAAATATGTGTATGAAACCTTTAAGAAGGCCGGTTACAAAATCAGGCACCTGGATAATAAAAACACCGCTTCGGAACGCAGGGAAATCCTCGACTGGTTTGCCGATACCCCGGATGCCATCCTTAGCTCGGTGAGCATCCTTACCACCGGTTTTGATGAACCAACGGTAGAGACCATTATCCTGAACCGTGCGACCCGTTCGCTTACCCTCTACTTCCAGATGATTGGCCGTGGCTCGCGAATACTGCCCGACAAAGATGAATTCACCGTGGTGGATATGGGAAATAACGTAGCTCGTTTTGGCCGCTGGGATGCTCCGATAGACTGGCAGGAGATCTTTCATTTTCCTGATTTCTACCTGGAAAATATCAAGAACGATGAGGACATTGAACGGGAATTCGTGTACGAAATGCCTCAGGAACTCCGGGATAAGTTTAAAAATTCCGAAGACCTTGATTTTGACGTCAAGGAGGAATACAAGCGCATATTCGCGCAGGGCCTGAGGTCCAAAACCGTTTTGGAGCGCAGTATAGAACAACATGCCCGGATTTGTGTGGAAAACAGCAAGGATGTCTTTGAGGCCCGGCAGCTGGCCAAACAACTGAAGGAGGATATCGCCTTCCGGGTCAAGCAGTACTCCTACTGCATCATGAATAACACCAAGAATTACAAGGAATGGCTGGAAGAGGACTATGAACGTAAATTGCGGCTCAGTATTTCCCAGAAATTCGCGGCACGGATGTGATTTCCCCCCGGCCAGGTATTCGCCATACCTCCTTGAAAGCAGGCCCTGAAACCTTTTTCCCTGGGTCTAAAGTCCGTACCTTTGGCAGGCTGCGTAACGTACCCCAAGACCATGTCAAAACACATTAAATTACTGGTTATCGGGCAGACCTGGCCCGAACCCACGGCTACTGCGGCCGGGTGCCGGATGATACAGTTGCTCCGTTGCTTCCTGGAAGCCGGCTATGAAATCCGTTTCGCTACCACGGCACGTGAGGCGGAAACAACCCACTCGTTGCAAGCATTGGGTATAGGCCCCTATCGCATACAACTCAACCATAGCGCTTTTGATTCCTGGATCGGCGATTGGATGCCAGACCTGGTCCTCTTCGACCGGTTCATGACCGAAGAACAATTTGGGTGGAGAGTTGCCAGGGCGTGCCCCGGGGCCATCCGGATATTGGATACCGAAGACCTGCACTCCCTTCGGGTATGCCGGGAAGCGGCTATGGCCTCCGGCAGGGAATTTTCATTGCCCGACTGGAGGCGGCATACCACGACCCTCCGCGAACTTGCCAGTATTTACCGATGCGACCTCAGCTTGATCATATCTTCTTATGAAATGGAATTGCTGTCTGAAACCGCGGGGGTGGATGATGCCCTCCTTGGATACCTGCCGTTTATGTATGAGCCGGTTTCGCTGGAGACCGTACCTACCTTTGAGGAAAGGTCGGGTTATGTCTTCCTGGGCAATGGCAGGCACCGCCCCAATGTAGACGCGGTTAAATGGCTTAGAAAAGTGCTTTGGCCGGGGATACGGTCGGAACAACCACAAGCAGAACTCCATGTCTATGGGGCCTACCTGCCCGGAAGCCTTTTGGAAATGCACTGTCCTGACCTGGGTTTTCACGTGAAAGGAAGGGTGGACGACGCTCATAAAGTACTGCAAAACGCCCGGATACAACTTGCGCCCCTGCGATATGGGGCGGGTATCAAAGGGAAGCTGGCCGATTCCATGCGTTGTGGTACCCCCAGCGTAACCACACCCATTGGGGCCGAAGGCATGCACGGAGACCTGGCCTGGAACGGGGTGGTGGCCGAAACACCCAAGGCGATTATCGCCTCGGCTGTCGATCTCTACCACAATCGTGAACGTTGGACGGTGGCACATGAACAGGGGGCTGAGATTATCAACAGGCTGTATTCCAAAACAAAACTGGCGGCGGGCCTGCTATTGCGAATTGAACACATCCGTGGAAAGCTCAAAGCCCATAGGGACCGGAACCTGATAGGGGCCATGATGATGCACCACAGGATGGCCAGCACCATGTACCTGGGGAAATGGATCGAGGCCAAAAACCATGGCCTGGCGTCCAGGGGTGCGGATAATTGAGCAAAGAAGCCTATTTTTATCATCAAAATTATACGAAACCCATGAAAAAACCGCAATGGACCACGGCTAAAAAGTATTCTGACATTACCTATAAAAAATCTGATGGGGTGGCCCGTATCGCGTTTAACCGGCCCGAAGTGCGAAATGCGTTCCGGCCGAAAACCACCAGTGAACTATATGATGCCTTCCACGATGCGCAGGAAGACACCACTATTGGGGTTGTTTTGCTTAGTGCCGAAGGGCCTTCCCCCAAAGACGGGGTCTATGCCTTCTGCAGCGGAGGCGATCAAAAAGCCCGGGGAAAAGAAGGCTATGTGGGGGACGACGGCTACCACCGCCTCAACATCCTCGAAGTGCAGCGGCTTATTCGCTTTATGCCCAAGGTGGTCATCGCCGTGATCCCCGGATGGGCGGTGGGTGGTGGCCATAGCCTGCATGTGGTTTGCGACCTGAGCCTGGCCAGTAAGGAGCATGCCATTTTTAAACAAACCGATGCCGATGTAACCAGTTTTGACGGAGGGTACGGTTCGGCCTACCTGGCCAAGATGGTTGGCCAGAAAAAAGCCCGGGAGATTTTTTTCCTCGGGAGAAACTACACCGCCCAGGCGGCCTACGAAATGGGTATGGTCAATGCGGTGGTGCCCCATGAAGAATTGGAGGAAACCGCCTATGAATGGGCGCAGGAAATCCTGCAAAAGTCGCCCATCTCCATTAAAATGCTCAAGTTCGCCATGAACCTTACCGATGACGGGATGGTAGGACAACAGGTATTTGCCGGGGAAGCCACCAGGCTAGCCTATATGACGGATGAAGCCCGTGAAGGCCGCGACGCCTTCCTCCAAAAGCGAAAACCCGATTTTGGCAAAAAAAAGTGGATCCCATAAATAGCCCCCATGTAGCGGAGCGGTAGTGGGGCGCTACTGTTGCGCCAGGGGTCCTATTTCCCCAAACGGGCCAGAAGGATATTCCTGGTGCGCCAAATAAAATGGTAGATCATCGGGACAGGGTCTCTCAGGGCGTACTTCAGGGTTGATTGCTTCCAGAGGAGTTCCCTGTTAAACAGTTTGCGCTTGTCCTTCTTAATACAGGATACCAGGCCCTTTAGGTTGATGAAGGTAGCCTCCCTGCAAAGGGGTATGGGGAATGTTTTGCCGGTTGCGGCCTGGCAGTAAAGCCAGGGAAAGTTCACCCCGGCAAACAAGGAACCTTCTACGGTCGACCAAAAGCGTGGATTGATCTCCAAAACCTGATACTGCCGTCGCTTGCGGTCATAGATCAGGTCGATATTCGCCACACCTGTCCAACGCAGTGATTGCATCAGGCGGGTGGCTATTTCAAGGACTTCCTTTTCATCGATCAGGACCAACCCCATCTGCGGTGAAAATGGTTTGTCATCATACAGAAAACCCCGCTGAACGGTATAGGCAAGAATGACCCCGTCTTTACAGAGTACATTGCAACCCGTATCAAACCCATCTATGAATTCCTGTACTACGATGGGAAAAGTAACAAGTTCCCTTTCTATAGCCTGGTGCAGGGATTCACGGTCTTCGACAGGTATAATCCCATCGCCTCCACCGGTCCCCAGCGGGGGCTTCAACAAAATGGGCAGCCGGAACCCGGGCAATAGTTGCAGGAGTTGCGACTTGTTTTGAGCCACCTTGCTTTTTGGCGAAGGAATGCCGTGGGCCTCCATATGCCCTGCCAGTAATCCCTTGTCATTGGCGGTATCAAATTGGATAAGCGAACCCGGGATCAGGACGCTATCCCTTAGATCCAACCGGTCGCCCAGGGCTATCAGGGTCCGTATTCGGTCCTCAAACATGGGCAAGATCACATCTATTTTATAGGTACGGCACAAGTCATTGACCTTGCCGATCCACTCCCGGTCATCCGCTGGCTTTGGAAAATAGATAAACCGGTGCGTATGGCGCGAAAAGCGCATAGCCGTGTACGCCTTCCCGGAAAGTACATAAAGTTGGACCTGGCCGGAAGCCGCGAAACACGTGAGGACTTTCTGCAGGTAAAAACTCTCCCCGTCGGGGATCAGGACTTTCAGAGGCTTATTCCGCTGCATAGAAATTTCCAGATTAGGAGGTTCGCAGTTGTTTATAAATATTATGGGCCCTTATCAGGATCAACGCCAGCATCATTATCTCCCTGCTGGTACAGGGTTATACAGGCAATGTAGGAGGTATGTTTTTAATCAGGTTCAGACACCTCCACAGAGGCAAACTAAAAAGAGCCCTGTCTTTTTGGGATCAGGACTCTTTCACGAGAACACTATATGAAAATGAAAAAATTAACTCCGTTTTTATTACATGGTAAACTTACCACCAAAGGCGGCGATATGGAAATATATGTTGTGAGACCCTCTAATTCTGTGGTGTGAACAGCACAAACTGTTATTTGGATCCCGGATTGGTTGCCATGGCTGGATTAATGGCCTTTACCACCGCCTGTAAAAAGGCCTTCAGTTCAAAGTCTGGCGGTTCTGCCAACCCGGTGCGTACAATCACCAGGTCCAGGGAAGGGATTATGAAAACGTATTGCCCCTGGTAGCCGTTCGCGGAGTACAGGTCCCGCGGCACCCCGGGGTAAATACCCCCTGCGTTGAGCCAGAAATGCGCGCCGTATCGGCCGTCCGAATGCGCGGTGGGCCGGGTCACATAGGCAACCCATTCCGGGCCGAAGATCCGCTCCCCGTTCCACAGCCCTTCGTTCAGGTAGAGCAGGCCAAACCTGGCCCAATCGCGCGTACTGGCCCATCCATAGGAAGATCCGACAAAATTCCCGGCCACATCCGTTTCCAACAACATGGAATGCATCCCGGTTTTATCGATCAGTTCGGCATACGGGAAGTCCAAATACTCCTGCTCCGTTGCAAACTGCCCCCTGAGGATCCCCGAAAGCAGGTTGCTGGTCCCGGAAGAATAATTCCAAACCTCGGTGGGCTTCGCAATAGCTTCCTTTTCCCTTTGGACGGCAGGCATGTCGGCTTCCAGGAATAGCATGCGGGTCACATCGGAAATAGCGGTATAGTCTTCCTCCCAGGCAAGGCCACTCTGCATGCGAAGGAGGTGGTCCAGCGTAATGTCTGCACGGGCATCCCCGCTCCATTCGCTAACCGGGGCTGGCGATTGAAGGTCCAATGTGCCCTGGTGTTCAAGGATCCCGAAAAGGGTAGCCAGGACACTCTTGGTCATAGACCACCCGAGGATCGGGGTGTCCTTATCAAACCCATCATCGTAGCGCTCCCGTAGGATATGGTTTTTATAGGCGATCAAAAGGGTTCGCGAACGCTGTTTGGTATTGTCCTCAAAAGCCCTGCTCACCGCCGCTTCCAACTGGACGTAATCAATTTCCGGAAACAAGGTGTCATTGGCTTCACCCCGGCCAAAAGGAAATGGCAGGGTGTCCGTTGTTTGTATCCGCCTTGGCACCAATCCTGCCCCGGCCGCCTTTTCCCCTTTGGGGACGAGCGCACAGCCCAGGCCTTCCCGGCAAACGGCAGTCCGTTTTTGTAAGCCCCACACGCTGGCCGTAGCACGCTTTCCGTCGGGCGCTTCCTCGGTAGTTGCAAACGTTATCAGGGGCACCTGGTGGTCATTGGCTTCGACAGCGCTTTCACTCCGGCCGGCAATGAAAACCGAAGATGCCATGTTCTTTGCCGCATAACCCGATATAATGGTAAGTTTGGGGTAATTTACACCCGCCGCGGCAATCACCAATACCAACAACAAGAAGATGGCCCATTTTAAATATTTCATAAACCTTGCCGTATAAAAATTGTAACTTTCTCCGGCGAAGATAAGGAATTGGCCCTAGGAAAACCGGTCCTTCCCTTTTTTGCAGCGCTTTCAAAACAATCTTGACCAGCCGTATGGAGTATCGTTATATCCCCAAAACATCCCATTTTTCCGCGACCGCCGCTAAACTATGCATATTCCTTTGTCTCTGCGTGCTTAGTTCCTGCCAGCCTGACGGGACAAAGAAGGAAGTGGCTCTTTACAATACGCACTGCGGATCCTGCCATTTGGCCCCGCGAATAGATCAGTTACCAAGGGATCTTTGGGAGAATAACATCCTGCCGGAAATGGGTGGGCGACTGGGGATCCGGGAAAACGGGTACAGTCCTTATGACGGGCTCTCTATGGATGAACAGTACCAGGTAATACAGTCGGGGATATATCCACCCCACCCGGTAATCAGCCTGGAGGACTGGCAGGCATTAAAATCGTATATCCTGGCCGAGGCCCCGGATTCATTGGCACCCATCCTCAGGGAAGCCCCCCTAAAGCCCCTGTACCAATTTAAACCTAAACCCCTGGAACTCGATAGCACGGCCGGCAGCCTGATTAGCTTTATGGCGTTAGACGGGCAGGGTAACCTCTTCAATGGGGACGTATCGGGCAAACTTTCCCGCTATAATTTCAAGACGGGGACCAACAGCAGCCTGGGTCGTTTTGGCAGGGGGATCACCGCGTACAATGTATACGAGGGACAGGAATATATCACTTCCGTAGGCTACCTGGACCCCTCCGAAATACCTTCGGGCCGGGTTTTTAAAAGAGCCGGAGATCAGGTCTCCCAAATACCGGAGGTCCTCCACAGGCCGGTGCATACAACCCTGCATGATTTTAATGGGGACGGGGAGCAGGAAATCGTGGTGAGCGAGTTTGGAGACCTAAAGGGCGCGCTTTCCCTTTTTGTAAAAAATGACCAGGGTACATTTGAAAAGCGGGTGCTGCTGATGCAGCCCGGAGCTATAAGGACGCTGGTACGGGATATGGACCGGGATGGCAAAGATGACCTTTTGGTACTCACTTCCCAGGGCGATGAGGGGGTTAGCATCCTTTACCAAAAAGAATCCCTGGTCTTTGAGGCTAGAAAAGCCCTGAGGTTTAGCCCCGTTTTTGGGAGCAGTTGGTTTGAGGTGGTCGATTACGAGGGCGATGGGGACCTGGATATCGTTACCGTACACGGCGATAATGCCGATAAGTCTTATGTGCACAAGCCGTACCACGGGATGCGGATCCATATCAATGATGGGCATAACAATTTTGAAGAGGCGTACTTTTTCCCTCTTTATGGGGCGACCCGTGTCATCGCGTCCGATTTTGACCAGGATGGGGATACGGATTTCGGCCTGCTATCCACGTTCCCCGACTATGGGGAACAACCGGTGTTGTCTTTTGCCTACCTTGAAAACATGGACGCCGCTTCTTTCCGCTTTCAGGGCTATTCCCTAGATAGCTCGGCCTGGGGCCGATGGTTCCTGATGGATTCCGGGGACATCGATGCGGATGGGGACGAGGATTTGGTACTGAGTTCCTTTACCTATTATTTTAGCCCGGTGCCTGTTGACCTCAGGCAGCAATGGGAAGGCCAACACACCGATATACTGGTCCTGGAAAACAAATTGTATCCGCCGGAAGAATGAGGCCCCCGACGTACATAGGAATCATGGGCGCTATGGCCATACTGCTTACGGGTTGCGGTAACAGGGGCGAAGCGTATTGCTGGCAACCATTGGAAGTGACCGTTTCTGCCTTCAATTCCGTTTCCTGGCAGACTGATTCCCTGCATAATATTGCTGCATGGGGCGACACCCTTCAACCGGGCATGAAATGCATTGCGGTTTCCAGAGACCTCATTGCCCGTGGAATCGGCTATAATACCCCTGTTAAAATTGAAGGGATGCCGGGAATGTACCTGGTAAAGGATAAAATGCATAATC
This sequence comes from Flavobacteriaceae bacterium CP2B, assembly GCA_001683825.1. Classification (GTDB taxonomy): domain Bacteria; phylum Bacteroidota; class Bacteroidia; order Flavobacteriales; family Flavobacteriaceae; genus Zeaxanthinibacter. Next base: position 165,123 of record LXTR01000038.1, on the reverse strand, counting down.
GATGGCGCAATAAGGTGGATATTTATATGGGGAAGGATGTCAAAGCAGCGCGTGAATTCGGGAGGAAGAAACTCCGGATACGATACCCTGTTAAAAAGGATAGTACGCAACCAGTACCGTAATATGACGGGACTGCAATTTTTAAATTAAGTACCGTGATACCAGTAAACGAGCATATGACCGCATGGAAACGCTTGTGTTTCCCCGCCTTCTTGCTTTCTGCAATGTTGTTTTCCTGTTCCGGGAGCCGGTCTATTACAGACAGGCCCATACAGTTCGGCGAGGAACGGAACCAACTCAGCCTGCACTACATGTCGGAGCACTACGGGCTACAGCCCGAAACCCCCACCATAGAACCCAGGATGATCGTCCTGCACCATACGGTCATACCCACCATGGAGCAGACCTTTGCCGCCTTTGACAGCCCGACCCTGCCCGACACCCGCCCGGAAATACAGGGGGCCGGTAGCCTGAATGTTTCAGCACACTACCTGGTAGACCGGGATGGCACCATTTACCGCTTGTTGCCCGATACCCTGATGGCCCGGCATACCATCGGGTTAAACCACTGCGCCATAGGCGTGGAAAATGTTGGGGGAACCCCTGACCTGCCCCTTACCAGGGCACAGCTGAAGGCCAATATCTGGCTGGTAAAGCACCTGAAAGCTCAGTACGACATTGAATACCTTATTGGCCATCAGGAATATTCCCTTTTCGAAGGCCATGAACTGTGGCTGGAAAAAGATGCCGGTTACAGGACCAAAAAGGACGATCCGGGAAAGAAATTTATGCGGAAGGTGCGCAGGGCCCTGAAAAACCTTACTTTTAAACCCATTCCCAAAAAAACAGAACCCCAATGATCAAGCATTTTAACGTATTGATATGTAGTCTTTTATTCATAAATATTGTTGCTTGTCAGCAGGTGGCTCCCGATCTCACCGACACGCTTTTTGAAACCTATGATCGCTATAGGGAAACCAGCCTCCAAAAAAGGCGTATTAAGCATAGTGACCTGCAGCCATTAATACGGCAATCCGGGGAAAATCCGATGTTTGACGTACATCAGGTGGGCCGCTCCATCGAAGGAAGGGCCCTGTACCTCATTAGCCTGGGGACGGGTGATACCGATGTGTTTCTATGGTCGCAGATGCATGGGGATGAACCCACCGCCACCCAGGCCATTTTTGACATCCTGAATTTTTTTAAGGGCCAGGATTTTGGCAAGGAGAAAAAGGAGATCCTGAGCCGTTTGCGCATACACTTCCTTCCGATGCTCAACCCCGATGGAGCAGAAGTTTACCAAAGACGCAATACCCTGGGGATCGACATTAACCGGGATGCCCTGAGGCTACAATCACCTGAAGGGCAGACCTTGAAACGGGTACGCGACAGCCTGGAGGCCGATTTTGGGTTTAACCTGCACGATCAAAGTACCTACTACAACGCGGAACGCACTTCCAAACCGGCGACCATTTCCTACCTGGCCCCGGCCTACAACTATGAGAAGGATATCAACCAGGGGCGTGGGAACGCCATGAGGATCATCGTCTATATGAACAAGATCATTCAAAAATATGCCCCGGGGCAGGTGGGCCGCTATAACGATGATTTTGAACCCCGGGCTTTTGGCGATAACATCCAGAAATGGGGTACCAGCACCATCCTCATAGAGTCGGGCGGGTTTCCGGGGGACAAGGAAAAGCAATTTATCCGGAAACTTAATTACGTTTCCATTCTTTCGGCCCTGAACGCCATCGCCAAAGAGGATTACGACGATATCCCCCTGTCTGATTACGAGCGGATTCCCGAAAACGACCGAAAGTTATTCGACCTGAAATTGGAAAACCTGCGCTATCCCCTGTTGGGAAACGAATATATCCTGGACCTGGGGATCCACCGCCAGGAAATAGACCGCAAGGGGCACCAGGATTTTTGGTACAAAAGCAGTGTGGCAGACCAGGGCGATCTCTCTACCTATTACGGTTACCAAACGCTGAATGCCGAAGGCTACAAGGTGGTGGGAGCCAAAGTGTACCCCAAAACCCTGTCGGGCCTGGCCGAGGCCGAAAAGCTCGATATGAAGGCGTTGCTTCGTGACGGGGTCGCCTACCTGCGCCTGAACAGGTTACCGGAAGACCGGGACAGTTCTCCCCTGCCAGTGCATTTGGTGCCCCAGGATTTCAAGGTTCCGCCGCTGCGGCTCAATGTAGGGGGTAACCCTACCTTTTTTCTGGAAAAGGATGGAGGGCTTGCATACGCGGTGATCAACGGTTTTCTTATCGACCTTACAAAAGGCCATAGCGATGGTGGAAACGCTTTGATCTTCCGATAGGGAACCGCAAATGCCAGCTTTATAAAAAATGCGCCCCATGTGGGCGCATTTTTCAGAACACCATTCCCGGGGGCACGTTCCCGGGATCAGTACCCGTAGCTTGTGGTGAGGTGCGGGGCATTTGCCAACAGCACGACCAACATGGCAAAAAGGGTCAGGACAATGGAGGAAAATATGGAAAGGATCAACCCCTTGTACGTTCTGGACCAGGATCCGATGGCGCTCTCCTTGATTATTTCGTTAATAACATCCATGATTTTTTTTTTGAGTGAAACTTCTTTCTTTGTTTTTAGGATGTTTTGGGTCGAAACCTTTTGTTGTTAGTTGTGTTATAAAAACAACTGCCGGCTATAAAACCCTACTTCTGCAGGAAAGAAAAGGTATAAAGAAGATGTGCCCGTGGAGGGCCTGCCCTAATAATACCCGGCAGCGGCCGCCAGGCGATTTTGCGGATGAAGGCAGCTACCCCCGGCAGTCTGCGGAGCAGGCAAAGGGGCTGCATAAAAAAAAGCTGCCGGCGTTGTAGGCCGGCAGCATTCTTATTCTTTTATAAGGGATGTCCTCATGGGTTCAGGACGTGCGTGTGATGGTAATTGATTTATTCACACCCCCCTGTAAAGCCTTTTGCGTTAAACTTGGTCTGTACCGCTCCCTGGCGGTTGCCTTCTCTGACCTGGATGGCCAGGTTGTTTTCTCCGCTGCCGTCTCTTTTGGGGCTACAGTATTCAAAAAGGTAGAAACTGTTGGCCTGCTCGGAAACCCTGAAGGAAATATCGTTGAATGTAGACTCGAGTTCTTCCTTGTTCCCGGCAAAAACGCTGAAGGTCTTTCCAATATCGGACAGGACCTCCGCATCTATCTCGGCCCCAAGCCCAATGGAAAAAAACGAAATGTTCTTGTTGGCATTGTTCACCTTGTTTAAGGCCGCAGATTGCGTATAACGCGATGCCTGGTCGGTGCCATCGGTAAAGACCACGACAGAGGCCGCGCCGATCACATCCGCACTGGAGCTGGATGCCAGTATGTCCTCGGCGATGTCGGTTGCCTTGATTACGGCCCCGTAAAGGTCTGTAGAGGGGTCCTGGCTTATATCCTGGCTGATGCCCTCTATGGCCGCCTTGAGTTCGCTTTTCGAAGAAGTGAGCGGATTTAGCAGGTGCAGCTTATCTTCCCCGTCAAACCAATAGATGGCCATCTTAAAGGAATTGCTTTCCACGTCCGGCATCACATTATCCACAAAACTCACCGAGGCCAGTTTCAGCTCACTCAGGCTGCTGCTCAGGACACTGTTGCTAAGGTCGAGCACCAAAAGGGTGTTGTTGTTGAATATCTGGGTATTGGGCGAAATGCGCGCTTTGGATTCCGTTTTTGATATGGTGCTGAAACAGGCATCGTTCCGTCCCTGCTCATAGATGGTAAACTGGTCTGCGGTGAGCCCGGGGACCGGGTTTCCGTTGGTATCGCTTACCCTGAAGAAGATAGAAACCTTCCCGGGAAGGGTGGTAAACTGGTCCTGAATGGACAACAGCAGTTCGTTTTCCCCCAGGTTGAGGCATTCATCCACCGGCTTTCCCTGCCCCAGGTCTCCCTGGTTGGGATCAAAATTAACATCGTTATCAGCATTGCCGCAGGATGCGCCTAAAAAGAAGAGGCCCAATACGAAAAGGGCCAGAAGAGTTGGTTTCATTTACAAATAGTTTTTTTGAGTTCTCTCATGAGAACGCACAAATGTCTTCAAAATTATTCGGTGTCCAAAAATCTTTTATCTGCTGGGCGTATCCATGGTTGATGCCGGTTTTTTTTGTAGCTTTCTGTGATGTAAACCGTGCACCCATGCGAACGTTGCAATCCTATGCGCTTTCGGGCCTGCTTTCAATAGCCACGGCCCTTGGTTTTTCCCAGGCCACCGATATCCCGGAACGCCTGGGATATCCCAGGGGGAGTAAGTTGCTGATCATCCACGCCGATGACCTTGGGGTTACCCATTCCCAAAACATGGCGAGTATAGATGGGTTAGCGAAAGGCCTTGTGAACTCCGGTAGTATTATGGTGCCCTGTCCATGGTTTGAAGAAGTCGCTGCATATGCCCGGGAGCATAGGGACCAGGATTTGGGCCTCCACCTCACCTTGAATAGCGAATGGAAATACTATAAGTGGGCCCCGGTAAGCGCCCGGGATTCGGTAGCCAGCCTGGTAAATGCCTCCGGATACTTCTATTCTGCGGTCGATAGCCTGGGGATGTACGGAAAAGCAGAGGAGGTGGAACGGGAATTGCGTAACCAAATCCGCAAAGCGTATAAGGCGGGTATCGATGTGACCCACCTGGACGCCCATATGGGTGCAGCGGTCAGCAGGCCCGATTACCTGGCGGCCTATTTGCGACTGGGAAAGGAATACCAACTGCCGGTCCTGCTGGACAAGCGTATATATCAGATAGAACATCCCGGAATCAAATCCCTGCTCGATCGACGTACTGTGGTTTTAGACACTATTTACAGTGCCCTGCCCTCGGATTTCGCTTCTGGCATGACTTCCTACTACAGCACTGTGCTACGGAACCTTGAACCCGGCCTGCACTGCCTGTTGATCCACCTGGCTTTTGACAATGACGAAATGAAAGCGGTTACGGTAGACCACCCGGAATGGGGGGCCGAATGGCGACAGGCCGATTACGATTTCTTTACCAGCAACACCTGTAAAGAGATTTTACGGGAAGAAAATATTTACCTGGTGACCTGGAGGGAACTCCGGGACAAAGTGGTGCGTGCCTCGCCTTAGGCACGCCACAGCGCATACCCGAAATAGTAACTTACAATGATAGAAACCATGAAATTATTCGCGCTAGTATTTTTGATTACGTCGGGCCTTTATGCCCAGGAATGGACGCCCTTGTTTAACGGCGAGAACACTGATGGATGGGAACATGTAGGGGAAGGGCAGTTTGTGATCGAGGACGGGATGCTCAGGACCCAGGGGGGCATGGGGTTGTTGTGGTATACCGGGCAGAAATTTGGCAACGTGACCCTGAAGGTCGTGTACAAAGGGGCCGACAAGAACAATGCAGGGGTTTTTATCCGTATCCCCGAAAAGCCTGAGGAAGCCTGGATGCCTGTGAACAAGGGGTATGAAGTTCAGCTGGACGATAGGGGAGACGACTACCACAAAACCGGGGCTTTGTATTCCCTTACCCGGGCGAAGGCTTCCCCGGCCGTCCCCGATGCCTGGAATACCATGGAGATCACCCTGGAGGGTGACCGAACCCTTGTCTATGTCAACGGAACGCTGGTGACGGATTACACTGAGGGGGAACCCGTACCGGAAAAAGTGGAGACCTATGAACCCGACCGGGGGGCCAGGCCTGCCGAGGGGTATATTGGGTTGCAAAACCACGGATCGGATGATGTGGTCTATTTTAAGGAAGTAAGCTATAAGGCACTACAGGAGTAGCCGTGCCACTACCATTAAAACCATAGGATGCAACAGCCAGCGGAAGTTTTTGACGCCATAGTGGTCGGCTCCGGCATTTCGGGCGGATGGGCCGCCAAGGAGCTTTGTGAGCAGGGGCTCAGGACCCTGGTTTTGGAAAGGGGGCGGAATGTGGTGCACCAGAAAGATTACCCTACAGCACAGATGCATCCCTGGGAGTTCAAATACCGCGGGCGTATGAGCCGGGAATTTTACGAACAGAACCCACTGATTTCCAAAGCCGCGGGATTTGGGGCAGACACCGCACACTTCTTCATACAGGACAAAGACCACCCTTATGTACAACAAAAACCATTTGACTGGATCCGGGGATATCAGGTAGGCGGTAAGTCGCTTACCTGGGGCAGGGCCTGTCAGCGCTGGAGCGATTATGAGTTTACGGCCCCCCACCGGGATGGTTATGGGATAGAATGGCCCATAGGGTACAATGATGTTGCCCCCTGGTACTCCCATGTGGAAAAATTTATCGGGGTCTGTGGGACGAAAGATGGCATTGAGGCCATGCCCGATGGGGAATTTTTACCGCCGTTTGACTTCAATTGCGTGGAGAAACATATGCACAAGGTCGTTCAGGAACACTTCCCGGACCGCCACCTGGTGCACGCCAGGTGGGCCCATCTCACGGAACCTGAGGAAATTCACCTGCAGCAGGGCCGCGGAAAATGCCAGGCCAGGAACCTTTGTATGCGGGGTTGCCCGTTTGGGGGCTATTTTAGCTCGGTTTCTTCCACACTTCCCTGGGCAGACAAAACGGGGAATCTCACGATACGCCCTTTTTCCGTGGTGCATTCCGTGCGCTACAATGAGGACACTGGCCGGGCCTCAGGGGTTAAGGTTATAGACACCAATACCCACGAGGAATTCATCTATGAAGCCAGGATCATCTTCCTGAATGCTTCGGCCCTGAATACCAACCTCATCCTGCTGAACTCCAATTCTTCCCGGTTTCCTCATGGCCTTGGGAATGATAATGGCCTGTTGGGCACCCACATCGGCTTCCACCTCTACCGGGGGTCGGTCAGTGGACGCATGCCCGGGTTCGGGGATTCCTACATGTACGGCTTTAATCCCTCTGAACCCATACTGGCCAATTTCAGGAACCTGAAAAGGCAGGAGATGGACTTTGTGGGAGGGTATACTACGTTTTGCGGCGCGTACCGGGAACGAAAACACCACCTGCCCGATAGTGAAGTACAGATAGGGGCCGATTTTAAGCACGCGGTTTCCGAAGCCGGCGATTGGTACATCTATATGTACATGCAGGGAGAAACCATTCCCAAGAAAGGCAACCGGGTATTCCTCAGCGCCGATAAGAAGGACCAATGGGGTATTCCGTTGCTGGTCACCGAGGTAGGCTATGATGAGAACGACGAGAAAATGCTGGCCGATTTTTTAGAACAGGGGACCGAAATGCTGGAAAAATTTGGTTGTACCGATATACGTACCCGCGATAGCGGACAGGCCCCGGGCTTGGACATCCACGAAATGGGGGGCGTACGCATGGGTAAGGATCCCGGGGACTCGTTGTTAAACGAATGGAACCAGTTACATTTATGCAAAAACGTATTTGTCACCGACGGGGCCTGTATGACCAGTACCGGGAACCAAAGCCCTTCTATCCTGTATATGGCACTTACGGCCCGCGCTGCCAATTTTGCGGCCAAAGAGTTTAAACAAGGACGTTTATAAACACAACACATGAAAGATACCATTGGAATCGGCTTGGTGGGTTCACAGTTTGTCTCTTCCATCCACGCCGAAGCGTTGAAAAGTGTTTCGGATGCCCGGGTATTGGCGGTAATGTCGCCCACGCCCGGAAATGCCAGGGATTTCGCGGCAAGGCACCATATCCCCCATTACTTCACAGACTTAAAGGACCTGTTGGCCATGCCCGGGATCGACATGGTGGTCATCGGGGCCCCCAACGATACCCACTGTGAAATTACCCTCGCAGCGGCGGCGGCAGGCAAACATATAGTGGTGGAAAAGCCCCTGTGCCTGAACCTCTCAGAAGCCGATACAATGATCAATGCCTGCAAGGAAGCCGGGGTGAAGCTGATGTATGCCGAGGAATTGTGTTTTACCCCCAAGTACGTACGGCTAAAGGCCTTGTTGGATGAAGGCGCCCTTGGGGCCCCTGTTTTGTTCAAACAATCGGAGAAACACGATGGCCCGCACGCAGACCACTTTTGGGATGTGGAACGGTCTGGAGGAGGGGTGACCATGGATATGGGCTGCCACGCCCTGCAGTTTTTTCGCTGGCTCAATGGAAACAATCCTGTACGCTCCGTCTACGCGCAGATGGCTACAAGCGTCCATAAAGACAAGACGCGCGGGGATGACAATGCCATTATCATCCTGGAATTTGAGAATGGGGTCATCGGATTGGCGGAGGAGAGTTGGACCAAACTGGGGGGAATGGATGACAGGGCCGAGATACACGGTTCCGAAGGGGTGGCCTATGCCGATGTGCTACAGGGAAATTCCATACAAACCTACAGCAGCAAGGGCATCGGTTACGCGGTTGAGAAAGCCGGGAATACCGTTGGATGGAGTTTTACCATGTATGAGGAAATCTGGAACTACGGGTTTCCCCAGGAGTTTGCCCATTTTGTGGACTGCGTAAAACACGACAAACCACCCCTGGTGACAGGGGAAGACGGAAGGGCAGTACTGGAATTGATCTTCGCGGCCTATGCCTCGGCAGGCAGTGGGAAAAAGGTCATGATGCCCTTTACCACCCAGGTAGATAAACCCTATAAACTCTGGAAGAAACAAGAGGTAAAATAAGGAAAGATGAACAGGAGAGATGCGTTGAAGTTGACCGGCAGCATATTGGGAACCACTGTGATTGGCGCAGCGTGCTTCCTGGACGGTTGTAAACGGGCCAACAGGGAGTCAGGGTTGATCACCACAAGCGATCTCGCGTTATTGGACGAGTTGGGGGAAACCATCCTGCCGGCCACCGACCGCTCCCCCGGGGCAAAGGATGCCGGGATCGGAATTTTTATGAAAACCATCGTAACAGACTGTTATGCTCCGGCAGAACAGCAACGCTTCATAGACGGATTAGGGCAAATACGACAGCGGGCTGAACGGGAATACGGCAAGGGTTTTATGGAACTCTCCCCCATAGAGCGGTACGGGTTGCTGCTTCCCCTGGATAAGGAAGCCCGGGAGGCGGCCGGCAAAGGGGAAACGCATTATTTCAGCATGTTCAAGCAGCTGACCCTGTGGGGTTATTTTAGTTCCGAACCAGGTGCCACCAAAGCGCTCCGGTATAATCCCACCCCCGGGAAGTTCGTGGGGTGTATTCCCTATAATGAGGGTGATAAGGCCTGGGCGCGATGAAATTTATCCCATGTACCGATGATGCCGTTATGAGCTGGCAGGCTGCCGGGGCCATTTTACGGGAACTTCAAAAGAAACCGGCTTTATGGATGTGTGCGGCTACGGGAAACTCGCCCGTAGGGACCTACCGGAGTTTGGTCAACGGCCTTGCCGAACATCCGGAGCTCTTCGCATCCCTCGGGATCGTTAAACTCGACGAATGGGCAGGCCTGCATCCGGTATCCCCCTATTCCTGCGAAGAATACCTCCAAAAGCACTTGTTGCGGCCTTTGGGAATTCCAGCAGAACGCTATATAGGGTTTCGAAGCGATGCCGGGGATATGGCTTTGGAATGCGCCCGGGTGGCCCGGGCCCTGGAGGGATGCGGCCCCATAGACCTGTGTATATTGGGCCTGGGGACCAACGGCCATATCGGTCTGAATGAGCCCGCCGATGTGTTGTCGCCCTATTGCCATATTGCCCGGCTCAGCAAGGCATCCAGGAACCACGGCATGCTGGCGGCCATGGACAAAAAACCCTCCTTTGGCTTTACCCTGGGCATGTCGGAGATCCTTCAGTCCAGAAAAGTGATCCTCTTGGCTACAGGCCCCGGTAAGAAAGAGATCATAGACGCCCTGAAGAAAGCCGAGGTGCGTACCAGTTTGCCGGCTTCCTTCCTTTGGCTGCACCCCGATGTCAGCTGTTACCTGGACACCCGCAGTTTATAGCCTGGGGCCGCTATAAGGCAAAGGTATCCCCACGAAATTATCCAAGCCGGGCTATTGGAAAAACGGTTTTACAGCACTGTATAATCCGTGCATCAGGATTCCCAGCACCATGTTGGCCAGCAGCATCAATATCGTTGCCCCAAAGACCCCAAACTGCTTTAAGGCCAGGCAGTCGGGTACGTTACAGCCCCTTATCAACAGCCGGTTCCAAATGGCCCAGGCATTTATGTATTCTGCCCTGGCGCCTAAATGGTAATCGATCATCGTCATCGCCAGTACCGAGAAACCGGTCAACAGGGCAACTAACGGCAATGGGGGAGTAGCCATTGTTTTCATTGTGGTTACTTTATTTAGGCCCAAATTTCCGGAGCAGGTCGTTGCCATCCATTAACATAGGTTAAAGAATCTGGGGCCACTTGCATTCGCCCCTGCTCGAAATCGCAAGGTTACCAACCTTGGGTATGTTGGCGGAGAAACGCGCGGGCACGTAAAAAACCAGGTGGTGACGTAAGCCCCCCCCCTTTAAATAATTGTTAAAATCAATTTTGCAACTGTTAAATAAAAAAGTATAAACCTTTATTTTTGGTAACTTGTTAAGGAATTTAGCAAAGTCTTTTTCTTTCAACCGAATTTCAAAATCACCAAGTATGCCAACGTATCAACTAACTGTAAACGGGGTTTCCCGCACGGTGGATGTCAGTGAGGATACCCCGTTGCTGTGGGTATTAAGGGACCATTTGGATATGGTAGGGACCAAATACGGCTGTGGTATTGCGCAGTGCGGTGCTTGTACCATACACCTTGACGGGGAGGCGGTCCGGAGTTGTTCCCTGACCGCTGCCATGGCTGAGGGCAAATCCATTACCACCATAGAAGGCCTTTCGGAAGATGGCACCCATCCGGTCCAGTTGGCCTGGGAAGAGGTGGATGTCCCCCAATGCGGCTATTGCCAGGCAGGTCAGATCATGACAGCTTCCGCCTTTCTCGAGACAAACCCCAACCCATCCGAAGCCGAGATTAAGCAGGCCATGCATGGCAACATTTGCCGCTGTGCTTCCTATACCAGGATCTACAGGGCTGTAGCGCTGGCGGCTTCGAAAAAATAGGTTCCCCGCCATCATGGGTCCCCGCGAATTGTGCCACAGCGCATTGCACCGGGCCTAACAGCATTAACAAACCAAGTACAAAATCAATCCTATGTCATCTTCAACACCCACATTAGCATTCAGCAGAAGGGCCTTTATGAGGACCAGTTCTTTGGCCGGAGGCGGGCTACTGATAGGCTTTAACCTGTTCACCGCCTGCAAACCCAAGGTTCAACCCCCGGTAGATCTGGCAGCTTTGGACTACAATGATTTCAATGCCTTTATCAAGATTGCGGAGAACGGTGCCGTGACCATTTTTTCGCCCAACCCCGAAGTGGGGCAGGGGGTCAAGACTTCTATGCCGATGATCATCGCAGAAGAACTGGATGTGTCCTGGGACAAGGTATTGGTTGCACAGGGGATTTTGGATACCAACAACTACACGCGGCAAGTGGCCGGAGGAAGCCAGTCTATCCGTTTTGGATGGGAGGCCTTACGGCAAACAGGGGCCACGGCCCGGCAAATGTTGGTGAACGCCGCCGCAGCCCGTTGGGGCGTAGCCCCCTCTGAATGTACCACCAGTGAGGGAGTGGTTACCAATGCGGCCGGTGAAAGCCTGGGCTACGGTGAATTGGTGAACGATGCAGCGGCCCTGGAAGTTCCGGAGAACGTCACCCTTAAGGAAGTAAGGGATTTTAAAATTATCGGGAAGGACACCCGGAATGTGGATATCAAAAAAATCGTCACGGGAGAACGCCTTTTCGGGCTGGATTATAAAGCGGAGGGCATGGTGCATGCCTGTGTATTGAGGCCACCGGCCTTTGGGCAGAAGCTGGAATCTTTTGACGATACAGAAGCACGTGCGGTCGCGGGGGTATCCGATGTACTGCAATTTGGGGATAAGATCGCGGTCCTGGCCAGTGATACCTGGTCGGCCATGAAAGGCCAAAAAGCACTGAAAGCAAAATGGGTGGAGGATACCCGACTGGAAACCACCGAAGACCACGATAAGATCCTGCTCGGACTGCTGGACGGCAAAAAATTTGAAACGCTTCGGTCAGATGGCAATATCCAAAAGGCCTTTGCTCAGGCAGACAAGGTATTGGAACGCACCTATGAATCGCCCTTCCTGCCGCACAATTGCCTGGAGCCCATGAATTTTTACGCCCATGTTACGGAAGATAAGATCCACCTGGTGGGGCCCATACAGACCCCTGAAAGGACCGCCAAACAAATTGCCGAGGAACTGGAACGGGATTTTGAAGACATCCATTTGGAGATGACCCGTATCGGAGGGGGATTTGGACGCCGGTTGTACGGCGATTTTGCCCTTGAAGCCGCCCTGGTCTCCAACCTGGCGAAAAAACCGGTCAAGGTAATATATACGCGAGAAGACGATATGACAGCGGGCATTTACCGCCCCGCGATCAAGTACCGCATCAGGGCCGCGGTGAGGGACGGGAAGGTAACTGGCTATCACCTCAAGGAAGCGGCCATCAATTCTAACATGTATGGGCTTATCCCTAACTTTTTCCCGGCAGGGGCCATTGAAAACTACCAGGTAGATGTGGCCAATTACCAGAGCAACATTACCACGGGTGCCTGGAGGGCACCTTATACCAACTTCCTGGCCTATGCGGAACAGAGTTTCTTTGACGAACTGGCAGAGATGATGGATGTAGACCGGGTCCAACTACGGCTCGACCTCCTGCAAAATGTGAAAGGCACCACAGACGAACGCATCCAGTATTCTCCCGAGCGCATGGAACTTGTTATTAAGGCCGCGGTCGAAAAATCAGGCTGGGGCACCCAACCCGAAGGGGTATACCAGGGTTTTGTCAATTATTATTGCCATAACAGCCACGTAGCGGAAGTTGCCGATGTGGTCATAGAAAATGGCCAGCCGGTAGTGAAAAAAGTCACTTGTGTGGTAGATTGCGGTATTGTAGTGAACCCCCTTGGGGCCAGGAACCAGGCCGAAGGCGGCGTTATAGATGGCATCGGTCATGCCATGTACGGGGATTTTGCCTTTCGGGACGGGGTGCCAGAGGCACAAAATTTTGACAAATACAGGTTGATACGGATGAAGGAGGTACCCGAGGTGGAAGTACATTTCCTGCAAAACGAATTGTCGCCCACCGGGCTGGGCGAGCCTACCCTTCCGCCGGCAGGGGGGGCCATTGCCAATGCCTTTAAGGCCGCAACCGGAAAACGATTGTATAAACAGCCATTTACCAAGTATCCGGAACTGCTTCGGGTACCGGATCAGGAAATAATAGGATAACTATGACGATATTACTGTTTGGAGTGACCAAGGATATTGTAGGAAGCAATAGCCTTTCCATGCCCCTCTCCAACACCGGGCAATTAAATACCGTTGGTGCGCTGAAGGCCTACCTGGGGAAAACATATCCCCGCCTAAAGGAGCTCTCTTCTCTAGCGGTGGCCGTGAACAATTCCTATGCGGATGACGCCTTGCCCATCAACCATTATGATGAGATCGCCCTGATCCCCCCTGTAAGTGGCGGCTAGGGTACATCGACGAAAGAATAGCGTTACCGCTGATAACCGCAACAGCAAAACCAATTGTTCGGGGAACACCCCAAAGTAGACAAGAGATACATGCTTATAGACAACCATAACAGGACCATCAACTACCTTAGGCTGGCAGTCACAGACCGTTGCAACCTGCGCTGCAATTACTGCATGCCGGCAGAAGGGATCAACTTTGCCCATAGGGATACATTGCTCAGTATATCGGAGCTTACTTCCCTTAGCAAATGGATGGTGGAGGAGGGGATAGACAAAATACGTATTACGGGGGGAGAGCCTTTTGTCCGCAAAGACCTCATGGTTTTGCTCAGGAGCCTGAGTGCCATGGAGGGGCTTGGCGACATATCAATCACCACCAATGCCACCCTCATAGGGCCGTACATTTCGGAACTCAAGGAATTGGGGATTTTAAACATCAATCTAAGCCTGGATGCCATCCACAGGGAAACCTTTGAACGCATCACCCGCAGGGACCAATATGATACCGTATACAACAACCTGCTCAGGTTGATCGCGGAAGGATTTAATGTCCGCATCAATTTTATCGTCCTCGAAAACCAGAATATACAGGATATACTACCCATCCTTGAACTGCAAAAACACTACCCGGTATCGGTCCGTTTTTTAGAGGAAATGCCCTTTAACGGGGGAAGCAAATCTTTCAACCGCATTGAATGGAACTACAAGAAAATCCTGGAATATGTGACCTCGGCCTATCCCGATGTTGAAAAGTTGCCATCACCAGCAACGTCCACCTCTATCAACTATAAGATAAAGGGGCATAAAGGGGCCTTTGGCCTTATTCCATCCTTCAGCCGTACATTTTGCGGGACTTGCAACCGCCTGAGGATCACGGCTACGGGCGATGTAATTACCTGCTTGTATGGAAAACCCAAGATGAACGTCCGGGAAATCATGCGGGGGGCAGATGCCGAAACACGGTTAAAGAAAGCCATCCAAAACACCATTGGCCATCGGGAACGTACCGGTTTTGACGCACAGCAGGCACACGCGAACGTTTTTGACAACTCCATGACCTCCATTGGTGGGTAGTTCGCCCTTGCACTGCACAGAAAATACTACCTTGCGAAAACCAACGCCACAGGCTACCTTCTTTTATAGCGATACATGCCTGGGGAATGGATGGAGTGGGGCTTTAAAATAGCACAGGACATGCACGAAGAAACAAATATGCCACCTTTATACGGCCTGGTACTTTCAGGTGGAAAGAGTACCCGTATGGGGACAGACAAAGGATTGATCCGGTACCATGGGAAACCCCAGCGGGAATACCTGTACGATATGCTCGAAGGGATTTGTGAAGCCACCTTTATGAGCATTCGTTCCGGACAACTGGAGGAAATGGATCAAGACCACCGGCGTATTATAGATACCGATACCTTCCGTGGCCCTTTCAATGGGCTGTCGAGCGCCCATCAGGAATTCCCCGGGGTCGCCTGGCTGGTCCTGGCATGCGACCTGCCCCTGATAGACGGGGCTACCTTGCAACTCCTGGTTTCGGCACGTGAGCCGCAAAGGGATGCCACGGCACTGGCAACCAGGGAAAGTGGATTGCCTGAGCCCCTGGCCGCTATTTGGGAACCCCGGGCCTTGGACAAAGCACCGGCATACCTCGAAGAAGCACAAAGCAGCTGCCCCAGGAAATACTTGCTGCGCTCTGATACGGCCCTGGTTTTCCCGGGGCAGGACCTGGTCCTGTACAACGCGAATTCTATGGAGGAGTACCGCCAGGCCCGCGAAAAACTGGCAGCCCTATGAAGCAAGGACGCTATATACGGCAAACAAGCCTGAAGGAATTCGGACCGCAAGCCCAGCAGAAGCTGCAGGCAGCCCGGGTACTCATCGTGGGGCTGGGGGGGCTGGGTATTCCCGTCGCCCAGTACCTGAACGCCATGGGGGTAGGTACGCTGGGCCTGGTAGAACAAGACACGGTGGCCCTTCACAATCTACAAAGACAGGTACTTTTCACGGAAAAAGATGTGGGCAGGCCCAAACTCGAGGTAGCTCTGGACTTCCTCAGGGAACAGAATTCCGGGACGGAATTACTAGGCTATGATACGTTCTTAAACCGCCAAAATGCCCTTTCCATCCTGGGGGGATTTGATGTCATTGTCGACGCGACCGATAACTTCCCTACCCGTTACCTGATCAACGACGCCTGTGTAATCCTGGACACCCCTTTTGTATATGGTGCCCTGCACAACTTTGAAGGGCAGGTGTCTGTTTTTAATTACAAGGGCGGCCCAACCTACCGATGCCTTTTCCCTGCCATGCCCGGGCCCGGGGAAATCCCGGATTGCGATACCAACGGGGTCCTGGGGGTGTTGCCGGGGATTATAGGCAACCTGCAGGCCCTGGAAACTGTTAAAATTATTACGGGGATAGGCACCCCTTTAGCAGGACAACTCCTGCTTTACGACGCGCTCGGGCAGGCTGTCCAGAAAATGCGTTTTCCCCTTGTCCCCGAAAACCTGGGTATCAGCCAACTACAACCAGATTATGGGGATACGCTTTGCGGGACAACGGCAGGGGTTAGCATAGAAGCGTTGCTGGAATTAATAGGCAGCCAGCGAAATCCGTGGATCCTCGATGTTAGGGAACCTGAAGAATTTAATGAATACCACATCCCGGACTCGGTCAATATCCCCTTGAAAGACCTGGAGTCCCTCCCGCAAGAATTACAGGCAGGCACCTACTACGTCATTTGTGCCACCGGGAAAAGGAGCCGGGCGGCAGTACAGTGGATCAGGGAACATATGAGGCATATCGTGGCCCTGAATGTAGAAGGTGGAATTGAAAAATACAGAGCCCTATGCCCCTGATGGTTTCCCGCAAACGGTATGGCGCCTGCCGCCAGGGATCCTTACCTTATGGCTGCCCCCAAAAATACGAAGCACATGATCCCTTTTGAAGAAGCATACCAAAGGGTCCTTGACCACAGCAGGGACTACGGCAAGGAAATGGTACCCCTGAAAGAAGCCACGGGCAGGGTACTGGCAGAGACCTTGTATGCCGACCGGGATTTTCCCCCGTTTGACCGCGCTACCAAAGACGGGATTGTCATCAATTTCAACGCCTTTGAAAAGGGCCGGCGCGATTTTGAAATAGGAGGGGTGCTGCCGGCAGGGACACCGAGTGGGATCCTCAGCGATGAAAACCTGTGTATGGAAATCATGACCGGGGCCGTTATACCCTATGATGCCGATACGGTGGTCATGTACGAACACCTCCAGATAGACCAAGGCATTGCGCACCTGAACACCGCACCTGCAAAAGGGCAGAACATCCATTACCGGGGGAGCGACCACAAGAAGGGAGAGGCCGTACTACAACAAAACCTAAGGATTGCTGCCTCAGAAGTGGGTATTCTCGCCGCTATTGGCCGGTCTGAAGTGCCGGTCAGGAAGTTGCCAAGGATCGCGGTGATTTCCACGGGGGATGAACTGGTGGAAGTGTCAGATATCCCGCTACCGCACCAAGTTCGCAAATCCAATGCCTACCAACTCCACGCCTCCCTCAGGAATGAGGGGATCCACCCCCTGCTCCTGCATATTCCGGACGACATGGATATGATCAGGCAAAACCTGTCATACGTGATCCAGGAAATGGACCTGCTTATATTGAGTGGCGGGGTTTCCAGGGGGAAATATGATTATATTCCCCAAATTATGGAAGAACTGGGGGTGGAAAAGGTGTTCCATAAGGTCCTGCAGCGACCCGGAAAACCCTTCTGGTTTGGCAAGCAGCATGCAACCAATACGCTAATATTCTCCTTCCCCGGCAACCCCGTTTCGACCTTTGTCTGCTACTATCGCTATTTCAGGGATTGGCTGCACAAGTCACTGGGCTTGCATACTGATCAAATTAGTGTAATTTTAGAGAAGCCGCTGGTTGCCAGGGGTGACCTGACCCAGTTTATCGGGGTGCGTACCCGATGGGAAGCGGGCAGACTGATGGCGGCCCCTGTGCCGGCAAATGGGTCGGGCGATCTCACCGGCCTGGCCGAAATTGACGGGTTCATATGCCTGAATCCGAGGGAAGAACCTTATTTAAAAGGGATTGCGGTACCGTTTGTCCCCACACGAAACCTGCTGTAAATGACACATGAACTCAAAAAAATCGTACAGGCCGGGCAATTAGCGGCCCAAGAAGGCAAACTGGCAGTGCTGGCCACGGTTGTTTCTCTGAAAGGCTCTTCGTACCGGCGTCCCGGTGTGCGTATGTTGATTCTGGAGGATCAGAAAACCATTGGTGCCGTGAGTGGCGGCTGCGTGGAAAAGGAAGTCGTCAGGCAATCGGCAAGTGTGTTTGCCAGTGGGATACCAAAAGTAATGACCTATGACGGACGCTATCGCCTGGGCTGTGAAGGCATACTCTATATCCTGCTGGAGCCTTTTAACCCCCCTGAGGAGTTCCTCGGGGCTTTTTGGAAAAACATCAACAAGCGGGAACCTTTTAGTATTTGCTCCCATTTCGATGAAAAGGACCATTCCGATGCGGCCTATGGCAGCGTATTCCTTTTTCATGAGGGAGAGCAGGCACTACGGCAGGGGTTTAAGGCAGGCAAGCAAACCACGACCTTTCAGGAGGACATGGAGCCCTGTTTCAGGTTATTGATCCTGGGGGCCGAACACGATGCGGTACAACTCTGTTCATTCGCATCGCTTTCCGGATGGGAAGTGGTGGTAGTGGCCACGCCTTCAGAAGACAAACACCCAAAGGATTTTCCTGGAGTACATCAGCTGGTCCATGCGATGCCCGAAGATTTGGATACCACCTTCATCGACGACCGGACTGCTGTGATGCTGATGACCCACAGCTACGTAAAAGATTTAAAATTTCTCCTGGCATTGCGCAGCTGCAGGCCGGCTTACCTGGGCCTCCTGGGTCCATCTACCCGCAGGGAGCGGTTACTGAACGAATTGCTGGAGCACAACCCCGATTTGGATGATACCTTTTTTGACCGCATCCATGGTCCTTCAGGACTGAATATCGGGGCCGAAACGCCCCAGGAAATTGCCATTTCCATACTCTCCGAGGTCCTATCCGTGATCCGCAGGAAGGAACCCATCCCCCTACGGGATAAAAAAGGCGCCATCCACCATTGACATCCCGGGGTATCGCCATACTATTGCTGGCTGCCGGCGCCTCGTCCCGAATGGGGGGCATCAAGCAACTTCTGCCGTGGAAGGGGCGTCCGCTTATCAACCACATGCTCCATACGGCCTTGTCCCTGGATGCCACAGAAGTACTGGTAGTACTGGGCGCGCATGCCGAAGCCATCAGGAAGGTACTGGAGGGGAATACGCCTTACGGGCTGGTCGTGAACGATCGTTGGGAAGAGGGCCTTGGCAGCAGTATCGCCTGTGGCCTGGACCAGCTGCTGTCTGGCCCCGGGGAAATCAAAGGGGTATTGATCATGCTGTGTGACCAACCGCTGATGGATGCCCGGTACCTGAACCAACTGATAGCGGCCTTTCAGGAGGGGGCAACAACGATCGTGGCAACACGCTATGAAGACCGCCTTGGCGTACCCGCACTCTTCGGTAGCGGGTATTTCCCCGAATTGTTAAAGCTACGCAAGGATTTTGGCGCCCGGGAATTACTCAGGCAACAGAAAAATGCCTGTATCGCCCTGGATGCCGGTGAAAAGATCAGGGACATGGATACCAGGGACGCCTATAAACGCCTGCTGCGGCTATCCTGAGCCACCAACCGGCTGAACCTGGCATTTCTGACGGTTATGGCCTTTTCATTTTCATTACATGCGGTAATTTTAAATGAAAATAATTACATTCATCGCTACAAAGAATAGCGCGAATGATCAGATACGTAGTACTCCCTTTACTGTTGGCAGGTGCTGTCACCGCACTCAGGGCACAGCATATGGATTTTGAAGCCTACAACCCCAAATCTACCCTGGTGGTCCCGGAAAACGAGGTGCACAGGGCGAGTTTCCCCTTTATAGACGTGCATAGCCACCAGTTTGAGATGGGCACGCAAGACCTTTCGAAACTGGTGGCCGACATGGATCGGCTCAACCTGGCCATCATGGTGAATTTAAGCGGGGGTTCCGGTGAACGGCTTCAAAAGGCCATCGACAATGTGAAAACGCATTACCCCAACCGTTTTGCGGTCTTTGCCAATGTAGATTTTGAAGGCGTTGGCAGCCCGGGGTGGGCGGAGAAGGCGGCAGCGCAACTGGAAGCCGATGTAGCCTATGGCGCCAAAGGGCTTAAGATATACAAGAGCCTGGGGTTGAGGAACCTGGACACGGACGGCAACAGGATTGCCGTGGATGATAAACGGCTCTCCCCCATCTGGGAAAAATGCGCTTCCCTCGGCATCCCGGTACTGATACATTCGGCCGACCCAAAGTCTTTCTGGGATCCTATGGACAGTGGTAATGAACGCTGGTTGGAATTGAAGACCCGACCCCGCAGGAAACGCTCCGATACAGATCCCGCACCCTGGCAACAGATCATTGATGAACAACACCGCATGTTTAAAAGGCATCCCAATACCCGGTTCATCAATGCCCACATGGGCTGGTATGCCAATAACCTGGGAAAATTGGCCGAACTGATGGATGAAATACCCAACATGTACGTGGGCATTGGGGCAATCATCGCCGAACTGGGGAGGCAGCCCCGCAATGCCAAAGCCTTTTTTATACGCTACCAGGACCGCATCCTATTTGGCAAAGACGCATGGCAACCCGATGAGTTTTCAACGTACTTCCGGGTGTTGGAAACGGATGACGAGTACTTTCCCTACTACAAAAAGTACCACGCTTTCTGGGCCATGTACGGCCTGGACCTCCCCAAGGAGGTCCTTCAAAAAGTGTATTATAAAAATGCCCTTTCACTCATCCCGGGACTGGACGCTAGCCTGTTCCCATAGACAACGGATCACGGGAATCCATTTGGCGAATTCAGCAAAAGGGCCGAACTTAGAAGGATAACCCTAATCTTCGTCTGCCATGTGTACCAAGCACCACTGCCTGATCGTACCGCCGCATATCCTGGAGGCCCTGGCAAAACAGGGAAACCTGGCCTGTAAAAGAACCCTCAATGACACACAGCGGATCATGCAAAGTCGATACAGGGCCCTCAACGAACTCTTGTACAGGACCTATACGGAAACCGGGGGGGAGCGATCTGTATATGACTGCAAAAACCAATACGGGCAACGGTTGAGCTTGGTTCGGAAAGAAGGGGGGAAGCAGGTCCCGGACAGGGTGGTGAATGCTGCCTACAACGCCTCCGGTTTCGTTCGTGATTATTTCCGGGACACCTTTCAGCTCAATTCCATGGACGACCGGGGAATGCCGGTTATTTCGAATGTTCACTACGGGGTGAAATACAATAATGCCTACTGGGACGGTGATGAGATGACCTATGGTGATGGCGATGGGGAACAATTCAGCAACTTTGCGGAGGCTATGGATGTGGTGGCCCATGAACTAACCCATGGAGTGACACAATTCCTGGCCAACCTGGAATACCAGGGCCAATCAGGGGCGTTAAACGAACATTTTTCGGATGTCTTTGCCACCATCATCAAACAAAAACACCTGAATCAATCCCCTTCTGAGGCCGACTGGTTGATAGGGGATACCGTGGTCAGCAAAAACTTTCCGGGCAAGGCTATCCGTTCCCTAAAGGACCCGGGTACCGCGAACGATTATGATGTACAACCGGCCCATATGGACCATTATTATACCGGTAGTTCCGATAACCAGGGAGTACACATTAACTCAGGGATCCCCAACAGAGCCTTTTACCTTACCGCTATGGCTATCGGGATGGAAGATGTTGCAAAAATCTGGTTCGAAAGCCTCAGGACGCTATGGCGCACTGCCAGTTTTCCCGATATGGTGGAGGTGGCCCTTGGGGTGTCAGAAAGGCTATCTGCCGGCGGGAGCATACAAAAGAATGCAAGGGATGCCGTAGAAAGCAGTTTTAACGCCGTGGGGCTAACTCCCCTGACGGTATGAAATACAGCATCGACATTGAGGGCGGCTTTACGGGGATCCCCATGCATTTCGAGGGGGAGGTGGCGCTCAGTCATGAAAGGGCAGCACAGTTGTTGTGCGCTATGGAATCTGCCGGAGTGGAGGCCGATGCACCCTGGCCGGATGCACTGACCTACCGGGTAAAAATGGAAGAGGGGGCGCTCCTCAGGGAAGCTGTATTCACAGATGCCACATTGCCTAAGGAACTTCGCATTTTCCTGGACGGGGTCCGGCAAAATAGGCCGCCAACGGATCGTTCAGGGTAACAGGACACCGATAAGGAATGAAATACATGGGGCTTGGGGGACGGCTCAGACCTGGGGCCGGTCCTGGCCGTGATCTGCGGGGTAACCGGCATCGTATTCCTGGAAAATGCCGCAAGAGTATTGTTTACGGACCAGGGATTCCATGTTCTTCTTCTTGAGCAGCCTTTCAATGTCCTTGGAGAGATAATTCATTTCTTCCGGTTTTATGATTGAAAAAAGGGCCTTTCCTACCTGCCGCGACACCACCCGTACCGGTCCTTTGGTAAAGGTATAACAGGATTTGCGAAAAAAAAGTATGCCCTTTTGTGATTTTTTAAACCTGTTGAACACTAATTAGATAAACAGTAGGATTCATGGACAAGGAACAGGCCTTTGTGGCAATGATCCGGGATAATGAAGGCG
The DNA here is from genome assembly GCA_001683825.1 of Flavobacteriaceae bacterium CP2B. GTDB lineage: Bacteria > Bacteroidota > Bacteroidia > Flavobacteriales > Flavobacteriaceae > Zeaxanthinibacter. The sequence continues at coordinate 142,903 of LXTR01000038.1, read as the reverse complement.
TCATTTTCAAAATCACCACTATCTATACGGATAACCAGGAAGACCAGCAAGACCTGTACCAGGAGATCGTATACCAATTGTGGAAGGCCTTTGAAGGGTACAGGAGGGAGGCGAAACCGAGTACATGGATGTACCGTGTGGCATTGAACACCGCCATCGGACAGCTAAAAAAGAGAAAGAAGAAACCCGATGCCGTATCCAAGGGCCAGTTGGTCATAAACGCCACCGATACCGATGACCACCATATGGAAGAGCGAATCAAACAGCTCTATGGCCATATCCGGCAACTGGACGCACTGGAAAAAGGGATTATCCTCCTGTTCCTGGAAGGGAAAAAGTACGGGGAAATTGCCGAAATCAGCGGCCTGACGGAAAGCAATGTAGGTACGCGCCTGTCGCGCATAAAGAACAAACTAAAAGATAAAATGGTCAAAGAAGCGTAGCTATGGAACTGGAAGAATTACAATCAGTATGGTCGGATATGAGTGACCAGTTGGAAAAACAAAAAAAGTTAACCCATAAAATCATCATGGAAATGACACAGGAAAAGTACCGTAACAAATTTCAAAAATTCTTGAATTACGAAGGTCTGGGGGCGATTGTTTGCCTGGGCGCCGCAATCTTCATGCTGCTAAATTTTCAAAAGCTCGACACCTGGTATTTTATACTTTTGGGGGGCTTTACCCTGGTATTTTTAATCGGCTTGCCGGTACTGGTCCTCAGGGCGCTCTATAAGATCAAGAATATTAACATCCTGGAAGGGAACTATAAAGACACACTGGTCAATTACGCGAGGACCAGGAACCAGCTGCTTTTCGCCCAGCGCCTTGGGATCAACTTCAGCTATATCTTTGCGGTGATAAGCATTCCCCTGGCGGGAAAACTGTTTAACGACAAGGATGTCTTCCTGGAATCTACCACCTGGCTCTGGTACGTTCCGGTGCTGTTGGTTATGCTCTTCTTTTTCTCCCGGTGGGGCTATAAATGCTATGTGGGTGCCACTGACAATGCGGAAGCACTGATAAAGGACCTCCAATAGGTGCAAGCGCGCAACTGATATTATCCCGGCCTGGCCCGGGATTTTTTTTACCCCCTGTGACCGGCTCCCTGGTTTTATAAAAAATAATGTACTTTCACCCCTGCCTTCCGGGTATATAGGCCGGGGACACAGGGGTGGCCTGACCCCTTCCCGGGCCTTTGGGGCGTCAAGGCCACGGCTTGGCAAATGGTGGCACTGAGGGCCCAGGAAAAACGGATCGCGTAAATCATTTGAAATGAACAAAGCATGGCTTTTCATCCTCCTTTTTTGTGGGGTGTTTTCGGCTTTTGGACAGGAAAATACCAGGTTCCGGCTGCACATCCGTAAGGCCACGGGGCCCATTGCCATAGATGGCCTGCCCGGAGAGGCCGCCTGGTGGGATACGGACGTTGCCAGCGATTTTTTTATGGTGACCCCCATCGATGACAGGAAATCTGGGGTACGTACCGAGATCCGAATGACTTATGATGCGGATCATATATACCTGCTTGCCTTTTTTTTTAACGGCAAACCCGGACCCTATTACGTAGAGTCGCTGCGAAGGGATTTTATATTTGGCAAAAACGATAATTTCCTGCTCTTTCTGGACCCCTTTAACAACCAAACCACCGGATTCACTTTCGGTGCCAATGCTTCCGGGGCACAATGGGACGGTACCATGTACAATGGGGGCAAGGTAGACCTCAATTGGGATACCAAATGGGTATCGGCCGTAACCCAGGACGAGGAGAAATGGGTCTTTGAAATGGCCCTTCCATTTAAATCCATCCGATACCAGGAAGGCGTGCGGGAATGGCGGATCAATTTTAGCCGACTCGACCTGAATATGCGGGAAAAATCGAGCTGGACACCCATCCCCAGGCAATTTCCCACGGCTTCCCTGGCCTATACGGGCGTACTGGTGTGGGACAGTCCACCGCCACCCCCTGGCGCCAATTTTTCATTGATCCCCTATCTTACCTCGGCGGTGAGTGGCGATGGGGAAAACGGACAGGGTACAGAATTCAAGGTGGGGGGAGATGCCAAGGTAAGCCTCTCGTCCTCGCTCAACCTGGACCTGACCATCAACCCTGATTTCTCACAGGTAGAGGTAGACCGACAGGTGACTAACCTGGACCGGTTTGAGCTTTTTTTTCCTGAAAAAAGGCAGTTCTTCCTGGAGAATGGCGATCTTTTCGCCGATTTCGGATATGACAATATCCGGCCCTTTTTTTCCCGGCGCATCGGCCTTGGGGTCCCCATTAGGGCCGGGGCCAGGGTAAGTGGTAACCTGTCCCGCAAATGGCGGCTGGGGCTCATGGATATGCAAACCGCCTCTGTAGAGGAAACCGGGCTTCCCAGTCAGAATTTTGGTGTATTGACGCTTCAACGGCAGGTGTTTGGCAGGTCGAGCCTCGGCCTTATGTTCGTCAATAAGGAAGCTACAGCCTATCCTGACGAGGCCGACTCACTAAGGCGGCTTTACCCCAAATTCAACCGCAACCTTGGCCTGGAATACAACCTGGCATCGGCAGACAACCGGTGGACGGGCAAGGCCTTCTTTCTCAAATCCTTTTCGCCATTGGGGGCGGGGAACGGCATTTCGCAGGCCGCCAACCTGGAATACAGCAGCCGCAGGTGGAATTGGGGCCTCAAAGAAGAATATGTCGCGGAAGACTACAACGCGGAAGTGGGCTTTGTGCCCCGGCAGGGCTATATAGGCACCAGGGCATTTGGCAGCCACCTCTTCCTCCTCGACAGGGGCCCGGTGGTCAGTCATGGCCCTTATGCCAGCAGCCATTATTTTTTTAACCCCCGCGTTGAACGTACGGATTACAGGAACCTGTTGGGCTACCAGCTTAATTTCCTCAATAGCAACGCCCTTAGCCTTGAGGCGTTGGAAGAATTTGTGATCCTGCAGGCGCCTTTTGACCCCACCCGGAGCGGAAAAGAGTCACTTGAAACAGGCACCCGGCACTATTGGAAAGGACTACAACTAGCATACACCTCCAAACCCCAGAGCATGTTTACCTATGCCTTTAGCGGGTATACGGGGGGGTATTATGCCGGGGGAGAACGATTAAACCTCTACAGCGAACTGGGCTACCGTTTTCAACCCTACGTAAGCTTGAGCTCGGCGATTAGTTACAACCATATCCAGCTCCCCGGGCCCTGGAATACCACAGACTTCTGGCTGATAGGCTCGGAAGTTGATTTCACCTTTACCAACAAACTTTTCTGGGCCACCTTGTTCCAATACAATGAACAGGCCCAAAATTTTAACCTGAACTCCCGCCTGCAATGGCGGTACCAACCGGCATCAGACCTGTTCCTGGTATTCACCAATAACCGGCTTTACGGCCCGGGGGGCAATGACAGCTGGTCGCTCAACCTCAAACTGTTATATTGGTTTACGCCATAAAACTAAACGGAATCGCACATGGCTACAACGGGCTATTCGGGTACCCCCCTGGTAAAAAAACTGGGTTTTAAGCAAGGACATCGGGTAGTTTTCAGAAGTACCCCTGACCACTATTTTCAATTGCTGGCCGGCTTGCCCAAAATCTTCGTCCTGCCCAGCCCCGGGAAGGAATCGGCTGATTTGATCCATTTGTTTTGCACCCGGCGCGAAGCCCTCGAAGAAGCCTTCCCCGTTTTGAAAGAGGCGCTGAAAAAATCCGGGATGCTGTGGGTTAGCTGGCCTAAAGCCTCTTCGGCCCTGCCCACGGACCTGAACGGGAATATTGTACGGCAAACCGGCCTGGAGATCGGGCTGGTGGATGTAAAGGTATGCGCCGTAGACGCGGATTGGAGCGCGTTGAAATTCATGTACCGCAGAAAAGACCGGGGGTAGAGCGGGCCCGGGAACAATGGGTAGTAGGCATAGGAGGGATACCCCGTTGGAAATGAAATAATTGCCCTATCTTTAAAGGTGGTTCCGGCACCCCTTACAACACCTAGGTGAAAATGATGGCCCTCGCATCCAAAGTAGTTTTGGTTCTCCGGTCCGTAAAAGTGGCTAGTTTGCTTTTTTGGGGATACGGCCTATGGATGCTGCCCGGAATAGTACTGTCCCAACCCCCGGCGTGCTCCTACCTCCTGGATCCCATCCCCGGGTCAACCGGGGTTTCCCTGAATTCGGATATCCGCTGGGCCCCCGTACCCAACGCCATCCATTACACCTTGTATATAGGGAGGACACCGGGGGGAAAGGATGTGGTGGATGGCGTGGATATGGGTAGCAGCCTGTCTTACACCCCCACCAGTGGATGGGAACCCAATACGACGTATTACGTGATGATCCTCCCCGGCAATAATGACGGAACACCTCCCATTTGCCCCGAAGACAGCTTCACGACTGGTGATGGCGACGGCCTGCCCGGGTGTGTCACCCTGAAAGTACCCGTTCAAGGGGCCTATGGCATTATGCCCGGTACCGCTATTAGCTGGTACCCCCAAAATATTGCCGTGGGATACCGCATCAGTATGGGCACGGCACCAGGGAACTATGATATCGTCCAGGACCTCGATCTGGGCCCTGCTACCCTCTATACCCCCCCGGCTGGCCTTCCTGAAATGCAGCAAATATACGTGAGGATCGTACCATATAATGTCGATGGCGACGCTCCTGCCTGCTCTGAATACAGCTTCAGGACCAGGGGAGATAGCCCGCCCTCCTGTACCGAGTTCCTGGACCCCAGGGATGGGTCGGAGTTTGTATCGGTATCGGCGAATATTACCTGGATCCGGGAATTCAACGCTTCGGGGTACCGGATGACCATTGAAGAACAAGCGCAGGGCGGGATCAAAATCCTGGACAACGAGGAGGTAGGCTCGGGAACCAATTATAAGCCCCCCAATTTTAAAGGCAATACCCGCTATTTTGTCACCATTGTCCCTTACAATGATTTAGGGCCTGCCCAAAATTGCATCCCGATCTCCTTTACCACGGGGAATGCCCCCAGCCCACCGGAATGCACCACCCTAAGGGTCCCCGAAGATGGGTCCAGGGGGGTGCCGGTAAGCACCGGCCTTGCATGGGATGCGGTAGCCAATGCCACCGGATACCTGGTCTCGGCAGGTACCGGGGCAGGGAGGAACGACCTGGCCGACCAGGTGGATGTCGGGGCGGCCAACACCTATGGATTCGAAAAAGAACTCCCCGGAAATACGCGTATTTATGTGCGGATTACCCCATACAATACCTGGGGTGCTGCTGAAAATTGCCTGCAATGGTCCTTTCTCACCAGGGGAGCGGCCCTGGCTACCCACAACCTGCCCATCCCCGGTTTCTTTACACCCAACAACGACGGCTTTAACGATACCTGGATCGTACGGTCGACCCCGGGCTTGGTGGTCAACCGGATATGGATCTTTAACCGGGTCGGACAACTCCTGAAATATCTGCCGGAGGGGCAATCCTGGGATGGTACATTCAATGGCAGGCCCCTGGCTGCGGATTCCTATTGGTACCTTATTGAAACACAGGACGGGCGTACCCTTAAAGGGCATTTCCTCCTAAAGCGCTAATCTCGTATCAGGTCTGGCCCGGGTATGCGATACGGCGGCTATTTGGCACTTTTTTAAGAGTACGTTTCCCAAGAGCTGTCGCTTTATTTAGTACCTTAAAGGCATGAAAGTCAATACGGTAATCCTGTTGCCTTTGCTACTGATGCTGACTGCCGTGTGCCACGCTCAATACGTCGAACACGAATGGGAAGTGCGGGACCGGTGGATGGATGTCGGACAGATCCTGGAATGGGCCGGAGTAGACCATGGGGACACGGTGGCCGATATCGGTTGCCATGAAGGTTACCTGAGCATGCACCTGGCCAGGAAAGTGGGGGAAAGTGGCAGGGTATTTGCGGTAGATGTTCGGGAAGACCGGGTACAAAGCCTGAAACGGAATGCCCTGGAACGCAACTTCAACCATGTGGTGGGGATCGTCGGTAAACCGGCCAACCCCATGCTTCCCCAGGCGGCGGTGGATGTGGTATTCCTGATGGATACCTATCATGAGATTGCCGCCTACAGGGAAATGTTGGAGCACCTCCGGAATTCGCTCAAACCCGGGGGCAGGATCGTTGTCCTGGAAAAACTCAAGGCGTATGCCAGGGAGAAAAGCAGGGAAGAGCAGGCAAGTGCCCATACCCTGTCTCCGGAATATGTCCGGGAAGAACTCATACATGCGGGGTTTGATATCATACAGGAATTTGACGACCTGGGCCATTGGGAAAACGAACCGGATAAAACCATATGGCTTTTAATTGGCAGGGTTGCAAGGCTATAACCACCCAAGTAGTGCCCCCCCTGGTGGCAGAAACCTGGCCTGGATCAATATTTTAATTGCCGGAGACCCTGGTGCCTTTCAGGACCAATGCCCGGCCTAAACACTACGAACATGAAAAAAACAATGCTCATTTGGACCATGGTCTTTCTGGGAACCGGCCTGATGGCCGCCCAAACCCAACCGGACAAGAACACTTTGCGGGAAGAAAAGGCGACCCATGCCTTTGAAAAAACCAAAGCCCTGATCGGAAGTGCACAATTCGCGTTTGAGGCAGACCGGCTGATCTCCTCCACGGGTTTTTCGAAAAGCCTGGTCACTACACCCAACAGTATCCGGATCAACGGCGATCAGGCCGATATCTACCTGCCCTACTATGGGGAACTCCGGGCCAATACCCCCTATCAGGCAGACGGGGGGATCAAATACGTTGGCCAGGTCCAGGAGTACGAGGTGGAATACAGGGATCATAAGCGCAAGGCGGTTATCAGGTTTAGTATCGACCGCGGCATAGAGTCACACAATTTTATCATGAGTGTGGGAAAGGATGGCAGTACCCGGGTAACGGTAATCAGCGGTGGCCGAACCAGCATCAGCTATTACGGGATCACCCGGGCCCTGGAAGAAAGTACCGGCTTTTAGGGCCCGCCTTTGGTCCCCGTCAATCGCATTGGTATGACACAGACAAGAATACCCAAAAGATATTCGGGAAGCCGCTGTTTTAGCAGGAGGCTGCGCCTGGGTATGGCCTTCTCTTTTTTTGGCTGTATCGGGACCCCTGTTATCGCCCAGGAGGATTTTGCGTTACAAAGGGAACAAATGGTAAGTATGCAGCTCAAAGGCAGGGATATCAGCAATGAGGCTACCCTCCGGGCGATGGAGACAGTGCCCAGGCATGAATTTGTACCGGAAAATGTACGTAAATGGGCCTATTCCGATAGTCCGTTGCCCATTGGGAACAGGCAGACGATCTCCCAACCCTATATGGTGGCCTATATGACGCAGGTACTTAAATTGCAGCCGCAGCATAAAGTACTCGAAATTGGCACCGGTTCTGGTTACCAGGCAGCGGTGCTCGCAGAAATCGCACATTCGGTATTTACGATAGAAATTGTGCCCGAACTGGGTGAAAGCGCAAGGAATAGGCTCCAAAACATGGGCTATACGAATATAGCGGTCCGGGTAGGGGATGGATACAACGGCTGGCCCGAAGAAGCCCCTTTTGATGCCATCATGGTCACCGCAGGGGCAGAGCAGGTCCCACTACCCTTGCTCGAACAACTCAAAGACGGGGGGCGCATGGTTATCCCCATAGGACCCCACCATGGGGTCAGGCAACTAAAACTGATCCGGAGGAAAGGGGCCAAATTCAAGGAAAGCAACCTGATGGCGGTACGCTTTGTACCCTTTACCAGAGACAAGGATTAGCTCCTAATTGGGCATTGCCCCCATATTTTCGACAAAACACCTGTTTTATTTAACGCTATCCCACACTAAATCAGCCGGGTTGTCGTTCTGTTACTTTAACCCCAAACAATTTTTCTATGAAAAAAGTACAATATGTACTGAAAGCCATGGGCTTTCTATCGCTGGTCGCACTTATGGCAACCAGCTGTAGCACTGATAATGAGAATACCAATACCGGTGAGGAATTCACCCAGGCCGAACTCAAGACCATCCTGGAAACTGATGAAATTACCGGAGCAGTTGATATGGCATTGGCCGAAATATATGCCGATGACAGCCGCAATGCCAAAGGGTCTAACGAATGCTATGAAACCGTCTATACGGAGACCGGGTATACGGCTACCTTCAACAACTGTGTGTTAAACACTACAGACAACATAAATGGTACCCTGACCGTGGTATACGAAGCAGGGACGCAGGAGGCTGCCTTTACAGCTACCTTTACCGACTTTTATGTGGGTGACATCAAGGTGAATGGCAGCAGGACCTATTCCATCGGGGCCAATTCTGAGCAAAATGCCATTGAATTTTCGGTGACCAGCAATATTGAACTCATCATGTCGGATGATACCATCATAGAGGAAAATGGTACCAAGACGGTAGTATTTACTTTCGGGGAGACCTTGGAGAGCAGCAGCATCGCCATTAGTGGCAGCTGGACCCTGGAAGTGGATGGAAATACCTATGTGGTAGAAGTTACCGAAGATCTCATTGGTAATTTTGGTTGTGACAAACTCGTAAGCGGTTTGTTGTACATAGGGAAAAACGGGCTGGCCGTTACCATAGATTTCGGCGATGGCAACTGCGACGACATGGCAGAAATCGTCTATCCCGATGATAGCCGGGAAGATTTTGTCCTGGAGGACTAATTCCACAATCCCGTTATAAAAGATACCCTCCCTGTAGCTCCGGCTACAGGGATTTTTTATGCTGCAGGCCGCACCGGAAGGGGTCCTTATCTTTGAGGGTGGCGTCTTCCCATAAAAAAAGAGGTACGTAAACTACCTCTTTTATTGGGGGCTATGGCCCTGTGGGGTTAAATATAGTTCCTGCTTTCTGTCCACCGTACGCGTTTGCTGTCTTTGAAGTTGGAGAAAAAGGCAAACCGTCTGGCTTCCGTGGGCGATGTTCTGTGTAAAGTTTTCATGATATCTGGTTTTATGTAGTATAAATTGAATGGTGTCACCTCTAAAGGATAACTTTCAGAGGACGTATTGCCTGTGCTCGGTCCATCGAACACGCTTGCTTTCCCGGAAGCTGGAGAAGAACGAAAAACGCCTTGCTTCCGTGGGCGAATGTTGTGCGATCTTTTTCATGGGTCCTGTTTTTAATGGTGGATGTATCAATGTCGTGGTTACTGCGTATACTGGCGGTATGCTGTCCATTGTACGCGTTTGCTCCTTTTAAAATTGGAGAAGTACGAAAAACGCCTGGCCTCAGTGGGCGATAGGTTACCGCTTGTTTTCATGATAGGATGTTGTTATGGTTTGTTATGATCTTGCTCTTTGCTTTGACTTTTTGATTCCTGAGTCCGCCGTTCCACCCAAACCCAATATGGGGGTAGGTGTAAGGACCTTTCCGTGGTTTATCTAGTTGTCTCATAGGTTGTGCGTGTTGTTGGAACTGCTCCCGGAGTTGCTTTGGCATTTCAACGGATTGGTGTTCCTGATCTTTATACCTGATAGACGACGACAGACAGGAATTGTTACAGTACTATGTTATAAATAGTACTATTTTAAACAATAATTAACATTTACCCTTGTTTAAGAGAACGAAATGGGGGGTAGGTACACCAGAGCACCCCCATACGGAAAAAGCCGTTGATTTTAGCGGGTGTGGCTATGGAAAAACCTAAAAAAGTTTTATCTTCATAGGGTAAGGTGGCAAGCATTGGCGGTGTTTGTCGCGAATCCGGGGCTTATGAAAGTATATGATACCAAGCACATCAAGAATGTGGTTTTTGTAGGGGCGCATGCCAGTGGTAAAACCACCCTGGCAGAAACCATGCTCTTCGAGGCGGGCCTGATCAACCGCCGGGGTACTGTCGAACAGAGGAATACCGTTTCCGATTACCATGAAGTGGAACACGAAAGGGGCACTTCTGTATTTGCCACACCCCTGCACACCGAGTGGCGCAACTACAAGATCAATATCATAGATACCCCCGGGCTGGACGACTTTGTCGGGGAAATCATTTCATCCATACGCGTGGCAGATACCATTGTGACCGTTTTAAATGCACAACAAGGGGTTGAGATAGGGACCGAGATTATTTGGAATTATATTGACACGTATCACAAGCCGACACTTTTCGTGGTCAACCAGATAGACCATATCAACAGCAATTTCGACCGCAGCTTTAATTCCATCAAGGCCCTGGTGGGCAACAATGCCGTACTTATACAATACCCTTTGGTCATCGACGGGGCCCAGTGCATTGTGGATGTACTGAAGATGAAATGCTATAAATTCCCTCCGCAAGGCGGGAAGCCCGAAAAAATACCCATCCCCGGAGATCAGAAAGAGCGGGTGGATATGCTGCACAACGAACTGGTAGAGAAAGCCGCTGAAAATGACGAGGCCCTCATGGAACTCTTCTTTGAAAAGGGGACCCTGAACGAAGATGAAATGCGGCAGGGAATCAAACTGGGGATGCTCAACCACGAATTGTTCCCGGTGTTTTGCGTTTCGGCCCTGAATGATATGGGCAGTGGCCGCCTTATGGGCTTCATCGACAACGTCGCCCCGGCCGCGGCCGACCTAAAACCGGAACAAACCCTGGAAGGGGAGACCGTGATGCGAAAAAAAGACGCACCAACTTCCCTTTTTGTATTCAAAACGGTCTATCAGCCCAGCCTGGGCCAGATAACCTTTTTTAAGGTGAAATCTGGGATGGTACGGGTCAATGACAAGCTCGTGAATTCCCGCAGCGGGGAAACCGAGACCCTCAACCAGTTGTTCATCATGGACGGCAAAAAAAGGGAGCCGGTGAACCGCCTGGAAGTAGGGGATATAGGGGCTACCCTGAAATTGAAGCATACCGAGACCAATGATACCTTGCACGAGCCGGGTAAGCCCATGACCATTAAACCCATACAGTACCCCCAGCCCCGCACCCGCAAAGCCGTTTCAGCCGTAAAACAACAGGAAGAGGAAAAACTGAGCGACGCCTTGAGGAAGTTGCATAGCCAGGACCCTACCGTTATCGTCCATTACTCCCGGGAACTCAAACAGCTGATCCTGGCCTGCCAGGGGGAGTTGCACCTGGCTACCGTAGATTGGGCGCTTCGTAATATTTATGGGGTAGAAGCAGAGTTTACACCCCCTAAAATCGCCTACCGTGAGACGATACAGCGTTCCTCTACGGCCAATTACCGGCACAAAAAACAATCCGGGGGCGCAGGCCAATTCGCCCAGGTCCACATGAAGATAGAACCCTGGTTCCCTGAAATCGGGGAGCCGCAGGGCTTCAATATCCGGGGCAAAGACGAGGTAGACCTGCCCTGGGGTGGAAAACTGCTGTTTTACAACTGTATCGTTGGGGGGGTCATCGACCAGCGATTCCTGCCATCCATTAAAAAAGGGATCCTGGAAGTCATGGAATCAGGACCGCTAACCGGCTCCTATATCCGGGATGTCCGTGTCATGGTCTATGACGGGAAAATGCATCCCGTAGACTCCAATGATATCGCATTCAAGATCGCCGGGGCCCATGCCTTCAAAGAAGCGTTCCTTAATGCCAAACCCAAATTGCTGGAACCCATACAGGAGCTGACAGTCAAAGTCCCCGAAGATATGGTGGGCAGTGTCATGACCGACCTGCAATCTAGAAGGGCTATTATCCAGGGGATCGACAGTATTGATCAGTACCAAATACTGCGCTGCACCGTCCCGGAGGCAGAATTACACGGGTATTCTACCAACCTGAGATCCCTCACCCAGGGAAAAGCCACATTTAAATCGGCTTTTGCCTCCTTCCAGGCCGTCCCAAACAATATTCAGTCCAGCCTTGTGGGCCAATCCTAATTTTTTGCGTATTTTTCTTACAGCATTTAAACCAGCCCCAGATGACGTATATTATAATCGCGCTCCAGTTCATCGTATCATTGAGTATCTTGAATGTTTGGCTTCTACGCTATAACCAGCCGTCCAAGTGGCGGGGCGGGGATGCGAAAACCATTTTTGAAGAATTCCGGGTGTACGGCCTGCCCGAATGGATGTGCTATGCGGTGGGGACCCTCAAGGTCTTGCTGGCCGGATTACTGCTCCTCGCCATCTGGTTCCCGGACCTGCGCCGCCTGGCAGCCGTCGGGCTGGCTATTTTGTTGCTGGGCTCCGTCATTATGCACGTAAAGGTCAAGGATCCCTGGATCAAGTCGCTTCCCGCAGCCACGTTTTTGGTTTTGAGCCTTGTAATCGCCTATTTCGGATAGCCCCCAGGACCTAAGCGGCTGTCAATTACATCATTGCTTCCGGAACATGGATGAATACTCCCTTACTACGCGATGCCTGCGGTGGCACTGGTCCGAAACTGCCCTCGCGATCCACGCAACCATCAGCATATCCCCTGATGGCTAGGCCACAGCCGGTTAGGGCACTTTTGTAGCAATATCGATGTTTTTAACATTCTCTTAAGTATTTCAGTCTCAACCAAAAGTTGCAAAATAGGTAACTTGGAGGCCTCATCAAAAACGCCAATATCACATGAATCGACTTCGTTTACGAACCCTGATTGCGCTTGTTGTTTTACACGCTTGTACCTGGACCTGGGCCCAGGAGAAAGAACCGTCTGCCTTAGACGGATTAAAATTCCGCTCCCTGGGGCCTGCAACCACCTCCGGAAGGATTGCGGATATTGCCATAGACCCTACGGATGAAAGTACCTGGTATGTGGCCGTAGGCTCGGGCGGGGTATGGAAAACAGAGAATATGGGGACCACCTGGGATCCTGTATTCGACAAGGAATCTAGCTATTCCATAGGATGCCTAGCCATAGATCCGGTAAACCCCAGTAACATCTGGGTGGGAACCGGTGAAAATGTCGGAGGACGGCATGTTGGCTTTGGCGATGGGGTGTATCTGAGCCAGGACGGCGGAAAGCATTGGAAGCATATGGGGCTGAAGGCATCTGAGCATATTTCCCGTATCGTGGTCCATCCTGAAAATTCCGACATCGTTTGGGTAGCCGCCCAGGGACCACTTTGGAGTAAAGGGGGCGACAGGGGCTTATACAAGACCACCGATGGGGGAAAGACCTGGAAAAAGACCCTGGGGAACAGCGAATGGACCGGGGTGACCGACCTGGAGCTGGATCCTTCCAATCCCGATATCCTTTATGCAGCCACCTGGGACCGGCACCGTACTGTAGCGGCCTACCTGGGGGGAGGTCCCGGGTCGGGGATCCATAAGAGTACAGACGGGGGAGAGACCTGGACCAAGCTTACCGAAGGTATCCCGGCTTCCAACCTGGGCAAGATTGGACTCGCGGTGTCGCCTTTCGACGCCAATATCGTTTATGCAGCCATAGAACTGGATCGCAAAAAGGGAGGAGTCTTTATTTCGACCAACCAGGGGGCTTCCTGGAAAAAGCAATCCGACGCGGTTTCAGGGGGGACCGGGCCACATTATTACCAGGAACTATACGCTTCTCCCCACCAGGAGGGCCGCCTGTACCTGATGAGCTATGTTACCCTGATATCGGATGACCATGGCAAGACGTTTACCCAGATGAATGAAGAGAAGAAACACGTGGACAGCCATGCCATGGCCTTTAAGCCTTCGGACCCCGACTATGTCTTGTTTGGTACAGATGGTGGCTTGTACGAGTCATACGACCTCACCAAAACGTGGCGGTATTTCCCCAACCTGCCCGTCACCCAGTATTACAAGATCGCGGTAGACAATGCACAACCCTTCTACCATATCTATGGGGGTACCCAGGATAACGGATCCCATGGTGGCCCGTCCCAGACACGCTACAAGGAAGGGATCCTCAATTCCGATTGGTGGAAGACCCTGGGCGCCGACGGACACCAGTCCGCCACCACGCCCGGTGACCCCAATATTACCTACGGGGAATACCAGCAGGGGGTCCTCTGGAGAATCGACCAAACCACCAGGGAAACCGTATTTATCCAGCCACAACCGGCCCCGGGGGATCCTTATGAGCGCTTTAACTGGGATTCGCCCATACTGGTGAGTACCCATAACCCCGCGAGACTTTATTTTGCATCCTACCGGGTGTGGAAATCGGAGAACCGGGGCGATGACTGGACCGCTATTTCCGGAGACCTGACAAGGAACGAAGAACGGCTGGCCCTGCCTATCATGGGAAAACAAGCCAGTTGGGACAATGCCTGGGACGTATATGCGATGTCAGACTACAATACCATTACTTCCCTGGCCGAATCCCCGGTGGAAGAGGGCATCCTGTATGCCGGGACCGATGACGGCATCCTGCAGGTGAGTGAAGACGGGGGTGCCAACTGGAGGAAAATCGCCCTGGGTAGTATCAAAGGGGTGCCAGACAGGGCTTTTGTCAATGATGTGCGCGCAGACCTGTTTGATGCCAATACAGTCTACCTGGTATTGGACAACCATAAAGAAGGCGATTTCAAACCGTATCTTTTAAAGAGTACCGACCTGGGAAGAAGCTGGAGCTTCATGAATGGCAACCTTCCCAACCGGTTACTGACCTGGAGGATCGTACAGGACCATGTGAAAAAGGACCTGTTGTTCGCAGCGACGGAATTTGGGGTGTATATGACCCAAAATGGCGGAAGTTCCTGGACAAAACTGGAAAGCGGCCTGCCGACCATCTCGATCAGGGACATCACCATACAAAGGGATGAAAACGACCTGGTAGCGGCTTCCTTCGGGCGTGGCATCTATATCCTTGATGATATCAGCCCCTTGCGTGAATTGACAGTGGCTACCCCGGGGGCAGAGGCCCAACTCTTTCCGGTGCAGGATGCGGACCTGTACATACAGAGGGAAGTACCCGAAAGCCAGGGAAATACACAATTCCTTGGGGAAAACCCGCCTTTTGGAGCGGTATTTACTTATTACCTTCCCGAAAAACTGAAAAGCCTGAAAGAGGTACGGCAGGAAAAGGAAAAAAACCTGAAGAAAACGACGGAAAATATACCTTTCCCCGGATGGGAGGCCCTGGAAGATGAAACCAACCAGGAGGACCCGTCCATTATCGTGACGGTGACCGATGCCAACGGGAATGTGGTAAACTCCTTCGAAGGCAGCAACAAAAAAGGGTTTAACCGGGTGGCCTGGGGGCTTACCTATGCCGCCCGTGAAGGGGTGCCCCTTAAAGCCCCTGCCGGTGAAGAAGAAGACTGGAACCGGAGAACGTATTACGTGACCCCCGGTACATTTAATGTCACCATTGCCAAGAGGGTAGATGGTATGCTTACCCCCCTGGCAGGGCCCAGGTCCTTTGAGGTGAAGGAGATGGAACAAGGGGTGCTGACCCCAAAATCTGACGAGGAGATCAATGAGTTCAGGGAGCGCTTCCAGGAGTTCCAGCAGGCATTGATGGCGGTCAATACGAACCTTGACAAAAGCCTCACCAGGGCCGATGCCCTGAAAAGGGCACTGGACCAGGCAACGGCACCTTCGGCAGACCTTTACGGGCGCATTTACAAGGCCCAGGAAGACTTGCTCGGGTTAAAGAAGATAATGGATGGCAATGCGGCCAAAAACCAAATTGGGGAAGACAACCCCCCATCGCCCCAGGATGCCGTAAGTATTGGATCGCGGGCATTGAGCAACACTTATGGCCCTACCGCCAACCACAAAAAAGCCCTTTCCCGTGCAGAACAGCAACTGCAAGGGGTAGAAGGGAAGTTGGCTAACCTTATGAATAACACCCTGCCCCAGTTGGAGGCGGCTTTGAAAGCTGTGGGGGCACCCTGGATAGAAGGACAGGGGCTAAAAGACTAAGGGCAACCCAACGCCTTCCTCCGGAGCCGTGTGCTTCCCGGGGAAACAACCCATATCAACGGGGGTTTTCAGGAGTTTTCCGCCATTTTTGGAAGACCATGGAAGTCCCCGTTGCTTTTGGGTCCCATCCCGGGTAGACGGGCGATGGATGTTCCGTGATCGGGGGCGGGGGTAGGTCAAGCGATCCGGATCCTCTTTGCAGGCCGGGGCAGAAAGGATTCCAGCGCCGCGGAAGCCATAGCAGTCGTATGGACAATACCGGGGTCTTAACCGAATATTAAGGCCTAACGCTTTTCAACGCCCGGAGAATGTAGTATTTTTAGGAAAACAAAACCGATCGCATATGCAACTTATAAGAAACAAATTGCTCTGGGTCCTGGGAATCGTGGGTTTCCTGGCGTTGGGCTGTAAGGGGGAACCCAGGAAGGAAGGGGCCCTTCCAGAAACACCGGCGGAAGTCCGGCTTATAGGCGAAGAAGTGTCTTACGCCACAGACAGCACGGAAATGAAGGGCTACCTCGCCTATGACGCCAACCAGGAGGGCAAACGGCCTGGGGTCCTGGTCGTACATGAATGGTGGGGCCATAACGACTACACCCGTAAACGGGCCGATATGCTGGCAGAATTAGGATACACCGCCCTGGCCGTAGATATGTACGGTGATGGCAAGCAGGCCATGCACCCAGAAGACGCCGGTAAATTTTCGGGCATGGTCATGCAGAACATCGACCTGGCCCAGGCTCGATTTGACGCGGCCCTGGAACTCCTGAAATCCCAACCGACGGTAGATACCGAAGCCATAGCCGCCATAGGATATTGCTTTGGAGGGAGTGTGGTCCTTACCATGGCCAATGCCGGGAAGGACCTGGATGCGGTTGCCGCGTTCCACAGCGGGGTACAACTGCCCATTATGCCCAATGACCAGCTGAAAGCCAGGGTATTGGTCTGTAATGGGGCTGCAGACCCCTTTGTTTCCCCAGAATCCGTGGCGGCCTTTACCCGGGCGATGGACAGTGTGAAAGCGGATTATTCCTATATCGCCTACGAGGGGGCGCAGCACGCTTTTACCAGCAAGGATGCCGATTCCCTGGGAAAGAAATTCCAGCTTCCACTGGCGTATCAGGAAAAGGCCGATACCGCATCATGGAATGCGTTAAAAGATTTATTGAACAAGACCTTTCAATAGTGTTTAATACCTATCTTAAAAGCCATTAAAGAACACTTAAAAAATGCTATTATGAAATTTACGAGAAAAGCCGGTGCGCAATGGAAAGGTAGCGGCAAGGAAGGTTCGGGAACCTTATACAGCAACAGTGGGGTTTTAAAGGATACGCCCTATTCGTTCCATACCCGATTTGAAGACAAACCCGGCACAAACCCCGAAGAATTGGTGGGTGCGGCCCATGCGGGTTGTTTTGCCATGCAGCTGAGTTTTTTACTGGGGGAGGCAGGGTTTACCCCAAATTCGCTGGACGTGGCTGCCAGGGTCACTTTCGAGGATGGGAGCGTCACCCGGATCAACCTGGACCTGACGGGTGATGTGCCCGGTATTGACGCTGCTAAGTTTAAGGAAATAGCCAGCAAAGCAAAGGAAATCTGCCCGATTTCCAAACTGCTTAAGGCCGAGATCGTCCTTGACGCAGCGCTTACATAGGTAATACAACCTGGCATACAGCATTTGTAAAAGGGGAGGCTTTAGGGCCTCCTCTTTTTTAGGGGAGAATGGGATACCCCTATGGTACGGAGGTATTGTTTTATGCCTATGCGATTTGGTCGTAACTTACAGCCTAACGGCATTGTGATTTTATAGTCCATATCCATGAAAAACCCTCAGGCCATAGGATGGCCCACCGCTTCTGCCATTGTCATCGCCAATATGATCGGCGCGGGCATTTTCACGAGCCTGGGCTTCCAACTGGTGAATACCCAAAATAGCTGGTCGATCCTCATCCTTTGGCTGTTGGGTGGGGTAGTGGCCCTTTGCGGCGCCCTGAGCTATGCGGAACTCGGCACCTACTGGCAACGTTCGGGAGGCGAATACCATTATTTATCCAAGGCGTTCCACCCACTGCTGGGATACCTTTCCGGTTGGGTATCGCTTACCATTGGTTTTTCGGCCCCTGTAGCCCTGGCCGGAATGGCCCTTGGACAATACGTGGCGCCTTACCTGGGAATTTCGGGGGTGCAACTGGCCGTACCGGTCATTTTGGCCGTCAGCCTGTTCCATTCCTTTAGCATTCGCAAAAGCGGCCTGTTGCAAAACATCACCACCCTGCTCAAAATATCCCTGATCCTGGTTTTTATCTATTTTGGCCTTAGCCGGATGTCCGGACAAATGGCATTTGCCTGGGATGCTGGTTGGCAGGAAGAAATAGTTTTGCCCGCTTTTGCAGTCGCCCTCATCTATGTCACCTTCTCATATTCCGGATGGAACGCTGCTTCCTACATTGTGGACGAAATCCGGGATGCCCGCCGCAACCTGCCCAGGGCACTTATTTTTGGGACATTGCTGGTAAGCATCCTGTACCTGTTGTTGAACTACGTCTTCTTAAAACACAATGACCTGGCTTCTATCCGGGGCGAATTGGAGGTGGGGAAAATCACGGCCACGGCCATTTTTGGTGACCGGGGAGGGCAACTCATGAGCTTCGGCATTGGCCTATTGCTGGTATCCAGTATAAGCGCCATGATTTGGGCAGGTCCGAGGGTCATTCAGGTCATGGGGGAAGACTACCGGTTGTGGCGCTGGTTTTCCAAAAAGACATCGGGCCAGATACCGCTGCGGGCCCTTTGGTTGCAGACGGCCATTACCCTGTTCCTCCTGCTCAGCGGCACCTTTGAACAAGTAATAGTGTACAGCGGGTTTGTGTTGCAACTGTTTGCGGCCCTGGCCGTGGCCGGGGTCTTTGCTGCCCGGTCCAACCCAGGGGGCACAGCGCATTTTAAAAGTCCATTTTACCCATGGCCACAAATCTTTTTCCTGGTGGTGAGCCTATGGGTGCTGGTATACCTGGCCATCGCGCAACCCCTGGAGACAGGTCTGGGGATGGTCAATGTACTGGCGGGGGCAGTGCTGTATTGGTGGGATGGCCGGGGCCTGAAGAAAAAATGAGTTTGCCATGGAAAATCTGGAATGCTATGCGTAATATTGAAGGCTGATTCAGGCCTCATGAAAAAACGTTCCGGCAAACCTTCCTCCACAACGCTTTTGGTTTTAGCCTTTTTTGCGATCTATGTGATATGGGGATCCACTTACCTGCTCAACAAGATCGCGGTATCCGAACTGGCCCCTTTTATGTTGGCCGGGATCCGTTTCAGCATGGCCGGCCTCCTGATTTTCACCCTCTGCAAGATCCTTGGCATTTCCCTTAAAATTGATAAAAGGGAACTCAGGAATACCGTCATCGCGGGTTTCCTCTTCCTTTCCTTCGGCAACGGTGTAGTGGTGTGGGCCCTGAAATATGTGGACAGTGGTTTTGCAGCCCTGGAAATCGCAGCGCAGCCCCTGGTTGTATTACTAATGATGCGTGTATTTGAAGGCAAACCCATCAAGACCATGTCGGTGTTCGGCGTGATCCTGGGTATCATCGGCATCTATTTGCTGGTGAGCCAGAAACAGGTGGTAAGCCGCGAAAACTCCGTGATCGGGATCATCATGATCTTTGCCTGTATGATGAGCTGGGCCTATGGCAGTTTATTTGTCGCCCGGGTGAAACTGCCTTCCAATTATTTTGTGAATACAGGGTACCAGATGTTCACGGCGGGGGTGGTGCTTTTGCTGGTAAGCCCGCTCCTGGGGGAAACCTGGAAGTCGCCTGTGGCCTGGAGCTTCCCGGTATGGCTCTCCATGACGCTCCTGGTGCTTTTCGGGAGCATCGTGGCCTTTACCGCATTTAACTACCTCCTCAAAAGGGTCTCTCCGGAAAAAGTGGCCACCTCCACCTATGTGAACCCTATTGTGGCGCTGTTCCTGGGATGGTACTTCCTGGATGAAACCGTCACCCTCCAATCCATTGTAGCCGCCCTGGTATTGCTCACGGGGGTGTACTTCATCAATACCAGTAAAAAGCGGGTGTTGTTTTCAAGGTTCCGCAGCAAAACGGACGAGCCAGTGAACAGGGGCCCAGCGGCAGGCCAGGTCAATGCTTCTATTCGTCCCGAGGGTCATGCAGGTTCCCGTGACTTCAACGAAGTAGGCAATTCAAAGACTTCCAGTTCAAAATAGGGGAGGGCTGCCAGCAGGTGGTCGAAGATATCTGCCATGATATATTCATAGTTCTCCCAGCGCTTGTCGCTGCTAAAGGCATAGATCTCCAGGGGGAGCCCCTGGGGAGTAGGGGGCAGCTGGCGGCACATCAGGGTCATTTTCTTATTGATGGCCGAATGTTTTTCTAGATACGTCTCCACGTATTTCCGGAAAACCCCCAGGTTCGTCAGGTTGCGGCCATTGATGGCCAGCGATTTGTCTGCCTCCTGCTGCTGGTTGTATTCCTGGATCTTGCTATTTCGCTGTATGAGGTAATCGGAGATCAGTTGGATTTTCTTCAGGCGTTCCACGTCTTCCCCCGAGAGGAAACGAACCGTCTCCTGCCTTAGCACCAGCGCCCTCTTGATACGGCGGCCACCGGCCTCCTGCATCCCCCTCCAGTTCTGGAAGGAGTCGGATATGAGGGCATAGGTGGGGATGGTTGTAATGGTCTTGTCAAAATTTTGCACTTTGACCGTCGCCAGGTTGATCTCAATGACATCCCCATCGGCCCCATACTTCTGAAAGGTGATCCAATCCCCTATGCGAACCATATCATTGGCGCTCACCTGAATACTGGCCACCAGCCCCAGGATAGAGTCTTTAAAAATCAACAGGATAATTGCGGAAGCCGCCCCCAGGGCGGTAAAGAACTTCCAAATGGTCGTCCCGGTCATTACGGCAAAAATGGTCAGGATCCCGGTTACCCAGGCGAAGATCATAAAAACCTGTACATAGCTTTCTATGGGCTTGTCCTTGAAACGCGGTAGGGTCTTCAGGTAGTCGCGCACACTGCGAAGCACACGCTTGGTAATCTGCAGGGCAAGGAGAATCC
This sequence comes from Flavobacteriaceae bacterium CP2B, assembly GCA_001683825.1. GTDB lineage: Bacteria > Bacteroidota > Bacteroidia > Flavobacteriales > Flavobacteriaceae > Zeaxanthinibacter. Next base: position 122,094 of record LXTR01000038.1, on the reverse strand, counting down.
CCAGGATCTGGAACGTCTTCAGTGTCAACGATTCCCAATAGGGGTAATCGACAAAGATCAGTGGGATCAGTTCCAGGAGCAATACGAGCGGAATCACATGGGCAATGTACCGGGGAACCCTATTAAATACGAGGATGTCATCAAAATTGGTCTTGCTTCTACGCGCCATGGTGGTGGTAACCAGGCGCAGTATTTTCCAGATAATAAAATCGAGCAGCAATGCCAGGATGAGGCTGCCCAGGAGCAAAATAAGCAGGTTCAGGAATTCGGAAGCGCCTTGGCTAAGGCCCAATCCCAATAATTTTTCATAGATCCAATGTGAAAGCCCCTTGTCCATGCCGGTTGCGGTTTTGGCAAAAGTACACCCTTTTTTGTTGCTCAAAAAATGGGATTCAGGCCCATTTCGGATGCCTGTCAACACCAAAGTAACCCCCTGGAAACCTTCCATTTATGACATTCAAAAAAATTCATCCCCCAAAATGGACGGTTCACTTTAACATTTAGACGGTTGGATCAGATTGAGGTATATGCAGCAGGGGTGTTCGGATATCTTTGTACCGGATTTAAAAGTAAGAATCCGCAAAACAACGAATCACGAAAAATTAGCGTCATGAAAACAACAAGCATATTAACACTTACAGCAACCTTATCCGTAGTGTCCCTGAGTGTGTTGAAATTCAACCAACAGGAGCCAAAGGCGACTGACAGGCAGGCTATCACGAGGACCGTGCAAATGCCACTGGACCACGAGGATATCTTCCTGGACCTGTTTGTGGAAAAACAGGGGAAAACCACCCTGGCAGCCAACAAACAGGCAGCGCCCTCTTCTACCGTTGAGAAAAACGGATGTGACCATGAAGGGGCCAGCACGACACAGGATTTGTGCCTGGATGCAATTGTGTTTATCGAGGAGCAGGATCAGGTAGACCTCGGTTTTGATGTGGATGCGTACCTGCCGGCCGATTTTGATCCCTATGCCCCAGCGGTAAAGGAACCGGACCTAAGCACCATAACCTATATAGAAGCGGATGAATTTGACGGATTGGGGTTTGACACGGCTGAATATCTCCCCCTAGGATTCAACCCCTATGCGGGCATGGAGGCAAACCTGGATGAAATCGTATTCCTGGAGCCGGAAGAACCTATACTGCTAGGCTTTGACACCAGGGATTATCTACCGGAAGGATTTAATCCCTATGCCCGCCCCGAGTTAAACCTGGATGAGATCCCTTACATGGAAATGGAAGAAACCCTGGACCTGGGTTTTGATGTAAATACCTACCTGCCAGCGGATTTCAACCCTTATGCAGCACCGGAATTTAACCTCGACCAGATTATTTTCATAGAGGAGGAAGAGGAAATAGATTTTTGGAAGGCTAACGAGCTGCCTTCCAGTGAAGCCGTTTACAACTTCTGATTGATGAGGCCCGGCTAAGTTGTTAAGCTTCCAATCTTCGGATTGGAGGCTTATTTTTTCTATCACAAGTGGTAGTAGCGCCTGCCAGCTTCGCTTAAATTAATGTAAATTTGTAACTCTTGAGTCCTAGAAACTTCGTTTTGAAACCGGTAACGCAATCTGAATTGTTAAAAATTGCTGGCCTGGTAGCCGTACTGGTCAACCTGCCTATCGCCATTTCGTTGTTTCGGATCCCTGCATATACCGACGAGAATTTTACCGATATCACCATTGGGTATTTGCTCTTCAGGTTGGTTTTTATCTTCCTCTTCTCCTACGCTGTTTTACAATTCAACGCGAACTTCAAGTACCGTATTTACAAGTATTCGAAAAATGTCAACAGGACGCTGGCAGTCTTGGTGAACCTGTCGATTTACGGGGTCACCCTCGCGTTGTTGATCGCTTTTTATCCCTGGGTGGTAGCACGGGTTCCCGGTGTACGGGAAGAGCGTTTCCTCTTTGTGGTATTCGCGGTGATACACCTCTTGCTCCTTTTTATCTCCGGGATCCTGCGCCTGTTGGTCATCCGCCAGGAGAACCTCATCGAAAATGAACGCTTACAACAACAAAACCTCCAAAAAGAGCTAACTGCCTTGCGGAACCAGTTAAACCCGCATTTTCTTTTTAATTCCTTAAACACGCTCAACTCCCTGATCCGCGACAATAAGGAAGCCACCCAATTCGTCAATAAATTATCACACATGTACCGGTATATCCTGCAAAGTGGTGAACGCGACCTGGTTAGTTTGCGGGACGAGCTGAAGTTCCTGGAAAGCTATGCCTTCCTGATCAAAACACGGTACCATCAGTATTGTTTCCATATCGATGTGCAAATAGAAGACCGGCACATGGCTATGGAAATCCCGCCTATGGCCTTGCAACTACTGGTAGAGAATGCGGTGAAGCACAATGAGATCTCCAAGGGTTGCCCGCTGGGGATCAGGATTTATTCCAAGGAGGACTTCCTGGTCGTTGAAAATAAAATCCACCCCAGGAGTACTCCGGTAGAAAGCACGGGCAATGGCCTTATCAACCTGGATAAACGTTATTTCCTGTTGCGAAAGAAAAAGATCGTCATCTCCAGAGACGAAGAGGTGTTCCGGGTGCAAATACCGTTAATTTCGAGCGCATGAAAGCGGTGATCGTAGAAGATGAAAGGGCTGCCAGTGAAAACCTGGCCTACCTGCTCCGGAGGTTGGAACCCGGCATTGAAATTCTTGAGGTATTGGATTCGGTCAAGAGTGCCGTGGCCTTCTTTTCCAACCCGCACCAGGCCGAAATCGTTTTTTTGGATATCCACCTGGCCGATGGTATTTCCTTTGAAATTTTTGAAAAGGTCTCCATTGCCATCCCCGTCATTTTTACCACCGCCTATGACCAATATGCGCTCAAAGCCTTTAAAGTACATAGCATAGACTATCTGCTGAAACCCATAGAAGAACAGGAACTGGCCGATGCCCTTAAACAGTTTAAAACCCAGTTGCACGGGACATCGAACATGAACCTGCAAATGGAGCGACTGCTCAACATGGTAAGTGTCAAGAAAAAAACCTATAAGTCTGCATTGTTGGTGTCACGGTCGGATGAACTGGTACCTCTCAAGACCGATTCGATCGCCTACCTGCACATTGACGGGGGCATCGTGAAGCTGCATACCCGTGAGAACCAGGTATTTTTCCCGGACAAGACCCTGGAAGAAATGGAGGAAGAATTGGACCCGGCCATTTTCTGCCGATTAAACCGACAGGTCATCGCACACAGAGACGCTATCACCAACATAAGGCAATACTTCAACGGAAAGCTGGTGGTCAACCTGCAGCCCCCGATGAAAGAAAGGGTGGTGGTCAGTAAAGCCAGGGCACGTGAGTTCAAGGATTGGCTGGATTCTTAACGCCGGTGGCGAATTCCCCTACGACCCCGAATTCCCCTGGCTGTGACTTCGCTAAATAAATAAGGCCCTTCGGACAATAAACACTGCATTCTGTCCTCCCATACCCCTTCGTCATCCTTAAAAGTCGTTAGTTGCCGCCCATATGCCGGAGGGCATTTTCTTGTACTAACCAAAAACCTTGAGAATGAAAAAAACTGCACTTTGTATTATCTTCCTCTGTTCTATTTCCGGGACAGCCCAAAAAAAGAAAAACGGAACCATCTACAGGGAGCATCCGGCCATACAGGTTGTCGATGCCATGTTCACGGCATTTGTGGCCGGGGATACCGACAAAGTGGCTTCGTACCTGGCTGAGGACCTAAAGACCTTCAACGGGACCAGTTCCAATAAGGATGCGAAACCGGGTACCAAAGAAGATTTCCTGGAACAAATGAATTGGATGAATGAGAATTTTGATTACTTCTCGATGGAGCCCTCCAAAGGGGCCTACCCCGATGCGCTGGAATATGACGAAAGTGGTACCTGGGTACAAACCTGGGACCATGTCAAGGGGGTACACAACAAGACCGGGGTGAAACTGGATATGCCCATGCACCGGCTGATCGTGGTGAACGATGAGAACAAAATTAAAACCATAATCAATTATTTTGACCTGCGTATCCCCATGGAGATATGGGTAAGCGACAATGACCTCAAAAATGGGACGCTTTACAAGAACCATGAAAACATCAATAGGATACGCCGAATGATGCACGCGTTTGAATTTGGTGATTTTGAAACCGCCTATACCTATTTTGATGAAAAGGCGCGGTTTGGTTCGCTGGAATTGCCTGACGGGGAGACCATGAGCCTGGAGGAGATCAAGGCCCGCAATACCCAACTTTGGGCCACCTATGATTTTACAAGTATAGACGAAGTGGGATACCCGGACTACCTGGAGTACGACCTGGGGGATGCCAAAGTAGTGCAGTCCTGGTGGAAATTCCGGATGACACGGAAATCGGACAATAAGGAGTTTGTTATACCGGCCCTCTATATCCATGATTTCAATGACGAAGGGAAAATCATCCGGTCCAACGCCTACATCAGTACAAAGATGCTGGACAGCAAGTAATCGGTTTATCGACATTAGCTGATTAAGGGCCCGTTAGGGCTCTTTTTCATTTAGCGACCTACCACGCGCTTTCGGAAAATTCCCGTAGCTTTAAAGTACCTGGAAACAAACCCGATGAAAAAATGAAGAAACTCCTGGGGCTGGTACCCACCGCCATCGTACTGCTCCACATCAAGGCCTTCCCTCAGGCCCCAACAGGAAACAACCTGACGGCCGCGGAGGTACTGCAACGGATCAAAAACCACCTGACGGTTGAGTGGCAGGCCGAAACGGTGGACACTTTTAAAGGGGGAAACCCTGCAATGGACGTACAGGGTATTGCCACTACCTTTTTAGCCACCCTGGAAGTACTTAAGATGGCCCATTCGCAGGGCCTCAACATGGTCATTACCCACGAGCCCACCTACTACAACCATTTTGACGATAAAGAAGCCCTCAAAGGAGACAGCGTCTTGAAGGCCAAACAGCGGTTTATTGAAGAGCATGGCATGATTGTGTTTCGTTTCCACGACCATATCCACCAGACAGCTCCTGACGGTATTTACAAAGGCGTGGTCAGGCAACTGGGATGGCAGGCCTATGAAGAAACACAGCGGCCCTATACTTACAGCCTGCCGCCCACCAACCTTGAAGCGCTTGCCCGGGGCCTTCAAAACACCTTCCCTTCGGCAGCAATCAGGGTGGTGGGCGACCGGGAAATGGACCTCAGCAAGGTGGGACTGGTACTGGGGGCGGCCGGTTCGGCCCGGCAAATTGCCAGCCTTCAACGGGAAGATGTGGATGTGTTAATCATCGGGGAAACCCATGAATGGGAAACCGTGGAATACGTGCGGGACGCTATGGCTACTGGCCGGAAAAAAGCGCTGGTCCTGTTGGGGCACGCCATCTCGGAAGAAGGAGGGATGGTGTATTGCGCAGACTGGCTCAAGGGTTTTATTACCGAAGTCCCCGTACGGTTTATCGCGGCAGGCGATCCGTTCTGGGAACCCTGATCACGGAATTCCTCCCCGGATGTACCGCTGACAGGGAAAAAATCACCCCGACGAACCGTTAAGATTTTCACAATCGGCGGGATTTCTCCCAAATAATTATTTTAGCCGTAGCGGAATGCCTAGTTTTGCCTATATTAAAATTGATAATCAGATAGATAGTACAGTAGTATGAGTAAAGTAAAGGCAAACGACACCGTAGCGGTGCACTACACCGGAAAATTGACAAACGGACAGGTATTTGACAGTTCGGAAGGAAAGGAACCCCTCAAAGTAACCCTGGGGCAGGGGAACTTTATCCCAGGTTTTGAAAAAGGGTTGCTGGACATGGCCGTAAAGGAAAAGAAAACAGTCACCATACCTAAGGAGGAAGCCTATGGAGAAGCGAGGGAGGAATTGTTCCAGGCGATCAAGAACGAAGAATTGCCAGACAGCATCAAACCGGAAGTGGGGATGGGGCTGGTAGCCAGGAACCCTGACGGGTCTGAACGCCAATTGCGGGTGGCAGAAGTGCATGAAGACCATATCGTCATCGATGCCAACCATCCACTGGCAGGACACGACCTCATTTTTGAACTGGAGGTTGTAGAGATCGAGTCATAAAAACCCCTGCTGCAAGCAGGTTTATACCATAAGAAAGCGCCCTTTGCAGGGCGCTTTTTGTTTTCGCTTTGTTTCCTTCCGTCCTCAAAGGTCGATATCACTCGTCAAACGCTGCGGCAGCAGGTACCCGAAATCGCCCACAATCCCCTGGATGGCAATTACGCCTTCGGGCAGTACCCCTGTAGCGAACTCGGCAGCCTCATAGGTCTTTACCAGGGCCGAGAAGGTCCCGTTGCTGATGATTCGGTTCCCAGCAAAGGTATTGCTGCCATTGGCCTGGGTAAAAGTAATGCCACTGATGCGTACCCGCCTGCCTTCATACGCCCCGCTGGCCAACTGTTCCAGGCTTATTTCCTGGGGGATCACCTCCACGTCCTCATCCAGCAGCGTGCCACTCAGGTCAACAATATTGGTCATGGCTTTCTGCCCATTTACCGTATTGCCAGTGGCATTCTTAAGGTTTAGGCGCACCTTGTCCCCGTAATTCAGGACATTCGAAGGGGTGAAACGCAGCATGATCCCCGCGGTGGCATCCTGGATATAAGCGGTTTTGCCGTCGGCCACATTGGTGCCTGAGGTGATGACCCCTTCAATATAATAGTCTTCCGGCAGGTACCAGTCTCCCGGGTATTGTCCAAAAGTATCCCGCAACTCGGCAATCGTATGCACTACAACACCCTGGAGGTCGTCATCTTCACGCAGGGTGATCACATGCCCGTACAGGTCGCCCTTGACCAGGTATCCGGTGGTGGCGCTGATGGCCAGGTTGATTTGGTAATCTGTCATTGCCTGGTTGTTGTCTACGGGCATTAGCCGGAAGGTAACACCGGTTTCGCCAGCGGGAACCTCCAGGAGCATCTGTCCGAGGACCAGGGCGGGGTCTGTGGTGTAATCCTCACCGTAGGTCAGCATATCACTCGCCTCAAAATCAATGGTTACTTGCTCGGTTGTGGAAAGGGCCGCACTTAGTTCGAGGCGCAGCTCTATCCCGTCTGTGTCGTCCTCCCAAACCTCTGAAGTGGCCGTAGTGAAAGCTATCGAAGCAGACAGAGGGGTGTTTTTCCGGAACCGCAGCAGGGACATGGATGGGTCGCCCAGGGAAAAGCCTTCCGTGGGTTCCTGGAGGATCATCTGGAGGATGTTCTCCCCGTTGGGCAGGTCGGCCAACTTATGTACTTTGAACCTGGCCGTGTTCTGATCCTTGGCAAGCGCTACCTCCAGCACCCCGTTTTGGGCTGCGGGTTCTGTATAGTATTGTTGCCCATAGCCCATCTTCCCGGCCAGGCTGATGCGCACCGAGCCGTTTTTTGCCGCTTGTTCGCTTAGTTTGAGCACCATCTCATAGGAGGTGATATCACCCCCTGGTTCGTGTACTTCAGATTCAAATGAGACCTTGACGGGTTTGCCCTCCGGGGCAGTGGCCTGGTCGTCATCACTGCATCCGCTTATTCCCAGGCTTAGCAGTAGCAGCCCGATCATTGAGGCATTCAGATATTTTTTCATATTTGTGGATTGATTGAATTGTTGCTTGCTTATTGATTAATTACAGTTTATTGATCTTTAGGTTTTAACACTATTTAAAATAAAGTATTACTTTATTATAATACCGTGTTGTTTTTCGTCGGCAAATGTCGGGAGGAATCCCTGGCGCGCAGGTATATTTATCCGGTAAAAAAGTATATAATTACGTGATTTGGTCTACTGACAAGCGTCTGGATTCCCGGATGTTTCGCCGGAAGCAGGAAATGGTAACCCCGGTGACTTTACGGAATTGAGAAGAGACGTGGTTCGTGTTTTTGTACCCCATCCGGTAAGCAATTTCCTTTAGCCGCATCTCGTCATGGGCCAGGTAGGCTTTCACTTTTTCAATTTTTTGTTTAATGATATAGCGTTCCAGCGTGATCCCGTTCGCGGAAGAAAACAATTTGCTCAGGTAGTCATAGTCGTACCCCAGTTGTTGCTCCAGGAGCTGAGACCATTTGAGCTTTATTTCGGAAAGGTCGCGGAAATGGATATACTCGATGATAAAAGCCTTTAATTGCTCCAGCAGCCGGCTTTTCCGATCGGTGGTACGCTCCAGCCCATATTCCTTCAAAAGGCTGTCGAGTACCGCCAATTTTGCAGGGGATACATCTGCCCGACGGACCTGCACCTGCCCCAGGCTAATGTGCAGGAGGGGGATACGGGCTTTTTCAAATGCCAGTGTGGCTGCCAGTTTACAGCGGCTGCAGACCATATTTTTAATGAAAATCGTCTCCATAGGGACCCGGTTTATTCGCAGCATAGGAAGCCGGCACAAATGCTTTGTTACAGGCTTAGGTTTTTTTTAACATGATTTACAGTAGCCGGTACGGTTCACAAGGCAGGTCGACAAGGAGCGTCCTTAGTGAAAGGGCGTTATCACCTGTATAGCCCGTAGGGCAGGTGCCGGGTGCCAAATTGGTTGCGTTTTAGGAAAATTTCGGTTATTTTTAAAAAGGTTTACAAGGCTGTGTACCCCCACGCCCCAGGCCCCGTTAATCCAGTTGCCTATGATCAAGTACCTGCCATTCACCGCCCTCACCGTCTTCCTGATGAGTTTTTTATGGGGCCACGGGCAGGAAGATGCCGCCAATGCCTTTGATTTTTGGGTGGGGGAGTGGAACGTACACTGGTATGCAAAGGATTCCGTCAAGGTCAAAGGCCATAACCGAATAGAGAAAATACTGGATGGCAAGGTGTTACAGGAGCACTTCGAGGATCCGGGCAGTGGTTTCCGGGGAACGAGCATCTCGGTATACAACCCTCAAACCCAGAGCTGGTATCAGTCCTGGGCCGACAATGCAGGGGGCTATTTCCATTTCAAAGGCATCACCGACCAGGGGCAGCGGATTTTCAGTATGACAGAGGAAAATAGCCAGGGGGCATTATTCCGTATGGTTTTTTCAGACATCCGGCCCAACAGCCTTGTGTGGACCTGGGAAGGTACCCGCGATGGCGGGAAGACCTGGCAAACCGCCTGGAAAATCCATTACGAAAGGAAGCCATAGGGGGTTTCTCAGGCAAGGATGCTCTCATGTCCTGAATTTTTGGCAAAGAGGCAGGAACTCTTTGTTTTCTGGCTGATTTCGCTGACAAACCCGAACTGTAATTCGGCATCCATTCCAAAAATATTGAGGTCGGCATTGGAGGCCCGTGCTACCACTTCCTTGAATTCCCCTACATGCACTTCGGTCAGTGTTTTCGGCAACCGGGCCAGCGAGATCAGGCTGTCCAGGAAATGCTGGGCATTGGCCTTTTCCGACGGGTCTTTGATCACTACGACCAGGCGGATGGTCGCGTCCCAGTTTTTTTTGAGTTTATAGGCAATGAGGGCAGAGAGGTCCAGATTGCCTATGGCCAGTCCGATACTCCAGTTAGGCGTTCGGTCGCGCACCCAGATGTTGATCATATTCTTTTCGCCCAATAAGGCTTTTGGATGCGATTGGAACAACAGTACCCCGATCTCCAGCCGTATGCATTCCCGTATGACCGGACGGATTTCGGTTTCGTAGTCATCGTGCTGCTGCAGGTTCAAAAAAACGATGTTGGGTTTAAAGAAGGCCCCTTGCAAAGCCTGGTTTCCATAATTGACCCCCCTGGCGAAATCATCGCTGTGGATCACGGCCCAGGATGAAAAAACCCCCTTGGCCCTAAAGGATTCCGACAGGGAGGAAAGCTCCCGCACAAAAGACCCGTTACCGTTATGGGGGGCAATCCCCAGCAGTTTCACAGATCCTTTCGGCCGGGCGATATCCCTCAAAAGCTCAAAATTCCCCCTGGCACCCTCTATATCCCGTACCGGCACCATCAGGTTGGGCTTCCAGGCCCGTTGTTGCATGGTTTTCATTCCCCAGGTATGCTTGGCAGCCCATTCCGCGAAAGAGACGAACAGCCCCGAACGAACGTCCTCAAAAGGCGTCTCAAGGTTTTGCCGGGAAAGGTACCAGTAGACCACAAAGACAATGCTGATGGAAACCAGGCTGATAGTTGAATTGATGATGAACATGGCCAGGACAGAGGAAACAAGCCCCAGCCAGGGGACCCAGCGGGGAATCCTGAATAAGGGGCGGTAACTGATCAACCCCAGCCGTTGCTCAATGATCACCACAATATTGATCATGGCATACGTGATAAGGAAAAACAAGGTGACCAAAGGGGCTACGGCGTTAAGGTCTCGTAACAACATGGTCAGGAAAATCATGATGCCTGTGATGATCATGGCATTCCTGGGTTGCCCATTGGCGCTTTGCACCGAGAGGAAAGAAGCGAAGGGCAACACCCTGTGCTCTCCCATGGCAAAGAGGATCCTGGAGGAACCCACGATAGAGGCCAGGGCCGATGAAAAGGTAGCCCCGAGGATGCCGGCGATCACCAATGGCCCAAAGTAGGCCTTGTCTATAACGATATTATAGTTAGACACCAGTTCGGCTTCCGAAGCCGAACGGGCGAGCCAATACGCCAGGACCATATAGATCACAAAGCTTACGCCTATGGCCCAAAGGGTCCCCAGGGGGATACTGCGTTTTGGGTTTTTAAGCTCTCCGGACATGTTGGCGCCGGCCATGATACCGGTAGAAGCGGGGAAAAAGACGGCAAAGACCAGCCAGAAACTGCTGCCCCCAAAATCGTTTTCCGCCGAACCGCGAAAGTTTCCCCAGCGCACGGCCTCTTCGGCAGGGATATACATAGAGCCATAATAGGCGGCCAGGACAATGGATATAAGAGATAGAATAATCACGCCCATGATCAGGAACTGTGTTTTTATGGCAAGGTCGGCACTGATATAGGCAATGGCCAACAAGAGCGCAAATACGATGATGTCTACCAAAAAAGCGGGGTGGTCCGGAAAAATGCCAAGCCATCCTTCGCGGAATCCAAAAATATACATGGTTACCGCGAGCCCTTGGGAGACATACCTTGGAATCCCCAGGCTCCCGCCCACTTCCAGGCCCAGGGCCTGGGAAATAATGGCATAGGCACCTCCGGCGCCAATGCGGATATTCGTGGTAATGGCCGACATGGACAATGCCGTGGTCAGGGTAATGACGAAAGAAACCAGGATGATAAGCCATGCCCCCAGTAAGCCGGCGTTACCCACCACCCAACCCATACGCAAATACATGATCACCCCCAGGATGGTAAGGAGGGTGGGAGTAAAGACCCCCGCGAAGGTGCCAAACTTTTTGAGTTGTTGCTGTGTGGTTTCCAATGGGTGCCCGGCTTCGTTGGTGTATTACAAGTATACTAATTCTCGCGGGAATCCATTCTGTTAATTATCAGCAAGGTCCTGGAAGCCTAAAAATCTTGCTGAACTGACCGGAAAAACAGTTAGCTCCACCAGGGGAGATGGCTTGTAAAAGGTAGTCGTACCGGACATTTTTCCCTTTTTATATTCCCTATAAATGAGTACCTTAGGAGAAAACTACAGCCATGCCTATCTACATGGATCGCCACGATATCCCGAAGGAAGTTACCCCTGCCCATGTAGCCAAAATGCACCAGGAAGATTTGAAGGTGCAACATCTATACGGTTGCAAAGGGATGACCTATTGGTGTGATCCACACCGGCAGGTGGCTTTTTGCCTAATTGAAGCACCTGACAGGGAGGCGATCAATGCCATGCACCAACATGCGCATGGCGAAGTTCCGCATAAGATTATCGAGGTAGATGCCAAGGTGGTCGAATCCTTCCTCGGACGGATCGAAGACCCCGAGAAAAAGGAGGATGAAGATCTGCTGGTCATCGATGAATCAGCCTTTCGCACCATCATGAGCATAGAGACCAGTAATTTCCTGCACCGGATGGAGGCGAAGCAATACAGCATCTTCACGCAAAAATTTCACCACAGCGTCCGCAATACACTGCAGAAATACCAGGGGCGGATTGTTCGCCAGGATAACCACCGTTACCTGATCTCTTTTAATACGGTTACCAACGCGGTGCTCTGCGCCCTGAAAATCCAATCCGTCTTTAAATACATCACCCCGAAATTCGACCCTTCGATCCGCCAGTTGCACATCGGGATCGATGCGGGTACCCCGGTCAATGAACAGGAGGTCATTTTTGGTGAAATCACAGATACCGCCCGGTATATGTGTGAATATTTAAAAGACCCGCTGGTGGTTTCGTCCGAAGTCAAATTGCAGTACGAAAATGAGAACAGGAACGCACGGATCGACCTGCAGGCAATCCGTGTCCTGGGCCCCAGGGAACAAAAATTCCTGACCCGCATGGTTCGTTTCTGCGAAAAGCGATTCGCGGACGATGCGATATCAGTCCCCTCGTTCAGCAGGGCCCTGGGGTGCAGCAAAAGCAAAATGTACCGCCTCCTGAAGCAGTTGACAGGAAAGTCGCCCAATCGTTTTCTTCGGGAATTCCGGCTTCGAAAAGCCCTGGAAATGCTGCATCGGCGATCGGGGTCAATTTCCGAGATCGCCTATGAAACCGGTTTTAACAACCCGGCCTACTTCTCTAAATGCTTTTCGGAAAGCTTTGGGATCCTCCCCTCCAAATACCTCCAGCAGCATCTGGCCTAACTTTTTGAAGCCCGGAGCCTCCTACATGAACCAAATTTGCTAGTGAATGAACCAATTGGACACTTGGCCTGCCAGTGCCTTTGCTATTTTTACAGGAACAACCAAAACCATTCATACAATGAAAAAGACACTCTTTGAACGCCTGGGTGGCACATCGGGCATTACCCGGCTAGTGGACGATGCGGTAAATACCCATATGGAGAATCCTGCTATCTCCATGCGATTCCTGCCCTACAAGACCCAGCCGGAACGGCTCGCGGTAATAAAACAGCATTCGGTAGACTTTTTTAGCGCCGGAAGCGGGGGGAATATCGCCTATACCGGGCGCGATATGGTGACGGCCCACAAGGGGATGAATATTAGCCCTGCCGAATACATGCATGCAGTGGATGATATCGTCCTGGCCATGGATAAGCACGGTATTGATCAGGAGACGAAGAATGAAGTTTTGGGCATACTTTGGTCACTGAAGGGCATGATCATCGCCCAGTAACCCCATAACCGGGAGTGCCTGCTATCGGCCAAGGCGTATCCATGCGCTCCCCGGACATACCGGTATTGGGGGGGGGGAAGCCCCGGGCCTCGGACATACGCTTCTATAAACCCTTTATCCGATGCTATTTTAGCACCTGAAAAGTCCAGACAATGAGCAGGAAGCCGATGCCCGTTAAAGCTGGTGCGGGCATTTTGACCACGAAGCCCAAAACAATCATCACCACGGCCACCAGGGCCAGTAAAAAGCTGATCAGGTTGATTTTTTTGTTACGATCCATGACTTTTTTTTAAAGATAGGGTATTTCCTTGAGCTTAAGGTATTTAACACAATGCGTTTGCGGGGATATCCGCAATGGTAGATGCACAGTTCATTGTTGGGATAAAATACTATTTTTGAACACCCGATAAGCGGTTAGCCCAAAAGGGCACTAGAAGTTACCTTACAACATACATCCATGGATACCTACCAGATCGCCGTAGTGCAACTATCTCTAAACGACGGACCGGAAAACAACCTCAAAAAAGGCCTCGAATGGGTTCGCAGGGCTGCGGGCAAGGGGGCCCGGGTAATTTGCCTCCCGGAGCTTTACGGCAGCCACTATTTTTGCCAGAGTGAAGACACCAAAAACTTTCAACTGGCAGAGCCCCTCTACGGGGTGTCTTTCAGGGCGTTTAGCGCCCTGGCCAGGGAACTGGGGGTGGTCATCATCGTGCCCTTCTTTGAAAAGCGCATGGCAGGGATCTACCACAACAGCGCCTATATCCTGGATACGGATGGGAGCGAAGCCGGTTTGTACCGGAAAATGCATATTCCGGACGACCCTTATTATTACGAGAAATTCTATTTTACCCCGGGCGACCTGGGGTTTAAAACCATCCCTACCAAAGTGGGAAAAATCGGCACCCTTATTTGTTGGGACCAGTGGTACCCAGAGGCGGCGAGGCTGACGGCCCTCAAGGGGGCCGAAGTGCTGTTTTATCCCACCGCCATTGGCTGGCATCCCAGGGAAAAGGAGGCATATGGGGAAAGGCAGTTTGGTGCCTGGATGAATGTGATGAAGGGCCATGCCGTTGCCAACGGCGTCTATGTGGCAGCAGCCAACAGGATTGGGCTGGAACAGTACCTTCCCGGGACCGATGGCATAGAATTCTGGGGGCAATCGTTTATTGCCGGGCCGCAAGGGGAGATCCTGGCCCAGGCCAGCATCGATAAGGAAGAAATTATCATGGCCACGGTAGACCTGGAGTTGCAGGAAGATGTGCGGCAAAACTGGCCTTTTTTCCGCGACAGGCGTATCGATGCCTTTGGTGACCTGACCAAAAGGGCGTTGGACCAATGAGCAGTCTGGGGCGGCGTTTTCCCGCAGAATGGGAGCCACAGGAAGGCATCCTTTTATGCTTCCCGGCCAACGGGAACGACTGGCCAGGGAAATACCGGGCCATTCAGTGGGCCTTCATAGAGTTTATCCGGAAGGTGGCATCCTTCGAAAAAGTCTTCCTCCTGGTTGCCGATGCATCGCTAAAGGAACGGGTCTCCGACATGCTGGAGCGGGCCCATGTCCCGCTTGAAAAAGTCACCTTCCTCCTCTTAAAGACCAACCGGAGCTGGATGCGGGATTCAGGACCGGTAATTGTATACAACAATGGCAGGAGGGAAGCCCTGCATTTTCATTTTAATGGCTGGGCCAAGTACCCCAACTACCGCCTGGACCGCAACGTTCCCGAACGGGTGGCCCAGGAACTTAAGATCGGCCTGACCCCTGTCGTTTACAAGGGAAAACCGGTAGTGCTCGAGGGCGGGGCTATAGACAGTAACGGGAGCGGTAGCCTCCTTACCTCGGAGGAATGCCTGCTGCACCCCGACATCCAGGTGCGGAACCCGGGCTTTTCAAAGGAAGATTACGAAGCCATTTTTGAAGAATACCTGGGGGTGCAAAATGTGATCTGGATGGGGAACGGCATAGAAGGGGACGACACCCACGGCCATATTGACGACCTGTGCCGCTTCGTATCCAGGGATACCATCCTTACAGTGGTGGAGCGAAATAGGAGGCACAAGAATTACAAACCGCTACAGGATAACCTGGAACGCCTGCATAAAGCGGTCCTGGAGGATGGTAAATCACCTAAAATACGTACCTTACCCATGCCGGAGACCCTTCCTTTTGAATCGGTGAACCTCCCGGCAAGCTATGCCAATTTCCTGATCCTGAATGGCTGTGTGCTGATGCCTACTTTTAATGACGTGAATGACCGCGAGGCCCTGGACACCCTTGCCGACTGTTTCCCTGAGCGAAAGGTCATCGGGATCAGCGCCATCGACCTGATCTGGGGGTTTGGCACCCTGCATTGCCTTAGTCAGCAAATACCCACATAATACCAATAAAGATGATGAAACCTGTTGCACTTTTCGGAATTCTGACATTGCTCATAAGTTGCGGAGCTTCTGACACCATCTCCCTCTTCAATGGAGAAGACCTGGAGGGATGGCACATGGACGTCCCCGCCCTGGACAGCATCCCCGATGCCCGTATCCCGTTTGTGGTAAGGAAGGGGATGCTCGTGAGCATGGGGACCCCGGAAGGGCACCTGATCACCGATGCCCGGTTTGAAAACTACCGCCTGGAAGTGGAATACCGATTTCCGGGGACCCCGGGTAATTGCGGGGTGTTGGTACATGCCTCCACGCCCAGGGCCTTGTACAAGATGTTCCCCAAATCCATAGAAGTGCAGATGATGCATGAAAATGCAGGCGATTTCTGGGTGATCGTCGAAGACATAACGGCCGACGATATGGAGGCCAGGAGAGGCCCGAAGGAAAACTGGGGCGTCACCGAAGGAAAGGAGCGCAGGATCATCAACTTAACCGATGGCTCGGAAAAACCGCTAGGGCAGTGGAACCGAATGGCGATTGAGTGCCTTGGGGACCAGATCAAGGTATGGGTCAACGGAGACCTGGTGAATTACGGGTACGATGCCACTGTCAGCAGCGGGAGCATCGCACTGCAAGCGGAAGGTTCCGAGGTGGAATTTCGAAAAGTACTGCTGACGCCCATCGCCGAACTGAGCGGGGAGGCCCCATAAAAACTAACAGATTTTTTTCCGAATATACCAGGCGTGTCGCAACTTATATCTTTACGATCATCTTCCCCTGGTTCTTTCCCGCAAAAAGGTCGATAAAGGCCTGTGGAAGCGTTTCAAACCCCTCCCGTACCGTTTCTGCCGACCGGAGTTTCCCCTCCTGATACCATTGTATCAACTGCGCAAGGGCTTCGGGATATTTATGGGCATAATCAAACACGATAAACCCCTGCATTAGCGCCCTTTTGCGGATCAGGAAGGTATGCACGCTGATGCTTTTGGGCATGGAAGTCTCATTATATACGGAAATAGCCCCACAGATGACCATACGGGCAAAATTGTTGATGTGGAAAAGAACCGCATCCGAAATGCGGCCGCCAACATTGTCAAAGTAAACGTCAATCCCTTCGGGGCAGGCAGCAGCCAGTGCCCGCGACATATCGGTGCAGGTATTGTAGTTGATGGCTTCGTCAAAGCCAAAGGTGTTTTTGAGCAGGGCTGTCTTTTCATCGGTCCCTGCGATTCCTACGACCCGTAGCCCCAGTATCTTACCTATCTGGCCCACAACGCTGCCCACCGCCCCGGCGGCCCCGGAAACCACAAGGGTTTCCCCTTTTTTTGGCTTTCCGATCTCCATGAGCCCAAAATAAGCCGTTAAACCGGTCATCCCGAGCACACCCAGGTAGGCCGAAAGGGGGGCTTTTTTGGAATCGACCTTCATCAGGCCTTCGCCCTCAGAGAGCTGCTGTTCTTTCCATGCGAGCAGGCCCGAAACAAAATCCCCTTCTTTGAAGCGGGTGTTGCCGGATGCCACTACTTCGGCGATCATGCCGGAGACGATGGGTTCCTGCAGCTCAAAAGGGGGGATATAGGATTGGGTGTCGTTCATACGCCCCCTTAAATAAGGGTCTACAGAGACGTAAGCGGCTTTCAGCAGGATCTGGCCTTCCGACATGACCGGGTCGGGCTCCGTGCTCAGCTTAAAGTCAGAAACCTTGGGAAGGCCTACAGGCCGTTTATCCAATAATATGGTCTTGTTCATCGTCTGTTCATTTTGCACACCGGGGAGGTGCTGTCAGGACCCCCGTCAGCCGTTCTGCCCACAGGCGCTGCCCCATCAGCGGCAGCCAAGAAAATCGGTAATTCTGGCGTTATGGGCCTAAAAATAAGCTAAATTAGTAGGGAACTAAATTATTCTGAACACTAATCACTAATTAAAAAACAATGGGCTTATTGATTTTTCTTGGGGTCGTCATCCTCCTGGTACTGTTTGCAGTACAAATTTTCAACCGTTTTGTCAGCAACAGGAACCGGGTAAAAGACGCCTGGAGCAATATAGACGTAGCCCTGAAGCGGCGCTATGATTTAATCCCCAACCTGGTGGAAACGGTAAAGGGTTATGCAAAACACGAGAAATCTACCCTGGAGGCAGTGATACAGGCACGGAATGCCGCCATGCAGGTCCCCACGGGCGACATAAACGGGCAGATTAAAGCGGAGAACCAATTACAGCAAAGCCTGCGAAGTATTTTTGCCCTGGGGGAGGCCTACCCGGATCTCAAGGCCAACGCCAACTTCCTGGACCTGCAGGAGAAACTGAACCTGATTGAAGAAAACCTGGAGCGGAGCCGCCGCTATTACAACGGCACGGTACGCGAGAACAACAGTTACGGGGAAAGCATTCCAGGGGTGCTTTTCGCCGGGATGTTCAAATACCAGCATTTTGAGTATTTCGAGGCAGATGCCGAAAGCAGGGAAAATGTCAAGGTAAATTTCTCTTAGGATGGCGCATACCGCCCCTCCCATAAACCGTGGCATTGCCAGGGCATTGGCCTGGGGGATGCAGGATTGGTCCCGTGTCCCGCTCATCACCAGCTGCAGATGAAAAAAACACTTTTCCTTATTTTTTCGTTCTTCGCCTCCCTTGCGGGTAATGCCCAGGATTTCACGGTGAACGAATATGCTGTCGATATCTATATCCGTGAGGAGGGGTATTTTGACGTGGCAGAGCAGTACCACCTCACATTTGAATCCCCGAAACATGGGATTTACAGGACGATTCAAACTTCGTATGACCTGCTCGGGCAGGATGGAACCACAAGTAAAAGGAAAATACGGATCAGCCACATAGAAGTGCCTGGTTATAAGTTTGATAAGCCTTTTGACTTCGAGCAAAAAGTAACAGTTAAAATCACCATCAAAATAGGAGATGAGGACATTACCCTGTCCGGGGCCCAGCGGTATGAGGTCCGCTACCGCGTCCATAACGCCTTCCTGTATGAGGATCCTTTTACACGGTTTTATTGGAACATCAAGCCAGACGGCTGGCAGGCGAATTTTGAGCAAATCCGGTTTCGGGTACACCTCCCGGAAAACGTATCCGTGGGGCTGGAAGACTGTTTCGTGTATTCCGGGGACCGGGGCAGTAGCACTTTGAGCGAGGAGATTCGTTGGCAACTTGAGGGCAATGTCCTCAGTGGCCGCAGCAAGGAGCTGTTTTTATCGGGCCCCGGCCAAAGCGTGACCCTCCTGATCAACCTGCCGGCCGGCAGTATCCGCCAAGAAAAGCCTTTATGGCCATTTTGGGACCGCTATGGATGGGTATTCCTGCTGGGGGCTCTTTTTGCCGCCTTTTATGCGGTATGGCGGAAGTACGGCAAAGACGAAAGGGTAGTGCCCACCACCAGTTACTACCCCCCTGAAGGCATGGATCCGGCCATGGCCGGCTTCCTTATCAACGACAAAGACGATCCTTCCGATCTGATCGCGCTTTTACCGTATTGGGGCTCCAGGGGGCATCTGGGGATAGTGGAAATCCCGAAAAAAGGCTGGTTTGGAAAAAAGGACACCAAACTTAGCTGTTTAAAGCCCCTGCCCGATAATGCCCCAGCCTATGAAAGGGAAATTTTTAACGGTTTGTTCGGGCATACCCCCGTCCCGGCGGAAAATGGAGCTACTTCCAATCCGGGGTACGCCATCACCCTGGGTGGGGGCAAGCGGATAGTTCACGATCAGCATACCGGAACCGGGCCGGGCGAAGTACTGGTAAGCAGCCTGAAAAACACCTTCTACACCACCATGAACACTGCCAGGAGCGATTTAAAGGGTTCCGCCCAGCAATATTATGTGGCAACATCCAGGAAAGTCATGTGGTTGACCTTGGCCCTGCTGATCGTCTGCGGGATTGCGCTCACCTTGATAGGTTTGTTTTTCTGGGGCGTATGGGCTGCGATAAGTATGCTGCTCAGCTGTATTGTCCTCGTATTCCTGAACACCCATATGATCAAGCGCAACCCTAAAGGCAACCAGTTGTTGTCAGAACTTAAAGGGTTCCGGGAATTTATCAAAGTGGCCGAAGAACACAAACTGAAAATGTTACTGGAGGAAGATCCGGGTTATTTTGAGAACACCATGGGGTATGCCCTTGCCTTTGGCCTGTTTGAAAAATGGGCGGGGAAATTCGCTGCTTTGAATGTCGCGCCCCCATCGTGGTACCAAAGTACTTCCGCGGGCCACATCAGCATGCATCATTTTTCAAAATCGTTTTCAGGGGTCATGTCCGGGGTACAATCCAATATGGTAAGCTCGCCTTCCCAAAGCGGTGGCTCCTCGGGCGGAGGCTCTTCCGGGGGTGGTTTTGGCGGAGGTGGGGGCGGCAGCTGGTAAGCCCCCCCACAGCAGAGCCACTGGCTAAACGCACCCTGTGACACGGGTTTTGAGGGAAAAAAGCCTGACCCCACGGAGGAGCACTGGCAACAGCTCGGGTATTTTGGTTATTTTTAGGGCCTGTCTTTATACCATTCACTATGATACCAACCCTCCAAAAACCAGTGTTCTTTCTTGCCTTCCTGTTATTTAACGGCAACGTGTACCTGCAGGCCCAGGCCAGCATTTTCGATCAACTCGATGCCATTGCGATCATCGATGAAAAAGTCATGGTCCCCATGCGTGACGGAGTCCGTTTGGCAACGGACATCTACCGGCCCAGGACCGATGAAAAAGTACCGATTATTTTCGTGCGGACCCCTTACAATTTTAACAGCTGGGTAGAAGGCGAACGTCAAACGCGGACGGCCGAACAGGCTTACGAAGCGGTACAGCGGGGATATGCTTATGTGGTACAAAATGAACGGGGCCGCTATTATTCCGAAGGGGAATGGGACATCCTTGGAGTGCCCCTCACCGACGGTTATGACGCTTTTAGCTGGATGAAGGAACAATCCTGGTCTAATGGCAAAATTGGCACCTATGGCTGTTCTTCCACCGCGGAATGGCAAATGGCGGTGGCGGCCCTGGACCACCCTTCGCATGCGGCCATGGTGCCCCAGGGGTATGGAGCCGGGATCGGCCGGGTAGGGGAGTACCTGGAACAGGGTAACTGGTATCGTGGGGGAGCCGAGCAATTGTTGTTCTTTGCCTGGCTCTACGGGGTGGAACACGACAAATACAAACCCCGGATCCCGGCAGGGGCCACACAGGAAGACCTGAAGCGGATTTCCCGTTTCTATGACCTGGCCCCGGACAATCCCGAGGTAGACATGGCCGAGGCGTTACGCCATTTGCCCCTGGAGGATATGCTGCAAAACATGCATGGAAAACGTGAAATTTTCGACAAAATGGTGAGGCGTACCCCCAATCATCCCGATTGGTATACGGGGGGGCTGTACCATGACGATATGGAGATCGGGGTACCGTCCTTCTGGTTTACTTCCTGGTATGATGTATCCATTAGCCCTAACCTTGCCTTGTTCAACCATGTTAGGGACAATGCGAAAGACCCGCTAGTCAGGGAGAACCAATACCTGGTCATAGCGCCCACATTGCATTGCGCCTACACCAGGGCCACCGAGAATACCATCGTAGGGGAGCGTTCTGTGGGCGATGCCCGTCTGAATTACCGGGAACAAATTTTTGCCTGGTTTGATCTTTGGCTCAAAGGGGAGGCCAATAATTTTAAGGAGGCCACTCCCCGGGTGCAATATTACACCATGGGGAGCAACCAATGGCAGTCTGCCGACCAATGGCCGCCAGCGGATACCGAAGATCTCACCTTTTACCTGAGCAGCCAGGGGAAGGCCAACAGCCTGTATGGAGATGGCGCACTACGCCTGAAAGCCCCTTCCAAAGACCAACCCGATGCCTTTACCTACGACCCTGCGAATCCGGTACCCTCCTACGGGGGCAATGTTTGTTGTACGGGAAACGCCGTGAAAGGAGGGGCTTTTGACCAGCAGCAGATGGAAACCAGGAATGACATCCTGGTGTACACTTCCGAGCCACTTGAAGAAGGTATGGAAGTAACCGGCTTTATAGAAGCAACCCTGTTTGTTTCTTCGGATGCCAGGGACACTGATTTTACCGTAAAACTGGTAGATGTATATCCCGATGGGCGGGCCTACAACCTGGATGAGACCATACAGCGGGTGCGCTACCGGGAGGGGTATGACAAGGAAGTGTTTATGGAAACGGGAAAGGTTTACGAAGTGGCATTAACCCCTATGGCTACCAGCAACTACTTTGGAGAGGGCCACAGGATACGGATAGAGGTGTCCAGCAGCAATTTCCCGCGATTTGCAAGGAACCTGAATACCGGGGGCGTTAATTATTCTGAGAAGGAAGGAAAAGTGGCCCACAACAAGGTACACCATTCAAAGGCCTATCCCTCCCGGGTACGGCTTTCGGTTAAACGGAAACAAGGTGCCCGGAAATGAGGGATGGGGAACAGGGCGTGCCAGGTACTGGCCCTTCTCTAGGTAATATCCGGCCAATATTTGGCAATCTTCTTCCTGAGGAAGGCAACGCTCCGTTTTAGTTGCTCCATGCCCTCTACCCCGTCTTCTATACTGATCCAGCCGTTAAACCCCACAGCCTGTAGTTTGCTGAAAATGGCATCATAGTCATTTAACCCTTTGCCAACTTCCCCGTGCCGCAGCCTTTTGGCATAACCCGGTGCCCCGGCTTCCTCCTTTCTGAGGTCTTCCAGGGTTCCCGATATCAGGTATCGGTCACTCGCATGCATGCTCACCACCCGATGGGCTACCCGATCCAACAGTTCAAGGGGGTCTTCCCCGGCAAGGAAGGTATTGCTGGGATCAAAGTTTACACCAAAGTTGGGATGGTCTATACGGTCAACCAATTGGCAAAACACCCCCATTTGCTGGGCAAACTCCGGATACTCCCAAAAATCATCCTTGTAATGGTTTTCCAGGACCAGGGTCACGCCAAGATCACGGGCATGGGGCAAACAATCCGTAATACAGGTAGCGGCCAGGTCGATCCCTCGGGCCACCTCCATGCCCGGCCTCCTCTGGCCTGATAACACCCGGCAATACGAAGCGCCCAGTGCATGGGCCATTGTAATCCAGTAGCGTTGTTTTTCCATCTGTCTGAGGCGAAAACCTTCATCGGGATGGGTAAAATCGGGCGAACAGCAAAGCATGGGGATCACCAGGCCCTTTTCTTCCACGGCCTGCCTGAGAACGGGCCATTGGCTTTCATCCTCCATTTCCAGGAAACCGGCATACCATTCCAGGCCCGAAACGTCCAGCGTGGACGCCATGGATATCCATTCGGTGAGTTTCATGCTCCCGCTACGGCAGAGGGCCTGCATGAATGCTTTGGGGAAGGCCGCTAGTTTTGGCAATGCTTCAATATTAAAAGTTAATTGGGTGTGAGCAGGCTCTTCACCAGTTTTCCGGAATGCATTCTTTCAAAGGCTTCCCGCCAGTCTTCCAGGCCCCAAACTCCCCCGATGATGGGCCTGACATCCAGTTTTCCCGATGCCAGTAGGGTAAGCACTTTTTCCCAAACCGGCCAGTTATGGCTGAAACTTCCCTGCAGCCGTACATTTTTCTGCACGAGGGGGTCCAATGAAAAGTTCATGGGCTGGGGCCCCCAACCTACTTTGGTGATTTGGCCATGGGGCCGCACCAGTTGCAGGGCGGTTTTAAGGGATTCACTGACCCCGGTCGCGTCCACCACGCAATCCGCACCCAGCCCGTCCTTCTCACGGGCCCATGGCATGGCGTCTCCCGAGGTAACCTCGCATCCATAGCCCTGTGCCACCAGCAGGCGTTCCTCGTCTGACGCAAGGCCTGCCACCAACACCTCGGCCCCGCATAATAGTGCCATGGCCGCGCTGAGGATCCCAATGGTACCTGGTCCCAGCACAACCACCCGGTCTCCCGGCCGGATACGGGAATTGACCACTACCGCATTATAGGCCACGGAACAGGGTTCGGTCAGGCAGGCCTGCTCAAAAGCAAGCGTATCCGGCACCCTGTGAAGGCACCGGGCGGGGACGCTTACATAGCGCGTCATGGCACCATTTACCCCGTAGCCAAAACCTTTGCGGGATGGGTCCAGGTTGTAGAGGCCCTGCCGGGTCATGGGGTTATTACTATCAATGACCGCTGCGGTCTCACTCACCACCCGGTCGCCTTCTTTCCAACCCTGTACCGCTTTCCCTAATGAGGCGATATGGCCCCCAAATTCATGGCCCAGCACGACCGGGTAATTTACCGGCCAGCTGTGGTCTCCTGTCCACTGGTGCAGGTCCGAACCGCAGACGCCCACATGGGAAACGCGGAGCAGGACATCGGCATCGCCTATGCCGGGCCTGGGTATTTCACGGATCTCCACACTGCCTTTGGAGGGTGCATAATTAACTACCGCTATAGATTTCATGTTAAAGTATAGGTTTCAATACAACATTATACAAGATTGAATATCTTTAACTTACGTTTTCATGTATCTTTTTGCATATGATTTTCAGGGAGGATTCAAGCAAGCCATCAGCCGTTTTAAAAGTGTCGGCATCAATGGTCAGCGGGGCGCCTAATACGACCAGGGGTGCCCCGTATTCCGGACAACGGATTGCCTGTTCCATACTCAGTCCGCCTACAGCCTGCACCGGCACTTTAACGGCAGCCACCACCTCCCGTAGTTCATTCAGGGGGCTGGGCATCCTTAGGCCCCGGGCGGCAATACCCCGGCGTTCGTCATATCCGATGTGGTGGATGACATAATCGCATCCCAGTTCTTCCAGTAATCGGGCGCCTGCCACCATATCCGGGCAGCCCAGGTTATCACCCATAACTTTGACCCCAAAATCTTCCCCCGCTTTTACGACCATTTTAATGGTTTCGGGGTGGGCCCTTGCCATCACCACTACGTGGGTAGCCCCCGCTTTGGCCATCATTTCCGCTTCGAGGTAACCGCCATCCATGGTTTTGAGGTCTGCGACTATGGGAACATCCGGAAAAGCTTTACGCAGGGCGCGCACGCCGTGAAGGCCTTCGGCCAGGAGCAGGGGGGTACCCGCTTCCAGCCAGTCGACCCCGGCCCTAAGGGCCATGGCCGCTGTATCCAGCGCTTCCCGGATATCTGTAAGGTCCAGTGAAAGTTGTACAATGGGTTTCATAGGGTAGCCTTGGCTAAAGATAGTATTTTAAACGATTCCCCGGGGGACCAAAGAATTCCGGGCATTTCAACGACTGCCACAGGGGCTGGCTTAGTGTGAATTAAGGCCGCTCCGGCGGAGGATTTTCAGGACACCCCGCATCGGGATCATTACCTGCTCCGGGCGGTGGTCCAGTTCATAGTTCAATTCGTATACGGCCTTCTCCAGCAGGAAGGTATCCAGCAGGATGTTAAAATCTTCCACGCTTTCGGGGATGAAGGGGTAGTCGCCCACGTGTTCCGAGTAGCCCTGAAGAAACAGGCGACTGCTGTATTCAGCCCAGGCTTCGGCCCAGGCATCCAGGTCGCCCTCCCTGCGGTGCCGGTCGAATTCCTGTTCTTTGATGGCCGTAAACGCAGCGTAATTCAGGGAGCGAAGCATGGCCGCCACATCCCGCAGGGGAGAGCGTTTTAACCGGCGCTCACTGAAGGGCCGCATAGGCTCTCCTTCAAAGTTCCGTATGACAAAATCGCGTCCTGTCCATAACAATTGGTGCAGGTGGTAATCCCCATGGGTACGGATTTTTACCGTCGGGATCTTATGGGCGAAGATGCGCCTGAAACACTGGAGCACTTCCTGCCTTTTTCCCAGGACCTCTTTCGCCGCCTCCTGGCATTCTTCGGGAAGGCCTTTTAGCGACTTTTGCAGATTTTCAAAGGTACTGCGGGTAAGTCCCTGCAGGGACGAAAATACGGACCGCTGGTAATGCAGTGAAAACGGTTCGTGGCTAAAATCGGGCAGGTTGGGGTTAGCGGCAAGGGCCTTGTGCATTTCTGCCGTGCGTTGCCCCAGTAGCATAATCCGCTCCGGGAATACACTCCCCAGCAATGCCTTCATACTCTCCGGAAGCCGCTCATAGCGGAGGGGCGCCAGAGGGCTGTTGGTATCGGGGGGAAGCGGATGTTCCTTTCCTGTGACCAGGACCCTTTCAAAGTACCGGTGCAGGGTGTCGCGGGTATAATCCCACGCATTTCCGTGGTTGGGCAGTTGTTCCTGCAACATGCCCAGCACTATAGAACTCCCATCTGCCGTGGAATAGCGCATAGATCCTGTATATTTTGGCGACTGCTCAAAATCGGTTTTCTCATTCAGGTATTGCACGATTTCAAGATCGGGGTTTACCGTGGTA
Source organism: Flavobacteriaceae bacterium CP2B (assembly GCA_001683825.1). Taxonomy (GTDB): domain Bacteria; phylum Bacteroidota; class Bacteroidia; order Flavobacteriales; family Flavobacteriaceae; genus Zeaxanthinibacter. The sequence goes on along the minus strand of LXTR01000038.1, from coordinate 96,317 downwards.
TCCAGGTTCCGGTAGAGTTTCAGGTAAAAGTCCTGCTCATAAGCAATGGCCGTATGGGTGTGCAGCCCTTCAAGGACCTTAGACCTGCGCCCTTCCATACCTTTGGGGATCGCTTTTTTGTGGTGGTGAAAACGCAAGGCATCCTCTCCCGAAGAACGTTTTCGGGTTTTTTTGAAGTGCTTGAAAAGCGCTACCCTGAAGCCCTGGTCATAGACCGCATCCAAAAGGTATCCGCGTTTGTTGCCCAACTCCAATTTGGCCAACAAGCTGTGTTTTTGAAGTGATTCGGACTGGGTGATTGCCTCCGTTTCCGAAAATGCCACCGGCAACTGGTACCACTCGGGCAGGCCATCGTTATAGGATACCACCACCAGGAGCAGCCGCACTTTAACCCCTTCCGCGGGGATATCCATGCTGTTTCGCACCTCAATCCCCTGCATAATACGCGACCTGCCCCCAAACCAGTCCTGTGTCAACAGGTACGCAGGGAGGATCTGGGTCTCCAGTTTCTTACGGTGCCTTTTACCCCAGAGGGATTTCCAGGAGCTGGCCTTTAATTCAGGGGTCGTAGTGGTTTCATCATGGGGCCTATCCGTCTCCAGCGAAAACCAATAATAACCATGTGGGCCCATGGTAAACAGGTAAGGTGTCTTACTGATCCTTGGGAATTTATTGTGGCTGAAGACTTCTACCGGCGTGTACCCCTCGTAGTCTTCCAGGTGGAGTTCTGTCGCCTGGGAAAATCGGGAAAGGTTGCAGAGTACCAGCAACTTCTCATCTCCATAGGTCCTGGTAAAGGCTATGACCTTGGCGTTTTCCGGGGCAAGGAACCGGATATCGCCCCGTCCGAAAGCCTTGTATTTCTTTCGCATCCCTATGGCACGCTTCATCCACCACAGGAGGGAAGACCCATTCATTTGTTGTGCCTCCACATTCACCGACTCGTAGGTGTATTCGGCATCAATGATGGTAGGGAGGTACAGTTTGTGCGGGTTGGCCGTGGAAAAGCCGGCATTACGGTCGGCCGTCCATTGCATGGGGGTGCGCACCCCATCACGGTCACCCAGGTAAAAATTGTCGCCCATCCCAATTTCGTCCCCGTAATAGATGACCGGGGTGCCGGGCAATGAGAACAGCAATACGTTCATCAGCTCAATTTTGTTCCGGTTGTTTTCGAGCAGGGGGGCCAGGCGGTGGCGGATGCCTACATTGATCTTCGCCTGCGGGTCTTTGGTATAGACCTTGTACATGTAGTCGCGTTCCTCATCGGTAACCATCTCCAGGGTCAGCTCATCGTGGTTCCTGAGGAAGATGGCCCATTGGCACGATTCGGGGATATCGGGGGTTTGGTCGATTATATCGATGATGGGGTGGCGGTCTTCCATTTTCAGGGCCATGAACATGCGGGGCATAATGGGGAAATGGTAATTCATATGGCATTCGTCCCCATCGCCAAAATAGGCCGCGGAATCCTCGGGCCACATATTGGCCTCCGCAAGGAACAACTTGTTCTCGTATTTCGCATCGATGTGGGCCCTCAGCTTCTTCAGGAAGGCATGGGTCTCCGGCAGGTTTTCGCAATTGGTCTGGTCTCGCTCAAAGAGGTAGGGCACGGCATCGAGGCGAAACCCGTCAACCCCCATGTCACACCAATAGTCCATTATTTTGATCACCTCCGTTTGCACGGCGGGATTGTCAAAGTTAAGGTCGGGCTGGTGCGAGAAAAAACGGTGCCAGAAATAGGCCTCGGCCTCTTTGTCCCACGTCCAGTTAGAAGGTTCGGTATCGGTAAAGATGATACGGGCATCCTCGTACCTGGAGGGGTCGTCAGACCAGACGTAGTAATCCCGGTATTCCGACCCGGCAGGCGCCTTCCTCGCCCTTTGGAACCAGGGGTGCTGGTCCGAAGTGTGGTTGATCACCAGCTCGGTAATCACTTTTAAACCGCGTTTATGGGCTTCCCTGATGAATTTCTTGAGGTCCCGTACATGGCCATAGGAGGGGTTGATGTTGTAGTAATCGGCAATATCGTAACCGTCGTCCCTCAGGGGGGAGGGGTAAAAAGGGAGGAGCCAGATGGCGGTAACGCCCAGGTCTTCCAGGTAATCCAGTTTCTGAATGAGGCCCCTGAGGTCTCCCATCCCATCCCCGTTGCTGTCAAAAAATGCTTTGACATGCAATTCATAAATTATGGCATCCTTATACCAAAAGAGGTGGTCGTCAGTGGTCTGTTCCTTTTTCATAGGGGGTCTTTAGCTGTCTGTAGCGATGGTTCAAGTGTCGGCCGAGAATGTAACGAATTATGCACTGTTGAAAAAGCGGATCCGGCTTAAAAATTACCCCGGCACCGTCCGGGTGCCAATCTGCAGCGAAAATCCATCAGCATATTAACACCCTGCCCGGGTTTTTAATAACCCCTGGCTTTTTTGAGCAGGGGCTTTTAAGTATCTTACCCCCGTATTCAATTTTAGAGGACAAGCGTATGCATTACCGCACCCGGCGCCGATGGCGGATCATCAGGGATTACTGGATTGGCTGGATCCTGGCGCTTATGTTCCTCAGCGTCGTCCGGGGTTTGGGGACTGTAGAACTGGGGTCGGTGCAATTTGAACTCAAGACTTCCCTGTTGGTTTCGGTGATCTACGGGTTCATCTTTGGCAGCATTTCGGGCATGGCCCAGATCCTTACCGAAGAGCGGATATACCAGCGCATTTCCCTTTTCCGCCTCATCCTCTTCCGGATGCTGTACGCGGTACTTTTCCTCGCCTTCCTCATTTATTTGTCCTATCTCATGGTACAGACCTTCTTTGGCATCGAGATCGGGTTTGTCGCTTTTGCCTTTGAACCCGGGAGCGGGGCCCAGTACTTCTATATCGTCATGGTGGACATCTTTATGCTGATCCTCCGGCGGGTGAACCTCTTGTTGGGGGATAGGAAGCTGACGCAGCTTTTGCTGGGGCGCTTTTATACCCCCAGGGAGGAAGAACGGATATTCATGTTCCTCGACCTCCAATCGTCTACCGAGATCGCGGAGCGGCTGGGGCACATCCGTTACAGCCAGTTGTTGCAGGATTGTTTCAACGACCTGGGCGTGGTGGTGCAGAACGAGGCGGAAGTATACCAGTATGTGGGCGATGAGGCCGTACTCACCTGGACCATCAGGGAGGGCCTGCGAAACGGAAACTGCCTTAAGGCCTTTTATTCTTTTACATCGCGTCTGGCCAGGAACGAGGCCCATTACCAAAAGCGTTACCAGGTACGCCCTTTCTTTAAGGCAGGGGTACACCTGGGGCAGGTGACCGTAACTGAAGTAGGCAAGTACAAAAGGGAGATCGTCTACCATGGCGACACCCTCAATACCGCCGCCCGCATCCAGGCCCAATGCAATAAGATGGGGCGCGAATTGCTCATTTCAGAGGAACTGAAAACCGCCTTGCCCGAAACGGGATTTCAATTTGAACCCATGGGGGATATCCGCCTCAGGGGGAAGGTTAAAAAAGTAGCGATTTACGCTGTAAGGGATCCCTTTTAGGGGCTCCTGGGTATTTTTTTCACCAGTGCCTTGCCAATAAGGGCTTACATTGGTTTTCTTAGTACATTTAAGCACATCGAAATATCCACTTAGAATATGAAACACACCACATTGATTGTTGCATTATTTTTGGGTACCGCCTTGCTCTGGAGCCAGTCTGACAAGGAAAAGGTAGAGGCTACCGTCCAAAAATCAGAGATCGAAGGCCATATTTATTTCCTTTCGGATGACTTGTTGCAGGGACGCGAAACCGGCACCCCGCAAAATAAGATAGCCGCCTCCTACCTGGCAAACATGCTACGGGGCTACGGGGCACAACCCAACCCGGCGACAGGGACCTATTACCAGGAAGTACTGTTAAACCGCAAATCGCCTCCCGCCAACCTGCAGGTAACCCTCGGGGGCAAGGCGCTGGAGGCACTGGCCCCGCTGGAGGCCCGGGCAAGCACCTATGAAGGGGAAGCGGTATATGTAGGCCATGGAATGGAATCGGATTATGATGGCAAAACCGTGGCGGGGAAATTCGTGATCACCAAAGCGGGCAGTGCCGCTGCCCAGGATGCCCGTTCGGCATTCAGGCTGGTCGCGCAAAAAGAAACCCTGGCCCGGGAAAAGGGTGCCCTGGGGATCATAGAAATCCTGACGGCAGAAGAAACCATGTGGGGGTTTATTGAGCATGACCTCAATAACCCGAGGTTTTCCGTGGCCGGGGGTGAAACGCCGGAGGCAGCTGATTTTGATTATATCTGGGTTCGCGATGCTTCAGGGCAACTTACCGAATCCCTGCAGCCCGAAATGCCGCTTAGATACCAGTCCGGGGGACAACTCCTGGACACCCTCCGTTCGCAAAATGTGGTCGGCGTGGTCGAAGGCACCGATCCGGTCCTCAAGGACGAGTACATTATCTACTCGGCCCATTATGACCATGTGGGGATTGGAAAACCGGATGAAGCGGGCGACAGTATCTACAATGGCGCCCGGGACAATGCCGTGGGGACCACCACGGTACTGAGCATGGCCGAAAACCTGTCTCGATACCCCACCAAACGCTCCGCCCTTTTTATCCTGTTCACCGGGGAGGAAAAAGGGTTATTAGGCAGTCAGTATTATGTTGAAAACCCGGTACTTCCACTTAATAAAATGGTGTATTGCTTTAACAGTGACAACGGCGGGTACAACGACACCGGATTAGCTACCATCATCGGGCTTACCCGCACTACAGCCGAAAGCCATATCAGGGAGGCCGTAGCGGCCTTCGGCCTGAAGGCGATTGAGGACCCGGCCCCGGAACAGGGGTTGTTTGACCGTTCCGACAATGTGCATTTTGCCCGCAAGGGCATCCCGGCGCCAACTTTTTCTATGGGGTTCAGCGCCTTTGACGCTGAAATTGGCAAATATTACCACCAACCCCGGGATGAGGCCGGTTCCCTGGACTTTGATTACCTGCTTAAATTTTTCAGGGCCTATGTCATGGCGGGGCGGTTACTGGGCAATGCCCCGGATACCCCTGTGTGGAAGGCGGGCGATACATACGAAGCAGCCGGCAAGGCCCTTTACGGCGACTAGGGCGCTTTGGGTATTTTACTGCCTATGGGCTATAGAACATTTGAAACGGAACGGCTGTTCCTCAGGCCGACGGGGAAAGGCGACGCCGATTTTATCCTGGAACTGATGAACTCCCCCAAGTGGCTCGCATATATCGGCGACCGCCAGGTGTACACGGCAAAGCAGGCCGAAGCCTACATCGATGAAAAAATGACCTCCCAACTGGAACGGCTCGGATTTGGCAACTATACCGTGATCCGGAAAGAAGACGGGGCCAAACTCGGTAGCTGTGGACTTTATGACCGGGAGGGGCTGGACGGGGTCGACCTGGGGTTTGCCTTCCTGCCCGAATACGAGGGGCAGGGTTACGGCTATGAAGCGGCCCTGCGTCTGATGGGGGCAGGATGGGAAGATTTTGGGCTGGACCAGATACGGGCCATTACCAACACCGATAACCAGGCTTCCCAAAAACTATTGCAAAAACTAGGGTTCCGGCAGGAGGGAAGGATGACGCTCCCGGGGGAAACCACAGAAGTAATTTTGTTCACAGCCAAAAAATGGATCCCTAACCGATGAAAGCAGCCCTTTACAATGCATTCCGCCAACCCATCGCCATTGAGACTGTCCCTGACCCGGTTCCCTCCGACACCGCCGTGGTCATTCGGGTAGCGGCTACCGGGCTGTGCCTGAGCGACTGGCATGGCTGGATGGGGCACGACCCCGACATCGTGTTGCCACACGTGCCGGGACACGAACTGGCCGGAACCATTGTGGAAACTGGCACAGGCGTGAAGCGGTGGACAAAAGGCCAACGGGTAACCGTTCCCTTCGTAGGAGGTTGCGGCCATTGTGTCTATTGCCGGGAAGGGAACCAACAGGTATGCAACCACCAATTTCAACCCGGTTTTACCGCCTGGGGGTCCTTTGCAGAATATGTGGCCATCGACTACGCCGATGAGAACTTGGTGGAACTCCCCGAATCAATGGATTTCATTAGTGCGGCCAGCCTGGGTTGCCGTTTTGTAACCGCGTTCAGGGCGGTATCAGACCAGGCAGGATTACAAGCGGGGCAGTGGCTTGCCGTACACGGCTGTGGGGGCGTGGGCCTTTCGGCCATACAAATCGCCAAAGCCCTGGGCGCACGGGTCATCGCTGTAGACATTACCGATGAGAAATGCCAACTGGCCAAAACCCTGGGGGCCGATATAGCCCTCAATGCCGCCAAAACACGGGTAGTACAGGAAATCCTGGATTATAGCGGGGGAGGGGTACATGCCTCTATAGACGCCCTGGGACACCCCCAAACCTGCCTGAACTCTATCCATAGCCTGCGAAAACGGGGAAAGCACCTGCAGGTAGGCTTGTTGGATCCCGATCAGCCGGCCCCCGAGATCCCCATGCCCAAAATCCTTGCCAACGAACTGCAACTGATAGGCAGCCATGGGATGCAGGCACACCGCTATCCCGCCCTGTTCGCACTGATCCAGAAAGGCGGTATTCAATTACACCAGATGGTGTCACAAACCCTGGCCCTGGAAGCCGTGCCCACGGTATTGCCCGGGCTGCATCTGGATCCCCATCCGGGCCTCAAGGTGGTGACCTCTTTTTGATCCCGGTTGGCGTTAAAATGTACCCGGGTTTGGGGGCAAGCCCCCTGGCCTTCCCAGTCCGCCTGTTCGGTAAGAAAAACGCTACGCTGGCACAGGGAAAGCAACGGTCCGTCCCAAAGGCCGATGCAATACCCCGCCGATTGCCTACCTTGTATAGCTAACGGGAAAGTCCCTTCACTAAATACCTTGCCAAAATGCCAGTCTCCAACAATCCAAAAGACACCAACGTCACTATAACCGTCAGAACGGATAGCATTACCGAAGCAAACAAGAACACCAGCGTCGTCTTTTCCGATGATGTGGGAGACCCTGCCGAAACGCCCGGCGATCCCCGGGACTATGTGTCGACGGTATGGAAGAACAAGAAAATAACCTGGACCTCCCTGGCCAGGAATGACGGGAATGTCGTCACTATTTCCGGCGTGGCAAAAGACGGCGGCTCTGAGATCATGGATGACCTCACCACGGGGGACAATGACAATGTGTATCAGGCCAAAATCAAAAACGACCCCAAAATTAGTCCCGGAACCCAGGAAAGCTATAGCATTACCCTTAATGTCTACGGTATTATGGGCCTCGCCGGGGAGAATACCGCCGGAGCGATAGTATACAACGGGACCCAGGTAGCCTATATGAACAGTTATGCCAACAATAACTGGAACAGGGTGGCCAACGCCCCGTTCCAGATCCAGGGCATTGCCGGAAACAACGGCAGTGGTCCCCTGATCTTTAACGGCAATCAGGTAGCCTATATGAATAGTTATGCCAACAATAACTGGAACAGGGTGGCCAACGCCCCCATTGCAATACAGGGGCTGGCAGGGGAGAATTCGCATGGGGCCATCATCTTCAATGGGTCGCAGGTGTATTATATGAACAGCTACGCGGAAAATGTTTGGCATCCCGTGGCCAATGCGCCTGTCCAGATTCAGGGTATTGCCGGCGACAACGCCAATGGCCCGGTTATCTACAGCGGTAACCAGGTGTACTATATGAACAGTTATGCGGAAAATGTATGGCACAGGGTAACCAATGCCCCCTGCCAGGCGGAGGGCATCGCGGGGAATAATGCCAATGGGCCTGTTGTTTATAATGGGGCCCAGGTGTTCTATATGAACAGTTATGCCGAGGATGCCTGGCACCAGGTATCGCTTGCCCCCTTTCCTATTGGGGGTATTGCGGGCAACAACGCCCACGGCCCTATTGTATTTTTCGGGGACCGGTTGGCGTATATGAACAGCTATGCCGAAAATTTATGGCATCAGACCAACCAGGTTTCTTTAAATCCGACTACCTTTATCATCGACCCCAAGATACAGATGCATTAACCTTTTGGTCCATAAACAAGCCCGTCCACTTGAGGAGATATAGCCCATATACCGCCACAGGATACCAAATAAAAGCTCAACTAACCATGAGCTTTTTTTTTATAATGGGATTGGGGCTCTTCGGACAAAACCAAAAGTTGGCCGATAGCCTGGAGCAGGTGTACCGTTCCCGGGATTTCCCGGCGGCCGGGCAGTTTCAAATCCTCCTCGAAATCGCCAGGAACCAAACCGATACGGACCAAAAACTACACTACAGTGACACCCTGATCGCCCTGGCAGAATCAGTTGATTCTATTGGCTTTATGTATTACGGGTACCTGGAAAAAGGAAATGCGCTCCGGCTCAAAGCCGACTTAACCGAGGCGCTTCAACAGTACTTCCTTGCCGCGAAGATCGCCGAAGACCATGACTTGTTGCAACTATCAGGGATTGTAAATACCTCTATCGCCGATGTCTATTCGGTCATGGGTAATTCCGCCAACGCGGAATTATACTATGACAAAGCCATTGAACTGCTGCGTACAACCACGGATTCGGTTTCCCTGGCCAATACGCTGTTGAATGCCGGGGACGAATATTTCAATACCCGCGACTTTGAAAAGGCCCTGGCCTATTTTAGAGAGTCGGGGCTCATCTATGAAAAAGTGGGGTTTACCACAGGAACGGCCTACAACAAGGGCAATATGGGGATGGTGCACGCCGAAATGGGGGAGGAAGAACTGGCCCTTTCCCATATAAACGAGGCCATCAGCATCCTGGAAGAATTGGAAGATTATTACCCTATATCGGTCTACCTAACCTATATGTCTGACATCTACCGAAACAAAGGGGACTATCCCAATGCCCTGGGATACGCCGAAAGAAGCCTGGAACTTGCCAGCAGCCACGGGCTTAAAGACCAAATGGGCGCGGCCCACCTGACGCTTTCCAGACTCTATGAACAAATGGGGAATACCGTTGCTTCATTTGAGCACTACCGGGACCATATTGCGTACAGGGACAGCGTAAAGAACGTGGAGTCCGTACAGCAAATGGCCAACCTGCGCACCAATTACGAAGTGGCCCAGAAACAGGTCGAGGTAGACCTGCTCAACCAACAGAAAAGGACCCAGAAAATTATTGCCGCCGCTTCGGCCATAGGCTTGTTCCTAATCGGTATACTGGCGATTGGCCTTTACAGGCGCAACAAATTCATCCAAAAGACCAAACAGATCATCGAGGAGGAAAAGAACCGCTCCGAAGCCCTGTTGTTAAACATACTCCCCGAAGAAACCGCCCGGGAATTGAAGGAGAAGGGGCGGGTAGCCGCCAAAAAATTTACCTCGGTAACGGTCCTGTTCACCGATTTCAAAGACTTTACCAAATCTGCCGAAAGGGTGGCCCCGGAACAGCTGGTGGAAAGCATCGACTTTTACTTTAAGGCGTTTGACGCCATCACCACCAAATACGACCTGGAGAAAATCAAAACCATCGGCGATTCCTATATGTGTGCGGGAGGGCTGCCGGAAACCCGCCCCGATCATGCAAAAAGAGTCGTCATGGCGGCCAGGGAAATGATTGAAGTGGTCGCCCGCGAGCAACAAGCATCCAACCAACGCCTGCATTTTGAAGTGCGGATAGGGGTGCACACCGGCCCTGTAGTGGCCGGGATTGTAGGCGATAAGAAGTGGCAATATGATATTTGGGGCGATACGGTGAACATAGCTTCGCGCATGGAGACCAATTCGGTCCCGGGCCGTGTAAATGTCTCTGAAACCACTTATTCCCTGATCAAAGAGGAGTTCCCCTGCAAGTACCGTGGCAAAATCGAAGTAAAGAACAGGGGGCCCCTCAAAATGTTCTTCGTCAACTAAGACCGCTAGGACAAGAGGGTAGCTTTATGGAGGGCGGACTTTTTTTTAAAGGATGGAAGTTGGGTGGTTCCCGCCAGGAACCTTATCTTCACAGGCATTATAAAATCGCTCAGCATGCGAAGCACCCACACACGCAGGAAATTCATACAACAGTCCGGGATCCTCCTTTCATCGGCGCTTTTGCCCTGGCCTGGCTTCTCTATGGCCGGTGGCCGGAAGTACAAAATGGGGTTACAGCTTTTTACCATCCGGGACGCCATGGAGCGGGATCCGGTGGGGAGTTTAAAGAGGGTAAAATCTTTGGGATATCAAGACCTGGAGACCTATGGGTACGACGGGGAAAAGGGTGCCTATTACGGTTTAAAAACGGCCGAGTTCAAGCAGGTCCTGGAGGAATTGGAACTCACCACCTCCAGCGGCCACTACGGGTTTGCCCCCTATTTCCATACGCCCTTAGCCCAATTGGAGCAGTTTGTCGACCAGTGCATCGAAGGGGCCCTGGCTGCAGGGCAACGGTATATCACCTGGCCCTGGCTGGACCCGGAATCCAGGTCTATCGCATCGTTTAAGAAACTATGTGAAAAGCTCAATTGGATAGGGGAGCGGGTGACTCAGGCGGGGCTGGGCTTTGCCTACCACAACCACGATTATGAATTTTTTGATCAGGGGGGCGACACAGGCTATGATATCATCCTGCGGGAAACGGATCCCCGACTGGTCAAGTTACAACTGGACCTGTACTGGGTGATGCACTCCTCCAAAAAGAGCCCCAAAGAACTGGTCGCCCTGCAACCAGGGCGGTTCGTGATGTGGCATATCAAGGATATGGACAAGGTGACCCGGGATTACACGGAACTGGGTAATGGCTCTATCGATTATACCAGTATCCTGCCCGACCCGGAACTTGCCGGCCTGGAGTATTACTTTATTGAACAGGGCGGCAATTTTGCGGAGAATTCCATGAAAAGCATCGCGGAAAGCGCCGCTTATTTCCAAAAAAACCTGCAAAAACACCTCTAAGTTGCTGGGGGTTCCCATTCGGCCAGACCACCCGCGATTGAACCTTATAAATCCTCGGTAAGAATAGCCATCATGGTGCGTATCCCGTCCCTGTAATTCCCGATCCTCAGGTTTTCATTGGGGCTGTGCTGGTTGTTGTCGATATTGACGGTGGGCACGATCACCGCCGGTATCCCCAGGGTGTTCACAAAGGGGGAAATGGGAACGGAACCACCTCCCATCCGTACCATGACAATATCGTCATCATAGGCTTTGGTAAGCGCTTTCCTGAGCCAGGTGCCCAACTCGGTATCAAAATCGGTCCTGAACGATTGATAGGATATTTCATGGGTCAGGCTGGCCACTTTGGCATGCCCCATCCGTTCTTCTTTTGTGGGAACCCCGGAAGTAAGGTAGTAGCCTTGTTTTTCGATATGCTCCTTTACCAGTCGGATCAATCGTTCCGGTTCGGATTCGAGCACCAGCCGGATATCAATTTCCGCACGGGCCCAACCCGGGATGATGGTCCTTGCCTTTTCATCGATCCAGCCAGACTGCATGCCCCGTATATTGAGGGAGGGATACTGGATGGCCTCCTGGTAGAAGCTGCCAACAGCATCTGTGCTGCCTAATTGCAACTGCTCTTTGATCATCGCTTCATCGTCCGGGACGGCTCGCAATATTGTCCTCGTTTCCTCATCAATAGAGACCCCTTCATAGTAGCCGGGAATGGTGACCCTTCCCTGGGGGTCTTTCATGGAAGCCAGTAGCTGGGCAAGGCCCAGGGCCGGGTTGGGTGCGTAATTCCCAAAATGACCACTATGCTGGGGCACGATAGGGCCATAGGTGGTGAGGGTCATGGTGGCTATACCCCGGGCACCAAACTCCAGCGTGGGTTTCCCGCTGCGGTGTAAAGGCCCGTCAAATATGACCAGCATGTCCGAGGCCATGCGTTCGGCATGTTTGGTGACCGCCGCCGGAAGGTTGGGGGAACCCAGTTCTTCCTCAAAGTCCATGATGACCTTGATATGGAAGTTGGGCTGGTGTTGTAGGCGGTCAATCGCGTCCAGGGCGGCCAGGAACATGGCCACAGGGCCTTTGGCATCGGCCGCGGACCTGGCGAAAATCCTCCAGTCTTCGTTGTATTGGTTGAAATCATAGGTGCCTATAGCCTCCCAGCCACCTGAGGCGTTTTGCTGTTTAAGCACGGGGATATAGGGGTTTTCCTGGGACCATTGGGTGGTGTCTACCGGTTGCCCGTCTAACTGCAGGTAGATCAAAACGGTTTTTTGGGCATTTTTATGGGTCCTTTCGGCCAGGAGCAAGGGGGCCCCTTTGGTCTGTAGCCTGCTGGTTGTGAAGTTCCTTTGGCCAAAGGCCTTTTCACACCATTGCACATTTTGTTCTATCGCCTCCGGAAAATTGGCGTCATTGGGGATGCTCAAAAGTTGTACTAGATCCGGGAAGGAGGATTTTGTGTATGCATCGGCCAGGGTTTTGAGCCGTTCGCTATCAAAATCCTGGGAGAAAACAGACAGGGGAAGCAGCGACAACATCAGCCATCGCTGTAAAGATCGGATGTAAACCATCATAGGGCGTATCAATTATTTCAACCAAAAATGGAGGCTAAACTTACCCTGAATTTTTGAATATCACAAAAGGAAATACCCTTTCCTTAGCAGGACACGGGAAAAGCAAGGGCACGGCCCATTGTACCACCTCCGGGCACCGGATCATAGTAAAAGCACGGGGCATGATCATGGAATTTGCTGTAGAAAGTGTAACAAAACCGGGATGCCGGCGTCTGTTAAAGCACAAAGCGAAATCCTATGAAAGTTTTTTTAAGTAGCCTTTTCTTTACCCTTACCCTTTTTGCCCATGCCCAAATTCAAATGACTGCCGAAAAATGGCAGGAAGACCTCCAGTTTTTGCAACAAACCGTCCACCAGGACTACGCTTTCCTGTTCAGGAAGACCAGCGCCGATGAATTTGATGCCGCGGTCAGGGAGTTACAGGAGGCCATACCCACAATGGCGGACCATGAAGTGGTCGTGGGGCTAGCCCGCATTATCGCACTTTTCAAGTACGGGCATACCGGGATTAGTTACGGGCACGAAGCCTTTGCTTTTAGGCACTTCCCATTTAACCTGTATCATTTTAGTGACGGGGTCTATGTGCAGGGTACCCACAAAAAGTATCGCGAGGCCCTGGGCGCCAGGGTAGTCTCTATTGGGGGGATGCCCATCGCGGAGGCACTGCATGCCTTGTCTCCGGCAGTAAATGCTGAAAACTCCCAGTTTTTTAAGGCGTATGGCATCAATGACCTTAGGATTGCCGAAGTGCTGCACGCCCAGCGGATTACCCCTTCCCTTACTGATACGCTCACCCTGGGCCTGGAGAAGGAAGGGAAGGCTTACGAACTTACGTTTACCGCCCTGCCCAAAGGGGAACGGCCGCCCACAAAGTACGGCCTGGTACTCCAGCAGGAAGAATGGCTGGATGCCCGGGATACGGCCGTCACTCCATACTACCTGAAATACCTCGATAAAAACTATTATTATGAATACCTGCCCGATGCCAGGACGGTATATGTGCGCCATAGCGAAGTGGTCCATGAGGAAGGGGAGGATATCCCGACATTCTTCGGCCGGGTATTTGATTTTATAGAAAACAATGCGGTAGACCGCCTGGTACTGGATGTGCGATTGAACGGAGGCGGCAACAACTACTTCAACAAAGATGTGGTGCGGGGGATCATACAGACCGAGAAGATCGACCAGGTAGGCAAATTGTTTGTCATTATAGGCAGGCGAACCTTCTCGGCCTGCCAGAACCTGGTCCTTGAACTCGACAGCTACACCAATGCCATCTTCGTGGGCGAACCTACTGGCGAGAATATCAATTTTTATGGGGATAACAACCGTATCCCGCTACCCAACAGCGGTATCCCGGTCTACCTGTCCTATGCCTGGTGGCAGGATAAACCACAATGGGAAGACGGCCCGTGGCTGGCGCCCCATGTGGCTGTGGAAATGAGTTTTGAAGCATACAAAACCAACCAGGACCCTGTGCTGGATACTGCCCTGAAGTTTGATGCTGGAGATTTTGAGTTGGATCCCATGCAATATATGACAGCGTTGTACATGGCCGGGGAGCAGGAGAAACTCCTGGTTGAAACCCAAAAAATGATCGCCGACCCCAGGTACCGTTTTTATGACTTCGAGGCCGAATTGAGCAAGGCAGGAGCCCGTATCCTAAGCTCGGGAGATCCGGGGCAGGCCATAGCGGTATTTGAATTTGTCGGCCAATTGTTCCCGGAATCGGCCGGGGCCTGGGTACAGTTGGGGAATGCGTACCGCCAGGCGGGGCAGGCAGATAAGGCCGTGGAATCCTATAAGAAGGCACTGGCCCTGGATCCCAATGGAGCAGTGGGGCAAGATGCCAGGGGGCAATTGGTGGAAATGGGCCGTATGTAAAAAATGGCCCAGCCAAACCTTTTATCCCCCAAGGACATTTACTACCAAAGGAACCCTCCCGGGGGGAAGGGTTTACAGTTTGTGAAACAGGGCTTATATTCCCCATTTAACGCACCACTTTCAGCAAGCGGCAAACGTACTGGAACTTCTGATCACGGGTGGCTACCCCGTCGGTTATGGCTTTTTGCTGGGCTTCGGACAGCTCCCCCCAGGCGAGGGCGCCACCACCACTCAGGGCCTGGGCCATATCCTTAAACATATCCACCGTCATGTGTGAGGCATAGGTGGCACTTCCATAGGGTACCATAAAACGGCCCAGGGCCCAGTACTCCCGGTGGCCATTGTCTACCGCTGCCTGGTGAAAGGGCTGGAATACTTCTTTTTCGGCGGTTTCATAGGTAGCAAAGCCGTTGAGGGGCACTTTCATCATATTGATATGCGCCACCATCCCGGGTTGCATCGCCATGCCTTCCTTGCTGGCGTTGGCTATCTCCTCTATAAAGATCCGTACCGCCAGGTCTCTCGTTTCAGAGGCCCCGTTGAGTTTGTCCAGCAGGGCTTGCTCGCTCATTTCCGGGTAGGCCTTTTTTGCATTGGCCAGCAGATCGCCACCGTCAAACATCCTGACCGGGTCGTTAAAGAGGGTTACGGTGAGGTACTGATACCCCTGGTCTTCACCCCCGGGCATCATCTGCCACCAGTCCCAGCCGATGATATCACCGCTTTTTACACGCTCCTGGTGGATTTTCTCCCAGAAGTTTTCAGTCTCTGCATACGCTGCTTCCTGCTCGTTGTCTACGCGCATCAGTTCAAAAATCACATACAGTTTGTCGGGTCCGCCCTGAGCCATCAAAGGTGCGCTGAGTATCAGCGCAAGGGCCATAAAGAGGCATTTTTTCATAATTGTGTTGGTTGGTTATTAGCACCTTATAAGGTATGCATTATATTTGATTAATTATCAGTTGTTTAACTATTTTTTTACAGGGGAAAGGAACGGGGGGAGCGGGCAAATTGGGGAGCTTTCTAGCCGTGTTATCCGTGGGCCAATGCGCTTTTTCACCATGGATACGGGCCTTCCGGCCATTGGTTTCCTACCTGGTGGGCCGGGCAACAGGATGATCTATCGGAGGATATTATCGGGGCAAACCCCGTCAGGTAGCGCGGAAAACGATATCTTTGGCTTTTTAAATCCCTTTTTTGGGCTAACCCGTTACATCTTCCTATGGCAAAATCGCAGCAAACATTTAATAAAAGTGAGAAGGAAAAAAAGCGTTTAAAAAAGCGCGAGGAGAAAAAAAAGAAAATGGAAGCCCGCAAGGCTGCAGCAAAAGACCGCGGGAAAAAGGGGATTGCCTTCGCCTATGTAGACCATCTGGGCAACCTGACCGATACCCCTCCGGATCCCTCGAAAAGGATTGAGGTCGAAGCAGATGATATAGAGATCGGGATCCCTAAAACCCCGGAGGGCGAAAAAGAAGTATTTGACCCCGTCAGGCAGGGCACCGTTTCATTTTTTGATTCCTCCAAAGGATTTGGTTTTATTATAGATACAGAAACCCAGGAGAAATACTTTACCCATGTCAGCGGCCTGCTGGATGAAATTGCCGAAAATGACCGGGTTTCCTTCGAACTGGTAAAAGGCATGAAGGGTATGAATGCCGTGAAGGTTACCTTAAAAAAATAACTCCGGGCACTTTTCGCATGAAACGTACATTCATCTCCAGTGGCAGTCCTTATGAAGACCTTGTTGGGTTTAGCAGGGCCGTACGCATAGGCCCGTATATCTCGATAGGGGGAACGGCAGCCATCGATGCCGGGGGAAATACGGTGGGAATTGGCGATATAGCGGCCCAAACCCGTCAGTGCATGGAAATTATCCGGCTGGTGCTGGAGAAGGCAGGTTCCGGCCTGGAGGATGTCGTCAGGACCCGGGTGCTGCTCACCCATATAGAAGATTGGGAAGAAGTGGCCAGGGTAAAGGCATCATACTTTAAAGGGCATAAGCCGGTGACTACCATGATGCAGGTAGCTCGCTTTATCCAGCCGGAATGGTTGATCGAGATGGAAGCGGATGCGATCGTTTCCCGATAAACAAGTGAAGCCGGGTAGTCTATTGCCAGCTAATTGCAACCCGTGCTCCCGGTATCGCGAAGGGGTGCTTTTTGCTGATTATTGCCCATCTGTACTGCCGGCGTCCCAAATTAGCGTATCTTCGCGCCTTATTTAACAATATGACATTCAAAGAACTCGGCCTTGCCGACCCCATCCTTAAAGCCCTTCAGGCTGAAGGGTACGAAAATCCCACCCCCATCCAGGAACAAGCGATCCCCATTCTCCTCAACGGCAAAGACCTTTTGGGAGTGGCACAGACCGGTACCGGAAAAACCGCGGCCTTCGGGATCCCCATACTGCACCACCTGCACCAACGACAAAACGGGCAGGAGGGCAAACGGCGCCTAAAAGCGCTGGTAGTGACCCCAACGCGCGAGCTGGCCATACAAATAGGCGAGAGTTTTACCGCTTACGGGAGGTTTACGCGTTTGCGGAACACGGTGATCTATGGGGGCGTCAAGCAAGGCAAGCAGGTAAACGCGCTGAAAAACGGCGTCGATATCCTGATAGCCACGCCAGGCCGGCTACTCGATTTGATGAACCAGGGATTTATATCCTTCCGGGACCTGGAGTATGTGGTGCTGGATGAAGCTGACCAAATGCTGGACATGGGCTTTATCCACGATATCAAAAAGATCATCGCCAAACTGCCTCCAAAGCGGCAATCGCTTTTCTTTTCGGCCACCATGCCCAAAGATATCGTAGCGTTATCGAGAAAAATGCTGGGAGATTTTGAACAGGTGACCATCAAACCGGAACAGGCCACCGCCGAGAAAGTGGAGCAGGGCGTCTTTTTTGTCAGCAAGGGCAACAAACCCAAGTTGTTGGCGCACCTCTTACAGGAGCGGCCCGACGATTCCGTTTTGGTATTTTCAAGGACCAAGCACGGCGCGAACAAAATTGTCAAGAAATTAGGGCAGACCGACATAAAGTCAGAGGCCATTCACGGCAATAAATCACAGGCGGCCAGGCAAAAGGCCCTTGGGAACTTCAAGGAAGGAAAACTAAAGGTACTGGTCGCTACGGATATCGCTGCCAGGGGCATCGATGTAGAGGAACTCTCCCTGGTAATCAACTACGACCTGCCCAATGTTTCGGAAACCTATGTACACCGTATCGGGCGTACGGGACGTGCAAGCGCCAGCGGGGTTGCCCTCTCTTTTTGCGACCAGGAAGAACGGCCGTACCTGCGGGATATCGAAAAACTCATCAAACAGGAAGTCCCCCGCATGCCCGATCACCAGTTCATGGACGAATCGGAAGAAGCAGAGGTGGCAACGGAACATAGGCCACCCAATCAGCCTCGCCATGGGAACAGGAACCAGCACCGGAATTCTAACCGCAACGGGGCTCAAAACAAAAACCGGAACAGAAACCGGAACAGGAACAGGTTTAAATAGGATGGCCGGCGGCGCCTGAATCTATGGGGCAGTGATGGCAGGCAACTTCGTTCAGGGGCATTGCTGTGGCAATATAAAAAAAGGTAATGCGTTGTTACTTTATAAGTAATAATCCGCATAACCCCAACCCCATGAACCATTTGAAGACTGTTTTATTCGCATGTACCTTGCTTTTCACCCTGGCTGGCGTACAAGCCCAGGCCAACTATCATAAAGGTACGCTCCACCTCAAAAAAGGAAAGGCGCAAGACGTCTATATTGAAATAGATTTTGCTTACCCGCAGCGGTTTCAACAGGGAATTACCTACCTGTCCCCGGATGATTTTGAGAAGTTTTCGAAGACCGGAAAGATGAAAGGGAAGATGAAGCAAAAAATGGAACCCAAGCACCTGCAAGGCTTTACACTCGAAGATGGCAGGGTATTTAAAACCGTGTGGTATTCTGACCTTACCGGCAGAGCCATCAAGATGATCCCCAAGCGTATGATCCTGGAACAAGTGGCCGATGGCCGCATCCTGATGTACAAGCTGTACAGCCGGACCACCGGGAAGATCAACCAGGAACTGGCAGACATGGTGTTTGAAGACCGGCAGAAGCTGGTAGCATACATACAGGACAATTTCCAGTTGCTGATCCAGAAAGACAGTGACCACCCCAGGAATGTCATGCACATCAACCTCCTGAACTTTATAGGGGACAACCCCAGGGTGAAGGACAACTATGACAACAACCATTACGGCTTGCAACATCAGTTTACCGAAAAGCAGAAAATGGGCAAGTACGTCAACAAAGCGTACGAAGCCGCGTTTTTACGGATGCTGGACGACTATAACCAGGAAGCAGAAGCATCCAAATAAGCCCAGGTAACAAGCTTACGGCTTTACCTTTCCAACACCTTTACGAACGCGTACCGGAAAGGCTGCTTAAAATACGGGGCAGGGGAGTGGCTTCCCTTACCCCCCGCCGATGGCCCCGCGATACACTACAGCTAATGGTCGGTTTGCCTTGTTGGCGAGCCGGGCTAAATGGTCAGTGCCACCATATTCCGGGGTATACCGGAATTTTTGCTATCTTTTTCCAAAGGTTTAGGCCAGGGCGGTCTTCGCCGACCAACCAAACCTATCCTTCGATGAAAAAATTTCCCGATGCCCTCATCATCATGCTAGCAGGGATTTTGCTGGCCTGGACCCTGACATTTATTATTCCGCAGGGAGCTTTTACCCGCATGGAAGATCCCGCGACAGGCCGCAACGTGGTCCTGCCGGGTTCCTATGAAAAAGTGGCTTCAGAGCCGCTCGGTTTTTTTGACCTCATCCTCTCTGTACCTGAGGGTATTATTGAGCGGGCCGACTTAATAATTCTCATCTTGCTGGTGGGGGGAAGTTTTTACGTGATTGAAAAGACCGGGGCCCTGGGGCAGGGGTTGCAGTGGGTCGTCGACCTCCTGAAGGGCCGTGAAAGCCTGGCGCTGGCCATTGTTTCGCTGCTCTTTGCCATTGCGGGCCTCACAATCGGGTTGCAGGAGGAGGTCATAGCCATGGCGCCCATCCTGATCTTGTTCACACGGTCTATGGGATTCGACGCTTTTTCGGCTTTGGGGTCAGCTTCGGGTCGGCAGTCATCGGGGCTGCATTCAGCCCCATCAACCCCTTTGCTGTTGTCATTGCCCAGCGGGAAGCCGAACTTTCCCTGCTTTCCGGCACGGGGTTCCGCCTGGGGGTCCTGGTGCTCGCCTTTGTCCTTTGGACGACCTATATGATCCGTTATGCGCGCCAAAACCGCTGCCGGAAACAACCCATGGCCACCCACGGACAAAACGTTTCCATTGGAAACCTTGTGATCCTGCTATTGCTTGGCACGACATTTATGCTGGTCACCTGGGGCCTGATGCGATGGGAATGGGGCTTTAACGAGTTATCCGCCTGCTTTTTTACCCTGGGGCTGGTGGGCGGTGTATTGGGGAAACTCGGGATAAACGGGACCGCAAAAGCCTTTGCCGAAGGGTTCCGGGAAATGGTCTATGCAGGGGTCATCCTGGGCCTTGCCAGCAGTATTACCCTATTGCTGCAAAAAGGAGTAATCATAGACACCCTGGTTTACGCGCTGTTTTCACCCATGGAGGGACTCCCGCCGGGCATATCGGCCCTGGGCATGTATGGGAGCCAGGCGCTATTGCATTTTCCGGTACCCAGCTACTCGGGGCAGGCAATCCTGACCATGCCAATTTTGGTCCCCCTCTCGGACCTGGTGGGAATCACGCGACAAACCTGTGTACTGGCCTACCAGTACGGGGCGGTGAACATGGACCTGATCATCCCGACCAACGGGGCCCTCATGGGAACCCTGGCCGTAGCGGGCATTACTTTCGACCGCTGGATGCGGTTTATCTGGAAACCGGCCCTGATGATCTTTATCCTGGGTGCGATCGCCATCCTTACCGCCGTGCAGACAGGTTATTCCTGAACCGAATTGCGGAAGAGGTTCGTCGCAACCCGGGCTCACCCATAAAGATGAAGGGTATTCACAAATGGCTTATTACTCTCTTCGCAGTTCATTGGCCGTTTTGATTATCTTTTCATAAACCGCCCTGCCTTCTTCAATAACACGGAGCACCTCCTTTTTCTGGTTTTCATCATAGAAAAGGCCTTTGGTATGGACCCAATCTGAAAGGCGTTCGATAATCGGGATAAATTTTCGGGCCGCCTTGGCACTGCCTGCAGGCCTGCCCTCAACATGGATATACACCGGATTGGAGTGGGCGCCTTCGCAGCGCACTGCCAACCATCCGGAATCTTCCAAAGTAACTTCAAAAGAAGTTTCGGAAGTTGTCAGGATGACCTCCCCGCTGTATAGGACTTCCACCGGGATTGGGCCATTGGGGGTTCGTGCTATGGCCGTCACCGCAAAGCCCGAAGGTCCCTTATTTACCTTCAGAACACTGCCGGGAGGTTCCCCGTTTACCTGAAAAAACAACATGGGGCCACGGGTGATAAAACTGTTCCCCTGTTGCAGGCCTGTTCTCCAGTTATCCAGGGTCAATGGTTTTTTCCCCAGGTACACGTACACCCGGGGCGTATCTTTCATAAACCAGTCCGGGCCTGCGGTGGCCGGAATCTTAAACCCGCAATTGAGAAGGTCGTACCAGACATCCGTCTGCCCGCCGTTACCTTCAATTTCGGCTATCTGTAGTTTCCCGAGCGCGATATCCACCGGCATTTCAAACCCCGTAGAGGGCCAGCCAGATTTGATCTGATCTACCTTTGCCGCTCTGAAATAGCCAAAATGCGCCGCAATGGTACTGGCACCCATTGCCAGGGCTCTGTCCAGCACAGCCGCATTGGCCGGATAGTCTGGCCCCCCAACTTCGCCCAATGCCCCGGTGCTGACCGGCTGTATCAACTGGTTGAGCCCAAGAAAGGCCAGATGCCCGTAGGGATTGTTTCGAAACTCTTCCCCATAGCTAATCAGGTGGTCCCGGGTGCTGAAGGCATTTCTCGGGCCCATGGGGAATTCATTGGCATAGATGGCATGGGTGTCCCATTCGCCTTTGAGGGTCAGAATAAAGGAAGCGCTCAGGTCCTCCGACCGGGAAACCAGGGGCCAGAATTCGCTAAATTGCACCGGACTTCCCAAATCTGTGGTATGTATATGGGTTTGCCCGGAATACCAGCCCAATTCGGGCATATTGATCCAGCGTTCCATGGCCCGATGGACTTTTCCATCTTCGGGGATGGCAACCTGCAGGGGTTTGTATTCAAAGCCGTGATAGATCCTGGCTGTCTTTCCCTTGGGGTTTACCCCCAGTTTTCCTTGGCCTCCCAGGTAGAAGTATGGCCCGGGTTGCTGGTCCCAAAGTGTCGTATTCCAGCCCACTTTCCGTTCCCGGTCAACGGCGTAGGAAGCCCCCAGGATAGGGGCCCAGTAATGCCGTCCTTCGGCATCGGTTACTTCAACCCTGACAGCCAAAGGCTTTCCGCTTTCTTTGTCGGTAATTGAAAAGTCTATGGTATCCGCAAGGGCGTATCCCGTCTCAGCAGAACCCTCAGCACCCCCCGGCAGGGTCACATGCGTCAGGTTGTCCCCGGCGGGTAGGAGGGTATACGGGGCATCGCGCATGGGGGTGCCCTTAAGGCGTATCTCCACCGAATCCGTATTGCCCAGGTCGTCGCTGATACTAAGGGTATTGGCAGTTACTGCTTCCTTGAATGGGGCGAGCACCACAAAGGTGTATCGCCAGCTGTTGGCCCCCACAGAAACCTCTATGTTCCAAAACAAGATGTCGTCGCTGAGATCGCTTTTCAGGCTCAGATGGGCCGGGGTATCCCTGGTATTCCGCAATGCGACCAGCAGGACCTTTAAATGCCGCCGTTGCACTTCTACCGGGGGCGCCTCCCATATCGCGCTTACGGATTGGCCTATGCTACATTGAATTGCCGGCTGCTCATCCAGCAGTTCTGCAAAATACAGCCGGCACGCCTCCAACAATTGTTTCTGTTTGGACCTGGTCTTGCCAATCTGCTCCATCACCTCGGGTGCATTGATCAGCAGGTCCTGATCGTCAGTGAGTCTGCGTATTTCCCAGGATTCGAATTTGAGTTCCTGCCATGTTTTAAACAGCTTGGCCGCCCTGGGATCTTCAATCCGCATGAGTTGTATGGCCATCAGGTAGTCATTTAATTCGGCTAACACAGGGTCACCGTGCCCGTCATGGGCCATGGCCCTCGGGTTAAAACCCAGGGAACATAGGACTAAAAAGAGGAACATTGGCGTTTTCATATTGCAGGGTTTTGGGCCTTGGGATCAGCAATAGGATCCGGTGCTTGTTTCTGATAGCCGTCGGGTTAAAGCGATGGCTTCAAGAAACGGGTTCATGCTAAGGTCGTAAATTCCCCGAACATGGTTCCCAACACATGGTTGCAGGAATTCCATTAAAAAGTTTAATCGCCAATGTTTCTTTCCTATTTTTATGGAACCCTTTTCAGCGACGAGGCAGGCAGGTGGCATCACCTGAATGAGGATAACCACCATTATACGATATCCTCCGTTGCTTTTGATTCCGGGTTTAGTAGCTTATCCTCATTCAATAGTGCTTTTAAGAGATTTGTAGGTACAACACCTTCATCATACAGGAAAACCAAAGGAATTCAAAAATGAAAGCCAGAAGAACTTGCGGTAGTTTTCAGCTTGCTTTGACCTAGAATCGGTACCGTATAAAATCGCCGAAGCCTTGGAGGCGATTTAGGGAGGGGAGTTCTAGTTTTAAAGCGCTATCTTTATAAATACCTTCTCCAAAAAGTGCCTTTTCTTTTGGTTCGCTTTATTTATAACATTTCTATTCCAAAAATAAGGTATTCATGAACCTCCTAAAGTCAGTTTCTTTGGGCAAGCAAAGGACATGGCTTTTATCTGGCGTGGGCGAAGCTAGCTGATTTCATAAATTTAGTGAAATGCCATCCGGTATATTCATTTCCTTGATTGATTCGATTGGCGCGCGGCAATCTTACATAGCGGCAAATTATAGGACCACTTGGGAACACGGAGATTTGCGGCTGAGCAATCCTGGAAAGTTTCTGAATAGAAATAAAGTTAGATTTAGATCTCTGTGGCTCTATTTGAAATAATATAATTATGGGTAACAAGCTTTTCTGAAGACTCTGTTGGCACGAGATTCCCAGGCAATACCCGTAATTTGTTTTTACATAATATCTGACGATATAGAGCTAAAGCTACTATATCTGATATTATTGTAAAATAGCCCGTTGAGGGCTATACACAAATTACTGGTTAGTTTGTTCCATAATTTATATTATGTCAAATAGCAAATATCAGAATCCATAGCCTGTAACAAAATCCCCCTCCCCGCGTCTAATTCGCATAACAGTCAAATAACCGCAACAATGACCGCTTCAAAATCTCCCAACAGCTCGCATACCTCCAATGTCGTATACGGACTTGGGTTTATCGGTGCCGCAGTTTACTACATACAGATGGCTACCGGTTTCTGGGCCGGTGTCATTGGTTTCCTGAAAGCGATTGTATGGCCAGCCTTCCTGGTCTATGATACGCTCACCTTTTTAGGCACCTGAGGCCTGTGGCACCCTCTTCGGCGCATAGGTTCGTTTCACCTGTTTTTGAAATAAACAAGGCCTATTGAGAATATCTATATAACAAACGTATAATATTTATATACAGTATATTACCTGCTAATAAATAAAGTAACAGTTAATATTTCTGTCATTATCGCAACACCTTTATCCTTCCCTTAGCAAACCGGTTCCACAGCTTGTGTTTACCGCCTGCTTGGCGAGCGAAGGAACCTATCCGGGGGCCGGGTAATGGATTAATTGGGGGGGGCCAAAGCCCCACCCCGAACCCAAGATAGTGTCCTCCCCTGCACAAAGCTTGCAGGAAAACCAGAAAACGGATCCGTCCTGGAGTTTTTTGCCGGGGAAATGATTCTTACGTCGTAGAAGCAACACCTGCCCGTGGTAGCTACCCGGGCCATCCGCCAAAGCAATGGTCCACCAGCGAAAATGCTATTCCCCGGGGCCTTCCTCAAAATGCGTCTTGGCCAGCAAGGCCTTTTGCAGCCGTTTTGATTCCCTGTTGCGGTACAGGTCGCGGATGAGTTTGTATTTGCGGGCCTCCGGGAGGTCCATAGAATCTATCCGGGCCACCCGCTGCGCCATTTCCTCCCGCTCCTGCTGCCAGGTGCTTTCCAACTTCGGTGCAAAACTGAATATCAGGGGGCTTGCCTCGGCTTCCGCCCTGAGTTTCGCCTCCAGCTGAGGGCTCTCCTGGGTCCAGGCAGCGGTACTGCAGAGCGCGCAACACCCCACCATGAGCAATGGAATCACTGAATTCTTTTTCATACCTCAATGTGTTCTTAAACAAGGCTATGGATTTTTCCGCTTTTTTGGCAGAATTCCCGATCTCCGGCAGAATTCACCGATTACGGTCGGCCTGCATGCTTTTTGCAGCCAACGCCGGTAACTTGATCCCGGGGCGGGGAATTATGGCCCCCGCCTTAGCAGCCCATATCCGGGCCTTTCTATCTGCGCAACACCGTTCCCAACACCAACGGAGCCGACCGGAAGCGCCCCCAACTGGCCGGGACCCCAAAATTGCCCGCTTGCAAAGGCTAAATCCCGGCAACCTTCTCTACCCGTACCTTAATGCTTTTGCTGATAGGGGTCCCACTGCGGTCTGCAAAATGGTTATACGGTACCAATACGTTTGTTTCCGGGAAATAGGCCGCGATATTGCCCGGTGGGATCTTATAGGGTACTACTTTAAAATTGCGCGCCTGCCTGGCCTTCTGGTGGTAATGGCTGCTCAGGTGCACCACATCTTCAGCTTTAAGCCCCCTTTCCTCCATGTCCCTGGCATTCATAAACACCACCCTTCGCTCGTTATAAACGCCCCTGTAACGGTCGTCCAGGCCGTAGATCGTGGTATTGAACTGGTCATGCGAACGCAGGGTCATCAATAAGAGCTCTCCTTCGGCCAAATGGTGTTCCGGGGGCTTGTTCAGGGTGATCTTCGCCCGCCCCTTGGTCAAATGGCTGAAATCGCCCTCACGCGCGTTATTGGGAAGGTAATAACCCACCCCGGCTGAACGTTCGCTGGTTTTTTCAAAGCCCCTGGCCACCAGGTCGATCTTATCCCGGATCAGGTCGTAATCGGCCCCCAGGGCTTTCCAATCCACGGGATGCCGGCCTTCAAAGTAGGCATGGGCTATCCCAGCGATGATCTCCGGCTCACTCCTTAACTGGTCGGATGCCGGTTTCAGGATGCCTTTAGACCTTTTT
This sequence comes from Flavobacteriaceae bacterium CP2B, assembly GCA_001683825.1. Classification (GTDB taxonomy): domain Bacteria; phylum Bacteroidota; class Bacteroidia; order Flavobacteriales; family Flavobacteriaceae; genus Zeaxanthinibacter. The sequence continues at coordinate 70,651 of LXTR01000038.1, read as the reverse complement.
ACCCGCCCCATGCTGTTTTCAACGGTCACATAGCGGGCCTTGTCCCCGCGGAGGTCTTTTTCCGAACGCCCGTAGGTGGGTAAAATCAGGGCGGCTTCCCCGGTGATCAGGTGGCTGCGATTGAGCTTGGTACTTACCTGGACCGTAAGCCTGCAACGGTTGATCGCGCGAGCGGTGTATTCCGTATCCGAGGCAGCCATCGCAAAATTTCCTCCAAGGGCCATAAATACCCCCGCCTTTCCCTCATGCATCGCTTTTATGGCCCTGACCGTATCATAGCCTTCTTCTTCGGGAGGGTCAAAACCCAGGTGCCTGCGGATACGTTCATTGAGGTCGGGATCCACAAAATGCATGATCCCCACAGAACGGTCGCCCTGCACATTGCTGTGCCCCCGCACCGGACAGGTCCCGCTATGGGGTTTCCCAATAGCCCCCTTGAGCAGCAGCAGGTTGACGTATTCGCGTATCGTGGCCACCCCGTTCTTGTGCTGGGTAAGGCCCATGGCCCAGCAGATGACGATTCTGGAACTGCGGGCCAGCCATTCCACCGCCTGGTCGATCCGCACCTCGGAGACGTCGCATCGCTGCAACAGGTCCAACGAATCATAGCGCTGCAAATCCCGGCATAACGTCTCGAAGCCTTCCGTTTTTTCCTGTATAAAATCATGATCCAAAACGGCTCCCTGTGCCGCGTCCTTCTCGAGAAGCTTTTTCAGGAGCAGTTTAACCAGGGGGATATCCTGGTTGATCCTGACAGGCAGGTGCAGATCCGCCAGGGCCTGGCCGTGGCCCACCCAGCCGTGCAACCGCTGGGGGTTTTGGAAACTGACGAGCCCTGTTTCCTCCAGGGGGTTGATACTGATGATGCGCCCCCCGTTCTTTTTACACTGCTCCAGCGCAGCAAGCATCCTGGGGTGGTTGGTGCCGGGGTTTTGGCCGGCAACCAGGATGACCTCGGCCCCGTACAGGTCTTCGAGGGTAACACTCCCCTTCCCTATCCCAAGGGTCTCTGACAGGGCCACCCCACTGGATTCATGGCACATATTGGAACAATCGGGCAGGTTGTTCGTGCCAAAAGCCCGCGCAAACATCCCATAGAGGAAAGCGGCTTCGTTGCTGGAACGACCCGAAGTGTAAAAAATAGCCTGGCCGGGGTGGTCCAGTTGCCTCAGTTCGCCCGCGATCCGTTCAAAGGCCTTTTCCCAGGTGATGGGCGCGTAATGGGAACTCCCCTTTTCCAGAAGCAGGGGTTCTGTGATCCGCCCCAACTGGTTCAACTCAAAATCAGACCGCTCCGAAAGGGATTCCACAGAATAGCGCGTAAAAAAACGGGCGCCAATATGGGTAGTGGTCCCTTCATCGGCCAGGGCCTTTGCGCCATTTTCACAATACTCCCCTATCCTGGAAGGTTTTTCGGGATCCGGCCAGGCGCAACTGGGACAGTCAAAACCATTTTTCTGGTTCATGGCCAACAAGGAGCGCATAGACCGCAGGATGCCCATCTCTTTGAACCCATGGCGCAGGGCTTCCCTGACCCCCAATGCCCCGGCGGCTATACGTACGGGTTCCTTTAGTTTAAGGCCGGTAAATTCCTCAGGGCCAAGTACTGACACCTTCCTGTATTTCTGTTTTGCCATCTAAATTGGTTGGTTTTGCAACTAGCGTCCCCCTAAAATACAATTATTTTGGGCTGGGCATCACCTTTACCGCCAGGCATCTTTTAACATTCTGCTAACGATCCACCCCCACCCCAATTCAACGGAAACGGCTATTTTTGCCGGGTGTTAAACAAACGACCTGCCCAATTCGAATTTGTAGCCCTGATGGCTGCCCTGATGTCCATTGCCGCCCTGGCGCTGGATGCCCTGCTCCCTGCCCTGGATGTTATTGGCCTGTCTGTAGGCACCACCGATATTGCCCAAAACCAGCTGCTGATCACCCTCTTTTTCCTGGGGCTGGGGGTCGGGCCGCTGCTCTTCGGGCCGATTTCCGACAGCATAGGCCGCAAACCGGTGGTTTATATCGGGTTCGGGCTTTTCATCCTGGCCAGTTTGCTCTGCGTATACGCCCAAAGCCTGGAACTGATGCTTATTGGCCGTATCCTGCAAGGCATCTCGCTTTCCGCCCCGAGGACCATCAGTATTGCCATGATTCGCGACAGTTACAGTGGCGATTATATGGCGCGCATCATGTCTTTCGTTACCGTGGTATTTATCCTGGTGCCCATCATCGCCCCGGCCTTTGGAAAATGGATCATGGACCATTACGGGTGGGAAGCCATCTTCCATGTACAGGTATTTTTCAGCATCCTGGTGGCTTTCTGGTTCTGGAAACGCCAGCCCGAAACGCTGCAGGAACGAAACCGTACCTCGTTCCGGGCCAGGGTGTTCATCCAGGGCTACAGGGAACTGATCAACTACCGGCAGACCATGGCATTTACCTTTATCTGGGGCCTTATAACCGGTTCTTTCCTGGTGTACCTGAGTACTTCCCAACAGGTTTTTGAACAACAATACGCCCTGGCTAATGCCTTCCCCTATATTTTTGCCGCCCTGGCCATTACCATCGGCACCGCTACCCTGCTGAACGGCACCCTGGTATTGCGTTTTGGGATGTTGCGGCTGGTCACCATCGCCCTGGTGGCCTACGTGCTGATCTCCCTGGCGTATATCGTGCTGTTCTACGGGCAGGCCAATCCCCCCTTGTCAATACTACTGGTCTTTTTTGGCCTCCAGTTCTTTGCGGTAGGCTTCCTCTTTGGCAACCTCCGTTCACTGGCCATGGAACCTTTAGGGCATATCGCCGGTATAGGGGCTGCCCTCACAGGGTGCCTGGCCACCCTTATGGCGGTACCCATCAGCGCCTTCATCGGGCAATTCGTAACCACCACCGTACTCCCGATGTTTCTGGGCTTCCTCATCTGTGGTTTTGCCGCCATGGGCATCCTTGCCTACATCTACCGTTTTAATAGAAGAGTTAAATTACAACTATCTAACAATCAATAGATTTAGTATTGTTTTACTCCATCAAAAGTTTAATCGATACATGACTGCCTGCCCCCGCCCAAAACCCCGGGCCGGGCGCAGTGATTGCAGAATAACAGCAGGCTTTCCACGACGCTGACCACGCCTGTCATGGCTATCCTACAGCATTGGTACGATCCCGGTGCCAGGGCTACCGGGGGCTTTGGACAGCCAGCTTTTCTTTAAAATCATTGACCACCCCACCCTTGAGGAGGATCGCCAGTTGCCTTTCGCTCAGGCTATGGGACAAATGAACCTCTCTGCCATGCCCGTCTTTCAATACGTGTACGGTGATGGCTCCTCCCGCTTTGACCGCATCCCTGAGGTTCTTAAATCGAACCAGGTCGCCTTGCAGGAGGAAACTATAGTCTTCTTCGCGTTGGAATTCCAGCGGCAGGATCCCAAAGTTGACCAGGTTTTGCCAGGCAATCCGGGCGTAACTCTTTGCGATAACCGCTACCTGCCCAAGGTATTTGGGGGCTATAGCCGCGTGTTCCCGGCTGCTGCCCTGGGCGTAGTTGTCACCGGCCACCACGATATGCCCCCCGTAGGTACCCCTGGCTTCCATGGCCCTGTCGTAAAAGGTGTCGTCAATGACGGTATAGGCAAATTTGCTGATCTCGGGGATATTGCTCCGGAAGGGCAATACCTCTGCCCCGGCCTTGAGGATTTCATCCGTGGAAATATGGTCGCCCATTTTGAGTAAAACCGGGACTTCATAATCCTGTTTCAGGGGTTCAAAATCGGGCAGGGAACTGATATTGGGCCCTTTTTGCAGCGTGATGGAAGACCCGTCTTCAGGCGGGGCCACCAACATTTCGGTATTGATGATTTCCAGCTCAGGCGCCTCGTACCGGGGGTATTCCATCCCATACAGCGCTTCCAGGTCCCTGGGGTCTGTAATCTTCCCGGTAAGCGCGGATGCCGCAGCCGTCTCAGGGCTGCACAGGTACACCTGGTCATCTTTTGTGCCGGAACGGTCCGGAAAGTTCCTGGGCATGGTACGGAGGCTGATGGTGCCACTGGCAGGGGCCTGGCCCATGCCGATACAGCCCATGCAGCCCGACTGGTGGAAGCGGGCCCCAGCCTTGATCAGATGGGCAAAGGCGCGGTTCTCGATCATGTTTTGTATGATCTGCCTGGAGGTGGGGTTGATATCCAGGGACACCTCTTCGGAAACAGTCCTGTCCTTCACAATGGCCCCCGCGATCCAAAAATCCCTCAGGCCAGGGTTGGCCGAGGAACCGATCACCGCCTGGCTGATGGCTTTTCCCGCCACCTCACGCACCGGGACTACATTCCCGGGACTGGTGGGTTTGGCGATGAGTGGGACCAGGTCGTCCAGGACAATGGTATCTTCCAGGTCATAGGTACAGCCCTTGTCTGCCGCCAAAGCGACAAAGTCATTTACACGGCCCTGGGACTTCAGGAACCTCCTGGTTTCCTCATCACTCGGGAAAACCGTGGTCGTAGCCCCCAATTCAGCGCCCATATTGGCAATGACATGACGGTCCATGGCACTCAATTCCGCGAGGCCATCCCCGTAATATTCAATGATCTTCCCCACCCCGCCCTTGACATCGTACCGACGTAGCATTTCCAGAATGACATCCTTGGCACTCACCCATTTGGGTAGCTTACCTGTCAACCTCACGCCCATGATTCTGGGCATTTTCACAAAATAGGGCTGGCCCGCAATGGCGGCAGCCACATCCAGCCCCCCGGTTCCGATGGCCAGCATCCCGAGGGAGCCCCCGGCACAGGTATGGCTATCAGACCCCAGGAGGGTCTTGCCCGGTTTCCCAAATCGTTCCATATGAACGGGGTGGCTCACCCCGTTACCAGGCCTGCTGTACCACAATCCGAATTTCCGGGCGGCGGATTTTAGAAAAAGGTGGTCGTCGGCATTCTTGAAGTCGGTCTGCAATAAATTATGGTCTACATACTGTACCGCCACTTCGGTACGGGCTTTGTCCAGTTGCATGGCTTCCAGCTCCAACTGCACCAGGGTGCCGGTGGCATCCTGTAGCAGCGCCTGGTCTATTTTCAGTCCAATTTCAGTACCAGGGGCCATTTCCCCCCGGACCAAATGGCTCTTTATCAGCTTTTGTGCTACGTTGTATGCGCTCATGGGTGTTGTGTTTTTAGTGAGTAGTGAATAAGGCTTAAACATAGAAACTACACTATCGTTCCGGTACGGATTGATGCTATTGGATAAAATTTTAATTTCTTTGACCTATGGGGCCTTAATTGCGTTTTATGATACAAACGATTCATATCTTTGCCCCTTAAATTTGCTACGCATGTGGATTTGGGCAGCCTTTATTTTCCTGATCGTGATCTTCCTGGCACTGGACCTTGGTGTTTTCAATAAAAAGGACCATGTCATTCGTGCCAAAGAGGCCACGATCTGGACCTCGCTGTGGGTCACTATCGCGCTGGGGTTTAGCGGGGTGATTTACTGGCTGTTTTCGCAGGGGCTGATTGCCAACCCCACCCAGCTCAGCCCTAGTAACGCGGTACTCAAATACATCACCGGCTACCTGATCGAATTGTCGTTGAGTATTGACAATGTCTTTGTGATCGCGGTCATTTTCTCGTCCTTTGCCATCCCCCCCATCTACCAGCACCGGGTGTTGTTCTGGGGGATCCTGGGAGCCATTGTTTTCAGGGCAATAATGATTGTCTTCGGGGTTACTTTAATTAATAAGTTTGACTGGATCATCTATGTTTTTGGGGTATTCCTGTTGTATACCGCCTTTAAGATGCTAAAATCGGAGGGCCCGCAATACAATCCCAAAAACTCCTTTGTATTCCGCCAGGTGAAAAAGATCTACCCGCTCACCACAGTCATCCACGGAAACCACTTTTTTATCCGCCGGATGGGGATACGGGCCGCCACCCCCCTTTTTGTGGCATTGATCATCATCGAATTAACCGATATCCTTTTCGCCCTGGACAGCATCCCTGCCATCCTGGCCATCACGGCCGACCCCTTTATTGTTTTCAGCTCCAATATCCTGGCGATACTGGGGTTGCGGTCCATGTATTTCCTGATTTCCCGCATGCTCGCAAAATTCCGGTTCATCAACTACAGCCTGGTGGTGATCCTTGCTTTTGTAGGGTTGAAGATGTTGTTCTCACACCATATAGAACTTCCCGAATGGCTCTCGCTGACTGTGATCGTCACGGCACTGGCCACGGGCATACTCACCTCCCTGTTCATCCCGGAAAAACAAACGGGCGGGTAATCCCCTGCGAAAAGGGACGCTCTAGCAATGCATTTTGGCCATGCCGATATATTCCAGGACATTTCGCTCCAGTTCGCGGTATTCCTCAAATTGCTGCCGGGAGCGCTCCAACTGTTCTTCCAGGCAATTTTTGTGACCCTTAAGGGCTTCGATAAGCTCCTGGTTCCTTTTGCGTAAGTTTTCCAGGTGTTTCTTTAATCCCTGCAGCCTTTCAAACAGGCTGTACGTCTTTGGTTCGCACACGTAAGATTTCAAGCTCGTTTGCAGGTGCAGGAGCTCGTCATTGTTCCGTTCCAACCTTCGCATAAGCTGGCTGGAGGATTTTTGAAGGAGTCTTCCGGTTGTTTTTTCCGTGATCATAGCAGGTTTGTTTTTTGGGGGAAAATTGCACTTCTACACTCGCTTTAAGGTACGAAAATCCACCGAATTTATCGAGTTAATTAACGGTAAATCAAGGATTAACTTTTTATTATCCTTTATTTAACAAACCCCCTGCACCACCACCCCGGGGAGATATGTTTAAATAAATTTGGATTTAGGGCAGAGGGGTTTTATATTCCCTTTAAATAGAAAGGCCATGAACATCAACTTTGAATATGACCAGGTAAAAGCGAGTGCCCGCCTGGAAGCATTGATCACCAAAAAACTAGAAAAATTCGAGGATAAATACGACTTTATCGTAAAAGCCGATGTTTTTATCAAAAGCGAGAATACTTCAGACCCCAATAAAGGCAAAATTTGCAAGGTTCGCCTGAGTGTTCCGGGGCCCCGCCTATTCGCTGAAGCCAGTCATGGCGAATTCGAACAATCGGTTGCCGAGGTGATTGACGACCTCCAGCGACAACTTAAAAAGAAGAAGGAAAAAATGAACCCGTATTAAGGATGGAAGAGGCAGATATGGGTCCACTGGCCACCAACAACCGTCAACTGACACTCATCTACCATTCAGAAACGCGCCTGGGCAAGCAGGCACTTGGGTACGCGCAGGGCTCCAAAAACAAGCTACAGGTGATAGACATTTCCAAAACCAGCCTAGGGGACACCGCCTGGGTCAGTATTGCCGAGGGGCTGGGAAAACCCCTGCATGAACTTTTTGCAAAGGACCTGCCCGAGGGCCCCCGATTGCAAAAAGCCGATTTTGATACTAATGGCTGGCTAAAGGTCTTAAACAACCACCCTGCCCTGCTACAGCGGCCTATTGCCATCAACGGGGAAGAATACCTTCAATTGGAGACGCCTTCCGATGTGCTGAAATTGTTCGGGGCTGACAGCGCGGGCCTTGAGAAAAACCCCCGGGGTATGGATGATGGCATCCAACCCGGTTCCGATGGTGATACTTTTGTTTAATCTACTTCCTCCCTGCCCGGTCCCTCAGGTTCCAGGCTGCTGAGTACTTTATCGAATTTATCGCTGAATGGGGTCCGGTACAACTCCTTCCTTAATTTCTTCTTTTTGCGTTCCGGGATGGTCAGGGTATCGATGATTTTTTCCCTGCGCAGCACCGTCAGTTGCCGCGTTACCTTTAAGCGGCGCCTTTCTTCAGCCGGGACCACCAGGTCCGGGGCATAATGTTCCATAACCGTATACTCTTTGATCTTCACTTTGGGGAGGCTTTCCTGTCCATGGCAAAACTGCCATGCACCGCCTGCCAGCACCAATGTGGCTGTCAGGAGTCTAATTCGCATTTTCATAAAGTATTGTTCCAGGGGCAAGATAAAAAATATCCTGGCTCTCAAGCGATTGAATATAAACCTTTTAAGTGGTTTTATCGAAGTTTTACTACACTTCGTCTAATCCCTGGGTCCGCAAAGGACCACGGGGACGCCGGGCATCATAAACAGGCCCCTTCCTGGGGGTTATCTGGCAGCGCGTTTACGCCGGATAAGCTCCATGGCGTCACGTACCGTTTGCATGGCTTCCATTTCCTCGTTTTCAAGGACGATATCAAATTCGTCCTCCACGTCCAGGACAATGTCCACCAGGTTGGCAGAATTGATGTTGAGCTCCTTGACGAAATGGCTCTCTGGCCGGATCGCGTCCACGGAGACGTCCTCCGGAAGGTAGGGGCCCACGAGGGCCTTTAATTGGGTATAACAGGCATCTTCATTCATAGCGTTCAAGGGGTAAAGCGTTTAAATATAATACAGGCGTTGACATCCCCAAAACCGAAACTCGCTTTGGCCAGGATATTTGGGGTAAACGACAGGGGCTTTTGGGGGATCCTATCAGGGTTCGCCCATGGTACAATATCCGGGTGAAGGTCCTCGCAGTTCACATTGCCAAAAAGGGTCCCTTCCTTCATTTGCAGCAGGCTGGCCACGCATTCTATGCTCCCGGCGGCCGCCAGGCAGTGTCCCAGGGTGCCCTTAAAGGAGTTCACATACGGAAAATCTGGGCCCTTGCGCCCCAGGGCCTTGCTCCAATTGGCAATCTCTTCCACATCTTTGCCGGTCGCGGTAAGATGGCCGTTGATGGTGTCGACTTCCCAGGGGTGTACCCCCGCAATTTCCAGGGCCTGGGTGATGCAGCGTTGCACCGCCAGGGAATTGGGGGCCGTCATACTTCCCCCGGCCCTCTGCCCGCCGCAATTGACCGATCCGCCCAGTACTTCCGCATAAATTGGTGCCTCCCGGTCCAGCGCGCTCTCCAGGGACTCTAATAGCAGGGCCCCTGCCCCACTGCCCGGAACGAATCCCGCGGCTGTTGCGCTCATCGGGCGACTGGCCGAAGCAGGGTCATCATTGAAATTCCGGGGCAGGATGCGCATGGCGTCAAAACCGCCCCAGATATAGGGCCCGCTATCACTGCAGCTTCCCGCCAGCATGCGCAGGGCAGCGCCATTCCGTATCCGTTCCCAGGCCATCAGCACCGCCTCGGCCCCCGTGGAACAGGCCGAAGAATTGGTGCTCACCTGGTTGCCACACCCCAGCATCCCCCCGAGGTACGCGCTGATGCCGCTGGCCATGGTTTGTGACACAGCGGTACTGCCCAGCCTGCGTACCTGCCCCGCATCGACATGGTAGATTGATTCCCTGAGTTTATCCACCCCGAGCAAACCCGTCCCAAAAATAACACCACTGTCCCAATCGGGCTCTTCGGCATCCATTCCCAGTCCGGCGTCTTCCCAGGCGTCTACGCCTGCCATTACCCCGTAAACCAGTCCGCTTGCCAGTAATCCACGCTGCTGGACAGGTTTAAAGTATTTATTTAAATGAGTTTCATCAAACAATGGTTTACCAGCTATTTGGCATCCAAAAGATAACGCTTTTAATTCGGGTTCGAACCGGATCCCGCTCCGGCCCGATCCCAGTGCGCTGGCAAAGGCTTCCAACCCTGTCCCATTTGGGGCACATACCCCCATTCCCGTAACTACCACCCTCCTATCCATTACCTTTTTTTAGTTGCATGCCCGCTAAAACCCCCTTGCATACCAATTGATCTTTGGCATTGTACATGCGGACGCCGCATTTTAGTTTTCCGAACCGGAAATAGTGGAGGTTGGAGCGCACCCGTACCTTCTCTCCGGGATATACCGGCACATAAAATTCCATTTCCGAACTGCTTAAAACAAACAAGGCCCCTTTTTCCTCCTGCCCGGCGGTCAGGTAAATCCCCAGGCAGGCCAGGCCAACCTGGGCGCAGCACTCGGTCAACAACACCCCGGGGGTTACCGGCCGGCCCTTGAAATGCCCGCGGTAAAACGGGTGGTCTTCCCGGAACGTAAAACTACCCTCGACGCCTTCCTCATCCACAGATTCCAAAGAACCCACAAAGAGGAAGGGTTCGCTGTAAGGCAGCTGCGCTATTATATTTGCCATTTCCATATCATTGCAGGCTTTCGCCCCCATCCACCTTGATGACGGTCCCCGTGATCCATCGGGCCTCCTCCCGGCTCAGGAGGTAAACCACATTGGCCACATCTTCAGGGGTGGTAAGCCGGCCAGAAGGGTTGCGCTTCAAGGCATGTGCCTTGATAGCCTCGCTATCCGGGATCATGGCAAAGGAGGCGGTTTGGGTAACCCCTGCCTGTATACAATTCACTTTAATGCCCCTGGGGGCCATTTCCAGGGCCATGTTTTTACAAATGGCCTCCAGGGCCGCCTTGGCCGCAGATACCGCCGCGTAGCCGGGGATAGCCCTCGTATTCCCTTCACTGGTGAAACCGATCACACGGGTGTCGGCCGCCAGAAGGTCCGCATCGAGCAGCGCCTTGGTCCAGTCGTACATACTGACCGCCATCGCGTCCAGGGTCAGGAGAAAATCTTCGTGGGACAACCGCTGTCCCCCGCCCGCCATGGGTTTCACATTCCCCTTGGCGATGCTGTGCAGCAGCAACCCGATTCTCTGTTGCCCGCCCAAGTGCTGAGCGACCTGTGCCAGTATCTCCCTGCGCTTTTCCATTTTTACTGCATCCTTGTTGAAGGTAAGACAGCCGACACCCTGCGCCCTAATTTCCCCAAAGGCCGCCTCTATGCCAGGCAGGTCTGCCTTGCGGTCCCGGTGCACGATGCAAAGGTTCCACCCATGCCGGGCCAGTTTTTGCGCGCTGGCCAGGCCCAGGCCCCGGCTCCCGCCAAGGATCAGCGCCCAACGGCGGCTTTGTTCGCTATAGTTTTCAAGATCATTCATGCGCTCTGTTCTTTATATTCAGGCCTTACCATTCCAGCAGGATGCGCTGTGCAGAAAAGCCCGGGCCAAAACTCAGGACCAGGCCCTGCTCCCCTGCCGGAATATGTTTGTCCATAAATCGTTCCAATACGTACAAAACGGTAACGCTGCTCATGTTGCCATACGCCCGAAGCGTTTCACGGGTATCGTCTATATTCTTGCCCAACGGCCGAAATCGGTCCTCCACGGTTTGCACTATCTTTCGGCCCCCGGGGTGAAAAATAAGGTGGTTTACCCGTTCTATCCGTGTACCACAGGCCTCCAGGAAAGGAAACAACAGCGCGTCAAAATGGGCTTCAATGGTTTCCGGCACCGATGGGTCGAGGATCATCCTGAGCCCTTGATTGGTGAGGTCGAACCCCATCAAATGTGTGGCATCCGGGAAGTGGTACATCCCCTCCCCGATGATCCGGGGCCCCTGGGCAATAGCCTCCGAAGAAAGCAGTACACAGGCAGCCCCATCGCCAAATATGGCAGCACTTACCATGTTTGCCATGGAGTAATCGCCGTGTTGAAAGGTGGCCGTAGGGCTTTCCACCGCCACCAAAGCAAGCCGTTTACCGGGGTTCGCCCTCAGGAAGTTACGGGCGTAAATTAGGCCCGAAACCCCTGCGGCACAGCCCATTTCCGTGACCGGCAGCCGGATGACATCCTGCCGCATGCCCAGGGTATTCACCAGGTAGGCATCCAATGAAGGGATCATAATCCCGGTACAGCTTACGCTGATAATATAATCCACCGATGCTGCGGCCCACCCTGCCTTAGTAAGTGCTTTTTCCAAAACCCTGGCGCCCAGATTTTTGGCTTCCCGGACGTAGACTGCGTTTTTATCTTCAAAAGAGGTGGGTGTAAACACCGCTTCTATATCCATGATCCCATAGCGCTTGTCTACCGCGGCCCCTTCAAAGATTTTCAGGACTTTCCTCCTGAAGCGCGCCTCCTGCCCGGAGAGCCATCGGGACACAAATGGCAATATATCTTTGGTCTCACGACAAAAGGGAGGCAGTTCTTTGGCTACCGCGACAATCCTGGTATCATTCATAAGCGGGGAATCCTTTGGCCTGCATCACCCAGAGGTAGCGGAATACCCAACGCCATCGGATGCTATGCTCGAAACCAGGAACCACGCGACTAAGGTTACGCAATTCCCGCCTCCGGAATCCGCGGCGGATGGAGATCAGCCCGTCTTGTTTCGCAATTTTTGTTTTTATAAAAATACGGCTAAAGGCCATAAAAAGGTAATACGCAAGCCTGTTTCTTTCCAGGTCATTGATAACCACCCCCAATCGGGCCATCTGACCGAACTTCTTTAAAAGCCGGGGGATTTCACCATCGTCAAAATGATGCAGGGTGAGGGTGCACAACAAGATGTCGCAGGGTATTTCTTTGGGGTTTAGCTCCTGCAGCCTACTCCTTTGAAAGTGTATTTCAGGGTAGTCCCTTGATTTCTGCAACGCGATTTCCAGGGCTGCCTGGCTGTCATCTACTCCCAGGAAGGAGGCGCTGACACCAGCATCGCGGCAATTCCTGGCGAGCCTCCGGAGCAGGTCGCCGTCACCACAGCCCAAATCCACGATCGCATAGTGGTCCCTGGGTGCCCCGGCCATGACCTTTTGAACGCCCCTCAAAGTAATCCTTTGGCCGCCAAGCAGCAGGTTGGTTTGGTTCAGGTCCAGAAATACCTCCCCCAGTTTCCCGATGTCCAATTGGGGGTCATCCATGGCCTCATCCCCGGTACTGCGTTTTGAAAAATCCATCATGGGCGCAGGGGTTTGCCGTGGGTCGCACGGATAAGGGGTGAAAGCAACCAGGGGGCATGGGCCAGCCCCCCCAGGAGTCCGGAGGCCAGTGGTTCTATCAGCAGGGCCTTCTGCAGGCTCCTGCCAACGACCAGCCTGCGGGAGAAGGCGGCCTTCCAGGCAAGGCGGTAGTCCCTGGCCAGTGCTTCCCGGTCCAGGCTTGCTTTAAGAAGGTTAACAAGGATCGCTTCTGAGGCCAATTTGGCACTGTGCACCGCCATGGCCATCCCGTTGCCGCAAAGGGGGTGGATAAGGCCGGCGGTATCCCCGCACATCAGCACCCCGTTTACGACGGCTTCCTTCTTCTGAAAGGCAATCTGGGCAATGGTCAGGGGGGCTTTAAAAAGCAGTTCCGATTCGCAAAGAAAATGGTTTAAATGCGGATTCTGAGCAAGGACCCCGGTCGTGAAGGCCTGGATATTCCCATAGGGTTTAAAACTCCTGTAGCTGGCCAGGTAGCAGAAGTTGAGCGCACCACTTTCGGTTTGGGAGATGCCCGCGTACCCACCCCTGAAGGCATGGAGGCCCACAAGGTTTTCGGGCCAGGATGGATGCCGGTAATGGGCTTTGACAGCCAACCAGGGGGCCTCTTTTTTCATAAACGGCCGCCCCAGGCCAGTATCGAGGCCCGCCCGCTTGCCGTACGCCCCAATAACCATTCGCGCCCTGAATGTTTCCGGGGCCGTTACCACCTTAAACCCCTCAGGTTCCCTGACAATATCGCGGACGCTGCCGAAAACAACAGCGACCCCTGCTTTCAGCACCTGCCGGTATAACAGCGCATCCAGGGCATACCGGCTGATCCCCATCCCACCCAGTGGCAAAGGGCAGGTCATTGTTTTGCCTTCCGTCGTAGAAAGTTGGAGGGTATTGATCTCGATGGCCTGTTCAAGGGGCACCCCAAGGGATTCCAGATAGGGCCGCACTTCGTTAGACAGGTATTCTCCACAGACCTTATGCCTCGGGTACCGGTGTTTTTCCAGCACGAGTACCTCCAGCCCCGCCCTTGCCAGGTGCAGTGCCGCGGTGAGTCCTGCCAGTCCGCCCCCTACTATGATTACATCGTATCGCTTCACTCTTGTGAAGATAGCACAATCAGGGCGGGGTTTTTGGCGGGGCCCACAAAAAAGTCATCCGGACCAGGGATACCCGCGTACTTTCCCCATATACGCGGTTCACAGATCCTGCTGATTCAGCAAGACTCCCTACTCCGGATGACCAGGCTTTTATGCCGGCGGTGCCGGTTTACCCTTTTGTTTGTTGTATGGCCTCTTGTTTCAGCGCTTCGCTGGCCACGATACCCAATTCCACACGGCGGTTCTTGGAACGGCCTTCGGGCGTGGCATTGTCATACCTCGGTTGCGATTCCCCATACCATTTGGTGGTAAAGCGCCCCGCATCGATGCCCTGGGAGACCAGGTAACTGGTCACGGCCTGGGCACGCCGTTGCGATAGGGCCAGGTTGTATTCATCTGATCCACTGCTGTCAGTATGCCCTTCAATGAGGATGTTGGATTTAGGATACTCCTTGAAGATCCCCGCAAGGCGCTGCAAGGTTTCGGCAGACCGTCCCTTAACCTCGCTTTTATTGACCTCAAAATACACCCCGCTTTCCTCGTCGAAGGTCACGTTGATGCCTTCCCCAACCCGGGTCACTTCGGCCCCCGGCACTTCTTCCTCGATACGTTCGGCCTGCCGGTCCATGCGGTCCCCGATATAGCCTCCGGCAACACCGCCAACAACGCCTCCGATGATGGCCCCCAGCACAGAGTTTCCTTTCCCGACGTTATTGCCGATCACCCCACCGATGACGGCTCCCCCGGTGGCGCCGATAACGGCCCCTTTTTGTTTGTTATTGGCATTCTTTACGGCATTACACCCCAGTACCAGGCTAAAAACCAGTAAAAAGGCACTTCCTTTGATCAACCTATTTCTCATAAACGTTTATATTTTTTTGGTGAATTCGTACACCACGGTCACGGTTTCCCCGTTGACCACGGCATTGCTTTTAAGGATCATCCGCTCAGGGGTGAGGCTGGCGATATTCAAACGGTACCCCAGGCCACCACTCATGTCTTTTCGCCTTTCATCAATAAATTTGAATTGCAACTGACTGGAATAGCTTTGAGCCGATTCCACCACAGACCAGCGGATGTAACGATCGCCTCCGCTGCAAAGGCTGCCGCCTTTTAAGGTGTACCTCCCGGTGCTGTTATTATCGCGGAAATACCATTCGCTGCCTTCAAAACAGATGGCATCGGCATCGTTGAACAGGACGGCCTTAAAAGATCCCTGATTATTTTCATAGGCAATGTTGTCCAGGCTCCAGGTACCGCTGATGGTATTTCGTTGGTCCCTGACGGGTTTTGAAATGGAACAGGAATACAGGAGCAGGCTCAAAACCACGACCCCTATAAGCGATTTTTTCATGGATTGTTATTTTGGGTTTAAGTCTAAATATATACGTACCACGCCGGAATTTGGCCTTCCGGCAACCATACAATTTTATAAATCGGCCACGGGCCAGGGCCGTAAATACGATAACTTCCTGTGCCCTACGAGATTGGTATTCCCGGTAATCACCTAATAGGCCAGCAGATCGTCCAGCGCCTGCGCAAACCGGTTTTTAGGAAGGTAGTTCCCCTCTAGTACCCGGGCAAAAGGCACCGGGGTTTCCAGGGAAGCCACCCGGCGCACCGGCCCGTCCAGATACTCGAAACAATGCTCCATTACCATGGCCGCTATATCGCTGGCAACCCCACCGAATAAGGTGTCTTCCTGAAGAATAATAAGTTTCCCCGTTTTCTTGACCGAGGTGAAAATCGCTTCGATATCCAACGGGTTCAGCGTCCTCAGGTCTAACAGGTCTGCGGAAACTTCCGGTTTGTTCTTGAGGGTTTCCAGCGCCCAATGCACCCCTGCGCCATAGGAAACGATGCTGATCGCTGTCCCTTCCTTCAAGAGGGAAGCCCTGCCAAACGGCAGGGTGTAGTAATCTACCGGCACATCCTGGTAACTGCTCCTGTACAGGGCCTTGTGCTCAAAGAAAAGCACGGGGTTGGGGTCGTTGATCGCCGTGGCCAGCAGGCCTTTGGCGTCATAGGGAAACGCGGGATACACCACTTTTAAACCCGGGGTTTTGGTAAACCATGCCTCATTGGTTTGTGAGTGGAAAGGGCCGGCCCCTACCCCCGCCCCGCAGGGCATCCGTATGACCACATCGGCCTTTTCGTTCCAGCGGTAATGTACCTTGGCCAGGTAGTTCACGATGGGGTTGAAACCGCTACTCACAAAATCGGAAAACTGCATTTCCACCACCGCCTTCATCTTGTTGATAGACAGGCCCATGGCAGTAGACACGATGGCCGATTCACAGATGGGGGTGTTTCGTACCCGGGCAGCCCCAAAAGCCTCCACAAAACCTTCCGTCACCTTGAAAACGCCACCGTATTCCGCGATATCCTGCCCCATAAGCACCAGGTTCTCATGCCGCTCCATAGACTGCCTGAGCCCCTGGGAAATAGCATCCACCAATCGAACATTCTGAACTACTGTCCCGTGGCTAACATGTTCATATACAAAATTTTCATATACATCACCTAATTCTTTACTTTGATTTAACGTGACCGGAGGTTCCTCAAATGCCTTCTGCAAATGTTCTTCTATTTCGTCCTGGATTTCGGCCTTTACCCGGGCTATGAGCGCTTTGTTCAGTATCCCCTGGTCCAGCAGGAAGGCTTCGTAATTCGCAATGGGGTCTTTCTCCTCCCAGGCCTTCATCAGAGCATCCGGCACATATTTGGTGCCACTGGCCTCTTCATGACCGCGCATGCGGAAGGTTTTAAATTCCAGCAACACGGGGCGCGGATCTTCACGCAAGCTCTTGCAAAGGGTATCGACGCGGGTATATACTTCAAGGACATTATTGCCATCAATAATGTGGGCTTCCATCCCATACCCCTTCCCCTTGTCGGCCAGGTGTTCGCACCGGTACTGTTCATTGACCGGGGTAGAGAGTCCGTACCCATTGTTTTCTATGCAAAACAGTACCGGCAACTGCCAGACGGCGGCTATATTCAGGGCTTCGTGAAAATCTCCTTCGCTCGTAGCCCCTTCCCCTGTAAATACCGCGGTAACCCTATGGTTGTTTTGAAGCAGGTCTGCCAGGGCAATGCCGTCGGCCACCCCCAATTGGGGGCCCAGGTGTGAGATCATCCCAACAATGCGGTATTCCTGGGTGCCAAAGTGGAAACTCCTGTCCCGCCCCCTGGTAAAACCGGACTCCTTTCCCTGCCACTGCGAAAAAAGGCGGTACAAGGGTATATCCCTGGATGTAAATACCCCCAGGTTTCGGTGCATGGGCAGGATATATTCCTCTTTTTCAAGGGCATGGGTGACCCCGATTGAAATAGCCTCCTGCCCGATACCGCTAAACCATTTGGAAATTTTACCCTGCCGAAGCAAGATCAACATCTTTTCCTCGATCATCCGTGGCTTCAGCAGGGCCCGGTAAAGTTTGAGCTGTAGTTCTGAGCTCAGCCCCGTATTCTTGTATTGCATAAGGAACTTGAAGATTTGCCGGTAAAATTAGATAAAAAGAACGGATTATAAACAGCCGTATTCGCCAGGGGGCTTTCGGGAAAATTGCATCATATTTTTGGTATCTTTGGGGACAAGAATTTTTAAAACTATGAGTGCAATACCAAGTGTTGACCTGAAAAATTACCTCTCCGGAGACTTCGTGAAGAAGGAAATGTTTACAAAGGAACTGGGAACTGCCTTTGAAGAAATTGGCTTTGTGGCCCTGAGTGGCCATTTCCTCTCAGAAGACCTGGTAGAGGAGCTTTATGCGGAAATTAAAAAGTTCTTCGACCTTCCACAGGAGGTAAAGGATGCCTACGAAATCCCGGGTATCGGAGGGCAACGGGGATACACTTCCTTTGGCAAGGAGCATGCAAAGGGCCGGACGGTAGGCGACCTGAAAGAGTTCTGGCACTTTGGCCAGTATGTGGAGGACAACCCCCAACTGGAGGCGGAATACCCCGACAACGTGATCGTAAAAGAATTGCCCCGCTTTAACGAGGTAGGGAAAGAAGCCTATCAAATGCTGGAGAAAACCGCCCAATATGTCCTGAGGGCCCTTGCCCTTCACCTGAAACTGGACGAGTACTATTTTGACGAATATATTAAAAACGGGAATTCCATCCTGCGCCCCATCCATTACCCCCCTATTACCGAGGAACCAAAAAACGCGGTCAGGGCCGCCGCCCATGGCGACATCAACCTGATCACCCTCCTCATGGGCGCACACGGCAGGGGGCTACAGGTGCAAAACCACAAAGGCGAATGGATAGATGCCATTGCCAGGCCGGACGAGTTGATGATCAATGTGGGCGATATGCTCTCCAGGCTCACCAACAACCGCTTAAAATCGACCATCCACCAGGTGATCAACCCCCCCAAATCCGAATGGGGCAAATCCCGCTACTCCATCCCGTTCTTCATGCACCCCATCAGTGAAATGCCGCTGAATAGCCTGGACAACTGCGTTGACGCCAAACACCCCAGGTTATACCCCGATATCACCGCCGGGGAATTCCTCCATGAGCGACTGATTGAACTCGGGCTTATTAAAAAATAACCGCCTTACCCCAACGGCCTTAATTCCACCAATGCCATTAAGACCATATAGTATCACCGTTATAATTACAGCCGTCCTGCCCGAGGGGCAGGGACTGTTCTTTTAAATTACAAGGACCATGGACTTAAAAGACCAACTCAAAAACCTATTCCCGGAACATGAGCCCCCCGAAGAAGAGGCATCACCTGGAGATCCGGGCATCTGGATGCAGGACGACCCCATAATTTGCAAGTATGAAAAAAGGAGGGGGAAACCCCATACGATCCTCGAGGGCTATACGGGAGCAGATGCAGATTTCAAGGCCCTGACCAAAGAATTGAAAACGGTACTCGGAGTAGGAGGATCCTATAAAAATGACACCATAATCATCCAGGGCGATTACCGTGACCGGATCATGGAACTACTACGGGAAAAGGGCTTCAAAACCAAACGGGTAGGTGGCTAAAATGTAAAATTTATCTTTTGTATTTTTCGATTAAATGTTACCTTTAGGGGTTATAAACTAAACGAGACTGAAAATGAGATCCCAATTGCACATTACCAACGGGGATAGCTTTACCCAGCGACTACAAGGCTTGAATTTAAAGGGTGATATCATCACCTGGAGGGAGATGCTGTGCGAAGGGAAAACAGAGACCAACGTGGGGAGCGAATCTTTCTGGAAAACCCGCTTCGAATTCCTCCACAAGAACTACAATGTCAGTAAATCCTGGTTTGTAGAGAAAACCCTGAAAGAATACCGCAACCTTTGCAACCACAAGCAGCAGGACCAGATCATCCTCTGGTTTGAGTACGACCTTTTCTGCCAAATAAACATGTTGGCCGTGATCAGCTGGCTGAAAACACACCGCAGACATGCCGAAATTTCATTGGTCTGCAGCGGAAATGAAGATGAAACCGACAAATTGTACGGCCTGAGCGAATTAAGCGATGAACAGCTGCTGCGTTTATACGAAAAGCGGGTTGTTTTATCCCAGGACGATATCGAATACGCTGATTATGTCTGGCAGCTTTACTGCAGCGACAACCCCATCAGGCTGGAAAACCTGTCCGATTTTGAAAACTACCATTTTGATTACCTCTCTGAGGCACTGCAGGCACACCTGAAGCGTTTCCCCAGTATAAAAAACGGGTTGAACGAACTGGAAAACAGGATTTTGGAACTTTCTTTTACCGAAAAGCCAAAAACCAAAAAAGCCTTGATGAGCAGTATCCTCACCAACCAGGGGAGATACGGTTTTGGCGACACCCAGTACGAACGGATCCTGACGAGCCTCAAGCCACTGTTTTCTTCCTTTAACCCGGTCCGCCTGAGTAAAAAGGGCAGGGAAATCCTGGATGGAAAGACCAACTACTATTCATACCTGCGTGATAATGAGGCGTATCTGGGAGGTGCGTTGAAGTACAACTTCCTATACAACGACGAATCGGGAAGAATCCTCAAACTGTAGTATGGGGTTTTCGGCTTCCGAATTGATCCTGAATCCGGATCAGAGCATTTACCACCTGAACCTGCATCCCGAAGACCTTGCGGATACGGTGATCACCGTTGGAGATCCCGATCGCGTAGCAATGGTATCCCGCTATTTTGACCATATCGAGGTCCGCAAAGGCAAGCGCGAATTCATCACCCATACCGGCACGCTGAACGGGCAGCGGATAACCGTTATTTCTACAGGGATCGGGACGGATAATGTCGATATCGTCATGAACGAACTGGACGCCCTGGCCAATATCGATCCCGAAACCAAGGCTGTCAGGCCCCAGTTGCGACAGCTGAGTTTTGTGCGTGTGGGTACTTCCGGTGCCCTGCAGCCGGAGATCCCTTTGGATGCTTTCCTCTTAAGCGAATACGCCCTGGGGCTCGATTCCCTGTTGCATTTTTACAAAAGCCCCGCGGAACACCCGGACATTCAGGAGGCATTTGTGGCGCACATGGGGTGGACACCCCCAAAATCTGCCCCCTATATTGAAAAGGCAGATAGCTCCCTTATGGCGCGGCTCGATGCTGAAAAGGTGTTCAAAGGCTTTACCGCCACCAATGTGGGCTTCTATGGGCCCCAGGGCCGCAGGTTGCGCCTTGAGCCCGCAACTGCCGGCATCCTCGACCAGATGGCGGCATTTAACTACCGGGGGTTTAAAATTACCAATATGGAGATGGAGACTTCGGCCCTGTACGCACTTTCCAGGCTCCTTGGCCACCGGGCGGTCTCCCTGAATTGCATCGTGGCGAACCGCATTACGGGGCGGTTTTCGCCTTCCCCGGGAAAAGCCGTGAAATCCCTTATTGAGTACACCCTGGAAAAACTAACCCAGCCTTGAAAACTGTCAGAATCGCAGGAGTCCCCGAACATTTTAACTTTCCCTGGCATATGGCCATGGAAGAAGGCGCGTTTGAAAATCGCGGCATACAGCTGGAATGGACCGAAGTACCAGAGGGTACCGGCAGGATGTGCGAAATGCTGCGGAAGGACGAAACCGATCTTGCCATCATCCTTACCGAAGGCATTGTAAAGAGTATTGCAGAGGGCAATGCTGTTCGCATTGTCCAGGGATATATAGATAGTCCCTTATTATGGGGGATCCACGTAGGGGCCGCATCGGCATACCAGCACCCGGAAGACCTCAGGGGCAAGAAGGCAGCCGTTAGCCGCCTGGGTTCCGGAAGCCATTTAATGGCCTACCTGCACGCCCGGGAACTGGGCTGGGACCCCAACACCCTTGCCTTCGAAATCGTAAATAACCTGGACGGGGGCGTTAACGCCCTCAGCAACGGAACGGCAGATTACTTCCTCTGGGAACATTTCACCACCAAACCCCTGGTTGACAAGGGCGTCTTCAGGCGTCTGGGCGACTTTCCTACCCCCTGGCCCTGTTTTGTGGTGGCAGCCCAGGAAGAATTTACCAGCCAAACCCCAGCCCTGGTGCGGCATATCCTGGAGGTAATCAACTTGTACACCAAAGATTTCAGGGAGATCCCCAGCATAGATCGTACCCTGGCGCATCGTTACAAACAGGAAGTCACAGATATCCGCCAATGGCTGGACAAGACCCGGTGGAGTCAATGTCAAATACCTAATGAAGTCATTGAACATGTGATAGATAGCCTGCTTGATTTAAAGTTAATTTCGGATAAGAAGCCGGCCACATCCCTTTTGGCCAACCCCGGCACCCCGTCTGGCGGGCCTACCAACTGATAGGGGATTTCCCCTGTTTCCTGAGGATCTCATTGGCCTTGCTAAAATGGCGGTTCCCGAACCAAAGGCCCCGGTTGGCACTCAGGGGCGACGGGTGGCCAGCGGTAAGGATATGGTGCCGGTCCGCATCAATCAGGCGCACTTTTTTCCTGGCGTACCCGCCCCACAACAAAAACACCAAACCTTCCTTCTCTTTGTCCAGTTTGCGTATGACCGCGTCTGTAAATGTTTCCCAGCCCTTGTTTTGATGGCTGCCGGCCTGTTGGGCGCGCACCGTAAGGGTGGCATTGAGCAACAACACCCCCTGGGCTGCCCAGTGTTCCAGGTTGCCGCTCCTGGGGTAGGGTTTTCCCAGGTCCTGCCCGATCTCCTTAAAGATATTCACCAGCGAAGGCGGGTGTGCCAGCCCGTCACGGACAGAAAAACACAGCCCATTGGCCTGCCCGGATCCGTGATAGGGATCCTGCCCGATGATGACCACCTTGGTCTTGTCGAAGCTCGCGTGCTCAAAGGCCGCAAAAATTTCGGACCCCTTCGGATAGCAGGTGTATTGTTGGTACTCCTGCCGGACAAATTCGGCCAGTTCCTTAAAATAGGGTTTCTGGAATTCCTGCTCCAGGCAGGATTTCCAACCGGGCTCTATAGTGACATTCATGGGAAAGGGCTATTTTTGTAGCGCTAAAAATAGGCCTTTAAAAAGCGATGGACAACATCCCTCCAAAAACCCTGCAGGACCTTGAGTTTATCACGGTGCTGGAACAACTCGCCTCCCATTGCCAAACGGAGATGGGCAGGGAGCAAGCGCTGGCCCTCACCCCCATACCCGGGAAGGAGGTGCTCATGACCAGCCTGGGGCAAACCTCGGAGTACCTTTCCTCCTTCACCACGGACAACCGCATCCCCAACCACGGTTTTGACTCCATCCAGGGAGAACTAAGGCTGCTGAAAATTGAGAACACTACCCTGGAAATTGCGGGGTTCAGACGAATCGCGTCGATATGCGAGACCATATCCACCCATAAACGGTTTTTTGCGAAATTCAGGGAATACTACCCGCTGCTGGCAGCGCAATCCGGGGAAATCCAGGAGAACAAAGAAATTCCGGGGCTGGTACACGGGGTCATCGACCGTTTTGGGGAAATCCGGGACGACGCGTCTGACGCCTTGAAACAGATCCGAAAAGACATGCTGAAGGTACGCGCACGCATCAACCAAAGCTTTGCCGCTGCGCTCAGTTCCTATCAGGCCTCAGACTACCTGGACGATATCCGGGAATCTGTGGTGGACAACCGGCGTGTCCTGGCCGTGAAGGCCATGTACCGCAAAAAGGTTCGGGGCGGCGTGATGGGCAGTTCAAAAACAGGCAGCATCGTCTATATAGAACCCGAAGCTTCCCTGGCGTACAGCCGGGAGCTGAACAACCTGGAATTTGAGGAACGGGAAGAAATACAACGCATCCTGAAAAAGCTCACTGCAGACATCCGGCCGTATGCCAGACAGTTAAACGACTACCAGGCCTATTTGGCCCGTACCGATGTCACTGCCGCCAAGGCGCTCTACGCACGGGAAATGGACGCCCTGATGCCCGGCATTAATGAAGACCGCCAGTTGTATTTGCGGGATGCCTATCACCCGCTCCTCTACCTTTCCTACAAGCGGAAGGGCGAAACCACCTGGCCACAAACCGTCCGGCTGCATCCCGAAAACCGTATCATCGTCATCTCCGGCCCTAACGCCGGGGGAAAGAGTATCACCCTGAAGACCATCGGGCTGCTGCAATTGATGTTGCAGAGCGGGCTGTTGATCCCGGTACACGAACGGAGTTCCCTCTGCCTTTTTGAGAAGGTGCTTACAGATATTGGAGACAACCAGTCTATTGAAAACCACCTGAGTACCTACAGCTATCGCCTTAAAAACATGAACCGCTTCCTGAAGGAGTGCAATGACCATACCCTGTTCCTTATCGATGAATTCGGGACCGGGAGCGACCCGGAACTGGGTGGGGCCCTGGCCGAAGCCTGCCTGGAAGTATTTTACGAAAGGGAGGCCTACGGGGTCATAACCACCCACTACTCCAACCTTAAACTCCTGGCCAATGAACTTCCCTGCATGGCCAATGCCAACATGCTATTTGACTCGCGTTCCCTGGAACCTACCTACCAATTGGTACTGGGGCAGGCCGGCAGTTCCTTTACTTTTGAAGTGGCCCAGAAGAACGGCATCCCTTACAGCCTCATCAACAGGGCTAAGAAGAAGATAGAGCGGGGCAAAGTGCGTTTTGATGCCACCATAGCCAAGTTGCAGAAAGAACGCAGCAAAATGGCTAAAACCGGCTCCAGGCTGCAGGAAGAGGAGGTCAAGGCAAGGGATGAGGCGAAACGATTGGAAGAATTAAACGCCAGGATCAAAACCAAACTGGAAGACTACCAGGAGTTGTACGACTTTAACCAGCGGATGATTTACCTGGGGAATAAGGTCAATACCGCAGCCGAACGTTATTTCCAGGACAAAAAGAAACGCCCGCTGGTATCCGAACTCCTGCGGATTGTGGAAACCGAGAACAGCAAACGCAAAAAGCAGTCGGCCAAACAATCCCGGGCAAAGCGGGAGAAGAAAGTAAAGGTCGAGCAGGAAGTGCAGGAAAAGGTGGCGACCATTCGCAGGAAGAAAGCGGTTGAAAAGGGGAAAGAGGCCGGGAAAGAGGCCGGGAAACCCCGTCCCGTCTTCCGGGTGGGAGACCGGGTGCGGCTGCAGGACGGAAAAGCCGTGGGCAGCATTGACAGCATGGAAAAGAATAAAGCAGTGGTCAACTACGGGCAGTTTACCACCAACGTGAGCGTAGACCAGTTGGAACTGGTGGAAAAAAGGAAATAGTACGGGATGATCGCAGGCTGAAGCAATCGCTCCTCACCGGAATGGATATCGGAACAGCGATCGGCTTTATCAGGACGGTTGTTTGGCATAAAAGCCCGTTCCATTACCCTGCTGGACTTGGGTCCACAAACAAACCCGGGGCCTGCCCCGCAACCTGGTCCGCAGCCTGCTTGAAAATTGCAATAGGCAGTCCTTTTTTGCCCCCCCCAACGCAACATGCTCATTCCCTGCTTTTTGTTACGGCCATGCAAGCCCCACGCCATGACCCTGACCACCCCCTGGGCAGAAAGGTGACAGGCGCAGCAAGTATTTACATCAGTATGCGCTTTGATTGCGGCCAATGCCCTATTTTTGTCCGGTAAACCCCAAGCCGTTGGACATCCCGGAAAACAAATTGATCATCCTATTTGATGGCGTCTGCAACCTCTGCAACAGCGCCGTGCAGTTTGTTATTGCACATGATAGAAAAAACCGCTTTTGTTTTGCCCCCCTGCAAAGCGACATAGGCCTTAAACTTGTGCGCGAACGCCATATTGACGCTTCCAGGGTAGACTCCATCGTCCTCATAGAACCGGGGGTGGCCTATTATATAGAATCGGAAGCAGCCATCCTCATAGGCAAGGAATTTGGGGGTTTATGGAAGTTGCTCGGCCTGTTGCAATGGATCCCCCCTTCGCTCAGGGATCCCATCTACCGTTGGATCGCCCGTAACCGCTATAAGTGGTTTGGAAAGAAGGACGCCTGCATGATACCGACGCCGGAATTGCAATCGAAATTTTTGTAGCGGCCTTTATAACCGGGCCTTCCGGAAAAGGCCTATTTCTTTTTTTTATGGATCACCTCGTCCAGGTGGTCGTCCCACTCTTTCACCCTGGGCACCAATGTACGGCCCAGGGATTTGGAAACCATCATGGAAACGGTCGCGTCCCCGGTGACATTCACCACGGTACGGCACATATCCAGGGGGCGGTCGACCGCAAAGATCAGGGCAAGGCCAATAGCGAGCTTATCCGCCGGGAACCCAATGGCCTCGAGCACGATAACCAGCATCACCATCCCCGCACCGGGTACGGCCGCAGAACCAATGGAGGCCAACAAAGCGGTAAGCACGATGGTCAGTTGGTCTGCAAAGGTCAGATCGAAACCCAGGGCCTGTGAAATAAAGACCGCCGCCACTCCCTGGTAAAGGCTGGTACCATCCATGTTGATGGTCGCCCCCACCGGAAGGACAAAGCTAGAGATGTCTTTATTGACCCCTATGTGCTCCTCAACCCGTTCCATGGTCACCGGCAGGGTTGCCGCACTGGAACTGGTGGAAAAGGCCAGCAACTGGGCCGGGCTTATCCGGCTCAGAAAGGTCCAGGGGTTATAGCGTGTGAAAAGGCCCACAACCAGGCTGTAGAACGTGATCATCAGCGCAAGGCCCAGCAGGACGACCCCGGAATATTTCAACAGTGCCAGGAGGAGGTCCGGGTCACCGGAGGTGACGACCACGTTCGCCAGCAGCGCGAACACCGCCACAGGGGCGGTGAGCATGATAAGGTCTACCATTTTCAAAACGACATCGTTCAGGGAGTCAAAAAAGCTTTTTAGGGGACTGGCCCGCTCCTCGCCGATCAACAGCATGGAGATGCCGAGGAAAATGGTAAAAAAGATCACCTGCAACATCAGGCTATTATCGCTGAGGGCCCCAAAAGCATTATCGGGCACCATATCTTCCAGGAATTGCAATGGCCCCCCTTCCTTTTGCCGTGACGCTTCCTCCAGTTTGGAAGTTACCTCCGTATTCGAGGCATAGGTATCTGTGAGTTTGGTAATCGTGTCTTCCGAGATCCCATCCCCGGGTTTCATGACATTCACCAAAAGCAGGCCTATGGAAATGGCCACCACCGTGGTGGAGATATAGATGGCGATGGTGCGAAGGCCGATATTGCGAAACTGGGAAATATCCTTAAGGTCCGAAATCCCTTTGATCAGCGAAGCCAGGATCAGTGGAATGGCGATAAGCTTCAACAATTTAACGAAAATGCTACCAAAGGGGTTGATCCAGTCCTGAACAAATTGGCTTCCCCAGGCGGGGTAGGTCATGACGAATCCAAAAACGATCCCCAGCACCATCCCGATCAGGATTTGCCAATGCAATTCCAGTTTCTTCATACGCTAAATTTTCAATGTAGGCGGGAAGATAGCATTTTGGAGGCAAAAGCCCTAAAAAGGGAGGCCTATAATTTTACACTGCGGTTGAGCAGCGTAAAATCGGCCAGCACCAGGGCTGCCATGGCCTCTACGATGGGGACGGCCCTGGGTACCACACAGGGGTCGTGCCGCCCTTTTCCCTGGGCAGTCACCGGGTTTCCGTCTTTGTCGATGGTTTCATACGCCTGTATAAGGGTTGCTACCGGTTTGAATGCGACGTTGAAGTAAATATCCATCCCGTTGCTTATGCCGCCCTGTATCCCACCGCTGTGGTTGGTTTTGGTACTGCCATCCGGGTTAAACGCATCGTTGTGCTGGCTTCCTTTCATGTAAACCCCACCAAAACCGCTGCCGTATTCAAAACCCTTTACCGCGTTGATTGACAGCATGGCTTTGCCCAGTTCGGCATGTAATTTATCGAATACCGGTTCCCCAAGGCCCGGGGGGACATTCCGGATCACACAACTGACAACCCCCCCTATGGTATCCCCTTCTTTGCGGATTTCCCTGATACAGGCTTCCATGGCTTTGGCCGTCTCCGGATCCGGGCAGCGCACCGGATTGGATTCGGTCAGGGACAGGTCGAGTTCCTCATAGGATTTCCCCAGTTGCAACGGCCCCACCTGCGACACATAGGCCTGTATACGCACCGGGGCGAGCAATTGCCTTGCGATGGCGCCGGCCACTACCCGGCTGGCAGTCTCCCGTGCCGAGCTCCTTCCGCCACCACGGTAATCACGGAAACCATATTTCGCGTCATAGGTATAATCGGCGTGCGAAGGGCGGTAAGAATCCTTGATGTGCGAATAATCGCCAGATTTTTGGTTGGTATTGTGGATGGCAAACCCGATAGGCGTCCCGGTAGTTTTTCCTTCAAAGATCCCGGAATAAAAGACCACGGTATCGGGTTCCTTCCGCTGGGTGACGATCGCAGACTGCCCCGGCCTCCTCCGGTCCAGTTCGAGCTGAATGGCCTCCAGGTCGAGCAAAAGCCCCGCGGGACAACCGTCGATGACCCCGCCCAGGGCCGGGCCGTGCGATTCGCCAAAGGTAGTAAGCCTGAAAAGTCGGCCAAAGGTATTTCCTGCCATATGCTCTGTTGGTTCATTTGGGGTGTGACGGATCGTCGCCACAGGTACAGCCCGGCCAAAGATAGCGGTTAAAATGATCTTTAACAAGGCCCCAATTTAATGTTGGCTTAACAAAGCGCGACTCCCGTTAATCGAATCTTAACTGTAAAGTGAAGAAAGGATGACCCGGCTTTTATCTGTTTTTATACTCATAGGTTTAATTTTGTTCCCGGTTTAACCCCGGAACGATTGAAAAAGCGCAAGATTGAAGTGGCTGTGGTATCGGATGTGCATTTGGGCACCCACGGCTGCCATGCCGAAGAATTGCTGGCCTACCTGAGCAGTATCAAACCCGGGACCCTGATCCTGAATGGGGACATCCTGGATATCGGCAAACTCACCAAAGGCTACTTCCCCCTTTCCCATTTCAAAGTCGTTAAAAAGGTCCTCAACCTGGCTTCCGGGGGCACCCGGGTATACTACCTCCCGGGAAACCATGACCAGATGTTGCGCAAATTCAACGGGACCACCATGGGCAACTTCAGCATCCACAACAAACTGGTCCTGGACCTGGATGGGAAAAAGGCCTGGTTTTTCCATGGGGATGTTTTCGACCTTTCGGTGCGGCATTCGCGCTGGCTGGCCAGCCTGGGCAGTTTCGGATACGCACTGCTGTTGCAACTGAACCGTTGCTACAACCGGCTCCTTCAAAAGGCAGGGCGCGATACATACTCCCTTGCCAAGCGGATAAAAAACAGCCCGCATAAAGGGGCCCGGTACCGCAGGAATTTTGAGCGTACCACTTCTGAACTGGCCATTGAAGGGGGCTATCACTATGTGGTCTGCGGACACATACACCACCCCAAGAAACTGAGGTACGAGAACCGCAACGGCGAGTGCACCTACCTGAATTCGGGCGATTGGGACACCCACCTCACCGCACTGGAATACGCGTTCAAACGATGGAAGGTCTATCATTACCATCGCGATAAACTCTCCCCTTTCTTTGCGGATGAGGAACTCAAGGAAATGGATATGAACGAACTCATCGCCAACATTATTGACCTCCGGCGGAACAAAGCGCCCGAAAAGGAAAAAGACGGAGAATCAACGAACGACTAAAGCCTGCCTCATAATGCTTACGGGATGAAGGGACTTCCTGCCCGTACCATCCTGGATCTGGTGGCGGCAACTCGTGCCATTGGCGGCTATGAGCACTTCCGGGGCCGATTTCGCAACGGCAGGGAACAATCGCTGCCCCCCTATTTTCATGCTCAATTCATAGTGTTCTTCCTCATAGCCAAAGGATCCCGCCATCCCGCAACAACCGGAATTGATGATCGTGACTTGGTAATTTTCAGGCAGGTTCAGCAGGTCAAACGTCACCTTCTGGTCCGACAAGGCCTTCTGGTGGCAGTGGTTGTGGATCTTCACCATACGGGCTTCCTTGGTAAAGCGCGACGCATCCAGAATTCCCAGCCGTATTTCCCTGGAAAGGAATTCTTCGGCCAGCAAACTTTGGGACGCGAGTTTTTCGGCGGCCGCGCCCTCCAGGCCAAAACGCAGGTATTCATCCCGGAAGGTCAGTATGGCTGAGGGTTCAAGGCCAATCAGGGTCCACCCCTCCTCCATCAGCGGTTTCAAGCGGTCCAGGTTTTCCCGGGCCAGGTTTCTGGCCTGCCTCAGGTATCCCTTGGAAATAAAGGTGCGCCCGCTTTCGCCATAGAACAACCGCACTTCATAACCCAGGGCGGTGAAGAGGTCGATCGCATCCCGGCCCAGGTCAATGTCCATATACCGGGTAAACTCGTCAATGTACAACAAGACCTTTTTCATACCGGTATCTGCCTGGTTTTCCTTGTTTTTCAGGTATTTGTTGAAATTAAAACTTCCAACCCTCGGAAAGCTGCGGCCCGGGGCAACACCTGAAACCTTTTTTATCAATCCGCTTAAAATGCCCGAGCCATACACGGCGTTGGTGAGGCCGGCCACTTTGCTGCCGAAGCGATTGACAAGGGTGTTGTAGGCAAAGAGGCTGCTTCGCAGCGGGTACCCGTTAGCTTCCTGGTACTGGTAGAGGAACTCCGCCTTGAGTGTTGCCACATCCACATTGCTGGGGCATTCACTGCTACAGGCCTTACAACTCAGGCAGAGGTCAAACACGTCCTTGAGTTCTTTCCTGTCAAATCGGTTCTCCTGTCCATTGCTGGTGAGGAATTCCCGCAGGGCATTGGCCCTGCCCCGGGTGGTGTCTTTCTCGTTCCTGGTTGCATGGTAACTCGGGCACATGGCCCCGGGCGTTTTCTCCGTTTTCCGGCAATCGCCACTACCGTTGCATTTCTCTGCCGCCCGGAGGATGCCTTCACTGTCCGAGAAATCGAGGAAGGTGGCAATTTCCGGTTCTGAACGGTCTACCTCGTACCGCAGGGACTGGTCCATGGGATAGGCGTCTACTATTTTGCCCGGGTTGAATATGCCTTCCGGGTCGAAGGTCGCCTTCACCCGTTGCAGCAATTCGTAGTTCTCCTGCCCGATCATCATCGGGATGAATTCTGCCCTGACGATGCCATCCCCATGCTCGCCGCTGAAGGATCCGCCAAATTTTTTGGTGAGCTGGGCCACTTCGGTGGTAATGCTTCGGAACAGGGCCACATCAGAAGATTTCTTGAGGTTGAGGATGGGGCGCAGGTGCAATTCCCCGGCCCCGGCGTGCGCATAGTACACCGCCTTCTGCTGGTATTTCTCCATGATCAGCGAAAACTGCCCGATAAAGTCCTTTAAGTCCTCCAGGGCAACGGCCGTATCCTCTATACAGGCCACCGCCTTGCGGTCGCCCACCATATTGCCCAACAATCCCAGCCCGGCTTTCCGCAATTCCACAGCCTTGGCGATATCGTCCCCGCGCAGTACCGGATGGGCGTAACTGAGCCCGGAGCTTTCGATGGTCTTCAGCAGTGCCCCCAGTGCGGTTTCCAGGGTTTCTTCGGTCGCGGCCCGCACTTCAAGCATCAGCAGGGCAGCCGGGTCCCCGTCGACAAAAAAGCGGTTCGCCAGCTGGGCCCGGTTATTTTTGGTGCAATCCAGGATCACCTTGTCCATCATCTCGCAGGTGTATAACTCGTGCCCCATCAAGGGGGCCACGTCAGCCAGGGAATCGGACAGGGTTTTGTAATGGGTGACAACCATTGCGGAATGGCTCGGCGGCAAGTTGTCCAGCTGGAGGGTGATTTCCGTGGTAAAGGCCAGGGTGCCCTCACTCCCACTCAAGAGTTCACAGAGGTTAACCGATGCTTCGGTACCTCCAAAGAGTTGGCTTCGAAGCAAGGCGTCAATGGCGTAACCCGTATTCCTCCGGTGGATTTCCCCTTTGGGAAATTCTTGCTTTATCCTATGTTGTACTTCTTTGACGGATAGTTCTTTATAAATGTTTTTATATATCTTTCCTTCAAGTGTGTCCAATTGGGTTTTCGCGATAAATTCCTCATTGGAAAGCGTTTTAAAGGTGGCCAGGCTTCCATCAGAGAGCACGGTTTTCAGGGCCAGGACCTTATCCCGGGTCACGCCATACCGGATAGAAGTGGTGCCGCTGGAATTGTTCCCGACCATTCCCCCCAGCATGCAGCGGTTGGAAGTAGAGGTATTGGGGCCGAAAAACAGCCCGTGGGGTTCCAGGACCTGGTTCAGTTCATCCCTGATCACCCCGGGTTGTACCACCACCTGTTTCTTGTCCACATCCAGCCGCACGATTTCGGTAAAGTGCCTGGAAACATCCAGGACGATGCCCTCCCCTACGCACTGTCCGGCCAAAGACGTCCCGGCCGTCCTTGGGATAAGCCCCACCTTATGTTGGCCGGCAAAACGGACCAGGTTTTGGATGTCTTCGGTACTTTTGGGATACGCCACTCCCAGGGGTGTTTTGCGATAGACGGAAGCGTCCGTGGCATACAGCGATTTGCTCAGATTGTCAAAATGCAGGGAGCCTTCCAGTTGCTCACGGAGCTCCTCCAAAATAGTTTTATCCAAGGTTGCACAATTTTGGGGGCTAAATTAAGTTTTTATTAACCAAAGGCCTATATGAAAGGCCTATTTTTGAACGCAATTTAAAATATGAAAAATGAACCTATCAAAAGTTTTTGCAGCATTCTTGTTTTTGGCTTGCCTGTCTATGAACGCCCAAAGTATTTCCGAACACGCCCTAGGCCTTAGGCTGGGGGACAGTGATGGTTTCGGGGCCGAAATCTCCTATCAAAAATCGGTCGGCAGGTACCACCGTGTGGAAGTCGACCTGGGATGGCGTGACAGCAGGAATTACGACGCCTTCAAACTCTCCGGGCTGTATCAATGGGTCCACAAGCTCGACGGTAATTTCAATTGGTATTACGGCGTTGGCGGCGGATTGGGCAGTGTGGATTTTGATCCTATCCCCAACAACGATCGCGATGGGGGTTTGTTCATCTTTGGTGCCGGCGATATCGGTGTGGAATACAATTTTGATATCCCGCTCTTGCTCTCCCTTGATTTCCGTCCCGAAATAGGGCTGGTCGGCTACAATGATTTTTCGGATAATTTCGACTTCGACATCGCCCTGGGGATACGGTACCAGTTCTGATAGGGACACCAGTATTTCAGGAAGTCCTTGACATAAGGGTATGTTAAGGACTTTTTTTATTCTCCTGCAGTTACCTATCTTTGGGCTCCTAAAACATTCTGATGAAGCGCTATTTCGTATTTGCATTGTTTACGGCACTGGTTGCCTGTAATTCGAACCCCGGGGGTTATACCGTAGAAGGGGTCGTCAGCGGCGACCTGAAAGACGGGAGTTCGGTATACCTTAAAAAGGCCAATGAACAGAACCAACCCGTAGATGTGGATACCGCTACCGTAACCAACGGAACCTTTACCTTTAGCGGAAAGATCGATAAGCCTGAACTGCATTACCTGTTCATCGATGAGACTATGGGGAACATCCCCCTGGTCCTGGAAGCCGGCACCATTGAGGTGAATACCCACAAAGACAGCCTGGCCTACGCTCATATCGACGGCACCCTGCAAAACGAACTTTTTTCTGACTTCCTGGAATCCTCCAGGGCCCTTTCGCGCCGTGCACTATCCATGAACGAAGATATGAGGGATGCCAGTGTCCGACGGGATACGGTGGTCATGAACTCCCTGAGGGAAGAGTATTTTGAACTGCAGGAGGAAGCCAAGGATTTTGAACTCAACTATGCCAGGGAAAACCCCAACGCTTTGATATCAGCGCTGATCATTGACAAAATCCTGACGACCGGTGCCTTGCCGGTAGATGAGATCAAGCAGATGTACGAGTCCCTGAGCCCTGAGATCAAGGATACTTCCGTAGGGCAAAAGATCAAGAAAAACCTGGAGAAAGGCGACAATGCCTCCATCGGTTCCAAGGCCCCCAACTTCACCGCACCCACTCCAAGTGGCGAAGAACTTGCCTTGCACGATGTCATGGGCAAAGTAACCATTTTGGACTTCTGGGCCGCCTGGTGCAAACCCTGCCGGGCAGAAAACCCCAATGTGGTGAAAATTTACAACAAATACCGCGACCAGGGGTTATCTATCCTCGGCGTGTCCCTGGACCGCAGGGCCGAAGACTGGAAAAAGGCCATCGAGGAAGACGGACTGGCCTGGAACCATGTCTCCAACGTGCAGTACTTTGACGAAATCGCCCAGTTGTATAATGTCAATGCCATTCCGGCCACCTTTATCCTGGACGAAAACGGCATCATAGTCGCCAAGAACCTCAGGGGGGCGGCCCTGGAACAAAAAATTCAGGAATTGCTGCAATAGGCAGGACCCCGGAAAAGTAAAAAAGCCCTGGTTTACAGGGCTTTTTCTGTTTTTGGAAGGTTCATTTTTCAGAACTTGCCGGACACATCCAGGAAGTTCCCCGTAATGGTGACATTGTCTTTGATATCTACCTTACCCGTTATGTTTACCACGGACGCAGGCCCCAGGAACTCCAATGTGGAGCCCTCCTCCAGGACAAGATCCCCGTAGATGGTCAGGTTCCCTTCGATACGCAAGGTACCGTTCTTATGCACCTTGAGTTTTTTCTTTTTGTTGTTCCGCCCCACCACCAGGGTTCCGTTCATTTCAAACAGGGCGTCGTCATCCACTTTGACATCCTCCCTTACGGTCCAGGAACCACACAGTAACAGGGCGCCCCGGATATCGATGCTGGTAAATCGCTTGGCCCCCTGGAATTCGGCCACTTCCCCGGTATTTACAAATAGTTTGGAACTGCTCTCGTATTCCGGCAGGCTGGAACAACGAACCCGCAGGCTTTCACTCGGGCGGTTGAGTTTGATGATCTGCAACCCTTCCCTTCCCGAAGCGGCGAAGGCATAATCGTCTTTGGAGGCCACATAGTTCATTGAGCCTTCCAGCTCTATGATACCCACCACTTCCTTGCCATTGCTTCCTTCTTCCGTAAGGCAAAGTCCTGCCCCGCCATTGGCCATGAACATTACGCCTTCATTGCCTACTACGGCGTTGGTAACCACATCTGCCGTGTCCACGCCCGCCGGGTTCCGGAAGATAGGCACATACTCAACAAGGCTTCCGCTGCTGATGGAATAGACCCCTGTTCCTTTGGCCCCCTCAGAAACCAATATCTGATCTCCCTGTATTTCAAGGGTCTTCTTGGTAGCAAGCCCAAAATCGGTATCGATATGAATTTCCTTCAGGGTGTTGAAACCGGCATCCAGGACCCGTACCCCCAGGCTGGCATCCAACAGGGCCAGCGTCCCGTTATCCATGGCCAGGGAACGAAGGTCCGGGAAGGGCAACTCCTGCTGCAGGCTCAGATCTGCTTTCGAGAATACCGCCAGGGAACCTTCCTTACCACTGGTAGAGAGGATGCGGCTGCCATCAATCAAAAGGTCGGTGGCGTTATAGCCCAGCTGAAAACCATAAACGATCCCGGTACTTTCCAGGAAACGGTTCCCCAGCATGGGTATTTTGGCGATAAAGGAATTGGAGGTTGCAATGGTAGATGTCTGGGCGTCGGTCCCCCCGGCGATGTATACAAAACCGCTGTCGTATTGTATGGCGTTGATGTCGGCATTCACGTAAAACAGGCGGGAGGTCACCCTGGGGTTATGGGGGTCGGAAATATCGATTACCTCTACGGCCCCGCTATACACTTCTCCTGCCGTATTATAGGCCACGTAGGCATAGTCTCCCGAAACGTGTACGTGGGAAGCCGTCAGGTTGTCCGTACTGCTCCTTTGTGGCGCCTGCACCTGGGCTACCAGGGTCAGCGGGTAGTCGCCTGCCTGGTCTGCCGCCACTTTCCCGCCGGCACCGGGAGGGGTTTCCCCTTCATATATATCCAGTACTCCGGCTTTATCAAAATTGATGCTTCCGTCTAGTTTGGTTTGGCTGTTTTCGAGGATTACTTCATCCTGTAGGTTGTCCTGAAAGACCGTGGTCTCATCGGAACAGGATACCCATAGGGTACCAAAGGCAAGCAGGCTTGCCTGTGCATATTTTTTCATGCGTAGGTTTTTAGTTCGACTTGGGTATTTGGGTAACGTCAAAAGTACGGGATTGTTATGTCCCCAAGGCAATATTATCGGTGTATACAGGGATTTTGGTGTTGTCCTGCCCCGTTTGCGGGAAGGATTGCACGAATACCGAGAATATTAATGTCAGATTTTTCCCAACTTCTCCATCACAAAAAGGATAATGATGGGGATGGCCAGGAGGAATACCATCAGGGTCTGGGATACCAGCAGGTCTGGTTTGAACAGGAGGGTGCTTGCATAGCCCCCGATGGCCCCGCCAAAGTGGGCTGTATGCCCGATATTCCCCAGGCGGTTCTTCATCCCGTAGATAGAGTACAGCAAATACCCCACCCCCAGGATATAGGCGGGTATGCCTACCGTGGGCAGAAAGATAAAATAAAGCGGGTCATTGGGCTGCAGGAGGATAGAGGCATAGAGGATGCCGGTGACCGCGCCGCTGGCCCCTACGGCACTGTAATAGGGTTCATCCCGGTGGAAAAAAAGCGCCAACAGGCTCCCCGCGGCCAGGCTGATAAAATAAATGATCAGGAATTTTGCCGACCCGAACCAGCTGACAACCACATCGGCAAAGAAATACAGGGTAAACATGTTGAGGAACAAGTGGGCCAGGTCCACGTGCAGGAAACCGGAGGTGAACATGCGCTCTCGCTGCCCGGCCTGGACAGCGGCAATGCCGAATTTGTAGCGTTCAAAGAAAGTGTAGTCGTTAAAACCTTTGAGGGAGACCAGTACGTTGGCGGCAATAATGGCCAGGGTGGCCACGTCTAAATTCATAGTTGGCTCAATTAGAATTCCTTCCAAATATAGCTATATTTGCGCTAGTAACTACCCGCATGCAACGAGCTTCCTACCTTCTGGCATATCCTTTTTTATGGTTTATTTCCATCCTTCCCTTCCCGTTGTTCTACGCCTTCTCCGATTTGGTCTTTTTCCTGGTGTACCGTGTCGTCGGTTACCGTAAAAAAGTGGTTTGGAACAACCTGCAACTGGCATTTCCGGAAAAAGGGGACGGTGAATTAAGGGACATCAGAAGAAACTTCTACCGCCATATGTGCGACACCTTCCTGGAAAGCATCAAGACCATGCATATTGGGGCCGACAGTCTGCGTGCTAGATACCAGCTCCCCAATATCGGGTTGCTCAGGGAGCTTGAGCGTCATCGCAGTATTTTGGTTTTGTTTTCACATTATGGGAACTGGGAATGGAGCATTGTGGTCAATACCTTCGTTACTTCCAGGGGCTACGCGGTCTACCAGAAACTCAACAACCCGTATTTTGACCGCCTCATAAAAAGGATACGCGCCCGCTGGCAAACCACGCCCATCAACCAGAAGGAAACGGTAAGGACGGTGGTCCGGAACGAAAAGGAAGGGATCCGGGGGGTCTACGGGATAGTGAGCGACCAGTCGCCACAGGTGCACCTCGCCCAATACTGGGCCCCATTCATGGGCATCACGGTCCCGATTTTCACCGGGGCGGAATCTTTGGCGAGAAAGTTGGACCTGGCGGTGGTATTTGCGAAGGTTACCAGGGTATCCAGGGGCCATTACAGCCTGGAATTCGTCCCTATCTGCGAACGGGGCAAACATACCTCGGAACACCAGATTACAGACGCTTTCTTGCGGCTGACCGAAGCGCAGATCCGTGAGGAACCCACCTATTACCTCTGGACCCACAGGCGGTGGAAACACCGGGACAAGGCCCCACGCCCCCCGGTGGACACCCGGGGCGCATAGTGGTTACAGGCCGGCCGCTTCCCGGATCTCCCCGATAAATCGGTCGGCAAGGGCATCGGCCGCTTCCCGGCTCCGGGCTTCGGTGTATATCCGGATGATCGGTTCGGTGTTAGATTTACGCAGGTGTACCCAGCTATCGGCGAAGTCGATCTTCACGCCATCAATGGTGGTGACCTCTTCATTGCTGTAGCGGTTTTCCATGGCCGACAACAAGCCGTCCACGTCCAGGCCTTCGGTCAATGCTATTTTTTTCTTGCCCATGAAATAGGCCGGGTAGGACGCGCGAAGTTCCCTGACCGTTCCACCGCGTTCGGCCATCAACATCAGGAAGAGGGCGGTTCCCACCAGCGCATCGCGCCCATAATGGCTTTCAGGGTAGATTATGCCGCCATTGCCTTCCCCTCCAATGATGGCATTGGTTTCCTTCATCCTGGCCACCACGTTCACCTCGCCTACCGCGGCGGCCTCATAGCGGCCCCCGTGTTTTTCGGTCACATCCCGCAGTGCCCTGGACGAGGAAAGGTTGGATACCGTATTGCCCGGGGTTTTACCCAGTACGTAATCAGCACAGGCTACAAGGGTATACTCTTCCCCAAACATCTCCCCGTCATCGGAAATAAAGGCCAGGCGGTCTACATCGGGGTCTACCACAATCCCAAAGTCGGCCTTCTCCACGACCACCCGTTCACAAATGTCCCCCAGGTGTTCCCTGAGTGGCTCCGGGTTGTGCGGAAAATGCCCGTTGGGCTCACAGTAAAGCGGCACCACGGCTACCCCCAGTCGCTCGAGCAGGCGGGGAATGGCAATGCCCCCCGTGGAATTTACCCCGTCTACCACTACCTTAAACCCGGCTTTCCGGATGATCGCGGCATCCACCAGGCTAAGGTCCAGGACGGCATCAATGTGCCTGTCCAAATAACTGTCGTTTACGGTAACCCGCCCCAGATCCTCTACCCCTGCAAACGTAAAGTCGCTGCTCTCGGCCAGGGCCAGGATAGCGGCCCCTTCGTGCGCATTCAGGAATTCTCCCTTTTCATTGAGCAGTTTCAAGGCATTCCATTGTTTGGGGTTATGGCTGGCGGTAAGGATGATCCCCCCATCGGCCTTTTCCAAAGGCACGGCTATTTCAACGGTAGGCGTGGTAGACAAGCCGAGGTCTACCACATCAATCCCCAGCCCTGTAAGGGTTGCCACCACCAGGTCCTGTACCATCTTTCCGGAAATACGGGCATCGCGCCCTATCACTACTTTGAGGTTGTTGCGGGGGCTATGCTGTTTCAGCCAACTGCCATAGGCGGCTGCGAATTTTACCGTATCCAGGGGCGTGAGGTTGTCGTTTGGCTTGCCTCCTATGGTCCCGCGGATCCCGGAAATAGATTTGATCAGGGTCATCTTTTTCTTAAGTTTTTGCAAATATACAGTTCTCCGGGGGTTTCCTGTGAGGGTTCTTTGTAATTTAGGGGATTGAATACGCGAAGTTATTGCATGAATTACCTGGCCCATATTTACCTTTCTTTTGGCGATGAAGAAGTCACGATCGGAAATTTTATCGCAGATGGCATCCGGGGGAACAAATACACCCATTTACCGGAGCGGGTACAAAAGGGCATATTGCTGCACCGGGCGATAGACACCTATACCGACGCCCATCCTATCCCGCGGATGAGCAGCAAAAGGCTGCATCACCGGTATAGCCACTACAGCCGGGTCATTGTCGATATCTTTTACGACCATTTCCTGGCGAGCAACTGGTCGCACTACTCGCGCGTTCCCCTGGCCCCTTTCGTGGATGATTTTTACGGGTTGTTGGATCGGAATTTTCCCATCCTGCCCCCGGGGATCAAAAGGATGATGCCCTATATGATCTCCGATAATTGGTTGGTGAATTACGCCCACATAGATGGCATTGGGCAGGTACTCAGGGGGATGAACCGAAGAACCGGCCATAAAAGCGGGATGCATGCCGCCACAGAGGATTTACAGGAACATTACCACACCTTCGAGCAGGAATTCACCGGTTTCTTCAACGAATTGGAATCATATGCCCTCGAACAATACACCTTATTATGAGCCTTAACAGACATTGTATTTATCTCTTCGCCTTTGGCCTGATGTTGACCGGATGCAAGACCCGGCAGGCACCCCCTACAGGCCTGGTCACCAAACAGGCCATGGTGGTATCGGCCCGTGAAGAAGCATCGGCCGTGGGGGTCTCTATCCTCCAAAAGGGGGGAAATGCCTTTGATGCCATGGTGGGAACGGAACTGGCGTTGGCCGTGGCCTACCCATTTGCCGGGAACCTTGGGGGCGGGGGGTTTATGGTCTACCGCAAGGCCAACGGGGATGTTGGGGCGCTGGATTACCGGGAAAAGGCGCCCATGGCCGCCCATAAGGGTCTCTACCTGGATTCCCTGGGCAACGTGGTGCCGGGGATGAGTACCCTGGGGGCCACCGCCGTAGCCGTACCGGGAACCGTAGCAGGTATCTTTGAGGTGCACCGCAAATTTGGCACCCTTCCCATGGAAGACCTGATTGCCCCGGTAATCGAATTGCTGGAGCGCGGGGTGGCTGTGACCCAAAAACAGGCCGAACGCTTTGAGCGTTACCGGGAGCCCATTTTGGAGGTGAACGGCGAAAACACCTGGTTCTTTAATGCCTGCCAGGTGGGCGACACCCTGCAATACCCGGCGCTTCTGAACACGCTTGAAAGGATTTCCAAAAACGGGAGGGACGAGTTCTACAAAGGGGAGACAGCGAAAAAACTGGCCGCCTTTATCCAGGCCAGGGGGGGCTATGTGACCGAGGCCGACCTGGCGGCCTATGAGCCGGTGTGGAGGCAACCGGTGATCTTTGCCTATAAAGACCTCAAAATTATTTCCATGAGCCCCCCCAGCAGTGGCGGGGTCACCATGAACCAGATGTTCCGGATGATGGAACCCTATGATGTGTCGGAGTTCGGGCACAATGCGGCACCCTACGTGCAATTGTTTACGGAAGCAGCCAGAAGGGCGTACGCAGACCGCAATTATTTCCTGGGCGATCCTGATTTTGTGAGCATCCCGCTGGATGTGCTGCTGAGCGATGCCTATTTGGAAGATCGGATGCAGGGTTTTTCAATGGAACGCGCGACCCCCTCTGAAGAAGTGGAACACGGCCGTATCCCTATGGCCGAAAGCATGGAAACCACCCATTATTCCATTGTCGATAGCGAAGGGAACGCGGTGTCTGTGACGACCACCCTGAACGGGGCCTACGGATCCAAGCTCTATTGCGATGAACTGGGCTTTTTCCTCAACAACCAAATGGACGATTTTAGTGCCAAGGCCGGCTACCCCAACATGTTTGGGCTGATTGGCGCGGAGGCCAACAGCATCGCCCCGGCAAAACGCATGCTAAGCAGTATGACCCCCACCATCGTGGAGAAAGAAGGGGAACTATGGATGGTTGTGGGCAGCCCCGGGGGCTCGACCATTATCACTGCCGTGGCCCAAACGATCCTGAATGCACACGCCTTTGGCATGAGCATGCAGGAGGCGGTCAACGCCCCCCGGTTCCACCACCAGTGGCTGCCGGACCATATCGTTTTTGAACAAGAGGGTTTTTCGGAAGCACTTAAAAACGCTTTGACTTCCAAGGGGTATCATATCAACCAGGACCGCACCCCTATCCTGGGAAAAGTAGATGCCATCCGGGTTTTGGAAGACGGCAGGCTGGAAGGCGGGGCAGACCGGAGGGGCGATGATACGGCAGTAGGGTACTGACCGGATCGCGGGTTACCGGATGAAGGCGGATGCTCGCATGGGGCCCTCAGGCCTTTCCCAATTGCTTTTTCAATTCATCCATAGATTCCTGCAACTGCCTAAGCAGTCCTTTTTCGGTAGTGGCATCCACCCCAAAGGTGATCTTGCTGCTCACTTCCCAGAGTTCTTGCAGGTCCTGGGTATCTACTTCATACGGCGGGTAGGATTCATTCAGTGAAATCAGGCTCAGGCGGGAATTCCCCGGGGAACGCTCCAATTTCTTGACCAGCACGGCATCCTGCAGGACCACCACGTACATTTTGTTGGGGCTGATATCGTCTACAGATTCTACCGCACGGGCCAGCACCCAGTCCCCGGGCTGCAGGTTGGGCAGCATGCTGTCCCCTTCTACCTGAAACCCCCTGTACGTGGCATTGCGGAATTCGGGCATGGGCAAATCAAAGGCCGGCAATTGCCGGTACCAACTTGTATCCTGTATGTTTTGCGGGTAACCGGCGGCTGCCCTGGCATTCACGAGTACCATATTCTCCCGGTCTGCCGAATCGACGGTCACCACCTTGGGGATCACACTGGCCCGGGAAGCCTCCAAATACTGCTGGTTGCTCTCCCCGAAAAGCCAAAGGGGGTTGATCTTGAACTGTTTCAGGAGCTCGGCCACCACCTTGCCCGATAGTTTGGTACGCCCCCGTTCGATATCGGCGGTAGTGCTCGATATCCCCAACAACCCGGCAAATTCTGCCTGGGTATACCCCAAATCGCGGCGGATTTCGGTAAATCGTTTAAGCGTGATATCGTTTTCCATCCAACTAAGTTTTTATACCCGGGTACTATTCCTGATTCCCTTCCCCCGGGTGGTGTGCATAGGAAGGTTCAAGTTGCCCGCGGCCATGTCCAAAGATAGGAATTTTGGAGTATATCCAAAATAAATTAGGAATATTTCCATATTATGGAATATTTCCATATATTTGGAATCTATACAAGTAAGCAGATGACACTTAAAAACCTAAACCGGGAAATACAGGCATGGGCCATGGCCGGGATGATGGACACAGGGCACACGGACCGGGAGGGCGGTGACGCCCCTGCCCAGCCGCTTGCGATCCGCAAGGTTCCCAAAGGGCCGCGGATCCGACACATAAAACACGGAAAACAACTTAGTTTATTTGAGTCATGAAAAAACAGGAACACCTGCTGGTTTACGATGGCAGTTTCAACGGTTTCCTTACGGGCGTTTACCAGGCCTATGAGGCACGTATGGCTGTGGCCGGGTTCAGGACCCGGGGGGAAGGTCAGAATGCCTTGTTCGCGGAACCAATGCGAATTGCCACAGACATCGAAAAGGCGCAAAGGGTCTGGAGCGCCATCGAAAAAAAACAGTACCAGGCTGCCAAAAGGATTTACTTTGCCTTCCTCAGTGAACGCAAGGGCATCGAATGTTTGCTCTACCGGTACATCAAAGCGCTTTTTACACGGCAGGGGCCGGCTGTGGATGGCGGTTTTGCGTCCCTGCAGCTCAAGCTGGAGACGCTGGCAGGCCTAGTAGCCCAGGAAAAAAAGCAGGTGGAAGCCAGTGTGCGTTTCCAGCCTTCCGCGGGAGCCGCGGATGTAGCCATGATCCGCCCCCGTTTTAACATCCTGCCTTTGGTCATCAAGCATTTTCGTTCGCGACAGCCCCACGGCAATTGGATCCTCTATGACCAAAAAAGGAATTATGGCCTTTTTTATCGCCAGAACCAAATGCAAATGCTGCGCCTGAGCCCCGAGGAGGCATCCATGCTCCTGCGGCCTGCGGGATTACCGTATTTCACCGTCAGTCCCGCCCCAAGGTCAGGCAACAGGCACCGCGATAGCCTGGCCTACCAGGGTAACAGTGCGGCCTAGGGCCACGGAGCAAGCCGGGGAATACCGGAAACTGCGCCTAAAACAGGACAGGGCGGCCACCGTGAATGAAAGGTGCCCTGCCCGGGCGGATATCCCCCGATATTAACACAGCAGCTGTTTCCCCCTGCTTCCTTTTTACAGGTCAAAATCGTATCTTTACGGTTTTGTTCGCCGGAAATGATATCATACGAAGAAAACATAGAAGTAAAGGGGGCCCGCGTCCATAACCTCAAGAATATCGACGTGACCATCCCCAGGGAAAAGCTCGTGGTGATTACCGGCTTATCGGGCAGCGGTAAATCCTCCCTTGCCTTTGATACCATTTATGCGGAAGGGCAAAGGCGGTATATCGAAACGTTCTCCGCCTATGCACGCCAATTCCTGGGTGGGCTGGAAAGGCCCGATGTAGACAAGATTGACGGCCTGTCCCCGGTGATCGCCATAGAGCAAAAAACCACTTCAAAATCGCCCCGTTCCACCGTGGGGACCATTACTGAAATATATGATTTCCTGAGGCTCCTCTATGCAAGGGCAGCCGATGCCTACAGCTACAACACCGGCGAGAAGATGGTCAGCTATAGCGATGAACAGATCCGAGATCTTATCCTTACGGAATTTGAAGGGAAGCGGATCAGCATGCTGGCCCCATCGGTCCGGTCCCGCAAAGGGCACTACCGCGAACTCTTTGAGCAGATTGGCAAACAGGGGTTTGTGAAGGTTCGCGTGGATGGCGCGATAACAGACCTGGTAAAGGGGATGAAAGTAGACCGCTACAAGACCCATGATATTGAGATTGTCATAGACCGTCTTAAGGTAGCCGGTTCAGACGATCTCCGGAAACGGCTCATGGAATCTATCCATACGGCCATGTACCACGGGGACAATGTGTTGATGGTACTGGAGGAAGGGGCCACCGTACCCCGGTATTTCAGCAGGGACCTGATGTGTCCCAGTACGGGGATCTCCTACCCCACCCCCGAACCCAATACCTTTTCCTTTAACTCCCCCAAAGGGATGTGCCCCACCTGTAGCGGCCTGGGGCATGTGCATACCGTGAACATTGACAAGATCCTCCCCAACAAAAGGCTCTCTATCCACGCCGGGGGGATTGCACCGCTTGGCGAATACCGCAAATCCTGGGCCTTCAAGCAGTTGGAGACCATCGCAAAACGCTATGGCTTTGAGCTTACCGACCCCCTCTCCCAAATCCCGGAAGCGGCCATGCAGGTTATTCTTTACGGGGGCGATGAGCGTTTCGAGGTAGACTCCAAGACCCTGGGGGTGCGCAGGGAATACAAAATAGATTACGAGGGGATCGCCAACTTTATCAAACAACAGTACGACCAGACAGACGCCACCTCGATACGTCGCTGGGCAAAGGAATATATGGACAAGGTGCTGTGCCCCTCCTGCGAAGGTTCCCGCCTCAAAAAATCCGCTCTTTACTTTCGGATAGGGGAAAGGAACATTGCGGAACTGGCACAGATGGACATCAAAGAACTCGCGGATTTTTTCCAGGGACTGGATGCCCGGCTGGAAGGTAACCAGAAACTGATCGCTTCCGAAATTCTGAAGGAAATCCGTGCAAGGATCCAATTCCTGCTGGATGTCGGCCTGGAATACCTGTCGCTAAACCGCGGTTCCAAAACGCTTTCCGGGGGTGAAGCGCAAAGGATACGGCTCGCAACGCAAATCGGCTCCCAACTCGTAGGGGTGCTCTATATCCTCGATGAGCCGAGCATTGGGTTGCACCAGCGTGATAACCACCGGTTGATACGGTCCCTGGAATCACTGAGGGACCTCGGGAATTCGGTAATTGTGGTCGAGCACGACCGGGAAATGATCGAATGCGCGGACCATGTGATCGACATCGGGCCCAAGGCCGGGAAACACGGGGGCGAAATTATCTTTGAGGGTAGCCCGGGGACAATGATGCAGCAAAAAACCCTGACCGCTGCATTCATCAGTGGGGAAAAGGAAATCCCCATTCCCGCGAAAAGGCGGAAAGGCAATGGCAATAAGATCATTTTAAGCGGTTGTACAGGCAATAATCTAAAAGGGGTTACCGTTGAATTCCCATTGGGGACCATGATTGGCGTTAGCGGTGTTTCGGGAAGCGGAAAGTCTACACTGGTCAACGAGACCCTCTACCCCATCATGAACGCCCATTACTTTAACGGGGTAAAGAAGCCCCTTCCCTATAAAACCATCGAGGGGCTGGAACATATTGACAAGGTCATTGATATCAACCAATCTCCTATCGGAAGGACCCCCAGGTCTAACCCGGCCACCTACACCGGGGTCTTTAGCGAGA
This sequence comes from Flavobacteriaceae bacterium CP2B, assembly GCA_001683825.1. Taxonomy (GTDB): domain Bacteria; phylum Bacteroidota; class Bacteroidia; order Flavobacteriales; family Flavobacteriaceae; genus Zeaxanthinibacter. The sequence goes on along the minus strand of LXTR01000038.1, from coordinate 25,684 downwards.
TCCGGTCGCTTTTCGCCAAAGTCCCCGAAGCGGCTATCCGGGGTTATAAGCCCGGGCGCTTCAGTTTCAATGTCAAAGGCGGGCGTTGTGAAACCTGCCAGGGAGGCGGGTTGCGGGTGATTGAGATGAACTTTTTGCCGGATGTCTATGTGGAATGCGAAACCTGCTATGGAAAACGCTTCAACCGGGAAACCCTGGAAATCCGGTATAAGGGCAAATCAATTGCGGATGTACTGGAAATGACCATCAACGAAGCGGTGGAATTCTTTGAAAACATCCCAAAAATCCATCGCAAGCTTAAAACCATACAGGATGTGGGGCTGGGATACATTTCCCTGGGGCAACAATCTACCACCTTGTCGGGGGGCGAGGCCCAAAGGGTAAAACTGGCGACTGAACTTTCCAAGAGGGACACCGGAAACACGTTCTATATCCTGGATGAACCCACCACCGGCTTGCATTTCGAAGACATCCGGGTGCTGATGGAAGTGCTGAACAAATTGGTGAATAAGGGCAACACCATCCTGATTATCGAACATAACCTGGATGTGATAAAAATGGCAGACCATATTATCGATATTGGATACGAAGGGGGGCGCGAGGGCGGACAGGTAGTTGCCACAGGCAGCCCGGAAACGGTAGCAGCCCACCCGCGGAGCTATACGGGTGCCTTTTTGAGAAAAGAACTGAAAATAGACCAAGCTGTCGAGGCGCAGGGCTAACACCACGACCAAACCTGTACCCCCAGACAAATACCGGATAAACTATGAGAAAAGAACGGCATCACAAAGGATGGAATGAAATTAAAACCAATGATTCCTGGGCGATCTTCAAGATCATGGGGGAATTTGTGAATGGTTTTGAAAAAATGAGTGCCATAGGCCCTTGTGTTTCCATATTTGGGTCTTCCCGTACCCGTGAGGACGGCAAATATTACCAATTGGCCATACAAGTAGCCCGTAAGGTGGCCGAAGCCGGCTACGGCATTATCACCGGGGGCGGGCCCGGGATCATGGAGGCGGGCAACAGGGGCGCCCACCTGGCCGGGGGCACCTCCGTGGGCCTCAACATAGACCTGCCTTTCGAGCAGCACGACAACCCCTATATTGACGACGATAAAAGCCTGGACTTTGACTATTTCTTTGTCAGGAAGGTCATGTTTGTGAAATATTCCCAGGGCTTCATTGTGCTTCCTGGCGGATTTGGCACCCTGGATGAATTGTTTGAAGCCATTACCCTTATCCAAACCCACAAAATCGGTAAATTTCCCATCATCCTGGTCGGCTCCGAGTTCTGGCACGGATTGATCGATTGGATTAAAACGACCATGCTGGGCGCCGGGAACATCAGTGCCTCCGATATGGACCTTATCAAAATAGCAGACACGGCAGAAGAGGTGGTAGACCTGATTGACGCCTTTTACAAGGGACATACCCTTAGCCCCAACTTCTAAAACCCTATGCCCCAAAAGACGTTTCCCGTATATTTCGTGGCCATGGTGCTATTTGCCCTGCAGGGGGCCTGGCAGCCCCTCTGGGCGCAGCATAACAATACGATGACGGCTGACCTTAGGGACGATTCCAAGATCGTAAACATCCAACAGGAATTCATCTATACCAACCAATCCAGGGATACCCTGTTCGAATTGTATTTCAACGACTGGGCCCATGCCTATTCCAACAAGAATACGGCATTGGCCAAAAGGTTTGCCGAAGATTTCAAGAAGAGCCTGCACCTGGCCAAGGAGGAAGAACGCGGCTTTACGGAAATCATCAGTGTGGTAGACCATGAATACAGGGGCATCGCCTGGAAAAGGATACCCGGAAAGGACATTGTCAAATTCATTATGAACAAGCCCCTGGCCCCGGGGGAAAGCTACAAGTTGTTTATCACCTATGACGTGCAACTACCCCCCAATAGGTATACGCCCTACGGGTACGGTCCGGACGGGGGGTTTTACCTCAAGGACTGGTACCTGACACCGGCGGTGTACGACGGGGAATGGAAATTATATTCCAACAAGAACCTGGAAGACCTGCATACCGATATCACGGACACCTATATCAATTTTATTTTCCCGGATTCCCTTTACCTGGGCACCAATTTCAATGAAGTAAGCGTAAACACCTTTCCCGGGCGGCAGTTTGCCTCCCTCAAGGGGGTGAACCGCAAGAGTTGTGACATTATCCTGAACCGCAACAACCGTTTCACCAAGCATGTCACGCCCCACCTGATTGTGGTAACAGACATTACGGCAGCCAAGTACAACGAGATTGCCCAGGGGGTTTCCATCAACCGAATTACGCGTTTTATCCATGAAAACCTGGGTGAATTCCCGTATGAACAGCTGCTGGTCAGCGATATCGACTTCAACAAGAACCCGCTATACGGGCTTAGCCAATTGCCCTCCTTTATCAGGCCCTATGACGAAAAGTTCCAGTTTGAGATGAAATTCCTCAAAACGGCCCTGGGCAGCTATATGCGGGAAACCATCTTCTTAAACCCCCGCAAGGACAAGTGGGTGAGCGATGCCCTGGTCAACTACCTGATGATCCTCTATGTGGAGCAGTTTTATCCGGACCAGAAACTATTGGGGAAACTATCCGACATCTGGGGCGTACGCAGTTTCCACCTTGCAAAAATGGCCTTCAATGACCAGTACTCGCTGATGTATATGCTAATGGCCCGAAAAAACCTGGACCAGCCCCTGACCACCCCCAATGATTCCCTGATCAAATTCAACCAAAAGATAGCCAATACCTACAAGGCGGGACTGGGCCTCGCCTATCTGGCAGAGTATATGGGCGAAGATAAGGTGCATACCAGCATCCGGGAGTTCTACGAACAATACAAGCTACAGCCGGTTACTCCGGACGACTTCAAGGCGATTCTTGAAAAAAACGCGGACGACAAAGACATCAATTGGTTTTTTGATGCCTACGTATCTTCCAACAGGCGGATCGATTTCAAGATCAGGAAAGTTGAAAAAACGGACGATTCGCTTCGGGTCACCCTTAAAAATAAAACCGGGACCAATGTCCCCATCTCCTTGTTCGGGGTCTCCGGAGACACGGTGGTTTCTACCTATTGGATCACGGATATTGAAGAACAAAAGACGGTGCAGATACCCCGCAAAGGGGAAGAGCGGTTGGTGCTGAATTACGACCAGAAGATCCCCGAATTCAACCAGCGGGACAACTGGAAATCGCTCAACGGCTTTTTCAGCAGCAACAAACGGCTCAAGTTACAGTTCTTTAAAGACGCGGAAGACCCCTACTACAACCAGGTATTCTATATGCCCGTGGTGGGTTTCAACGTCTATGACGGGCTCACCCCCGGGATGCGCCTTACCAATAAAACCCTGATTGAAAAACCATTCCTCTTTGATTTTGCCCCCTCTTATGCCATGAATGAAAAGTCATTCGTCGGGTACGGCCGCCTCAATTTCAGGCAATACCATGGCAAAAGCGGCATGTATGTCACCAATTACGCACTAAGGGGCTCTACCTTCCATTTCCAGGAAAATTCGCGCTATTCTACCCTAACGCCTTCCATCGCGTTTGGATGGCGGCCAGACAACCTGATCTCCAACAAACAGCAAGCGTTGGTGTTCCGGCACGTCAATGTCTTTCGTACCATCGACCCACAGCTGGACGACCTGGAAACAGACCCAGATTACAGCGTATTCAATGCACGCTACACAAGTTTTAACAACGGGATCATCAACTATTTCAGCTGGTTTGCCGACGCCCAATTCGCGAACAACTTTTCCAAACTGGCCGTCAACCTGGAATACCGCAAATTATTTGAAAGCAACCGCCAGCTGAACCTGCGGTTTTTTGCTGGGAAATTCCTGTACAACGAAACGAATTCAGACTTTTTCAGCTTTGCACTGGACCGCCCCACCGATTACCTCTTTGACTTTAACTACCTGGGGAGGTCTGAAGATTCAGGCATATTCAGCCAGCAGATCATTATTGCAGAGGGGGGCTTTAAATCCAAATTGGCAGATCCGTTTGCCAACGACTGGATCGTCACCACCAATGCCAGTATGAATATCTGGCGCTGGATAGAACTGTACGGGGATGCCGGTTTTATCAAGAATAGCGGTCGCGATGCCCGTTTTGTCTATGACTCCGGGGTCCGGCTGAACCTGGTAACCGATTATTTCGAGTTGTACTTCCCCCTGTATTCCAACAAGGGATGGGAAATAGGACAGCCAAATTATGACCAATCCATCCGTTTTGTGGTCACCCTGAGCCCCAGGACACTTATCGGTTTGTTTACCAGGAAGTGGTTCTAAAATTATGCAATTCTTAAAAAATAAGGCTAATCATTAAATGAATTACAATATTATAATTCTACACCATGATTTGTTATTAAATCGTTAATAACACTATGGGGCTGTAATTGCATAAACCGTAGTAATTTGATACTTTTGCTTAAAACCTGATAGCCCTTATGAAAGAAGCAAAGCTTGAAACTGGCGACAATATTTCCTTCGAAGATTTCAGGGCGCAAATACTACAGGATTACAAAGTTGCCGTTACCAGCCGCGAGTGCAGCCTGCTGGGACGTCGGGAAGTCCTTACGGGCAAGGCCAAATTTGGGATTTTCGGGGATGGAAAGGAATTGCCGCAACTGGCCATGGCGCGCTCTTTTAAAGATGGTGACTTCCGCAGTGGCTATTACCGGGACCAGACCTTTATGATGGCCCTGGGGCTGCTTACCCCAAAAGACCTGTTTCACGGCTTATACGCCACCAGCAATATCCAACTGGAGCCCATGAGTGCCGGCAGGCAGATGGGGGGGCACTTCCTCACCTATAGCCTGGATGAGGAGGGAAACTGGAAGGATCTTACGCAGCAGAAGAATAGCAGTGCCGATATTTCCTGTACCGCCGGGCAAATGCCGCGGTTACTGGGCTTGGCACAGGCCTCTAAAATATACCGCCACGTAGGGGGGATAGATTCCGCCCGATTTTCGAATAAGGGCAATGAAGTGGCCTGGGGGACCATAGGGAACGCCTCTACCAGTGAAGGGCTCTTTTTTGAAACCATCAATGCCGGCGGGGTCATGCAGGTTCCCATGGTGGTGAGCATCTGGGACGACGATTACGGAATTTCGGTGCCCGCCAAATTCCAAACCACCAAGGAAGACATTTCGGAGGTTTTAAAAGGCTTTCAAAGAGATGAGGAACATGCGGGCTATGAACTCATGAAGGTCAAGGGCTGGGACTATACGGCCCTGATCCATGCCTATGAAGACGCCGGGGACCTCGCCCGCGAAGAGCATGTCCCGGTCATCATCCATATCACCGAACTGACCCAGCCCCAAGGGCATTCAACCTCAGGGTCGCACGAACGCTACAAGAGTGAAAAACGCCTTGAATGGGAAAAGGCCCATGACTGCAACCGGCGGTTCCGCGAATGGATCCTGGAGAACAATATCGCCAGCGACGAAGAACTGGGTGCCCTCGAGAAAGAAATCAAAAAACAGGTCCGCGTAGCCAAAAAAGAAGCCTGGGCAGAGTTCCTGGCCCCACAGCTAAAAGCCAAAAAAGCGCTGGTGGGGCTGCTGCATGCAGCTGCCGGTAAAAGTGTGAACAAGGCGCGGATCACCCGTATAAAAAACGACCTGATCGCGATCGAAGAACCGCTTAAGAAGGAGCTGGCCTCCAAGGCGCGCAGGGCGCTGCGTTATCTATTGGGGGAAAACCACCCTGAACGCCGCGCGTTGCAGGACTGGGTGACCCAATACCTGGCAACGGAGCAGCCCAAATACAGTTCCTACCTCTACAGCGAACATCCCAACAGGGCTACACGCATAGAGGAAATAGCACCCACCTACGGGGCAGAACCCGAAATGGTCGATGGGCGTATCATCCTGAGGGATAATTTTGACAGGCTCTTCGACTCCTACCCCGAAGCCCTCATCTTTGGGGAAGATAGTGGCGCGATAGGCGACGTAAACCAGGGCCTCGAAGGACTGCAGAAGAAATACGGCCCCTTGCGGATCGCTGATACCGGGATCCGCGAAGCTACTATAATAGGTCAGGGTATTGGGCTCGCCATGCGGGGTTTGCGCCCCATCGCCGAAATCCAGTACCTGGATTACATCCTGTATGCCATCCAAACCCTTAGTGACGACCTGGCCACCCTGCTGTACCGCACCGTTGGGAAACAAAAAGCCCCGCTGATCGTGCGCACCCGTGGCCACCGGCTGGAGGGGATCTGGCATTCCGGTTCCCCAATGGGCGGATTGGTCCACCTGCTCAGGGGCATGTACATTTTGGTGCCCCGGGATATGACCAGGGCCGCTGGCTTTTACAATACCCTGATGAAAAGTGATGAACCGGCGCTCATCATCGAGAGCCTCAACGGATACCGATTGAAAGAACCCATGCCCGATAATTTGGGGGCACACTGCACGCCCATTGGGGTTGTGGAGACCCTAAAGGAAGGGGCCGATATCACCCTCCTGTCCTATGGGTCCACCCTCAGGATCGTGAATGAAGTGGCCCGGGAATTGTTGGAGGTCGGGATCGATGCCGAAGTGATTGATGCCCAGACCCTGTTGCCCTTCGACCTCAGGGGCGATATGCTGAAGAGCGTGCAAAAAACCAACCGTTTGCTGGTCATTGACGAGGATGTCCCAGGTGGATGCGCCGCCTACCTGCTGCAGGAGATTGTGGAAAAACAAGGCGCCTATCGCTACCTGGACAGTGCCCCGCAAACCCTGAGCGCCAAGCCGCATCGCCCTGCCTACGGTACTGATGGGGATTATTTTTCCAAACCCAGCGCCGAAGATATTTTTGAAAAGGTTTATGCCATCATGCACGAGGCGAACCCCGCGGACTTTCCAAAATTGCGATAAATAATCCCGCTTTCATTGTCCATTTCTTATTCGCTACGGATCCAGGGCAAGCCCGTGCGTTTAAACCTTTGCCATTGCCGAAATGTTGGTTTATTCACCGGTTTCGAGGAATGATGCCATTCGGGGGGTGAGCCTTCTTCTTGTTTAAGAATTATCGGTATTCTTTAAAATTATTTTACATTTACAGGGAAACCAATCTTATAATGAATGAAAAACTCCCTCAAAAATGATGTAGGGCTTGCCCTACTCAGAATCCTGCCTTCGGTGATGTTATTGACCCACGGGATTCCGAAATTCCAAAAACTTATTTCCGGGAACTTCGAATTTGGCGACCCCATTGGAATCGGGGCGGCCCCTTCGCTGTTCCTGGCCGTTATTGGCGAATTTGTTTGCCCCATCCTGCTTATCCTGGGGTATAAAACGCGCTGGACCGCCCTTCCGCCGGCTTTTACCATGTTGGTGGCCGCTACGATGGTGCACGGAGCCGACCCTTTCAGCGTCAAGGAAAAAGCCCTGTTGTTCCTGTCGTATTTCGTGCTCATCATCTTGCTGGGCCCGGGACGGTACAGCATCGACAAAAAATAAACTAGATGATTTTTACCAGCAGTTCCTTGAGCAGGTCTGCCTGAGACATATTGGAAGCGCCCACACCTTTGCCTTTCAGGTCCATTTCGCGCAGTTCACTAACGATCTGGCTAACTCTTTTCATGGGGTAGTTGCGTGCTGCCGTCTGGTATTCAGAAACAAAATAGGGGCTGATTTTGAGGGCCGATGCCACGCTTTTGGGGGAATGGTCCTTTAGCCCGTGGTATTGCAATAATTGCGAAAAGAAGGAATGCAACAGGGTGATGGTCACCACAAAAGGGTTGTCCTTGGGGTTTTCGGAGAAATAGTGGATGATCCTGGCCGCTTTGGCAACGTCTTTCTCCCCTATGGCTTTCTTTAGTTCGAAGTTGTTGTAATCCTTGCTGATCCCTATATGCTCTTCTATGTCTGCAGGGCCAATCTCTGTGCCCTTGGGCAGCACAAGCAGTAGCTTGTCTACCTCGTTGTTGATCCGGCTAAGGTCTGTGCCCAGGTATTCTACCAGCAAAATGGCGGCCTTCAGGGAAATGGTATACCCTTTTCCCTTTAACAGGGTGCGAATCCAGTCTGACACCTGGTTCTCATAGAGCTTTTTGCTTTCAAATACCACGCCGTGCTGGCGGATCGCCTTATGCAACTTCTTGCGCCTATCCAGTTTTTTGTATTTGTAACAAATCACCAGGACGGTGGAAAGCTGCGGGTTTTCGGCATAGGGCGTCAGGTCTTCAATGGTCCGTGACAGGTGCTGTGCTTCTTTTACGATGACCACCTGCCTTTCAGACATCATGGGATATCGTTTGGCGGCACTCACAATATCGTCTATGCCTACCTCTTTCCCATAAATGACCATCTGGTTAAAGCCCTTTTCCTCTTCCGTGAGGATGGTGTCTCCGATATATTCGGCCAGTTTGTCCACAAAGTAGGGTTCCTCGCCCATAAGAAAATAGATAGGCTTTATGGTGCCCTCGCGAATATCCGCAACAATCTGTTTTACTTCATCCATCCAAAAAAAAATAGCAACTTTGTCGCATGCAGGACCTGAACTTCCCGGCTTACGAATTCCGCTTCAAAAATAGCGAAAATAAGCTCCTTATTTTTGACCCTATCCGGAAAAAATTTGTAGTCCTCCAACCCGAGGAATGGGTGCGCCAACATGTGGTACAGTACCTGATGCAGGACAAAAAATACCCCAGGAGCCATATCAATGTCGAAAAGCAACTGCAGGTCCACCAAATGAACAAACGTTATGACGTGGTGGTCTTCCACCCGGATGGGGCTATCGCCCTGCTGGTAGAGTGCAAGGCACCTGACCAACCCATCACCCAGGCTGTTTTTGACCAGATCGCCCGGTATAACCTTCCGTTGCAGGCGGGCTACCTCATGGTTACCAACGGGTTGCAGCATTATTACTGCCGGATGGATTATGGCCGCCAAGTCTATGAATTCCTGCCGGCCCTTCCCCCCTACGTGCCAAAATAATTCAGGAGGGCCCTGGGCACCCCCTGCCTGCCGGTGATTCCCTGCCACAATCAGAAGCAGTTGTAAAATATTTCTTTACTTTGTCTGCTTTTAACAAAACCCATTTAGAAGCCGTTTACCCGGCGGATGTATTCCATGCCAAAATTTGCCATTATCATACTCAACTGGAATGGGGAGGCCCTGCTGGAACGGTATCTTCCTTCGGTCATCGCGTATTCCGGGGATACCCCCGTTTACGTGGCGGACAATGCCTCAACCGATGGGTCTGTCGCCTTTCTGCAACAGCATTATCCACGGGTAAAAATCATCAGGAATTCCGTCAACGGCGGTTTCGCGAAAGGTTACAATGACGCCTTGAAGGAGGTAGACGCGGAGGTCTACTGCTTGTTGAATTCCGATGTGGAAGTAAGCCCGGGCTGGCTCGAACCCGTTGAACGGCTGATGGAACGCCATCCCGAGGCGGCCATCGTACAGCCTAAGGTCCTGGACCTGTTAAATAAGGATCGGTTTGAGTATGCCGGGGCGGCCGGCGGTTTCCTCGACCAATTGGGGTATCCCTTCTGCAGGGGCAGGATTTTCCAGGTTTTGGAGCAGGACCAGGGGCAATATGACGATGAGACAGAGATCTTTTGGGCTACGGGCGCCTGTATGTTTATACGTTCCGACATCTATTGGGCCCTTGGGGGGTTTGATGAGTCGTATTTTGCCCACCAGGAAGAAATAGACCTTTGCTGGCGGGCCAAGAACCAGGGGTATAAGGTATTTTATACCGGACATTCCACGGTTTACCACCTCGGAGGTTCTACCCTGAGCAACATGAACCCCCGAAAAACCTACCTGAACTTCCGGAATTCCCTCTACTCCATCACCAAAAACCTTCCCGGGAAAAGAGTGTTTGCGGTCATCCTTTTCAGGCTCTTACTCGATTTTGTCGCCGCCCTGCGTTTCGTGTTCCAGGGGAAGTGGAAACACAGCTTTGCCATTGTGCATGCGCATTTGAGCTACTACCAAAACTTTAAGAGCATGTATGGCAAGCGAAAAAAAGCTATTTTTGTAAAAAACTATTATAAGACGACGTCCATTGTGTGGTCGCATTTCGTACATCACATAAACCGTTTTAACGATTTAGTAAAAGATTAACTAAAAGCGATTACCAAAGAATCGTTTAAACTCTAATTTTGTTACGATTTTTAAACCGAACTCAAATAACAACAAATAAATACTTACTAGGATTATGAAGAAAATCATGTTAGGCGTAGCGGGAATGGCCCTATTAATGTCCTCCTGCGTTTCCCAAAAGAAATATGCCGATCTTGAATCAAAACAAAAAGAGACCCAGGATTTATTGAATTCTGCCACAGTGAAATTGAACACCTGCCTTGAGGAGAAGGCGACTGCCACCTCCAAGATGCAGACGTTAGAGGACCAGGTGGCATTCCTGAAAGCCAACAACCAGGAACTCATCAACAATATGGGGAACCTTACCACCCTGACCACCAAGGGGGCCGAGAACCTGGAAAAATCACTGGAAAGCCTGCAGGAAAAAGACCTTACCATCCGCAAGCTCCAAAATGCCATCACCCGCAGAGATTCTGTCAACCTCGCCCTGGTACAAAGCCTGAAAGGCGTATTGGGCAACCTGGATGATGAAGATATCCAAATCAGCGTGGAAAAAGGTGTGGTTTTCGTTTCCATCTCCGACAAACTGCTCTTTAGCAGCGGAAGCTATAACGTTACCAATGCCGCCAAGCAAATTCTTGGTAAAGTGGCCCAGGTAGTGAACAACAAACCCGACTTTGAATTCATGGTAGAAGGGCACACAGACAATGTTCCTTACAACAGCGGGGTATTGTTGGACAACTGGGACCTTAGTGTGAAGCGCGCTACCTCTGTGGTACGGATCCTCCAGAATGATTTTGGTGTAGACCCTGCCCGTATGACGGCCGCCGGAAGGAGCTATTACATTCCTTTGATGCCGCATGACACCGCAGCCAACCGCGCCAAAAACCGCCGTACCCGTATCGTGGTCCTTCCAAAACTGGATCAGTTCTACAGCATGATCGAAGAGGGAATGAAAGACCCCAAGATCAACTAAGAGAAGCCTTTAGGGGGAGAATAACCCCGATGAATACTTTAACGACCTGCCTTACGGCGGGTCGTTTTAGTTGATAGGCATGCCTACAATAAAATATCCAGGCTGCCCTTCCCCTCACGCAGCACTTCGGGTTCATGCCCCGAAAGATCGATCACCGTAGAAGCCATATTCCCCCCATACCCCCCGTCGACGACGGCATCCACCAGTTTTTCCCATTTTTCATAGATCAATTCCGGGTCTGTGGTATATTCGATAACATCGTCTTCATCGTGGATGGATGTACTCACAATGGGCCTTCCAAGGCCCTCGACCAGGGCCTTGGCAATAAGGTTGTCCGGAACCCGTATCCCCACGGTTTTTTTCTTTTTAAAATCGCGCGGGAGGTTGTTGTTCCCGGGAAGGATAAAGGTATAGGGCCCCGGGAGGGCGCGCTTCAGTATCTTAAAGGTAGCCGTGTCTATCTGCCGTACATAGTCGGACAGGTTGCTCAGGTCAGCACAGATAAAGGACCAATTGGCTTTGGCCACCTTCTCGCCCTTGATCCGGGCAATCCGCTCCAGCGCCCTGGAATTGGTGATGTCACAGCCCAAACCATAGACCGTATCCGTTGGATAGATCACCAACCCACCATCCCTTAAAATTTCCACCACCTTCTTGATGGCGGCAGGGTTGGGATTTTCTTCATAAATTTTTATAAACTCTGCCATAAGCCGTAAAATTAAACTGTTTCCCCATAGGACTCCCAGGGTGCCAACCCCGGCTTAATCCACCTGGTAAACCCGAACGTAATCCACCTCCATGGTGGCCGGAAAGATGCTGTCATCCACGCCTTGCAGTCCGCCCCAATCGCCCCCCACGGCAATATTCATCAAAAAGTAAAAGGGTTGTGAAAACGGCCAGTTGGCACTGTTGGAATTGGCAGGCCTCAAAATGGTAAGCTGGACCTGATCGGGTTCGTCAATATAAAATTTCAGGTATTTATCGGTCCATAAAACCCCATAGTTATGAAATTCTTCCTCTATGGTTGGCAGGTCTATTGCGCCGGAGGTAACCTGGGTCCCATCCTTATGGTTATGGGCTGTGCTGTGGATTGAAAAATGTACTTTCCCCGGGTCAAAGCTCACATATTCCATGATGTCTATCTCGCCGCATTCGGGCCATCCCACGCTTTGGATATTGCTCCCCAGCATCCATATGGCCGGCCAAATCCCGTTGCCCCTGTGTTCCGGTATCCTGGCCCTGACTTCCATTTTGCCATAGGTAAAAGATTTTATACTGTTCAATCGCGCAGAGGTATAGTCGCCTACCTTTTGTCCGCTCCCCACTTTTACGGCCGCAATTTTAAGGGTCCCGTCGCTGACGGTCACATTGGCATCGGCCACATAGTTTTGCCATTCGTTGTTGCCCCAACCATGCGCCCCTGTTTCGTAGCGCCATTTGGTGGCATCCAGGCTGTCGCCTTCAAATTCATCGCTCCAGACCAGGGTGGCCCCTTCCCAATATCCGGGCGCAAATACATCCTCGGGCTGGGCGGGTGGATCTCCCCTGCCTACCGGGGCCGTTCCCTCCTGTGTGGAACTTCCGCAGGCCTGTATCAGGAGGATGCCCAAGATGGCTGGTTTTCTCAAACAATCTGTAATTATGTTATGCATAAGAAATAGCTTATTTGGTGGTTTTACTTGACGGCTTTGACCTTAATCGCAAAGCCCCCGCCTTCGGCCATAGTGACCTTAAGTGGGGTCCCATGCCGCAACATACGTGTTTCAATAGTGTGGGCTTCAGGATTGTGGTCCCAATGTGCCTTCGGGCCGTCCTTGTAAAGGGTCGCCATGTAGGATTGGCCCTTGTTGAGAAAATCAAAGGTTATCCTGGCGGTACGCTCCTGCTCATCGGTAATCCCTCCCACATACCAGTCTTCACTTTCCTTGTCTTTCCGGGCGATGATGACCTGTTCCCCGGATACTGCCTCCAGGATCCTGGTATCCTGCCAATTCACCGGTACATCCACAATGAACCGGAAGGCCTCCGGATGTTTGCGGTAGTTCTCCGGCAAATCGCCGGCCATCTGCAAGGGGCTGTACATGGTCACATAGAGGGCCAGTTGTTTGGCCAGGGTGGTACGTACCACGGTGGTCCTTTCAGGGACAAACTGGTTTAATTTAAAATGAAAAAGCCCAGGGGTAAAATCCATAGGGCCACCCATTAAGCGCGTAAATGGCAGGATGGTCTGGTGTTCCGGGGTGATCCCCAATGCCGGGGCATTGTTGAATTCGTTCCCCCTGGCAGCCTCATTGGCGAGCCAATTGGGATACGTACGGTGCAGGCCGGTAGGATGTGAAGGCTCATGCGCCTCTACCATGATTTGGTATTCAGCGGCCTTCCTGGCCACCCGTATATAGTGATTGTTCATCCACTGCCCGTCATGGTGTTCGCCCCTGGGGATAATTTTTCCAACATAGCCGGTCTTTACCGTATGCATCCCATGCGCCTTCATATACTGGAAGGCGCGGTCCATACGTCGCTCATAATTGGTCACAGACCCCGAGGTTTCATGGTGCATGATCAGGGAAACCCCTTTAGTTGCGGCATAGGCCGTCAATTCGTCCAAATCATAGTCGGGGTACGGCGTTACAAAATCAAAGACGTCTTCCTTCCAGTTGCCAAACCAGTCCTCCCATCCCTCGTTCCAGCCCTCTACCAGTACCCCGTCTATCCCGTGTTCCGAGGCAAAATCTATGTACTTCTTCACATTTTCGGTATTGGCCGCATGATTTCCGCTGGCCAGGTCCCAGGAACCCTTTCCAATATGCATTTCCCACCAGACGCCCATGAATTTCTGGGGCCGGATCCAACTGGTGTCTTCAATTTGGGAAGGTTCGTTCAGGTTCAGGATCAGTTTGGAAGCGAGGATGGCTTCCGGGGTGTCACTGATGACCAGGGTTCGCCAGGGGGTGTGGGCCGGGGTTTGCAGATACCCCTTGTTCCCTACGGCATCGGGGACCAGATGCGACCTGAAGGTAAGAGTTGCCTTATCCAGGACCAGGTTCATGGTACTGTAGTTCACAAGGGCGGCTTCATGCACGTTGATGTACAACCCGTTGTCTGCCACCAGCATCAGCGGCGTTTGCACCGCGTTGTCCCCGATAGGCGAGCTAATGGCAATATCTCTTTCCCTGGCCACCGCGTCAAGTGCCGCTATGTCGCTCAGGCGGGTAGTATTATACAGATATTCATTGGTGTCATAATCCCCGGGGATCCAGAATGCTTTGTGGTCACCGGCGAGCGCAAATTCAGTCACTTCTTCCTTGATGATAAAATGATCCAGGGCTTCCTGATCCGGGAATTCATAGCGAAACCCCACCCCGTCATCAAACACCCTGAACCTGACCATGACCCGGATCCCGGAGCCCGTTGCGTCCTGGAGTTCTAAAGCCAATTCATTGTGGTGGTTCCTGATGCGGGCCACCTCGCCCAGCACGGGTTCCCAGGTGGTGTCTGCTGAGGCATTCTGCCGGTCCAGCACCAAAAAGCGCTGCAGGCGCATATGGGGTTTTTCCAACAAAAACCCGAGACGGGACGGTCTAATTACAGCCAGGTCTTTGTAATTTACCTCATAGCTAAGGTGGCCTTCCGTATCGGTGGCCAACCGCACCTGGAGGTGTCCGTCTGGAGATTCCAGCACATCCGTGGTCTGTGACTGGCTTAGCAATGGCATCCCTGTAAAGAGTGCCAGGGAGAGGGCAAACCGTAATTTTTTCATAGCAGGAGCATTACTCACAGACAATATACTAAAGAATCTCCTGATTAATGCCAACAGCGCACGGGCCGGTTCAATTATCGAGCACCTCCAGCCGGGCAAAGCGCAACAACAACTTTTTGATATCGCCCTTTTCAAAGCGGATTTCCGCTTTTTTGTCGTTCCCGGCCCCCTCTATCTTCAAGACGGTTCCCCTGCCAAAACGGCTGTGGTTCACCAAACTCCCTTCCTCCAGGTTGGCATCTTTGACCTGGGCGTTCCCGACCGGGGTCGCCAGTTCCGGTTTTAGCTTCCGCAACTTGCGCAACTGGGTCTCACTAGGCCTGGGTACCGATGGAGGCGGCCCGTTTTTGGGTTTCACCTGCCGCAACCGGCTTTTATCCACCTCCCCAAAAATGTCGGCGTCGATCATCGACTTATAGCGATAGGTTTCAACAGGCGTAAGGTTTTCTACGTACTGTTCATCGATCTCCTCGATGAAACGGCTGGGTTCAGAATCTATGAGTTTCCCCCAGCGGTAGCGATTTTGGGCATAGGTGAGGTAGGCCTGTTTTTCGGCCCGGGTAAGCGCCACATAAAACAGCCGCCGTTCTTCCTCCAGTTCGCTCCGGGTATTCATGCTCATGGCCGATGGAAAGAGGTCTTCTTCCATCCCTACGATATACACATAAGGAAACTCCAGCCCCTTGGCCAGGTGGATGGTCATCAGCGCAACGCGGTCATCATCGCCCGTATCCTTGTCCAGGTCGGTCGCCAGGGCCACGTCTTCCAGGAACTCACTAAGGTCGCCCCGGGCATCGGCCAGTTCCTTCTGCCCTTCTACAAAATCCTTGATCCCATTGAGCAGTTCTTCAATGTTCTCCATACGGGCAATTCCTTCTGGGGTACCGTCTTTCTTGAACTCCTGCAGGAGGCCTGTCTTTTTGGCGACGTATTCGGCCAGGGAAAAGGCGTCCGAGCTTTCATTCATGATCCGGAAGCTCCTGATCATGGCCACGAAATCTTCCAGTTTGCGTTGGGTCCCGGAATTGATCTTCAGGTTGATCTTGTCCAGGTTTTCCATCAACTCAAAAATGGAAATCCCGTAGTGGTTGGCCGCAACGGTGAGCCGGTCTATGGTGGTCTGCCCGATCCCCCGGGCGGGAAAATTAATGATCCTTTTCAGGGCCTCTTCGTCTTTGGGGTTAAGGACCAGCCGGAGGTAAGACAATACATCCTTGATCTCCTTGCGTTGGTAAAACGAAAGCCCGCCATAGATCCTGTAGGAAATGTCCCGCTTGCGCAACGCGTCTTCTATGGCGCGTGACTGGGAATTGGTGCGGTAGAGTACTGCGAAGTCGCCATTGGCCAATTGCTGCTGCATCTTGTTCTCAAAAATAGATCCCGCGACAAAACGCCCTTCCTCCGCATCGGTTACGCTGCGGTGCAGTTTAATCTTGGCACCCTCATCGTTGGCGGTCCAGACCACTTTTTCCAGCTGGTTTTTGTTCCGCGCGATGATGGTATTGGCCGCGTTGACGATATTCTTGGTAGACCGGTAGTTCTGTTCCAGGCGGTATACCGCCACATCATCGTAATCCCGTTGAAAATTCAGGATGTTGCTGATGTTGGCCCCCCGGAAGGAGTATATACTCTGTGCGTCGTCCCCCACCACGCAAATATTCTGGTAGCGGTCTGATAGGGCTTTTACGATAAGGTATTGCGAATGGTTGGTATCCTGGTACTCATCTACGAGGATATACCGGAACCGGTCCTGGTATTTCATCAACACTTCAGGGAATCGGGTCAGCAGTTCGTTCGTGCGCAGGAGCAGGTCGTCAAAATCCATGGCCCCCGCCTTGAAGCAGCGGTCCACGTATTCTTTGTAGATATCGCCCATCCGCGGCCTTTTGGCCATGGCATCGGCTTCCAGGAGCTCGGGGTTTTGAAAGTAGGCCTTGACGGTGATCAGGCTGTTTTTATAGGAAGAAATGCGGTTTTGTATCTGTTTGTATTTGTAGATGTCCTTATCCAGCGCCATTTCCTTGATGATCGAGGCAATCAGGCGCTGGGAATCCTGGGTGTCATATATGGTAAAGTTGCTGGGATACCCCAATTTATCCCCATCATATCGCAGCAGGCGTGCAAAAATAGAATGGAACGTCCCCATCCAGAGGTTTTTTGCCTCGGATGCACCGACGATCTCGGCTATCCGTTTTTTCATTTCCCGGGCAGCCTTGTTGGTAAACGTCAGCGACAGGATGTTAAAGGGGTCTACCCCCTTTTGCATCAGGTGGGCAATGCGGTAGGTAAGCACCCGGGTCTTGCCGGAGCCAGCTCCGGCAATCACCATCAGTGGCCCGTCTTTGTGTAATACGGGCCCCCTTTGGGCATCATTCAGTTCATTTAGAAAATTCTCCAACAATTCAGGTTTTAATTCCTTTCCCAGGGTGAATTTAGCCATAAATGCCCTTTTCCTGAAATACTGTTTATAATATCTCATAAAAAATAACGGACTGGGCCTGCCTGCCCTTGCCTTGTTTAATTATGGTAGTATCTTTAAGCGCGTTAAACACTGTTAGATATCGCAACAAGAAGCACTTTTTTATGGCATACGAACAAAAGCATATAGTACTGACGGGGCTCCTGTCCCTGTTTTGCCTTACTTTATCCATGGCCCAGGAAACAGGCCCGGTTTTTACGGACTACGGCAAGGTCTTTACCATTGATAACCCGGATATCCCGGCATCTACCGATATACAATTGAAGGCGGTTTTTGATGTATATGACAGCCCGGCTTCACGCGAACAGCTTAATCCGCAACTCGAAACGGCGGCCCGTTTCTTAAATATGCACGTCCGTAGTGGGGTGAAACCGGAAAACCTGGCGGTGGCCCTGGTGGTTCACGGGAAGGCGACAGAAGACCTCCTGCGCCCGGGGGACTACCTGAAAAAACATGGGGTGGCAAGCCCCAATGCCGACCTGGTCAGGCAATTGCTCAATGCCGGGGTACAGATTGCCGTCTGTGGCCAATCTGCAAGCTCCAGGGATATTGGCAGGGAACAAACCATTCCGGGGGTACAATGGTCCCTGTCGGCCATGACCGCACTGATCGTATTCCAAAATGAAGGCTATCAAATTATAAAATTTTAATACCAAGACTTATGAAGCATTTTATTTCTGCAACCTTATTGCTGGCGTGTAGTTTTCTAGCTGCCCAGGATGCCGGCCTGGATGAGGCCTATGCGGCCATTGAATCGAGCGTCATTGAGTGGCGGAGGGATTTCCACCAGCATCCCGAACTGTCTAACCGGGAGTTCCGGACAGCGGAGAAAATCGCGGCCCACCTTACCGCACTGGGGATTGAAGTCCAGACCGGTGTGGCGCACACCGGGGTGGTAGGCCTGCTCAAAGGCGCGCAGCCGGGGAAGGTAGTAGCCCTCCGGGCCGATATGGATGCTTTGCCGGTAGCGGAAAGGAACGATTTGCCTTTTAAGTCGACCGTGACTTCAGAATTCCTGGGTGAGGAAGTTGGCGTGATGCACGCCTGCGGGCACGACACCCATGTAGCCATATTGATGGGGGTGGCCGAGGTGCTGTCGAAGCACAAAGACAAGATTAAGGGGAGCGTGAAATTTATTTTCCAGCCCGCCGAAGAAGGCCCGCCCCCGGGGGAAGAAGGCGGGGCCCTGCTGATGGTTAAGGAAGGGGTGCTGAAAAACCCCGATGTGGACGCCATTTTCGGGCTCCATATCAACTCCCAGACGCCTGTGGGGGTGATCCGATACAAGCCTGGCGGGGCCATGGCGGCTGCCCAGCGGTTCGTGATCCATGTGAAGGGCAAGCAAACCCATGGCTCCCAGCCCTGGTCCGGCGTGGACCCGATCCTGATCAGTGCCAAGATCGTTGACGGGCTGCAGACCATTATCAGCCGGGAAACGGAACTGACCAAAGAAGCCGCGGTCATCTCTGTGGGGAAAATCAAAAGTGGGGTCCGCTTTAACATCATCCCCGAAAGTGCCGAGATGATCGGGACCATACGCACCCTTGATTATGGCATGAAGGATAGGATCAACCGCCGGATGATGGAAATGGTCCCCCAAATCGCCAAGGCCTATGGGGGCGAGGCCAGTATCGAGATTACCGAAAACACCGATATCACCTTTAATGACCCCGCGTTGGTAGACAGGATGTTGCCTACCCTCAGAGCTGTGGCTGGAAACGAGAATGTACAGAGCCAAAAAGCGGTCACCGGGGCCGAAGATTTTTCGTATTTCGTGCGGGAAGTCCCGGGGTTCTTTATTTTCCTCGGAGGGATGACCCCCGGCACCACCGCTTCTTACCCACACCACACGCCCGATTTTAAGATCGATGACAGTGGCCTGTTGCTGGGCGTAAAGGCACTGACGGAGATGAGCCTGGAATACCTGAACCAATCGTAAAGGAAACGGGGGCGCTGTTTGCTGTGGGGGAAGGAACGGCCAAAAGTTTCCGGGCTTTTCCTCCCTTCACCGCTTTAGCATGTATTTTGATTGTACTTTTGTCGGAAATTTGACTATACCTTATACCCTTTGCTTATGATATTTTCTCACCTAACCAAACAAACTCTTGTCGGGATCGCTTTCTTGCTGGGAGCCACCACCCTGGCGATGGGGCAGAATAAAAAAGAACTTTTCGCGGAAATAGACCAGCTGGAAGCGGAACTTACCGAAACCAGGTCAGCACTCGCCACGGCCCGGAAAAACGAAGCGGCCAGCGCAGCCAAAGTGGTGGCTATCGAAGCCGAATTGGCCGACCTCCGGCAAACCAACGCCACCTTGCTGACAAACCTGAACAGGATCACCGAAGAATCGAGCAAGAAAACAGCAAGCATTAGCGAATCACTCTCGAACATACAACGCACCGAGCGGCAGTTGCGCTCTATCAGTGACGCGCTAACGCGGATTGATTCGACCACCCTGCAGATCCTTACCGATCTGAAGAAGACCATGGGCGAATCGGCCAGGATTGGCGTAAGCAACAATATGGTGGTCCTGGCATTGGACAACACCCTCCTTTTCGGGGACAATGACAAAAGTTTTGCCCTGCAAGACAATGCCTCAACCTATCTCGGTACAATCGCCGAAATCCTGAAACGGTACCCGGACACAAAATTATCTGTGGAAAGCCATGCCAATGCCCTGAATTTTGAAAAGGGTGCGCCTGCAGACAACCTGGAATTAAGCGCGTTGCGGGCGGTTGCCATAGGCCGGAAAATGAGTGCCTCCCTCGGGGTAAAGGAAGATCGGGTCATGGCCATCGGCAAGGGGGTCGAAGGCTTGAATATAGAAACTACCACCCGCCTAGCGATACGCCCCAACTATGAAGCGTTTTTTAAGACCCTGAAAGACAACGTCAAGAATTAAGCAAGGGCTGGCCCCGCCATACCGCGGGGTTGCTGCAGGAACCCGGGCAGTGAAGGTGTATACTTTTTGGGAAAATCATTCGTTCTTGCAACAGTTAACCCACCAAAAAACCAAAAAATATGACCGGAGACGGAATTTTTCAACTTTTTGCCTATTTGCTGCCTGCCGTGGTCACCGGCGCAGTGGCTTTTTATTTTTTCAGATTGCACACCAATAACGAAGAAGGGCGCAGGAGGTTCCTGTTGCACAAAGAATCCCAGAAAAGTGCTTTGCCCCTGCGGTTGCAGGCCTATGAACGGATGGCCCTTTTCCTGGAGCGGATCGCCATCCCCAGCCTGGTGGTGCGTATCGCCCCAAAGTCTTCTGATAAGGCGGAATACGAAAACCTGTTGATCCGGCATATAGAGAACGAATTTGAACATAACCTGTCTCAGCAAATCTATATGAGCGATGAATGCTGGAACATCATCAAGGCGGCCAAAAGTGCCACCATCCAGTCCATCCGTAAAGCCGGGATGAGCTCCAGTGACTCCGCCAGCAAGCTGCGGGAAGATATCCTTAACGAAACCATGGACAAGCAGTCGCCCTCCACGACCGCCCTGGCGTATATCAAAAGGGAGATCGGCGAGCTTTGGTAACCCTTTTTATTCCGGATCTATCTCGCTCAATTCCATATTCTTGGTCTTGGCAAAAGTGAACCCACTCTCCCACCAGGCTGTCATTTTTTCCTTTTCAAAGATGAGTGAGTTGGTGGTGAGCACGGTTGGCGTATAGTAGAAGTTGATAATGGCATCATTGTGCCTGGCAACAAACTTTCCTATGCGGATATTCTGTCGCTCAATCCTGTCGAGCATAAAACTGAACATGCTGGTAAGCAGCGAGAAGACATTTTTGGCCGGCAAGCGGTTGTAATGGGTAACCTCGGTATGCAGGATGATCGCATCGATGACGGTGGCACCCCGCTTAACCGCCTCTTCGATGGGCACCATGCTCCCAAGGCCCCCGTCGGCATATTCACAGCCTTCCTTTCGCACCAGGCTCATAAAGGGTGTGTAATTACAGGAGATCCATATCCACTCGCAAAAATCGGCATAGGAAAAATCCTTGATCGATTTGTACTCCACCTGGTTCAGGGACAGGTTAGAAACGGTGACCACAATATCCTTGTCCCCGTTCTTCAGGGTCTTGAATTCCCTTTCGGTGAGGGTCGACTTGATGAGGTCCAGCAGGTTATGGCTTTCCCCAAAGGTTTTACTCCCGCGGTAAAAGTTCTTTAAAACGTTCCAGTGGTCGATCCCAATCGTCGACACCCCATACTTCTTATTGATGGTAAAGGGACGGTTGCTGAAAATGCTGTCCTGGTTTACCGAGGTATACACGTCCCGGATTTTTTGGATTTTGTTCAAAGCGAGGTGGGAGATCAGCAAACTCCCGGTAGAGGTTCCCAGGAACAAGTCGTACTTATGCCCAAGTTCCTCCAGCAGGAATTGGGCCACCCCACCGGCAAATGCCCCTTTGCTCCCTCCACCTGAAATTACCAAGGCCCTCATTCTGCTACAAGTTTTTGCCTAATATAACGTAATTCTTCTTCTTTTAGTTCTCCGGAGAGTTGGGCAATCCTGTCCAGGTACCGCTGGCTTTTCAACAATTCATCGAGCAGGGCCCTGGCGTAACTTCTAAACTGCCAGCTGTGATGTACGGTAGCCCGGACCAGGTCTTGCAAATTGGCATCGCTAAAATCAAAAACTTCTTTCAGGTACTGAAAAGCCAGCTGCCGGGTCTCAAAGTTGTAGGCTTCGGAAGTATAGCCCCGTAGCTCTTCCAGATAGCGCGGCTTTGCCTCCGTTTCGTAGCCGGATGTCAGCAGGGCCAGCGTCAACCACAACAGGCGCACATTGTGGTTGGGCAACCCAATGATGTCGCGGCACTGGTCCAGGTACCGTTGCCGGTCCCCGTCAAAATAGATCCAGAGCTTGTACAAAATGGCCTCCCTGGTAGTATAGCTGGGGTCGGCCAGTAACGACTCGTAGCTGGCTTTCAAACCCGCGGGGACCTGCGCGGTTTCCATGGCAATCGCCTGCCGGATTTTCCAGTCGTTGACCGACAGGGCGTTCCCAATGAATTCTTCCGAAAGCGAATTGAAGTACGTCTTTACTACCGCCTCCTTCCACCGGGACGACTCCTGTCCTTCCCAATACCGCCGTATGATGGGTTCATTGGGGGCGGTAGTGGCCGTAAGTTCGCGTTGCAACAAAAGGAACTCCTCCAGGCTGCGGCAGCGTGAGGCCAACAGGCTTAAACCTTTGTGGTACGGGAATTCCGTTGCCTGCAACCATTCCGCTACAAAGGGTTGCAGGTCCCTGCCCGATATCCGTTCCATTTCAGAAATGAAATCGGAAACGGTGGCATTGCCAAAACGGTACCGATCCAGGTAACTTTTTATCCCCGCCCTAAACGCTTCCTCCCCTAAGGTTTCCCTAAGCACATACAACGCCCAGGCACCTTTTTCATAAAAGGTAAGGCTTCCCGCGCCAGGGTCGGTCAGGGCTTCGCCACGACCCTCTTCCGAAAGGCGTAACAGGTCCTTTGCGGTTTCAAAAAACCTCCAGTAAAAATGGTCTTCCCCAAAGATCTCCTTTTCCGCCAGGTAGGCATAATAGGTGGCAAAACCTTCATGCAGCCAATGGTCCCTGCCCGACACCTCTGTCACCAGGTTGCCAAACCACTGGTGGGCCAGTTCATGGGCATTCACATTTACATAATTGCGGTCAATGAACGCCACGCTATCTACCATATACCCGTCCGAAAACAGGGTGCAGCCCGTATTCTCCATCCCGGCATAGAGGAAATCGCGTACCGGCACCTGGCGGTATTCCTGCCAGGGGTAGGGAACGCCGATTTCCTGCTCCAGAAAATCGAAAATCCGGCGGCTATGGCGGTAGGTGGGCTCTACCTTCAGACTGTCGGAAGGATAATAGTACAGATGAACGGGGATGCCCGAGGCGGTTTTCAGGGATTGTTTTGCATACTTGCCTATGGCGAATGCCAGCAGGTAGGAGCTCATCGGGTGGCGCATATCAAACTGCCAGGACTTCTTGCCTCCAGACGCGCTGGCCCCTACAAGCTTGCCATTAGCCGCCACTTCATACCGATCATCGAAGGTAATACGAAGGTCAAATTCCACTTTTTCCCTCATATCGTCAAAACTAGGCACCCAATGGCTGCTGTATTTTCCCTGTCCCTGGGTCCAGACCTGGTTGTTGTCGGGAATGCTATCCCCCCAACCAATAAAATAAACGCCTTGTATAGGCCGGGCGTGATAATCCAGGCGAAGTTGATAGGTCCGCCCCTTTTTAAAACGCTTATACAGGCTGATCCCAGTCTGCAGGTTCCGGTACTTCACTTTACGCCCGTTAAGGAGGACCTGGTCAAAATCCATGGCCCTGGCGTCCAGGTAGACCGAATCTGACGGCTCCAGTATTTTGAAGCTGTACTCCGCGCGGCCATCCACGCTTTTCCGGACCGGATCGGGTTCAACGGCTATCCAGGCCCGGAGAACGTCGACTGCCGGCTGTTCCTGGGCGGCCAATGCAATGCCCCAGAGGAGCAATAGGGTACGTATAAATTGTTTCATGGCAGATATGGGATGCAAAGTACATCAAATTTACTATTTTGAGCCCTTGCAGTTGACTGGGGTATCCGTTATTTTAGTCGGATGAATGCCAGTGTCCTTCAAACCCCGCTCACCTACCTGAAAGGCGTAGGCCCCAACCGGGCTTCCCTGCTGGCCTCAGAACTGGGGGTGCATTCCTACCAGGACCTGCTCCACCTGTTCCCCAACCGGTATATTGACAAAACGCGATACTACACGATCAGCCAGCTACAACGCACCAATGCCGAGGTACAGGTGGTGGGCAAGATCATCCACCTGAAAACCGTGGAGCAAAAAAAAGGGAAGCGGCTGGTAGCTACCTTTGCCGATGACAGCGGGGAAATGGAACTGGTATGGTTCCACGGACAAAAGTGGATCCGTGAAAACCTGGAAATAAACACCCCTTATGTGGTCTTCGGGCGTGTCCAATGGTACAGCGGGCGGTTTTCCATGCCACACCCCGAGATGGAGTTGCTGTCCGAGCACCAGAAAGGCTACAGGGTAGCCATGCAACCGGTATACCCATCTACTGAAAAACTTCAGAAAAAAGGGGTGACCAACCGGGTGCTCAACCGGCTCATGCAGCAGTTGTTCATGGAACACAAGGGGCGCTTTGCGGAGACCCTTCCCCCCTACCTGCTCCAGGAATTGCGGTTGCCCGGAAAGGATGAGGCTATGTTCAATATCCATTTCCCAAAAAACCAGGCCCTTTTGGCCAGGGCCCAGTTCCGCCTGAAGTTTGAGGAGTTTTTTTACATCCAACTGCAACTCCTGCTAAAGAACCGGTATCGCAAACTAAAAATCAAAGGCCACCCTTTTGAAAAGGTGGGTTATTATTTCAATACCTTCTTTCACGAGCACCTGCCGTTTAAGCTAACCGGCGCCCAGAAAAAGGTGATCCGTGAAATCCGGGCCGACCTGGGGAGCAAGGCGCAGATGAACCGGTTGCTACAGGGCGATGTGGGCTCCGGAAAGACCATTGTGGCCCTCATGGCCATGTTGCTGGCCGTGGACAACGGTTTCCAGGCCTGTATCGTGGCCCCTACCGAGATCCTGGCCATACAGCACTACAACAGCATCCGGGAGCTCCTGGGCGGTATCGACCTTTCTTCGGCTTTGCTCACCGGATCCGTGAAAAAGAAGGCCCGCAACGAGATACATGCCGCCCTCGAAGACGGCAGCCTGCATATCCTTGTAGGAACCCATGCCGTGCTGGAAGACCGGGTACAGTTTCACAACCTGGGGCTGGCCATCATCGATGAACAGCACCGCTTTGGGGTGGCCCAGCGCTCCAAGCTCTGGCATAAAAACGAAATACCGCCCCACATCCTTATCATGACGGCCACCCCTATCCCCAGGACCCTGGCCATGAGCCTTTACGGGGACCTGGACATATCGGTGATCGACGAACTCCCCCCGGGCCGGAAAGCGGTAAAAACCGTCCACCGCTACGACACCAACCGGCTGAAAGTCTTCCGCTTCCTGAAAGATGAAATCGGGAAAGGCCGGCAGGTCTATGTGGTGTACCCCCTTATCCAGGAATCGGAGGCCCTGGATTACAAGGACCTGATGGACGGCTATGAAAGCATGGCCCGGGAATTCCCCTTGCCCAACTACCAGATCTCTATCGTGCACGGGCAGATGAAGGCAGAAGACAAGGATATTGAAATGGAACGCTTCGCCAAAGGGCAGACACAGATCATGGTGGCTACCACGGTTATCGAAGTGGGCGTCAACATCCCCAATGCCAGCGTAATGGTCATTGAGAGCGCGGAACGTTTCGGGCTTTCCCAGTTGCACCAGCTGCGCGGGCGGGTGGGCCGTGGGGCGGAGCAGAGTTACTGTATCCTGATGAC
>LXTR01000032.1 GCA_001683825.1 Flavobacteriaceae bacterium CP2B | reverse complement strand
TTGGGGGGGCGGCATTGGTGGAGCCTTAACGGGGTAATCGGGCGCCATGCCCCCTTGTTGAAGCATGTGTTTGTAAACCCCAGGGAAAGCCATCAACAGGTCCCGGGATTGCAAAGTGAATACTGGAGCGGACTGGAATTCAATTATGACCTGAGGATGCGTGGCCTTAAAGGGCGGCTTACGGCCTATTATACGAGGATGATGGATAAGACCGATATTCATTTTTTCTTTGTGGATTCTGGCCTGGGGTCCGATTTTGTTCAGGAAGTCGTCACGGGCCTGGACCATTTGCACATGGGCGTTGAGCTGGGCCTGGAGTATGAGATCACCAGTAGCCTGAATGCTTCGGCGGTAATGTCACTGGGGAAATACCGGGTGGGCAGTGACCCCCTGGTTACGATAAATTTTGATACGGCAGGCCTGGAAGACGACCTTATCAACCCCGAAGGCAGTGAGGCGCTGGGCCCGGCAATGCTCAAAGACTACCATTTGTCAGCCGGCCCTCAAAAGGCCTTTTCCCTTGGCCTGGAATACCGGGACCCTGCCTATTGGTGGCTGGGGGTTACCGCCAATTACCTGGCCGGAAGCTATATAAGCCCCTCGGTCCTAGCGCGTACCGGTAGTTTTCGCCTGGACCCTGACAGCGGCCTCCCATTTCCCGGCGCAAACCCGGAACGCGTCGCGAAGCTGCTGGATCAACGGCCCTTGCAAAGCGTCTACCTCCTCAACCTTACCGGGGGGAAATCATGGCTTCGCAAAGGGGTCTACCTGAGCTTTTTCGCCAGTATTACCAACGTGTTTGACCTGCGTTACCCAACCGGTGGGTATGAACAGAGCCGGAACGGGAATTTCGGGCAATGGGAACAAGACCTGCTGAGTGGGTCTCCTTCTTTTGGCCCTAAATACTGGTATGGCTACGGGCGTAGTTTTTTTCTGAACCTGGCGTTGGCCTTTTAAGGAATCTACAGGTGATGAAGCAAACAACCTGTCTAAACCACCTGGCAACCCGGAGAAACAATGCTTCCTCTGGCTATGGGTGGGTAGCTTTCCTGGCGGCCTTGTTGCTGGTTGGGGGCTGCGTGGGAGACCGGGAGTATAAAACCCCGGGGGCGGAATGTGTTCCGGCCGGAAGCGCCAATATCGACTTTTCAAGGCTCCTGGCCCGGTACGAGGGGAAGGCCATGAAAATAGAAGAGGAGTTGTTTTTAGAGGCCTACGTAGTTTCTTCGGATGAGGCGGGGAATATCTTTGGGAGCCTGTATTTACAGGACAGGCCGGCACTGCCCCGGGTGGGGGTACAACTGGAGATGGACCTCAGGGGATCCCATTTGTTTTATCCCCCGGGGGCTCGTGTATTGCTAAAGCTCCGGGGGCTCTACCTGGGTAAAAGCGGGCCCCATTTCAAGCTGGGCGGGGCTTTCTCCGCCTTTGGCAACCTTAGTATAGGCCGCTTGCCAGCCCCCGTGGTGGCCCGCCACTTGTTTTGGACCTGTGAGCAGGGGCCAGAGGTGGTACCTTATCCAATCACGGTCGCCGAACTCCACGATTCCCTCCTGAATACGTTGGTACGCCTGCAGGAGATACAGCTAAACGAGGAGGAGCTGGGCAATGCCTTTGCCCCGCCCAGGGAAGAGGTGCTGCGGGAAATGGAGGATTGCAACGGGAATTTGGCCTACCTCATCAACAGTGGGTATGCCCGCTTTGGCCCTTCCCTGTTGCCGGAGGGGAATGGTACCGCAACCGGGGTGCTGCGCAGGGAGGGCAAAGACTACGGGCTGGTCATCCGGGATACGGGCGACCTGGATTTTTCGGGGGAACGATGCCCCGGGGGTGGTATGGTGCAAAGCAGCAACCGCCTGTTTATCTCTGAATTGGCCGACCCGGACAACAACGCCGACGCCCGTTTTGTGGAATTGTTTAATTCCGGGGCAGAGGAGCTTTCCCTGAACCAGTGGGTTTTAAGGCGGTATACCAATGACCAGACAACGGTGAGCAGTACCCTGGACCTTAGCGGTTTGCGGATAGCACCTAAAAGCACCCTGCTCATCGCGGCAGATGCCATTGCCTTTGAGGCTGCCTATGGTTTTCCCCCGGACCTGGAAGCAGGCAGTAACGGGCCTGCAGATTCTAATGGGGATGATACGATAGCACTGGTTGACCCCTTCGGACAGGTAGTGGATCTATTTGGGGTCATAGGGGAAGACGGTTCGGGGACCAACCATGAATTTGAAGATGGGCGCGCCCAGAGAAAAGCCTTCGTGGAATACGGGAACCCGGTATATACCTTTTCGGAGTGGGAGGTGTATAATGACTCGGGACAGGCAGGGACGCAAAACCTGCCCAGGAATGCCCCCGATGATTTCAGCCCGGGGCAAAGGTGACCTCCCTAGCGGGTGACCAGGTGCAATATCTTCGTTAATTCGGCCGGACTCATGGGCTTTAACAGATACTCGGCCACCATCGGATAGGATTTAACACGCTCCATATCACGGGGGTCTATGGAAGAACTCATGACGTAGATGGAAGTGGTGCATTCGTGGCCATCCGTCAGGTCCCTGAAGTATTCCAGAAAGTTCCATCCATCCAGAATCGGCATATTCAGGTCCAGAAAGATGATCTGGGGAAAGCGCTGTCCCGACTGTGCCAACAATAAAAACGCGTCTGCGGCTTGTTGCCCATTGTTGAATACGATTACTTCCCCGGCCAGGTCCATATCCCTGATCACCCGTTTGGTGCCGTAGATGAAAATGGGATCGTCGTCTATGATGCAGCAGGTTTCTAATTTTTTCATGTCGTTGGTTTTTTACGCTTCCTTGAGGAATACGATAAAAGTGGTTCCTTTTCCCGGTTGGCTTTCTACCGCTATTTTACCCTCCATGGCCTCGATTTGGTTCTTGGTGATAAACAGGCCTATGCCTTTGGCATCCTTATGCTGGTGGAAGGTTTTGTACATGCCGAACAATTTGTCGCCGTACCTTTCAAGGTCTATCCCCTGGCCGTTGTCCTTGAATTCCAGCCTGATGTAGCCCGCTTCCCTGCGGGAACTTATCCGCAATTTTAAGGGCCTGCCAACATCGCGGTATTTAATGGCGTTGGTAAACAAGTTGAGCAATACACTGTCCAGGTAGGCAGGCACCACAGTTGTTCTGTGGTCGCGGGGGATATTGATTTGGCAGTCGGCCTGGCACTCACGGATCATCGCCAGGAGGTTGTTCTTGACCTTGATGGTCGCCTCTTTCAAGTCAACGGAAACGAGCTTTTCCCCAGCCGAGGTTTTCACCTGTACCACGTCATTCAAATGTTGCACCGTCTCGTTAAG
This sequence comes from Flavobacteriaceae bacterium CP2B, assembly GCA_001683825.1. Classification (GTDB taxonomy): domain Bacteria; phylum Bacteroidota; class Bacteroidia; order Flavobacteriales; family Flavobacteriaceae; genus Zeaxanthinibacter. The sequence continues at coordinate 48,149 of LXTR01000032.1, read as the reverse complement.
GCCATCAGAAGCCTTCCCGAGCATTTCCACTATATGATGCCTTTCCGCCACGTCGGTTTCTACCTGGAGGAAGTTGGTGAGCATAGTCATGTTGGTAGCATGTGAACGGAGGTTATGAGACACGATATGCGCAAAATTCAATAGGCTTTCGTTCTGTCCCAGGGTGACCTCCACCAGTTGTTTTAAACGGTTCTCCGCGGTCCTCCAGGGGGTAATATCGAGGATCTGGGATATGAAATGCGAGAGTTTCTGGGAAATGTCATAGACGGCGGTTACGGTCAGGATCGCGTAGACCAGTTGCCCGTCTTTACGAAAGTAGCGCTTTTCAATCTGGTAGGAATTGCGCTTTCCCCTGACCACTTCCTGTAGGAGTTTCAGGTCTTTGCCCAGGTCGTCCGGATGGGTGATGTCCTGGAAGGTGCACTGCAACAATTCTTCTTTGGAGTACCCCAGGCTTTTACAAATACTCTTGTTTACCCTGAGCCAGTGGCCCTTTGGGTCTACCAGGGCCATCCCTATGGAAGAATTGTCAAATGCCCCGGAGAAGGATTCTTCATTCCGCAGCAATTCCAGCCGGGCTGTTTTAAGCTCGGTAATGTCCAGGATGGTCCCGATGATTTTGGTGGCCCACCCTTTATCATCCCTTATAAAGTGCCCGGTGACTTTTACATACTTCTTTTTATTTCCGGGCAATTCCAACCGGATTTCCAGGTTGACGTCCGGCGACTTTTTGATGGCTTTTGAAATGGTAACCCTGGTTTGCTCCAGGTCTTGGGGGTGTAAGACGCTCATCCAATAGGAAGCCAGGTCGATGCCTGCCTCGCGGTGCAGCTCATAAATGGCGTAGGTATTGTCGTCCCAGTATACTTCACGGGTGTCAAAATTGTATTCCCAGATCCCGATGCGGGAGGCGCCTGTGGCCACATTCAGACGCTCGGAAACTTTCCGGTATTTCTCCTGGGCGACCATGCTTTCCGTGATATCCCAATTGGTGCCGGTCATTTTGATAGGCACCCCGGCCTTGTTTTTTTGTACAATGGCCTTGGCCCGGATATACCGGGTTTCTCCGGAAGGCAGGATGATCCTGAACCGGGTGTCAAAATCCTTTTTCCCGTCCAAAGCCCGTTGTGTTTCCTTTTCGGTGGGTTCCTGGTCTTCCGGGTGTACCGTGGCTTTCCACGCTTCGTATATTCCCGGGAAGGCATCTTTGGTGATCCCGTAAAGCCTGAACATATTGTCGTCCCAGATAAGATCGCCCGAAGCCAGGTCGTAGTCCCAGATCCCAACTTGGGCCCCATTGGTTGCGAGCGCGAGACGCTCTGTGGCGGTTTTTGACTTTAATTCCGCTACCTTTTTGGCATCGATGTCCTGGAAGGTGCCAAAAAGGCGTACCGCTTGCCCGTTAACGAATTCGGCCTCCCCTTTCGCGCGTACCCATATTTCTCTTCCTTTGGCTGTGATAATCCTGAGTTCTGTGTCCCATGGAGTGCCATCGCTCAAGGCCCGGCTGATGAGATAGCTGACTTCTTCACGGTCCTTTCCAGCTTTATAAAAATTGATGCCCTGTTCCAGACTGGGCTTATAGTCAGGGTCCACTTCGTGGATGACCCGGGTCATCGCCGACCAGTACAGGTGGTTGTTGATCAGGTCCACTTCCCACCCACCGATACGGGCTACTTGTTGGGATTTCTCGAGGAGGGCTTCACGCCGTTTCTGTTCGTTGAGGAATTCCAGGACCAGGAGTACCCCGCCTGTGGCACCTTCGGGATGTCGCCAGGGGCTGACTTTCCATTGGACCCAGTTAAAGCTGCCATCTGCTTGTTGGTAGCAGTGCGCATCGCGGGTTGCAAGTTTCTGGGTCTTTAGGCACTCCAGCAGGGATTCTTTGAGGATTGGGCCCAATAAGGGGAGGAGTTCTTCTATAGATTGCCCTATCAGGTCTTCGCCGGCACCGTGTAACTCCCTGGCCCAGGCATCGGTATGAGCGCGCAGGCGGAGCCGCGTATCGAAATTGGCAATCGGTACTGGGATTTGCTGAAATAGGGGGGTATTCAGTAGTGTTTCCACTAAAAAGTTTGGTTTAGCTAATGCTCTAACGATTTTAGCACCCTGATATTGCCAACTTCCGGGATTTTCCCGGTTAAATACGCGGTACATCCAGGTTTCTCCAGGGTGGTGTGGAGGGGCGGAAAGCTTTGTTGTGCGCCTCGTGGGAGGAGGTTCCGCCCTGGGTTCCTGCAAAACTGAAGACATTCGTCTTCTTTGTAGTGAAATCAGGGGAAGAAGTGCAAGGACTAACGTTGGCTTCCTTAATTTTGTATTTTAGATCGTATGGAAGAATTTTTTGATGAGATTCGGAAGGGTGGGCTTCAATCAGTTCGTACCATGCTGGAGGCCCATCCCGGTTGGGTCAGAATACGTGACCACCGGGGGTCTACCCCGTTGATCCTGGCCGCGTATTACAACCAGGCCGAAATTGTGGCCTTGTTACTAGAGCAAGGTGCGGATGTGGATATGAAGGATGCCTCTGGCAATACCGCCCTTATGGGGGTTTGTTTTAAAGGGTATGATGCCATAGCACGGCAGTTGATCAGGGCGGGGGCCGATGTGGATGCCCGGAATGCCATGGGGGCCACCTGCCTTATTTTTGCCATCACCTTTAACCGGGAAGAGATCGCACGCCTGCTTATGGACGAAGGAGCCGACCTAACGGCCCGGGACGCGCGGGGACATACCGCCCTGGACCATGCACGGATGCTGGGACTACAAAACCTGGTGGCCCTATTGGAAAAATCTTGATATGATGGCGGAAGAACTACAAATAACACTCATCCAGGCGCCACTGGCCTGGGAACAACCTGAAGCCAACCGAACAACCTTTTCCCAAAGCCTGGCGCTCGTTCCCGATACCACAGACCTGGTGATACTCCCGGAGATGTTCACCACCGGATTCACCATGACCCCGGGGAACATAGCGGCCGGGGAGGGGGCCAAAACGTTGCGATGGATGCAGGAGGCAGCAGCCCGGTACAAGGCTGCCCTCTGCGGTAGCATTGCGTTCCGGGAAGGCTCCCGGTTTTTTAACCGGCTCTTTTTTGTAACCCCCGAAGGCGAGACCAGGTACTATGACAAAAGGCATACGTTTACCCTGGCGGGGGAGGACAAGGTCTACACCGCAGGCAGGGAGAAACTGGTGGTGGAATACCGGGGTTTCCGGATATGCCCCCTTATTTGTTATGACCTAAGGTTCCCGGTCTGGAGCCGTAATACGGAAGGGTATGACCTGCTGCTTTTTGTGGCCAACTGGCCAGCTCCCCGGGTTCAGGCCTGGGACACCTTGCTAAAGGCCAGGGCTATTGAAAACATGGCCTATTGCGCAGGGGTAAACCGTGTGGGGACCGATGCCAACGAGCATGCATATTCAGGGCATTCAGCCGTATATGACTGCCTGGGGAATACCATGGTCTATTCAGAAGAAGCGGGACAGCTGCACGCAACCCTCTGCAAGTCACATTTGCAGAAAACACGGGAATCCCTGAAATTCCTGGATGACAGGGATACTTTTACTCTGGCACCGTAAAGGTTTGCTCCAGTTCCCAATTGGCCCGCACTTCTATGGTTTGGGGATAATACAGTACGCGCTCGGGTTGCCTTGCTTCCAGATAGCTGCCCGTGTCCCATTGCCCGTTGCCATTGGTGTCGAAGATCAGCCGCACCAGGTATTTGGCAGGAGGGAGGGTAAGAAATTCGAGTTGGCCGGGCCTGGTGGCGTAGATTTCCCTTTGAGTAACCCCTTTTTCATTGGTCAGTTGCACAATCAAGGGATATTGCTGGGTTCCTTCCAACACCATACGAAGGTTGCCAAAATCGGCATAACCGCCGGTAGAAAGGCGGTAGGTAATGGAGTCATTGGTGTTACCAAAAAAATCAGTGATGGCCTGCGGCAAAAGGTCTATAAAGTAGCCTTGCTGGGGTTCCTTTTCGAAATGCAGGAAATAGCGGTTAGAAAGCGTATCCCAGCGCCCTTCGTAGGGCAGCGGGACAGAGTCCCTGTCCATGAGGCCGATTTTGGAAGTGTCAATTTTTTGGATGGGGATGTTTGCACCCAGGTAAAAGGTGTCCTGGAAGTTGATGGAACTTCGGTGGCTGGCATTGATGAGCAGGGTATCGGCCACCAGCTTTCGCATTTTTACGGTGAAGGTGTCGCGTTTCATAAGCCGGTCATTGGATACCTCGAAGTTGATGGAGTCTGTTGTAAACGGGGTGAACCAAAAATTAAGGGTGTCTTTTCCGGGTTCCCGTGCCACCAGGGTCCGGACCGTGTCGGGTAGGGGGGTAATGGGTGCTACCTTTATGCCTTCTCCTGGCCCGTAGTACCCGAAAATTATACGGTTGGCGGCAGCCAGTGACGGGGTGACCGCCCTGTAGTCAGGGATTTCCCTGAAAAGGGAGAGCAGGTACGTGCTATCCGTGGGAAGCACTACCGTATCCCTGGTAAATCCAATCTTGTCGGATAGGGGGTCAAAGAGGTTGTTTTTTGACTTGTCTTTGATGGCCACCAAGGCGTATTTTCCTTCCTTCAGGTACCGGAGCCGGAAGATAGTGGTGCTGTCAAGCGTATTCGTAATATAATTGGGCGGCTTTTTATAGATGACAGAATCGGTAAAGGCAGAGTCGATCTCGTAGAGCATTACGCTGATAAACTCATCTGCTTCTTTGTTAAAGGCATCCTTTACCACCCCTGCCACCATGAGGGAGTCTATATAATCCCCGGTCGAAAACACATAGGTGAGAAAGTCGTTGGGGTTCCCTTCGTTGTTGTCTACGATACTTTGCCCAAAATTCAAGGTATAGGTGGTGTTTTCCGCCAAAGTGTCTTTCAGGATCACCTGTACATATTTGCTGGTGCCCCCCTGGGGCGTAATCTCCGGGACATTCTTCAGGGGGGGTGAGACGATCAGTTGGCTTTGGATATCATCGAGCTTGATGTATTCATCAAAATACAGGCGGATCCTTTTCGCCTTGAAACCGGTGGTAAAATTGGGGGGGTCGGCACTCAGGAGGACCGGCCCCTGCTCATCCTTGGGGCCGCCCGTGGGGCTGCCACGCCTTGCGCACTGCCAGAGGGAAAAGATGGCCAGGATAAGGAAAACACAGGAGAAAAGTCGTTGTAACAGGGCCATTATTCGGGTCTATTGCGCAAAGAAACGATTAATTTGCAGAACAATAAAATCAGGGGACCACGGCCATGGTGGCCACATAAACCGTCACTCCCTCTGCCTGTTGCAGGGCTTTAGCGCAGGCTTCCAGCGTTGCCCCCGTCGTCAGGACATCGTCTACCAGCAGCACCCGTTTTCCGCGTATCAGGCCGGGATCGGGAAGCGTATATAGCTCGCTGCTTCCCTGCCAGCGGTACCATCGGTCCTTACGCGTTTGTGTCTTGCTGTTCGACGTCTTCCGGAGTGCCGATTCCAGGAAGGGTACCTGCCACTGCACAGCCAGGCGTTGCCCAAACAAGCTTACCTGGTTATACCCCCGCTGTTTTTGTTTAGCCGGGTGCAGGGGTACCGGGATGACACAGTCTATGCGGCCGGCAAGGCTGTTTTCACCACGTAACAAGCCTCCCCACCAGTCGCCCAGGAAGCTTCCGATGTCTGGTTGGTTGCGGTATTTCAGGTAGTGAATAAGGTTTTTTACAATGCCTTCTTCGGTAAAAAAAAGGAAGGAAGCGGCCTTTTTAACGATAATCCGGCCATAAAAAATACGATCAACTGCATTTTCCTCGTTGAAGTTGTACTCGGTAAGAGGCATTTGGTTCCGACAAACTGTACAGAGGAATTGCTCTCCCCGATATAATCGCGCATTACATCCAAAACACGGCCTTGGCAAAAGAACCGTGTTGATATCATTTAATATATTTGTTAGCTTGGTAATCAACTGATCTTGATTCTAAAACCTACTTATAACATAGCCCCTGTCTGAATGAATTTTCAAGATACCAAATTCAATTATAAAATCATCCTTGCTGCCTTGGTTGCTGTAATTTTGGGGATCTTGATTGCCTTTTATTACAGTTATGCCCAATCCAAAGCTCAGATCGGTTTTCTGGAGGACGAGCGCAACCTGCTCGTCAAGGACCTTACCCTGATGAAAACCGAGGTAGACCGGTTGTCGGCATTGAATGAGGTCAATGAAATTGAATTGCAGGATTCCAGGTACCGGGTTCAACAACTCCTCGATTCAGTGGGGCGGTTGAATTTTACCGTGGGCAAACTGCGTGAAGATAAGAAGGAACTACGCATTCTGGAGGCCAAGTTTGACAGCCTGAAGCTTAAGAACAATTTTCTGCGGTACAACAATTTGCTGCTTTCAGAAAAATATGAAGAAACCCGCAAGATGATTGAGGACCTCCGAGGCAGGAGCCAGACCCTTGCCGAAGCGGAAGCCCTGCTGCGGGAGAAAAACAGGGAGCTCAGCAAAGAATTGCGCACCAAGAGTTACCTGAAACTCGAAGGAGCCGAAGGAAGCGGCTTCCGCCTTAGGAGCAGTCGCCCCATCAAGACCAACAAGGCCTCCACCATCGAAAAACTCAGGGGATGTGTGACCATTATGGGCAACCCCAACACCCGGAGTGAGGAACGTATCCTTTATTTCCAGTTCCTCGGCCCCAATATGAACGTCATCGAAGACAATGCCAATATCATTTCCGTCAGTGGCAATATCTACAGCAAGCGGGTGGAGCTCCTTTTTATGGGCGAGGATATGGTGGTTTGCGATTTTATCACTATTCCGGAGGGGAGCCTGGCTGAAGGCACCTATACCCTGAATGTATTTGAAGACGAAAAACTCCTTACCAGCTCCGAATTTCAGTTGAAATAATAGTCAGATTTCTGGGCTAAACCACTATTTTTGCCCAATGGCAAAACAAGAAGACGATTTTAAGAAGGTCATAGCCCACGCCAAGGAATACGGCTATGTATTTCAGTCGAGCGAAATTTATGACGGGCTAAGCGCCGTTTACGACTACGCCCAGAACGGGGTTGAATTAAAGAACAATATACGGGAATATTGGTGGAAGGCCATGGTGCAATTGCACGAGAACATTGTGGGCCTTGATGCCGCCATCTTCATGCACCCGACTACCTGGAAGGCTTCCGGCCATATCGATGCCTTTAACGACCCTTTGATAGACAACAAAGACAGTAAGAAACGCTATAGGGCCGATGTATTGGTCGAAGATCATGTAGCCAGGATAGAGGCCAAAATAGACAAGGAAGTGGAGAAGGCTGCCAAGCGTTTTGGCGAAACCTTTGACAAAGAGCAATTCCTGGCCACCAACGCCCGGGTGATCGGGTACATGGAACAGGCCGGGGCCATCCTGAAACGCCTTGGCAAGTCGCTTGAAAAGGAGGACCTGGCCGATGTGAAACTGCTTATCGAAGAACTGGAAATCGCTTGCCCGGTATCGGGATCCCGGAACTGGACGGATGTGAAACAGTTTAACCTGATGTTCGGCACCAAGCTCGGGGCCACGGCAGACACTGCTATGGACCTCTACCTGCGTCCCGAAACCGCCCAGGGGATTTTTGTGAACTTCCTGAATGTGCAGAAAACGGGCCGCATGAAGATCCCTTTCGGGATCGCCCAGGTGGGTAAGGCGTTCCGGAATGAGATTGTGGCCCGGCAGTTCATCTTTCGCATGCGGGAGTTTGAACAGATGGAAATGCAGTTCTTCATCCGCCCCGGCACCCAGAAGGAATGGTACGAACAATGGAAGGAAACCCGCATGAAATGGCACCTGTCTATGGGGATGGGCCCGGAAAACTACCGCTTCCACGACCACGAGAAACTCGCCCATTATGCCGATGCCGCCGCCGATATAGAGTTCCGTTTTCCCTTTGGCTTCAAGGAACTGGAAGGCATCCATTCGCGTACGGATTTTGACCTGGGGAACCATGAAAAGTACTCCGGAAAAAAACTGCAGTATTTTGACCCGGACACCAATGAACATTACGTGCCTTACGTGGTGGAAACCTCCATTGGGTTAGACCGTATGTTCCTGGCCGTATTTTCGAACTCGCTGCAGGAAGAGGAATTGGACAACGGAACCAGCCGTACGGTTTTGAAGATCCCCCCGGTGCTGGCCCCGACCAAGGCTGCGGTATTGCCCCTCGTGAAGAAGGATGGCCTGCCGGAAGTGGCTATGAAGATCTACGATGAGCTCAAATGGGATTACAACATCGCATATGACGAAAAGGATGCTGTTGGCCGGCGTTACCGCAGGCAGGATGCCGCAGGCACTCCGCTGTGTATCACAGTAGACCACCAGACCCTGGAAGACGATACGGTAACCTTGAGGTACCGCGATTCCATGGAGCAAATAAGGATTCCGGTTGCCACGATCCGGGAGAAGGTATCGCTGGAGGTAGACATGAAGTATTGGCTCAAAAAGATGGCCTAGCCATTACCATTCGTACCTCAATTCCAAACCGGCATACAGGTTGCGGTCGTTTCCAGGGTAATAATACCTGGGCTCAGACCCCCCGAACCCCACCGCATTGATCAATACCGATGAGGCGTAACGGGTGTCCGTCAGGTTGTTGATCCCCGCATCTACTCCCAGGCTGAGGGCGCTTCCTATCTTTCTTCGGTATCCCATGCGGGAATTCAGCAGTGTAAAGGCGTCGCTTTGCAAGCTGTTGGCATCGGTTAGCGGGATGGCCCCCACATGTTGCGCGCTCAGGCTCCAGTAAAAAGCCCTGGCGTGTTCTAACCGCCAACCGGCATTGAAACGGTGCTTAGGGACGCCTGTGAGAGGGTTCCCGGAATAATCGTTGTCACCATCGATAAACCTGGCAAAGGCATGGTCACTAAAGGTATAGCTGAGGAAAGGCGAAAGGGTGGTCTTTGTTCCAAGGGCAACCACCATACTGGCGTCCAGTTCCAACCCCTGGTGCCTTGTCTTGCCGGCATTCCTGCCGATAAACTGGTCCTGCCCCACCCGTTCCGCCACCAGGAGGTTCCTGATATCCATGCGGTAAAAAGTGGTCGAAAGCGCCCATTTCTTTTTAGTGACTACCGTCCCCAGCTCATAGCTGATCCCCTTTTCCTGTTCGATATCGGGGTTGATGACCCCATCGGGGGTAAGCGTTTCTTCCAGGCTGGGGTTTGAAAAGCCCCGGCTGATATTGCCATGAAAACGTAAAGATTGGTTGTAGCGGTATTCGAGGTCCAGGCTGGGGAGGAGAATGGGGTCAAAACTCCTGCTCGCGGAACGATTGCCAGCCCCGGTATTGAAAAGGTCCCTGAAATCGTAATTGGTTTTGTTCAGGGTAAGCGCCAGTTGTGCTGTAAAGGAGGGGGCCAGCGCCATTTCAAAGGTGCCAAAGGCAAAAAACTGCCGGCGGAATTCCCGGTTGTCGCTTAACGCATCGCCTTGCAGGCTGCCATTGCCATCATTTTCTTCATACAGGTTTTCAAAGGTCCCCCAATGGTATTCATCCTTAAAGAGTTCTGCCCCCAGGGTATATCCCGGCTTTGTTTCGGCGGTGCCATAGGTGCCTTCAAATACGGTGCGGAACCCATAGGCGTTGGTGAATTCGTCCAGGATATTGAAGGGCCGGGGTTCATAATGGTCCAGGTAGCTGTAGAAGACGCTGCTTTGGTTGCTGAGGTTTTTGTGGATCTCCAGGGAATGGTTCAGGCCCAGCAGGGTATAGCGGTTGGCTTCGAACCCCTGGGCCTGGGCCCAGGTAAAGGCCGCCTGTGACGGGTCTTCTTCAAATGCGGTACGGCCCAGGGAACTGGGGATCTGGGCGGTGTAATTGATATGGTTGACCAACAGGCCGAGGGTGCTGGCTTTGCCAAGCGTATGCGTGGTGGTGAGCAGGATGGCATCCCGGTCAAACCGGCTGTTTTCCCGGTAGCCTTCCAGGTCCATATGGTTGTAGTGCAATTCCATACTGAAGGCCCCGTCGTCATGTGAAAACCCGAGGTTGTCCTTAAACAGGCCATAGGACCCCAGGGTAAGACTGTTACTCAGCGAAGTGGTACCCGGGGCCGGGCTTTTGGGTTGCAGTAATATGGTTCCCCCCAGGTTGGCACCGAATGCACTGCCCTTGGGTCCTTTGATCACCTCCATGGTGAAGAGGTTCTCAAGATCAAAAGCCTCCAGAGTGGAAAATCCCGTTCCGTCGGTTACCGGGATGTTGTGGTAGTACAGTCGGAGCTTATCCGTTCCAAAAGGGGTCCGGGCCCCAACCCCCCGTATGGTAATGCGGTTGGTGTTTAGCGCCCCCGAGAGCACATAAACGCCTGATATCTGGTTCAGGGAAGCCGGCAGGTCTACGGGGCTGTAGTTGCGAAAGACTTCCGGACCAATAATGCTGGATACCGTTATACCCGTAGCCATGGGTTTTTTGGCAGGGTCATAAAGGATAACCTCTTCCAGGTAGGTGATGGAATCCTGCACTTTTTCCTGGGCAGGAACCCAAAAAGCCGCCAGTCCAAGGAGCAGGCAAAGGTATGTTTGCTTCATACCGCTCAAAAGTAAGGATTAAAACCTGAATCCTAAAGCAAGACCAGCCCGGTACATGAAGGTTTCCTGGAAGGCTTCCGGGTTAATGTTCCTTCCGAACCCCCCGAATACCTCCAGGGAAAACCGCTCGCTTCGGGTAACCCATTTGTTGCCGATACCCAGGCCAAGGGCCAGGGTATTGTAATCCTGGTTCCGCCGCCCCAGCACGGCATCCTGGGTATCCTCTTCCCCGGTGTAATACAGGCCGAAAGCCTCGGCGAAAAAACCGGATCGGGGGCCGTATCCAAAGTAGGCCCTGAAATTGGGCCCTATGCCAAAGTTCCCGTTGTAATCCAGCCCATCATTGTCAAGATAGACCGTGCCCCCTAAACTGGTATCTTCGCCCAGGAAGTATTCATAGGAGAAATCTACGGTGCCGGTGGCCAGGAAATGGCCGATATTGAATTTGAGTTCCTGCTGGGTGTCAAACCGGGGATACGCCTGGGCATTGGCCAGGAATCCGCAAAACAGGAGCAGGAAAGTGAGATTTTTCATGATCTTTGGTTTGCTTTTTTGGTATATACAATTAGCGTTCCAAAGTCCAAAGGTAGCGAAGTTGGTTGGCCTTTTCTATACGGACCGGCCCTGGGTTGCCTGGCGAACATCGTGTCCAAAAACTTTCCGGGTGCGGCAAACATTCCTATTTTTGTGGAAATATTCCGGATTTGAAGATTGTATCATACAATGTAAACGGCATCCGTGCCGCAGTGAACAAAGGCTTTTTGAGTTGGCTGGAAACCGTTAAGGCAGATGTGGTTTGCCTGCAGGAGATCAAGGCCATGGAAGACCAACTGGAACTCCAGCGCTTCGAAGCGGCGGGATATCCGTACCATTATTGGTTCAGCGCTCAAAAAAAAGGCTATAGCGGGGTGGCGGTACTCTCCAAAACAAGGCCCGACCATGTGGAGTTCGGCACGGGGATCGAATATATGGATGTGGAAGGACGGAACCTCAGGGCCGATTTTAACGGGGTATCCGTGATGAGCCTTTACCTGCCTTCGGGTACCAATATTGCACGTTTGGACCATAAATTGCAGTACATGGCCGATTTTCAAAAATATATAGACCAGTTGCGAAAAGAATACCCCCGCCTGGTGATCCTGGGCGATTACAATATCTGCCACCGGCCCATAGACATACACGACCCGGTGCGCAATAAGAATGTATCCGGATTTTTGCCCGTGGAGCGCGAATGGATCGGTAATTTCATTGAGAGCGGTTTCATAGACAGCTTCCGTTACTTCAACCAGGAACCCGATCACTATACCTGGTGGAGTTACAGGGCCAATTCCAGGGCAAAAAACAAGGGCTGGCGCCTGGATTACGGGATGGTGAGCGAACCCCTGGAATCCCGGCTCAAACGCTCGGTCATCCTTCCCGAGGCCAAACATAGCGACCATTGCCCCATCCTTGTAGAAATTGATGCCTGAATGACCGAAACGAATCCAATCTAACGAACAGCCCATACGATAAACAGATATTCCATGAAATACACCAAACTACCGCACACCCAACTGGAGGTAAGCAAGATCTGCCTGGGCACAATGACCTGGGGCCGACAGAATACGGAAGCGGAGGCCTTTGAGCAAATGGACTATGCCCTGGACCAGGGCATCAATTTTTTTGATACGGCCGAACTCTACCCCATCCCGGCCCATCCGGACCGCTATGCGCATACAGAGATCATCATAGGGAACTGGTTCAAAAATACAGGGAACCGGGAAAAGGTGGTCCTGGCCTCGAAGATCGCCGGGAAGGCAGAATTCACCAAATTCATCCGCACTACCGGTTTCCATCGCGATAGCCTGATAGAAGCGGTGGACGGGAGCCTGAAACGCCTGCAAACGGATCATATCGACCTTTACCAGTTGCACTGGCCCGAACGGAATACGAATTATTTTGGGCAAAGGGGCTATAAGCACGAGATCACAGACCATTGGCAGGACAATATCCACCAGGTGCTCGAAACCCTGCGCGACCTTATCCGTGAGGGAAAGATAGGGCATGTGGGGCTGTCCAACGAGACCCCCTGGGGGGCAATGCGCTTTCTGGAAGAAGGGAAGGTACACGAAACCCTTCCGAGGATGATTACCATCCAAAACCCTTACAACCTGCTTAATCGTTTGTTTGAGGTAGGCTTGTCCGAAATATCCATGCGCTCCAAAATAGGGCTGCTGGCCTATTCACCCCTGGGGTTTGGGACCCTGAGCGGGAAATATTTGGGGGGGATGAAACCGGCCAACGCGCGGGTGACGCTCTTCCCCAATTATAGCCGTTACAGCAGCCAGAATGCACAGGAAGCCACACGGCGCTATTATGAACTGGCAAATTCCCACGGGCTTTCACTGACCCGGATGGCCCTGGCTTTCGTAACATCGAGGCCCTTTGTGACCAGTAATATCATTGGGGCAACCAGCATGAAACAGTTAAAAGAGAACATCTCTAGCATAGAGGTGGAACTTGGGGAGGAATTGCTGCAGGAAATCGAAGCGATCCATAATGACATCCCCAACCCTTCGCCCTGATAAAGGAGGGTATGGCCTAGCCGAACAAGGCCTTTACCAGTTCTTCGATCTTCCCGATCCTGGCGACCCGGATCCTGGTGTTTTTCAGCGTGATCGTATTGTTTTTAGACACGAAGATGGTGCTGAATCCCAGCTTTTCGGCTTCCAGGATGCGTTGATCTATCCGTTGTACGGGGCGGACCTCTCCTGCCAGGCCGATTTCGGCCGCAAAGCAAGCGCCTTTGTCGAGGGCGATATCGGTATTGCTTGAAAGGATGGCGGCAACTACGGCCAGGTCAATGGCTGTGTCGTCTACGGTGATGCCCCCGGTAATGTTCAGGAAAACATCTTTGGCCGCGAGTTTGAACCCTGCCCTTTTTTCCATCACGGCCAGCAGCATGTTCAGACGTTTGGCGTTGTACCCGGTCGAAGAGCGTTGGGGTGTGCCGTACACGGCCGAACTTACCAGGGCCTGTATCTCTATCATCAGGGGGCGCATCCCTTCTACCGTGGCCGCGATCGCCGTCCCGCTAAGCCCCTCATCATGTTTGGAAATAAGGACTTCAGAGGGGTTGTTCACTTCCCGTAACCCACTGCCCTGCATTTCGTAGATCCCCAGTTCTGAAGTAGACCCGAAGCGGTTTTTCAGGGCCCTCAGGATACGGTATACGTAGTTACGGTCCCCTTCAAATTGCAGCACGGTGTCTACCATGTGCTCCAGGATTTTGGGGCCGGCGATGGACCCATCTTTGGTGATATGCCCAATCAGGATCACCGGGGTATTGGTTTCCTTGGCGAATTTGATCAGCTCGGCGGTGCATTCCCGGATCTGTGAGATACTGCCTGCCGCAGACTCTATATAGTCTGAATGCAGGGTCTGGATGGAGTCTATGACCACAATATCCGGGTTTACTTCCGCGATGTGCTGGAAGATACCCTGTGTACGGGTTTCTGTGAGTACAAAACAGTGTTCGCTTTCCGGGTGGATGCGGTCTGCGCGCATGCGTATCTGTTTTTGGCTCTCTTCCCCCGAGACATAGAGGGTGGTGTAGGGGAGTCTGAGGGCAATCTGCAACAAGAGGGTGCTCTTGCCAACCCCCGGCTCCCCGCCCAGCAATACCAGCGATCCGGGAACCAGCCCGCCGCCCAGGACCCGGTTGAATTCCTGGTCGTGCGTGTTCAACCGCATTTCCTTATCGGTACGGATCTCACTTACCTTTAGTGGCCGATTGCTTTTCTTAGGGGCACTTTGGCCCGCCTGCCAGTCGGCTTTTCCTTCCTTCTGCAGCACTTCTTCCACCAGGGTATTCCATTCCTTGCAGGCCGCACACTGGCCAACCCATTTGGCATATTGGGTACCACAATTCTGACAGAAATACGCTGTTTTGATCTTAGCCATATACGATGGCTAAAGATATTGTGGGCCGGCTTAATAACAAAGGAAAGCCCGGACTGATTATTGGGGAATCCGCATTGGGTGTATCGGAAGGTTCAGCGGGCCTGTTTAGAAACCAAAATCGGCTTTAAGGGCATCCATCTTTTCCAGGGCCATTTCCTTGGTGAGGAAATCTATCTCTTCCATCCCAAACGCCTTTTCGAAGGTGCGCAGGGCTTTTTTGGGTTCCCCCATCTGCTCGTAGTACTCGCCTTCAAAATAGAAGCCCATCATGGTGTTCGGAAATTCTTGTTTGCAGAGGTCGGACAGGGGTTTCAGGGATTCGGTATCCTCTTTCTTGCGGCAGGCCGCGTAGATGGCCATGATATCGTTCAGGGCTACGGGTTTGCGAAAACCGAAGAGGGATTCGATCATTTCGTATTTCTTCTGAAGGTACTGGAATACCGGTTCTTCATAGGTCAGGATCTCCTTTTGGTATTCTTCGGGGCTGATGGGCTTGAAGACCTGGAAGGTGCGGTCCCAGGCTTTCCCGATGCCGTAGGTAGCCACAGAGACTTCGTTGGCCCCCGGGTATTCATCGTAGAAATAATGGATGTTTTCTTTATCCACGGCTTTCATCCCCCGATCCAGCTGCTGTAACGCATCCCAATCGGCCCCTTTGTCTATTTCGGCGATGAGGTGGTAGAATATCTGCTGGTCCATGGCGTTGATCCTTTCGGGCACCCTGCTTTGCATTTCGGTGGCCAATAGGGGGGAGATACTGATATAGGCGTTAAAGAGGGAACGGTCTTTAAAGAGGTAATAATTGCCAAAGTTGGCAGTGATGTCATATCCTACAAATACCTTGAACGGGGCCGTGCTATAGGTAGTATCCAGGTAGGGGATGATTTCCATACCCAGGAATTCATAAAAAAGCTTGCCTTTATCGGTAGGCAGGCCACTGACTTCCTCAAAGCCGCAATCGTACCAGCGCAGGTCGTCCTTGCTCTGTTCAATGCCTACTACGATGGCCTGGGGCATGCCCTGGAACCTGCTGTAAAATTTGGAGACCGCCACCACCTGGTCAAAGAGGTATTCGCCGTCGAGGACCACGACCAGCGGGTATTTCTTGTCGGGGGTATAATCTTCGGGGAAGTAA
Organism: Flavobacteriaceae bacterium CP2B; assembly: GCA_001683825.1. Lineage (GTDB taxonomy): Bacteria > Bacteroidota > Bacteroidia > Flavobacteriales > Flavobacteriaceae > Zeaxanthinibacter. Next base: position 32,535 of record LXTR01000032.1, on the reverse strand, counting down.
TATCTTACATCCCTGCGCTCCTGCAGTTTAAAAGATTCAAATATTTCCTGCTTCACCTGGGCCAGGATCCCGTTGCATAGGAAAAGGGCAAGCAATAGGGGTAAAATTCGCGTCATGACAGAGGGTATTGGTTTTTGGTACGCTTATCGGTTCCTGTTCAATAACGGTAAGAGCAGAAAAGATATTGCACCAAAGACCACGACCATGAGGGTTTGGGCGATCCACATAATCCATCCGAAGGCATCCCCGGATACTTCCGATATACCATAGATGGCCAACGCGCCGCTCACCGCAATGGGGTAGAGTCCGATGCCCCCGTTGGTGGTAGACATGGCGAAGGCCCCGGCCACAAAACCAACAAGGATTTGGTCCAGCGAGAGCCCTTGGGTTTCAGGGACCGTATATTTGATGACCCAAAACATGCCGATATAACATGCCCAGATAAAGAGGGTATGCCATAGGAACGGCCATTTCTTCTTCATTTTGAAGATGCTCATTACCCCATCAAGCAGGCCTTTGACCAGGTTTTTAGCCTTAATTACCCAGCGGTTGGAGGACCGGCGCAGGAAGGCCAGTAACAGGAAGAGCGAAAAGATCCCTGCCGCCAGCAGTACCAGCATTCCTACCATACTTACCCCGCGTCCGTCCAGGAAATCCAGGAGTATGTCGGTCTGCAGGAAAAGGGTGATGGTGATGATCAGGAGCAGCATGATAAGGTCTATTACCCGTTCCGTGACAATGGTGCCAAAGCCCTTTTCAAACGGGACCCCCTCGTAGCTGGTCAGGGCGGTCGCCCTGAGTACTTCCCCCGACCTGGGGATGCCCAGGTTGGTAAAATAGGCTATCAGGATAATAAGGACATTGTTGCTAACCCGGGAGCGGTACCCGATGGGTTCCAGCAGGTAGTTCCACCGGATGGCCCTGGAGACATGGCTGAGGATGCCTATGAGGACAGACAAACCCACCCAGGACATATCGGCCTCCCGTATATAGCGGACGATTTGCTCCCGGTCTTCGGCCGAAGTGATGTAATAGGAATACCAAAGCAGCAGGACCCCCAATAGGATAGGGAGGAACAGCTTTAGCGATTTTTTGAGGCGACGGTTCAAGGTTTAGTTGAGGCGGTTGGTTTCTTCATTGGGAAAAACCAGGGCAGGGTTGAATTTCCTGGCTTCCTCAATGTCCATATGTGCATAGGTGATCAGGATGAGCACATCACCAACAGCCACCTTTCGGGCGGCGGCCCCATTCAGGGTAAGTTCGCCCGTTCCACGCGGACCGGGGATGGCGTAGGTTTCAAGCCGTTCGCCATTGTTGTTGTTCACCACCTGCACTTTTTCACCGTGGATGATGTTGGCCGCGTCCATCAAATCTTCATCAATCGTAATGCTCCCGATATAATTCAGGTCTGCTCCGGTAACTTTTACGCGGTGTATCTTAGATTTTACTACTTCTACTAGCATGGCGCAAAGATAGGTAATTTAGTTAAGGGCGATATTGTCTATCAACCGTACTCCATTGGCGTAAGCCGCTATGAACGCCCTGTATTTTTGATCCTTCTTTTTCCTCAGAACGGGGGTGAGGGTATTCACTTCCGTGATCTCGACATATTCCAGTTCCAGGTCGGGGTGCGCCAGGAATTGTTTCCGCACCCAGTCCACTACATACCCGGCACTTTTCGTGCCAAATTTTGCTTTGGCAGCTTTCAGTGTCTTATAGATAAAAGCAGCTTCCTTCCTTACCCGTTCCGGAAGTCGTGCATTCCTTGAACTTAGTGCGAGGCCGTTGGATTCCCTTACAATCGGACACCCGATAATTTCTACCGGGATGTTCTTTTTGGCCACCAGTTTACGGATGATCTGCAGTTGTTGGAAATCCTTCTCCCCAAAATAGGCCCGGTCTGGTTGTATCAGGGTTAGCAATTCCTCCACAATAGTCCCCACGCCGTTAAAATGACCCGGTCTAAAGGTCCCCTCCATCACTTTTTCCAGCCCGTCAAAATTATAGGACCTGCTGGCCACCCCGCTGTCGTACATCTCACTGACTTCCGGCGCAAATACGAGGATGTCCTTGGAAAGCCCCCGCAACAATTCCAGGTCTTGTTCCAGGGTTTTGGGATATTTATGGAGGTCATCCGTATTGTTGAATTGGGTGGGGTTTACAAAGATACTTACAACCACAAGGTCATTCTCGGCCAGTGCACGCGCAACCAACTCCAGGTGGCCCTTGTGCAGGGCACCCATGGTTGGCACCAGGCCAATTTTCCTTTCCCGGGGCTGCAACGAACCCAGGCAGGAACGCACTTCCTTTTTGGTTTTAAATACCTTCACCATTCAAAATTAGGGCGTGCAAACTTACTATAATTACTGCTATTCTGCATAATTTTTGTAATTTTGCAGCTACGTTTTCCTCCTGACGCAAAATAATTGATGTATGACCGGTAAAAAGATATTGTTTGTATCTTCAGAATTAGTACCCTATCTCCCCGAGAACGAAGTTTCCCTCATGTCTTACGAAGCACCAAGGATGGTCAACAGCAATGGTGGCCAGATAAGGATTTTCATGCCACGATACGGTAATATCAATGAGCGCAGGCACCAATTGCACGAAGTGATCCGGCTCTCGGGTATGAATCTGGTGATCAATGATATGGACATGCCACTGATCATCAAGGTTGCTTCAATCCCCAGGGAACGCATACAGGTGTACTTCATCGACAACGAGGAATACTTCAAGCGCAAGGCTACCTTTACCGATGAAAATGGGGATCTTTACCCGGACAATGACGAAAGGGCTATATTCTTTGCCAAAGGGGTGGTAGAGACGGTGAAGAAGCTCAACTGGTCGCCCGATATCATCCATGTGCATGGCTGGATGGCCTCCCTGCTGCCTATTTACCTGAAGCACTATTACGCCGATGAGCCCCTTTTTGCCGACAGCAAGATCGTAACCTCGGTGTATGGCCGCGGTTTTGAAGGACAACTGGACGATAAATTACAGAATAAAATTGCTTTTGACGGGATTCCCGTCGAGGCCATTTCCCTGCTCAATAAACCCACCTATAATAATTTGTTAAAAGTAGCAGTAGATTTTTCCGATGCCATTATTTTAGCCGCGGAGGACCTCCCCGAGGAATTGGTGAAGCACATTAAAAGCCTGGATAAGCCGGTTTTGCCCTATGTTTCACTACAGGAATTTGAAGAGGCCTATGCCAACTTTTACAATACCCAAGTATTAACCAAAGCCATATAATGAAGGGCGTAACGGATTCGGAAGTTACATGGGCCCGGCGTATTGACTAAACCATCAATTGCGAGAACGGGGCGCCTGCAGGCTGGATGTGACAGGCGGCTTTGCGTTCTCCATTGTTTTTAAACGGATGCTACCTGCCGATGAATATGAAGAGATTGAATTGTAAGCCAAGCTGCCTTATACCTGTCATTGCGACCATTTTATTGGCGACACTGTTCCTTTCCTGTGAAGAGGAAAGCGTGATTATTGGAGATGACGTCATAGGAGGAGATCCTTTTACCACCGGGCGGGCGTCTTTTGAAGTATTTGCCTATAACCGCAAAATTGACGCGGTTCAAACCAACCGCATGCCCATCTACCAGGTGGGGACCTTCACCGATCCCGTTTACGGCCGTACCCAGGCCGCCATTACCAGCCAGTTGCAGCTGTCGTCCACCAACCCCATCTTTGGCGACAGGGCCCAGGAAGATGAAGCCACCCCCGAAAACGAAACCGTGACAGAGGTCATCCTCTATATGCCCTATTTGCAATATTCCGCCCCGGACCGCGACCTGGATGGGGTGATCAACGAACTGGATGCCGATCCGGACGACCCTTCAAGCGATACCGACGGGGATGGCGTGAGCGACAATAGCGAGCGCATCCTGGGGACCGACCCCCTGAACCCGGATACGGACGGGGACGGGATCAATGACGATGAGGATACCGATACGGCTGCCAACCGTTTCCCGCGCAAGGTAGACCTGGACAGTATCTATGGGAACCGGGAGGCGCCCTTTAACCTCAAGGTGGAACGCTCTACTTTCTTCCTGCGTGACCTGGACCCCGACACCAATTTTGAAGAATCCCAGGAATATTACTCCACCCAGGAGTTTTCTCCCGGTTTTGTGGGCGAAGTCCTTTTTGATGGACAATTGACCATCAGCAACGAGGAAATCCTGATCTTCCCCGAAGACGACCCGGATACCGAAGAGGACGAATCGGAAAACGCGCCCGAAAGGCTGCAACCGGGTATACGGGTGAGCCTGGATCCGGCTTTTTTCCAGCAAAACATCCTGGACAAGGAAGGGCAATCTGAACTCCTCAGCCAATCGAACTTCAAGGAATTCCTGAGGGGGCTGCACCTGTCTGTCGCACCGGTGACCGACGAGCTGCTTTTTCTCTTCGACCTTACCCGTGCCAACATTACCATCAACTACGAATTTGAGAAGGAAGTAGACGAGGAAATAGTGACCGAGGAAGATTCCTTTACCCTCAACTTTATCACCGGAGGGGTCAACAGCCCCATTGCCGGCAATGCCGTCAACACCTTTATCAATGAGGCATACCCAGCTGAGATTACCAACCGGCTGGATACCGGAAACAACGCATCGCGCATCTACCTGAAAGGGGGTGCCGGGGCCTACGCCCAAATAAAGCTTTTTGACCCCAACAACGGGGAGGAGATCATCAATCAAATCAAGGCGAACAACTGGATCATCAACGAGGCCAACCTGGTGTTCCACATAGACAGGACCGCCCTGGACGCTGCCGGCCAGGTGGTAGAGCCGCCAAGGCTCTACCTGTATAATGCAGAAACCAACGAACCACTCTATAATTTCCTCACAGACCAATCTGTAAGCGACACTTCCCTGGGAGTGCTTTTGAACCACGATGGCATCCTGGAAGCATCTGGCGGGAAGGGCGTAAAATATACCATCCGCATTACGGAACACATCAATAACCTGGTCCTTAGGGACTCGACCAACGCAACTTTGGGTCTGGTGGTCACCTCCGATATACGGACCCGCAGCCAGCGTTCTGCCCAACTCCCCGGCAACAATAAGGCAGATATCCCGTTAATGAACAATGTCAACCCCCTGGGGACTGTGCTGTATGGCAGCAATGTGCCGGATGGGGAATCAAAAAAGCTGAAGCTGGAGATCTTCTACACCGATACCAATAACTAAAATAGCTGCCTAAGAGCCATATTTTAGGTAATCTCATCGGATAGTTTTAAAGAATTAGCATTACATCTTGTACATTTGTGGGCAGAAACCTCTTTCGCCCACCCCCGCGAATTAAATGCCAAATGCCTATGTGTGGAATCGTTGGATATATAGGTCATCGAGACGCCTACCCTATCATTATCAAAGGATTGCAACGCCTGGAGTACCGTGGGTATGACAGTGCCGGGATCGCTCTGTATGACGGGAATGGTATCAACCTGACCAAAACAAAGGGGAAGGTTGAAGACCTCAGGAACCTTTCCGAAAAGGGGATGTCCTTATCGGGCACCCTGGGGATAGGGCATACCCGCTGGGCCACCCACGGGGTGCCCAATGATGTCAACTCGCACCCGCATTATTCCAATTCCGGAGACCTGGTAATTATCCACAATGGCATCATCGAGAACTATGAGTCTATTAAAAAAGAACTTACCAAAAGGGGGTATACCTTTGAATCGGATACCGATACGGAAGTGCTGGTAAACCTGATCGAGGAGGTTAAGAAGAAGGAAAACGTCAAATTGGGAAAGGCGGTGCAAATAGCGCTCAACCAGGTAGTCGGGGCCTATGCCATAGCGGTGTTCGACAGGCAGAAACCCGATGAGATCGTGGTCGCAAAATTGGGAAGCCCCCTGGCCATTGGTGTTGGTGAGAACGAATTCTTTATTGCCTCGGACGCTACGCCTTTCATCGAATTCACCAACAAATCTGTGTACCTGGAAGATGAGGAGATGGCCATCGTTCGCCTGGGGAAAGAAATCAAACTCCGAAAGATCAAAGACGATGCTATTGCCTACCCCATGATACAGGAATTACAGCTGAACCTGGAGGAGATTGAAAAAGGCGGGTACGAACACTTCATGTTAAAGGAGATCTATGAACAGCCCAGGGCCATCAAGGATACCTTCCGGGGCCGGTTGCTCGTAGAGCAAGGGCTGGTCAAAATGGCCGGCGTAGACCAGAACCTTGAGAAATTCCTGAACGCCAACCGTATTATCATTGTCGCCTGCGGTACTTCGTGGCATGCCGGATTGGTGGCGGAGTATATTTTTGAAGACCTGGCCCGTATCCCCGTCGAAGTGGAATACGCCTCTGAATTCAGATACCGCAACCCGGTGATTGGTGAAAAGGATGTGCTGATCGCCATCTCCCAGTCGGGTGAAACCGCAGATACGCTGGCGGCCATCAAGCTGGCCAAGGAACGTGGAGCCTTTGTCTTTGGGGTCTGCAATGTGGTGGGGTCATCCATAGCCCGGGAAACCGATGCGGGGGCCTATACCCATGCCGGGCCCGAGATTGGTGTGGCCTCTACCAAGGCTTTTACCACGCAGATCACCATCCTTACCCTACTGGCGCTCAAGCTCGCCAAGCAGAAAGGGGTATTCTCGGAAACGCGCTTCCACGAATTCCTTTCCGAAATGGAAAATATCCCGGCCAAGGTAGAAAAGGCACTGGAATCTAACCCCCTGGTGGAGATTATCGCCGACGTCTACAAGAACTCGAACAACTGTCTGTACCTGGGCCGGGGGTATAACTTCCCGGTGGCACTGGAAGGCGCCCTCAAACTCAAGGAGATCAGCTATATCCATGCGGAAGGTTATCCCGCGGCGGAAATGAAACACGGGCCCATCGCCCTGATCGATGAGCAGATGCCCGTCATTGTCATCGCCACCAACAAAGGGCATTATGAAAAGGTGGTGAGCAACATACAGGAGATCAAATCCAGGAAAGGTAAGATTATCGCTGTGGTGACCGAAGGGGACGAGCAGGTGAAGGAACTGGCCGATCATGTGATTGAGGTCCCCGAAACCCTGGAACCGCTTACCCCGCTATTGACCACCATCCCCTTGCAATTGTTGTCCTACCATATTGCGGTGATGCGTGGGTGCGATGTGGACCAACCCCGCAACCTGGCCAAATCGGTCACGGTGGAATAATAAAACACTACAGGATAATGACCCGGGGCGGTTGCGAAAGCTACCGCTTTTTTAGTCGTTGAGGATCAGGAAAATAAGGCGGGCTTGTATTGCGATATTTTTATTATGCACGCATAATTTTTTTGAATTTCACATTTTCGGTTCAAAAAAATTGGTATCTTGGTTCGCAGACTAAACAAAACTTAAACTTAAGCATTATCTGATGAGAACAATACTGCTAATATCCCTGGTTTTACTGGGCTTTGGCGGCTATGCCCAAACCACCGTGAACGGAACTGTTAACGATCAGGACGGAGCCCCCGTGGCCGGCGCGAACGTGGTTATCGTGGGGAAAGCCATAGGGACCGTAACCGATTTTGACGGGAATTTCATCCTGCAAACAACAGAAGTCCCTCCTTTTCAACTACGGGTCACCAGTATCGGGTATTCGGAATTCGTAGTAGGGATTACGGCCGACAATCAAACGGTCAGTGTGACCTTGCAGGAGTCGCAGACCCTGTTGGACGAAATCGTTATTTCGGCCTCCCGTACCCCGGAGCGGATTTTTGAATCTCCCGTCTCCGTAGAGCGTTTTGGGCTCAGGGAAATCAAAACGACCACGGCGCCATCCTTCTATGGCGGGCTCCAGAACCTGAAGGGGGTCGATATCAATACCAACAGCCTTACCTTCCAATCCATCAATACCCGTGGTTTCGCCACTTTTGCCAATAACCGCTTCCTGCAACTGGTAGACGGGATGGACAACTCGGCCCCCGGGCTCAATTTCGTTCTGGGGAACCTGGTGGGGATGTCGGAGCTGGAGGTACAAAGTGTGGAGATCCTTCCGGGGGCGTCCTCGGCCCTTTATGGTGCGGGTGCCTTTAACGGGATCCTGTTTATGACAAGTAAAAGCCCTTTTGATTACCAGGGCGTCAGCGCCTACGGCAAGACCGGGATTACCTCCCAGGAGGCTGCCGGTGATAATACCTATTACGATTTCGGTATGCGGGCGGCCAAGGCCTTTGGAGACCATTTTGCCATCAAGGCGAATATCAGCATCCTGAAAGGGGAAGACTGGCATGCCAACCGCACAGATGACCCGGCAAGGCCCGGGGCCGACCGCAGTGACCCCGCTTATGACGGGCTCAATGTTTACGGGGATATCGTGGGGACGCAATTGAACTTTGACGCAGCCGGAGGGCTGCCCACAGGCACGGTGGGGTCGGCCTTTGTGACCCGTACCGGGTACCATGAGCGCGACCTGGTGGATTATAAGGCGGAAAGCGTGAAAACGGACTTCGCCCTGCATTACCGTCCCTTTGGGGATGACCTGGAACTGGTGTACAACGGCCGTATCGGGCGTGGCAACACCATCTACCAGGGCGCCAACCGCTATGCCATCCGTAACTTTACCATGCAGCAACACAAACTGGAACTGCGGAACGACAACTTCTTCCTCCGCGGGTATATTGTCTCGGAAGGGGCGGGCGATTCGTATGATTCCCGTTTTGCCGCTATCAATATCAACCGCCGCTGGAAATCGGATACCCAATGGTTTACGGACTACGCCACTACCTATATCGGGGCCAAGTTAGGAGTTGGCACGGGGGTCCCGCTGGATGATGCCACCGCCCACGCGGCCGCCAGGCAGGCAGCGGATACCGGGCGCTTTTTACCGGGAACCCCGGAATTCAAAGAGGCCTTTGAGGAGGTTGTCAGCGACGGGAACCTGACCACCGGGGCCAAGTTTATCGACAATACCAAATTCCGCCATGCGGACGCCAACTATAATTTCAGCCACCTGACCTCCGATTTTGCGGATATACAATTGGGGGGTTCTTTCAGGGAATATGAACTGAATTCCGGCGGGACCATCTTCACCGATATCGATGGCCCCATCAAGTATAAGGAATATGGTGCCTACCTGCAATTACAGAGGAAGCTGATGGAAGACCGTTTGAAGCTGACCGGCTCCCTGCGGTTTGATAAAAACGAATTCTTTGAAGGCTTCTTGTCGCCACGTTTGTCGGTGGTGTACAATATAGGGGCCGAGCAAAACCAAAATGTACGGGTATCTGTACAGCAGGGTTTCAGGAACCCCACCACCCAGGACCTTTTCATCGGGTTGAATTCTGGCCGGGCGATCCTGGTGGGGTCTGCCCCGGACAACCTGGACCGGGATGAGCGGATATTTCCCCTGACTACTGCCGGACAGACCCTTACCGGGCAGCAACAGGTTACCGTGGTAGGCAGGGAGGCCTATGAAAATGCCTATTCCCTGAATTCAGTACTGGCCGGCGCGCCCGAGGCAGTGAATACAGACGTAGTGCAACCGGAAGAGATTACCGCTTACGAGCTTGGCTACCGGGCCCAGTTTGGGAAGTTTACCATTGATATGAGCGGCTATTACAACCGCTACAAGAACTTTATTTCCAATACCACGGTATTGGTGCCCCTCTACGGGGAGGCAGGTGATGGGGGACTTTCGCTCCTGGCCCTGCAAAACGGGGACCGTGCCGTCTACCAGACCTATACGAATTCTGAAGCTGATATAGAATCCTGGGGAGCCGTCATTGGGGTAGATACCAAGGTGTTGGGGGATTTTGACCTGGGGGTTAGCTACACCTATGCCGACCTGGACTTTAACCAGAGTGCTTTCCCCGATTTCCGGACCAACTTTAACTCACCCAAGCACAAGGTGAAGGCCTCCTTTGGGAATACGGCCCTTTTTGAGAACTTCGGGTTTAACATCAATTACCGCTGGACCGACAGCTACTTCTGGCAGGCGACCTTTTACGATGGGTTTATCGACGCCTACAGCGTACTGGATGCCCAGATCAATTACGAGGTACCCAGTATTAAGTCGGTCTTCAAAGCCGGCGGCTCCAATATCCTGGGGCATGAATATTTTTCGGCTGTGGGAACTGGCGCCGTGGGGTCTATCTTTTATGTAGGGGTGAGCATAAACCCTTGACAGTAAATCACTACACGATTTCAGGCGACTGGGGACAGCCGCCTTTTTTTATGTCAAAAAAAGCCGAAAAAGCCTTCCTATATTCCACTCTTATGCCCTATATTTGCAGCCTGAAAAACTACGCTCCCAGTCACAGGCAGGCGGGCGGCACAAATAGCTATAATTCTTTAATTTAGACTTGAACAATGGCAAAAGTTACAGGTAAGGTGTTGCAGATCATTGGACCGGTGATCGACGTGGAATTTGAATCGGGGGCGGAACTCCCGCGGATTTACGACTCCCTGGAGATAAAAAGGGAAGATGGTTCCACACTGGTACTGGAAGTGCAATCGCACGTGGGGGAAAACACCGTACGTTCTATATCCATGGACTCTACAGACGGCCTTAGCCGGGGTGTGGAGGTGGTCGCCACCGGCGATGCCATCCAAATGCCCGTAGGGGAAGATATTTACGGAAGGCTTTTTAACGTGATCGGCGACGCGATCGACGGGATTGGAAACCTTCCCAAGACCGGGAAGAACGGCCTGCCCATCCACAGGGAAGCACCCAAGTTTGAAGACCTTACCACTTCTACTGAAGTCTTGTTCACCGGGATCAAGGTCATTGACCTTATCGAGCCTTATGCCAAGGGGGGAAAGATCGGCCTCTTCGGCGGAGCCGGGGTAGGAAAGACCGTATTGATCCAGGAATTGATCAACAACATCGCGAAAGGGCACGGCGGCCTCTCCGTATTTGCCGGGGTGGGCGAACGTACCCGTGAGGGGAACGACCTTTTGCGAGAGATGCTGGAGTCTGGCATTATCAAATATGGTGAAGAGTTCACCAAATCTATGGAAGCCGGTGGCTGGGACCTGAGCAAGGTCGATAAAAAAGCCATGAAGGAATCCAAGGCGACCTTTGTATTCGGACAGATGAACGAACCCCCCGGGGCCCGTGCGCGGGTGGCGCTTTCCGGGTTGACCATCGCGGAGTACTTCCGTGACGGGGCCGGTGAAGGACAGGGGAAAGACGTTCTCTTCTTCGTAGACAATATCTTTAGGTTTACCCAGGCGGGATCAGAGGTATCGGCCCTGCTGGGGCGTATGCCATCGGCGGTGGGGTACCAGCCAACCCTGGCCACGGAGATGGGTGCCATGCAGGAGCGTATCACCTCTACCAAGCGCGGATCCATTACTTCCGTACAGGCGGTATACGTGCCCGCGGATGACCTGACTGACCCGGCGCCGGCAACGACCTTTGCCCACCTGGACGCGACGACCGTACTGAGCCGTAAGATTGCCGAGTTGGGGATCTACCCGGCAGTAGACCCATTGGATTCTACTTCCAGGATCCTTACCCCCGAAATTTTAGGAAAGGAACATTACAACTGCGCGCAGCGCGTAAAAGAGCTGCTGCAACGCTATAAGGAATTACAGGATATTATCGCCATCCTGGGGATGGAGGAATTGTCTGAAGAAGATAAAATGGCCGTGGGCCGTGCCCGCCGGGTACAGCGTTTCCTGTCTCAGCCCTTCCACGTGGCCGAGCAGTTTACCGGTACCCCTGGTGTATTGGTGGATATCAAAGATACCATCAAGGGCTTTAACATGATCATGGACGGGGAACTGGACCACCTGCCCGAAGCCGCCTTCAACCTGAAAGGGACCATCGAAGAGGCCATCGAGGCCGGGGAGAAAATGCTGGCGGAAGTTTAATAAGCTTGCAGCAGGCAATAGCAGCCGGCGCGTTTTTTAAGCCTTGCGTAACATTGCTGCCGCTGCATGCGTAACACGAAGTATTTATGTACCTAGAAATAGTATCACCCGAAGCTACCTTGTTTGCAGGCGACATACGTTCGGTCATAGTGCCCGGGGTGAACGGTGAGTTCCAGATGCTGGAAAACCACGCCCCTATCGTATCGCTTTTGCGACGTGGCGATGTAAAGATTGAAGCCGACGGCGGAATAGCCGAGGACTTTGAAAACCGCTTTAGCACAGCGGCCGATGGGAAGACCGTACTGCACATTAATAGCGGGACCGTGGAACTTAAGGACAACAGGGTGATTGTACTGGCCGATTAGGGCCAAGCCCCTCAACGTATATCAAAGCCGTGCCCTCCAGGGGGTGCGGCTTTTTTATTGGCCACCTGCGTCTTTGTAGAAATATTCCTATATTCGGGGGTAGCCTTCAGGCTGTAAACCAACAACAACCTAACAGGGTGACCCCGGCCGGTCTTCCCTTCCCCCAAAACATCGGCCCGGCCCCGCTTTTTAACAATATGACTACTCCTTCTTTCCTTCGATCGGCAGTGGCCCTTGCGTGCGCACTTTCGGCTGGCAGCTGTGCCCTCAGCTCCCATGTAGACTCCCATTACGTACAGGGGGAACGCGTAGAACTGCGCCCTCTGGAAACAACTGATAAGGGATTCCTGCCCATCGGGCCGCTGGCAGCGGCCCTGGCGCCCAGCGTCATCAACTTTACCACTGCCAAACTGGAGGAGGTGTATGCACGCAGAAGCGAGGACTACGTGGCCTCCTACAGCGCCACGAGGGTAGGCGAGGACTTTTACAGGAGCGATACCAGCCTGGAATTCAGTTTTGGCGCCCTGGAAGTAAACCGCTACGTCGGGGAGAAGGCCTCGGGGAAGGAAGTGCCCGCCTCTGTCCTGCGGTTGCAATGGGTGGCCAACGGGGAGCACAGCCTGTTCGCCCTGATCCCGGAGCGGGTACAGGTGCGGAAGGCCAAGGCCCGGTTGAGGGCAGGCGATAAGGACCTGGACCTGAGCATTCAGGTGACCCTGCAGGGGTATTGGCAACAGAAAAACGGGGAAGTAAAGAGCAAGCTGCTGGGCGACGCCGGCATGGTCCTGAAGAACATCCGCCTGGGAGAAACCTACACCCTGGCGGGGGAGGGTGGCCAGTTTTGGCTGGAGGACGCCAATGGCAACAAGAGCAACTACAACCTGCAGACATCCTGGATGGCTCCGGTGCCGGTGAGCGTGAGCGAACAGGGCAACCGCCTGGAAAATGCCCGCGGCAATTATGTGTTGACGGTGACCATCACGGAGACAGATGATTACGGGGAACGGGTGGCCCGTTTTGGTCGGGACCTTCATGATGCCCGAGGGGTTTTGACCGAGCTGCTGGAGAAGCTGGGGGAATGAGGCGGATACGGGAAACCGTTAGGTGACACCGGCAGAAAGCTTTGCTTATTGGATGAAAAGGCGGTAGAATGGCCTTCCTTCAAGACGTTGTTGGTGGGGGAGTGGTAGGAGATTGGGAAATCATGATGGAATGAGTGTATATATATCACTGCATTGCACATGTGCTATTTACAGAAAAAATCACCAGTAAATTAATAGTTCCAACCATGGTATATTATTGGTTACATTTTGTTTACATCTTCATTGGGTCTAGATTATTTTGGAAAAAAGTCAAACCGGAAGCTGATCTTACAAGGACAAGAAGGGTAAACATACTGGACTGTGAATCTTTTAGGTTCATGGCCAACTCCAAGTATTTTTATTATATGGACCTGGTTCGGTACGAAGTGGTTTTCCGCTCAAAATTATATGAGAATACGGTAAAAAAAGGAATGTTTGGGGTGTTGGCTTCGCAAAAGATTATCTACAGGAAACCTTTAAAGCGCTGGACAAAATTCAGCATTACTATAAAATTGGATGGTTCCGATGACAAATGGGTGTACCATAAACAAATATTCAAACAGCGTGGGGAGGTTTGCGCCATTGGATATACAAAAGCTGGCTTCTGGAAAAATAAGAAAGCCCAGAATATGCGAAAAATATTGGCAAACAGTGGTGCCCGCCATGAGATTAAAATGCCTTCAACCGAAATGCTGAACATCTTCAATAATGATTATAAGAGTATAAAAAACTACTAGGCGTTCCATGAATGAACCGAAACAGCGCCCCGCATCCTGATCTGTGAAAAGTGTGCCAGCCGAATTCTTTCAAACAGGCTGTTCCTGGTCTTCCAGGGGCCATTTTTTACTTCTTTGCCCTAACTTATTCCGAGATATTTCTTGGGTTCCCAAAGTGCCAGAATCACTGCCATCGGTAGGATTCATGTGCATACCCTGCCGGATATGGTCACGTGGTTGCAGCGGGGAGGGGGCTGCTTAATCCCGCCCCGATTTAAAGTTCGTCGTATTCCCTGCAAAAAACCTGCATGGGGACGCGAAATCAATGCCTCCCTGGTTTTTGGTTGTGCAAAACGTCTCTTCAGCATGGGAGTCGCAATACCGGACCGCTACGGCCTGTTTTTTCCTGCTGGATTCATGCAGTCAACGTGTTTACCTTGAAACCTGGGTGGGGTTGGGAACTCCAATTTTTTCTGCTATCCTGCTGGTTTTATGCGGGGAATGTGTTTATCTTGTTACTTGGGAGGGGTTTAAGTACCCCACAGCCAAAGCACTATAATTGTACATTGCAAAATTCCTTTAACGCGTTTCCACCACCATTGCTGCCACCCGCATTATTTCGTTTCCTGCTGGATTCATGCAGTCAACGTGTTTACCTTGAAACCGGGGTGGGGTTGAGAACCCCAATTATTTCTGCTATCCTGCTGGATTTATGCAGGCTATGCAATTATCTTGAAACTGGAGTGGGGTGAGGTTTACCCCCAAACGTTAGCCCTAGGGATATCATGAAAATACGCTGGAAATCCTTCCTGCAAACAAACCGGAGCCACCATGGTGCATATAACCTTTCCTGTGGATGTGCATGCCAAAAAACAATGGAACGCTGGCTTATAGCAGTGTTGCTGAATCCGCGTATCCTTGCTGGACGTTGTTTATACTTCCTAGAAGAGCCGGGATTGGTAGCGAAGTTATATAGGGTGTTTGGAAGAATACGCCATGTGATTTTTAGGCAATCCATTATCTTTATATGGGTCTGACCGATCCCGGCGGGAATGTCCGCAACAAGATCAGTGGCAGAGGCCATTGGTCATATGGCCCCTGGGGGCACTGAGAAAGTGGCATGGTCTTACCAACAGATAACCCTGTAATACATGTATAAAGACTTACTGAAAGCAATAGGGACATTTGTCAGTTTTAATGCCAGGGAAAAAGAACTGTTTCAAAGTGCATTTACGTACCGGGAGGTGCCCAGACATGTCACGCTTATCCGGGAAGGGCAGGTGGCAAATGAATTGTACTTCATTAAAAAAGGCCTGTTAAGGCTTTACTATAACAAAGAGGGGGACTACATAACGGCTTATTTCTTTCGTGAGCATCTTTTCGCCGGCAGTTTTGAAAGTTTCCTGCAATCTTCCCCCGGCATCCAATATCTCGAGACACTTGAGAAATCAGAATTGCTGGTTCTTACCAAAGAAAAACTCGATGAGCTTTATGAGACTATGCCTAAAATAAATATCCTGACACGGAAAATTGCGGAACAACGATTTATAAATGCCCAGCAAATCTTATCTTCATTTCTTTTGGACAGCCCGGAAGAACGATATCGAAAATTTATCCGGCAAAACAGTGACTTGTTCCTGAGGATCCCGCATCATCTGATTGCGTCCTATCTGGGCATTACCCCGGTTTCATTAAGCAGGATACGAAAAAGGCTGATGGATAAAGACAGTTGATTTCTTTACAAATGTTAATGGATCAAGGCCGGTAAGGCGCCTACCTTTGCAAGTACAAAGTTGAAAACTTGAGTTTGGAACCATTCAAAATTCGACGTGCCAGGAAGACCAACCCTGTGGAAAGTGGTCCGCAATGGTGGAAGCTACGCTGGGGCTGTTCTTTTGCCGGGAATTGTGGCGATAGACTTGCTGCGGACAGCCAGGTTTCCTTTTCACGGTTAAATCCTGCAAGTGGATGGTACCCCGAGCAATTAAATACGTAAGTCATGGGATTAAAAATGCTGATGATTTTGCTGTGGCAAATCAACCCTTTAATTCAAAATAGGATGAAGGAAACACCAATGGATACGCTCCTGATAGAACAAACCAGGTATTTAATCGAATGTGGTACTGCTTTCAATTTGGAGGCGTTGGATGCCATATATTCACCGGCACTTCGGATTGTTCGGCTTGATGAGAACGCGAATGTAACGGTGCTTAATAAGGCCGAAAACATGGCATTTTTCCGCTTAAAGAAAGATTCCGGAGCCACCCCTTTATCCAGGACCGCAGAATTTCATTATGCAGAAAGGAAGTGCCGCCGCGGATATGTTTTTCTTACCCGTACGATGAAGCTTAACGACCGATGGGAGGAACTTAAGTACCACATTGAATGGGTATATGAAAAGAATCGATGGCGAGTGGTGCATGAAAATGTATTTGCGCAACCCGCACAAAACAGTAATTGAGTTATGGAAATTTACAAACCGAGAAATATAGCCTTTAACGGCGTTCAAAACGTAAATCACTGGCAGATAAAGAGCTATTCCATTCGCTACAACACTGATGCGTTCTCCAAAGAACTGGAATATGAAAGTAAGGCGCTCTTGCAATCAGCCTTGCCCGGTAGGACCGAAAATTCATATGGTTTAGGGTTTATGGTGACACATCATGGCAAAGACGCAAATTTTGTACTTATAGATTGGTGGTGCAATGGCAATGAGCTGGAACATCAGGTATACTATTCTTCAAAACAAACACCGGCAAAACTCATTAGGCAAGGAGTCAATGCACCTATTGCCTGTGTGTGGGATTTGCTTATTATCAACCATGAACGAAATGCATGGGTCAAACATATGATGACTCAAATGCCTGATGAAGTCGAATATCTTAACAACTATATTCATGGATTATTTTAGCAGTTTTCTATTGGTAAAGTTTTTGACGCTATTATCGCTAAACACGAGTTATTCAACTATGAAAAAGCCCGTAAATGAAAATGCCCCAATTGTTGAGAAACAGCAAATTTTCATCCCTTCCCCTCCAGCGACAGTTTGGAAAGTGATCAGCAACATAAACCATTGGCCGGAATGGCAATCAGAGGTTACCCAGGCAGAATTAAAAGGTGAAATGAAGGAAGGAGCCATCTTTAAGTGGAAAGCAGGGGGCATTCATTTTACATCGGAACTGCATACGGTAATTACCAAACAGGCCATAGGGTGGACCGGCAGGACATTTGGAGCCAAAGCGGTTCATAACTGGTGTTTTGAGGCGACAGAAGGAGGGACCCTGGTATATGTTGAAGAGTCTTTGGAAGGTTTATTTCCTTGGCTATTCACGAAGAAATTTTCAAAAAGCCTGAAAGAAGGAATGAAAAGGAACCTAAACGAATTATCCTCTGCATGTAGGGAAAAAAGACCTCCGCTGGGATGCCTGGGTGGTGGCGGGACACAAATGGAACAGGATGGCTTGAGTACCGCTAAGACATCACCAAACTTAGACAGGAAAGTATGTGGTGATCGGCGTTAGCTCTTACAGGTTGCCAATAGCTTGGGGTTGCTTAAACCCGCCCCGATTTAAAGTTCGTCGTATTCCCTGCAAAAAACCTGCATGGGGATGCGAAATCAATGCCTCCCTGGTTTTTGGTTGTGCAAAACGTCTCTTCAGCATGGGAGTCGCAATACCGGACCGCTACGGCCTGTTTTTTCCTGCTGGATTTATGCAGTTAACGTGTTTACCTTGAAACCGGGGTGGGGTTGAGAACCCCAATTTTTTTTTTTTGCTATCCTGCTGGTTTTTTGCAGGGTATGCAATTACCTTGAACCTGGGGTGGGGTTCCAGCCCCCACAACCAAAGCATTAGATGCGTACATTTTAAAATTCCCATATCGCGGATCCACCACCATTGCTGCCACCCGCATTATTTCGTTTCCTGCTGGATTCATGCAGTCAACGTGTTTACCTTGAAACCGGGGTGGGGTTGGAAACCCCAATTTTTTTGCTATCCTGCTGGTTTTATGCAGGCTATGCAATTATCTTGAAACTGGGGTGGGGTTCCAGCCCCCACAACCAAGGCATTAGATAAGTACATTTTAAAATTCCCATATCGCGGATCCACTACCTATGATTCCACCCGCTTTTTTCGCCTTGCTCATGGTTCAACCCCTCCATGCCGATGCCTTGAACCTAGGGCAGGGCCGTACTACCCTTGTATATTTTTATTATTTTCACTGCTACCAACCGTGACGGGACTTTGACAGGGGCTGATGAAGCGGATTGCCCGCATGCTAAAACCGACCTGTATGAAATTTTCGGACCGCATCAGCCTGATCGGCGCAGCCAACAACGTGATCGTAGCCCTGATCCCCTACTTCACACTTTTTTTTAGATGGGACGAACAGGCCGAGAACCGGGCGGAACAATTGTTGATCCTCGGTACCATCGTGGCCCTGTACCTGGTGTCGGTTTTTTACGGGCGCAGGATCCGCAATGCTGCCTGGGTAGAAGGTTTTGCCCGTGGGTATTTCTACAACTTTATCTACGAGACGGCCGACATGATCCTGGACCGGGAGGCCACCATTACCCTGGGAGACAGGGTGGTGCAAACGGCCGCCTGTGACCGGGAAGCGGAGGGCATGCCCCCTGTAACCGGAGAATACGCCGTATCCGAAGTACGCCTGCTCATCATTCAACCCGGGGGGCTGTACGCGGCTTACCGCACAGCCGAGCTGATGTCGGCCCTCTTTGAAGAGGCCGTGGTGTCTCCCGGGAAACACAGCCGGCTTGCGGTGCGAAAGAAATTCATGAAAGCCTATGAACTGAAAAAGGAGGGCCAAAAGCGACTGCTGCTGATCGATTGCCCCCCTACCACACTCCGGGCCATGAAACTGCATCAGGAAAGCCGCTTTAACATCGACCATAATGACCCCTATGATACCCTGGACCCAAAGGCGCAGAAACGGTTGTCGCAAATCCGTAAAAGGGGCCGCAAGCGCCTAGTCCCCATTTTTGGCAATGCCCTGGAGCACATTGTCAACGAACTTACCCGAGGTTCGCGTGACCAACGGTATAAAGACCTCATTTTGCGCACGGGGTTCGAAGACTTGCTGCAGGGAATCCTGGACCCCGGGCAATATGAGTCCCTGGCCTATATCGGTGACAACCTCGGTGCCGAAAGCAGAAAGGAGAAAGCACGTGTCCGGGACCTCCTTAGAAGCCGCCAAACCCAAATCGAAGCCAGGCTTGAAAAACTGGTGGCGGGGGACTAACCTCCATAAAGGGACAATACACCATAATTTGGGTCTAGTGCAGGACCCTGCCCTTTTCCATGCATCTGCCATCGGATCCTCTTTTCACTGGGGACGTTTCTAGCTGCGTCGCCACCGATCGTCAAATCATGGGCCGGGTGGGGTTACGGCCAAATTAATCCCCTGTACAGGCGTATTCCCATACATCTGCCAATACCAATCTGCCGGGTGTCTGCTATTTGGAAGTCCCCGTATTTATTAGGTACTGCTTATGTCCCTTGAGGAAGATGGTAGGCCTTTCGCCTATGATCTTCTTAAAATCCCTGATAAAATGTGCCTGGTCTGTATAGCCGCAATGGTAGGCTATACTGGTTAGATCAAAGGGTCGCTCTTTAAGCAATCGTTGCACCTCATTCAGGCGCATAATGCGGAGGTAATGCTTGGGGCTTACCCCAAGCTTCTTCTTGAATTCCCTTTCCAATTGGCGTTGGCTGATAGCTACCCGGTTGGAGAGTTCTTTGACCTTAACCTCCTGTTTGCACCGGATCATTTCAGCGGCCAGATTGAGATAATTAAAGTCCGGCCTGTTTCGCCTGAGGCTGGTGACAAGGTAACTTTCGGCAATGCTGACCATGCCTGCCGCATTTTTTTCTTCCCTGAGCCTGTGGCAAAAGGACCGGAAATGGCTTCCCAATACCATCCCGATATCTTCATACCCATCTTTGAATATAGAGGCAGGGATGCCAAATATGTTATAGATGCCTTCCGGCTTAAACCGGATGGCGAAAACGCTTACGGTACCGCTAAACCGCACCTCATACGGCCGTGTCAGCAAGCCCAATATCAGGTAGTCTGGAGATTGCGACCATTGTGCTCCCCCGTGGAGGTTGCAATGCAGGTCGTTAAGGTGGATGATGATTTCCACATAGCCATTGGGGATCAGCTGTAGGGATTCGCCTTCGGGCAGGTTCAGCGCAAAATATCCCTCCCAGTAGCATTCTACAAATGTGCTTAGCGCTTTACCCGGCTGATACTCCAAGATGCTGTTCTGCAAAACGTTGCTAATTAGGTTCTTAAAGGTAAGCGAAAACCATAAATATGCATATACTGTTTCATGGATTGTTTGTGCTGGTGTGCATGGCCGGCGAAAATGCCGGGCCTATAAATTTCCTAAGGTCAGAGGGTGCCTCATCCCCAGATTTCTTTCATGACGGTATCAAGTTCCCTGAGCGCCTGTTGGCAATTCCCATTGTAGGAGGAACCGTGCATGGTAGCCAGGGTCTTTGGGTTAAGCGCTGCCAGTTTCTTCAATAATTTGGGGGTGTTGCTCGTATAGGGCGCATAATCCATTAAGGGCCCCTGTTCCAACTGTAATATGGAGTCCTTGTGGGCAGACAGGACATCCTTATCCGTTATGGCGCTGACTTCCCCGTTTTGGTGGAAAAGGTCTGAGCAGAGGAGGGTTCCGTTGGTTTCCTCGAACATGACACCGGCATCCCATCCATGGGGTAAGTGAGGGGTTCTAATAAACCTGTATTGATGTTTTCCCGTTTTAAGGACCTCATTTTCCGCCATGGCGAAGGCAGGCCTGATGGCAAAATCGCCCATGTTTACAAGAGCGCCAACTTCGCTGCACACCGCTTGAGCATTGGGGGCTACTTGCAGCCATTCGTTAAGCCCCCCGCATTCATCCACTTCAAAATGGCTGAACCCGATCCACCGGAGTTCCGAAGGTTTGATGATTTTGCTGATGGCCTCCTGCAAAACCGGGAACATTTGCCGCATCCCCGCATGATAAAGCATGGGTTCATCGTCCTTGATCAAAAAATGGTTGAATTGTAAATTGAACTGCGATACGAATACCGAGATCCTGTATACATCCGGGGCTATTTCAGAGATATTCATGACTATTTTTTTAGGTTGTTACTATTAATTGGCCTTAGCGGTGGCCTCCAGGTATCTAAAGGTACTTGGTATCAGGGAGATAGGATTGTACAAATCCGACATTTTAAAAGCTATTGGAAACTTCCACCCCGTTTTGAACGCGCTTTAATGGAAAACATTCTTGTGCGCGTGCTGATAAAGCCATGGCGCAATAAGAAGCCAGGCCGGCAGGGGGCAAGTGCAGCCTGGATTTCATCCGGTTTCCAATGGGTCATTGCGGACCCTAGGGGGTTCTCTGATTGGCGTATGGGGGTATTGGTTATCTTCGTAGGGAAGATGATCAGAACTTTATGAAACCCATCAAATGGAACCTCCACCTGTCCTCACCCCCCCAGGTGGTATTTGACTTTTTGACTACTCCCGGGGGAATAGAGAAATTCTGGGCAGAGAAGGCAACAATTCGGCAAGGGGTTATACACTTTGCATTTCCCAACGGGCAGGCCTGTGAAGGAAAGATCCTAAAGCAAGTCCCCCACCGGGAATTCCAATTGCTGTATTTTGATTCGCTGGTGGAATTTCGCCTGCATCCCACCGAAGATGGTGGAACAGACTTGTTCCTGGAAAATTCGCAGGTGCCCAAGGAAGAGCACCAGGAAGTACATGCTGGATGGGTGTCGGTGTTGCTGAACCTGAAGGCAGCGGTAGATTTCCGGTGCGACCTCCGGAACCACGACGCAAAAAGGACATGGGACCAGGGGTTCGTGGGAAATTGAAAACACGCTTCACAACCTTCGGTTCATCGTGGGCTGCAGGACGGTTACCTCTCAAACCAGGCCCCATCCTTTTATAAACCGTATATTTACAGTAAACGATATGATTATGCGGTTACGGACAGAATTGACAAGCGACTATATTACCGGGGAAGACTATCGGGTGGCGGAGATCGCCAACGCATTGTCGCACCCCATGCGCGTGGCCCTGGTGCGCTATCTTGGGGCTAAAAACAATGGTAAGGGCATAGACAACGTAACCTGCAACAAAGATTTGGTGGGGATGTTCGACTGCGCACAGTCGACCATGTCACAGCACGTAAAAGTGCTTAAAGATTGTGGACTTTTTATCACGGAAAGCCGGGATAAGTTTACCTTTTACTTCCTCAACAGAGAATTGTTAAAGGAGTATGCCACTAGTATTAACCAGTTCTGATTTTCCGGCATGGCCCCCATGCCAAAAGCTTCCCGGCAACCTGTTTATGGTGACCCCATTGGCCGGCTATACCCTAAAATGTTCGTTACCTGTTACTTGCTTGCAGAAATATTTGGTAAAAAGCCTCATTTGTTTTAGATTCGTATATCGTAAATAAACGATATGATAATTTCAACCCCCGGGATATGCGATCTATAATTGCCAGTCTGTTACTATTTAGTGCCGGCTCCGTATTTGGCCAGGCGCTGCACCCGCTGGAATCCGCCACCAACCACTACAGCGAATTTAGCCAGCTGGCTGCAATCCCCAATCCCGCACGGGCTGGGCTAGACAGCATACGTTTCCCCACCGCCCTCTACAAGGCCGAAGCCCTGTTGTACACCCTGTTGCAACCCCGTTATCTTAGCCTGGAGCAGATAGACCAGTTAAAACAATCTGTCGCCTGCCCGGCAAACAGTTCTGATCAGACACAGGCCGAATTGGCTTTTTTAGTAGCTTGGCAAGAGAAAAGGACGCCGGTCCAGGAACAGCGTGCCGTGGAAGAACTGGCACCCATTGGATATTGGCCGCACCTTGCCGTTATGGAAGACCATGAACGCTATGAACAAAACCTGGAACACCTGTTTTTTGAAGGCAGGGAAGTCTTGGGCGCTCATTGCACGGCCCAAAATTACCCGGCTACAGCCAAATGGTTGGAAGGCATTACCAGGGATATGCGGATCATGGAGTTTAGCGCCAAATACCATTTTTTGAGAGCCAGGCCTTATCAGCTGGAACCCGGGCTAACGCCCCTTGCGCGGATGTCTTCGCCCTCTTTCGCAAGTGGACATACCCTCTGGGCCTATATTCAGGCCTTCGCCTGGAGTGAATTGTTACCCGAGAAACGCCCGCAATTCCTGGAACTGGCGTATGAGATAGGAGAATCCAGGGAGATTATGGGAATCCACTACCC
Organism: Flavobacteriaceae bacterium CP2B; assembly: GCA_001683825.1. Classification (GTDB taxonomy): domain Bacteria; phylum Bacteroidota; class Bacteroidia; order Flavobacteriales; family Flavobacteriaceae; genus Zeaxanthinibacter. The sequence goes on along the minus strand of LXTR01000032.1, from coordinate 9,268 downwards.
CAGCGATGAAGAAGCTGCAAGGGTACTGGCCCACCGAATGCTGCAAGCCATGTGGCTCCACAAGGACTTCCAGGCCGACCTGGAGCAGGCCAGACAGGAATGGGAATAATCCGCTTCAGGGATATTGACAAGCCCGCAAGGCTATAAGTATATTGAATAGTTGCCTATGTCATTCAATAGAGATCTGACGATTGTAGCCAATGCCCTTTCGGGCTTCTACAGCGAGTCGCTTGGCAGGAAAAAGCCGGTTATAAACCAGGCGCCCCTGGGCGAGGTGGTTTCCGGCTTAGACCTTGAAAAACACATCCGGGAGGGGGGGTTAACGGGAAATGTCCTGGAAGGTTTCCTCCGGGAATTTTTCACGTATAGCACCCGACTCCACCACCCCCATTACATGGGCCACCAAGTGGCCGCCCCGCATTATTCGGCGGCGCTGGGGAGCCTTATCAACGGCTTCGCCAACAATGTCTCGTCCATTTACGAAATGAGCCCGGTATCTGTAAGTATCGAGTTTGTTCTTGTCAATTGGATGCTTGAAAAGGTTGGATGGAAAAAAGTACCCCTTCCCTCCGCCCATATCGGCCCCGACCAGGACTTTGGCGGTGGAGTGCTCCTTGACGGGGGGAGCCTGGCAAACCTCACGGCGCTCTTGCTGGCAAGGAGCCACGCCTTGCCCGATGTCTGGGAGGCAGGGAACCCCGGCAACCTTGCCCTGATGGTACCCTCGGAAAGCCACTATTCCCTGGCCAAGGCCGCCGGCATAATCGGGATGGGTGCCAGGGCTGTTTACCGTATCCCTACGGATGAAAGGGGGGCGATCATCCCTGACAAAATCCCCGGGGTACACCAAAGGATACTGGACGAGGGCAAACTGCCCATAGCCCTGGTAGCCAATGCGTGTTCCACCGCCGTTGGCATATACGACCCCCTCGACGAAATTGGCGATTATAGCCAGGCATACCGCCTGTGGTACCACATAGATGGGGCACATGGCGCCGGTGCCCTGCTTTCGGAAAAACACAAAGTACGGATGAAAGGTGTGGAAAAGGCCGATTCCCTGATCTGGGATGCCCACAAGCTATTGCAGACCCCTTCCCTTTGCGCCGCCTTACTGGTGAGAAACCACAGCCATCTGGACCTGGGGATCAAGACCAACCAGGAAGCCAGTTACCTGTTTCATGAAAAGGAGCAACCCGGGGTGGATTTTATCCACCGGACCATAGAGACTACCAAGCCAGCCATGGGCAATACCTTGTTCTTTGTTCTGGCCGCTCTGGGTGAGACCGGGGTAGCGGGCTTCATTGATGCCCAATGCCAGCTGGCCCTCGATGCATACGCCTATATTCAAAGTCAGGAAGGTTTTGAGTGCCCTGTCAGGCCCGAGAGCAATATCCTCTGCTTCCGGGTGGAAGGCAATGACCGCCTGCAACTACGTATCCGCAACCGACTAACGGCAGAAGGGAATTTTTATATCACTACCACGTCCTTTGGTGACAAGCGATATCTGAGGTTGGTATTTATGAGTCCCGCCACCACTTTGGAAACCGTCAAAGAATTGCTCACAGCCATCTCGGATCTACGGGAAACCCTTATACAACAGCAAGGGGTTACTATTCGGAATGCCACGCCACGGGAATATCAGGCTATCGGACAATTGATGGTACAGGTGTACAGTGGCCTGGAGGGTTTCCCTAAACCTGATGAACAGCCTGAGTATTACCGCCTCCTGGCCGATGTCGGGAACCTGACCCAAAGACCGGAAACCGAACTGCTGGCAGCAATTGCCCCGGATGGCTCGGTTGGCGGGGCAGTGGTCTATTTTGGGGATATGCACTATTATGGGGCGGGGGGAACCGCTACGTTTGAAAAAAACGCCTGCGGTTTTCGCCTCCTGGCGGTAGACCCGGCTTTCAGGGGGAAGGGCATAGGAAAACAACTTAGCCTGGAATGTATTGAAAAAGCCAGGAAAAGCCAACGGACACAGTTGATAATCCATACCACCGAAGCCATGCAAACAGCCTGGAAGATGTATGAAAAGCTTGGCTTTAAAAGGTCTGCCGACCTGGATTTTAAGCAGGGTGGGTTGCAGGTATTTGGCTTTAGGATGCCTGTTTGATTGCGTGTTCCCCGGAAGCGTCATATCCGGGATAATTTTGAGTCCGACATTCTTAAATTCCTGTTATAGCACATCACAGGGTACTAAATATGGCATACTTTTGGTAAGTAAATCCCTGAACAACCTAATCATCAATCCAATGAAAACACTGCTGTTTGTTGCCCCGCTGTCACTATTCCTCATGTGCGGCGGACCCACCAACCCGGAAAGCCCCGAAGCCGACATGGCCACCTATGAGGAGTTTGCCGAAATTTCCCCTGCCCTGAAATCTGCCCCACGGCCGCAAACCATGCAGGCGGTGGATGAGGCAGGGCCCATCACCAAGAAAAATATCAAGTCCGGGGGTATCTCCTTTAAGTCAGACGATATCGATGAAGACTACCAGAAGGTCCTGGCCTTGCTTCCGGACTACGATGCCTATGTGGAGAACGAGAACCAGACAAAATCAGACCAGCGTATCAATTACGAGCTGACCATCCGGGTGCCTTCGGTGAAATACGACAGCCTGTATGACGGGCTCTCCAACTTGGCGGGACGGGTAGAACACAAATACACCAACGTGCAGGATGTGACCGAACGCTATTACGACCTGCAGACCCGGATCAAGAACAAGCAGGCGCTGGAACAAAGGTACCTGGACCTCCTGGGTAAAGCCACAGAATTGAAAGACATGCTCGAGATCGAACGACAGCTCAATGAGGTGCGTACCGAGGTGGAAAACCTGCAGGGGCAGTTCAACTACCTTAGCCAACAGGTAAGCATGAGCACCCTGCAACTCTCATTTTACGAAGTACTCCCATATACCTACCAAGACGGTCAGCGCCCCGGCTTTGGCAACCGAATCCTGAGCGCCCTTAGTAATGGATGGCAGGGCATGCAACTCTTTGTGCTCGGCCTGGTCACCATCTGGCCGCTCTATATACTCCTTGCCCTGGCGGTGCTGACCATTATGTTGATCCGTAAATGGTGGAAAAAGCGGAAGTAGCCCCCACCGAGGTCCTCCCAGGTCCTGTTGCGAGTTGTAGTAAGGGTCTGATCCGGTTCTTCATGAACGTTGGGAAACAGGAGGCAGGGATGCCTTGTCCGGTCCTCCTTTTTTGCTATGGCCTGCCAATTTTGAACCTTGTGGCAAAATTCCGTAGCTTAGGTCACCAGTAAATATACCACCATGAAAAGCACTCACAACCAACGACGCGATTTTATCAAGAAAAGCGGCCTGGGGACTCTTGGCCTAACCCTTTTGCCCTCCTTCTACGGGAAGGTGGCGCCCAGTGACCGGCTGCGGGTGGCCCATATAGGGGTAAACGGGATGGGCAACAACCATATGCAGTGGTTTGCCGCCCTGCCCGAGGTGGAGGTCGTAGCCCTGTGCGATGTGGATGCCGGGCATCTGGGTACCAGCGTAAATCGGATGGAACAGGAGTTGCAGCCGGGAAAAAAGGTGGCCGGGTACGAAGATTTCCGCCGTATCCTGGACCGCCAGGATATTGATGCCATTACCTGCGCCACACCCGACCACTGGCATGCCCAGATAGCGGCCCTGGCCTTCCAGGCCGGCAAGGATGTCTACGGTGAAAAACCCCTTTCCTTTGATGTAAAGGAGGGCCGGATGATGCTGCGCGAAATGGAAAAAAACCGGCGGGTCTTCCAGTTGGGTACGCAGATCCACGCCACCGACAATTACCACAGGGTGGCCGAACTCATCCAGGCAGGGGCCATAGGCAAGGTCCATACCATACGCCTCTGGAAAGACAGTGCACCACCGCTGCTGAAAAGTTCCGGGGTACAAACTCCCCCCTCCCGGTTCAACTATGACCTCTGGCTGGGACCCGCCCCTTACGTGGAATACATCCCGGAACGCACCCATTTTACCTACCGCTACTTCCTGGATTATTCCGGGGGCGTTTTTGCCGACTTCTGGTGCCATATTGCCGACATCGCCTGGTGGGCCGTGCACCCCAGGGGCCTTAAAAGTATAGATGCACGGGGCTCTGTAGCCGAAGGCTTCGCAAATACACCGGGATGGATCGACATCGACTATGAATTCGAAAACCTGAAACTCCATTGGACCACCAAACCACCCAAGGTCCCCGGTGCTGCCAAACGCAACATCGGTGCCTATTTTGAAGGGGATAAGGGCACGCTGATTTGCGATTACGAAACCCGCGAGATCACTATCAACGGGGAAACCATGGCAGATATCCCGGAGGTGGGACAAAGCATCCCCCGCTCGCCAGGACACCAGCAGGATTTTGTGAATGCCGTAAAAAAACGCAGCCAGCCGGAATCCAACCTGGCCTATGCCCGGGAAATGACCCTCCCCATGCACCTGGGGCTCATCTCCTGGCGCCTGGGCCGCAAACTGCAGTGGCATGCGGGGAAGGAAAAATTTATAGGGGATTCAGAAGCCAACAAATTGCTATCTCGCAAGCCAAGGAAGGAATGGAGGCTGGTGCGATAACGAAATTCCCAATCCCAAAGCCCCATTTTTTAGTACCTTAGAAGCCAAAGCAATCCAAGCATGAAACATACTCTTTTTACCAGGGCCGGGCTATGGTCACTCTGCCTCCTGTTTTCCCTTTCCCTAGTACAGGCTCAGGGTAGCTGGCAGGCCGTGAATGCTTCCAATAAACCAAATCCCCGGCATGAAAACGCCTTTGTAAAGGTGGGCGACAAATTTTACCTGCTTGGTGGCAGGGGGATCAAACCTGTGGGGATTTTTGATCCTGCCACCAAAAGCTGGACGGAAGGCGCGCCCATGCCTCTGGAGGCCTCCCATTTCCAGGCCGTCAGCCATCAGGGGCTTATTTATGTGCTGGGCGGACTGGTAGGCGGCTGGCCTTCAGAAACCCCCCTTACCCATATCTTGATTTACAACCCGCTGAGTGATACCTGGATCGTGGGTCCCGAAATCCCGGCACACCGTCAGCGCGGGGCAGCGGGAGCTGTAGCCTACAAGGATAAGATCTACCTGGTGTGTGGCATTGTCAATGGCCATACCTCGGGCTGGGTACCCTGGCTGGATGCCTATGATCCGGCTACCAATACGTGGATGGAATTGCCAGACGCGCCACGCTCCAGGGACCATTTGCAGGCAGCCGTCGTGAACGACCAGCTGGTGGTAACCGGGGGTCGTAAATCGGGCTATATGGGCCAGGGCTTTGAAGCGACCATCGCCGAGACCGATATTTTTGATTTTACCAAAGGCATATGGAAGACACTACCCTCCCCGGCAGGGGACATCCCTACCCAACGGGCCGGCTGTACAGCTGTGACCGTTGGGGGAGAGGTTATTGTCATAGGAGGGGAAAGCGGCAGCCAGGTCCCGGCCCATGCCGAGGTGGAGGCCCTGGATGTTTCAAGCGGAACCTGGCGCAGCCTTCCTTCCTTACAGCGGAGCAGGCACGGGACCCAGGTCCTGCTTTCTGAGGGCATACTGTATATCGCCGCAGGCTGTGGTAACCGCGGGGGTTCGCCAGAGCTGGATTCTTTTGAATCCTACGAACTTCCCGGGGTCAACGCGGTTGCCAGTACGCCTCTGGAAGCCGGGGTCCCCCAGCTCTCCGCCGCGCTTCATGACTTTGGGAAGACCCGCCCATGGACCACCCGGGAGGCCACCATAGAAATTTCCAACACCGGGGGCAACCAGGGGATCCCGATTGTCTATATGGTCCCAGCCCCGACCACGAAGTTCAAAGCCGATTTCCCCTATGCCCTTCCCTATGTAGTGGCTCCCGGAAAAAGCGTATCTTTTAAGCTGTATTATACCCCGACTTCCGACCAGCCCGATGAAGGCAAGTTATTTATCAAGCTGATGGACCGGGGGAAACTACAGCCCCTGGAGGTGCTCCTAAAAGGCAATTAACGCATTCCGGTACCACCGGAAAGGGCCCTTTAAAAAAAACGCTATGAAACAACTCTTGTTCCTTTTTGTGCTATGCCCCCTTTTGGGGCTGTCCCAGGAAGCTATACAATACCGGCGCATCCCCGATGCCCAGGTCGACCAGCAACGCCTTGCCTTTGTCACCAGTTTGTCAGACCGCATCCTTACTGCCCAGCAGGGAGGAGGGTATTACCGGCTCTCGGAACAGGAAGCCGATGTGGCCATGCGAAACGGCCTCTCCGAATCGGTGCAGAAGATGGCCTATGAACAGATAAGCAGTGCTTTCGGGCAATATCAGGGCCTGGTATTTGAACAGCTCCTGGTGCCCGACAAAGGCACAGCCTACGAAATCTATCGCTTCCGCGGGCAATTTGGGAACAATGGCTCTGGGATCGAAATCCGTTCTGTGCTCAACCCGGAAGGAAAACTGGCGGGGTTTTACTTCAAACCCTGGAAAGGCCGTTTGTAATGGCTTAAGGATCAATCGCAAACACCGCTATACACTTCCGGGACGCGCCCGGGGGTTCTGGATTTACCGGCCATCCCACCCGAAAGCCGGAGGGGCCACACTTTATTGATATTTGGCAAACTCCACCCGGAATCCCTACCTTTAACCCGACACCTGAAACAGGCCCTCCGGGCCGAAAGGTGTAACCATAACCCCATGTCCTATGAAATACAGTATCTGCCTCTTCGTTCTCCTCTTGCTTGCCGCATGCGGGGAAGAAGTCACACAGGGAGGTGATTATACCGCTTTAACGGGGGCCACAGTTTATGATGGCAACGGCAACCGGATGGAAAACGCCACCCTGCTTGTCAGGGATGGGATGATCGCCGCCATTGGTGATGCTTCCCTTGAGGTCCCCGTGGGGGCAGAAGCCATAGACCTCAAGGGTAAATTCATTACCCCGGGCCTGGTGGATGCCCATGTACATTTTGCCCAGACGGGCTTTGTCGATGGTCGCCCCGATGCCCTTGACATCCGGGATTCCATAGACTACCTGGAGCTTCAAACGCGACTGCAGCACTATCCCGGGCCTTATTATGAGGCCTACCTGAGATCTGGCGTAACAGCGGTATACGATGTGGGGGGACCCCCCTGGAGCATCGCCTTGCAGGAAACTGCGGAAGAGGACCTTCAGGCCCCCCATGTGGCTGCTGCCGGGCCCTTGTTGACCCCGGTACCCCAGGCACAACTCGAGACCTTCAATACGCCAGCGCAGAAACAAATGCTGGAACTCAGCTCCCCCGAATTCGGGCGGCAGGTGGTGGCTGAAAACACGGCCATGGGAGCTACCGGGATCAAGATTTGGCAGATTGACCTGGGAGATCCGGAATTTATGGAAAGCCTGAGGGCGGTAGCCGACGAGGCCCGTGCGAAGGGAAACAAAATCATCGTGCATGCCACCACCCTGGACCAGGCGAAAGAAGCGTTGCAACTTGGGGCCAAAGTGCTGGTGCACAGCGTTGAAGATTTGGAGGTCGACGTGGAGTTCCTGGCCCGGGCCAGGCAGCAGGGGGTGACTTATATCCCGACCCTGGCCGTCTTGAGGGGGTATTACAATACCTATAAGGCGGTCCTCGACGGGGGCTTTGAAATTAAGGATCCCAATGGGGTCGTGGACGCACATACGCGTTCGCTGCTGGAGGGGGCACAGGGTTTTGCCCGCTCCATAGACACCAACACGCTCCGCCAACGCCTGCCACGTATGGAGCAGTATATCCGTTACGCAGACAGTATCATGACCCTGAACCTTTACAGCGCTTACCGCTCTGGTGTCCGGATTGCCTGCGGTACAGATGCCGGTAACCCCGGCACCCTACACGGGATCTCCATTTTTGACGAACTCGAGGCCATCCGGGAATTGGGCTACCCAGAGGTTGATCTCCGTCAGCTCAAAGGAAGCCTCCAGGTCTACCTGCAACCATTGCACCGGCCCCGAACCCGATCCCCATTGGGAATCGTAATTGCCATCCACGGCCATTGCCGGGGTTTCGCCGTTGAGGTATGCCGAAGCAGTAGCCGGTTTGCCAAGGGCCAGGTTTTCGGGTAGGAGCAAGTTTTCATCGCAGGCATCCGGGTAATTTACAGGGGCCAGCCCCTCGAGCATTTCCTGATCGGCATCCATAAACCCCCAGGTAGCATCCCCAATCCCGGTGGGGGCCATATACATCCCCCAATGCAGCCATCCGTCGAACCCGTATCCACAGGATTCGGCCTGGTAGCCCTGCATGGCTGCAACGGCATCTTCCAGGTCTGGGTAGCGATCCAGGAAGCACCCGAACTCCCCCAAGATGATTGGCTTTTGCTCATACCCCAGCATGCCGTAATTTTCTGCCAGGGGGAAAAGCGGGTCCTCTCCGGGATAGGCATGGAAATCAAAGAAATCCAGATCGGCCTGGTACAGCAAGTCTGCCGTTTCCACATACCTGAAATCCCCCAGGCCAATGGGATTGGGATAGTTGGGCGCAAAGAACCCCATGGTTACAAGCGCATAGGGGTCATACGTATCTATTACGTCTCGGACCTTTTCAATATAATACACCATACCTTCTACGGCCATCGACTTTTTGGAGGCATCACTGCCCATGTCGTAGCTGTTCCCGTTGGCGGTAGTTACAGACCCCGACGTGAGGCTGAAGGGGGGTTGGTCCCTGAAATACCATTGTTCATTCAGAATAGACCAGGCCAAAATATGTTCCAGGGGCGCACCGCCATCATAAACCGCCTTGAGCAGGTCGCCCCAATACTTCCGGGCAGAAGTGATGCCCTGCGGGGTAAGGTAATGCGCGTTGCGGTAGCCTTCAAATTGCTCATTGGCCCCACTATTGGAAATTTCCCAATAGCCTCCGGAGTCGGGCAGGTCATTGGAGGTAAGTATGAGGTAAATGCCGGTGTCACGCGCAATTTCAATAGTACGAACGATATTGGCGATATACGCAGGGTTAAGTCCCTCCCCTCCGGGCTTTCCAATACAATCCGGACCATCGTTACAGGTATCCAAAAAAATGCGGACCGTATTATAGCCCTTGCTGGCCAGTAAGCTGAAATCAGCCTGTATACGGGTGGCGTCAAAATTCCCGGGGGCGAAGAAACGGTCCTGGAAACCCCCATCATGAGGGACGATCCAGAAATAGTTGGCCCCCCGTACCGTGAACTCTGAATCGTTCTCCGTATTCCAAAACCTGGCTGAACCCTCCAGCAGGCGCACTTCGATCGGGTGTTCCGCAGGGATGATCATGGGTGGTGGTTCTTCAGGGGGAGGCGG
>LXTR01000078.1 GCA_001683825.1 Flavobacteriaceae bacterium CP2B | reverse complement strand
ACCTTTAGGTCCGGCAGGCCCTTGCGGTCCGGTGTCCCCTGTATCACCTTTAGGTCCGACAGGTCCCTGTGGCCCCTGGGCACCATCTGCGCCATCGGCCCCGGCGGGTCCTTGTGGCCCGGTATCGCCGGTATCTCCTTTATCGCCTTTGGGTCCGGCAGGTCCCTGTGGCCCCTGGGCACCATCTGCGCCATCAGCCCCGGCGGGTCCTTGCGGTCCGGTGTCACCCGTATAACCTTTAGGTCCGGCAGGCCCTTGCGGTCCGGTGTCCCCTGTATCACCTTTAGGTCCGACAGGTCCCTGTGGCCCCTGGGCACCATCTGCGCCATC
>LXTR01000068.1 GCA_001683825.1 Flavobacteriaceae bacterium CP2B | reverse complement strand
GTAACATTAGCATTTGAAAATGCTTTTGGACTAGAGCGAACGATTGTAGGAGCTCTATTAGCTTTATTAGTTGCAGTTATTATTTTCGGTGGTATTAAGAGCATTTCACGTATTACAGAAATGATTGTTCCGCCAATGGCAATCATTTATATTGGTGTGGCTATTTTTGTCGTGATTAACAACTTCACTATGCTACCAAGCATTTTTACAGAAATATTTAACAGCGCATTTGGTTTAGACCAAGCCGTCGCTGGTGGTATTGGAGCAGCAATCAAGTTCGGAATTCAGCGCGGTTTATTCGCGACAGAAGCAGGTATGGGTAGCTCTCCTAACGCAGCAGCAACCTCAGATGTATCTCACCCTGTAAAACAAGGGCTTGTTCAAGCATTAGGTGTTTTCGTAGATACATTCTTAGTATGTACATCAACAGCATTTATCGTATTATGTTCTGGACTTTACAAAGGGACAAATTTAGAAGGTATTGAATTAACACAACAAGCATTAAGTTCACAAATTGGACCGTGGGCAAGTAGCTTCTTAGCAATTATTATTTTTTTATTTGCTTTCAGTTCGCTGC
>LXTR01000046.1 GCA_001683825.1 Flavobacteriaceae bacterium CP2B | reverse complement strand
TATTCTAATTGAATCTTTATACCCGCTGTTTGTGCACAACCACCTGATCCTGGATACACATTCGCTAAATGTTTTGGCATTTGAAAAATCGTTGCATCTAAAATACGAATTCGTTGAAAATAAGCGATTGAAGAGCTTGGAATCACTGATGTTTTATAAATTTTATTTTTTAATAATGCAGAGAAAATATGTTTTAACAAGCAAACAGCTTTTTTATTGAAACGTTTATTGAGCCCTTCTGGACTCATAAGAGTTCCTGTAATAGCATGAAGTTGGCTACATAGCCGCACTAAAGAATCACTCGCTACTCGTTGACTTATCCAGACACAAATAGCAGCCAAATCATGACCTGAAAATTTACGCTTTCGTTTTACAAAAGCTAGTTCTCTAGCCAGCTTTTCTAAAAATGAAGGAGTAAGATGTTGATGTAATTCTTCAGCAAATAATTGTAATTCATCTTGAATTGAGAGATTCATAAAAAACGTCATCCTTTCTAATCTAGCTTGTTTAGAAAGAATAACGTTTTTTTGTACTTGAGGGTATTAAATCTTTTAAATTGAGGGGCATGTATGGTGCCTCCTAATAGATGAAAACCAACTCTGTGCGTTAAAAAGTATTTACTTCCATATGTAATTCATTTATATTAAATAAATAAACGTTTATTTATTTAATATATTGTGAGGGATTATGAATGGCAAGAACAGTCAACAATCAACAGCGACTAGTGAAGCGAAATGTCATATTAAAAGAAGCAAAAAGGCAATTTCCAAGAGAGGGTTTTTCTAAGACTACCCTTTCTAGTATAGGGCAGGCAATAGGTATTAATCCTGCTACGATTTTACTGTATTTTCCTAGCAAGGAGGACTTGTTTGAGAATACCGTTAAAGAAGCATTTCAAGAGACTAGAAAAGGACAACTGTATTTACCAGAAAGCCTAGAACTGTCAGAACAATTAGAGCAGATGGTGAGGCATCACGTGAGGCAATATCGTGAAGATCCATCAAACCTACGAATTTTACAATATCTGTTTTCCCAATCTGGTAGGTTTCCGGAGCTAGAGAAAGAAGCAGTGTTCATCACTTATGAGTTTGTAGAGAGAATGACTGAATTGTTGAAGAAGCGCTCTAGTTTAAATGAAACCGAACAAGAGCTTCGCGATAAAACGTGGGCTTATTTATCTTTCCTAAGTGGATTTACGATGATTATGCTTGAGCCTGAAAAATATCCATTATGGGAAGGGATTGTAAAACAAGGAGTTAAGCTAATTGAAACATAAAGGAGTTAAAGAGACATGATCCATAACGAAGTCAAGAAAGTAATGATGCTCTATAGTAGCAGGTTGAACGAAATGTTTCCAAATCAAGTTCTTGGTGTCTATTTATATGGATCAAACGTTATAGGTGCCTTTCATCCTGAAAGCAGTGATATTGATTTTGTTACAGTTTTTAATCGGGAATTGACGGGCGAAGAGTTAATAAAACTATCGCACCTTCATAAGAAGGTTAGAGCTAAATGTCCATTGGTCAAAAAGTTTGAATGTGAGTACTTATCCTTGGATGAGCAGAATCAATTACATTTACATAAATCTTTCCCGTTTTTTGAGGGTACAAAGTGTAAGGGAAAAAGAAAGCTTATGAAAATTGCGGTTTATCAGCTTGTTCATGATTCATATGCTGTTTACGGTCCGAAATTTTCTACTTATTACTCAAATATAGATTGGAAGGATGTTATGCAGGAGATGGAGTACAATCTTAATCACTATATAGCGAGTAAAGCTTCCCGAAGCTATTTGTTTTTATTTGATTTTTGGATTGAGTTCATTGTATTAACCTTATGTCAAGTGTACTATACATTGAAAACAGGAAAGATTACATCAAAGGAACTGGCCTGTGAAGAAGTGATCAAGGACTTTGATTTAAGGTATTCTGACATTCTTCATGAGGCACTTAGAATTAGAGGGAGAGTCCAAGCCAAGTCCAATTATAAAAATCGCTGGGAACGAAAGAATGCAACGATCCATTTTATAAACTCTTTGAGAGAGTATTGTAATCAAGCTTTTTTATCTAGATAAATGTGGAGATGACCCCATGCCCATCAAGCCATGGTCTTGAAGTACTCCCTAAACGAAATTTTTACTTTTCTACATTTATTTATGTGAATTCAACTCGTTTTTTTCGTTTTGGGGGTGATTGATTTCTTAAGTTGATGGGCATGTGGCAGTACCCCTAGTAAGACTGCATTCCAGATTTTGATCTAACTTATAGCAAACTTTTGATTTAAAAATTATTCTTGCATTTAAGCAGAAATACCATTATATTTGTATTAACAACTATATAAATAAATCATAATTTACGTGAAGGACACACCTTACGTACCATCCCAACGGTACAGGTGTGTCCTTTTTTACGTTCTAGGAGGAAAATATAATGGCTGAAGATAAGACAAACACTCAAACTGTAGAAGAACTTGGAATGGTTTTTGAATCAGAGAACCCACAAGGTGACACACAGTTAGAAACAAACTTTAATCAATTTGAGCGAGTACGTGAACATGAACTAGAGGAATTGGCTCGTATGAAACGTGAGCGTATTGTAGGAAAAGGCTTGATTACAGTCGTATCCGAAAAGCTATTTCCGACTAAAAACGGAAAGTCTGAGCGTATACAAGTGCTTACAATGCAAATTGGTACACATACGACTGCATATTGTCCAATTACAGAGGCAGGTATAAACATTCCTAAAAATCCTCAATGGTTAGTGGGTAGAACTAAGCCTGTTATTATTGAACACTTCCAGAAAACTGAGGAAGGAAACTTTGCCGTTGTATCTATCACAGCAGGGGAGGTAGCACTTCAAAAAAGATTATATGAAGAAGTAACAGCGCAAGAAGGAAATAAAGTATACACAGGAACCGTTTCAGGGCATATCCCATCTGCACAAACGGTCTTAGTTGAAATTCATGGCGTAACAGTAGGAGTACGATACTCGCAATGGTCCCATTCATTCGTTCGCTCAGAGGATATTATTATTAGTGATGTTGTAGAGCTTATCATTGATAAGGTAGTAGAAAAGAATGGGCGCTATGAGTTTAGAGGAAATAAAAAAATATTAGAAACAGATCCAATGGACAAGCTATTAGAACTAAACAAACGCCGTGACCGCTTTGTAGGTAAAATTGTAGGTGTAGATGCCATCGCTGGGATTTTCGTTGAGGTTGCACCAGGTATTCAGTTTAAAGGACTAAAGAGCCGAAATCTTGCTAATCCGACTCCAGAAGATGCAATTAATCAAACAATCGTTACATGTGAGCTGCTTAATATCGACGCCAAAAATAGAAGAGGAACAGTGCGTATCCTAAATTATCCGCAGGGACAAAGTAAAAAATCTAATTCGTCAATTTTCCAATTTTAATGGATGACTATGCGTACAATAGAGAAACAATTGTCTACTTATGTCCCTTCTATTCCTCATTTATCAAATGAGGATGTACAAGGACTTCAAATATATCGAATACATGAACTGGATAAAACCTATGTATTCCATTCTTATGACGAATTGGTTAAGTTTAAGCAGCGTTTAACAGAAGAACAGTATACAGTACTTACTTTCATTGGTGTTCATACATCCGTTCGGTTTAATCATTTATTATATTTATTCAAGGATAAATATTCACGCAAGAAAATAAATGATGCACTTCAAGGATTACTTTACTATCGTCTAATTGAAAAATGGCAAGTGGAGAGTTTTGATATGGAGATCTTTGAAGAAACATATACATTATCCGATAATGGTTATAAGCTATTAAAATACTGGCAAGGAAATATGTTCTTCTTTGCACCAGAACGAATTGATAATCATGGTAAATATGTTCACCTACGATATTGGCACGATCTAGATTTAATCTGCCATCTGCGTTATGCACCATCGTTTTTAGGACATGTTATGCACCCATCTATTAGTAAAGGGGTTTTTACCCCTCCTTTAAGTTTTGCTGTGCAAGGCGGAGTAGATCATAAATTTAATTTCGTTGTATACTCCACTCTATTAACAGATAAAAAGGATCGCTTAAAACGAATTATTGCTCAATGGAAAGATTTCGTAGAGTCAGGAAGAGATGTTATTATGAAAGATCTTGGAAATAATCCTACAGTCTTAGTTATATATGTTTCTACTGAAAACCAATCAAAGCAAGTTAATAATGAACTATTACTCGACCTGCTCCCTGGTAAAGTATTGTTATGTATAGGTGAAACCTTGCACATACAAGGATTACAGCATGCATTTTACCAACCCCTTGCAGAAGGAGAGATTAAGCAATTAAATACAAAGCTATTTGCAACAAACTAAGCCACCCATGCTAGCCATCTTCCTCTAAAGGGTGGCTTAGTTTGTCTTCAACAGAGTATGAAAGGTTACTTAAGATTAAATCTTTTATGCTGATTGCGTAATAAAATTTCTTGCTGAATTTGGATATGGTTTAACTTTTTCTTACCACCATCAGTTTTGATATACACTTCATTTTTAGCCGTTGCAAATAAATCATTACCAGTAACCGTATCAACAATTACCTCAACAATATAAGTATCTTCTATATGTTTTAAACTAGAGTCGTACACTTCTTTTATATCTATTTTATAAGAACTAGGTGGAATTGGTGGCTGAATTTGATCAAGGCGTTCCACAATACTTCTCCTTAACTCATCGCGTTCTTTATGAATTAATTTTGTACCAACTACTTTTCTCTCTTTATCCGTTATTCCCCAGATAATTGTTCCAGGAAATTGCTTTTTACGTTCATTTAAATATGCAACAACATATTGATCAACAACACTTAAGATAGATCTTATAGAATGATCGCCTTTAACCTCCTTAAACTCCATATATCGATATTCTTCTGCATCTAATATTGAATCTTTAATATATCTTACAATTACAGGGCCTTCATCATCCAACTTATCCTCTCCACATTTTTTACTAGGCATTAACAAAGAACTGCTATTATGTCGAGTATCATAAGAAATTGATGAGTATAATCCCCCCTATTTTCAGGAAGTTTAGCTACTAAATAGCTATTATCTATTTCTAGTGATGATAGCGTAAAAAGTATTATTTGTATGCTTTTTGAATAAGCAGATAGTATTGAAAAAATAACCTTTGAGGCATCACTACTTAATGTCATAAATGAACCATCAATTACAATTGGTGAATTAAGTTTATTTTTAGCATGAATGCAAACTACCTTAATTAATTTTAAAATTTGTTCTAGACCATGTGAAACATGTATAAAGTTTTTATCCCATTCACTTAAGTATTTAATAAGATAGGTATTAACAATATCATTCCACATTTTTAAAGCTTCAGTATCATCCATTATAAGGTGCGAAATTAATTCAATATCTTTAACATCAATAGATAGATTTACCTTTGTTTCTTCAGGACTTAAAAACAAAGGTGTAAAGGTATGATAGTAAGAAATATCCTCTTGATGTTCCATGGGGTTTTCATGATTAAAGGGGCCAATACTACTGAATTTATAAAAGAAATTGTCTTCAATATAATTTAATTCGTTTTTTTGCGTAATATTTTTGTGTGTAGTTGAAATAGATATAGTAGCATTAGGAGAATCTGAATCCTTATGTTTCCGCACCACTTTTTCACCTACTAACGGTATCAATAAGGCGCCAAATAATTGCGTTTTCCCATGTCCAAATGAGCCTTCGATAATATTTAAGCAGTTTGGTTTAAAATTGACTTTAAAGTTTTCAAGTGGTCCATAATTAATTACCTGTACAGAATTTATATACATAGTATCCCCCATTTTTATTCTTAACATTTTAATAGCATTGTATAAATCGAATTTTATAAATAAAAAATATCTCAATTATTTATTTTCTCATGAATTTTATGGAATATCATTATAAAAATCCAGGCCTAAGTATAACTCGAAAGGAGACACTTATTAAAATACATAAAAAATACTTAGCTAAATTAAGATAAATATCGCCCCCTATACAAAGCAGGAATTTTACGAAATAATATTAATTGATAAGTCTTATATAAATAACATATACAAATAATATATATTATTTGTATAAAAGAATATACAGAAAGGGAGTAAGACATTGCTAAGTATACAAAGAGGTTACATGTACGATCCAGATGATAATGAGGTAATTGTGAACGAAATTTTCTACGATGCTGTTTCTGAGCAAAAACTAGGAAGTAAAATGGGTGTATTTGATGCTGTTAAACTACCTAGCGCTATTTTGCAAAAAATCCAGGAAAACGAAAATATGTCCTACATGGAAAGTGTTGCAGTTGGAAAGGAAACTATTCAAGAAATACTTTGTTATCTAGATCAAAATCAAAAGCCAGAAAAGCTATATTTTGAACTGCAGTACATGAAGTAACATCAAGAACTGAAAATAAGAAGGGATTTTTAGTAGGGAAAAAAGGGGCACTATTCTTCAATACATATAACAGCTGCATAGAAAGTCCCTTCTTATCTTCGTTACATTAAAAACAGTTGAAGATATTATAAAATTAGTTTAATATAAACGTATATTTTATTGTTTAATTGATTCCGTTTATTCCCACACTTTATATGTTGTGGTTGAGTTGTAGAAGCAAGTTACGTCTTGTTTCATTTTAGAAAGGGCTTCTTTGAGCCGATTAGTGTATTTATAGCTTATTTTGCTATGCACATTTTTAATCGATTTGAAGAAGCCCTTTTTGTGTTGCTTTCAAGTTAGGAATCACTTGTACATAGACCTTCGGGGCTAATAATATGCGAAATAAAAAAAGTACATCTATTGTGCTTTTTTGTTTCATTTAGAGGAGAGATTATACATCATTTTACAAATGTTGACATAAGAAAATGAATATAAGAGTCATTAGTACTCATAATTACTATGAAACAATGCGTCTTTATTTAACAGAAACATATCATGTCTGCGATTGTGTAACATATATTTCTAATTCATAGTAAACTAGATACAGAGTGGAATATAAAAATTAAAAACTAGAGAATGTATATAGAATTAGGGTACTTGTTGCAATGCTAAAAACACTAGAGATTAGGATTTGTAAACGAGAGAGGAGTCATATAATATGATTACAGTTAACCGAGGGTATATGTACGATCCAGTTGATAATGAAGTTCTAATTACTGAGATTTATTACGAGGCTGCTACAGAAACTAAATTAGGGAGTAAGATGGATAGATTATCTTATTCAGTTATTCCTAATAGCATTAAAGAAAAAATAGAAGCAGTTACTTCATTGTCCTATATGGAGAGTATTGAGATGTCACAACAATTAGCTGCTGTATATCAGGATGAAATTAATAAGTATGGAAAACCGGAGAAATTGTACTTCGAGTACACAAATATGTAAGAAGAGAGAAGACATTGAACGACCTGGTTCAATGTCTTTTTTTGAATAAATTCATAGAGATAAGAAAAATAGAAATAGGGTAATTAACTTTTACTGTATTCATCCAAAGTTCATATTTGCAGGTGATTAATCAGTAACAAGAATTAGCAAAGTGTATAAATCCAGTGGGGTTAGGTTTCTAGAAAAATATAAAAGGGGGCGTAAAGGAGGCATATTTTGATGTCTCTTTCTTTTGTTATGATGACATTTAAAACTATCCAATTCGCAATGTTTACAAATATTAGGCATTACATGTTTCTGCTTACAAAGGCTGAGCCAATATTAGAGGAACCACATCATGACTATAAGCTATTTCAATTTATGTGCAAATTAGAGATAAATCAAATATAAATCAAATATATGAAGCACTTGAAGGCCAGAGGAATGATACTTATATGGATTCAAATGCTCATCCATTATATATACATACACTTATTAAACAGCCGAATTTACTTCAATATGTTATATCCATTGTGCAGGAGGAAGGAGTTATTCCTGCTGCATCGGCATTCATTTGACTTGTACACCGTATATAGGATTACAAATTTATCAATTTCATATCTAAGAAACTTAGAGAATACACTTTCAAAATAAAACTAGGAGAACATTTAAAATGAGCATTCATATCGATAATGCAGAAGGGAAAATTCTTGTACCATATATTGCCTTAGTAGGTAAAAGAGAAAATAGGAGTTTAAATATCCAACGTTTTGTAAAAATTATAAGCCTTTTTAAATTAAATGTTGAAATATTTGCTGCAAATCCGGATGTTGTATCGAGGTCATAGAGGTATCAAATTCTTTTTTAACTAGGGATAAAACAAATCTCTTATATTTGTGTAGAAAGAATCTCAAAGTATCTCAGACTGTAGACCTGTACAAGACTTCAAGTAGGTATACGAATGTTATCAAGCATTACAGAACGTTGAAAAACAAGAGAAAAATATAAAAATAAATATGTAATAGCAGGGAGTAGAGAAACGCATGTATAATATACTTAAACGTCAATTTAATTACATTATCCGAGGGGTGATTCGGATTAACGAAGAAGTACAAAGGGAATTGGATCTATTGGTGCAAAAGATTCGTGAAACTGTGTCTTCTGTCCAAAAAATCATCCTTTTTGGCTCTCATGCATATGGCACACCAAATGAAGACAGTGATTTTGATCTCTGTATTGTTGTGGAAGGTGTAGGAGAAAGAAAAAGGGAAGTCATTAATCTTATCAATTGGGGGATTTATGATGTAATGGAAACGCCAGTTGATATTTTAGTGTATGGGCCAGAAGAGTTTCAAGAACGTGCTAGCCGTACTGTAACTATGGAACATAAGATTGCACTAGAAGGGAAGGTCCTATATGAGGTGCGAGACGTTCTCGAGTAAGCAATACGGAAGTATAAGCGACAACGAGGACTGTTCTTAATTGGAAAAACAATCAAAGCAATAAAGAACAGGATAACTGTTCAGATAAGTGGTAGGAATGAAGGAGTAACGCCCCGAAACTACCCCAGTGAGATTCCCAACTGCATACACTAGGCATAGCGTGATGTGGAGAGCAGAGTAAAATATACGGTCACGGTTCGTAGTGCACAACTGTGTAACCGAAAGCCAACAGGAGTAATAAACCGGTTGGAACTAACCAAGTACCGTATGCTGTCAACCGACATGGTGAGAATGTGGTAAACCATTGACGAACTTGCGAATGTACGCCTCGAAAAGGACACGGATCAGAAATGATTCGGAGTCTGAAAACAAGACTTGTCTAATGGATTGGGAATATCTCATAATTAACAATCCTAACGTTGTTATAGGCAATGGAGCTAGACACGGGGTATAGCAAGCACCTAAATCGGAGGTCAAAATGACCTTTAAAACAATGATAGTCTGAATGGAACGTCGAAAGCCACCAACGTTGAGAGTAATCTCTATCGGCGGATACAGTTGAATACGAAATGGGCAACCAAGGGAAGTATTCTTAATAGTGGTGAGAGTAGTGGCACGACCGTTGAAGGTTCTGTAATGGAACTGGAGGAACAGCCACAAGTCTATATAGTAGGAACTGAAATTTCATCTAATCTTGCATGGATTCTGGTAAGACTCAAAAGGTCACCAAAAATCAATTTGAGAGTAGGTGATAGACCATGAATGGCAATTCTAAGTCCGCGCCAAAGGGGAAGAAACTAAGACACAACGAATACTACGGTATTCAACCTGTCCTAGATAACTTATACCAAAAAGCAACAAAGGGAAATTCTTTCAAAAACCTAATGTCTATCATTATATCAGACGAAAATATACTTCTCGCCTACCGCAATATTAAGGGGAACAAAGGAAGTAGAACTGCAGCTTGTGATAATGTAAATATAAAGAATATTGAGGGAATGGAACAAAGCTATTTCTTGAATGAAGTTAAAAGACGCTTTCAAAACTACCAACCGCAGAAAGTAAGACGTAAAGAAATTTCGAAGCCCAACGGACAAACCAGACCCCTGGGAATACCGGCTATGTGGGATAGGATAATCCAACAGTGCATCTTACAAGTCATGGAGCCAATCTGCGAAGCGCACTTCAGTAACCGAAGTTATGGTTTTCGCCCAAACAGAAGTGCTGAACATGCCCTAGCAGATGCATCAGTGCGAGTAAATAAACAAAACCTTACATATGTAGTAGACGTAGACATTAAAGGGTTTTTTGACGAGGTAAATCACGTCAAGCTCATGCGTCAATTATGGACATTGGGTATCCGTGACAAACAACTTCTGGTCATTATCCGAAAAATACTGAAAGCCCCAGTGCAAATGCCTGACGGCACAACAATGTTCCCGACTAAGGGCACCCCACAAGGCGGTATTCTTAGTCCTATACTTGCCAACGTCAATCTTAATGAATTCGACTGGTGGATAAGTAGACAATGGGAGACATTCAAAGCTAAAAAGGTAAAACCGAGATGCATGAGGGGAATTTGGTGCAATGACGTTGTAACGACACAACTCACCAAAACTTCCAAGATGAAACCAATGTACATCGTAAGGTACGCAGATGACTTTAAAATCTTCACAAACACACGTAGTAATGCGGAGAAAATTTTCAAAGCGACTCAAATGTGGTTAGAAGAACGTCTAAAACTGTCTATCTCAGCCGAAAAGTCTAAAGTAACCAATCTGACAAAGCAACAAAGTGAATTCTTAGGTTTCACCCTCAAAGCTGTAAAGAAAGGTAAAAAGAAGAACGGCGACACACGATACATTGCAGTAACACACGTTTCCCCAAAAGCACTGGAAAAAACAAAACAAGATTTAGCAAAACAAGTGAGAAGAATACAGAAAACCCCAAACTCTAATGAAACAATTAAGAGAATCAGCATATACAACAGCATGGTCATTGGTAAGCACAACTATTATAAAATAGCTACGCATGCCTCCCAGGATTTCAGTAAAATGAACCATAATCTTGACCACATAATGTATAACAGATTCCCTAAGTCAACAACTGGAGGTAAAAGCAACACAAATGGATACACGAATATAGGAGAATATAAAGGAAAAGACAAAGGTATTAAACCATATCTAAAGTCAAAAATGACGAGATTTCTCATGAAACGTCCCATCCTACCAATCTCCTATATTCAACACAAAAACCCGATGATGAAAAAGCAAGCCATTAACAAGTACACCGCAGAAGGACGAGCCCTGATACATAAAAACTTGGCAGACATAACCGAAGCGGAACTGAAATGGTTAAGAGAAAATCCAGTTATAAATGAACGGGCAACCGTAGAATACAATGACAACCGAATTTCTCTTTATGTCGCACAAAAAGGCAAATGCAGTGTAACAGGTGAGAAACTCTTACCTTGGGACATTCATTGTCACCATAAGCGATTATGGAGTGAAACAAAGGACGACAGCTACAAGAATCTTACCATCATCAAACCAAGTGTCCATAGACTAATACACGCAACCAAGATAGAAACCATAAACCAACTACTCAATGAACTCAAATTCAATGAGGAACAGTTAGGCAAACTCAATAAATTGCGAAAATTAGTCAAAAACGAGGAAATCTGTATTTAATCACAAAATGAAGTGGAAATGAAACATGAACAACTAGCGTTGTTCGCTTAGAACTTATCATTATTTTGATGAAAAGAAAACTACAATATAGATGGACCGCGGTATGCCGTGAAAGTGGCACGTACCGTGCGGATCGGGGGAAAAGTTGGAGATAGCTTCAAACACTTACCTATCGACAATAAATACTGAGGATCTTAAAGAGTGGGTGTTTATAGCAAAATCCGATTTAGATTCTGCTAGTTACTTAACTCACATGAACCCTTTCCCTACTGCAATTATTTGTTATCATAGTCAACAATGTGTGGAAAAACTTCTAAAAGGATTTCTTGCATTAAACGGTAGAACAGTCCCAAAAACTCATAACCTTTTAATGCTGCACAAATTGTGTCGGAAATTAGATGAGGAATTCTCATTGATTTTAGAACAGTGCGTGCAGCTGAATGGTTATGCTACAGACATTCGTTATCCGTATTTTGAAGCATTTACTGTTCAAGATGGATTAATGGCTATACAACATGCTCAAAAAGTAATGAATTTCTATAAGGAAAAGTTAAACAAGTTGAATATACATGAAATCACATTTGATTAAAAATAGAGGATATACATAAAAGAGAGTGCCTATTAAATAGGGACTCTTTTTTTCTATCTAAAAAAGAGGAGGAATGCTCCATGGCAGTATGAAATGATACTTTGCTATGGGGATAACAATATAATGATGGATATACATAAAGAAATTAAAAAGGAAATGAAAAAAGTCTATTTATCTCGTGATTGTTGTTTTGTAGGTTACAGCGGGGGAAAAGATAGTTCTGCTATGTTGACCTTACTATGGGATGCAATTGCAGAATTGCCAATAGAGGAGCGTACGAAACCAATTCATATCTTAACATCAGAGGTTGGAGTAGAAACACCAGCTATGACTGCTTATATCTCACGTACATTACGAAAGATTCAAGAGAATGCAGATAAACAAAATCTTCCGTTCTAGGAAGGGGTGTTCTTCCACCGAGTGGTAATAGTAGATTGAGATGGTGTACTGATTCGCTCAAAGTAAAACCTATGCAGCGTAAAACGAAAGAAATATTAATAGAATCTCAAACTACGAATGTAATAGAATGCTTTGATGAATATGATGGTGTGCTAATGCTGGCCGTTCGTAATGAAGAGAGCGCTCGAAGAAGACACAGTATCCAAAAGCACGAAATAAGTAATGATTCCTTATTTTCACGTCATAATGACATGAAGAATATTCTCTGCTTTAACCCGGTCAAATTCTTAACCGGTGATGAAGTATGGATGTTACTTTTAGATAGAGGATTATTGCCTTTTGGCGTAGATGTAGAAGAAATGAGCATACAGTATGGACAGGCTATGTTTGAATGTGGCATAAAAACAGGTGGAAAACAGCAAGGAAATGCTTGTGGAGCTGCAAATTCGCGTAGTGGGTGTTGGACTTGTCTGATGATGAATGGTGAGGATAAAATGCTAACCCAGTTAATAAGTGAGGGGTATACAGATTATGCTTACCTACAATCATGGAAAAGCTTCTTACATTCCATTAGAAACGATATTCGTTATCGGAATGTAATGAATAGACGCAGTCTACAAACACTCCTTAGAAACGAAAATAAAAGGGATTCAGACTTATTTTCAATTCATAATCATGCTGAATACGACTATATTATGTTTGATCGCACAGAAAAAGGAGATTATGCACCAGGAGGACTTACTGTAAAAGGTCGAAGAATGCTTTTAGAGTATTTACTTTTTACGCAGCAAGAGATGAATACGATTCTTATATCTGAAGAAGAGATCGAAGCTATTCTTCAAGCTTGGTATGAAACAGATGGAATTAGAGTATATCGAGATGAATTGGAACCTGTATACCACGCATATCTAGGTGAATTGGTGTTCAAGCCCGATTGTACAATAAATGAGGAAAAAACAACGTCACCGTTTCCCGTATTTTTTGTAGAAATAGATATTCATCTAGGAAAGCAGGAACTATTTCGTTGGATTAAAGAACGGCAAAGAATTACACACCGAAGCTTTTTCTTCTTTCCTTCCAATTATTCAAATGAAGTAGCAAAATTAACTTGGAACAAGCTAACCTTTGTTGTATCTAGAGTTGATGTAACAGAAGCAAGAAACGCTGAACGAATTGTCCGTCATTGGTTAGGAATGGATATGTACCAAGGAAAGAAAAACGAACAACATAAACAAATGCTTATTCAGATCTTAATTCAATCCATGAAGAATGAACAATTGTTTAAAGAAGATGAAAAAGCCAGTACGAAGCTTTTGTATGCTGCAGAGTTTACAAATAGACTTTCTAGATTAATAGAAACAGAGGAAATGCTATCCGAAGAGACAAACCATCTCTTTGCAAAAGTACTTAAGGAATTAGGAAACGAGTCATTTCCAATAGATTAATATATAAATAGGAGATATATTTAAAGAGAGTACCATTAAAATAGGTACTTTCTTTAAATTAAAAGTAAGAAGATACAATGTATCAATTAATATATAGAAAATATAGGGGATGAATAATTATGCGCCTATACATATTAGAAATTACTACGGAACATAAAATCAGTTTTATTAATGCGACATCAATAGAAAAGGCCATAGAAGCATTTAAAAGGATATATAAACATTATGAAGAACAAGTACCATTTTACGTTAGAGAGATACATCCGACTGACTACTCCCACAGCTAAAGCAGTGGGGTTCTTATGTACTTGATAGAAGCGTTACAAAGCTCTCCACAGATGGTGTTGCTATGTTCTGTGTACAACATCTTTGATTTATCTTCTGTTCCATAAGACTTTCTTATCTACACAACCAATATTGTGTTGGCGATAAGCTTTAACGAAGGCAGGTAGCTCTACCTACGAAGGAATACTTCCTTATTTATATGATACCCATGCTCAGCGGGTATTTTTTATTTGTTTGTTGTAAGGATTCTATGTGTTGATGATGTAGCTTTACAAAGGTATCGAACGTTTCGATACAGTGTTCTTGATTGGTTTGTTTTAATGTTGCATCACTATTCATTAATAAAAAGGCACTATATAAATCTCGTTGTACGAGATAATTTCCAATTTGACTCCATCGTTGATGGAGTTTTTTCTTTTCATAGCTATTTGTTACATGGTTATATTGACTGGCTCTAAAAGTTATCGTATTTACTTTTTGTATCTCTTGTTTCCCATACTTCAATTTTTGATTGATAATTTCCACTAACATGGCAGGGGCATGATTCCCAATACTTTTACCAAAACGCTTTTTGGATTGGAACTTGCCTTGTTGATTTGTTTTTGTCTCTTTTGTACGTTTTGCTAATCCATTAAAGTGCATCGTTTCAATATACAATTCATCACCTAAGGATAAGATGCTATTTGCCAATGCACCATGTTTTTCTTTGATATAAGCAGCTTTTTTTCGGTACAACTCGTTTAATAGACTTTTTGTTTTTTGATAGTTTTTACTACATGTCCAATGAAGCTTGATGCCACATTTTATTGTGCCATTTGTGTTAAAGTTATTTGGATTTGTACTTCTACGACTTCTATCCAACTTACGTAATAAACGTCTTTTTTCCCTCTCAAATAACGGAACATCAGGAGCGAGTTGTTGAATAGAAACAGTTTCTTCCGAAACGATGGCAATCGTAGAAGGACCAATATCTATGCCTACTCGCTTTTTCTTTTGGTAGGAATGTCGAAAGGCTCCTGTTTTATTGATTCTCTTTGTAGGAGGCATCCCACCCATAATAAGTTGCAGATAAAACGTATCTTTTCCACGAATCACTTTTTTGACAAGACGACAATATTTTATCTTATGAAGAGCGAGTGATTCTTCTATAAATAAATCATTCTTGCGAAAGCGAACAGGAAGGTGTAATCCATTCCAATAGACCCTGTTTTCTTTGAATCGAATACCCGCTTTATTGGATTTCCCTTCTACAGAATGGAGCATTCCGAATGGTTTAAAATGGGTTTTCGTCCCTTTAAATATTACGTCTTGCATAGCTTTCCAAACCGTAGAAGCAATTTTTTGAGAGGTATTGCTATCTATATGTTTTTTGTAATTGTGTTGGTGTTTTTTGATATAAGCATGAAGTTGATACTCACTTAATCCAAAGGATTGACGGATGCTATCTAAATCTTTTGATATTTCTTTCCATTCTTTTGGATGATTTGCTTTTTTTGCCTTTTGATAGCAATGCAATTGTTTTCTATAAGCTTTAGCTTCTTTCATGAGTGTATATTGTTTCATGGCATAAGATAGTGTAGTGTTATAGAGTTTACGAGCAATTTCAAAACGTTTGAGTAAAATATCCTTTTGCCATGTATCCACAATTAATTTCAGTTCTATAATAAAACAATCTTTCTTTGGTTTTGCCATTGCCCGTCACTCCTTTCTTTTTAATTATTTATATTATACAATATAAACGTATGTTCTATAAAGAAAAAAACACTTCATTCCTCCCACCTCTAAAGAAGTGGGAGGAATGAAGCTTAGTTCTGTGAAATACATTGCATAGGAGACAATAGCGTTCTAAAGAAATGTTTGGAGAATCTTATGCACCTATATACTCCAATTGATTGGGTTCCTACACTTGTACTATATCAAGATGTAAAAACTGATCCGGTTTCGTTTACTATACATAAAGCATGCCTTAAAAAAGGAAATCCTGGATATAACGAGGTTGGGAATGCCCTAAAGACATTTTTACACATCCAGGTACTTTCTGTATTCGAATTAGAACAAGTAATCAAAGTTAATGAAATAAGGTGATAATAATGAAATTCGAAGAACTTATACAGTTTGTAGAAGAAAATAAGCAAGAGCATTTTCAAGATATAATCAGTCAGAACGAAGCTGCAATTAAAAAGATAGATGAGGAAAAGTAAGAAGTAATCAAAGAAAAGTACATTAATAAGAAGACGTATTCTATTTATAGAACACGTCTTCTTATTTTAGTATGGTTAATATAGGTCACTGTAAATATTGATAATATCTTTTTAAAGATATTTTAGTTTTAAACCCCATCATACTTACCAAATCTTTTTCAGTTACTCCTTGCCTAATAAGACGGAGAATAAAAGTGTTTCTCATCTGCTGTGCAGAAATTCTCCTATCTAATTCTGCTCGTTTCACTTCAAGTCGAATCATCTTTTGTATAGCAACCTCAGACAAAGCCTTAGGCGCATCATTTTCGTAAACCCATCGAAAGGTACCTCGATTGAAATCAAATGCCACAAATAGGGGATTATTTGTGTGTTGTTGAGGTCTTACGGGTTCCGGAATAGTCGTATAATATTTGTAAAGCTGTTGTGTATCTTCCATAGTTAAAGAAACAGATCTAGTTAATTTATTTTCCCCTGGAACAATTAAAATGTTTCTAGCAAACTGTATATGGCTCATATTAAGCGATACAAGCTCTTGTAGAGACAAACCGTAGTTTACTATTAAATTAATTATACAAGCATTTCTATCCATGATTAGAGGCCGATATTTAGCTTGTCTTTCTGTTAGCCCTTTTGTAGATAGAACCGTTTGTTTTAAAAGCGTTTCTTCTAATTCTGTAATAAAATCACTATCACTTAGTGATTGATCCGGAATTAAGGAAAGGTGAATACCATCTAATGGGCTAACTATTCCTAAAAACGTATGTAACTTCTTTAAAACGACCCATATTCTGTGCCTTGTTTTCTGGGAATACTTCCGCTTATGTTCTAACTCAGAGAAATAAGCTTGATAAATTTCTTGAGATAATTCATTCCATGATTTGATATGTAAAAGCATCTTATTAATTTCTAACCATCTATAAAAATCTTTAATATCGTATGCATAACGTTGAATCGTAGAATACTTTCGGCCTTTTTCATTCAAATAAGCAGAAAAATCTTCTAAGGTTTCTTCTAAGCTAATTGTCTCGTTCATTATAATCACCTAATTTCTTTGGATATATTATAACAGAAAGTAGGATTAAAACCTTCTACCGCCCTTTGCTACGCACGGTTGCTGGCATATCAAAAACGCAAACGGACAAACAACCCTTTGCGTTTTTGATATGTTGATTATTATTTACACAGCCAAATGAATACGGCTATTATAATACTCCAAAAAGGAACTACGAATATTAATCCCCAAAAAACTCCTTTGAAAAATCTAACTTCGTTATTTGTACTCACAGTTATATCAGTTGTATTTTCAAGTACGACCATGTTTAATCCTCCACTTGTTAAGTGTTTATTAAAATGAAAAAAGGACAAACCTCGCCCTGGTAGGGATACGTAGGTTTGTCCTTTTGTATGTGGGTAATGATATGTTTAATTACCATTATTATAATGTAATTTACAAATACTTTCAATTAGGTCGGACATCTTATTAACAAGGATACGAGCTGTATTAAAAATCTATTATAAATATATATCTTATATATTAAAAAGAAATAAAGATAAAACTTTTATAGGTTATCAAAAATAGGGAATAGACTTACTCCCACAAGGGAAAATTAGATGTGAGAACCTAAAAAATCATAAATAGTAAAAAATATATCCGTAGATTCAAGGATTGTTAGACTTGCAATTCTACAAAAAAGCAGAAAGAAATAATATGTTTCTACATGAAATCGAAAAGAAATTGATACCGATCACATTATATTTATTCAACTCTGTAAATAGAAGCTATTTTCTTTATTTTGGTAAATCAATAGGTATTTATCGTCCGATTATCCACATATTATTCAGATTAGGCTGCTATTTGTTAACATTACTCAGTATTTACAAATAACTCACATTATTATTGATGATTTTTATTAGATATATACAACAACATTAGTAATTACAGTGATTTTAGAAAGATTATATTCACATTGAACCATATTTATCCGCATATCCACTATTTTTATATTTTTCCTTATGATTTTTTGTAGGTATATTAGGATATGTTTTAATACATTAGAAGAATACTCCCTGGTGTTATGTGGAGAGCTATATATTGCTAGAATCGAATTTGTATAGAGTTGCATAAAAAAAGACTCCATTTTATATGAAGTCCTTTTGATTTGGTATTTATAAGTAGAGTAGCAGAAATAGATTACTAATCATACAAACACGAATAGCCCTCTACTTTCGATTTTTTCAAAAATAGAGAGCTCATTACTATTATTTTATTTCCATTGCGTGTAGCACCTGATCTGGAGCTATTATTGTTACACCAGCACGTACTAAACGTTCGAAGGTACGCATAAACTCTAGTAAATTAAACTGTTTTGGTAGCTCAATCACACGCAGCTGTTCTTGCGGTAGCTTATCAATTTCTTCAATAAACCATTCACGTACATCACTTGGAATCGTGCGGTCTTTATGGCCACGAACTTTTAGTTTTTCACGCATTTCGATTTCTAAAGCGATATATGCATGGAGATTTACGCCCTGATCATATGCATATTTTCTAAATAACGTTTCTTCCTGGTATTTTAGATAATTACGGTGATAAGACTCTTCTGTCACTGGTACCGCAAACTTCTGCTTCAGTAGTGCATGCACATTCTTAAACATCTTCTTAATGTTATGAAGAGAGTACATAGAATAATGTAGACCAAAATTAAAGACAGCTTGTTCACGGTCACTATTTCTCTCTTTTGGTATATGTTGCGCAATAAGAGGGTAGATACCTTCTTTTGCTGCTGTATCGAGAATTTGATATTGAGAAGTTTGATGTAATAGTTTCTTCAATGTATATACAATTTTCGTTGGATATCCTTCTTTTCGATCAACCATGTCACGTAGTCCACGGATTACACTGCGAATTTGACGATGACAAGTATGCTTTAATACATGAATGAACTTATTCATGTCTGCAGACAATTCACCGATATTCATCTCTTGTAGGACTGTTTCTATAAATTTCGCTTTTCGAGCATAGGTAGCTTTTGGTGTAAATGGATCCCTATGTTGTTCTTCTCCAGCTTCTTTCGAACATAAGAAGTCTGAATGGATAGACAGATATAATGTCGTATATCGTTTTGTATGCTTTACCCCTTTTTGCATTTTGCAAATTTTGAATAGGGGATTCCCCGTACATGGTAATGCAGTTGTTAATTCCTCGATAACCGTACGGATCTGATGCGGATATTTTTTATGTAAGAAACGATACATCCCACCGAAGTGAGTTTTGTTTCCTCTTTCGTCCTGCTTGTCCAAAGAACGCTTTAATGTTGTTTCCGTATGTTGTTGCATTGCGATGTCTAAGAATAGTTTCTTAGCTGCTACAGATAGCTTAAAGAAAGCCTTTGTAAATACAACAGGACTAATATATACGTAAGGATTTGCTTTTTCTGTTTCCTCGTTCATAAAATGAGTGAGTTTGATTGTATAGCGGCCATCTAAGCCATTTTCAATAGAGATAATGTTATGTAAGCTTAACTTTTTCAAAGCGATATAGAATTGAGAATGCTGAATGTATGCAAGCTCTTCTTTATATTGCTTGTAATCTTCCCACATCATATGTATTGTTACATTTGGAATGACGCCATTTGTATAGCATTTTTTATGTAAGTACAAGAACACTTCGAGATCAGCATTCGTAATGCCATATAATTTATGCTTTCTTCCTGTTTTTTCTGCAATTGTAGACATTGCGCGACGTGAAAAAGATGGTTTGGCTTTTTCGACAAATCCTTCTACGTCAGCAATACGTTCTTCGTATGTCATGTGCTGCAGAATATCTTCCAAGTATGTATCTTTATAGCTGTAATACTTTTCCTCAAATGTTTCCACAAACTTTTGCCAAGATTTTAGAGTTACTAAAACTGCGTTTGTTGTTTCCCCATTTAAGCTTCGTTGATTACGTATCACAAATGATTTCCCCATCTTTTTCACCTCCGTTCTACAAATTCAGAAATATATGCCAAAAGAATATAAAATATACCAATTTTGATTATATCAAAACGAATTTTGTAAAAATGTGCCCTTTAAGAGAGTTTTTTTAAAAAAGCAACACCTCATGAACCTTAGAGCCACAAGGGATTGAAAAAAAGTTCAAAAAATTTTTTGGTACGCGACTTGGGAAGGAATGTTGCTCTTTTTGTGTGTGATGCTACTTATTGAGAAAAAGGAAAATCCTTTAGCATCAATACTTTATAGATGATTCAATTGTTTTTTGGTACGCAACTTGGGAAAGATGTTGCTTCTTTCTTGGGAAAATAGGTACGCGACTTGGGAAAGAATTTTTGTGTAATATATAGATTGTTTTTGATTAAATATCGTAAATCACCTGAAATAACAGCGTTTGTGGCTAATTTTTTTTACAAGATAGGTACGCGACTTGGGAAAAATGTTGCTTCTTTCCCACTTGAAATTAAATAATTTAAATATTTGGTGTTGCTTGTTTAGAGAAATAAGTACGTAACATGGGAAAAATGTTGCATATTATTTTTAATAAATATAAAAAAAGAAGACGGAAAATCCGTCTTCTTCATCTAAGGCCAAATAATGTCTGCTGATTTGTAAGCCCAGTCAAGGTATGCTGCTTTACCGCCACTACTAAATGAGAGTTCAAAGTCACCAGCCTTAACGCCCTGTGGAAAACCTTCTTTGTTACTTTTCCATTCTAGCGCTGGATCGCCTACTCTAATCTCTTTGTTTTCAAAGTATACTTTACCGCTAGCTACATGTTTAAGTGAAACATATAGGTTAGATTGGCCACGGTTTTTGATGAACACTTTAAGGTGACCATATCCTGGGGTAACACTAAACTTAATAGTATCACTGCTTTTGGGCGGGGCATTGTAAGTACCGCTATTCTCATCCATTACTCGAGCGCTAGCCCCCGTTGGAAATGAAAAAGCTCCAAAGACAACACTAAACATTAAAGCTACAGAAAATAATACTGTACATATTTTGTTCCGTTTCATAACTTAATCCCCACTATCTTCTAATAATTCATCTTAAATATAATCTCATTACCAAATAATTGGAAGTGAGATAATGATTTATCAATAATATTCTGAATATTAAGTCTTGCGAGTGAAGAAATTATTATTTTATATTAGCGTTGCGTATTATTTAGTAAAGGTACGCAAGATGGGAAAGATGTTGCCTGTTTTACAGAAAGAGTACGCAACACGGGAAAATAAATGATGCTTTAAAATAAGGTAATAGAAAGGAATTTGTTACAGTTTTTAAGAAAGGTTAAATTCTCTTGAATCTATACATAATTTTGAAACTCTATGTAGAATGGTATTAATGATTAGTAGCAATTGATATAATTGTATTAGAAGCAATTAGGAGGATTACTTGTGGAAAAGTTAAAAGTACTATTTCAAAACACTTTATATATATCATACCCTCTACTAACTGGAGTTGAGGGGAGTGAAAGAGTTTTAAATAAATGGCAACAATTCTATCAAGATGTAGAAAAAGATCTACAGAAGATATACAACTCATCTTATTCATCACAGACATTCGAAAGGCTAGTGAAATGGGTTTCTAAAAAAGAAGCTCTGGGATTATCAGCGATAGACATTCTTCCAAAACTAGATAATTATAAGGAAGAAATTTTTGAATGTCTAAAAGACGATTTATATATAGAATTTGGGATTAAATTTCCTGTTGTCGCGAAAGAGTTAGCTTTAGATCCAGAGAACAAGAGTGATTATATAGAAAGAAGTAATGCAGGATTTATGTACCATTTATCAGATACCATTGCTAAGAATAAGTTTACAGATGACCAAGATAAGAATGTTCGTATTGCTCAATTGCAAGATAAACAAAATAGCCTAGTGGTAGTCTCTTCACATGATGATGGTGATATGAAGTTACAAAGAGAAGAGCTAAAAAGATGGAATACATTAATTGATTCTACTTTTTTAACTCGAGTAATGGATGATTTAACGGCTGATTGTCTTGATATTGTAACTGAACTATGGGTAAAGAGTGCGGAAAATGATAAGACTATTGTGCCTGTACATTACGAACAAATATTAGATATGTGTAATATGAAACAAATCAAAAATGGTAAGGCTTATTATCGAAAAGAAGACAGATTAAAGATTATGGAGCGTTTAGCTGCCCTTGCCAGTATTTTTATTTATGTAAATGAAGATAATGAGATCGTGATATTAAATGAAGAGGACCCAAATGAAACTTTAGCTTATAAAAAGCAAAGAATTAGAAGGCTATTTGTAATGGATGAAATTATCATTGCAAAAGATATTGATACGGATAAAACATTGGGAATAGAGAGTATGAATGTAACACCAGGTAGCTTTTTATCAAAATATCTATATGGTTCTGAGAAACTAACAGGTTTACTGTCTAAGAAAGCATTGGAATATAACAGTAAGCAGCAGAGATACCATAAAAGAGTAACCAGATATCTAAGTTGGCGTTGGCGTATTCAACAATCTTATCAACATTTGACTCATTCATATAGTATTGGTGGTCCTAAAGGGCTATTACAAGTTATGGAGATAAGTATGAATAGAAAGCCAAGTCTAATAAGACAAGTTTTTGAAAAGACGTTAGATGATCTTATGAGAGACCAAGTAATTCAAGAGTGGACATACTCTCCTGAATTAGATGAAGAGAAATGTAAGGGTAAAAATTGGTTTGAAAACTATTGGCTTAAATTGAAAGTAATTATTTCTCCTACAAATGAACTGGTTAAACTACAACAAGAGTTGATTACTAAGAAAAGTAAGCAACAGTTACCACTAGTTATCGAGATGGAAGAAAAGCCACTAGTAATTGAAGAGAAGCCAATATGTATACCAAATCAAGAAAACCCTAATAGTATCGATTTTTATATTGAAAAGATGAACACATATAAAGAGAAGAATAATAAAAGTATTCGTGAGTTAGCGAAAGAAATCGATATTTCATATTCAACACTTTCAAGGATGTTATCCGGTAAAAGAAAACGATTAAATGATGATACAAAAAACGAATTAGATAAGTGGATAGAGAGACAAGAAGTGGTTAATTTATTATAAATTAAACCACTTTACTATAAAATAATAATAGAATTTATAGATTTTTGTTAGGGAGGAATAAATATGGCAAAAAAATTTGAAATTCCGGATATTTACAAATACGAAGATATAATAAAAGCTGCAAAAACAGGTAATCTTATAATTTTTGTAGGGGCAGGTATTTCAATGTTGCTAGGATTGCCCTCATGGAAAGGGTATGCACAAGAGATACTAGAAGATGCAATCGAAAAAGGGGTTATAGACTCTGAATTGTATGAGAAGTTGAAAGAAGAAGATCCCAAAAAAATATTAACAATTTGTAAAATGCTGTTCGATGAAAAAGAAATCATTCCTAAGTCGGCAAATGAGATTTTTAAGTTTGAGAAAAATGAGGAATATAAAGCAATATATGAGAAGCTATACTCAATGAATGCTATTTATATAACTACAAATTATGATGAATGTTTAGATGTTTTAACTACACCACAATCTGATAATGAAAAAGTTTCAAATAGTATGGATTTAAGTGAGGAAAATAAATTAACAGAGCAGAGTTCTGAAACAAAGGTATTTATAGATCATACAGAATTATTAGAAGCAGAACTTAAAAATGGGAATGTAATTCATATTCATGGTAGTGTAAAAAAAGAAGAAAGTATGTTAGTTACTGTACAAGATTATTTAGAACGCTATGGGACTATTTCTAAACAGAGTCACCCAGAGGTTTCTGTATTCCTGGATCAAGTATTTAATTCGAATTATGTCGTATTATTTATGGGATATGGATTAGAAGAATTTGAAATCTTAGAATATATGTTATCTAAAACTAAAAACCCCAGCCATACTATTTCACATTATATGTTATTCTCAGAAAATGAAGAAAATCCACAAATGACTAATTTATATAAAAAATATTATAGTAATTTTGGAGTAGAATTAATCCCTTTTAATATATATAAGAACAAATACGATAATTTAATTCCTATAATTGATGAATGGTCAAAGGTGTTAGGGGAAGTGAGTGGAGAAAGAGATTTTATCAGTAAAACAATATCCATAGATAATGTGATGAAATGTGATGATACAGCTTTTGAAGTAAGGTCTAGATCAGTAATAAAAGAAATTGGAAAAAGTGAATCTTTAGCATTGTACTTTTTCAAAGAAGTTAATGGAAAGAGATGGCTAAAAAAGTTAGCAAATGCTGGTTTCTTTGATCCTGAAGATGTTCCACAACCGAAAAAAGTTGAGAACGGATATAGAATCCCGTATTGGGAACAAGGTGAATACTTAAGGAAAGTAGTAAATCAACATGATTTAACTGATGAAGATATAAATGATATTTTAGGAATAGTAAAATCTATTTCTTTCTATAAAAATAAAGAGGAAATGTATATAGATAATTATCGTGTTTGGAATCAGTTTGTTGAGGTGTTAGAACAAATCCCAAATAAATATATTAATCTAGAATTTCTTGATACGATTAACATATGGATAAAATCAATGTTTTCCGTAGATTATATTTCTTATAATATTGGGGAAAAGTTAGTACCTAAGTTTTTAAATTCTTCGGAACCAGAAGATATAAAGAAGGCAGAAAAAATTATTGAATGTTTAGTAATCCTTGATTTTGAAAAAAATCAAGTCAAACTTGGAAAAAATTATTTTTACAAAATATTCACTAATGATACAGTAAAAAAAATTGCGGAAAAATGTTCGATGCAGTTATTAGAGAAGATTATGCAACAGCTTAAAGAGTATCTTGGTAAAGCGGAAAGAGAAATTGAGTTTGAATATGGTGAGAAACCATACACACTTGAAATAGCTAAAATAAAAAAGGAATATATTACTCGAATAGTTGAACATGGGATAATTAAACATGAGAATACAATGGAAGAAAACGGGATAGAGAGTTTTATGGAGCAAGTTACTAAATGGATATATACTAAGTTTAGTAAAGATAAATTGCAGACGAAGATAGAAGATTCTGTTAAATCTATATATATTGATATAAACTATAAGGAAATGTTGAGCTTACAGTATGAAACTAGGAACTCATATAATAATGGTTTTGAGTTAATCCTTTATTTATTTAAAGACTTATGTAATTACAAAAAAGGGTCACAAATGCAGCCGTTTCTAATTAATCTAAAAAATCAGGAATATCTTTTATTCACAAAAATATTATTAGATGTCATAGGAAATGATTTTGTGAACTATAATGATATATTTTGGAGCACACTTGAACAAAGAGAAGGAACTATTGTTTTTCAAGAGTATTATTTAGAATCGGAATTAAAATTAATACTAGAGCAATTAGAAACTCTAAATAATGATCAAGAAAGTTTATTATTATATTTAATAGAAAAAGTATCTAATGAAATAACAGCTCAGGATATAAATGTATGGAAACAAAAAAGGCTGAAAGCGTTAAGGCATATTCCTTTATTTGAAAAAAGATATTTAAAATTAAAAGAGATAACAAAAGTGGACCCTGAATTAAGCTCGAAAGCAAAAGTGATAGGATCAAAATTCGTTCGAATTGTATCTCCAGTAAGCCAAGCTGAGCTTTTAAATATGAGCAACAAGGAAATCGCGAAATATTTAAGGGAGTATGTTGAAAGCAAACATGAGAGCATAACAACTGTTTATTCATTGGGACAAGCGATTAGAGAGCTTTCTAGGGAGAACCCAGCTAAAATGGTAGAGGGCTTAAAACAATTTATTAATACTGATTATTACTATATTCATCAAATAATACTTGGCTTGTGTGATGTTTGGAAAGAACAAAAAACTATGGATTGGGATAAATTATTGAATTTTATTATAAGTTATATAAACAGAACAGAATTTTGGCAAGGTAAGTTACTAATTAATAAGAATAAAAGAGATTATGATTGTAAAGTCGTTATAAGTATTATTTGCAAGTTATTTGTTACAGGATCTGAAAATAAAGAACAGGCATTTAATCGCAAACATTACAATAAGGCAAAGCAGATATTATTGTTGGTATTTAAAAAAATTATAGATTTAGAAGAATGTAATTCAAACGATAATAGTATTTCATATTTTTTAAATTCAGTTAAAGGAAATGTGTTAGAGGCACTGTTAAAAATGTCGGTATTAAATAAAAATATGGAATGGGAAAATAAATGGGATAATGATTTTAAAGCACTTTATAACGAGTATTTAGAACTTAATGTTGGAGAGGCATATAGCTTATTGGGAATGGAGCTGGCAAACTTCCTAGATTTGGATAGGGAATGGACAATTGATAGAATCAATTCTATTAAATTAAAAAGTAAATCCTGGGAAGCTTTTTTTGAAGGGTACAGTAACAATCTAATTATTAATGAAGATATCTATATTTTAATGAAAAGACAATATGAATCCGCTATTGATTATAACTTTAAAGAAAAAGAAATTAAAACAAGATTATCAAAGGTTTTAGTTGAAATATATTTAAGAGGTTATGAGAAAGAGGTTGAAAAGACCCTTTATCGTAAAGTCATGGATTCATGGAATTATAATTTTATAAAGGAATTTATTGATGTATTTTGTTTCATAGAAAATGAAAAGTTAAAAGTAGATGAGAAACAGAAGATAATTGATTTTTGGAAGGAAATTCACAATAAATATAATGGGTATGAAACTGAAGATTTTAGCCAAGAAGATAAGAAGCTTTTATCAAAAATAATATTATTAACAAGTAAATTAGATGATATTGATGAAACAAATTGTGATTTAATTAAACGAGCAATCCCTTTTGTTGATAATTATTTTGATGTAGTTATTGAACTGTTATATGTGAAAATTAAAGAAACTGATAATATTGGTAAAAGGAAAATTATTGGAGAATTAGTGGATGTTTGGGTGAGTGATCTAACGCCACATAAATACTGCCCTGAAGAAGAAATGCTATACATAATAAAATATTTATATGCTGCTCAGGATAAAGAACTATTCGAATTGGCGAACCGGGTTTGTAATAAATTCGTGGAAAATGACTTTATTTTTTTAAGGGATTTATTTTTAGCGCAAAATCAGTAATGATTAGATAATATATTAAAGAGCCATATTAAAAAGGGCTCTTTTTCTATATACATCTATGCTTGTTTGCTTACAGCATAAGAGGCGATTCCGATAGGGATATATGCGATTTATCCTCTTTTATTTTGTTTTTGTACCAGAAACGTAAATTCAGTATATGTTTCCTCTTGAACCTCTTTAAAAACTTTCTCAAATCCAGCTGATAAAACTATCCATTTCTTTTGAATATTTCTAGATAATAACTTGACTACTTCCTTATCCTTTTCCGAACTGCCACCGAGTGATGGTATGGCATTTAGGTATTCTTCACAGGCTGTAAAAACATAAGATAAAACTATTTTTTGAATGTGTGGATCTAATTCTTCCAATAAGTTAAGTAAGCTAGCATAATCATCAATGAGTTTTTCTGCCACCATATTTATGGGGATAATATATGCATTATATTTGTCTTTCCAATCCCTAAATTCGCGATATAGACCATGCATTTCTGATTCTCTGTTGATGTAATGTTCTGACAATCTCTTTAAATCACCCTGAATATATTTTTGAAGTTTCAGTAATCCTACAAAGTTAGTAATTTCTTTTTTTGTAATTTCCTTTTTCATTTCCTTTATATCAAAATCAAGTTTTATAGTCTGTTTTAGTTGCATTCTCATTGCAACAATAGTCGGTATAGAAATCCCTAGCCCATTAAATATAACAAATACTATCTTTGTCATTGTATCTAGCTGAGTTGGGATGACGAAAAATATCAAGCTAAATACTATAAAAGAAATAGAGCAAATTAATATATTTTTTAACATTAGATTCTTCAAAGCTATTCCCCCTCTAAATTCCTTAATCCTTCGTTTTGTAGAAAAAGTAATTTTTCTTTTTGCTGTCCGTATAAAAATCTCTCATTATCAAGTAGTTAATTCTACATATATCTAATTATTTGGATACACCTCCTGGAAAATATCCTACATTATTTTACCAAATGGAAATTAGTTCAACAAATACTATTTTTAATACATTGTTCTTATCTGGTGTAAATAGCCTAAAAATGTTGGACAAACTGATACTACTACTTTAGAAAGGGTACATGATTGATATGGAAATGGAGGATTAAGTTTTTAAAACTTGTAAAACACCTTGCTACTATAATCCTAATTGTGTAATATATAGGTATATTGTTAGTTTATTTGATTCCGTTTATTCCCACACCTTTTTTGTGTTGTGGTTGAGTTGTAGAAGCAAGTTGCGTCTTGTTTCATTTGTGAAAGGGCTTCTTTGAGCCGATTAGTGTATATATAGCTTATTTTGCTATGCACATTTTTAATCGACTTGAAGAAGCCCTTTTTGTGTTGTTTTCAAGTTTGCAGGCAGGGTTATTTATGATTCATAACATAACAAATTAAACAGTAGAGGAGATTTAAAAATGAAAAAAGATTGTAGATACTTAAAACTAGTACCAACAGTAGAGGAGCATAAAACACGAATGGAAGATAATCAGAAGTCATATGCTGCACCAGTAATGTCATCTGAATCCAGAGCAAGAGTAAATCAAATGAGAGGGTGTTTTGAAGCAGAAATTATATTACCAGATGGTAAATTTCAATATTTCAAACCACATGCTCTTAATGAAAAAGAAGCCACTCAAGAAATCGCGTTATATATTGAAGGGATTCAGGAAATGAAGGTAGGCTATGTCATCTTATGGCGCTTTGTTGGGCAACAAAGTTTTTATAGTGGTACTAAGATCGTAGCCGAACCGAAGTTTCGTAAGATCCTACGTAAGCTGAAAGATTACTTTTTTGATTACGAGGAAGTTGTTTATGAACCTAAAAAATAAGAAGGATAGAGGAATATGGAAATGAAAAACTATAACGTTTGGACAATATTAGACGATCCAAAAGAGCAGGAAACAAACGAGCAATCCAAAGAGTCGGATGATATATTCGCTGGTTTGGATGAGCTATCGGAGATTGCAGATGATTTACTACCGTTTTAATAAAGTCGAGGTAGTATATAGAGGGTAAAAGGAAGAACTAAGTGATGTATGTACTTGGATCTTCCTTTTTTTATTGTAAAAAAGAACTTGGAGGGAACGATTATGCGTTTAGGAAATGATTTAGCGGCAGGATTTTATCCAACACCACTAACAGAAGGAAAACACTTGGTACGATTATTACAAATGGAATCAGAGCGAGCTTATGCTTGCTTTGATCCATGTTGTGGAGAAGGTACAATTTTACGAAGTTTTGCAGATGAAACGAAGCAGGCGGGAGTCCAGTTTCATACGTATGGCGTAGAGCTGGATGCAAATCGATATGGCCAAGCAAAAGAGCAATTAGATGTAGTAGTACGCTCAAGCTTTGAAAGCATGATGATTAGTCATAACTATTTTCCGCTTATTTTTTTAAATCCTCCATATAATACGGAGCTTCGTACAGAAAATGCAAAATCAGAGAAAATGGAGTTCAACTTCTTAAAGCGTGCTCACCTTTATTTACAAGAAGGTGGGATCATGGTGTATGTCATTCCATACGACAGATTCGCTAGAGACGATATCAGTTATTACTTAGCAAAGAATTATGAGGAAATAGGCTTGATGCGTTTTGGTGATGAAAATGAAGAATTTGAGCAATTTAAGCAATGTGTTTTTATTGGCCGTAAGCGTGCAACTACGAAAAATGATACATATTTCAATGATCGATTTGCTAATTTTTGTGAAAATATGTCCGATCTTGATTTCGTAAGAAAACATGTGAGTACATTAGCGCAAATGGTGAATCATAAGGATTGGACTATACCTGAATTGCGTCATCAAAACAAACTTATTTTCACATCTCGCGTGGATTATAAAGATGCTTATAAAGGTATTGGAAAATCAGAGGGAATCGCATCATTAAAGAAGCGTTTAAATAGAGGGAATGGCTACTTACTTCAAGGTGAGAAAACAGCTGCTGAAAGAGCTAAAATGCCAATTGCTTCCGGACAATTAGGACTATTGCTGATAACAGGTGTGGCAGACGGTTTGCTTGGTGAAGGTGATACACTCCATGCAGTTCGTGGATCTGAAAATGTGTATTATGAACATTCATTTGAGCAATTGGAAAAAACAACGAAAGAAGTTGTTTTACAAAAACGTCGCGCTAAATTTATCACCGCAACACCAACTGGTGTAGTCAAAGAACTTGTCTAGGAAAGGAAGAAGGCTATGTCTGTACTATTAGGGATAGGATCATTATTGATTGTATGGGAATTTAGTAATCGTATGTTTCGTATTGCTATTGTACTTACAGTCATTTGTTTATGTGCTTCTCAATTAGGTGCAGGTACACATTTGGAAGTATTAGAGCAATTCTCAGTATTCCATGGTGTAGGCGATATGTTATCTGCAGCCGAACAATCATTACCAGAGTGGAAACGGTTTATAGATTTTTAAAACATAAATTAAATGAGTAGGACATGAAACGTATCGATTATGATGCGTTTTTTATTTTAGGAGGGAAACTTATGCTACAAGAAATAATTAAACAAGATACATTTGACCAGGAACAAACACCAGCGATACTGCAATTGGAGACAGGAACTGCTTCACATTCAGCTTTTTGCTTTGCTATGGCAATAAATCATCATCGTGAAATACAATTTGCAGTACTAGGGGCGAATGATAGTACATTAAAGTCATTTAGGGCTGCCATATCGATGGGAACTAGCCGTTTGTATTTTGGAGAAGGAAAAAGGGAAGAATCACATTACACATTAGATAAAAAAGTGAATGTGATCTCAAAAGGACAATTTGAATTTATTAATACGCAAACTATCAATAAAAAGAAAGCAATTATTGCGTTTTCCAAACAATTAGAGACGAAATACATTGTTGCAATTGACGAAGCACCAGAAATGCAAGTGAGAGACTTCTTAATGGCTCCTCCGTACGGCTTGCCAATTTTAGAAGAATGGGCGAAGCCAATTTATGAGGAGATGCTAACAAAAAATCTATTACAGCCATTAGAGGTATATTTTGATAAGAATGAATTTTCTTCTCTATCTATTGCACAAGTCGTACTAAAAGAAAAGGATTGTAAAGAGTTTTTATCAGAAATGATTCGCTCTGGAAAATGTCAATTTCCACAAGAGGGTACAGGTGAAAAAATTAATAAAATACAAGATTTAAATGAATATCTATTGGAATATTCACCTGTCATGCTTGATAAGGTAACAAAATTAGATGAGCCATTGCATCAACCAATGAAAGAACAGGAATTATCTCATTTTGATACATACAAAAGACCATTATTCCCTGTACAGGCACATGTAGCAACAGGTGCAGCAAAAGCATTACAAGTACAAAAAGGAATCATTATACAGGGGGAAATGTCGTCCGGCAAAAGTTCAATTATGACAGCGACAGTAGATGGATATTTCCATTTAACCGGAAAAAAAGGGTATCGTACCTGCGTATTTGTTCCACCGACTCTTACTGAGAAGTGGGCAAAAGAAGAAATACGACACTTAATACCAGACGCAGACGTACATCTGATTAAACGTACAGAGGATTTAATTCGCATTCATCAATCTTGGATTCAGACAGGAAGACCAAAACCAGAAAAACCAACCTTCTTTGTCATTAGTTTTACAACGATGCGAGGGGATTCAATTAAACAAATGCCATTACCTTATAAACAAATTGCACTTTCCAAGAAATCGAAGGAAGAGGTGCAAAGATATTATAAGAATGGCTACTACTGTCCAGATTGTGGTGCTAAGTTACGTAAAAAAACTTCTTCTATCATGGTTCACCAAGCTAATGGCGAACAGAAAGAAGTCTGTCAGTATAAAGATTTTACAGGAAGTGACTTAGATTCGAAAACAAATAAAAACAGTGTATGTGCTGATTGTAATTCAAATATTTGGAGTCCAAAAGTAAAAACGAAATATGCAAGCTTTAAAGATTGGACCAAATATGAAAATAAATTAGTGCAAGCAATAAAAGAGGGAAATAAACCGCTGCAAAAACAACTAGAGTT
The DNA here is from genome assembly GCA_001683825.1 of Flavobacteriaceae bacterium CP2B. Classification (GTDB taxonomy): domain Bacteria; phylum Bacteroidota; class Bacteroidia; order Flavobacteriales; family Flavobacteriaceae; genus Zeaxanthinibacter. The sequence continues at coordinate 33,808 of LXTR01000046.1, read as the reverse complement.
AGAGAATCGTGTGAAGCCATATGATGCGAAGCAATCAGGAAGAGCATATCGAAAGGTAGCTACTGTTGAGTATATTCGTAGAAAAATGAAACACTTCTTTGATGCTTTAATTTGTGACGAAGTCCACGAATTAAAAAGTGAAACGGCACAAGGAACTGCCTTAGGAAGTTTAGCAAAGGTTTGTAAGAAAGTTGTAGCTGGAACAGGTACATTATTTGGTGGACGCGCAAGCGATGTATTCTATACGTTATGGCGTTTATTCCCTCAAAAAATGGTGAAAAGTGGTTTTGAATACAGTTCTTTCATGGAATGGAATGAAACCTACGGAAATATCGAGAGAACATATTACCATGATGGTGAGGTCACATCTAATATAGCTTCACGCGGAGCACAAGGTACATTAGATAAAACTAAGGTTGTACCTGGTATTTCACCTTATGTGTTTACCCAATTTTTAATGGATACAACCATTAATGTACGCCTTAAAGATGTATGGCCAAATCCTGTGGAACTAGTCAACGTCCCTACAATTCTTGTTGATATGTCTGAAGAGCAGAAGCAAGCCTATGAGCATATGAAAGAGTCGTTTGAAAAAGCAATTGAAGCAGCGAAAGGTACACCAGACGCTGGAAAACTGTGGCTTTCTTATATTCGTACAGGTAATGCATATCCAGACAATATGATTCATTATCCGAACTATTACTTAGATGATGCAGGAAAAGAACTGGTTTGGTCTAATGATAAATTCAAATTTGATGAGGATTGTATACAGCCTAAAGAGAAAGAGTTGCAGAGTATATTGCGTACAGAAATTTCTGAGGGCCGTCCAACAATCGTATACGTATGTGATACAGGATCTACAGTGAAAGAACGAGACGTTCAACCACGTTTACAGAAGGTTGTAGAGCAAATACCTGGTGCGAAAGTAGCTACTCTCCGTACCAATACAGTTACTCCGCCAAAACGTAGTGAATGGCTAAAAGAACAAGTGAATAGCGGTGTGAATGTAATTATTTGCTCGCTAGAATTAGTGAAGGTGGGTCTTGATTGTGCGACAAGAAGTCGCTAATAAATAGTGCTTCATTATGAAGTCACCTTAGTCATGAAAGGTGTTCCCGCTCGAAGCTGCTATCTGAGTAATCGGATTGTTGGGTTGCATGAGAGTTAAGTGTCCAACGGATAACGTTACACAGACGTTTGAAGGGGCTAGGGAAAGTTTGAGAATGTGTAAGCGTAAAGCTGAATCTTTGTAATCTTCGTCACCGACAACGAGTGTACTGTGATTGAACAAGCTCGTAGATGCAGATAGGAAAGGCTCGACGGTCAAAGAGTCGTATAATGACCCATAGATCTGCCGGAGTAAAGAAGGACACTTACCTTAAACGAATCTATTATTAGTGGAACTTGTTAAGCCCTATGAAGTCCTCATAAATCGTGTGAATCGTTTTAGCCGAGAACACTATGAATAAGGTAATCAAACCGTAAGGTGCGACTAATTCTTCAGAGGGTATAGGAGGTTGGAGAAAGCGAATGTCGCTATATCGAAAGATAGCAGGAAATCATAACTGAGCGGATAGTGTCTTTTGACATAACTTGAAAAAGTGCTGAATTCCAACTGGTCTTCAACACGAAAGAAAGCGGAAAGAGGAATCTTATAAAGGAGGAACATGTTATGAATACTGTCAATATGAAGTCGGCTGTTTCTCCACAGGTAACTCAATGGAACTCCATACAATGGAAGGAAATTGAAAACTATGTGAAGAAACTTCGACAACGAATCTATCGTGCCGAACAATTCGGTAATAAACGTAAGGTGAGAAAACTTCAACGTCTAATGTTGAGAAGTAAGGCGAACCTGTTATTAAGTATTAAGAGAGTAACGCAAATCAATCAAGGAAAACGTACTGCTGGAATTGATGGGATTACTACTAACACACCAGAGGATAGAGTTAAATTGTTCCACTTATTAAAAGGGTATAGTGTTAGAAACATTAAGGCATTTCCAGTGAAAAGAGCTTATATTCCTAAGAAGAATGGAAAGAAAAGACCTTTAGGGATTCCAGTTATCAAAGATAGGATATTTCAAAATATGGTCAAAAATGCACTAGAACCTCAATGGGAATGTCGCTTTGAGTCTATGTCTTATGGATTTAGACCCAAACGAAGTGCTCATGACGCTATGGCAAACCTTTTCCTTAAATTAAGTAGAGGGACTAATAGAGCATGGATATTCGAAGGTGATTTTCAAGGTTGTTTTGATAACCTGAATCATGAGCATATTTTATCCTGTATAGAAGGTTTTCCTTATAGTAATGCAATTAACCAATGGTTAAACGCAGGATGTATAGATAATAAAACCTTCTACAAAACAGAAACTGGTACTCCACAAGGGGGAATTATTTCACCTTTATTAGCTAATATCGCTTTACATGGAATGGAAAAGGAATTAGGAGTAAGATACCATTTCCCAAAAAGGGATGGAGCTATGTTATATCCCGATTCAATTGGGATAGTAAGATATGCAGATGACTTTGTTATAGTTTGTAATTCTAAAGAAGAAGCTGAAAGTATGTATGCTAAACTTCAACCTTATCTTGATAAAAGAGGGTTAAAATTGGCAGAGGAAAAAACCAGAGTAGTACACATTACTGATGGTTTTGATTTCTTAGGCTTTAATTTTAGACAATATCCTACTAAAGAAGGGTCACAACTCTTCATTAAACCATCCAACCAAAGTGTCAAAAAAGCTAAAGAAAAGATAAGCGAAATATTTAAATCTCATAGAGGACGTTCAATTGGACAATTAATCAGAAAACTAAATCCAGTTATAACAGGTATAGCAAATTACTGGTCACCTGTTGTAGCAAAAGTAATTTATGGCGACATTGACAGTTATGTTCATAAGAAGGTAATGCACCATCTTAAATATAAACATCACCGAAAAGGCGCTAGATGGATAAATAAGAAATATTTCCATCCAGACCATACAGGTGTTAGCCAAGACAAATGGTTACTAACGGACCCTGATAATCACAAAAATCAATTGATTCGTATGAGATGGACACCAATTGTAAGACATGTACTGATTAAGTACAAGAATAGTCCAGATGACGCTAATCTTAAAAAATACTTCGCAAAAAGGGATGAAAAGATATTCAATAGGTTCAATACAAATTCCAAGAGAAAATTAGCGAAAAAAACTAAATATAAATGCAGAGTTTGCAACAATTCATTAGTTGGAGAGGAACCACTTGAAAGTAATCACATTGTTCCTAAAGTTATAGGTGGAAAAGATGAGTACGATAATCTTGAATTACTTCATTGTAGTTGTCATAAACAGCATCATGCCCTTTTAGAATGGTACGGGAACGGAAAACAGCTACCTAAAGTACAAGCTTATTTAAAATCTCAAAAGATACCTATCAACAGCAAAAAAGCAGTTAGAACAATGTTAAATACATTTAAAAAGTTTAAATACTAGATTGTTAAGGATAAAGAGAGGCTTGAGCCGTATGTGCTGAAAGGTACAAGTACGGTTCTTAGGGGAGAAAGAGTTGGTAACACCTCTGACTTACCCGACTACTTGCAACACCTACATTGATATTTTATCAATTACCATATAGCTTATTCGCGTTGAATCAGGCAGCAAGAAGACACTGTCGTATTGGCCAAACTAAGCAATGTAGGACCTTCTATCTTGGATACCGAGAAACGTTCCAACAGCAGATGGCGCAATTAATTGCTCAAAAGAATAAAGCTGCTGAAGCAATGAACGGTGAGGCTACAAGCGATGGTCTGAATGCAATGCTTGGTGATACTGGAGATCTACAGACTCTATTAATTCAAAACATAAAGAGTGGAAATCAATTAAAGGGTTCGACAGAAGAATGGACAAAAGCAGCATCTGGTGAATCGAAACGCGTCCTAGCAAACATCGGTAATGTCATTACACCTGTATTTGAATCAATTGAAATTCAATTTACGAATTGGGTGGAGAAATTACCAGGAACGATGGACGTAGCATTTATGAAAGAGGCTCAATTTGTACAAAAAGCTGTTGAATGTATTAAAAAAGAGCAAGTACCTGGAGTTCGAGTGAAGCAGAATGTACTTGAAGTAGATGGAGAGATAGAGGATATCATTCGAGCTTTAACAACACTGAATACTGATAAGCGTATGCTTGTACAAAAACAAGATATCACATTCTGGGATTCAGTTATTGTTGAAGTTGATCCTTCTAAAAAGAAAGGAAAACAAAAAAATAAAATAATCGATGGACAGTATGAGTTCGATTTATTTGGATGATCGAGAGGGGAATATTATGTTTACAAAAATTTTTATTGGTCTATTTTGTTATGTGTTTATAGTAGTTTGTAATTCAAAGAAAAAATTTCTAAGAGAAGAAGCTAAGAAAAAAGAAATGGAAAATAAACCGTTGGAACGCCCCGTTTATTGGTGCCCACGAGAAAATAAACCTATCGGAAGGGAACAAGAGCGTATTACTGTTCCAACAAAAGAGATCACCTTAGAAAAGGATGTAGCAAGTATATATGATTTAGTTGCTACATCTGTTCATAAGAATCTGGGTGAAGTCGAGAGTGACAGGTTAAAACATGAGGACATAGAAGAAGTGGAGTATGCTGAAGATTTTCATCATACTCCCACTCCTGAGGCTGTTTATGATATTCATTTTCCAAGTGATGAGGATATACCAGTGGAATTATTAGAATATGAGGACATGTATCCACAACAAGAATATGTTTCAATTCCACCGGAAACGGAACCCGTTTTTCCTGTTCAACAAAGAGTAGCTGATGTTAAAGATATGGATTTTGTGAGGTGGACTACAAAAGTATTAGAACAAGAGCAAGGACTAACACGTGTCATAAATATGTCTAATAACAAGCGTTATTGGATTCATACAGAGGGAGAGATATTACCGGAAAATCAATTACTGTATATGAAATTAGAGGTCGATTCACCTTATTCTTATACACTAGTTGAATGGAGTAATAGACAACTAGGGAATATATAATTCTATTTCCTAGTTGTATTTTCTTAGTTAAAGAGCATGAAATACAGCATTTTTCCACTCATTTGTACAAGAGTAAAATATTTTTTATTTTTGTACAAATGAGTGGGACAGAATGATTCACCATATAAAGATATTCGACTATAATGAGACATTGTACGTCATTGTAATATTGAAATGTTTTGAGATTCAAGTGATTAACAGTCTTAAAACAGGGGAATTGAGAACTCTTCGTAATATTACAATGCTTAAAATAGATTAAATCCAAACATGAGGATTATATGAAGTAAAAAATATTTTTGAGTTTAAAAAATAACAATTTTGAAAGGTGAATGTAAATGAATATTAATTCCATAAGTAACAATGTAGTAGAAAAATTAGAACAAACGGTGCGCTATGAAAAGAAACAAGTCCAGGTATTACGTGTAAGTAAAAGTAGTTCTAATATACACGCTTACATGATTTTTCCTGAATTCTCAGAGGTTAAAATTTCAAATACCGAACTGGATGAATATATAGAAAACCTGTCAACAAGCGTGAAGTATGTCATTGATCGCAAGTTGAGTCAACAAGAAATTGAAAAACAAAATCATTCTTTCATTATGACGTGTGAAGTCGAGGAAGATGGTGTGATAGATGATGAAACAATTCATTTTAATACGACATATGTCAAACCACCAACAATTGCAAATAAAGTATTTAAGTTAGTGTGTGGATTAGGCAATCGCTTAGATAGCTTAAAAGAGTTACATATTACAGTATTAAATAATAATATTAATCGAATTGAAATTGAGTTTTACAATGAAAATGAAACATATGTGGCAGTAGAAAAAGAAGAAATTGCAAATGCAATTATGGGGGCATATACAAAAGCAAATATCTATTATGCAGCAGACCTTTATTATGCAGCAGAAGGAAATGAAATTAAATTAAAGAGCATCAAACCAAAATTAGCGGGTGATGTGTGATGAAACGAGAAAAAGGAATGATAGGAGTCTTATGCACGCTTGTTTTGATGATTTTATTACTTGTACCCTTACAAGCAGCTCAAGCTTCTGTAAAAGTAGATTTTAATAAGTTAAAAGGAAATGATGTTTCGTCATCATTTAAAGATGGACTAAACAATCGAACGAAAACAACAGAGAAAGATGATTCATTTGGATCATCAATCATACAAAAGATTGAAGGATTGTATGCGCCGGCTTTTAAAGTAGGAGTCAATATCTTTTCTATTTCATTCGTATTAGGAGTTATTGTCATGGTTATGGCATTAATTACAAAGAATGGTCAATGGATGAAGTGGGCAACTGGAAGTATGATTTTCTCATTTATCAGCATGATGTCGATGAGACTAAGTGTATACTTTTTGTTTAGTTCCGATGTATTTTCATTTATGAACATCTTTACGGATTTTTTAGACCTGTTTAAAGCAACAGCACTTATTTTCACACCCTTTATGTTAATCGCAGGTATTCGTTTAAGAAGAATTCATGAGAGTACGAAACAGCCGGAATATTACCGTTGGGCTAATCGTGTCATAACAGGATCTTGTTTGCTGTGTATGTTAGCCGTACTCGCTCCATGGCTATTTGCTAATATGTAAAGAACCGTATATAAAGATAGAAAAGGTACTGAATCTGCATTCAGTACCTTTTATCTACCCATTAGGTTGTTTCTTTCATATTCTTCAAAGACTTCTTCTGAAATTGGCGATAGTATGCCGCTCAAATACACAGCGGTATATAAAAAGTATTGCTCATCCCTTGTTTTAATTGTATGAGTACCGTGTTCCTCATTGTTTGGAATAATTCGTTCAATTTTGAGTTGTTTTTTATCACAAATGATCTCTTTTACTCTATATAAATTATGTATCGGTAAACGATCAATATACAAACAAAGGTACTCTAGTAGAAATAGAATAACAGTCATTTGTAGAATGAAAGCAATCTTTAATAGAGTTGGTATGGATGCAAATAATACTAGAAATATAGAGACCAAGAAAATATTTAACTTTGAAAACCACTTTTCGTGTTGATTTAAAGAAATAATACTTTTCTTATTCTGAAACACCTGGAACCTCGTTATAAGAAAAATAATTGCAAAGATTCCTTCATAACTAAACCAGGTTTTCCACTCCGTATCAGTAAGTTCTAGCAATATATATATGATACCGGTAGATACAATCAGTGGTACCAGCTGTACCAAACTAAATAGTATGGTATGTTCTAACATTCTTTTCTTGTAGATACGATTAGTAATTGAATCCAAGTTTCTTAACTCCTTCTGCAATTTTCATGATGACACCACCAATAAGAAGATGGTATTCGCCAATTCCTTTTTCATTTACGTACCAACACATATAGTGCCGGATACCTTCTTTTGCACCATGGTCATGTAAAGGGAAAGGAGATGCGTATTTTTTAGATGACATATTATTATCACCGAAAGGAACCTGTTCTGCAAGTGCAAAACGTTTCTTCGAATCATTTATAATCCAACAACCATAGTTTACTGACCCATACCATATTGCGTCTTTATGAATTGGATCAATAGAAGGTTGTGCTGGGTAGCTTTCAGCTAGTATTTGCGCTTTTTCTTCACGAAGTTGCTGGTGTATGTGTGAATTCAATGGATCTTCCGTTCCGATTTCATAGGTTTCCTCAAAGTTGCCACACTCATAAGGGACAAGGGGATTATTTGAATCAGCTGCTAATTGTAGACTGCAAGAATCTGATTTTGACAGATAATATACACAGTCTTTGCAGGTGAAATAGTTTGAAAAAGCTGAATCACCTTCTGGTTCTGTTCCGGTATTATTTACTACAAGTTTTAACATGTCTATCACAATCCTTTTTAGGCTAGTTCGTAAATTAATATAGTCGTATCATATCATGCTTATAAGTGAATGTAAATATTTTCCAAGTAAAAATAACCTTATTAATTTTGAAAGGACTGTTTGTATTGAATAGAAATCGAGAATATATTGCTTTGCGAAATTCTATATCAATAGGCTGGTTACTGACATGCATCGTAATAGGTCTATCTATCTATTTTTCCTCTGTTGTTTATTTATTAATCGGATGTTTCATTCTATCGTTAAAATACGGATTAATGGGTACCGTGAAAAATGTGGAAAAACGTTTGCCTACCTGGGCCAACTTTGGCGTCATTGAAAAACCAGTCAATCGAAGAGTAACCAGACCCTTTCAGTTTCGAGGTGGGCTCCTTGTTTCATTAGCATTAGGATTCGTAGAGATGGTGATAAAAGGCTTATGTATCTCATATTTTATTTTAGGATTAGAAACACATGTATTTCGTTTAATGCGCAGAAACGCAAGGATGTAAAAAGGGGGATTCTATTATGGAAGTGTTGATATTTGAATTAATTCTCATTGCGGTTCTGATTCCGTTGAATAGTGTTGTGAAAAAACATGTACCGAAATGGAAAGGAAAAGCCGGAGAGAAACTGGTGAAACGTATGCTAAGTAAATTAGATCCAAAAAGTTACTATGTATTACATAATGTGACGGTTTATACGGAGTACGGTGATACAACACAAATTGACCATATTGTTATTGCTGAAACAGGTGTATTTGTTGTGGAGACGAAGAACTATGAGGGCTGGATCTATGGAAGTGAGAAAGCGGCAAGGTGGACACAGGGTATTTTTAGAAAGAAATCCTCTTTTCAAAATCCATTTCACCAAAACTATAAACATATAAAAGCCATTGAATGGTTAATAGAACAACAGCTGCCGTGTATCTCTATGGCAGCATTTCATCCAAAATGCAGTCTAAAAAGAGTAAATGTTCATTCTAAAGAGAAACATGTGAAGTATTTACACAATAAGTTCGCTAAGCAATAAGAAATGGAGAATCAGACATGTTATATGTACTAGGGTTCTTAGTAATCTCCATAGTAGCTATTCGTCTTAACATGAAGTATTACAAGTTAAAAGGAAACAAAAAAGATTTTGTGATGAAAAAGAATGGCTAAAAAATATATTTTAGAAATAAAAAGTGTTATAATTAATGTAAATTAATATAGTGATATTATGTTACAAAAGGAGGAAAAAGTTATGGGGAAAACATTATTTATTGCAGAAAAACTAAAAGTGGCCAATGAAATTATAAAATCACTTTGATTCTAACTTTTAAAAGGAACAGACACCCTAAGATACCTGTTTACCCTGTAACAAATATAAATACATAGTACATGAAAAATAAGAGAGATAGACTTGCAATTCTGCCAGCAATCGACTCTTTCATAAATTTCATAAGTATAACTTTGACAATTAATGCTAGGAATAACGGTATAAATAGTACCATGGCAAGCTTGATTGCTATGTCATTCATAACTGGACTTAATGGCTCGAAATTAATTATGATATACACCTCATTTACTTATAATTACTATATATTTATAATATAATTTATATTACTTTGTCCATAAGAAAAGACACTCATTTGAGTGCCTTTTCTTCGACTTGATAACCACTTTAAATTTAATAAGATGTATACGAGCTACCATCCAAATATAATCATATCATATTATCTGAAAAATGAAAGCGGATTCCTTAACTTACTTAATTATTTTGTCCATTACTTCTTTATATTTGTTAAATTGGGCATCTTCCATGTCACCATTCATTTGTAAAAGAAAATTACCTTTTGCGTAAGTATGAGAGAATAACATTTGATTACCGTTACCTAAATCGTCATAGTACTTTTTCGCTTGTTCAAGATCTTGTTTGTTTTTAAACTCAAATATTCTACCACCACTATCTTCTCCTAGTGCTGGTACAAGAATGCGTTTCGCATCTTTTCTAGTATTCCCAAATTCTTTTTCCGGTAGATCACTAGGCTGTTCTGCTTCAAGTCCTGCAGCCTTAAATTCTTCAATTACTTTTCCTACTGTAACATCGCTAGCCACCGATTTGATGCTATCACAGGCTGCTAAACCAAACAATAGCAAAGTACCAATAAGAAATACTGATAATTTTTTTAACATATTTATGCGTTCCTCCTACTGTAGATAAATCCTTCGATATCATAACACAATATACATTTATAAAATGTCATATATTGTCGAACGGATATTTATATGGAAAATTTTTTTCGAATTAGAATAATATCCTTACATTTATGATAAACAATCGTCTTTTCTTTAAATATTAAAACATTAGTTCCGTTACGAGTGGGACAGGGTACTACATTTTAGTATATATTTTAATGCAGCACAAATAAGGATAAAAGCTAAAAAGAATATATTTTTTAATAAAACGGTTATATTGATGTATTGATTAATATAATGGTGAGGTGACATATTTGAGCATAGCTGTAAAAGTAATGAAATACCAAATAGTCTGTCCTGTAAATATAGAATGGAAGACGTTTGAAATATATTTACGTACACTTTCATTATCATTTTAGAACTATTGGGAATAGAACTATACAAAAATTGTGGGAATATGATAATCAATCATTGAAGCACTTTAAAGATACTGGCCAATATCCAAGTGCCCAACAATTATATGGGTGTACTCAAAAAACCATAAGTGGATATATTTATGATCAGTTAAAAGAAGAATATCAAGATATTAATAAAGCCAATATGTCCACTACTCTACAGAAGACAATTAAGACCTGGAATAGTAGAAAAAAAGAAATTTGGAGTGGTGAGATGTCCATTCCTTCATTCCGAAACAATTTACCAATTGATATTCATGGAAACTCTATTCAGATAATAAAAGAAAAGAGTGGTGATTATATCGCAAGCGTATCTCTTTTTTCATCAAAATTTATAAAAGAAAACAATTTACCCAATGGTAAAATCTTAGTGAAATTATCGACAAGAAAACAAAATAGTATGAAGGTAATTTTAGATAGAATAATTGATAGTACATATGCCAAAGGCGCTTGCATGCTCCATAAACATAAAAAGAAATGGTATTTATCTATTACTTATAAGTCAAATATAAAAGAAGAACTTAAATTTGATGAAGATTTAATTATGGGCATAGATATGGGGAAAATAAATGTTCTCTATTTTGCGTTTAATAAAGGTTTGGTAAGAGAGGCAATTAGTGGTGAAGAAATTGAGGCTTTTCGAAAAAAATTGAGCATAGACGTATAAGTTTATTACGCCAAGGTAAGTATTGTAGTGGAAATAGGATAGGTAAAGGCCGTAAAAAACGAATTAAACCAATTGAAGTACTAAATGATAAAATAGCCAAGTTTAGAAATGCTACGAATCATAAGTATGCCAATTATATAGTGCAACAGTGTTTAAAATATAATTGTGGCACTATACAATTAGAGGATTTACAAGGAATAAGTAAAGAACAAGCATTCCTAAAAAATTGGACGTATTTTGATTTGCAGGAAAAAATCAAGAATCAGGCAAATCAATATGGGATTAAAGTGGTGAAAATTGACCCATCCTATACAAGTCAACGATGTAGTGAATGTGGGTATATCCATAAAAATAATCGGCAAAATCAATCTACCTTTGAATGTCAGCAATGTAGTTTTAAAGTTCATGCAGACTACAATGCTGCCAAAAACATTTCTGTGTACAATATTGAGAAGGTAATACAAAAACAATTGAAGTTACAAGAAAAATTAAATTTAACAAAATATAAAGAACAGTATATAGAGCAGATGGAAAATATTAATTAAATAAGGTAGTAGTTTGGCGGATTTCCACGCCATAAATGGAGAAGTGATACACGGTAAATTTACCAAGTGTCAACGCCCCGTAAGGTAGTATCGAATGTTAAAAAACATTGATACATAGGCATTCTGAATGCTTTGAAGGATGTAACACAAAGACCGTTACATAATACATTAATTTGCTGGTAAAAAAGCAGGATATTGTTGATATATAAGGGATCGTCGCAAAATTCATTGTTAAAAATCCATATATTATCGGGGTTAAAACATAACAATAGATGTATTGAAATGTCTTATAAGTCCTCGTAATACTTAACGATCTACTGGTTAAAACATAACAATAAATGTTTTGAAATTGGGGAAACGCTTGGCACATCGCAAAATCATGGCGAAGTTTAAACAAACCAATAGATATTTAGAAGTCTCATTGAACAATGATTGTATTTGTATATAAATAGAGGCAATGTTATGATATAAATAATTCAATACTAAAAAATCAGATTGCAAAAGGACACACCTACGCATAACCATAGCGTAGGTGTGTCCTTTTTTTGTTTAAGGAGGAAAAAGTTATGGGGAAAACGTTATTTATTGCAGAAAAACCAAAAGTGGCCAATGAAATTATGAAATCGCCACGCTTCCGTCATTCACAAAAGTACATTGGTAGCAAACCTTATTACGGTTATTATGAAAATGATCATTATATTGTCAGTTGGTGCCGTGGACATCTGCTTGAACTAAAAAATCCGGAAGAGATGGATCCAAAGTATAAGTTGTTTCAGTTAGAGCATTTACCTTTAATTTTTCAGCCATCGTATAAGGTGATACAAGAGAATGCAGAGCAACTACAAATACTTGTTAAACTGTTACAGCGACCTGATGTTGACCATGCCGTGAATATTTGTGACGCGGACCGCGAGGGAGAGTTAATCTATAGGGAAGTGTACGAATACGCAGGGGTGAATAAAAAGCAATCTCGCGTATATAAATCCTCCTTTGAAGCTGCAGAACTAGAAGCAGCTCTCAATCGATTAGAAAGCGCGTCTAAGTATGATGGACTAGCTTATTCTGCTAAAGCAAGGCAGTATTTGGATTATCTATTAGGTATGAATATAACCAGGGGATGTACCACGAAATTAGCACAAAATAAATTCTTATTGTCATCTGGACGTGTACAAATGTGTTTGCTACATGAGATACGCCAGCGGGAGTTAGCGATTGAAAACTATAGGGAGCAATCTTATTATCATCTGCAGCTAATAACAGATTTAGGACTTAAACCAGTTATGAAAACAGAAGACCAGGTGTTAAACCCATCTCCATTAAAAAGTTTGGGGGAGAACCTAAAAGATCAATATCTCACGGTTGAGGATTTTAAAGAGGGCACTAGGAAACAAAATCCTAAATTGCTATACAACTTAACGGACTTGTACAAAGACGCCCATGCACAATTACAAATTAATGCTGAAACTGCAAAAAAACACATTCAGAACTTGTATGAAGAAGGTTTCATAACCTATCCACGCTCTTCGTCTAGGCATTTACCTACAGAACAAGTGGATCGGGTAAAAGGTGTTATGCAGGCGCTAGCTAAGAGTCGTTATTCTTTACTGGTACAATCCGTCGATATTGACGCCATTGATATAAAACATAAAACATTTGATGATGATCTTGTATCAAGCCATTTTGCCATTATACCGACGACTAAACAATATCAAGAGGAAGGTCGTCCAGAGATTGAAAAACAACTATATAGCCTCGTGGTAAAACGTTTTGTGGGCAATTTCATGCGTCCTGCAGTGTACCTGGTAAGAGATGTATCCCTTATTGATGCAATGGGAAATACTTATCAAATAAAAGAAAGTGTGCTTCGAGAAAAAGGTTTCCTAGAAGTGTTCCAAGAGGAAGTAAAGGAAGAAAGTGTGGAAACATTTAAAGTTCCTATCCTGCAGAAAGGACAAGAACTTCAAATCTATGATTTTGAGTTACAGGAATCCAAAACAAAGAAACCAGCTCTACACACAGAAAGCTCAATTCTTACTTTTATGGAAACGGCTGGTCGTAAAATTGATGATGAACATTTAAAAGAGCTGATGAAAGGAAAACGAATTGGAACCGTAGCAACGGAAGCGGCTTTTATTCCCGTTTTACACGAGAAGAACTTTATAGACATTGAAAAGGGGAAAATTATAACAACTCCAATTGGCCGTGCCTTTATTGAACAATTTCCCGTTCAGCAAATTAAAGATCCGTTGTACACAGCAGAAATGGAAGGAATGATACATCGCATTGAAAAGAATGAAATGAGTTATGAGAACTTTATTGCACAAACAAATGCGTTTGTACAAAAAATAACACAAGAGATTATAAGAATCCCTGACACAGTTTCGTATAATCTAATAGAGACCTGGAAGAAACAAATAGAAGTATGCCAATGCCCTTGTGGAAATGGAATAATCTTAGATAGAGGAAAGTTTTTCGGGTGTAGCAATCACCCGAACTGTAACAAGGGATTACCCAAAAGAGTAAAGGAAAAAACGATTCCCACAGCACAAGTTAAAAAACTGTTTGAAGAGAATAAAACGGACATTATAAAAGGTTTTAAATCTAATGGTAAAGAATTTTCTGCGTATCTAGCATTTGTTAACGGTGAAGTCAGCTTTAATTTGCCTTCAGTTGAAGAATTATCGCTAGGGCAGTGTCCAAAGTGTCAAAAAGGAAAAATTCTAAACCGTAAAACGTTTTTTGGGTGCTCAGAATATCAAAACGGATGCGATTTTATGTTGCCGGCTAAAATTAAAGGTAAGAAATTATCCGATAGCCAGATTAAAAAACTAGTGAATAATCATGTGACAGACTTCATCAATGGTTTTAGTGGAGAAAAAGGAGAATTCACAGCTGCGATTCGATTAAAAACGGATCTTAGTATTTGTTTTGAATTTCCAACTACAGATGATCGTACGGTAGGTAAATGTCCATTATGCCAGAGTAGAGTCATAATCGGGAAAACAAACTATCTATGCGAACAATACAAGAGGGGTTGTGATTTTATTGTTTCAGGAATGATACTTGAAAAAAGAATTACAGCCAGTCAAATCAAGAAATTATTAGAAAAGAATATGACGGATACAGTAAAAGGATTTGTATCGAAAAAAACAGGGAAATCATTCGATGCTAAATTAACATATGACTCTACACAGAAGAGAGTCACGTTTATATATGAGAAGAAGAAATAATATCGCAAAATCTTAAATTTCATATATAAAATTAATAAGAACTATGATATGATGAAAGTAACAAAATACTTCTAAAACTATCTTGCAAAAGGACACACCTACGCATACATATGCCATAGGTGTGTCCTTTTTTATGTATTTTTAAGATTTCAAGACTCAAAAGGGGGATATATATTGTGTACCAGTAATATAGCATCTGCTAATGTATCTTTTGAAAAATTGAAAAGTCAGGAAGAGAATGAAAAAAGCATGGCGTCAATATGCCCGAATTGTAAGAAACATTCATTCAAAGAACTATATAATGATTATCCAAAATGGATACAGTTTTGCCTATGTTGCAATTATCGAGAAGTAAATACATTGGAAAGTCCGTTTGTTTATTAGACGCAGCTATTTACGTATTTTAAGTAGGAGGAAGAAATTTCGATATGAAAATATGGATTAAAGCTATTTGTATAACATCATTCGTAATTCAAATGTCAGCATGCAGCAGTTCCGCGCAAACAAAAAATGATTCGAGACCTGCCCAAGCAGTACAAAACGGAATACAACAGCACGTAGAAGGGAAAGATATTGTTGATATTCCAGAAGCTTATAAGAGGAAATTAAAAGGCTTAGAGACCGTTAAAGGGAAGGTATTACATATAAAAGACGGAGATACGATAGACGTGAACGTAAAGGGGCAGAAACAGACGGTAAGGTTACTGTTATTGGATACCCCTGAGTCTGTATCTCAAAAAATCCCACCACAAAAGATGGGAAAAGAAGCTTCTTTCTTTTTAAAGAAACAGCTAGATGGGAAAAGTGTAACCTTGGTTTATGATCAAGGACCAAAAGAAGACAAGTACGGTAGGAAATTGGCTTATGTATTTTGTAATGGTATACACATCAATGAATTAATGGCCAAGTCGGGTTATGGGATTATAGCCTATATTTTTAAACCTAATACTACATTACTACCCGAAATGTTAGAGGCAGAAAAAGAAGCAAAAGAAGCAAAGGCTGGCGTGTGGAGCATAAAGGGATTTGTAGATGAAAAGAACCGTCATTATAACCGTAATGATGCAGCTTAGCACCCTAATCCATTGCAATACAAATATTTGTGCAAAATGGAGGTTTTTTGAATGGATGAAAACAAAAGAAATATGCTCTTATCCTTTATCATTTCAATTTTATTTATTTTCACGAGCCTATTACCATTTAGTAATAATGAATATGTGTATGTTATCTCAAAAATCGGTGCAGCAGCTGGTGTAATAAATATTGTGATGATGAGCGTTTTCTTGTATTTTCAAAGCAAAAAAACGGGACATTTATTAAATTAGTAAAGTAAGACTTAATAGTTTTCCTTACTCGTATCCTTTTAACCTCGGTAAGGAAAACCGTAAAGGAGTGTAAATGTTGAGTCAAGTACCTGGATTTTTGAAGTTTGTTTTAGCGAAAGAAAGACGGTATGTATATTTAGCTGTAGCAGAAAAGAAAAATAAAAGAATACTTACACATATTGTATATAGATTTGGTCCGCTAGAAAAAGCATTAGAAGCCATGTATGAAATGCGTGATGATTTTGAGAATCTTTTCCCTTTAGAATTGAAAGAGAGGGGTTATGACTGGGAAGACATTAACGATTGGATTCTGTCTATTGAGACGGGGTATTCAAAACACGGAAACAAACTAGTCATATATTAATAAACATGTTGCACCCAAATTTGACAGTTGAGGCGAATATAAGATGACGATAATTCGAAAGTATCACATTGCAATTGCTTGGACGATAGCTACTAGTGCAATGCTTATAAGTTTAATTTTTAGTGAATGGATGAAGCTACCTCCATGTGATTTGTGCTGGTATCAAAGGATGGCCATGTATCCATTAGTATTAATATTGGGTATAGGAATGTATAGAAAAGATTCTAATGTAAGCATATATGCATTTCCATTTGCATGTATTGGATTAATAATATCTGTCTATCAAATTACGATTCAGGCTTTTCCAACAAGTGAAATGAAGATATGTTCAGTAGGCGTTTCTTGTACAGAAAATTATTTGAATTTGTTTGGTTTCATCTCGATTCCTATGCTATCTTTTGTTGGATTTTTAGCCATCATAATACTTTTATATATAAACCAGATAAAGAGACAAAAGAACAAATAACACAGCGATTATAATCGATATACTCATACAAACACAAAATACTTATAACTTAAAAATAAAAAAAGAAACTAAAAAGGAGAATTTAAAATGACAACTATTCAAGCAGGTAATGAAATGCACAAAATCCCAGAGGCGGATGTAGAATTATTAAAGATTATGGCCCATCCAGTTAGGTTACAAATCGTGAAGGAACTAGAACACCGTAAGATTTGTAATGTAACACAATTAACGGAGCTATTAGATATTCCTCAATCTACCGTATCTCAGCATTTATCTAAGATGCGTGGCAAGATTCTACGCTCGGAAAGAAAAGGGTTAGAGATGTACTATCATATTGCAAATTCCAAAGCATGCCAGATTGTTAGTGTACTAGGTTTATAATTAGCTCAAACGAAATAGCAGATTATGAGATTAAAAATAAAATAAGGGCAGCCATATCAGGCTGTCCTTATTTTATTTGTGATTTTGCATATATTTTTGCACATTTAGTATAGCAAATGTTATTCTTTTCTATCAAACTTCAATCTTATTTTTTCTCAATATGTTTTGTTTACTTTTATATTATAATGTAGTTAATTCTTTTTATTTATGTATATTTCCTGGGGTGAATCCTTATTATAAGGATTCCTTTTTTATTTTTCTAATCAATTAATATTATTCAAATTAGACTTTTAGATGGTATATATTTATAAAGATACTGTTGAAATAGCATGCTTATAAATGAATTGTTGCTTTCCATGACTGGAAACTAGCACTGAGAATTTATCAACAGCGATAATGATTCCAGGTACTCTTACGCCGTTTATTAAAAATATCGTTACTAATCTTTGTTCCTCTATTAATTTGTTGTAAAAATCTTCTTGTGTATGCATGAATAGTTTCTTCCTCTCTTTAAACGTTCTAATCTTTTTTGATCCTTCTTATGGTGGCAAAAGGAATAATTTAAATTTCACATTTTTGTAGTATATTAAGATTTTAAAATAATATTTTTATAATTTTTACAAAGGGTACCTTCATATAAAAACAAAAGCCCTCACCATAAAGTGAAGACCTTTGTTTATTTATCATCCGCCAGTATGGCCGTGAGCATATTGTACAACTTTATCCTCGCTAAGAGCTTTTTGTGTATCAGTTACATTGCTAGCGTTAAACATAAACGTGAATACGGCTGTTAATCCAATTAAGCTAAACATGACTTTTTTCATTTTAAAGCCTCCTTTTCAAAGTTTTGTTCTTCTGCTTGATGGCTAAGATAAAAATAATCGCTTGCTTTTGAACGGTTATTTTCTTGGTGGAATAAAACTGCTAATTTTTTAGCGTATTCCTGTACGTACTCATGTAGGTTTTCTCTCTTAAAATAAGAGATTCCTGTTTTAATTGTCTTCTCTAATTCGTCAGCAGAGACCTTTTGATTTAATTTTTCTAAAATTAAAAAGTGATGTTCGTATTCTTCATTCTTTAGCTCTTTACAAATTTCTAAGCCTTTCACTATAAGATTATAAGTTTCTTTGGACTCCCCGATTTTCATATGCTCCCTAGCTTTAATAAAAATTGCTTTATAATCTTTAGGGAGTTCTTGTGTTACTTCAGAGAGGTATCGTATTGCTAGTTCAGATAAATTTTGACCTGAATACATTAAACCTAAGTTATGGCGTACAAACGTGATATTCTTTTCTTTACCAGATTTTTTGAATGTATTAATAGCTGTAATGAAATGTTCTTCAGCTTCCTCAAATTGTTTTAAATGAGTACAAGCTAATCCAATTAAATTATCACATAATCCAATATTAGTTTCATATCCTGCATGTTTTTTAAAGATATCCTTTGCTTTGGTAGCTTCTTTGATTGCTGCAAGCGGTTTATAAATATGATAATGAAAAGTTGATAATTTAAAACGGAATTCAGCATGTTCAATTTCATCGGGAATATGTTTTAAGAGTAATTCAGCTTGATTATAATGTTCTTTTGCAGATGTAAAATCACCTGTAATATTTGAATGAATAGCTTTAAAGAAGTGGTAGTAGTATTGTAAAAACTGATCCGCAGGTACACCCAGTGAATCTACTTTATCAAAACTATCTTTTCCAATACTTAAACTATCAAGCATATATTGATGACGAAAATCTAAAAGGGCATAGTATAAAAGTAGGTTTTGGTCTTCTTCAATGTTATGTATCTTTTGATCAATCTCAAGTTTTAAATTATGTGCCTTTCCTACATGTCTGGCACGTATCTCTATATACCAGTCATTTAACATTTTAGTAATTTGCTCGTTCCCCTTTACTGAAACAATCATTTATATATTCCCCCATCCTATAGAAGTGTGCTAATGTTATATATTTCCATTATAGCAAAATCCCCTTTGTATTTAACTATTATATATTTATTTTTCAACAAAATTCAGAAAAAAACAGTTAATTAAAGCGACCTATTTATATTTGAATCATAACTCTCGCTTTAACAATTCACGCAGACGTGATATAGTTGAAGTGAGTCGGATTATGTCACGTCTGCGTGAAAGGAGAAAGAATTATTATGAAAGCGGAACGGATTTTTGAAGGTACTAGTGCAGATGGTATATGGAATAAGGCTATATTCAAAGTAAAAGAAGGTAGCTACTATTATATATCTGAGAATAGTACGATTGAGATAACTGACAATGAGTATCTAAACGTAGAAGTGTTAGAAGAAGTCCATCAGGGAGAGGATCATAATTTGTTTGCAGTAAAAGGAGACGAAAGAGACATGCTGCAGCAGTTAGAGATGGATGGATTTAATTTTGAAGATGTTGATTGGGGAGACCTTAACCTATTGGATAACGAAATTATGAGTAGTACGGATGCTATAGAAGAGTGGGGAATTGAATCATCGACATTACGTAAAAGGATAAAGGATTTCCCGAAAGGCTCAATTCGTAAAATTGGCACGACATATGCTGTGACTCGATTTGGAATGCGCTGTGTTTTCGGTTCGAATAGGAAATAAGTAAAAATAAAGTAGGGGAGGTAGCGTTCGATGAAGAATCACACAAGGAATTCTAAGGGACAATTACTACAAACTAATAAGAAATGGTCTCACCTAAAGCAAAAACAGCGTGAAACCATATCAAATTGGCTGAGAGAGGCTTATATAGAGAAGATTAAGGTTCATAACCGTAGATTGAAACCGAGAGAACATGAGGATGTTTTAGAAAGTGTTATGAGTAAAATCTATGATCGTGAAATTTGGATTCCGGATTACGAACTCGAAAAGTATTACAAAGGAAAAATAAATAAATGGTATAACAAACACATTTCTTTAGAAGAAAAAATGATAGGGAGGAGAACATATGAAACATAGTATCGGAAATGTTAGTACTTCATATATAATTCGTCTAATTTTAAATGATTTAGACACATTTATTACAGCTGGAAAAAGGGAATTTAATTTCTGCTCAGAATCCGGATTATCCTTTGTGGAGGAGCTACTTGCGGATTGGTTGGAATGGTTTAATGATTACCCACAAGGTATATCGCCAGGTGAATTAAAAGAAATTAAAAGGGAGATAGGTGAATTGATGGGGAGTATGTCTATATGGTCTCATCATACAGAAGAAAGAGAAGGGTTTATAAAGCAATTTAGAGATTATTTCGGGGGATATATAGGTTTCTGTAAATTAGTTAGGGATGTATATATAGAAGAATTGAAAGATGATTTATTATATTAATATCTATAAAACCCTATCTATTAATGTTAGGGGGCAGGATATCTAAGTAAATAGTTGAAGAGTGGGTTTTGCTATATTATAAATCGTTTTTAATATAGCAATTGGCACTGTATAGAAAATTTATAGGTGTAGGTGAATGTTGTGAAAAAACCAATTGATTTAAATTCTTTAGTGAGCAGTTATAAAAATTTACCAGAGGAAGCTTTTGAAGGAATTAAAAAATTTTTTAATTTTACTATCAGCAATGCAGAGATTGAACAGATTTCTGCTTTTATTGATAATTTAATTGTGGAGGATAGATTCTTTGGATATTTTTATGTAGGTTACAAGATACCTCAAATAGATAAGGAATTTGACTTACTTAGATTTGGGGAAAATTACATCTTGAATGTAGAAATAAAATCTATTATGCAAGGAGATGCTGCTCGGGAGCAGCTAGTTAAAAATAAATATTATTTATCTTTGTTAGGTAAAAAATTAAAATTATTTACTTATATTTCAGAAGATGATAGTTTATATCAATTGGCAGATGATGAGACTCTTCAGCCGGTAGATTTTGGTGTTTTCGAAAAACTTTTAGTTAGTCAAAAAATAGAGCACCACTCAAATTTAGATACTTTGTTTAATCCATCCTATTACCTGGTTTCACCATTTAATGATATGGAGAAATTCAATAAAGGTGTATATTTTTTGACAAAACAACAGCAAGAATTTAAGGATAAAATACTAAAAAATTTGTCGCAGTTTACAATCATAGAAGGTTTACCCGGAACCGGAAAAACATTATTGCTTTATGATTTAGCAAAAGGATTCAATAAAACAAATGATATTGTTATAGTTCATACAGGAGATTTAAACACAGGGCATTTAAAATTAAACCAACAATATAAATGGAATATAATTCCTGTTAAGAATGTTAAACAGATTCAACAACTTAATCCTCAGTTTATTTTTGTTGATGAAACACAAAGAATGTATCCTAATCAGCTGGCGTTTATTATTAAATACATAAAAGAAAATAATATAATCGGGATCTTTTCTATCGATCCAAAGCAAATACTTTCAATTCGTGAACGTAATTACAATAATTTAAATACACTCTGCTCTTTAAACAATTACCAGCATTTCAAACTAAGTAAAAAGATTAGAACAAATAAAGAACTTGGAGCTTTTATCAAAGGTTTGTTTAACTTAGAACATATGAAATACTGTAGAAATACTAAAAATATATCTATCCATTATTTTGATGAAATTAGCCAAGCGAGAGGATTTGCAGAAGGAATGGAAAACGAAGGGTGGCAGATAATTGACTATACAGGCCAAAACTTTAATGGTGAAGCAATAAGGAGAATGCAACTGAATAGAGGATTAAATGCACATGGAGTTCTAGGGCAAGAATTTGATAAAGTACTTGTTTTAGTAGGTTCTACTTTTTATTATGATAATCAAAATAGTATTGCTGTAAGAAAAGCAAATTATTATGATCCGGAGAGAATGTTTTATCAATCCGTTACTCGCGCTAGAAAACAAATTATGTTGCTTGTTGTAAATAACGTAGAATTTATGACTAAGATTATTAACTCATTAAATAATAAATAGCAGTCGTCTTTTAATAATCATCCCTCCCAATATGGAAAGTCCAAAAAAGAGTGACATAGACTATACAAATAGTTGAAGAGCATTTTCGAGTTTGTGGGAAGATTATTTTCAATTACCTGGCGTTTGCTATAATATTGAATGTTTTAACAAATAGGGTGGAGATATATTAATATATCTCCACCCCTATAAATAATTGCACAAAATGTTAATCATTTATATGTTTTATTCAAATTGTCTTCTTTCCAAGCGATCAACAGCCTCACGTTTTTTCTCGTTATTAATATTAGTATAAATA
The DNA here is from genome assembly GCA_001683825.1 of Flavobacteriaceae bacterium CP2B. Classification (GTDB taxonomy): domain Bacteria; phylum Bacteroidota; class Bacteroidia; order Flavobacteriales; family Flavobacteriaceae; genus Zeaxanthinibacter. The sequence goes on along the minus strand of LXTR01000046.1, from coordinate 11,111 downwards.
CTTGTAACCTCAACAGAAGTGTGGCCAAGTTGATCTCGCAGCAATACAAGATCTTTGTTTTCTTTATAATGGTTTGTTGCATATGTGTGTCGTAGTTTATGAGGGCTACGCTTTTCATCAAATGCACTTGAATATTTGTCACATAACTTCTGTATAGCTCTAACAGTTAACTGTGTATATTTCCCTTTATAATTTGTTACGAAGAGTAAGTCTTCATCTTGAGGGCAGTTATATTTACTAGGACGAACCTTAATGTACTCCTGAACATCATCTAAGCAAGAGCGAGTAGCTAATACGGAAGATCTCTTATTACCTTTACGCGTCACTTTTACTTTCCCCTGACGGAAGTTTATACTAGATATAGTAAGACTAGCTACCTCAGAAACTCGAAGGCCAGTGCCTAAAATAAGGCTTATGATGGCTATGTCTCTTTCTTTATCACGCTGAAAAAAACTATATTTTTTGGGTGATATATCCTTCAACATTTCACCATAATCATTTGCTAGAAATTGAAGAAAAGCTACATCATCTTTTTCATTAAATATCATGTTTGCAACGTCATCTGCTCTTGCTGCTGCATCTACTTTCTCCTTATGCAGTTCAATTTTATCCATTACATTACGTGAGATGTAATTTTCCCCTTGTTCGTTCTCTGTATTTTGAGCTAAGTACTTGAATAGGGATTTTAAAGCGGAGAAAGTTCTGTTAATAGCTCTTGTCTCAATACCTTCTCCCTGTAGATATCTTTGAAAAGTTCTAGCTTCATTTAATGGTAGATTTTCTAGTGTTGAAATTGGTACATCACATATATTAGTGACCACCTTACCGTTTTCAACGGCTAATCGATTACTTATAAGCCATTTTAGAAACTTTTCAAATTCAGTAATATAAGCATACAATGTAGCGGGGGAGAGGGCTGTTTTCATTTCTGCATACTCTATGATATACCAGGGCATTTTACTTTTATGCTTATCAATTAGTATTTTAAACTTTTCTTTTTCTTGGTTACTCATGTTGTACACCTCAAATCAAATAATGTAAATTAATTTTTAAACTAATACTTAAACCGATATTTAAACTAAACATTCGAATTTTTGAGCTAGAATATTATTTTAATAAATAGCTTGATTACATATATGGATACCATACTAGTTTTTGAAAAAGAAGAGAGGTATCAATATATGATTGATACCTCTACTATACTCAATTCTATGAAATCCATCAAACTGTTCGTTAAATACACTTTTAACGAACAGTTATTTCTGTGGATCTGCTTTTTTAATGAGTGCAGGATGTGTATAACCACTTAAATATCGCTTAATGTCATATGGCTCATCTGCTTTAAAATCAATAACAAATTGTTCGCCGGCTTTAAGTAGGGGGGATGAAGCGGGCGTTGGTCCTTCTCCCAAATATATAGGTGTATTAAACCATCTATTATTTGGTAATTTAAGTGCCAGTTGATCTTGAAGCTCTTCAACTTTCTTCTGGAATTTTTCTTTAACAGCTTTTTCAATATTATTTTCCTTCATCAATGTGTCAAGCTGTGTTTTTAATTCATCAATAGATTTTTGTTTTATATTATTTTCAGCAACTAATTCTCTGATTACAGTCGCCATTTCGTCAGCACTTCCAGCAACTCTATTTAAAACTAATAGCTGCTTAGTTAGCTGGACGTCGTTCATATTATTAGGATATCTTAGCTGATGGTCAATTTCACTCCAACCTTCTTCAAAAATTGTTCTTACCTGAATTTCTGCAATGTGAACGTTTTTTGTTGCTTGCGAACTGATTAAATAGTGCCATGAACGATAGCCAAATGGATGTACCTTGAAATTAAATAAATCATTATTTTTAGGTTCTTCTTGTTTTGAGTAATCACCTTGACGGTAGTAGATGGTACATTTTTCCCTTAAATCCCAAGTATCACGGATAAATTTATCAATAGGAGCTGCTTGGTCTTTGTAAAGGTGCAGAACTCTAATTCCAATTAAATCTGTAATCTCTGATTTATAATTATTAACGTCGATGTAATAATCAGGATTTTTCTCCTTTTCTCTAATAGTTTTTCTAATAATTTTATCAATTAAGTGCCCAGCATCTTTAACCCTAGACCTAACAGTATGAGATGCTGGGTGAGTACGCAACATCATTGATAAATGTTCTGCTGTAGGAATTAATGTTTCTTTATAGGATAAGTAATCACTATGTATCTCTAATAAACTATTCCAACTAATTTCTGCAGTCTCAAACTCTTGTGTATCTATGTTATATGTTTCAAAAAACTCTTGCTGATTTAATTGCATTAGCTTCAACTCCTTATTCATAGTATAGGAATATTATACCACAATCCAAGTGTTCGTTAAATCGTAATTTAACGAACACTTCAATGATGGGAGTTAACCCCTTCCCCCATTTGTTGTACAAAGACAAGAAAATCTAAACTAAAATTTTTTAGATTTTATATAATATCCATTTAACCTAATGTTAAACCAAATAAATAAATTCGAAAGAATATAATTTATTTAAAGAAAAATCCCCAAAAATATGAATTTTTAGGGATTAATTGCATTATACGTATAAATGGTTTACCACTTGTTTTATTTTTTTGTTGATATTAGTAATTAAACGAATTTCTTCCGCTTTTAGTTCAGTTGATTTCACGTTAGGTGACTATCCTACTTCCACCAACAATTCTATTGCAACCGTATCTTTACAAGCCCGTTTACCGAAGTGTAGGATTACTTTTCTCAATTTATTTGATTTAGTACAATTACTAAAATATCTACCAAAAACATGTATAGATCACTTGTTATTATAAAAGAGTATTTTTTTATAGTTAACTTTTGAGTATTAAACAATGCAATTCTAGACTGATAACCTTTGAATTTTATATATTGTTCAAAGAAATAATCATGGTGACTCCTAATTTAATGCGCCATCATCTCGTGCGCAATATCATGTCCATTCATATCCGATGGGTAGTAGGTAGGCCAGTGTATGACTTCATCGAATAAAGCTTCACGATTGTCACCCCAATACAAGTGGTAGTGATTAGCTTTATTCGGATAAATACCATGATCACTAAATTGAATATACTGAGGAACTCCTTCTGTTTTTTCTGCTAGTTTAAATATGTATCTTACACCTCTATTCCCTGCATCATATGTCAAAATTTTGTACCCATCATAGATATATTTACCAGAATATTCTTCTTTGTTTTTGTAGAATGTTACAGTATCTCCTTGAATCACGATACGGTTGACATCTGTTTGATATCCTTCATTATAATACTCCTTATATTCTTTGGCTGACATTTTACCTTTATGTTTCGCTTTGTAAGCAAATACCTCATCAAGCGTTCCATCTTGTAAATATGGATATACCGATTGCCAGTCTCCTTTCCAATCGGAGAGTGATCGATCCTTCACTTGGTTGTCTTCGAAATACCCTTCATAAATTTTTTCTGTTGATTCATCATGAGCATGACTATGATCATGACTGTGATCGTGTTCATTTTCGTGTGTATGACTTTCAGATGTTTGCTCTTGCTTTTTAGATGAACCTGAAGTCTGACAGCCTACTAACACTAACATTGAACTAATAGTTAATATACCTACCATCTTTGTAAATGCAATTTTCATTATAAAACCTCCATTTAAATCGTAATGATTACGATTTAAATTATACATATGTCTTGTGTAAACATCAACTGAAAAATAATCCAATATTAATAAATGGATTATCCTATCTGTAAATCTTTGGAGACTATTATAAGTATGGTGCAAAAGCTTCTGGATAATTGCAATGAGTCTATATAACCACTTAGCTTTTCATTTTAATTTCTACTGATATACTCAGGAAACTTAATAAGATGAAAGTTAACTATCATCTTATTGCATTATTACTGGCTAAGTAATTTAGAGTTTCTTGTCCCGTTATTAAGACAAGAAAGTACCTACTAAACTTATGATAATGGCTATTTTCCAACGTTTGTTCATGAGATTATAGTTTAGAGATTCATGTCCTTGTACAGTTGTAGAAAGACATGAAAATGGATACTTTTCAGACATGAAAGAGGGTCCTTTTTGATAAATGAATTGCTTTAGTTGTATATCTACGGAATACACGCTGTAGAAATAAAACAGCACATCGGTTAAAACGTTGATTAAGTCCTTCTGAAATCATAAGTATAGCTGTATTTGCACAAAGATGACTACATAAACGAGTAATAGAATCGCTTGCTACTTGTTGACTAATCCAGATACATAAAACCGTCAAATCTCGTGCGCCATACTAACTTTTACGTTTTACAAAACCTGTCTCTTGTGCAAGTTGTTGGAGAATATGTGAAGATAGATATCGCTGTAGTTCTTTAAAGCACAAATAAAGCTCATCCTGAATCAGTAGATTCATATAAAAAAGCCATCCTTTCTGTATTGAAGTGAACCCCGAAAACGGGACACCAATCAAAACACCTAAACCACTTGTTCCCTAAATTCTTTAGGGGATAGGTGGTTTGATTTTTCTTGAATTCGCACACAATTGTAGTAATGAATGTATTCTAGCACAATCTTTCGCACAGTTGTGTTGGATACTTTTGTTATCTTTTGTGAATAGAAAGCTTCACTTTTTAAATGACCAAAGAAGCTTTCCATGACGGCATTATCATGGTAATTTCCTCTCCGGGACATGCTGGTGATAATGCCGTTTTCTTTGGCTTACGCTTGAAATTCTTTTGCTGTATAAATACTTCCTTGATCTAAGTGAAGAAGGACATCTTTTACTTTCCGCCCTCTCATTGCTTGTTTTAATGTCTTCATCGCCAATGTCAGTGTTTGTGATTCGCTGATGACACAACTAATAATTTCACGATTAAAGGCATCCATAATCGTTGATAAATACAAGGTACGCTCTCCAAATAATAAATAAGTTACATCTGTAAACCACTTTTCATTTGGTCTGGATGCATCGAATTGGCGCTCCAATCGATGAGGGGCTACCATGGATTCCGCACCATTGATATATTTCTTTTTCTTTCGACGTACTTTTGAAAGAATGTGATTTTGTCTCATGATTCGTAATACTTTTTTATGATTGACACACAGTCCCATTTTTCGAAGAGTAGCGGTCACTCTTCGATATCCATACCGGAATTTATGCCTAAGACAAACATCCTTTACTTTCTCTTCTATATCATCTTTTAGATCTTCCGTTCGTTGTAACCAACGATAAAATGTGGACCGGGGTAATTCTAATACGTTACACAATTCTTTTACCGTTAGTTTTGTTCTTAAATCGTTCCATAAAGTAACTACAGTTTCTGGTTTCAGCCCCTTTCGATTTCTAGATACTTTCCCCATACAAGTAATTTTGTTTTTAAATGTTTATTTTCTAAGCGTAACTGTTCTAATTCACTGAGCTCTTTTGGTCCTTTTCCATAAGAATATTGTTTTCCTACAGGTTGTTGAAATCGATACGTTTGATCTGTACGATACCATTTCATCCATGTCTTAATTTGGGAAACATTTTTAATTCCGAGTTTCTCCATAATTGTACGGTTTGAATAACTTTCTTTCTTCATTTCAATGACTTTCCACTTTGTTTCTTCTGGGTAATGAACTCTTGTCTTCAAACGAAAAACACCTCCATTGAATGAAGTGACCCAATGAAATAAGACAAGGAAAAACACCTCTTATACCGTATTTAATTTAAATACGAATATACGGAGGTGTTTCTTTTATGGGAACGAGAAAATCTTATTCAGAAGAAATTAAATGGAAAGCAATCGAGCTGAAAAAACAAGGATACACAAATAAAGAAATTATGGAACAATTAGGAATTAAAAATAAAGCACAGATTAAAACTTGGATGAAGTGGCATCGTGAAGGTGAAACGTATCGTTTTAGTCGCCCTGTAGGAAAACAAAGTACGCTACAAAAGGCTAGTGAAGAAGGTATAACTGAAATCGAGAAGCTTCAGATAGAGAATCGGAAATTAAAAATGCAACTAGATATTTTAAAAAAGTACCAAGAAATCGAGAGGAGTTGGTTAAAGAAGTAGTTGTAGAAGTAGTGGAGTTAATGAAAGATGAGTACTCCATTAAAGAGATATGTATATTAATTGGTATACCTCGTTCTACTTATTATCGATGGAAAAATAAAGAAAAAGATGTAAAGGAAGCAAAATTAGAACAGGCTATTTTGACAATTTGTATGACAAATCACTTTCGATATGGCCATCGAAAAGTTACTGCTTTATTGAAACGAAAATATAATTATCACCCAAATCGAAAAACTGTACAAAAAATAATGCAAAAGAAAAATTTACAATGTAGGGTTAAAAGAAAGAGAAGAACCTGGATCAATGGAGAAAGTAGAATTGTTGTAGAGAATCTCTTAAATAGAAACTTTCAAGCTAACAAGCCAAATGAAAAATGGGTTACAGACATTACATATTTGCCATTTGGTACAGAGATGTTGTATTTATTAAGTATTATGGATTTATATAACAATGAAATCATTGCATATGAAATAAGTAACAGACAAGACGTAACACTCGTCTTAAGAACAGTTGAGAAGGCGATAAAACTGCAACAAAAGACTCAAATTATACTACATAGTGATCAAGGGGCCGTGTATACCTCCTACGCTTTCCAAACGTTATCTAAAAAAAATGGCATTACCACAAGTATGTCCCGTAAAGGAAATTGTCATGATAATGCCGTAATAGAATCTTTTCATTCCTCATTGAAATCTGAATTGTTTTATTCCCAAGAAAAACAAATACATTCAACTTCTACTCTCAAACAACTCATTCACGATTACATTGAGTATTATAATACGGAACGTATTCAAGAAAAGTTAAACTACCTGTCTCCTATAGAATACAAGAAACAGGTAGCATAGGTGTTTTTTTCATGTACCAAATTCGTGGGTCAGTTCACTTAGTATGCGAATTCAGGAGGTGTTTTTTTCATGTACCACTATTCGGGTTCACTTCAGAATCCTAGGCCGTTTTTTTGTTACCTCAATCTTCTTCTTCAAAATCACGTAGACTAGCAAGTAATTCTGTAAATGTTGAGCATACAGGATGTATTGCTTCCTCTGTGTTTTCTTCCTCATGATCCCAAAATACTACTGTCGGTGATTCAGGATTGCTACGGTAGTCAAAGCACAGATGATTCCCAAATGAATCCTTACCAAAGGGATATACTTTATTTGCTAATCTATCTTTTATATCATCATAAACTTGAATGATTGAATTTCTATTTTCTAAATCAAAAGTTAAAAGCTTACTAAATACATTTTCATCCTGTCCGGGTACATCAAATATTTTGGGTCTTGGATAACCACTATCATATTTTTTTACACATTCTACAAAATCCATAGGGAATTTAATATTGAAATAATGTTCTACTTTCTGAATGTTTTCATCGGTAATTTCTTTTTTATTTACTCCAATCCAAGTAACGTTGCTCATATATACTCCTCCTTACTTATCGCTGTCTTTCCCCCAAATTTTATATCCACCAGTGTGACCTGTTTTCCTATGTGTTTCATAATCAACAAGTTGCATTCGTCCTGCTTCTTGATGATGATGCCATGTATAATTTTCTGGTACCTCGCCTAGCTTAAATAACTCTATTTCTTCTTCTGTGAATTTTGCAGCTAACTTAGGGTCTTTCATTATTTGTTCGTATAATGCTTTACTACATATTCTATCATGTGTTGGTCTAGATTTTTTAAAATCAGCTTCTTTTAATTTAACTTCAGAAAGAGCTTTAAAAATAGGGAAACCATCTAAATCATACCGAATGCCTGTAACAGGATGTTTGTCCCCTGCTAACTCACCCAACCTTAATCTTATTGTTTTCGGACCATTTGGCCCCTCATAAGTATATGGAGCTGCTTTCTGCAAGTACTTTTGAATACTTCCGACTCCCGCATATGAAAGGTGATTTCCAGCTTTAAATTCATAGTTATTTAATATGTGTAATGCATTTCTGTATGCCGGAGAATTAGTCACAAGTGATTTCCCTTTAGTAAACCCTGTAATGGCAGCTCCCTTCCCTACTTGTCCTGCTTTACTAAGACCCTTATCACCTAGAAGCCCGAGCCCTAACGTTGCTATACCATAAGCTGCATAATGTTCTCTACTTTCCATATCTCCATGCCAAAGATTGTTTACAAATGAATCTGATAGAGCATTCAATGCAGCAGGAATAGTTTCCTCATAATTTACAATCGCATCTCGCATATTCAACCAGGTTTCTTTATCACCTAAGGATATCAGTCCTTCCCACGCATCCACTGCACCATCTACAAACCCAGTAGAAATACCAGTCCACGCAGCATTTAAATCCTTATTATTAAAAAATGACTCTTCCGATTTTGGAGGGATTTTTCCACACATAGCCCCTTCTTGAATATCAGAGTCAACTAAATTTCCGCCATACAATTCATCTGCTTCTCGGAATTTAACAGCTGCACGCTCTAATTCTACTGCGATTTTATCTAATTCTTGCAAAATGTTAAACATCATTGGCTTCGCTTCATTAAACATCTGATAGAAACGATCACTACTTGCGCCGCTCCACTGAGAAGCTATATATTCAGTTTGAGAGTATAAATCTTGATGTATATATTCTAATGATGATCTCGTATTTTTTACGGTTTTAGCAGCTTGTTCTAATTGTTCCGGTGTTACCTTAATTTGTGTGCTCATTCCATCCCTTCTTTGCATATATATTATGAAAATTATACCATATCATTATTTCATTAATGGTTATCATTTGAAAATATCCGTTCCTAAAAAAGATAAAAGTTACAACAATAGTTGCAACTTTTATCTGAAATATTAATCTTCCTTGATTTCTTCCCAACACTCATCACATACTTTATCCGTAGGGGAATTCAATATTTTTCCACATTTCATACATTTCCCTACATGATTAGGATGCTCGCAATATAGGCAAGTACCTATTTCAAATCCGTTATCTTCTGATAGATTGATGTTATATTTATTACATTGTTCACAAGGAAAAGATGCTATGTCATCTTCTTCTATTTCGGGCATAAAATTTGCGATCAAATAGCAAATCTCAGTTTCAATTTCTTCGAGGCCGTCAATATCAAGCTCTGACTCATTGTCTGGCATATATGTTCCTTGATCATCATCAAAGTATGAACTACCGTTTGTAAACGTGATTTTAGATGTGATTTGCGGAGTATTGTTATAAAATAATATTAAGTTCACTGTACTTACACCACATTCAGAACTATCAATTGCTGCTTCTTCACGCATTCTTCTACGATAATGAAGTTCAGCTTCATAATCCCCCATCATTTGCATAACTTCTTGTTCTTCTAGTTTTTCAAGATATTGTTCCATTTCCGAATCTAAATGGTTATTGAATTTTTTTCGGCTTCTACAATAACTTCTAATAACTCTGCCATGATTTTTTTGTATTTTTTAAACAGCTTTATATCTATTAATTTGTTATGAGCTACGTGATTTCTATCCTCACAAAACCCTTTCCACTTTTCTATAAATCTATCTAAATCACAAGAAAACCATGGCTCAAAGAATTCTTTACCAAAGTCCTTATCTACTTCCAGTGTATCCTCTAAAATACCTGTTAATTTTTTTATGCATATCTAATTTTTGCCCATTTAATAAATCGCTCATAATATATTGGAATTTTTGAATGTCCGGATTGTCTGTATTTGGAGACGCGAATAAATTAACTTCTTTTACTTTATGTGTTTTAAAGGTCAAAATACTTATTAGATCTTTGGTATCTATAGACATTAAACTTGTATGTATATTTTTGAAATTATGTGAGCGCTTTTTAAATTGCTCATCTCTATCTTTATATCCTTGTACGAGCTTGGTAGGCATATATGTTTCCCACCAATTCCCACCTAAATTATAGAATAGAATTGTATTAATTAATCTTCTTAATGCATTCTCAACTTTATGAACCTCGCTGTATAATATATCTGAAAACTTTTCAGCTTGTAAATCTTGTAGCCACAGACATTCTTCTCATTCCACTAGCATTAAATCTTTTAACCGGGTTTTTAAATTATGTAGATTCGTATCTAAGCGATTCAAATCATCTCCAGATATCTCCACTTTTAATTGTGAAATTGTAATTGATCTAATATAGGTGAAAGTGATAATAAATTAATTTATATCATCTATCATAATTGCGCATTTTGTAGTTTTAGTATTGCTCGAAAGAAAATTTAAATCATTTGGCCTCAAATCTTTTTTGATGTTTTCTAAAAGTTTTTTCGTATAACTTTCGAAGTCAAACTCTGATCCTGAATTCTTTAGATTAATCATTACGAACTGTACTAATTCGCTCATCATGTAGTCTCCCAATAAATTTTTAAAAATAACATGCACTTAATGAAAGAATATAGAAACCTCTCATTCCTCTAACAGTTCTATTTTCTTCATTTATTGACCAAAAAATAAAAATATGGTATATTTACTGTAGATTAGATATATATTGAATGCATATCCAATATATCTTAAGTATAGTACTTAACTGAATTGCATAAACTAAAAAAGACGAGATGCGTCAACATCCCGTCCCATAACTGCTACTGTCAAGGTGGCTGTTATTATGCATTATCTTTTTCTTTTAGACCCACGCTTGTACTTTGGTCGGTGAAGCGCGGGGTTTTTGTTGTCTTTTTTTTTGAATTGCTTTCTCAGTGCGTATGCTGAAAGCTCACGCACTGAGAAAGCAATTTCTTTTAAAAGTTCAAACAAAAATTCCATGTTATATCACCCCCTTTCCTTCCAAATGGAAAGAAGGGATAATAACAAGCCCGCCTTCACACGATATACAGTTATACTTCTATTTTATCATATTCCTATTCATTTAAATAGAGAATCCACAATGATACATTCATTTTCGAATAATCTAGTTTACTATAATTAAAATATGTTTACTTGATGGTTTTTACACTTACCCTTACCCTTAAATTTTATTAGAAACAGTAATTGTTTTTTAAATTTTATAATATTTATTTATCGAGTTTTATCGATCTAAAACACCTGTGGTATATGTTACCATTTTATTAACCTATTAG
>LXTR01000037.1 GCA_001683825.1 Flavobacteriaceae bacterium CP2B | reverse complement strand
GTTTAGTCATAGCGGGGGTTTTTCCAATAACATTAATTTTAGCTTCCCGTATTATGGAAAATAATATTGATCAAGTGACTAGTTTATTTATTGCATCGGCTAGTTTAGGGGGGGCACTAGTATCTTTCCTAATTAGCTGGAGTCTATCATTAAATACTATCACTGTTACTTTTGGGATATTTTCACTTTTTGCATTGAGTCTAGGTTGTATTATTTTAAAAATGAGGAAAATTTCAACTTACAGTAATGAAAGTGCCAAGAAAGTAGAAAGTATGAAAAATTTATAGGAAAAATTTTTTATAATATGAAAAAGGTAATTTTATGTGGAAACTCTAAAAAAATTGATAAAGTTAAAAATTCCGTATTTGGGCTTTGTTTTATATATTGTAATGTGTAA
>LXTR01000027.1 GCA_001683825.1 Flavobacteriaceae bacterium CP2B | reverse complement strand
ATATTTTTACATGTATTTCTATTGTAGGAATCGGACTAGCTAGTTTTTCTAATTCTAGTTTCGCAGCAAGTGTAACGGACAATTCAATACAAAATTCTATTCCTGTAGTTAATCAACAAGTAGCTGCTGCAAAGGAAATGAAACCATTTCCCCAGCAAGTTAATTATGCAGGTGTTATAAAACCGAATCATGTTACACAAGAAAGTTTAAATGCTTCTGTAAGAAGTTACTACGATAATTGGAAAAAGAAATATTTGAAAAATGATTTATCTTCTTTACCTGGTGGTTATTACGTAAAAGGAGAGATTACAGGTGATGCGGATGGGTTTAAGCCACTTGGAACTTCAGAAGGTCAAGGGTATGGGATGATAATTACAGTATTAATGGCTGGTTATGATTCGAATGCTCAAAAAATCTATGACGGTTTATTTAAAACAGCAAGAACTTTTAAAAGCTCTCAAAATCCTAATTTAATGGGATGGGTTGTCGCAGATAGTAAAAAAGCACAAGGTCATTTTGATTCTGCTACTGATGGGGATTTAGATATTGCGTATTCTCTTCTTCTTGCTCACAAGCAGTGGGGATCAAATGGAGCAGTTAATTATTTAAAAGAAGCACAAGACATGATTACAAAAGGTATTAAAGCTAGTAATGTTACAAATAATAGCCGACTAAATTTAGGAGATTGGGATTCTAAAAGTTCACTTGATACGAGACCATCTGATTGGATGATGTCACACCTTAGAGCATTTTATGAATTTACAGGTGATAAAACTTGGCTCACTGTTATTAATAATTTGTACGATGTTTATACGCAATTTAGTAATAAGTACTCTCCAAATAC
>LXTR01000021.1 GCA_001683825.1 Flavobacteriaceae bacterium CP2B | reverse complement strand
CTTTTAAGCGATCTTCATTCGCTTCAATTCCTTTTAAGCAATTATCTGTAAAGGCACGGAAACCGTTATTCATAATGCTAATTGATTGTAGTAAGTTGAAAACAAGTACTGGTTCCATCACGTTTAATTCTAATTGACCTGCTTCTGAAGCAAGACAAATTGTATGGTTGTTACCAATTACTTGGAATGCAATTTGATTAATTACTTCTGGCATAACAGGGTTTACTTTCCCTGGCATAATAGAAGAACCTGGTTGACGAGCAGGTAGCATAATTTCCGCTAAGCCAACACGTGGACCTGATGCCATTAAGCGAAGGTCATTCGCAATTTTAGACATATTCATCATACATACTTTAAGTGCTGCTGATACTTCTGTGTATGCATCCGTATTTTGCGTTGCATCTACTAAATCTTCTGCACCAACAAGTGGCAGTTCACTAATTGCAGCTAAATGTTTTACAAC
>LXTR01000010.1 GCA_001683825.1 Flavobacteriaceae bacterium CP2B | reverse complement strand
TATTGGAGGCCTGTGGCCCGAGCACGGTGGTATCGGGTTGTTCGATTTCATAGGTATACCCTCCCCATCCACCGTTGGCGGTGATGGTGACCGAGCCGTCTGCGGCGCAGGTCAGGGGCGATACGGTGAAGGTAAAGGCCAGGGGGGTGGCGGGTTCGCTCACCGTAACGGTATCGGTATCGGTACAGTTGGTGGTCTCGTCGGTAACCACAACGGTGTAATTCCCGGCAATGAGGCCGGTCAGGTTGATGGTGGCTGCGGATTGTCCGGTGATGGCGGCACCTCCGTTGACGCTATAGGCGTAGGTGGTGCTGAAGCCACTGACGGCGAAGTCAGCGGCCCCGTCGGCCCCGCCGACGCATGAGACGTCACTGACCAGGCTACCGGCGACCTGGATGGGGGTTACCGGGTTGATGGTGTAGTTTTCGGTATAGGCACATCCGTTGGCGTCGGTTACCCTGAAGGTGTAGGTATCCGGGGCCAGGGCGGTAAATACGTTGTTGTTGGCGTTGTTTACGGGGGCCGGTGCGATGATCTCATAGGTGATGGCCCCGATACCGCCGGTGACGGTCAGGGTAACATCGGAGGTTTGTGCGGGGCAGTTGGGGGCTGTGGCGGCAAAGCTGATGTCTGTTGGCGGGTCCAGGGGCGGGATGACCACTGGGGCCGTCACATAGGCACAACCGGCGGCATCCATCACGGTGATGGTGTAGGACCCGTCTGTAAGGCCGGTAAAGGTATCAGAGGCCCCAAAGGTTACCCCGTCGATGCTATAGGTATAGCCTGGGGTTCCCCCGGCGACGTTCTGCGCCTGTATGGATCCGGTTTGCAGGCAGGTATAGGGCTGGATCTGTACGGCATCGGCGCTGATCGGGTTGGGCGCGGTAAGGGTGACGCTATCGGAGTAGGTACATCCCTTGCTGTCCTGCACGGTATAATTGTAGGTGCCGGCAGGCAGGCCGTTGTATACGGTCTGGGCAGAGAGGCCCATGCCGTTGAAGTCTACCTGGTAGGCGGGGGTGCCAAAGTTGGTATCGATGATGATCTCCACGATCCCGTCGGCCGACCCGTCACAGGAGGGATCGGTAACATTGTGGCTGGCAACCGGGTTGGTAATCGGGTCGATGGTCACGGTGGTTTGTGCGGTACAACCCTCGGCATCGGTGATCGTGAAGGTATAGTTGCCATCGGTCGCGGCCGTGTAGGAGAAGGTATTTCCTACCACGGGGGTACTGGGGCCACCGTTCACCTGGTAGGCGTACGGGGCATAACCGTCATTGATGGTCACATCGATGATGGCCTCGGGAGCGGCGGTACAGTCGAGTTCTTTGCTGACCACGGCGGCCACGGTGAGCTGGGGCGCGATGGTAATGGTGTTGGAGGTGCCGGTACATCCGTAGGCATCGGTAATGACCACGGTGTAATTGCCGGGCACCAGGTTGTTAAAGACGTTTCCTGCCTGGGCAGGGCCTCCGTTGAGGCTGTAGGTGTATGGGGCCACGCCTGCGGCCCCGGTGGCGGTAAGGCTCACCCCGGTAGCGGGGTCGTAACAAAGGTCGGTGGTAGGCGCCAGGGTTACGGTGGGGTTGGCCGGGGCGGTAATGGCAAAGGTGTCGGTTTCGACACAACCACCGCCATCGGTGACGGTAATGGTGTAATTCCCGGTCTGGGTAAGGCCGTTGAAGGTATTGGAGGCCTGTGGCCCGAGCACGGTGGTATCGGGTTGTTCGATTTCATAGGTATACCCTCCCCATCCACCGTTGGCGGTGATGGTGACCGAGCCGTCTGCGGCGCAGGTCAGGGGCGATACGGTGAAGGTAAAGGCCAGGGGGGTGGCGGGTTCGCTCACCGTAACGGTATCGGTATCGGTACAGTTGGTGGTCTCGTCGGTAACCACAACGGTGTAATTCCCGGCAATGAGGCCGGTCAGGTTGATGGTGGCTGCGGATTGTCCGGTGATGGCGGCACCTCCGTTGACGCTATAGGCGTAGGTGGTGCTGAAGCCACTGACGGCGAAGTCAGCGGCCCCGTCGGCCCCGCCGACGCATGAGACGTCACTGACCAGGCTACCGGCGACCTGGATGGGGGTTACCGGGTTGATGGTGTAGTTTTCGGTATAGGCACATCCGTTGGCGTCGGTTACCCTGAAGGTGTAGGTATCCGGGGCCAGGGCGGTAAATACGTTGTTGTTGGCGTTGTTTACGGGGGCCGGTGCGATGATCTCATAGGTGATGGCCCCGATACCGCCGGTGACGGTCAGGGTAACATCGGAGGTTTGTGCGGGGCAGTTGGGGGCTGTGGCGGCAAAGCTGATGTCTGTTGGCGGGTCCAGGGGCGGGATGACCACTGGGGCCGTCACATAGG
>LXTR01000028.1 GCA_001683825.1 Flavobacteriaceae bacterium CP2B | reverse complement strand
GCTGGAACAATTGGGGCTGGGGCGGTTATTATGGCTACCCTTATTATGGATACGGGCGTGGTTATTACGGCTACGGAGGATATGCCTACAACAGGACCCGCCGTGGCATTTACGACAGGTCTCTGGCGGCCAGTGGCATCCGGGGGCGTTCCAACCTGAACACCCGCGTGGGCGCAGAAAACTCGCGATACCGTACCAATTCGGGAAGGTCTAACCTCAACACACGCTCTTCCTATGACCGCAGCACTTCCAGGTACCGTTCGGGGACCACTACCCGCAGGTCTGTTGGAGTCGATGGTATTGAAAGGAACCGCGCGTACCGCTCGAGCAGGGCCACCCGCACCGTACCCGGTTACAGCACCCAACGCAGTAGCGGCCAGACCTATGGCAGGTCTGCACCCCGAAGCGGCACCTACAACCGGGGCAGTAGTACCAACCGCTCCTATAACAACAGAGGGACCTATAGCAGGAGTGCCCCTTCCAGGAGCCAGGGCTATTCACGATCGTCTTCCCCCAACAGGAGTTCGGGCTACCGGAGTTCGGGAAGCAGCCGTTCTTCCGGAAATTCCGGCTACCGGAGTTCAGGGCGCAGCAGCGCTCCGTCAAGAAGCAGCGGATACCGGAGTTCAGGAGGCAGTTCGCGGAGTTCGGGAAGCATGAGGAGTTCTTCGGCCCCCAGCAGGTCTTCAGGGACACGTTCTTCAGGCGGCGGTCGCAGGCCACAATAAACCCCATTATTCACCCATTAAAAATCACAGGATGAAAAGGTATTTCTCTTTCATATTGCTCTTGGTATGTGTGGCCGCTAGTGGTCAGAATATTAATGACGTACTCCGTTACAGCATGGAGGACCTGCAGGGAACCGCCAGGTTCCAGGGCCTCAGTGGTGCTTTTGGCGCCCTGGGGGGCGACCTCTCTGCCATCGGGATCAACCCGGCAGGATCGGCCGTCTTTATCAACAGCCAGTTCACCCTTTCAGGCACCAATTACAACAGGAACAACGATGCCACCTATTTCAACCGCCTTAGCAACCAGGAAATGAATTCTCTGGAGCTCAACCAATTGGGTGGGGTCTTTGTCTTTAACAACACCGGCGGTAACTCTGACTGGAAACGCGTGTCCCTGGCCTTTAATTACGATATGGCGCAAAATTTCGACAATGAATACTTTGCCAGCGGGAATGCCAACCAGGGGTTAGATTCCTATTTCCTGGGCATTGCCAATGGCATCCCCTTCGGGAATTTGCTGTTACAGGACGGGGAGTTTATCGAAGAAGCCTATTTGGACATAGGTTCGAGTTTTGGCTTTGCCACCCAGCAGGCCTTTTTGGGGTATTTTGGGGGGCTTATAGACCCCGTGGACGCCAACGATGACAACAATACCCAGTATGTTTCCAATGCACAGTACAATTCGGTAAACCAGGAATATTTCCAGAGCACTTCGGGCTATAACAGCAAGTTTACGGTAAACCTCGCGGGACAGTACCAGGAAAACCTGTATTTGGGGGCTTCTTTGAACTTTCACACCGTTTTGTACGAAAAGTTCACCCTATTTGATGAAAGTGGGTACGACGCGGCCTCGGCGATACAATTTGCCACCTTTGACAACCTGTTGCGCACAGAAGGATCCGGATTTTCCTTCAACCTTGGGGCCATCGCCAAGATGAACGAAAATGTCCGCCTGGGCGCCAGCTACCAATCGCCCACCTGGTACCGCCTTACCGATGACACCTCCCAACGGATCAACTCGGACCTGGCGGATGCGGATATAGGCTTTATCGACTTCAATATTGTCAATCTCTTTGAAGCCTATAAAATCAAAACACCTTCAAAATACACCGGGAGCCTGGCCATTATTTTTGGCAAGGACGGGTTGTTGAGTTTCGACTACAGTTACCAGGACTTTTCGGAAGCCGAGCTCCGGCCCACTTCCGACGCCGCTTTTGCCTCTGAAAACAGTTTTATCAGCACAGCCTTGCAAGGGGTTTCCAGTTTTCGCCTGGGAGGTGAGTACCGGATAGACCGGGTAAGCCTGCGTGGGGGTTATCGATATGAACAAAGCCCATACGCGGACGACAGGATCATTGGCGAACTGAACGGCTATTCTGCAGGCCTGGGGTACAATTTCGGAGCCAGCCGACTGGACCTGGCTGTAAGCAGGTCTGAGCGGGATTCCCAGGAAAATTTATTCGAGGTAGGGTTCAACACCCCCGCCAATGTAAATGCCGTGAATACCAACGTGACCCTGGGGTATACCCTGAACTTTTAGAGGAAATGGATATAATGGATACAAGGCCGGGGTTTCCGGCCTTTTTTTTATCGCACCAGGCTGAAATGGGTACGGATGGTATTGGCGACCACGATCCCGCTTTCGTCCCTGGAATAATCCAGCCGGAACCAATAATCTGAAGAAGGCATGGGTCGTCCGTTAAAGGTACCGTCCCAGCCGATGGTTGTTTCATCCAGTTGCTTGAGCAGTTTCCCATACCGGTCAAAAATGAACACGGTGGGGTCTGTCAGGGTTTCTATGCCCAACACGTTCCAGGCATCGTGAATGCCATCGCCATTCGGGGTAAAAAACTTAGGGTAGCCCACTACCAGGAAGGGGATGGGATCTGTCATCCCACAGCCGTTCTTATCGTTGATCACCACGGTATTCTCGCCGGGGGGAACATCCATAAAGACGTGCGAATCCTGAAATTCGCCTCCGTTGATAGCGTATTCGTAATCCCCATCGCCCTGCACGAAGACCTCGATGTTGTTGCTGTCAGAAAGGTCGTCCAGGATATCCACACGGTCCAGGACCGGAACCCCGTAGAACGTAATGAGGATATCGTCTGTAATGGTGGTGTTAAGGGTTGTTTGAATGGTCACGAAATAGCGGCCGGAATTGGGGCTGGTAACAGTGTATTCGGCCCCAAAAGGCCCTGTCCCGGGTAAAACGGCATCCCTTACCCCGTCATCTTCATAATCCACTTCCCATACCACACTGGCAATATCGGGGCCGGCAGGGGACCTCAGCGCACTGAGCACGATATCGGGGTCGCCTTCACAGGCCACAATATCCAATCCCAAAAACTCGTCCCTGAGGGTACAATCCAGGGCCGTATCCTGGTCGGCCTCCACGGACCTCCCTGTAAAAGTAAGGGTATAGGGTTCGGGGTCGCCATCAAAATTGGTATTGAAATTATTGATCAGCAAATAATAGAGCTCCCCTTCCCGTACATCCAACCATACATCGTAGGTGTTTTGGTTGGCGGTCAACGGGGGTTCTCCTTGCTGTCCGTTTTCGGGGTTGACCCCGACCCCGGTAAATCGGGTGTTGTTCACTTCATAATTACAGCGAATGGGCTGGGCGGTGCCGTTGGAGATATTGGCGCAATCGGTATCCGGGCCATAAAGGGCAAAGTCCCATTCGGCGGTGATGGTATTCCCTGTAGAAGGCAGGGCCTCGATATCAAAACCTATTTGCCCGTCGGTCCCCGCCCGGAAAACATACCAGGAGGTGTTGTTTTCGATATTTGCCGAGCTTACACTTCCTTTTTCCAGGCACCCGCTCTGGCGGATGACATCCGGGTCAAAATCATCTATATCGCCAGCCCCGTCGGCAAAAGCCACAATGACGGTATCGGCACAAACCGGGATGGCACTTCGGCAATCGGGGGAGTTCTGAGCAAGGGCACCAAAGGCTCCTAATAGCAAACAGCCTAAAATAAGAAGTGTCCGCATAAGGGGTGGGGCTATGATTTTTTTTGGTTGACATATCTATAACTCGATGGTCCCCTGTTTAGTATATCTTCATCGGTATTTTATGCCGATTATCGATCAATGGGTGTTGAAAACGCGAGGGGGATGCGGCAGGTTACCGCTTTAAAGCGAAATGGCTGTTAAGGTGCCGGGCATCTACGCGTTGCCCGTCATTATTGAGGTAGCTCAACCTGAACCAGTAGTCAGAGGAGGGCAATTCCCGGCCGTTGAAAGTGCCGTCCCAACCCGGACTGTTAGGATACAACTGCTTGAGTAGTTTTCCGTAACGGTCGTACACAAAGACCACGGGTTCATTCAACTCTTGGATCCCCACGATATGCCAGTAGTCGTTATTCCCGTCCCCATTGGGCGTAAAGAACTTGGGGAAGCCCACCACGCTGATGTCCTCACTTACAGCCCCGCAACCCAGCAGGTCCCTAACGGTGACCGTATGGATACCCGGGCTCACATTGGCAAAGCGATTGCCACTTTGGAAAGGGCCGCTATCCAGCTGGTATTCAAAAGTTCCCACCACATCCGTCACCACCTCCACGGTATTGTTTTCCTGCAGGTCGGAGATGATGACATCGCTGATCCCCGGAGGCTCGGAAATGACCACATTCACGGTCCAGCGCTCGCTGCAGCCGTTACCGCCCTGGGTGTTGGTCACGGTAAGGGTATAGGCCCCGCTACCCGAAACCGTGATGGTGGGGGTTTGTTCCCCGCTGTCCCAGGTATAGGTACTATTTGGATCGGGGGTGGTATCTCCAATGGTAACAGCCCCTCCATCCTCACAAATGGGAACTTCTGTCGGGAAATCCAGTATGGGTGGCGCAGCCACCTGCAGGGTAAATTGTTGGGATATATCGTAGCATTTCCCATTGGCAACCGAAGTGGTCCTCACATAGACAGATTGGGTACCCGGCACCAGGGGATAGTTTTTTGGCAGGGCATTGGTGCCCAGGTTCGCATCATTGAGGGAGGGGTGGTAACTCACGACAAACAACCCAGGGTCCTGTCCGCCCAGGGCTTCAACGTCTTTGGCATTCAGGTCCAGGGACCCTGATTGGGTGCAGAACACCTCATCCGACAGGGGGAAGGTGGTGGGGGCGGTACTGAACCCCACCTGTACATCGCTGTAGATATTTCCAGAGGGGGTGGCCACCTCCACGCGGTAGAAGGCAGAGGCGGGCACCTGGTAGGTAGGGGTATTGACCCCAGCCAGCTGTTGGTACCCGCTACCGGTATCCTGGTACCAGGTATAATTGAGGGCATTGGGTGTGGTGGCGTCAAGGACGACCACTTCGTTGTCACAGGCGGCAACCGGGGGCCCCAGCAGGTTACTGATAATAGAGCAATCCAGGGCGTCATACGGGTTTGTCTGGAAAATAGCCCCGGTAAACTGTATGGAAAAACCTGAGTTGGTGTTACTGAAATTATTGATGAGCAAGTAGTAGTCTTCCCCGGGATTTACCTGCAACCAATCTTCATAGAGCACGGTCGAGGTACTACCTGTAGGGTCTTCCCCCACCCCCATATACGCTTCCCGGTCGCTATTGTCGAAGAAATTGCAGCGCACAGGATCACCCAGGTTTCCGCAGTCGTCCGTTTGGTAAAGGGCGAAATCCCAATCCTCATCGATATCAAAGCCGATATTGAAGCCCAGTTGGCCCGAAGCCCCCGTCCTGAAACGGTACCAGGCCGAATTGGATTCTATGGCCCCTGTCAGGGTCTGTTCCAGGCAACCGCTGAACTGGGCCCCATTGAAATCGTCCTGCCCGTAGCCCTGGGTCCCCGCGTTTACCGGGGTATCGTTACAGATAGGAATGGCATTGAGGCAATCCGGGGATACCTGTGACCGCAAGGCATAGGTAGCCAGCATCAGCACGATGGTAAAAAACAAGCCCTTAAGGTTCATACACTGCCATGGATATTCAGAAAAATAAAGGTATTGGCTTGTTTTCCTTAACACTAATTTATGTTGTGTACGGGTGGAATCGGGCCATTAAGTGGCATTTTATGTATATCTTTGCCCTTCGAAACGGGCACCATCCTATGAAAATTGACAGCACCTTGAAAGAGCAATACGAAGCCATGGGGGACGATCATATTTCGTCTACCGGGGAAACCCCGATGCGCAAAGACGCTTTTACCCTCAGCGATGATGAGAAAATTGCGCGCATCCGGGAAAATGTCAGGGAGATCATGCATACCCTGGGGCTCGACCTTGAAGATGACAGCCTGAAAGGGACGCCAGACCGGGTGGCCAAAATGTATGTCACGGAGATCTTCAGTGGGCTCCACCCCAAGAGGCGCC
Source organism: Flavobacteriaceae bacterium CP2B (assembly GCA_001683825.1). Taxonomy (GTDB): domain Bacteria; phylum Bacteroidota; class Bacteroidia; order Flavobacteriales; family Flavobacteriaceae; genus Zeaxanthinibacter. The sequence goes on along the minus strand of LXTR01000028.1, from coordinate 77,885 downwards.
CAAAATCGTCGACCTTTTCCAACAAATACCAATACGGGGAAATGCTGGTGGAAAAAAACATCACCGTTTATTCCACTTGTGAACACCACCTGCTTCCCATCGTGGGGAAGGCGCACATTGCCTATATTTCCAATGGCACGGTGGTGGGGCTCTCCAAGATGAACCGTATTGTCGATTATTTTGCCAAGAGGCCGCAGGTACAGGAGCGCATGAGCATACAGATCGTAAAGGAATTACAACGGGTACTGGGGACCGATGACGTGGCCTGTGTCATCGATGCCAAACACCTATGCGTGAACTCAAGGGGCATACGCGATGTGGAAAGCAGTACGGTCACCGCAGAATTTGGCGGTAAATTCAAGGAAGAAAGCGTTCGCAGGGAGTTCCTGGACTACATCAACCTGGATACCAATTTTAATGGCGTTTAGCACCCATGCAACTATATAAGAGCCAACCCCTAAAGATCCATAATTCCCTATCCGGTTCCAAAGAGCTATTTGAACCCTTGAACGAAGGCCATGTGGGCATGTATGTCTGCGGCCCCACGGTCTACAGCAACGTCCATCTGGGCAATTGCCGCACCTTCCTTTCCTTTGACATGATTTTTCGTTACCTCAGGCACCTGGGATACAAAGTGCGTTATGTGCGCAACATCACCGATGCCGGCCACCTGGAGGATGACGCGGACGAAGGGGAAGACAAGATCGCCAAAAAAGCACGGCTGGAGCAAATAGAACCCATGGAAGTGGTACAACGGTACACCGTTGATTTCCACAACATCCTTCAGAAATTCAACATCCTTCCCCCCAGTATAGAGCCCACGGCTACCGGGCATATTATCGAACAGATCGAGATCATCAAGGAGATCCTTGAAAATGGTTTTGCTTACGAAGCCAATGGCTCGGTGTATTTTGATGTGGTCAAGTTCAACAAATCACATGCGTATGGCAAGTTGAGCGGGAGGAAGTTAGAGGATATGATCGCCAATACCCGCGACCTTACGGCCCAGGACGAAAAGAGGAACCCCCAGGATTTTGCGCTTTGGAAACGGGCAGAACCCCAGCATATTATGCGCTGGCCTTCCCCCTGGGGCGATGGCTTCCCGGGCTGGCACCTGGAATGCACGGCCATGAGCACCAAATACCTGGGGAAGACTTTTGATATACACGGGGGTGGGATGGACCTGAAATTTCCCCACCACGAATGCGAGATCGCACAGGCCGAAGCAAGTTATGGGAAAAGCCCTGTAAACTATTGGTTACATGCCAACATGCTGACCTTAAACGGGAAGAAAATGGCCAAATCTACCGGGAATAATATCCTGCCCAACGAAATATTCACGGGAGAGAACAACATCTTCAGCAAGCCTTTTAGTCCGGCCGTGGTGCGTTTTTTCATGATGCAGGCGCACTATTCCAGTATTCTGGACCTGAGCGAATCGGCCCTGTTAGCGTCAGAAAAAGGGTACCACCGTTTGATGGAGGCCATGGAGGCACTGGAGTGGCTCAACACTTCCAGCAGTTCCGATTTCGATGTGGCTGCCTGGCGACAGAAGTGCTATGATGCCATGAATGACGATTTCAATACCCCCATCCTCATCGCTCACCTCTTTGAAGCCGTAAAGCAGATCAACCTGATCAAGGAACGCAAATCGGACATCACCCAGGAAGACAAGGAATTGCTCCAGGCCAGCATGCAGGCTTTTGTTTACGATTTGTTGGGCCTGGAAGGAAAAACCGCCGGCGGTGCTGCCGATTCCAACAAACTCGATGGGGTAATGGAACTGCTAATCTCGCTGCGGAACGAAGCCCGTGCCAACAGGGATTTTGCCACTTCAGACCGTATCAGGGATCAACTGGCGGCCCTGGGGATCCAATTAAAGGACGGAAAGGAAGGCACCAGCTTCAGCGTATCCGGCTAAAGTAACTACCCGGGGGTACCAGCCGGGGTTTGCGCACCTATCCGAACCCGGCCCGTAAAGCGACAGAATACCATGAAAAAGCTGCTCATCGCCCCATTTGTGTTTTTGGTAAGGTTGTACCAATACCTTATTTCGCCATGGTTGCCCGCTTCCTGCCGTTATTCGCCTACCTGTTCCCAATACACCCTGGAAGCGCTTCGGAAACATGGCCTGTTCAGGGGGGGGTGGTTGGCCATCAAGAGGATCAGCAGTTGTCATCCATGGGGTGGTTCGGGCTACGATCCGGTTCCCGGGCCGGATGACCCCTAGCTTCCACAATGGCATGCCTGTTTGCCAGGAACCCAATCGGTATTGCCGCCACGCATAGCGCCTGGTAGTTGTGTCGTTTAAACAGGGGTACTACGCCCCACCCCGGCAACCGGGGTCTCCCAAACCATTGCAACAGGCATTCGGGAAAATGGAAAAATAGCAGGCCAAGCAATGGCCCGTTTATCCGGGGATTGGAGGTCTGGCAAGTTGCAGTATTTGCGGCTATACCTATACGGGGTAGACAACCCCGCCCCTGTTATCAAGATAGCCCAGCCCGCTGCAAAATGCATTCAGGGAACCCTTAGGCCGGATAAAGGATTGGTCTTGTATTTCGCAATGCGACGACGTATTAGGATACGGCCCTGGCAGTTATTCGGGGGCCGGGGGGCTTACCCCCCGCCCCGGGTCACAAGCTACTGGCAACCGCTGCAAAATGCATGCAGCGCAGCGGAAAAAGCAACCGGAAGTTTTAACCCGTTTTAAAAGGCGGTCAGGTAACCACATCCTTTCCGGGGTACCTTTGTGTTGAGGGGGTTCTTTGGGGAGAATTCGTCAGGGGGATACGTATCCCCTCCCCGGTTAAAAGGTAGCTGCCACCACTGCAAAATGCATGCAGTGAAACGGAAACAAGCAAAGGGGACCTGGGACGCATCGGACACTTTCCCGGGAATGTGGCGCATCCCGTCCACGTAAAGGTTTTTCTAATGGGGGCACCCCCCTCCCCCAGGGATCAAGATCACCGAACCCGCTGCAAAATGCATGCAGGATAATGGCAAAAACGGGAATGCATGGTAATTCCGCCCCCCTTCCGCGGTTGATTGCCGGCAGCCAGAAACCGGGCAGGGAGGAATCACGGTCTTTCATGCAGGCTTTTTGCCGTCGACCAGAGTACCTTTGAACGGGGAGGGGCTCATGGCCCCAACCAATAACCGCTGCCGCGGGTACCCCTTTTTCCTTTTTTACGACCCTACCCCCCGCCCAAAAAGTTTCCTGTCGCATCCCCCGAAAACCCTGGATTATAGCCATCTCCGATCGTAATTGCAGCCACCACCAACCACGAACGGGGTCGGTAGGACCAGCTCCGTCCAGCATGGGTTCCCGCAGAATGGTGGATCCCCCTATCCCAAATGCCCCGCATTTCCCGACACCACACCACATCCCAACCCGGCAAGGAATACTGCCTTGATTATACCCCCTACTTTCGCTTAAATAACTATCTTAGTCGCTCAAAAATTGGCAGTATGTACCTACTAGGGTTTACCTGGAATCCCGACGACACCCTTTTCAAAATTGGCTTCCTACAAATCAAATACTACAACCTCTTGTGGATTGTGGCGTTTGGCGTGGGCTGGTTCCTGACGAAAAAAATCTTCCAGAGGGAAGATAAATCGCTGGAAAAACTCGATGCGCTTTTCATCTATACCGTGGTGGCAACGATGCTGGGTGCCCGCCTGGGCCACGTCTTCTTCTATGACTGGGCCTATTACCAGGACCATCTCCTGGAAATTTTATTGCCCATACGGGAAAGTGCCGGGGGGACACTCTTTGGCTTCATCAAAGGGTATGAATTCTCAGGTTTTACAGGCCTTGCCAGCCATGGGGCCGCAATTGGGATCATTATAGGGATGTACCTCTATACCCGGAAATACCAGGACATGAAGATGCTTTGGGTCCTGGACCGTGTGGTCATACCGGTTGCCATAGGGGCCTTTTTTGTACGGCTGGGGAATTTTTTCAACTCAGAGATCAACGGCAAGGCGGTCGATAAATCCTTCCTTTTTGCCACGCGTTTTATACGGGATTCAGATGACATGCCCGCTTCGGCGGCCCTGGCCATCACCAAGGAACGCAGCGTCAATGCCGCTTATGCCGCCATAGAAAACAACCCAAAATTCCTGGAATACCTCAATACCATCCCCTACAGGCACCCTGCCCAATTGTATGAGGGGGTCTGCTATATCTTTGTGTTCCTCATCCTGTATTATTTTTACTGGAAAACCGACAAGGGGTCGCGCCCGGGCTTTTTATTCGGGATGTTCCTGATCTTACTCTGGACCATCCGCTTTTTCGTAGAGTTTGTCAAGAAGAGCCAGGGGGGCTTCGAAGAATCTCTTGGCCTGCTTTCTACGGGACAGTGGCTGAGCATCCCCTTTATCGCGCTGGGACTCTATTTTGTTTTCAGAAAACCCAAAGCAGCATGAAAAAACCCCGTGGGAGTGCTCCCCGATGCTGTGGCCATAGAAGTTGAACCATGAAACGAGTATGTTTTTTTGCCCTCCTGCTGGCTTGGGTCCTCGCCCCTGCCCTGGCGTGCAAGGACACCGCTACCAAAGTAGTTAAGACCGCGCCCATCACCTTTAAAAAAGAGGGGGAGCTTTCGGTGTTCAGAAAAGGGACCGATTCATTGCTGGCACGCCTGGATATAGAAATTGCCGATACCGACTACGAGACCCAGACAGGCCTGATGTACCGGAATACCATGGAAAAAGGACAGGGAATGCTCTTTGTCTTCCCGGAAGAGGCCATGCATTCCTTCTACATGAAGAATACAAAAATCCCGCTGGACCTGATCTTCATCAGGGCTGACAAAAAGGTGGGCAGTATCACGGAAAATGCCCAACCCCTGGATGAAAAGGGCCTTTCCTCCGTTGTGCCCGTACAATATGTACTGGAGGTCAATGCCGGCCTGGCAGCCCAATGGGGCCTGCAGCCGGGCGACAGCATTGCCTACCGCAAGGATTAGGAAGGAACCCCCTGGCCTAACAGCCAAAATTGCCATTCCCATGGAAAAGTTCCTGATGGCCGGTGTACAAACCGAGCGACTGCAGTTCCGAAAAGTATCCAAAGCAGATTTCCCTGCCTGGCTGCCATTTTGGGAAGACCCGGAAAGCACCCGGTATTGGGCCGGACTGCCCGCGGCTCCCCCGGATGCCTGCAAAGAGCAGTTCCAGCGTATTTTTGAGCGGTATGAATTGGGGCTGGGCGGGATGAACGCCCTCGTAAACAAAGAAAGTGGTGAACTGGTAGGCCTCTGTGGGTTGTTGGTACAACAAGTCGACCAGGAGGAAGCGTTGGAAATAGGCTATTCCATCCTTCCCCGGTTCCGCAGGCAGGGGTATGCCAGCGAAGCAGCGCAGGCTTGCAAAATCAGGGCGTTCACTCAGGGCTGGGCCACTTCGCTTATCTCCATCATCCACGTAGACAACCTCACTTCGCAACAGGTGGCCAAAAACAATGGCATGCGCCTGGACAAGGCTACCATTTACAAGGATAATCCCGTATATATCTATCGGGTGCGCACATCGTAAAAAAGACCCGTAAAATATATGCCTTTTAACATACCAAGGCCCTATAATCTCCGTTATGCATGTACCTATACAAATCGTTATACGCTCTAAATGCCTGCGACACCTATGAACAAGCTAGTTTTGATGGCAGCGTTCTCCCTCCTGGCGGCCTTGCCCCTGTACTCCCAGGAATGGCAAACCAATATTGACAAAGCCAAAGAACTGGCTGCCCATGACCATAAACCCATTATTTTGGTCTTCCAGGGATCGGACTGGTGTGCGCCCTGTATCAAACTGGACCGGGAAGTTTGGAGTACCGATGAATTCAAGGCCTACGCTTCCGAACATTTTGTGATGCTGCAGGCAGACTTTCCCCGAAAACCCAAAAATGCGCTGCCCAAGCCCCAGCAGGAAGCCAATGCCAGGCTGGCCGAGACCTACAATACCCATGGAATTTTCCCCCTGGTGGTTATCCTGGATGCCACGGGAAAGGTCCTGGGTAAGACCAGCTATAAAAAAATGACCCCCTCCGAATATATCACCCATCTGGAATCCTTTAAATCCTAGCCTTTTGATCAAACGCGGACACGCCCTTATCTTCTTCCTGCTGTCTCTGGCCATCCAGGCCCAGCAAACGCACAAAAGGACCCTGAAGCTTATGGGAAGCCGCTTTGAAATAACGGTAGTGGCGGCTTCCGAAGCAGCGGCCCACCAGGCAATAGACATGGCCGTGGAGGAAATCGGCAGGATTGAAAAGCTCATTTCTTCCTGGGACCCCGGATCGCAAACCTCCAAAATTAACGCGCAGGCAGGCGTTTCGCCCGTCGTGGTGGACGAAGAATTGTTCGGGTTGATCGAAAGGGCCAACGGAATCTCCCGACTTACCGATGGCGCCTTTGATATCAGCTACGCCTCCATGGACCGTATCTGGAAGTTTGACGGGAGCATGACAGCCATGCCCGATGAGGCATCCATAAAAGCTTCGGTAGCCAGGGTAGGCTATCAGAACATTGTGCTGGACCGGGGCAAGCGTAGCGTATTCTTGAAATCGCCGGGTATGAAGATTGGCTTTGGCGCCATTGGCAAAGGGTACGCGGCGGACAAGGCCAGGGCATTGCTGATTAAGAACGGGGTGCAGGCGGGTATCATCAACGCCTCTGGCGACATGACCACCTGGGGGAAGCAACCCGACGGGAAGGAATGGAAAGTGGCCATTACCAACCCTTTGGACAAAAACAAGGCATATGCCCTTTTGCCCATCACCGAAGGCGCGGTAGTAACCTCGGGGAATTACGAGAAATATGTGACTTTTGGCGGGGTCCGGTATAGCCATATCATCGATCCCAGAACGGGCTATCCTGCCAGAGGGATCCTGAGTGTCACCGTATTTGCCCCCAGCGCGGAGCTGGCCGATGCGCTGGCCACATCGGTCTTCGTCATGGGCAAGGAAGTGGGGCTTAACCGCATCGGGCAAATGCCCAGGGTAGGGTGTATCATCATAGACGAAGCGGGCCACCTCTTTAGTTCCGAAAATATTAAAATAGATAGAATATGATCCTGCGTTTTCTTTTCGGGGTTTTCCTTCTGGCCACGGCTACTTCCTGTGTCGTGGTTCGGGAGTATGAAAAAGTCAACCTGAACGATCCGGATATGGTCTTGTCCGAGAAAAAATGTGACCGCAATGTCACCGTGTTCCACTCCTACCGGGAAGCCGCTGCAGGCGCCAACGGTGGAAAAACAGGCGGGGGTTGTGGTTGTAACTAATGATCCTGCTACATCCGGGAATCAACCCTCCCTAAAAAGACGGCATTGCACCCTGCTGCTGGCCCTGTTGGCGGCCGGGTTTACTTCATACGCCCAGGATGGCGGTGACCAGGGATCCCCTGAATACCAAAAGCGGGTGTTGGAGAGCACGGAAGTAGACTTCCTGTCCAGTTATTACAGCCAGGAAGGGCAAAACGCCGCCGTAAGCGGGGGGATTGGAAATGAGGAACTAACCGATGCCACAGGCACCTTTATCGTTTCAATTCCGCTCAACGAAGACGACGTTATAACCATTGATGCCGGAGTTTCGGCCTATACCTCAGCCTCTTCCAGTAACATCAACCCCTTTGATGGCGGTGCGGCCGCAGACCCCTATGTGGCCAGTTCGGGGGCTTCGAGTTCTGACCTGTGGGGGAATTTTACCGGTAGCTATTCCCACAGTTCCAAAGACCGCAACGCCCTTTGGTCTGCCAAGCTGTCTGTCGCCACGGAATACGATTATTTTTCGATAGGCGCCGGCGGGAGTTATACGCGTTTGTTTAACGAGAAGAACACCGAGGTCTCCCTTACAGCCAACGTATATTTTGATACCTGGAACGCTATTTACCCCTTTGAGCTGCGTCCTTTTGAAGATGGGGGCAGGGGGATCAACGATCCGTTCTTCACCGCCTATCCCATCAGCGGGAATACCAATTACGCCCCTAATTTTAGCGAATTTGGCAGCAAAAACCGGAACTCCTATTCCCTGGGGCTTGGTATTTCGCAGATATTGAGCAAAAATGCACAGGGCAGCCTGCTGGTCGACCTGGTACAGCAGGATGGCTTGCTTTCTACCCCTTTCCAGCGGGTCTATTTTGAAGATGTAGCCGACTCTTTTATCGAGGGTTTCCAACTGGCCGATGACGTAGAGCGCCTGCCCGACAGGCGTTTCAAGGTAGCCCTGGGCGGGCGGCTGAACTATTTTGTAAGCCCGACAATCACGCTGCGCAGCTATTACCGCTATTATTGGGATGACTGGGGGATCGGTTCGCATACGGCCAGCCTGGAGGTGCCTGTCAAGCTAAGCGACGCCTTCACACTTTACCCTTCGTACCGGTACTATACACAGACAGCTGCCGATTACTTTGCGCCCTACGAGGCCCATGTATCCACGGACCCCTTCTATACCTCAGACTACGACCTTTCGCGATACCAGGCCAATCAGTATGGCATAGGATTGAGCTATACCGATATTTTTACGCGCCTCAAACTCTGGAAGTTTGGCCTTAAGAGCATCGACCTTAAAGGCAACTACTACGAACGCGATTCCGGTTTAAGCGCCTATATCATCACCACCGGGTTTAAGTTTGTGATGGATTGAAAAGGAGGTATCGGCTGGCCGTCAAAGTTCCGGGGAGTTCCGGTGTGGCCCGTATTCCATAAGACCTGGTAGTGCAAACCGCAGGGGTGGGAAAAAATAGTTTGTTGTAGATATAACATTTTTACTATAATGTAGTTACATACATAGTGAAAAGGCCCCTTCACATTGCTTATATCAGTTCCATGGTGGTTATAACCTTACTAATCACCACATATCTTGTTTATACCGGCCTGGGTTACTATTCCACGCCCCTGGAAGAACGTTTCTACCATCCTCGCCATAACTGGTTTAAGCCCAGCGGGCTTTACGGACAGGGACTAGGCATCATCGGCACGTTACTGATCTTGATAGGGGTAACCCTATATATTGCGCGGAAGCGCTATAACTTCCTCGGCAAGTATATCCGCCTTAAATACCTGCTTGAATTTCATATTTTCCTCTGTACCCTTGGGCCCATCCTGATACTGTTCCATACCGCGTTTAAATTCGGGGGCATTGTTTCGGTAGCATTTTGGAGCATGGTGGCGGTGGTCCTGAGTGGCGTGGTGGGCAGGTTCATCTATAACCAAATCCCCAGGACCATCGAAGGGCGGGCACTGAGTTTGAATGAACTGGATGACATGAAAGTCAACCTGGCCGAAGTCCTGGAAAAGCGATTTAGCCTGGCCACCAACACCATTGAAATCGTCACAGATATTATGCGCAGTGAAAATGCCATTGCCAATTCAAAAAAATTGGAATATCTGAAAAGGACCCTTGACCGCAATGAACTCCCAAAAAAAGACCGGAAAGCAATCCTGAGCCTGGTCAGGAAGGAAATCCAACTCTCCCATAAAATAGCCCGCTTGCAAAAAATGCAGCAGCTATTCAAATATTGGCACGTAGCCCATATGCCATTTGCCTTAATCATGTTAATTGTGGTAGTCATCCATGTGGCGGTCACAGTTGCCTTTGGATATAAATGGATCTTCTGATGGACGAATTACTCCTGGAACAGCTTTTGGTATATGGCACGCTCTTCCTCATTTGCGGCCTTACCGTATCCCTGTACCTGCGCAAAAAAAACAGGAAATCTACAGAAACCAGACAAAAAGTGGATCTGGCCAAGGCAGAAGGGTTGTTTGAGCCGGTTTCCCTGCACCCATATATAGACCTCAACACGTGCATTGGGAGTGGCGCCTGCATCACCGCCTGCCCGGAAAAGGATATCCTGGGTATTGTTGACGGTGTGGCGACCGTGATCAACACCTCCAATTGCGTGGGCCATGGCGCTTGCTTTCACGCGTGCCCGGTGGAGGCCATTTCGCTGCGGATAGGTACCGAAAGTCGTGGGGTAGACCTCCCACACGTCAGTGAGGAATACGAAACCAACATCAAGGGGATGTATATCGCCGGAGAGTTGGGGGGTATGGGCCTTATCAAAAACAGTGTGGAACAGGGGCAACAGGCGGTTGCCAATATCGTGAAGCACAAAAAGCCTTCCAAGGAAGGGATATTGGACCTGGTGATCATCGGTGCAGGTCCCGCCGGAATCTCTGCCAGCCTCGCGGCAAAAAAATACGGGCTCAGTTCCATTACCCTGGAGCAGGATTCGCTTGGGGGTACGGTATTTACCTTCCCAAGGTCCAAAATTGTCATGACCGCCCCCATGGACCTACCGCTCTACGGCAAGGCGAAATTATTTGACACCTCCAAAGACGAACTCCTGGAATTATGGCATAAGGTCATTTCTGAATACGAACTGGAGATCCTGGAACAAACCAAAGTAGAACGAATTACCCCCCTGGAAAATGATGTTTTCAAAATACTGACGAATGCAGGTCAGGAATTTCTGTGCCACCAGGTGTTATTGTCCATAGGACGTCGCGGGACACCAAGAAAATTGGGGATTCCCGGGGAAGATACCGGGAAGGTGGCCTATCGGCTCCTGGAACCGGAACAGATTCAAGGAAAAAAGATCATGGTCGTTGGAGGCGGGGATTCGGCAATTGAATCAGCGCTGCTGCTCAAAGACCAGAACGAAGTAGTCCTCTCTTATCGAAAAGAACAATTCTCCCGCCTTAAACCCAAAAACCGGGAAAAAATTGAAAAAGCGGCAGCCGATAAGACCATTGAAGTGCTTTTTAATTCTAACTTAGTGTCTATCCATGAAGGGAGTGTTCTGATCGACGTTGGAGATACCAAGCATACGGAATTGGCCAATGACCTGGTCTACATTTTTGCGGGAGGCGAATTGCCCACCAGTTTTCTTCAAAATGCCGGGGTAAAGATCACCAGGCGTTTTGGACATATTTTAAAGAAACATAAATAGCGCTTATGTGAAAGCTTTGTCCACCTATATTTATTTCCTGACTTTCCTTATGGCAGGGGTTAGTTTTGGACAGATCTCCCCCGGCGACCTGTCCATGCCGCATGCCAACCTGGAGGGAATGAGCAATTGTACGCTTTGCCATGACCTGGGTGCCAAGGTCTCTGATAAGAAGTGCCTGGAATGCCATACCGAAGTTCAATCACTGATCAACAGGAAAAAAGGGTATCACGCCCAGGGCGCGGTCATAAAAAAGGATTGTTATGAATGCCATAACGAACACCATGGCCGGAACTTTGAATTGATAAGGTTTGACGAAGATGCTTTTAACCACGACCAAACAGGCTATCAACTGGAGGGGAAACACCAGGAGGTAGATTGCCGGGAGTGCCATATTTCGGATAACATCGCCGACAGGGACCTGAAAAAACGCAAAAACACTTTTTTGGGCCTGGACGAGGAATGCCTGTCCTGCCACGATGACTACCACCAGCAAACGCTTGCTTCAGATTGCCTGGAATGCCACGAAATGGAAGGCTTTGCCAGCGCCCCCAAATTTGTACATAACGAAACCGATTTCGCGTTGAAGGGCGCCCATGAAACGCTGGACTGCACCGACTGCCATAAGGTAACCACACGCAACGGCAGGGAATTCCAGGAATTTGCCAATGTAGCATTTAACGACTGTGTTTCCTGTCATGAGGACCCGCACGGCGGAAAAATACAGGGCAGTTGTACCCAATGCCATACAGAATCCTCTTTTGGTGATTTCAGGGGTAAAGGGCGTTTTGATCACCGCGTTACCAGCTTTGAACTGAAAGGAAAACATGCTTCAATTGATTGTTTTAGTTGCCACAGGGCAGACCCCGATCCCATGCGGGTCTTTCAGGACCAGCCACGGGTAGAAGAGCGGCAATGCGTCTCATGCCATACAGATGTACACGACGGGGCCTATGGCAATGATTGTGTGAAATGCCACAGGGAAACCAGTTTTTTATCGCTCCGTTCCATGGATTTCTTTGATCATACCAAAACAGACTATCCCCTCCAGGGAAAACACAGCATGGTGGATTGCCGCCAGTGCCATACCCAGCGCTTCTCTACACCTATAGATTTTTCGGCTTGTTCCAACTGTCACCAGGACTACCACGAGGGCGAATTCCGCCGGGCGGGCGGGACGCCGGACTGCGCGGAATGTCATTCCCTGGAAAATGGTTTCGATTACAGCCTATACACCCTGGAACAACACCGGGAAAGCAGGTTCCCGCTGGAAGGCGCCCATACGGCCACCCCTTGTTATGCCTGCCACGTAAGCGAGGAAAAGCAGCGCTGGACCTTCAGGGAGCTGGGAACAGGCTGTGCCGATTGCCATTCCGACATACACCAAGGGTTTATCAATGAAAAATATTATCCGGGAGATGACTGCGCCGTATGCCATGGCAACGATGCCTGGACCTCTGTATCCTTTGATCATGACCAAACCCAGTGGCCACTGGACGGCAAACACCGGGAAGTTTCTTGCAGGGAATGTCATTTCAACGAAATAAAGGGCAACGTGCCGGGTGGTACTCAGAAATTTGCTACATTGAGTACGGATTGTGCAGATTGCCATGAAAATATCCATGGGGAAACCTTCGCAATCCAGGGGGTAACAGATTGCGCGAGGTGCCATGTGACTGAAAGTTGGTTTCCCAAACGATTCGATCACAACCGCACGAATTTTCCCCTTGAGGGAAAGCATGCGAAAATCGCCTGCAGCGCATGTCATGAAGTTACATCCCCTGGCGGGGAAACAGAGGTTATCTATAAATTAGGTAAATTCAGATGTATCGACTGCCACTTGTAATCGCGATTCTCTTTTGTTCACTGCCCATCCTGGGGCAATCACCCCATGGGAGTGACCTTAAAATGGATTGCGTGAAATGTCACGATCCTTCGGGATGGAGCATGGATTACCAGTCGTTGCAATTTGACCACAATACCACAGAATTTCCTCTGGAAGGAACCCATGCGCAGACAGATTGCAAACTATGCCATAGCAGCCTGGTATTCAACGAGGCCCCCATGGAATGTATTTCCTGTCATACAGATTTGCACAGCCAGTCTGTAGGAAACGATTGCATGCGATGCCATACATCGGAAACCTGGTTGGTAGACAACATCCCTGAATTACATGAAGAAAACGGCTTTCCCCTGGTAGGGGCCCATGGAAACCTAAGTTGTGTGGAATGCCATACTTCCGAGACGAACCTCCGGTTCGACCGCCTGGGCAATGACTGTATCAGTTGCCACCAGGATGACTACGCGGCAACCCAAAACCCCAACCACCAGTTGGCGGGATTTTCCACAGACTGTACGGAATGCCACAACCCCCTTGGATTTGGGTGGGATGCTGAAAACATCAACCACGACTTCTTTCCCCTTACCCTGGGGCACGACATTCAGGATTGCAGCCGATGCCACACCACAGGTAACTTTTCGGATGCCTCACCGGAATGTATAAGTTGCCACCAAAATGATTATGCCGGGACGCAAAACCCCAACCACCAGAATAGTGGCTTCTCAACAGATTGTGCTGCCTGCCATAGTACCAATCCCGGTTGGACGCCCGCGGTGATCAACCACGATTTCTTTCCCCTCACCCAGGGGCACGATATCCAGGATTGCAGCCGGTGCCATCTGACAGCCAATTATGCCGAAACCTCCCCGGATTGCGTGAACTGCCACCGGGACGACTATGATCAAACCAACGACCCGAACCATTTGGCCGCCAATTTCCCCACCGATTGTGCCGCCTGCCATACCACCGACCCGGGTTGGATGCCTGCGACATTTGACCATGACGGGCAGTATTTCCCCATTTACAGCGGGAAACACCGGGAAGCCTGGAGTGCCTGTGTAGACTGCCATACCAACCCCAACAACTACGCCGATTTTAGCTGCTTTACCTGCCATGGACAAGCTGAGACCAACAATGACCATAGCGAAGTAAACGGATATGAGTATGTAAGTGCTGCTTGTTTGCAATGCCATCCCGATGGCACTAACTAAGGATATGAAATTTGCCATTGGACTTGTGATTCTTTTTTTGACGGTTACCTGCGAGGTACAAAGCCAGGAGGACCGACAGCATGTAACCGGGCAGGTGACATTCCTAACCACTTCCAATATCTATGTGAGATTTGACGATACCACCCCCATTAAAATTGGCGACAGCCTGAAGATCAGCCCCGGGGGCATCGCTTGCCTTGTAGTCAAAAGCAAGTCATCCACTTCCTGCGTTTGCGCGGCAGTAGGTGACTGCGAAATTGAAAAAGGCGACGATGTTATTTATGCCTATGTCCCCCTGAAAGACTCCGGGGAACCCGAAAACACGGTACTGGATGAGGGCCCGCTTGAAAAAGACCCTGCACAGGCCATATTGCTGCCCGAAAAACCCCCGGAAGAATTGTCGTATAAGGAACAGCTGCGCGGCAGCCTTGCGGGGTCCAGTTACCACTTACTCAACAGTGACAGGGAAGACCGGCACCAGTTTATGGCACGCCTTGCCCTAAATGCACAGCATATTAACGAATCCCGATATTCTTTTGACACCTACCTTACATATCGCCAGCTCCTGGAAGATAACGCAAGTAACAACCTCCCGGAAAACCACTATTTCCGGGTTTACAACCTAAATGTACGAATGGATGCCACCCCCAGCCTGGCGTTTACCCTGGGAAGGGCCATAAATCCCAAGGCGTCCTCCCTGGGGGCCATAGATGGCCTTCAGGCCGAAAAATACCTGGGCAATGCCTTTCTGGGCGCGATCATCGGCTTCCGGCCCGATATTCTTGACTACGGGTTTAACCGGGAACAATTGCAATATGGAGGCTATGTCGGCCTGATCACGGAAGGATCGGATTCGCGTTCTGAAACCACCCTGGGTTTTATGGAACAGAGGGGACGGGCTGATATTGACAGGCGCTACGCCTACCTGCAGCATTCGAGCAACCTCTGGACAGACCTGAACCTGTTTGCCGTTGCCGAATTGGACCTTTTCAGCAAAGTGGCCTACACCACCAGCATCGATCCCAGGCTGACCAATCTATATGTATCGGCACGCTACCGGGTGAGTAGAAAATTCAACCTGGCCCTTTCCTATGATTCCCGGAAACAAATCCTGTACTATGAAACATTTCAATCCGAGATTGAACGCCTCCTCGATGAGGACCTTGCCCGTCAAGGGCTTCGCGCCCGGCTGAACCTGCGCCCATTCAAAAATATCTATGCCGGGCTGAGTTACGCAAAACGGTTCCAAAGCGACAACCAGAACTCATCAAACAATATACACGGTTTTATTACTTTTTCACGCCTGCCGGCCACTGGCGGCCGGGCATCGCTATCCTACAACCGCAATACATCGAATTACCTGGAAAGCAATATCGGATCGTTCCGGTACTCCAGGGATCTGGTAGAAAACAAGCTTTATGGGGATTTGTATTACCGTTTTGTACATTACCAATATAACAACCTCAGGGACCCCCTGGAACAGCACTATATGGGTACCAACCTGACCTACCATATCAACCGGAACCTGTTATTGAGTATCTCCGGGGAATATACCACCTATAACGAAGAAAACAATTATCGCATTTATACGAGGATCGTACAGCGCATTAATAGTCAATAAGAACCATGAAATACCCACACAACAATTATCGAGTTTTTGGAATGCTTCTGGGGTTGATGCTGGTGGCTTGCCATGACGGCCCCAGGGTTATAGCCCCCTCCAAAGAGGGTCCTACAACGGAGGGCAATAGTATATTCACCCCAAATCCGGCAACCAGGGTCACCCCTGCCCCGGGCGAGGATGCCTTTAGTCAGGAATTGCACAGGGTGGTGGTACAACAGACCCTTCCAACGGAGCGCTATGTGTACCTCCTGGTATCCGAAGGAAACAGGAAATTCTGGATTGCCGCGCGAAAACAGGAAATAAAAACCGGGGAAACCTATTTTTACCGGGGAGGGCTCCTAAAAACACATTTTGAGAGCAAGGAATACCAAAAAGTCTTTGATACCATGTACCTGGTCACCAACCTGGTCCCTGAAGACCATTCAAGGCATCTGACAGGGCAAAAGACTACCCCTGCGGCCCCTGTGGCCGGGCCCACCACCAAAGTAGACATCCCCACCCATACCGAAAAAATAGTCACCCACAAAGGGATCGTGCGTATTGCAGAACTGGTTCGGGACCCCGGGAAATACGAAGGGCATACCATACAGGTCAGCGGAACCTGCGTGAAAATCAATCCGAATATAATGGAGCGGAACTGGATACACCTTCGGGATGGTAGCCAGGATGATTACGACCTGGTCATTACCTCATCGGGTTTTGTGCCCGAAGGAAGCAAGGTAACTATGAAGGGAGTCGTACACCTCAACCGGGATTTTGGTGCCGGGTACAGGTATGATCTCATCCTTGAAGAAGGGGTTATCCTGCAATAAGTTCAGGAAATCACCGGGAACTTCCTCTTTTTACGATAGGCAAGACTGCTGACAAGCAGGACGGCAATGACCATTGCATATACCCAACCTGGGATGGGTACCGGGTCTCCCGTGGCATAGGAATGAAGGCCGGAAAGGTAATAATTTACCCCATAATAGGTCATGATCACCGAAGCCAACCCGAATATGGTAGCCAGGTTATAGGCGAAAAGCCCGTTGATTTTTGGTATGAGGCGCATATGAAGGATGAAGGCATATACCAGAATAGTGACCAGGGCCCAGGTCTCCTTGGCGTCCCAACCCCAGTAACGGCCCCAGGATTCATTGGCCCAAACACCGCCCAAATAGGTGCCTATGCTCACCATAAACAAGCCTCCGATCAAGGTGAGTTCACTGATGTATGACATCTCGGTTACCATCCGTTTGATCCGCAATTTATTGGATTCACGCATAAAAACCATGAGGGTCAGGTTGATCAGCCCAATAATAGCCCCCAGCATCAGGAAGCCATAGCTTCCCGCCTCCATGGATACATGTATGGTAAGCCAGTATGATTTGAGAACGGGGACCAAAGGGGTAATCTCAGGGTCCAGGAAACTAAGCGTGGCCACGAACAGGATGGTCCCCGCAAGGACCATAGTGGCTGCCAGACCTCCAAAGGACTTACGCGTAAAAATGAGTCCTGCAAGGGTAGAGGTCCAGGCAATATAGATCATGCTTTCATACCCATTGCTCCAGGGGGCCCTGCCCGATACATACCACCGTAGCCCCAGCCCCAGGCTGTGAATCCCGAAACCAACGACGACCAGGGCGAATAACAGCAGATGCACCCTTTTTAGTCTGATTTCCGGCTTGAATACCGAAAGGAACAAAAAGAACAGGAAACCCATCGCCAAAAGCATATACCAAAAGGCCAGCCTGGTAAAAACCTGCCACTCGTTGAGCAGGATTTCGGCGCGGATCTTGGTTTTAGAAGGCATCAGATCCCCCCCCTTCTCCAGCTGGTAAGCTTTGAGGTCTGCCAGAAGCTGGTTGGCATCGAAATAATTGCCAGAGCTAACCGCTTTGTCCAGGGCAGATTTATAGGCCGTAAAAAAATTCCCAGCAAGCCCGGGATCATGAGCCTGTCCTGCCCCATGGCTATGCCCATGGGTAGAGGACCAGGTATTTCCCGGATCTCCCGGATTAGGCACAATTTTCAGCAAACTACCCGAAAAAGCCATGCTCATGATATTTACACGTTCGTCTATTTTAAGCAATTCCTTTTCATAGGTACCCCGGTCTGTAGGATCCAGCGCATAGATGCGCCGCATTTCGTCCCGGAGTTTATAAGCGCCTTTTTGGTCGAAAAAATCAGCGTATGTGGCGAAAGACCCGGCAACGCTCAGTTTCCTGTGAACATCCGGGTGGTTTCCCAGCTTGATCATTTCCAGGTGGTACCAATCCCGGTTGTTTGCGAACATCCCCAACAAGATCTGATCAGCGTTTAATCCGAACATCTCCTCTTTTCGGGCCAGTTTTCGCATAACTTCCCTGGAGAGGGTATGTACCGGCTTCATCCTCCCGCGGAAATCCTGCACCACCAGTTCACCGAATAACTCCGCATGCGCTTTGTTCACCGCTACTTCGGGAAACTTCAGATCCCCGGTTTGAGACCAGACACCACCCCATGGGGCCATCATGGAAAGGAGCAACAGCAGGGTACCACTATGGGCACGCAGTTTCCTAATCTTCTGGATAAGCTGGTAAAAACGGGTCTTCTTGCTAAAGAACGTCAACAACATCCCGAGGGTCAACAAGGCGTACCCGACATAAGACACCAGGGTGCCCCAAAAATCCCTGTTCACGCTGAGATACGTACCCTGTTCATCCTTGTCAAAAGACGATTGAAAGAAACGGTAGCCTCCATAATTCAGGATATTGTTCATATAGATCCGGTAATCCATGCGGACATTTTCGGAGGTGTCTACCAATGTTACTTCACTGGCATAGGAAGAGGCGCTGTTGGTGCCCGGGTATTTGTCGAGTATGAAATCATTCAACCGGACTTCAAAGGGTACCACCACCTCACGGGCACCATAGGCCATGGTAATTTCTGTATCGCCAAACCCCAGGGTTTCGGTCCTGCCAGGCATCCCCCGTTGTCCAAACAGGTAAGTTCCCTTGGTCTCCCCATCGACCGTGAGGTCGAGCCACACAGCCATAAGGCTTTCATTGGAAACCTTGGGATTATCAGAAACCATCCTAACTTTCCCCTGTTTTCTAAAATCGGAAAACACCACGTTGTTTGTGCCATCGGAATAGAGCGCCCGAAGCGACAAGGGGACATATTTTTCAGAAGGAAACAGGGTGTCTGTCTGTTGCGTGGCCATGACGGTTTGCGTGTAGGTCCGGTTTGCCCGGAATAAAAGGGAGTCATTCCTGTAAATCAAATTGATGGCATCCGGGAGATCGGTTTCCTGAAAATTGAAGACCACATTTCGGATCCGTTTGGTTTCCCCCTCAGACAAAAAATATTCTTCCCGCCCATTGGGCCCACCCATGACCAACTGAACCGTAGGCAACCCCTGCAGGCTTTCCCGAATTACTTTCCTGGGATTGGGAACAACTTCCCTCACATTGACATCCAACCGTGTATTGCCCAGCAGGTACGATTCATTCCAGTGATTGTTCCCCAAAGAAGCAAAAAGCACCGGTTCTTCAAAGGTATAGGTGGCCCCCCCGGATGCTACCTGAAATTTCAGGTAGGAATTGGCCGACAGGAAGCTATGGGCGGAAGAATTTTCACGGATATGCATGACTCCTTCAGAACCATAATAACGCGTAAGGGCAGCCCCCAACAAAATAATGATGATCGCGGCATGAAAGAGCAGCAAGGCCCATTTGCGCTGTTGGATCATTCTGAATCGCGCTATATTGACCCCCACCGTAGCGGCAAAGAGCGCCAACAGTACTTCAAACCACCAGGATTTGAAAATGATCTTTTGTGCCGCACTGGTACCAAAATCGTTTTCAATAAAGGTAGCTATCCCAATGGATGCCGCGAAAAGCAAGAGGTACATTCCGGCCGCTCGGGTGTGGAATAAGGGGGAAAGGTATTTTTTGGCAAGGGTTTTTACGTGATTCTGGTGCATACGGAAAATTCTAACCAGTGATGCTATCTATACCATGTAACGGTGCTGGCGGGGTGATAGTATAGCAAAAACCCCAAAATTTAGGGGAGTTATGAACAAAATAAACCCCAATATCGGACCGCGCTAACCTCCCTGTCCAAATTCAGCGATCCTTCAACTTGCAAGTGCTGAACCCGAAAGGGGCATACAGGGGGCAAAAACTGACAAAACTGGTGATAACGAACACTGCCGCCAGGAGTACTAACACAATCGCCAACAGCCCGGAGAGTGTCCCGTTCAGGTAAAGTACAAAAATGGTAGCCGCTATGATGAAGCGTATGATGCGGTCTGCAATTCCCATGTTTTTTTTCATGATTTCCAGGTTAGGTGACTATTCCCTACAGGCTTACTCCCGGGAACAAGAATCCATTATTCCGGGGGCACCCCGCTACGACCGGAAAACCGGTCCTCTTTAAAAGCCGGGTTGACGTCTAAAATAACCATAGGCTCTGGTTTATCGGATGATTTTGGTCAGTTGCACCTGTGCGCCACCCGCACGAAATACGAAAAATCTTCAGCGGACCACCATCGCCCCCCCTGTCGATTTGCACAATCTACCCCCAAAGGGTATTTTAGTGCCCAGTACCACTCCTATGAGCATCCGACACTGTGCTGTTTTTACAAACAACCGCTCCGACAAAGCGGGGCTAATCAGCCGTCTCCTTGAAGGCCCCTTACCGCAGGGGTTTTCCTCCCTGGAAGGAAAACGGGGCGTCCTCTTTTCCAAGCTGGAACTGGACCGATTTATAGAAGAGGAGGTACGGCACGACCAAAAGGTACTCACACAAGGCACCCGGCAAAGCCTGCAGAGCATGTCGAGCGGGGAGCGGAAAAGGGCACTGCTCCGGCACCTGCTGGCCCTGGAACCCGATTACCTGGTGCTTGACAACCCTTTTGACAACCTGGACAGTACTTTTCAGCAAACGTTCAAAAACCTGTTGGCAGAACGGTCAGACCGTATCCTTATGGTGCTGCTTCTCAGTCGCAGGAACGACCTTGTCCCCTTTATTTCCCGCCACGCCTTTTTGGAAGGAGACCGGCTGTTGTACCTTAACAATCTCGGCGAGTTGGCCCAATACCTCCCAACCGGAAAAGGGCCTTTTGAAGGGGAGATCCCCGCGGCGCCGGAAGCCCGGGCCTCCATGACCGACCCTTTGGTAGAGCTAAAAAAGGTGTCAGTGTCCTACGAGGGGAAGCCCATCCTGAAGGACATCGACTGGAAGATACGCCCCGGGGAATTCTGGCAACTCACGGGGCGCAACGGCAGTGGAAAAACCACGGTACTCTCTATGATCACTGGTGATAACCCCAAAGGGTACGGACAGGAACTCTACCTCTTTGGAAGGCGCAAAGGCAGTGGGGAAAGCGTCTGGGAGATCAAACGGAATATCGGGTATTTTACCCCGGCCATGATCGACCGGTTCGGGGGGTACCACCCCCTGGAGCATATGCTGATATCGGGCCTTACCGATTCTATTGGCCTGTATGTAAAGCCGACCGAAGCACAGGTGCGAATTGCCAGGCAGTGGTTGCAATTACTGGGGTTAAACCGGTACCGAAACACCTATTTCCACGACCTGGGGGCGGGTTTGCAGCGGTTGGTGATGTGTGCCAGGGCCATGATCAAGCACCCCCTCCTGTTGATCCTGGATGAACCTACCGCCGGCCTGGACGATGAAAGTGCCGCCCTTTTTGTATCACTGGTAAACAAAATAGGGAGCGAAAGCCAGACCAGTATTATCTATGTCTCCCACAGGGAAGAACCGGGGCTCAACCCGCAAATGGTATTCCATCTGGAAAACCAGGGGCAGGGTTCCCGGGGGTGGGTCGTACGCCCGGCCGGCCAGGCTATGGTATAGCCTCCTACAACCTAAAAAAAATGGATCGCTAGTGGGTTTCCCCCTGCGATCCATTATGACGTATGCAATTAAGGCCTATGCCTTGATTGACTCCTTGCCCTGCTGTACCGATTTTTTCAGCGTATCGAACATGACGGGGGTAGCGATGAATACCGAGGAGTAGGTACCTACGATCACCCCTACGATCATGGCGAACATGAATCCCCTGAGCGATTCCCCTCCGAAGACAAAGATGGAAAGTAGCACCACCAGGGTAGTGAGGGAGGTATTCAGCGTACGGCTCAGCGTGCTGTTGAGGGCCAGGTTGGTATTGTCACCGGCACTCCAACCCTTTTCCGCGATAATTTCCCGTATCCGGTCAAATACCACCACCGTGTCGTTCAGGGAGTACCCTATCACCGTCAGGATGGCTGCGATAAACGCCTGGTCAATTTCCATGCTAAAAGGCATCAGCTTGCTGGTGAGTGAAAAAATACCCAGTACCAAAACCACGTCGTGGAAGACGGCCACTACTGCCCCCAGTGAAAATTGCCATTTACGGAACCGTAGCAGGATGTACAGGAATACGACTGCCAGGGATCCGATGACCGCCCATACGGCATTTTTCTTGATGTCGTCCGCGATGGTAGGCCCTACTTTACGGTACTTTAACACCCCTACGTCCTCGTTGGTACCCCCTGGGATAAAATCCTCATAGGTAGCACCATCGGGCAGGTATTTTTGGAGGGAATTATACAGGATATCCAGGATTTCCTCATCTACTTCGGTCCCTTCCACGTCCACTTTATAATTGGTGGTCAGCATGATCTGGTTGGCATCCCCATAGGTTTTGGCCGTGGCACTCCCCAGGGTTGCGGTAAGGTCACTGGTAATCTCCGAAGGGTTTACCGGGTGCACAAAACGAATCTGGTAGTTGCGCCCCCCGACAAAATCGACCCCCTGGTCCAGGCCTTTGGTAAACAGGGAGAAAACCCCAACTGTAACAGCAATGCCCGAAACAATATAGGCAACCTTGCGTTTGCCCAGGAAATTGATATTGAGGTTCCGGAACAGGTTTTTGGTGATCTTGGTTGTAAAATCAAGGGTTCGCCCCTTCCCGGAGAGGTACCAGTCTACCAAAAGCCTGGTAATAAAGATCGCCGTAAAGAGGGAGGTAAGGATACCGATGATCAGGGTGGTGGCAAAACCTTTGATAGGTCCGGAACCAAACACCAGCAGGATCAGGGCGGTGAGGCCCGTTGTAATGTTGGCATCCAAAATAGACGAAAGCGCGTTGTTAAAACCATCGGCTACCGCCTGGCCTTTGCCCTTGCCCCGAGCCAGTTCTTCCTTCACCCGCTCAAAGATCAGTACGTTGGCGTCAACAGACATCCCTATGGTCAGTACGATACCCGCGATCCCCGGCAGGGTAAGCACAGCGCCAAGGCTGGACAATACCCCGAAAATAAGCACGATGTTGAACACCAGGGCCACGTCGGCAAACAAGCCTGCTTTCCCATAATACAGGAACATCCATACCAGGACCACGATCATGGCGATCATGAACGACATAAAGCCGCTGTCTATAGCCTGTTGCCCAAGGGAAGGCCCTACGACAAAAGAATCAATGATCTCTGCGGAGGCGGGTAATTTACCCGCCCGCAGCACATTGGCAATGTCCTTGGTCTCGTTGACCGTAAAAGTTCCTGTAATCTCCGAACTTCCCCCGGAGATGCCCCCCACCTGGGAGACCCCCGGCGCGGTGTACACTTTATTGTCAAGTACTATGGCGATGCCTGTATTGTTCAGGTTGGCTTCGTTGGTTAGTTCTTCCCATTCCTTGGCACCCCTCACGTTCATATCCATTCCCACTGCAGGGCGGTTGAACTGGTCGAATTGTGCCCGGGCATCGCTTACCACGTCCCCGCTGATCCTGGGCACGCCGTCGCGATTGGATTTAAGCGCGTACAGGGCCGCAACCTCGGAGTCCTGGGAAGGGCGTTCCCAGAGGAATTTGGTGAATTGTACTTCCGCGGGCAACAAACGGCGGACCTCAGGCATGCGTAACCAGGCTCCTACCGTGGCCGTATCTTTGATAGCGGCCACCCCAATGGCAAAACCGGGGCCATTCAGCTGCAATTTTTCGAAGAGGGGGTTGCGTTCGCTGGCCAAATCCAGGGTATCCTGTGCTACATCAGACAGGAGGGAATCTATTTCCGAGGATTCTTTTTCAACAACTTCTGCCGTATCGCCGACAATGGTCCTCAAACGTTCATTGGCCTGGATAAAGAAGTTGATCAGGGCCTGGTTCCCGGGTTCATAGGTTTGCCAAAATTCCAATTGGGCGGTACTGGACAGCAGGTCCTGGGCCCGGGCGATGTCGCGGGCACCCGGCAACTCCACCAGGATACGCCCTGAGGTACCTTCGCGCTGGATGTTGGGCTGTGTTACTCCAAACCCGTCAATACGCTCGCGCAGCACTTCAAAGGCGGAAATGATGGACTCGTCTATCTTCCTTCGGATAATGGGCTTTACCTCTTCATCCCCCATCTGGAAATTGATCTCGTCACTCAGTCCCTTGTTGGCAAAAATGTCTGGCGACGCCAGCCTGGTATCCCCTTTAATATTATCAAAGGCATCAAAGAAAAGGTTCAGATAGGTGTCATCACTGCTTTTGGAGGCTGTATCGGCATCGGCCAGGGCTTTGTTGAACACCGGGTTTTTGGTGTTATCGGCCAGGCCTTTCAGGATGTCCTTTACGGAAATCTGGAGGGTGACATTGATCCCCCCTTTTAAGTCGAGGCCCTTGTTCAGCTCCTTTTTCTTGGCTTCGTCATAGCTGGTGAACCCGAGGATGGGCTGAGAGCCAATAGAATCCAGGTACCTGGCTTCAACGGCTTCCCTTTTTGCAACGTAGTCTTCCTCTGTGGGCGGGATATTGGCTGCCGCGTAATTTTCGGCCTCATTTTCTACCTTACTGGTGATGAAGGTATAGGAAAGTTGATAAATACTCACAATCCCGAACAAAAAGGCAAAAAGCTTTATCAGTCCTGTATTCTGCATGGGTCTCTCTATTATTGATTAGATGGTGTTGGTGAATAGCGTGCAAATATATGATTTACACTAGGAATTGACAATTTATTTATGGTGCTTGTGCCCTCATTCCCAAATTGGGTGCCACGGTTATAATTCCGAATGCAACTAGCTGATATCCAGTATTCAAATTAACAGCTACCCCAAATCACCGCTCCCGGGAACCAGCTGCAGGTTTGCATCGCCAGGCAGACCGTACGGGGGTTACAAAGAAAAACCAGGGGTAATTACGACCCCTGGTTTCATCGTATGATACGGATAAAAGTACTCCGGCTTACAGCTGCAACAAGTCGTTTACTTTGCGGACCCCTTCGGCACTTTCCTTCATTTTAGCCTTTTCAGCTGCGTCCAGTTCAATGCTTACAATTTTTTCTATCCCGTCCTTACCAAGGAGTACAGGGACCCCTATACAAATATCCTTCAGGCCGTATTCCCCGTCCAGGAAAGCGGAACAGGGGAAGAGCTTCTTCTGGTCGCAGGCAATGGCCTGTACCAGGGCCGAAACCGCGGCCCCGGGGGCATACCACGCGCTGGTACCCAGCAATTTGGTAAGGGTGGCCCCACCCACCTTGGTATCTTCGGCGACCTGCGTGAGCCGGTCTGCAGATAGAAACTCGGAAACCTTGACACTGTTCCTGGTAGCGTGCCGGGTCAGGGGTACCATGCCGGTATCACTGTGTCCGCCGATCACCATTCCATCCACATCCGAGATGGGCGCCCCCAGCGCTTCGGCAAGGCGGTATTTAAAACGGGCGCTATCCAGGGCCCCACCCATACCAATAATCCTGTTCTTGGGAAGCCCTGTGGTTTTATGGACCAGGTAGGTCATGGTATCCATAGGGTTGCTCACCACGATGAGGGTCACCCCGGGAGAATGCTTCAGGAGGTTGGAAGCCACCTCGCGGACAATCCCTGCGTTAATCCCTATCAATTCCTCCCGGGTCATCCCGGGTTTACGGGGTATGCCAGAGGTAATCACCGCTACATCACTGCCGGCGGTCCTGGAATAATCACTGGTGGTGCCTACAATCTTGGTATCAAAACTGTTCAGGGATGCGGTTTGCATCAGGTCCATGGCCTTGCCTTCGGCTACCCCCTCCTTAATGTCTAGCAGCACTACTTCTGCTGCGAAATCCTTGATCGCTATGTATTCTGCACAACTGGCGCCTACCGCACCGGCCCCAACGATGGTAACTTTCATGTGTTCTGTGTTTAATTAGGTTTACATTCTACTCGCCCAAAAGTACTGATTTTTTAACAGAATCCTGCGGACCGGCGCGAATATGTATCTCCTTTCCCACCGGTCCGGAAAAGGGGTTGAAAAGGTCTAAATGTTAAAGAAAAAAGCGTTTTAACGAAGAATCCGCCACCAGGGATGCAGTATGTCGATTTGACACAATAGATCAACCCAAGCGGACGTTAACCATGTACCCAAATCCCAAATCTGACCTACGCCCATGAAAAGAGTATTTTCTTTGGTAGCCATATTGGCGATCATCTTTGCCAGCAACTGTTCGAGGATACCCGAAAATAACGATCCCGTGATCGGGATTTGGTACAAAACGGAGGTAAATACCCTGAGCAGTACCGAAAAAATAAGCCTGCGCAAGGAGTGGATCTTCAATGATGTCTACCTAGGGCGCTACCACCGGTACGAAGGAAATTCACTGGCATTTAAAACCGATTACAAATGGGAACGGAACGGAGACCTGTATACGATTTCCTACCCGGGTACCGATATGCCCCCAGCCGTCGTACGCATGAAAGAGGGCCCCGACGGGGTAACCCTTGAAGATGAAAAAGGCGTTGTGCTGGCCACACGAGAGTAAGTCCCCAATTTTCCATATATTTCTGAAGACAGCCCGTACCCTTGCGGGCTGTTTTTTTTTGCTGACCACACCCAAACGGCCACCGGCCGGACGTCCTCCCTCCGGGCTTACGGCCGGGCAGCTTACCCACGGGAAGCATAGCCTGCCCTTCCCACGCTTTAGCGGCCCGGCGGTTATAAAGCCGGATCGGACCCCCCATCCGTTGTCAGGATACGGTAAAAAATACAGTGCCGTGGGATGGTTCCTACAGGGCCGCTTGTGACCCTGCGGGCTATGGGGCCCGGAATAGGTGGTTGTTTGTCCGGGCCAACCGCAGCATAAGAAACCAACAACCCGGAACGGCAGGCGCCCCGGGTCATTTGGCAAGCATATGGTTGGGTTGGTATGTGATACCGTCTCAGAGGCGGCCCCGGGTGCCTAACGGAACCCGAAGTTCAGGCCGACGGATAGGTTGTTAAATTCGGCAATGCTGTAATCAGCATGCAGCCTGAAGAATCCCAGCTTAAGTTTGGTCCCAATGTTGGCGGTCACCCCACTGGCCTTCCTGGTCAGGCTGAAGGGATCCTGGTAGCTTTGCTGGAAAGGTCCGGAGGTTACGGTATAGGTCCCCAGCACGTCGGTTTCTGACTTCCCACTCAGGTACCCCAGCCCTCCATAAAAATTAATGACGGGCAGGCGGGTAGAAACCACGGCCTGGAAGATCCAGGTATTGATGGCAACGTCCAGGCGTTGATCGGCCCCGTCTACGATACCGGTCTCGGTAAAATCATAGGTTCCGTCCAAATGGGTATAGCCAATCACCCCAGAAATAGCTACCGGGAGGACTTTGTCTGCCGGCAGGTGCTTGGTGAATTCATGCTGTATGCCCAGCCCGTAAAAGCCTATAGACACCTCATCGGTATTGATCTTGGGGAGGAAACGGGCCTTCAGTTCCGTTCCCTTGATAAGTCCGACACTCGCCTGTATAAACCCCGACGGGATAAAATTGATGTCTTCTGAAGCCAGTCCCGAGGGCAGTTCAAACTCTTCCCTTGAGGTAACCCCGGGGGCTATTTCGGCTTCGACGAAGACACGGACCCCCTGGATGTCCCCCAAAGCGGTGGAGACCGGTTTGGAGGTACTGCCGTCCACAAACTGCAGGTTCTCATAATCAGCCGTGTTCAATACAAAGGCCTTTTTATCGTCCTTGTTTTTATAGGAAGTCATGTTGCCAATGATGGAGATCTCAAACCCCCCCAGGGGCTTTGCATCGGCCGTATTATACCAGCCTCCGGCAATACTGTAGATAGCTCCTTCAGAAACCGGGGCGAGGTAGTCGTTGGTAAACCGTTCGGCATCGTCAAGGCCAGCGGCAAAAAGCTCATTCACATTGGATTGTGCGCTGAGCACCGCCGATGCCCCCATCGCGAAAACTATAAGAATTTTCTTCATTTTTCTGATTTTGGCCTAAAACTAAAAAACCCCGGCCATTCGGTCGGGGTTTTTGTTGTGAAACGGTGATTCTTATACATCAATGTTCGCGTAGATGGCATTTTTCTCGATAAACTCCCTCCTTGGAGGTACTTCATCGCCCATCAGCATGGAGAAAATACGGTCTGATTCCGACCCGTTGTCAATGGTGACCTGCCTGAGGGTCCGGAATTCCGGGTTCATGGTCGTATCCCATAATTGCTCGGCATTCATTTCCCCAAGACCCTTGTACCGCTGTATGCCCACGCTACCGCCAAATTCCTCGGCAATGACGTCCCGTTCCTTTTCATTCCAGGCATAGCGCTTCTTGCTACCCTTTTTGACCAGGTAGAGGGGCGGTGTCGCGATGTACACGTGCCCGGCTTCTACCAGTTCGCGCATATAGCGGAAGAAGAAGGTAAGGATGAGGGTCTCGATGTGGCTTCCATCCACATCGGCATCACACATGATAATGATCTTGTGGTATCGGAGCTTATCGAGGTTGAGGGCTTTGCTGTCCTCTTCTGTCCCGATGGTCACCCCCAGGGCGGTATAGATATTTTTGATTTCTTCGTTTTCAAACACCTTGTGTTGCATGGCTTTTTCCACATTCAGGATCTTACCCCTGAGTGGCAGGATGGCCTGGAAGTTCCGGTCTCTCCCCATTTTGGCCGTCCCCCCCGCAGAATCTCCCTCAACCAGGAAGAGTTCGCATTTTTGCGGGTCCTGTTCCGAACAATCTGCCAGTTTGCCCGGAAGGCCTCCTCCGGTCATGACCGACTTGCGTTGGACCATTTCGCGGGCCTTGGTGGCCGCATGCCTGGCCTGTGCAGCGAGGATCACTTTTTGTACAATGGTTTTCGCGTCATCGGGGTGTTCCTCCAGGTAGTCCGTCAGCATTTCGGATACGGCCTGGCTGACCGCCGCGGATACCTCCCGGTTACCGAGTTTGGTTTTGGTTTGCCCTTCGAACTGGGGTTCAGAAACCTTTACCGATACGATGGCGGTAAGGCCTTCCCGGAAGTCGTCACCCGAAACCTCGAATTTCAGTTTATCGAGCATTCCCGAGCTATCGGCATACTTCTTCAGGGTGGTGGTAAGCCCCCTGCGGAACCCTGAAAGGTGGGTGCCCCCCTCGTGTGTATTGATATTGTTCACGTAAGAATGCAGGTTCTCCGTATAGGAACTGTTATACACCATGGCCACTTCCACGGGGATATCATTCTTCTCCCCTTCCATGGCGATCACGTTTTGTATCAGGGGTTCCCTGTTCCCGTCGAGGAACCGGATAAATTCCTTCAGTCCTTCCTCGGAATAGAAGGTTTCGGAGATAAACTCCCCTTTTTCATCCTTTTCGCGCCGGTCTGTAATGGTGATGCGGATCCCCTTGTTCAGGTAGGCCAGTTCCCGCATCCTGTTGGCCAGGGTGTCATAGCTGTATTCTATGGTTTGGGTGAAAATCTCCGCATCCGGGTGAAAGGTGACGATGGTCCCGGTTTCATCCGATTCCCCCACACTTTTAACGGGGTACAGGGTCTTACCCCTTTGGTACTCCTGCTCCCAGACTTTCCCGTCCCGGTAGACCGTAGCTTTCAGGTTGTCAGAAAGGGCATTCACGACAGAAACCCCAACCCCGTGGAGCCCCCCAGAAACTTTATAGGAATCTTTGTCAAACTTACCCCCGGCCCCGATCTTGGTCATGACCACTTCCAGGGCAGAAACCCCTTCCTTTTTATGCAGGTCTACGGGAATACCGCGCCCGTTATCCTTGGTCGTAATGGAATTGTCTTCGTTTATGGTCACCTCGATCCGGTCGCAGTGGCCTCCCATGGCTTCATCAATGGAGTTATCCACCACTTCATATACCAGGTGGTGCAAACCCCTTACCCCTACGTCCCCTATATACATGGATGGGCGTTTCCGAACGTGTTCGATACCCTCCAGCGCCTGGATACTATCAGCAGAATAGGTGTTCATTTTCACTTCTTTACTCATAAAACAACGGATGTTTTTTAGTCATTTTTTTGCAATCCTACAAATATAAGCAATAGCCCATGAAATATAGTATTTTGGCCTCTTTTAAGTAAGCAAGTTATCAACAGGAATTGTGAAAAAAACACCCCCGGAACCGCGTGGAAAAATACGCCGGGGCGGCTCCGGGGGCCAGCCCCCACCCCGGCCGGCGCCCAGGGTCGGGGAAAGGGTCCTTTTGAATGCAGAAAAGCACCATCCTGATGGTGCTTTTCGGGGGTTCCTGTTTCCACGTGTTCAGGAAGCGGAGCCATGCGGCCCCATGGTCTGGTTTATTTCACATAGGCGTCTGCGTGTACCTTTGACACCGCCCTGCCCGAGGGCTCGTTCATGTTTTTGAACGCCTCGTCCCATTCCAGGGCGATCCTGGTGCTGCAAGCCACCGAGGGTTCCTGGGGTACGCTCAGTGCTGCCGCATCACTGGGGAAATGCGATTCAAATATGGCCCGGTAATAAAATTCTTCCTTGGTCGCCGGGGTTTGGATAGGGAACCGGAATTTGGCGTTGGCCAATTGTTCATCGCTTACTTCGCTGGCAACCAGCCCCTTCAGGGTATCGATCCAGCTGTAGCCCACCCCGTCCGAAAACTGTTCTTTTTGCCTCCAGGTGACACTTTCGGGCAAATAGGATTCAAAGGCCTTTCGCACCACCCATTTTTCCATCCGTTCCCCGTTGATCATTTTGTCTTCCGGGTTAATGCGCATGGCCACGTCCATAAACTCCTTGTCCAGGAAGGGCACCCGCCCTTCTATTCCCCAGGCAGCCAGGGCCTTGTTGGCCCGAAGGCAATCATACATATGCAGTTTGTCCAGTTTCCGGACCGTCTCTTCATGAAATTCCCTGGCGTTCGGGGCTTTGTGAAAGTACAAATAGCCGCCAAACAGTTCATCGGCCCCTTCGCCCGAAAGCACCATTTTGATGCCCATGGATTTGATCACCCGGGCCATAAGGTACATAGGCGTAGCCGCCCTGATGGTGGTAATATCATAGGTTTCCAGGTTATAAATCACATCCTTAACCGCGTCCAGCCCCTCCTGTATGGTAAACACGATCTCGTGGTGCACGGTCCCGATATGGTCTGCCACCTTGCGGGCCGCGGCCAGGTCGGGTGAGCCTTCCAAGCCTACCGAAAAAGAGTGCAACCGGGGCCACCAGGCTTCGGCGGTATCATCCGATTCAATGCGTTTCTGGGCATACTTCTTGGCCACAGCCGAGGTTATGGACGAGTCGAGCCCGCCCGACAAGAGCACCCCATAAGGCACGTCGGACATCAGCTGCCGGTGTACTGCTGCTTCCAGTGCGTCCCGGATCGCATCTATGCTGGTCTCGTTCTCTTTTACGGCATCGTATTCCATCCAGTCGCGTGAGTACCAGCGCTTAAACTCGCCTTCTTCACTGTGGAGGTAATGTCCCGGAGGGAATAATTGGATTTTGGTACAGGTACCCTCCAGGGCTTTTAATTCAGAAGCCACGTAGAAGGTCCCGTTCTTATCCCATCCAATATATAAGGGGATAATACCCATATGGTCGCGGGCGATAAAATAGGTATCCTTCTCGCTGTCGTATATGGCAAAGCCAAATATACCGTTCATTTCATCCAGGAAGGCCGGGCCTTTTTCCTGGTAGAGGGCCAGGATTACTTCGCAATCCGAGGCCGTCCTGAAGGCATAGCGGCCTTCAAATTGCTTGCGCAACTCCCGGTGGTTGTAGATCTCCCCATTCGCCGCCAGTACCAGCTTCCCGTCAGGGCTCAGCAAGGGCTGCTTCCCCGAGGCAGGATCTACGATCGCCAGGCGCTCATGGGCCAGGATCGCACGATCATCGGCATAAATCCCACTCCAGTCCGGTCCGCGATGCCGCACCTTTTTGGCCATTTCCAACAACTGAGGCCTTAGCGTTTCCGTACGCTCCTTCACATCAAAGGCACAAACAATTCCACACATAGTACTATTTTTAGAATATTTATTTTTTAATTTCGAAGCAAAGATGGGTTTTCAAATATTGATATAAAACATAATAACATTAATTGGTTTCTATTTATAATCATTTATTGTATATTAATTATAATTTGAAATATTTGATAATATCTTTCCTCATGTTGCCGGGCATTCTGTAAGAATGTTAAATTTTAACGACTCTTTATCAACTATTCTCTTGAAAACAGGTTAGTTTTAACCTTCAGAAAAACAAACGTCACTATGAAAAAAATTATGACCCTTGCCATCATGGCCTTTGCCCTGGTGTTTACCACAGAAATGACCGCCCAGGAATTCAGCGGGCTCGACAAAAGCCCGGCCGACATTGCTTCTTACCCTCCCGGCGGTAGGGTATCTGCCAAGAATGTGAAAGTGATCTACAGTCGCCCCCAGCTAAAGGGGCGTTCCCTGGCTGACCTTGCCCCTGCCGGCAAAGTATGGCGTACCGGGGCCAATGAAGCCTCCGAGATCACCTTCTACGGGGATGCGGAATTTGGAGGCAGCCCGGTAAAAGCGGGCACCTATTCCCTTTTTACCATCCCGGGCGAAGATACATGGACCGTTATTTTGAACAAAAACCTCAACCAATGGGGCGCCTATACCTATGACGAATCTGCGGATGTCGTGAGGGTCAAGGCCACCGCCACCGAGGCTTCGGACTCCCTGGAGGCCTTTTCCATTGCCTACAAAGAAGTGGCAGGCGGGGTACATATGGTCCTGGGCTGGGGCACCACCCGTGTTGCGGTACCCATCATGTTTGCCATGTAGGGAACCCCTCCCATAAAACGTTAAAACCGGAGCGATTGCCCCGGTTTTTTTATGCCTGAAAACCCCTTACCCCTAGCGCACCTTTTCGCCAGCGATATACACTGCCTCGGCGGTGATCCCCGGGATTGCCCGTTCCGGAACCCGGAGGATGTCGTCGCTTAAAATGACGAAATCCGCCAATTTTCCCACTTCGATACTCCCCTTTTCCCCTTCCTCAAAATTGGACCAGGCCGCCCAGCGCGTCATCCCCCTTAGCGCATCTTCCCGGTTCAGGGCCTCCCCCGCCCGGAACCCTCCTTCGGGGTATCCCTGCAGGTCTTTCCGCGCCACGGCGGCATAGAAGGTATGGAACGGACTTACCCCCTCTACCGGGAAGTCTGTCCCAAGGGCCACGGCCCCCACCTGCTCCAGTAGCGATTGATAGCTGTAGGCATGCTGTACCCGGTCTTTCCCCAGCCGGTCTTCTGCCCAATACATATCGCTGGTGGCGTGTGTAGGCTGAATGGATGGGATGATATCTTCGCCAAACAGGGGAATGTCTTCAGGGGATACCACCTGGGCGTGCTCTATCTTCCATCGCCTATCCGGTTTATTGCCCAAAACTTTCCGATACGCCCGGAGCACGACCGCATTGGCCGAGTCGCCAATGGCATGGGTATTCATCTGGAAACCGGAGTTGGCAATACGTGCTGCCGTACTTTCAATAGCCGACACCGGGGTCACCATGGCGCCAAAATGTCCCGGGAGGTCGGTATAGGGGGCCTTTAGCGCAGCGCCCCGGGATCCCAGGGCCCCATCGGCGTATACCTTAAAGGAGCGTACGTTGAGGCGGTCGGTTTTCAGCGGCCCCTGTTCCAGGAAATGATCGAGGTTTTCGGGGGTGTTGCTCACCATGGCGTACATACGGATGCGCAATTCGCCCGCCTTTTGCAAACTATCCACCAGGGCAATATCCGCAAGGCCCAGACCGGCATCGTTGACGGTGGTCAAGCCGTAGTCCAGGCAGGTTTTTTCCGCCGCCTTGAGTGCCTTTACGGTATTTTCGGGCGTTGGGGGCGGCATTACGGCCCAGATATGCTCCATGGGCTTATCGATCAGGATCCCGGTAAGCCGGCCATTTTCTTTGCCTATTTCTCCCCCCTCCACCGGGGTATCCGGCCGGATCCCCGCAAGGTCCAGGGCTTTTTGGTTGACCAGCATGGCATGGCCATCTATGCGCTCCAGGACAACGGCAAGCTGGGGAAAGAGCCTGTCCAATTCCTCCTTGTTTGGGAAATCTTTTTGCTCCCAGTCATTCTGGTCCCAGCCGGTCCCGAAAATAAAATCGGGCTTATGGGTTTCATAAAAGCGGGTAACGCGTTGCAACACCTCCTCAAAACTTCCGGTACCGGTGAGGTCTACCTGAAAGGTCTTCGCACCCAGGCCAAAGAAATGGCAATGGGCATCGATAAGGCCCGGGACCAGCGTACGCCCCCCGGCGTCTACCAGGGAGTCGGCCTCAAAGCGCGCGCTGAGTTCCTCCCAATCGCCTACGGCCACAAATTTCCCATCCCTGACGGCAAGGGAAGATGCCGTAGAAAAGGCATCGTCTACCGTATAGATACGGGCATTGTACAGCAGCAAATCGGCCTTTTCCTTATCAGGGCCGCAGGAAATAAGACCCAGGAGGAGCAACAACAGGGGGTATTTCATGGTTTTTGGCGTTTTCCAGGCTAAATGTACGTATTCCTTCAAAAAAAAGCAGGGTCTTGCGGGCCCCGGTACTCCTGGGTGGATACATAGCCATCGCCATGGCCCTATTTCCTGCCGCGTTTGGGTTTTTCCTTGATTTTGACGTAGATGAGTTTTTTACGCCCCTTGGCGTCTTCCCGGCGTTCTACTTCGATATTGGGGATGGTACTGATCAGCGGGGTCAGTTTCTGGAAACCGTAGTTACGGGAATCAAAATTGGGTTGTTTTTTCTGCAGCAGGCTGCCCACATCGCCCAGGAAGGCCCAGCCGTCGTCATCGGCCACATCGTCAATGGTGCTGGCAATAAGCTTGATCTCCTTTTGCGTGATCTTATCCACCCCGCTCTTCCCGCTATCCTTACTGCTGGTGGTTTCCGTGGCTTCGCCCTCAGACTGTTTCTTCAGGATCTCCAGGTAGATAAATTTATCGCAGGCCACGATAAAGGGGTTGGGGGTTTTCTTTTCCCCGATCCCGTATACCTGCATGCCGGCCTCCCGTAGCCGGGTTGCCAGGCGGGTAAAATCACTGTCACTCGATACCAGGCAGAACCCATCCACATCCCCGGAGTACAGGATGTCCATCGCATCAATGATCATGGCAGAATCCGTGGCATTCTTGCCGGCCGTATACCCGTATTGCTGGATGGGGGTAATGGCGTTTTCCAGGAGCAAATTTTTCCATTTCCCCAGGCGCGGGTTTGTCCAGTCGCCATAAATCCGTTTAATCGTCGGGTTGCCGTATTTGGCGATTTCTTCCATCATGTCTTTCACATAGGCCGAGGGGATATTGTCCCCATCGATAAGCACCGCTAATTTGACATCCATACATTCCTTATTAAACCGGGTACAAAATACGTCCTTTCGCCCTGATATCCTTGTACAATCCCATTAATATTGCGCGCAACCGCGAAACAAGCGGGCATACGTGCCTATTGCGGGTTATTGGCTTTGAGCGACCCCAGGATCAGGAACAGCAAAAAAGCCAGAACCAGGTATCCCAGAAAATGGTAGGACCCAAAGGTGGTAAAACAAAAACTGAAAATACTCGGGGCCAGGGCGCTGGCCAGGATGAGGAACGACATCACCCTGCCGGTGATGGCCCCCAGGTGGGCGCGCCCGTAAAACCGGGGCCAGGCAATGGCATTCAGTACGGCGAAGAAACCACCCAGGGTCCCAATGCCCCCGATAAGGAAGGGGACCCCCACGGCAGATGACAAAAACAGCAAGCCCAGGGAGGCCAGGATACCACCGAGGATCATCAGGTACAGGTAGTATTTCAGGCGCACGTAATCACTCAGGAAATTGAACAGGGTAGACACGGAGACCGACACCACCGAACAGGGCAGGAAAATACTGATGGCCTCCGCTTTGGGAAACCCCTGGCTCTCAAAAATAGAAACCACATGGAACGTTAGCCCGGTAATGAAAAAGCTGTTAAACGCCAGGATAAGCGCGTACATCCAAAAAGCGCGGGTGCGTTTGGCCTCCTCCAGCGTAAATTGCCTGTGGGTGAGTTCACGGGTGGTTTCACGATCGACTTCCTGAACCGACCGCGCCCCGTCTGGTAGCAGCCCGTGGTCTTCCGGTTTGTTCTTGTAGCACTGGAAGATGATCAGGCTGACCAACAAGAGGCCCACGGCCAGGATCTGCCACGCGCCCTCCCAGCTATACCCCTCAATAAGCCAATCCAGCCAAAGCGGGGAAATGGAAAATCCGAAAGAAAGGGCCACGCTGCTGAACGAATTCACCTTCCCGCGGTTCTTGTCAAACCAGATCATGATCACATTCCTCGAGGCCATGGTCAGCACACCCTGTCCGGCAAACCGCAACAGGAAAAAAAGCACCGTCATCAGGGTAAAAGGCACCACCCAGCTGTGGCTGTCCAAAAGGGTTTTTGCAAAAGTGCTCATATGAACCGACCAGGAGCACAGCAGAAGGGCGAGCGCCAGGGTCAGGGCGGCGAAAAAGGCGACATAGCGTGCGCCATAGCGATCAAACCAAATCCCGGCCTTCCCGATGATGAGCGCACTACAGATAGTGCCCAGCATATAGGCATTGCTGAACTGGTTGCGCGTCAGCCCCAGGGCATCCTTTACAGGGTCTGTGAAGACCGATACCCCAATGGTCTGGCCGGGAACGCTGGCCCAAATACCAAGTGTGCCCACCAGGAGGATGACGTATCCATAAAAGACAGGGCTCCTGGCAGGGTCGACCAAAGAAAAGCGGTTGGGGTTTGCCATGGTGTTCCAGAAACGGTAAAAATAAGGGATTTAACCCCGGGTTCCCCCCCTGTGAAAGCCAAAAACACTACAAGCGCAACACTTTGGGAAAAACAATAGGATAAATCATTGTTCTTCATTAAGTTTATATACCCTAAATCCTTACGAGATGCGTGTATATGCCCCCCTTAG
This sequence comes from Flavobacteriaceae bacterium CP2B, assembly GCA_001683825.1. Classification (GTDB taxonomy): domain Bacteria; phylum Bacteroidota; class Bacteroidia; order Flavobacteriales; family Flavobacteriaceae; genus Zeaxanthinibacter. The sequence continues at coordinate 41,151 of LXTR01000028.1, read as the reverse complement.
AAGCGTAGTGGCCTTCCTGGCGCTGAGCCTTTGCTGCCTGCTGGTCCAGGCACAGTCGCCCAACCGCCAACTCTTCCATTTACGAAAGTACAGCTTTACCAACCTGGAACAGGAACGTCTGGCAGACTACTATATGGAGGAAGCATTGATGCCGGCCTTAAGGCGGCAGGGCATCCGGAATATCGGGATTTTTAAGAGCCATCCCAATGACAGTGACAGTTTGAGGTACCTGTTTGTCCTGCACCCGCTCACCTCCCTGAACCAGCTCGGCAGGCTGGATCAGGCGTTGCAAGCCGACGAACTCTACCACAAGGTGGGGGCCCCGTTCCTGGACGCCCCTTATGAACAACCCCCATACCTGCGGATGGAATCCAGCCTGCTAAAGGCCTTTACAGGAATGCCCGGCATGCGTCCAAGCGACCTAAAAGGCCCTCGAGGACAGCGGGTGTATGAGTTGCGAAGTTACGAATCGCCTACCGAGGCCAAATACCGCAACAAGGTAGCCATGTTCAATGCGGGCGGGGAAATCACCCTCTTCGAACGGCTGGGGTTCAACGCGGTGTTTTACGGGGAGGTACTGTCCGGGCCCAGGATGCCCAACCTCATGTATATGACCATATTTAAGGATATGACCACCCGGGATTCCTTATGGACCCAATTCTTTGAATCCGAAAAATGGAAAGCCCTCGAAAAGGACCCCAGGTACCAGCACAATGTGAATCAGGCCGATATTTTCCTGCTGTATCCCACGCCTTATTCAGACTATTAGGATTTACTCCTCTGGGGTTTTCGCCAGGGTGAAAGCTACCCTGCGGTTCTTTTGGCGTCCTTCCTCCGTGGCATTGTCGGCGATGGGCGCGTCAAAGCCGTAGGAAACCCAATGGATGCGTTCCCGGTTCAGCCCCAGGCTCAGCAGGTATGCTGTGACGCTTTTGCAGCGTTGTTCCGATAGCCTTCGGTTATAGGCCGCGGGGCCCAGGTTGTCTGTATGCCCGTTGATGGTGATCTGCAGGTCGGCATGGGCCTGCAGGTATTCATACAGCTTCCGGAGTTCGAGCCTCGCCTCCGGACCCAGCCGGTGCTCATCAAACCCAAACAACACGTTCCTGAACAAGTGCTGGGTATGCAGGGCATAGGTTTCCGGGTTGGCACCGTCCGGTTGCAGGGGGAGCAGGCGGACCATGTCCAGGTAATAGTAGGCTCCCTGTTTGGCATTCCGGCTCGTTTTATAGGTACGGGTCCTGGCATTGTTCCGGAAGTTGCCAATCGTCACAAAATTCTCCATGCCCGAAGCCGTAAACTCGGCGCGGAGTTCCACCCAGTCGGTGGTTTCATCGTAAAAGTCAGAATGCGCGATCTCGACCATGGTGAAGGCATTCCCCTCCTCTTTGTACAATTGCGTTCTGGAAAGTTCTTTTTTGATGGGGCGCCGGAGTTTTTTCCGGGAAAACACCGCGGTAAATTCCCTGACGGCATAATCGGAGCGCTCTGCCAGGCTCACATAAAAACTTAGGGTGTATACCTCCCCTTTTTTCAAGGTTTGTTGCAGTTCGCCCTGTACATATTCCCGGTAGTCGTTGGGGGCGTACAGGTACAGGCCCGCATAGCCGTCGCCAAATTCGGCCGGTTGGGTCCCGTTGAAATTCTCCGGGGTCCCCATAGCGGGGCTGCAGGCATTGAAATAGTCGGTAGAAGCATCGGTAGGGGAAGACCATTGGGCCACATCGGCATGGAAATTCCCCAGCCGGTCCGGGCATTGCCGGAAGGTTTCAAAACTCGGGTTCATGAGCAGGTTCTGCGCAGACAGGAATCCACCCCAAAGCGCGATAACCCCCTGAAGGACATAAAATAAAGGAACCCGCTGCATGTCTGGCGTCTTAACTCTTTTTAAAATTAAGGATTAATGCGCATTTCGGGCCAGGGGCGCCCCCGGAATCGATAAACATGCCAATTGCCCGGCTGTTCTGTGGCCGCCAGGTCCCGGGCCCCTATCCTAAAGGTCGAATTTATAGCTTATCCCTGCCAAAACCTGAAGGCTCTGCACCCTGAAATTGGCCCAGCGCTGGTATTGGTTGTTCGCCAGGTTCGCGGCTTTTACAAAGAGCGAAAACTGCTCTGTAAAGCGGTACCCTATATGGGCATTGGCATCAAAATAGGAATCGAGCACCAGGAGGGTCGCCGGATAATCGGCAGGGGCCACGTTCTGTACGGCCACGCGGGCCAGGTCTTCCCGTTCCCCCACATAAAACAACTGGGACCCCAGGTACCATTTATCCCCTATTTGGTAATCCAGGAATAGTGAGCCTTCCACATTGGGAAGGTTCCAGGCCGTGTTTCCGGTCTCGGTATTATAATCGTTCACGGTGGCATTCAGCCCCAGGCTAAAATTGCGGTTGACGGTCAGGTTGAGTTCCCCAAACAACCCCAGGGTTTTGATATCGTCATAGAAGAGCCCGAACGAATTGCCGTAGTAATAGGCCTTTTCATCATCCCTGAAGGTGTTCTCCGGATTCAGGAGGAAGAGCGGGCGGCGGTTCTCCGCTTTATACGACCCCCGGATATTGTAGCTGACGTTGGAAAACAACTGTCCTTTCACCCCTACATAGGCATCGTATTGCCGGTCTGTAGGCTGGATGTCTAGTGTTGGGGAGACAAAGGGGTTAAGCGATACAAAGTCATAGTAGGAGTTTTGCTCCAATCCGCCTTCTACCCCCGCGTAGGCGATGGCCGCCTCATCCAGCAGTTCGTAGGCAGCGGTAACCGCAGGGTAGATGTAAAAGTTGGTATCGCTCCTCTCGGTATCAAGGCCATACACAATATGGGCCCCCAGGTTAATGGAAAGCCCTTCGCGCTCAATCAGCAGGCCGGGGTTGATCCCTGCCTGGAACAGGCCATACGCTATCCCGGGGGTATTCTGGATATTGTCGACATTGGCGTTGGTAAAGTCGCCCCCCACATAGTCTGCCCTGACCTTGATGACCAGGTTTTCCTCATTCAGGGGAATAGCAAAGGATGGCGCGAGGATCACCCGGTTTTCCCCGGAGTCTACCGCGTCCCAAAACCGGCGGTAGCGAAGTTCGCCACGGCTAAAAAAGGAGTCTTCCAGGTCTATTTGGGCGCCTGCCTCGGCGCTGTAGTACTGTTGCTTTTCGTCCATCGCCGCGATGGTAGCTTCGTCAAAAACCCCTTCCGGCAGTCCGTACCAGTTGTAGAGCTGGTGTTGCAGCCCGATATCGACCCCCCAGCTTCGATCGCTGTCGCGATTGGAATAGGCCGCTTCCAGGCGGGTGTTGTAATAATCGGTATCCAGCGGGGTATTGTCTATATCGCCCCGGGAAGAACGATGGTTTAGCCCAAAATCCAGGCGTTCGTTGCCCCGGTAGAGGTCCCTGCTGGTATAGAAATCGGCCAGGGCGTTGTTAAAATTCCCAAGGCCTACCGAAGCGTAGGAATTGAACAACTTTTCAGGCGCGGCCTTCTTTACCTGGGAGGCTTTGCCCTTGGCAGGGCTAAAGGTGGACGCTACGGGAACCGAATAAATCTGGTATTCGATCTCCTTTTTCTGCAGGACTATGGAATCGTTCAACTGGGGGACCGGCCGTATTTTAAAGGCGTCGGATACCGCGGGGCTGTAGGGTTTTACCACGGTGACGGTTTCGGTGCCAATATTGGTGTCGTCCTGGGCGGACAGGGTGCAAATCCCCCCTGTAAAAACTCCGGCAAAAACTACAATTAGGTGTTTATACATGCTGTGTGTTCTTCTAGATAATTAATTGGTTCCGGTTTCTATGGAAGAATTGCTCTCGGCCTCGAGGGCTTTTATCCGTGCCAGCTCCTCCCGGGCTTCAGAGACGATCCCAGGGTATTGCCCGAAGTTGCCTATCACGCTTTCCAGGATATAGGTGGCCTGGTAGGCATCCTTGAGTTCATAAAAGTTGCGGGCCATCAGAATGAGGCCTTTCCCGCCCCACTCCTTATAGGACGCGTATTCCCGGGCCAGCTTTTGCACCGAGGCGTTGGAAGCTTCCCACTGGCCTTCCTTGTTTTTGAAGAAGGCATCGTAGTACCAGGCTTCGGCGGCCAGTTCGCCCCCCGCCATGCCCCGCACCTGGGCATACGCCTCCCGGGCACGGTCTTGGTTCCCGGTTTGCATTGCTGAGCGGGCGATCATCCGGTGCGCATCGCTTTTGATACGGGCGTCCACACCGGGGCTTGCGAGCACTTTTTCGGCATAGTCCAGGGTTTTCGCATACTCTTTTCGTTCAAAGTGGCCCTTCATCAGGTTAGACTGGGCGAAGGTTTTGTTCTGTGCAATCTCGGCAGTACGCTCCAGGCGCTGCAGGAATGGCAGGGCCGTCTCATAATCATCCTTACCGATATAAATTTCACAAATCCTGGCCAACGCCTGCTCTGCATATTCGCTGTTGCCTTTATCGGCCACCGCCCTAAATTGCGCCAGCGCCATCTCCTTTTCCCCTTTTCCAAAATAGAGCTGGGCCAGGTTGAAGTGGGCCTCCAGGCTGCGCAGGCCGGAGGGAAACTGTTTCAGGTAATTTTCGTACCCCCTGATGGCGGCGTCGGGCTTGCCTTCCAATTGTTGTTTACTGGCCGACGCATAGCTGGCGTTGTCCAGTTCTGAATCGGTCACCTCGACAAAGTCCAGGCCTTTCGCCCACTGGGCATACTCATCCACACGGCCCAGGTCTACGTAGATGAGCTTGGCAGTGGCCACCGCTTGTATGGCTTCCTGGGTATTTTGGTGGTCGCGCACCACGGTTTTGAATTTAGCCAGGGCCGCTTCGTTCCTGCCTGCGTTATAATGTACCAGTCCCTGCCTGAGCAATGCCTTTGGGGCAAGCGAACTCCCGCTATAGTCCCGGACCAGGCGGTCATAGGCCTCCAGGCCCTCGGTCTGTTTATTGGCGGCAATATAGGTATTGCCCAACTCGAAAAGGGCATCGTCCCTGAGGTTGGAATTGGGGTAGCGGGAAACAAAGGTCCGCAATTCGTCCAGCTTGGAGCTTTCCCGGTCTACAAATCCGTAGCACAGGGCTTTTTGAAAGGTCGCATAGTCCTTTTCGGGCCCGCCCATGGCCAGTACCTGGTTATAGGCTTCCATGGCCGGCCAGTATTTGCTGGTCACAAAATAACTGTCCCCCAGTCGGGCATAGGCATCAACCGCTATAGCCCCAACCGGTTTCCTATCGGTGAAATTCTTAAAATAGGCCCCCGCATGGGCATAGTCCCCCAATTTGAAATAGGTGTACCCCAATTGGTAATCCAGATCCTTGTATTCTGCCGTCGCTTTTGCAGCCGGCAATTGCTGGAAGGCTACAAAATCTGTGAGGGCTTCCTGAAACTGGTTGAGCATATAGGCCGATTCTGCCTTCCAATACCTCGCCCGGGCTTCGAAAGCCGCATTGGCCGGACGTTTCAGCGATTTTTCATAATGGACCAGGGCTTCGGCGTATTTGGCTTCCTGGAACAGTTCCATGGCCCGGAAATAGGCGACTTTTTGGTAGGTTTCCGCACTGGCGTACTCCTTGTTGGACTCCAGGAGTTCCAGGGCCCCGCTAAAATTCCGCGAGGTAATATAGGAGTCTACCAGCAACTCCTGGATTTCCAGGCGCTGTTTGCTATCCGGGTATTGCTGCAGGTAGGTAGTCAGCACCTCCGGCACCGGCTCATAGGCATTCCCGATCTCATAACTGAGCCGGGCATAGTTCAGGTAGGCGTCTTTACGGATCTCCGGGCTGAAATCCATCTGTGAAGCGTTCCTGAAGGCGTTGAGGGCCTCCTGTTTTTTCTCCAGTTTGAGGTAGCATTCGGCCAGGTGGTAATAGGCGTTCTGGCTCACGCTGTTGGTCCCGCCGATGATCTTGTTGAATTGCTGTATGGCATTGGCGTAGTCGCCCTGTTGGTAATAGCTGTAGCCCAGGAGGTAAAAATCGGTATTGTTCCACTTGCCCTGTTTTCCTTTATAGGCTTCCAGGTAAGGGATGGCATTGGCATACTGCCCCATGTTAAAGTAGCTCTCCCCGATGATTTTATTCAATTCGGAAACTTCCTGCCGGTCAGATTTGGGCAATTGCTGCTTGGCCAGGGCAATGGCCTCTTCAAAATTCCCGAGTTTAAAATTCATATCGGCCTGGTAATAGGACAACTTCTCGCTGAGCAGGTCCTGGTCGGTGATCTGGTCGAACCGCTGGTTGGCCGTCGTGTAGTCGTCCTGCTGGTAGGCGATATAGCCCATGTAGTATTTGGCCTGGGAGCCATAGGTCTTAGAATTGCTCACCCGGTTCAGGTAACGCTCGGCTTCCCTGGTCTTGCCCGAGGAATAGAGGGCATAGCCCATGTTGAAATCAAAACGCTCCCGTTCTTTAAAAGAGAGGGAGGAGGCCTCCACCTTGTTGTACCATTTAAGGGCGTAGGGGTATTTCCCGTTGTCGAAATAGTAGTCGGCCACGTCGAGGAAGGCCGAATTCCGTTTCGTGGACGTGGGGTAGTTTTCCACAAAATCCTCCATGAGCCGGTCGGCCCCGAGCTGGTTCAGGCGTACAGCGGCGTTGGCCTCATAATACGCGCTGTTGGCCCTGGTTTCCAGGTCTGCAGCCTCATGCTTCACCTTGGCAAAAAGGGTTTGCGCAGCCTGGTACTGTTTTTCATGGTACAGGTCCAGCGCCTCCTGGTAGTGCCTGCGGTCGTGGGTATAGATCTTGGATTCCTGGGAACGGCCGTAATAGGCAACGACCAAAAGCCCCAAAGCTATTAGAGCGGTTCTTGATTTTCGCATAGTGTTCTCTCGTATTCCACTTTATAACGTCAAATATGGCCCTGAAGTATATGCCTTTTTCATAGAGGCCAAATTTTTCCCGCCCCTGGCGGGGCATGGCAAAAAACTGGGCCCCTGCAAGTTTCGGGCGGTACCTGCAAAAAAAAAGATTTTTATACCGGCATGCCTTGTTTACCTTTGGAACTTATTACATTTATATCAACAATGGGCAGTATAGGGGAAAGCATTCTGAGCCTGAGAGAAGTGGCTGTGTTCCAACAGGAAAACCTGGTATTGAACGATATTTCGCTGGATGTCAAAAATGGCGAATTCGTCTACCTCATCGGCAAGACCGGCAGTGGGAAAAGCAGTTTCATGAAGACCTTGTATGCGGACCTTCCCTTAAAATCGGGGCATGGAAGCATCGTGGGTTTCGACCTCCACACCCTGAAGGAGAATGATATCCCGTTTCTCAGGCGCAAACTGGGGATCGTCTTCCAGGATTTCAAGCTGCTGCCGGACAGGAATGTCAACAAAAACCTGCAGTTTGTCTTAAAAGCCACCGGATGGAAGGACGCGGCCGCCATGGACGCGAAAATTGAGGAAGTCCTCGAAAAGGTGGGGATGAAAACCAAAGGCTTTAAGTTCCCCCATGAACTCTCGGGGGGCGAGCAGCAACGCGTAGCCATTGCCCGCGCCTTGCTCAATGACCCGGAACTTATCCTGGCCGATGAACCTACCGGGAACCTGGACCCCCAAACCAGCGTAGAAGTGATGAAGGTATTGCAGGAGATCAACAAAACGGGCAGGACCATCCTCATGGCCACGCACGACTATGCCCTGATCCTGAAATTTCCCTCAAAAACCCTCAAGTGCGATGGGAACAAGGTGTTTGAAGTAATCCAAAAGGCGGTTTGAACCGGAAGGATTTTAATCCCTGTTCATTAAAAGCATATAGTCGTCCAGGGAAATATTCCCCCCGAATATATCGATGGAATCCCGAATTACCTGGTCGGCCTTCCTGGCATTGCAGCCAAGGCCAACGGCGTATTTCCTGATCAGGGCCACTTCATCGGGATCAATCTGGTTGTCAGCGAAAATTATGCGGAAGAGATCGTGCAGGCGTTCCAGCCGCTCCTGCCTCGAATTCATGGGTTCAATCGGGTATTTGGAAGGATCCTTCAGTACTTTCACACGGTTTTCCTCCCCGATATCCAGTTTCTCGGCCATTTTATGCAGCAGATGGCGCTCCTTCTCATTAATCTTGCCATCTACCGCCGCCAGGCGGGCCATGGCCGCAAAATGGGCGATATTGCTATGTTGTTGCCCGTGCTCAAATGCTTGTAAAATGCTCATTGTCAATAATTTAAAGACACCTGCGTAAAAGATTGGTGCGATATCCTTTTCCAGCAGCAATGTTAGTAAAAATTAGTTATAAATTTAATGGGAATCCCAACAATCTGCAATGCCTCCGGTCATGTACCAATCCTTTTGGGGTGCTTGCTACATTGTTCGGCAAAAGTACCTTCAACCTTTATAAAAACCTTTGATGACGATCCGATATACCCTAGCCTCCCTAAAAGTCACCTCCCTGTCTACCCTGCCCGGCGCATGGGAGGCCAAACAGTACCGCGAGTTGCTGAAACTCATGGAGTATGAAGAGGCTGACAGCCTCCGGGAGGAGGAACTCCAGGAGTACTGCCAAATGGCCCTGACTGACCACCGTCCCGAAGATGCCGCGGGCATTGTGCTGGGCTACTTATTTAAAGGGGCACTGAAGCCCGGGCAGATACAGAACCTCGCGCATGAAATGCCAGAAGAAAAACTATGGGAAGAATATTCGGACCTATCGCTGCACGAACCATTGTTCAATGCCCACCAACTCCTCTACCAGGCCTTCCAAAAAGGGTTCCCCAGGCCGGAGGCCCTGCAGTTCCAGGTTCGGGTCACCGCCGGGCACTCCAGGGACCTCGAAGTATTTACAGCGCAGCCCGAGGCCGAACTCATACGCTTGCTGGTACAGGGCATGCCGGTGAATACCAGGATCACCAGGTTTTATGAAGGCCCGTTGCGGGGTGGCCCGTTCCAGGATGCCGGCCATATCCTCTGGCAATTGCGCATGACCAAAGAAGCTCCGGCTTCGCTCTTCTTTGAAGGGATCTCGTCGCATTACTGGTTTTCGGACCTCCGGCAGGTGGCCTCATTTGTTGCCGAACGCCACCAGGAATAGGCACTATCAAATCCGTTGGCCTGTCAGCATATAAAATCCCTGTCAAGTTCCATAAATTCCTTAGTACCTTTGTGATACCGCCGGACCCCCGATCATCCCGGCACCGAATGCATCAAACACCATGAAACCAGTTATTCTCTTTCTTTCCACCCTGTTGCTGGTACAAGCCGCCAAAGGCCAGGGACACGACCCTTTGAAACTCAAGGCAAAGGTACAGGCGTTTAAAAACGACATCCGGGGGCCTTACAAGGACCTGCGCTGGTTTTGTACGGATGGGAGCCTGAGGGCGCCCAAAGACCCCTGCCCCGATGCCATTGGCCCCGGGGTGCAACACGCGCGTTACAAAGATGAGGTAGTGGCCCTGGGAAAAGACCACCACCTGTTTTTTGGGCAGATCCTCGCGGCGACCGACCCGGAGGAATTCTGGGACGAGGGCCATAACCACTCGCGCCTTAAACAATACCAGTTGGGCAAATACCTGGAAGGTGTAGACGACGGGTGGATCCTGAGAAAGGCCCAGTACTACCGGGGGGCCGTACAGAGCGAAGATGAGGCGGCCTGGGGCCTGGCCTTTTATGAGGGCTTGCTGGGCGACAACTCACTGCCGGAGACCGATTACTTCCTCATCCGTCAGTCGATGAAGGATATCCCACATAAAGGAGACGACAACCTGGCCCAACGAATACGCAGCCAGAGCAAGGTCATCTCCGATACCTACCTGCCTTTTATGGACCTGCGGGTGAAGATCCACAGCCAGCCCGAAGCCTCCGACCTCGGGAGGGTACAGGCTTTCCGGCAAAAACACCGGGGCAGTATGCCACCGGAAATGCAAAAAGAAATGGACAGGCTGCTTACCACCTTGCGGGAATTTTACAAACCGGTAGACCTCAAGCGTTTTATTGCAGGCATGCCCCTGTTGAAAGAAGGGCCCATGGCCACCCCCATTGCTTCCTTTGTCCAGGCGATGGCTTTGGAAGACAGCCCCGCGCACCAAATCCGGTTGAGTGCCGAAATGCTGTTCGACCTCCGGAAAGGCCTCCTGGAAGAAACCCGTCCAAAGGCCCGTCTCCAATTGCTGGAACTTTCACTGCAACTGGAGGAAGTGGTATTTAAAAACGCGCCCCTTTGGGAAGCCAACAGCCTGGAAGAAGGGCTCGACAAGATTTGCCACCTGGGCATGGCTGCCGTGGGTGCCGGGTATCTGGAACTCTGGGAATGGCAGGAATTACTGGGACATCTGGGGCAATACCGGCATGAGGAGTTTTCCCTGGCCGAACTCCACCAATTCCTGGAATCGGCCAGGGCAGCGGTTGAATGGAGCGCTGCCATGATCAAAGCCCATTACCAGGAAACCGTGAATACCTATGGAAGTTTTGAACCCCTGGCCTATGGGTTTATAGACGACCAGGTACGGGGGTCTGTCGCGTTGCCGCTGGGCCAGGCTGTGGGCCGCCTTGGAACGTATATGGCCCGGGTCTCCAACCTGACCAACCAGGTGATGCAAATCCCCAACCAGAGCAGTATAAGGGGGCTGAACCCGGGCTATGCCATGGGCGAACTGGTAGTGGTTGGCGGCAGTTCGGAGGACATCGAAGTAGTATCTGACAAGATCTACCTTTTTGAGCGATCCCCTTCGGACCTGAAACCGGTGGCCGGGATTGCCACCGTGGCCGAAGGCAACCTGGTTTCGCATGTCCAATTACTGGCGAGAAACCTGGGCATCCCCAACGCCGCCCTCTCGGATGAAAACCTTCAGAGCCTGAAACCCTATGACGGACAGCGGGTATTCTACGCCGTGTCTAACCGTGGCAGTGTGATCCTGAAGCCCGCCTCGGAAATGACCGCGGAAGAAAAAGCTTTGTTCGAACAAAAGGCAAGGAGTGAAGAATGCATTGCCGTTCCCGTGGATAAAATCCGCCTCGACCAGAAAAATATCCTGAACATGCGCGATGTCGGGGTTACGGATTCGGGCATCCTCTGTGGCCCCAAAGCGGCCAACCTGGGGGAACTCAAAAAACTTTTCCCCGAACATGTCGTAGAAGGCCTGGTCATCCCCTTTGGGATTTTCCGCGAACATATGGACCTCCCCATGCCCGGGCAAAAGGGTTCTTACTGGGATTTCCTGAACGCCATGTTTCAACAGGCAGCAAAACTCCGTGCCGGTGACAGCCCGGAGCCCGAGGTGGAAAACTACCAGCTCAGGCAATTGGAAATCCTGAGGGAAGCCATTAAAAACATGGCGCTTAAACCGGCATTTATCATGTCCCTAAACGATTCGTTCAGCAGCGTACTGGGTAAACCCCTGGGTGAGGTACCGGTGTTTTTAAGGAGCGATACCAATATGGAGGACCTCAAGGATTTTACCGGGGCCGGGCTCAACCTCACCCTTTTCAACGTCGTGGACCGCGAAAAGATCCTGCAGGGCATCAAGGATGTATGGGCCTCCCCTTATACCGAGCGCAGCTTCAAATGGCGGCAACGCTATTTGCTGAACCCCGAAAACGTTTTCCCTTCCATCCTGGTCATCCCCAGCGTGGATGTAGACTGTTCGGGTGTCCTAATTACCAAGGGCATCAACGCCGGAGGCCAGGAAGACCTTACCCTGGCCTTTAGCCGTGGGGCCGGCGGGGCCGTAGACGGGCAGGCTGCAGAAACCTACCTGGTGGGGAACCTATACGGCTACCGCCTGTTGGCGCCGGCCAGGGAGCCCCACTTTAACCGCCTCCCCGAAAGCGGGGGCACGCAGCGGATGGTTGCGAATTTCAACCAACCCGTTCTCAGCCCGTCGAACCTGGAGCAGGTACGGGAAATGGCGCACCACATCCGCACCCGCATCCCCGAAAGTACCCGCGACGGATACCAGGGGGCTTATGACGTGGAACTCGGGTTCCGGAAAGACACCCTCTGGCTCTTCCAGATCCGCCCCTTTGTAGAGAACAAAAAAGCCATGAGTTCGGGCTACCTGGAAGCCATCAGCCCGAACATAGACAGCAACCGAAAAATACCAAGCTCAACCCCTATCGAATGAAGGCAGTACTTTTTATCCCCGTAATAGCTATGCTCCTTATCCTGGCCCTCTACCCCATTGACGGGTATGACCAAACGGGCATCAGGCGGTTAAAACGCCTTGAACGCATACAACAAGGTGCTATCAAGGCCACAAACCCCCCGCTCCCCCCTGGCGCTTTAAAGACCTATGGGGAGATTGCCTTGCAACTCCGCACAAGGGCCGGCGACAGCCTCGGCGGCTTCCTCCAACCCGACCCGGATTTCCAGGCCCGGGTGAACACGCTTTTCCGGGGGCTGGACAAGAGTTATTCTCTGGCATTGCTCGATATTTCGGACCCTGCAAATCCGCGCTACGCACAACGCAACCAACTGGCCGGTTACCAACCTGGCAGTGTGGGCAAAATCGCGGTGCTGAATGCCCTGTTTTACCAGTTGGCGCGCCTCTACCCGGATTCCTGGGAGAAGCGCACCGCACTGCTCCGGGACAAATCGGTTCGCGCCGGGGTCTGGGGACTGACGGATGAGCACACCATTCCCATATACGACCTTGAAAAGAACAGCCTGGTAAAACGGCAGGTCATCGCGGCGGATGTCTTTACGCTGTATGAATGGACAGACCACATGTTGTCGGTAAGCAATAACGGGGCGGCTAGCATCGTGTGGAGGGAAGTATTGTTAATGGCGGCCTTTGGAGACCGGTACCCGGGCCTGACACAGGAGCAGGCGGACGCCTATTTCAATGAAACAGAACGCAAAGTACTGACCGACCTGGGCAACGAAGTGGTCAACCAGCCTTTGCGGGAGTTAGGCATCTCCGGGGACGAATGGCGGCTGGGAAGCTTTTTCACCCGGGGTGCCAACACCTATGTGGGAGACAAGGGCGGAAGTATTGGCACCCCCCAGGGGCTCATGAAATACCTCATCCAGCTGGAGCAGGGCAACATCATCGATGAAGCCAGTTCCCTGGAGATGAAACGCCTGTTGTACATGACAGACCGGCGCATACGTTATGCCCAGGCCCCGGCCCTCCGGGAGGCCGCGGTATACTTTAAGTCTGGCAGCCTTTACAAGTGCGACCGTGTCAAGGATCCCTCCTGCGGCAAGTATATGGGCAATGTGATTAACTACATGAACTCCGTGGCGATTGTTGAACATCCCGATAACTGTAAATACATCGTGGTCCTTATGACGAATGTGCTCGGGAAGAATTCGGCCAGCGACCACATGTACCTGGCCGGGAGGATCGACCAGCTCATCCGGCAAAACTAACCCTCGGCCTTCAGGGCCTCCAGGGCCTCCAGGGCAAATGTGCGCAGTTTGTGGTTATCGCTGGAGGCGTAGGTTTCCAGCAAGGGCAGGTAGGCCGTATCGGCCTGTTGCCCAATCAGGTAAAGCACGGCCATTTTCACCTTAAAATCGTTTCCCCGGAGCAGCAGTTCAAAGCATTCCTTTTCCCCGGGGATACGGTGCATGATTTTTTGCTGTACTTCTTCAGAATAGACATCCAGCACGCTTTCTTCAATAATAGGCAGCAATCGCCTCTTGAGGTCCCCGGTCAGCAGGTTGTCCAAAAAATCAATGGCATTGGCCCTGGCATCGTGTTTTTCGCTCAAAAGGCCTTCATAGGCAATTTCCACATCCCTTTGGGGATATTGCAACCCCAGTAACTTAAAAATCCTCTCGAGTCCTGAGTCCAGCCGCCTTTCCAAAAGTTCCAGGAGGCTGCCCCTGGCATCCCTTTCCCGGTCGCTGATCTCCTTCCTGGACCGTTTGCGGTTTCGGTAGGAGATGATGATCTGGGTATGCATGGCCGAAAGGGTCTGGTGGTACAACTTGCATTCTTCCAAAATAACAGACAGTACCCGGTCTCGATTAAACTTCAGGTGGGGTTTCGCCCGCCGCAGGTCGCTTAGGGCACGGATTACCTCGAGGCGGATACTGAGGTCCGTATCCCCCAACATACCCATAAGGGCGCGTATGGCTTCCTGCGACTGAAAACGCTTTACGAGGTGGGGGATAAACCTGCAACTATGCACCGGCACACTTTGTTGGGCGACCAGCCCGGAAAGGGTGGGCAAGATCCTGCTTCCGTAATTTTCAAGGGCTTCCATGGCCAGGGGCCGGGTAGTTTTCCCGGGAAGGAAATTCACCAGTTCTTCGATAAACCCCGGGAAAACGCTTTGGCCGGCCGCAGCAATGGCAGCCGCTACCACCTCTGTATCCGCATTATTGAAATACCGGCGGATAAAAGGATAGAACTCCGGTATATTCGCAGCCCCTATTACCCGGAGCATGCGTTTTAGGGTACCTGTATCCTGCAGGCTGCCAGGGGTGTTGATTTTCTCCCTGATCCGTTCCTCCAGGCCGTAGCGCATTTTCAGCGAATAGTTGTCCCGGGCCTCCAGGGATAGGCAATAGAGGGCCAATTCCGCAATCTGTGGGTTGGGGTGTTCCAGGAAGGTGTCGTACACCAGGATACTGTTTTTCTGGGCGTGCAAGAGGATGTATTGCAAGGTAGCCAGGGTAAGGGATTCATCTCCTTCTTCCAATAGAGATGCCAGGCCCGAAGGCATGGTGTCACTATTGAGAAAATAAAGGTTTTGGATGGCCGCGGTCTGCACTTTGAGCGAAGGATGGTACAACAGGGCTTCCACGTCCTGGGCGAAGCGCTTGTCATTGATCTCCATGAGTTTTCCCAGCATAAACAGGATCTGTTCTTCGGTCCCCCCCTTAAAAACCGTCCGCATTCCTTCTACCACCGAAGGTTTGTCGGTCAGCTTGCGCTTCCTTTCCCTGGCGCCCGTTGTGGTTAGCGCCTCCAGGTTCTGCCGGTAGGTAAGGAAGTATTCCTTGCGGACCTCGAATACAAAATACAGCCACAGGCCTACCAGGGCCACGATGAGCAGGCCGATGTAAAACGTCGGCAGGTCGAGCCCTTTGACCACAAAGATCAACAGAAAGCCTGCCAACCCTGTGGCTATGCTGTCTACCACCACATCGATAAAGGACTTGGTCTTGTTTTTCAGCTCAAAGGGCAAGGGCAGGGCCAGGAGCTCGTTCGCGCTTTTATGGACCGATTGTTTCAGGATCCCGTCCATGGCCTTGGCCACCAGGATGGCCGAAAGTTCGGGCAGGACCAGGAAAAGGAGGGACCCGGCCAGTACGCCAAGGGGCAGCAGCATCAGGGAAAAGCCCACCCCCCAGATCCCGACAATCCTACGGGTGAGGAACAGCTGGATAGCCAGTGACAGTAAATTGAAAGTCGAAAACCAGAAACCAAAGAAGGCCGTTAGCTCCTCAGGGTCGGGAATGGCCGCTGCGGCAAAATCACTGAACAGGTAGTCTACCAGTTTGGCCACCAGCACGCTCACGGCTACGATCGCGGCGATCAGACTCAGGTGCCTTGATTGGAGGATTAGTTTATAGGGCAGTTCCCCGGGGGCGGTCAGCCGTTTTTTTTGCTTGAAGGTATTGAGGTTTTTTACGCGCAGTTTCCAGATTTTCTTCAACAAGGCAAAACAGGGAATCAGCAGCAGCGCAGCCAATAGGAGGGTATACTCCGTACCGATTACCGGGGTAAGCACAGAGGTAAGGTAGCCCCCGAAAATGCCTCCCAGTATGGCCCCGGAACCGATAAAGCCGAAAAGGCGCTTGGCTTCCCGAATATTGAAGACCAGGTTGGCGAGGACCCAGAACTGGGAGGCAGCCAGCAAGGCGTAGATCGCCACCCAGACGTAAAAGAAATAGAGCATCCATCCACTGAGCAGCCCCAGTTTTAAGAAAAGGCCCATCAGCACCAGCACGGCCATGGAAGACAGCAAAGTGGCTTCTATGATCTTATTCAGTGCAAAACGCGCCAGGGCCCGGGTGTAAAAGGCCGAACTGACAATGGCTGTGACGGCTACCAGCAAAAAGGCCATCGGCAATTGCTCCACGCCCAGTTCCGAAAGAAATATGGCATTGACGGTGGGCTTGATGATGAGCAGTACCGCGATAATGAGGAATACATAGGCCTGCATCAGGAAAGAGATCTTAAACTCGCCCTCCCTCACATCAAATGTTTTCCGGATGATTTTCCTCAGCATACCTCCGAAGGTAATTGGCCTATTTCATAGCCAAAGGTAGGCTGTTTTTCAATACTTTCTCAACCGGCTTTACAAGGTTACGAATGATTTGTTCCCCATTAGGGTCATCGATCAGGGCCACCAGGATATAACGGCGGTTGCTGTCGCTTCCCCATACCAATATAGAATCTGAATGGTAGGTCCTCCAGGAGCCCGACTTACGGAAGAGCCTGGCATTTGGGGCAATGAGGTTGAGGGTATTGACAAACTTGTGGTGCAATTCGGGGTTTTCCATGATCCTCAGCATTTGGCGCGACCGCGCTTCATTTACGAGCTGGCCATGGGCCAGCAAATAGTAAAACCGGCACACCTGGGAGGCGGTGGCGGCATGGCTCAGGTTCTTTATAGGCTCCCGGTAGGTCCTTCCCCCTTTACCATAGCGTTTGCCCACCCAGAGCCCGCCCCCGTTGGCCTCGTCATAAAAAGCGTATTTGGGGTCGGTCATCACTGCTTCAATCCGCTCAAAGCCTACTTTATCGATAAGCCTTGTAGAGGCGGCATTGTCCGATTTGCTGATCATCAACCGCATGTCTTTTTTCAGGGCCGGGGTTTCCTTTATCTTGCCCTGTTCCACCGCCTCCATGGCCGTAAGCAAAACGGCGATCTTGGGGAGGCTCGCGGCGTACATCATATGGTTGCCATTGATACTGGCAAAACGTTCATTGCCCGGGTCCCTTAAGTCTACAAGGCCCACGGCCATTTTTTTGCTGGCAATCAGGGCCCGCCATTCAGGACGGGAGGAGAGTTCTCGTTCCAGTTGCGCCTGTAGGGCGTTATCTGCCAGGGCGTTCAGGGATTGTGTCGCGACCCCTTTCTTCTTAATAGGCAATTCAGCCTGGGCGGAGAGGAACATCCCCGAAAATAGCAGCAGCAGACAACACAAATACGCTTTCAATGTCATAGTCTTGGAGGCCATGTTAAAGGATGCCCAAAAGTAAGGTAAGGCGGCATTCTACAAGTGTTAAATTTTGTACCCATCTCCATTTTCCACAGCTACCCGAAATCCGGGGGCCCAGGGTACATAGCCCTTCCCTGAAATGTTAATAATTATTTTTGAACAGCTTTAAAATACACATTATTTCCCTTTGTTAGCTTCCTTATTTTTAATAGGTTAGACTTGTCTTTAAACGCAGGAACCCCCCCTCTTCCATTTTCCGGCCACAGAGCTGTCATCCACGCATTACAATAACGCCTAACCCACACCCGCTAGTATGAAAACCCGTTTTATTTTACCAGTGGCAGTCTTATGCCTTGGACTCAATTCCTGCAAATCGGATCCGGCCAGCCCCCCGCCTGCAGAAACCATCGCCATCCGCGAATGGAAGCCCACAGATACCCGCAGTATTTTTGGAAACCGGGCCCAAAGGGGCCTGCTGTTGCACACCAAAAAAGCCGACCCCGGATATGTGCTCTTTAACCCCTCCAACAGCACGCTTACCTACCTTATGGATAAGCAAGGCAGGATTGTACACCGATGGAAGGGGGAACTCCATACGATATTATCCGCCTATTTACTGGAGAACGGGCATTTGGTACGCCTCGAACGCGACACTGATTTCCCCACTTTTGCCGCGGGCGGCATCGCGGGGCGGATCCGCGAGTACGACTGGGATGGCAACCTCCTATGGGACTTTGAATATGCGAGCGACAAAGAGCTGATCCACCATGACATCGAAGTGATGCCCAACGGGAATATCCTGGCGATTTCCTACGAGGTAAAAAATCCGGAAGAAGCCATACAGGCCGGGATGAACCCCGCATTTGTGGCGAAATCCGGCGTGTGGCCCGACAAGATTATCGAAATCAGGCCTGTTAAACCCATGGGCGGTGAAATTGTCTGGGAATGGCATTTATGGGACCACCTGGTTCAGGATTTTGACCCCTCCAGGGACAACTACGGGGTGATTAAAGACCATCCCGGGAAAATCAACATCAACATCCATGGGGAACCCGAAACGCAGCCCATGACGGCAGAACAAGTGGAGCAGGTCGTAAAAATGGGAATGCTCACCGCCAACGCCACCGCAGACAACCAGGCTTCGGATATCACCCATAGCAATGCTATTTCCTACCACCCCAGCCTGGACCAAATCGTTTTCAGTATCAAGCGGTTTGGAGAGATTTACATCATTGACCACGGCAGCAGCGTGGAAGAGGCCAAAGGGAGTACCGGAGGTAAGTGGGGTCATGGGGGCGATGTGCTCTATCGCTGGGGCAACCCCGCAAATTATGGCCGGGGCGGTCCGGAAGACAGGGTGCTTTACGAACAACACGATGTCAAGTGGATTCGCGAAGGCAGCCCGGGCGCCGGGCACCTCATGGTGTTTAACAATGATATCCGCATGCCCGGCAACAAATTCCCCTCCATGTTTGCAGCCATCATGGCCGCGGGGTCGCCTGACCCGGAATTGCCGCTGACCGACATAGCCAACTACAGCGCGGTATTGGAGTTTGCCCCCCCTCAAAACGCGGATGGGTCTTACCAGCTGCCGGAAAATGCGCCTTTTGGACCTGAAGCGGTGGTCTGGGGTTATACCGCCCCCGACAAATATTCTTTTTATTCGGCTTTTATTTCCGGGGCCCACCGTTTAACCAACGGGCATACCCTCATTACTTCCGGCGCACAGGGACGGTTTTTTGAAGTGACCCCTGAGCACGAAATTGTCTGGGAATACTGGAACCCCTATAATTTCAACTATGTACTGCCCGACGGCACTGCGGCACACCCGGGGAAGATGGTTTACACCCAATTCAGGAGCACCCCCTACCCCGTTGATTTTCCCGCCTTTGCAAACAAAAAACTGGAACCCATAGTTCCGCAGCCCGAACCGTTTATTTTTAAAATGCCGCCAAAACCACCCGTGGCGAAGGCACAAGCAGACTAGCCCGGGCTGCAGTTCCGACAGGGTGTTTCCAGCCCATGGTCTCCCACCCCGTGAAAAGAACGAAGAGGTTTGGGTGGGTTCTACTTTTTTTTCATATCTTCAAAGTACTGAAAACAAAGTGGATAAGACCGGGCCGAAACTGCCCCCCAAGCCCCCGGGAAACCTATGAAAGTAAAGCCAGGCCACAAGCAACAATTTAGCAACCAACCAACAACAACACCCATGAAACGAACAAAGTATCTAATGCCAGCGCTCCTCCTATGCGCATTCCTCTCTTGCAAGACCGAACCCAAAGAAGAAGCCATTGCCGAAGCGGTGGTCGTACGCGAATGGCTACCCAGTGACACCCGGAGCATGAGCGGGGTTTCGGCCGAAAGAGGGCTCATCATCGATACCGACCAGGACACGCCCGGTTACATCTTGTACGAACCCCCCACCAGCACCTATACCTACCTGTTGGATAAGGAAGGGGTCCTGGTCCATGTTTGGGAATCCGACCTGAACTCTATGAACTCTTACCTCCAGCCCAACGGCCACCTCATTCGCCTGGAGCGGGACGAGGATTTTCCCGTTTTTGCCGCCGGCGGACAGGCCGGGCGCATACGGGAGTACGACTGGGAAGGCAACAAGGTATGGGATTTTGAATACGCCAATGAAAAGGAGCTTTTGCACCACGACATTGAAATCATGCCGAATGGGCATATCCTGGGTATTTCTTACGAAGTACTGCCTGCCAAAGAGGCCCTGGAGGCCGGGATGGACCCCGAGCGGATTCCCAAGGCCGGTATCTGGCTGGACAAGATCGTAGAAATTAAACCGATCAAACCCGAGGGAGGCGAAATCGTGTGGGAATGGCACATGAAGGACCACCTGGTACAGGAACTGGATCCCTCCAGGAAAAACTTCGGGGTCGTGGCCGAGCACCCCAGGAAAATCCATATCAACACCCCCAGTGCCGAAGCGGGTGGCCCTCCCATGACCGAAGAACAGATCGCCCAGATGAAGAAAATGGGCTTTATGACCTCGAACGCCTCGGTAGACAACCAGGGCTCAGACCTCACCCATACCAACGCCATCAGCTACAATGCCGGTCTGGACCAGATCGTGATCAGTGTCCCGGGTTTCGGGGAGGTGTACGTCATCGACCACAGCACGACTACCGAAGAAGCCAAAGGCAGTACCGGTGGGCGCTGGGGCCATGGGGGAGAACTGTTGTATCGCTGGGGCAACCCCCAAAACTATGGGCATGGCACCCAGGAAGAAGAGAAATTGTACGGACAGCACGATGTCAAATGGATCCCCAAAGGATACCCGGGTGAAGGGCGCCTGATGGTCTACAACAACGACATCCACAACCCTGAGAGCAAACTTCCCTCCATGTGGCCGGCCCTGGGAAGTGCCACATCGGCCGATATCAATGTGAGCATTGCCGATGTGGGCAACTACAGCGCTGTCCATGAATGGGCCATCCCCACCGACGCGGAAGGCCACTATATCCTTCCCGAAAACGGGGCCTTCGGACCCCCGGAACCCGACTGGACCTATATGGCCCCTGACAAATATTCCTTTTATTCGGCCTTTATCTCCGGGGCGCAGCGCCTAAAAAATGGCAATACCCTCATCACCCAGGGCATGCACGGCCGTATTTTTGAGATCAACCCTGAAAAGGAGATCGTTTGGGAATACTGGAACCCCTATAAGTTTGGGTATACCTTACCCGACGGTTCCCCGGCGCAACCTGTGGGACCGTTCCTCTATGCGCTATTCAGGAGTACCCTGTACGCTCCGGATTATCCGGGCCTGGCCGGAAAGGAACTTTCACCGGTGGTGCCACAACCCGAACCTTTTGTCTTTACGCCCCCGCCTGCGCCCCAGGACAGCATACAATAATAATACGTACTATTAACCAACCATAAATTAGAAATTATGTCACTAAAGATCATCGGAGCCGGATTGCCGCGGACCGGTACCAACACCTTAAAACAAAGCCTGGAAATGCTGGGCCTAAAGCATGTGTACCATATGAAGGAATTGCTTGTAAACCCAGACAAACTCCACTATTGGAAGACGCTGGACGACACTGGCGATACAGACTGGGACGCCCTCTACCAAGGCTATGACGGCACGGTGGATTTTCCCGGGTACCCCTGGTACAAGGAACACATGAAACGGTATCCGGATGCCAAGGTCATCCTTACGGTCAGGGATTTCGAAAGTTGGTACAAAAGTGTGGACAACACCGTTTTCAGGGCCGGGCCGCAGACCCCTGGCCAGAAGATCAAGATGCTCACAAAACTGCTGTTCAGTGCCAGGGCGCGCAAGGTGGTAAAGGTCATCAAATGGTTCAAGAAGGTTTTCTTTGCCGAAAGGCTACAGGGCAAATTTGAAGACAAGGCGTTTGCGAAGAAGTTCTGGGAAGACCATATTGCCGGGGTCAAAAAACACGTGCCCAAGGAGAAATTGCTGGTATATGACGTACGGGACGGCTGGCCCCCCCTATGCAAGTTCCTGGGGGTACCCGAACCCGCAGAACCCCTGCCCCACCTCAACAAAAAGGAAAATTTCAAAAAAATGCTCCCAAAATTGATGAAGGGAGAAATGGTCTAGGACTACCCGCCAACCCCACAAATGCCCCCGGAGGCTCCAGGCAACCGGGGGTATTTTATAAACAACGAGCCCTATGAATACAGATAGCTGGCAGGTGAAAACCGCCCTGTTGCTGGTCAGCAGCCTTACGATCATGTCCATGATCACCATTTCTGCCTCCCTGCCCGATATGACCCAGGCTTTTGCCGATACCCCCAACGGCCCCGCCCTGGTCAAACTCACCCTTGCATTCCCGGGCCTGTTCATCGCGCTCTCTGCCGTGGCAGCAGGCCTGGTCATAGACCGGTTCGGGCGCCTGAAACTCCTGGGGGTCGCCCTGTTGCTCTACGCAGTGGGGGGCAGCTCCGGCTATTGGCTGGACAATATCTACCTCATCCTGGCAGGCAGGGCCCTGCTGGGGGTTTGTGTGGGGATCAGCATGACCATCGTCACCACCCTGGTGGCCGATTACTACGAAGGAAAGTCCCGGCAGCAATTTGCCGGCCTGCAGATCGCGGTGATGTCCCTGGGCGGGATCATCTTTATCACCCTGGGCGGGATCCTGGCAGACATCAATTGGCGGGTCCCCTTCCTCCTGTACCTGTTTTCGCTCCTTATCCTCCCCGTAAGCTATCGCTTCCTGAGGGAACCGGGACGTACGCCCGACCGTAAAGACAGCCGTAGCGCCGTTAAGTCGCCCCCTTTGATCTGGCTGGTGTTCTTCAATGTAATGCTGATGTGGATCCTGTTTTTTATCATCCCGGTCCAAATCCCCTTCTATTTGAAATCTATCGGGGTGGAAAAAAACTCCCTGATTGGGATTGCCGTGGCCGCCACCACCTTTTTTTCGGCCATCTCCTCCATTTCGTATTCCCGCATCAAGGACCGCTTCAGCTTCCGGCAGATCTTCGCCCTGGGGTACCTGCTTATGGCCCTGGCCTTTTTGGCCATTGCCATGGGCAACTCCTACGGCACGGTGATGCTGGGCATGCTCCTGGCCGGGCTTGGCATGGGCGTGATGATCCCCAACGCCAATATCTGGGTAATGCAGCTCGCCCCGCCCGAGGTCAGGGGACGCGAGATCGGGCGCCTGACCACGTTCTGGTTCATGGGGCAATTTTTGTCGCCCCTCTTGTTGCTGCCCTTTTTGCAGGTATTTTCCCAGGCAGGCCTTTTTTATGTCCTGGCGGCCATACTATTGGCCCTCTCCCTCTTTTTCCTGGCTACGTACTACCTGGGGGCCAATGCCAAGGTACCCCGTTAGGTGCGCGGGACGCAGCTGCCATTTGGGGAGCCCACGGGCTATAAAGGAAATCATCGCGATTCGTTGTATTTTAAGGGTGGGCGAATGGAGGTTTGCCACACAAACAAAGGGCATTATGATCATTAAGAAACAGCAACGCGAACCAGACCGAAAAGCTTCCCCTTTTATCGGGCTGCTGTTGTTCCTCATCTCTTTGGTATTGTTGGCCGTGACCGGGCCACTGGGGTTTATATACGGCCTTTTCCACGCGTTTTTTAGCCGGGGGGTCCGGGGATTGGGCGAATACCTGCTGAAGATCGCGATTTCCATAGACCAGCTTGGGAACGTTTTGATGCAACACTTGCTGAACCTGCTATGGATTAATAAAGGTGGCTATTTCTTTGGCAACCGGGATGAAACCATATCCAGTGCCCTGGGGAGGAACCGGCAATTGGGGACCCTCAACGGTTTCGGGCTGTTCATAGACGCCTTCCTGGACCTGATAGACCCCAACCATTCCCTGAATTCCATCGACTATTACATAGAACCGAGCCGTGCCATTCTGGAACGGTTGTCGTGGGTACATATACAGCAGGGAAAAGTGCTTTTCCTCAGCCTAAAGGGGCAGGCCGGCTATGTCCTGCCCGGCGGGCCCAGGGTTCCGGGCCGGTCGGATGCCGACCAGCTGGCGGGGTACCTGCAGGCACAGTTGGGCATCGTGGCCTCCCCGCCAGGGGTGGCGCCCCTGGGCACCTATGAGAGCCGGGTTGGGGGACCCGCCCCGGCCGCGTTCCTGCGGCAGCACTGCTACACCATGCCCTTTACCGGCACTTTAAGCCCGGGGTCGCACACAGGCAAACTATATTGGCTGGGCTATGAGGAGCGCCACCAACTTTCTGCAGCCAACCGCGATATCCTGGAGGCCCTGAAGGAAAAAGGCCGTTTGTAACCCAGCCCCCTCAGGGCCTAAAAGAAATTTGTTACTTTTACGCTCATAAATCGTAACTCTTAAAACATAACGATGGAAGTACTTGGCATTGATGTGGGTGGTTCGGGAATCAAAGGAGCCCTGGTAAATATGGAAACCGGGGAAATGGTCACAGACCGATTCCGGATTCCCACGCCAAAATCGCGCAAGCCCGATGCCATGGCCGAAGTGGTCGCCCAAATCGTGGAGCATTTCAACTACAAGGGCCCTGTGGGGTGCGGCTTCCCTACCGTGATCAAGCAAGGGGTCTGCAAATCGCATGGCAACCTTCATAAGTCCTGGGATGGAATGAATGTGGAGGCGTTGTTTTGCAAGGCCACCGGGCTCGATTTCACCGTCATCAACGACGCTGATGCCGCGGGTTATGCCGTAATGAACTACGGTACCGGGAAAGGGGAGAATGGTTTTGTCATCATTATTACCATTGGCACCGGCCTTGGGAGTGGGGCCTTCCTGAACGGGAAACTGCTCCCAAATTTTGAGTTGGGGCAGATCCCCTACAAAAAGTACGACAAGATCGAAGAATGGGCTGCCGGTTCCGCCATGGAGCGCGAGGGCCTCAGCTACAAGAAATGGGGCAAGCGCTTCAATAAGTTTCTGGAATATGTGGAACTGATCGTATCCCCCGACCTGATCATCCTGGGGGGTGGGGCTTCCAAGGACTTTGACGAATACAGGAAACAGATCAAAATTGAAACCCCAGTGGTGCCTGCCGCCTTACAGAACCATGCGGGCATTATCGGCGCCGCCACCGCAGGGCTGCGTTTCAAGCAAGACTGGACCGAAATGCACTGCCAATGATCCGCCGGGGATCAACGCGCAAATAACCTTTAGGCCGGCTTCTGGCGTTTACGGTCTACTTCCTTCAAAAAGATTTTACGCAGGCGCAGGTGTTTTGGGGTCACCTCCACGTACTCGTCTTTTTGGATGTATTCCAGGGCCTCCTCCAACGAAAACTTGATAGCGGGCACAATCCGCGCCTTGTCATCGGCCCCGGAAGAACGCACATTGGAAAGTTTTTTGGTCTTGGTGACATTCACCACCATATCGTCCCCACGTGAATTTTCGCCAATCACCTGTCCTTCGTAAATATCTTCACCCGGATCGACAAAGAACTTCCCGCGTTCCTGCAGCTTGTCAATAGAATACGGAATGGCCTTCCCGTTCTCCATAGACACCAGGGAACCATTGATCCTTTGGGGGATATCGCCTTTAAGGGGTTGGTATTCCAGGAAACGGTGGGCCATAATGGCTTCCCCGGCAGTGGCGGTCAACAGCTGGTTCCGGAGCCCAATGATCCCCCTGGAAGGGATCTGGAACTGGATGATCATACGGTCGCCCCTGGCTTCCATACCCAGCATCTCGCCCTTGCGCATGGAAACCATTTCCACGGCTTTGCCCGAAACTTCCTCGGGGAGGTCGATGGTGAGCTCCTCTACAGGCTCACAGGAAACGCCATCGATCTTTTTGATGATGACCTGGGGCTGCCCTATCTGTAGTTCATAGCCTTCGCGC
Organism: Flavobacteriaceae bacterium CP2B; assembly: GCA_001683825.1. Lineage (GTDB taxonomy): Bacteria > Bacteroidota > Bacteroidia > Flavobacteriales > Flavobacteriaceae > Zeaxanthinibacter. The sequence goes on along the minus strand of LXTR01000028.1, from coordinate 15,799 downwards.
CGCATGGTTTCAATCAGGACCGACAAGTGCAAAACGCCCCGTCCGAAGACCATGAACTTGTCTGCACTGTCAGTTTCTTCCACCCGGAGGGCCAGGTTTTTCTCGAGTTCCTTTTGCAGGCGTTCCTTGATATGCCTGGAGGTCACAAACTTTCCGTCCTTCCCAAAGAAGGGGCTGTCGTTGATGGTAAAGAGCATACTCATGGTAGGCTCGTCTATCGCGATGGTTTTAAGGCCTTCGGGATTTTCCAGGTCGGCTATCGTATCCCCAATGTCAAAGCCTTCCAGTCCGGTAATCGCACAGATATCGCCCGTTGCCACTTCCTTGACCTTCACGCGGCCCAGGCCTTCAAAGGTAAAGAGTTCCTTCACCCTGGATTTCAATACAGCGCCGTCTCTTTTTACGAGGGAAACCTGCTGGCCTTCCTTCAGGCTGCCGCGTTGCAGGCGCCCGATGGCGATCCGCCCGGTAAAGGAAGAGTAGTCTAGCGAGGTGATCAGCATCTGCGTCGTCCCCTGGGTTGGCTTGAAGGTGGGGATATGTTCCACGACCATTTCCAGCAGGGGTTCAATAGAATCTGTGGGGGTCTTCCAATCCTCACTCATCCAGTTGTGTTTGGCAGAACCGTACACCACCGGGAAATCCAGTTGCCACTCTTCGGCCCCCAGTTCAAACATCAGGTCAAACACTTTTTCGTGCACTTCCTCGGGCGTACAGTTTTCCTTGTCTACCTTGTTGATGACGACACAGGGCTTGAGGCCCAGGTCTATTGCCTTCTGCAACACAAAACGGGTTTGCGGCATAGGGCCTTCAAAGGCGTCTACGAGCAACAAAACCCCATCGGCCATGTTCAAAACGCGCTCAACTTCCCCCCCGAAATCGGCGTGTCCGGGGGTATCGATAATGTTGATCTTGATATCCTTGTAGGCCACGGAGACGTTCTTGGACACAATGGTAATCCCCCTTTCCCGCTCCAGGTCGTTGTTGTCCAGGATAAGGTCGCCCGTCTTTTCATTATCCCTGAAAAGGCGGCAAAAATGGAGGATCTTGTCTACCAGGGTGGTTTTTCCGTGGTCAACGTGGGCAATGATGGCGATATTTTTGGTGACTGACATCGGTGTAATTTTGAGCGTGCGAAGATACCACTATTTTTCTCATAGGATGATAAAGTTGTGTTATTTTTATGTTGCTGATTTTAAGCTACTTCCTAAAAAATGATCGGCCTCAAAAATATGGTATCTTTGCGCAAAAACATCCCTGTATGAATTTGGAGTTGATCCCTCAGATAAAACACACCGATAGCCATAACTTTTTCCTGCTCTCCGGGCCCTGTGCCATTGAAGGAGAGGAAATGGCGATGCGTATTGCCGAACGCATTGTGGCCATCACCGACAAACTGGAAATCCCTTATGTTTTCAAGGGCAGTTTCAAGAAGGCCAACCGCAGCCGTGTGGATTCGTTTACAGGCATAGGCGATGAAAAAGCGCTGAAGATACTGCGCAAGGTCTCCGAGACCTTCAAAGTGCCCACCATTACAGATATCCATGAAATATCGGATGCCGCCATGGCCGCGGAGTATGTAGACGTGCTCCAGATACCCGCTTTCCTGGTACGGCAGACCGACTTGCTGGTGGCCGCGGCCAAAACCGGGAAGGTGGTCAACCTCAAGAAAGGGCAGTTTATGAGCCCGGAAAGCATGCAGCACGCGGTGGCCAAAATCACCGATTCGGGCAATGAACAGGCCATGATCACCGACCGTGGCACCATGTTCGGGTACCAGGACCTGATTGTCGATTTCAGGGGCATCCCCACCATGCGGCAGTATGCGCCGGTGGTTTTGGACGTGACCCATTCCCTGCAGCAACCCAACCAGGCATCCGGGGTTACCGGCGGCCGGCCTGCCCTGATAGGCACCATGGCTAGGGCAGGTGTAGCCGTGGGGGTAGACGGCCTGTTTATGGAAACCCATTTTGACCCTTCTATCGCCAGGAGTGACGGGGCCAATATGCTGCCCCTGGATTTGCTGGAAAACTTGCTGGCCCAACTGGTGGCCATCAGGAAGACGGTAAACGCATTTTAAAATTTCAACCATTCTCATTACATTTACCGGAAACCTAACCTGCTATGCGTTTCCTACCTGTCCTTGCATTGCTATGCCTTTTGGCTACCTCCGCGTGTTTGGGACAAACTTCCGAAGAATTCGGCATCATCCCCCCGGCCGATAAAAACCTGTCTGCCTATGCCAAAGACCCCACGGCCCCCGCGGTAGTACTCTATGAAAAGGGGGACAATTATTTTGAGGTGATCAAGGACTATATCCTGCTCGTAAAAAAATACCATGTCCGGATCAAGATTTTGGATGACAAGGGGTTGGATGAAGGGACGGTCGCTATCCCGTACTACCATTCGGAAGGGAATACAGAGAAAGTAGAAAACATCCGGGCGGTGACCCACAACGGCGATGCAAAAACCTTTGTTTTGCCCAAAGACATTTTCACCAAAGACCTCAGCGACCGTGTTTCGGCCATATCGTTTACCTTCCCCAACCTGAAACCGGGGTCGATCCTTGAGTACGAATACAAACTCGTTTCCCCCTATATCTTCAAATTCAACGGATGGAGCTTTCAATCGCACCTCCCTAAAAGGTACAGTGAATTCAATGCCAAAATCCCCGGTAATTACAGTTACAACCGGAACCTCACGGGCTCGTTGCCGCTGGATGTGAACGAAGCCAGGCTGGTCCGGGAATGCTTTAAGGTAGAAGGCACCCCCAGGGCGGCAGATTGTGAGGTCCTCAGGTATGTGATGAAAGACGTCCCGGCCTTTAAAAAAGAGGCGTACATGCTCGCATCGTCCAATTACATATCGCGAATCGACTTTGAACTGGCTGAACACCACCGATTAGACGGGGTGACCCACCGGTACACCAAAAGCTGGAAAGCTGTAGACGATGAGCTGAGGAACAACCGGGACCTGGGTGTCCAACTGAACAAAAAAGGGTATTTTGAACGCCATGTACCAGATTCATTATTTACGGAAGGCGATCCTTTGTACAGGGCCATGCGTATCTACAAATTTGTCAGGGACCATTATACCTGGACGGGGGAATTTGGTATTTACAATAATACCAGGGTCAAGGAAGCCTTTGAGGCGCGAAAGGGCAATATCGGCGAAATCAACATATCGCTGATCAACCTGCTGAATGCCGCCGGCATCCCTACCCAGATGATGCTTTCCTCAACCAGGGACCACGGGCTGCCAAAACGCTCCCACCCGGTCATGTCTGACTTCAACTATGTCCTGGCACGTACCACCATCGATGGAAAGGTATACCTGTTGGATGCCTCTGACCGCAGCATCCCGTTTGGGATGTTGCCATTTCATTGCCTGAATTACTATGGGCGCGTCATGGATTTCAAGGACGGTAGTTACTGGGAGGATATTGTCGCAGCTGAACCCTTCCGGCGTATGGTGCGCGCGCAACTGGCATTTGCCCCGGGCATGGCCGATTCCCAGGGGGTGTTGGATGAGATTACCATGGGCTACGGGGCCGTTGCCCGACGTGAGACGCTCAAAGAGCAGCCCGGCCAAGCCTATTTAAGTGCCAAAGAACAGGAGATGGGCAACCAATTTGCCATTACCAATTATTCGCTGAATTCCCCGCCCGATGACGAAAATAGGATCTCTGAGCGGTTTGAATTCCGTATTTCACCCCAGTGGCATCGCGGCAAACTGTACTTTAACCCCTTCCTGCTGGCCTTTCTGGAACAGAACCCTTTTACCCTGGCAGAGCGCCACTACCCTGTAGATTTTGGCCATGCTTCGGTATATTCCTATACCATAAGCCTCCTGGTACCGGAGGGGTATGCCGTGGAGAAAATGCCATCGCCTTTGCAGATTACCATGGCCGAGCAGTTGGGCTCCCTGAAGTTTGATGTAAGCCAGGCCGGAAATAATATCACCCTGATGTTCAACCTGGTATTCTCACGCCCGCATATCCCCGCCACGTATTACCGGGAATTGAAAACATTTTACAATACGGTCATCGACCTGCAGAAAAACGCCCTGATCGTCATCGCCAAAAATGCCGGATCTGAATAGTCCCGGTTATCCGCGGGCCTGTTTCCAGAATCCTTTCCCGTGTACTTCACAGGCATTCTGTAGCACGGAAGCCAGAATATCGTGGTCTATATCTGCCAGGGCAGTGTACCGCAGGGAGCGCATGACCTTCCTCCCGTCTGCTACCAGTTGCCCGGGGTGTACCGTCAGGTGGGCGGCATTCCAGAAGCCCAGGTCCACGTAATGTTTGCTTTGGTTCAGGTAGCAAAACGGTTTGCCCTTTAGGTAGAAAAAGGGCACTTTCCATTTATATTTCAGTTCCGCTTCCGGCACCTGGCGTTCAATAAATGCCTGCAGGTGCATGAGGATGCTCCTGAAAGGTTCTTCTTGTCGCATTATGTAGGCTGCGGCGGGATTCATATCTTTATGGGACGATCGATACGAATGTATAAAAAATTGCTATCCATTTTACTACTGCTGCCGGTCCTCTTATATGCCCAATCCTATGAAGAGGTAGAACAGAAGGTGTGGCAATACCCGGATTTCCGATCGCTGGCCGATTTGGGGATACGCATACAAAACGACTTCCAGGCAGACAGCCTGCGGGTGCGGGCGGCCTTTGCCTGGTTGGCGCACAACGTGGCTTATGGCTGGCACGGAGGCACGGGGCAATCGGCGAGGGAAAAAATCGCCTATTCTTCCGAAAGGGAAAAGGAAGAAGCCATAAAGGACCTGGTGGAGACCAAGGTCGACAAGGCTTTCCGGTTAAAAAAAGGCGTTTGCATTGATTACTCCCTGATGCTGAACGCCCTGATCGAACAATTTGGGCTGCCTTCCAAAATCATCACGGGGGTGGCCAAAACGGAGATCAAGCGCATCAAGGGGGAACCCAGCTACCGGAACCACAGCTGGAATGCCGTGCAGCTAGCCGGGAAATGGCGGCTGATGGACCCCACCTGGGCGGCCGGTAACATAGATCCAAAAAGCGGACATTTTGTGCGCCACTACCTGGACCATTATTTTTTCACGGACCCCGCTGATTTTATCCGGCACCACCTGCCAAACAGAGCGGAATGGCAATTGCTGGATACCCCCGTGGACGCGGCAACGTTTTATGCCGCCCCCATCTTCCTGCCTGATTATTGCGAAAAGGATGTCCACCTATCCCCGCGGACCAGCGGAGTCCTCACCCTTTCGGAAGACCAGGAGAACTACCTCTATTTTGACCGCCTCCCCAGTGAACACCTGATGCACTATACCATCAACGGCTCGGGGGAATTCCGCAGGATGGGGTTCCGTAAAGGGGCGGGCAACAGCTACACTTCGCAAATCAAGCTCCGCAAACGCTTTAACCGGCAGTATGAATACCTCACCGTGTATATGAACGATACGCCTATCTTAAATTTCAGGATCGAGGAAGAACTGCCTCAATAAGGAGAGGCCGTGTTGTTGTCCATGCCGAAAAAGCGCTGCATGACGTTCCCGTTGATCTCCCGGTCGAATGCTGTCGCGATCTTGCTCCTTAAATGGGAGGGTGTTTTGTCGGAAATGGAAATCATCCCCGCGTTGAGGTCCACATCAAAATGAAATTTGGAAAAATCGCCGCTGGTTTCCTTTTCCAGGTGGGAGATCAGGAAGCGGGTGATGATGGGCCGCAGCTGGAATTCGAGCTCCACACAGAATCTATAGAGTTCCTCATCCATATGATTGGCAGAATTCCACCTGAATTGCATAGGGCTCCGGACATGGGTTAAGGGGGTTAAAATACGACATTTTTATTCACGGATGCCCGTAAATCGTCCAGTGGTGCCCTTTTCTGGGACGAAAAGGATACTTTTTTGGTAAAATTTCCGCCATCGGGCAGGTGGGAATACCCATTATTTAATAATTAGGTAGCCTTAGATTTCCTTATATCCGCCAGAATCGTATAAATTTAAAGGAAATATCCGACCTTATGAAAACCCTCGCCCTTGCCCTTGCCCTTGCCCTTTGCCACTTTTACCAACTTTCCGCCCAGGAGCATGAGCACAGGTCTGCCCAGCCCCTGAGCTACCCGGACATCGAAGGCTATCGGAGCCTTAAAACCGACCTGCACCAGCATACGGTATTTTCCGATGGGAATGTCTGGCCCGGTATCCGGGTGATGGAGGCCCTGCGCGAAAACCTGGATGTCATTTCCCTGACCGAGCACCTGGAGTACCAACCCCACAAAGACGACATCCCCCATCCCGACCGGAACCGCTCGTATGCACTGGCCCTGGAAGAAGCCAGGGACCATGAATTGCTCATCGTCCACGGATCGGAGATCACGCGTTCGGCCCCGGTGGGGCACAGCAATGCCGTCTTTATCACCGACGCCAACCCCCTCCTGGCGGAAGACGCCATTACCGCTTTCAAGGAAGCCAAAAAGCAGGGAGGCTTTGTTTTCTGGAACCACCCGGCCTGGCATGCGCAAAGCCCGCAGGGGACCCCTATCCTCAGCGATTTTCAGAAAGAACGCATCGCCAATGGGGAGTTGCATGGAATAGAGGTGATCAATTCTGTGGACTATGCCGAAGAATCCCTGGCCCTGGCCCTGGAGCACGGGCTCACCATTATGGGCACCAGTGACATCCATGGGTTGATCGACTGGGATTATACGGAGAAGGGGAACCACCGGCCCATTACGCTGGTCTTTGCGCGGGAAAAGAGCCTGGAGGCTTTGAAGGAAGCTTTATTTGACGGGCGTACCGTGGCCATTTACAACGATTTGTGGGTAGGGCGCGAAGCATTCCTGCTCCCCCTGCTCCAGGCAAGCATCCAGGTAAAGTCGGCCACCTATGTCCCCAAAACCCAGGTCCTGAAAGTAGTCCTGGAAAATATAACGAGCAGCGACCTTTTGTTCGAGAACCAGATGCCCTATACCTTCTACAGTAGTTCGCCGGTCTTCCGGATCCCGGCCATGGGCAGCTATACCCTGCAAATCAAGACCCTGGAAGCCTTGGGTTCCATCCGGCTGCGGTTAAAAGCGCTGGGGGCCTTTACCGCCCCCAGGGTACAGCCTGTGGTGGAATGGGAAGTGGAAGTGCCATAGCCACCATCATTAAGAGGAATCCCGCACCTGCGGGATGACGAAGTAATCTGCCCGATGGGGGTCCCGTTCATGGGATTGCTTCGTCGCTAGCGCTCCTCGCAATGACGGGTGGGTCGTGACCGTCATTACGAGGAATCCCGCGACAGCGGGATGACGAAGTAATCTGCCCGATGGGGGTCCCGTTCATGGGATTGCTTCGTCGCTAACGCTCCTCGCAATGACGGGTGGGTCGTGACCGTCATTACGAGGAATCCCGCGACAGCGGGATGACGAAGTAATCTGCCCGATGGGGGTCCCGTTCATGAGATTGCTTCGTCGCTAGCGCTCCTCGCAATGACGGGTGGGTGTCCCGTTCATGGGATTGCTTCGTCGCTAGCGCTCCTCGCAATGACGGGTGGGTCGCTGGCGCTCCCCGCAATGACGGGGGCGCTTACCTCCCCTCCACATAGTCTTGCAAATACGCATAACGGGGGGTGAGTTTCCCGTGTTGCGTCATGCGTGCCCGTTGGAGGATCCCGTCCTGGTCACCATTGAAAAAGGCGGGGATAACGTGGTTGACGAAGGCGGTCCCAAAACCTTCGCTCGCGTCCCGGGGCAGGGCTGCGGGCAGGTTGTCTACTGCCATGACCACTATGGCCCCGTCCTTCTGGTAGTCGGTTTCGGTGGCGGTTTTGGGTGCATACCCGTAGAGGGGGTCTGCGATGGTGGAGGCGCGCAGGGTGGTGGCCACCGGCCCGTCGATATCGCAGCTGATGTCGGCCACCACGCTGATCCGGAAATCGGGCTGCCGGGCGTCTTCCCGGGTAAAGAGGTAGGGTGCCCCCTGCCCGTAGAAATGGCCCGCGATGTAGAGGTCGGTCACCCGCGCGAAACGCATGAAGTCCGAAACGTATTCGCCGGGGTGGTCAAAAAAGTCCTGCAGGCCCAGGACCCTGCCATCGGAACGTTTGTTGTAATCGAGCACATCGATCTGGCAATACACGGCCTCGGTAAAATCGGCGTCCAGGTATTCGGCCACGGTGACTTCCTTCATGCCCATGCCCTGGAGCATCTCCCTGGCGCCGTTGCCCACGCGCCCTTTGCCGGTCAGCAACACCTTGGCCCGGGGCATTGGCGTTTCTTTCAACACCTGGATCAGGGCCTCCCGGTTTTTAAGGGTTTCGGGGCCGGGCAGGGTAAAGCAGCCGTGTTTGGCCCCATAGGCCCGTATCCCATTGTAGGCACCCACGATTCCCGCGTAGCGGCCAAAGGCGACCAGGCGGATGTTGTTCTGGTCGGTGATCACCTCATGGTCATAGAGTTCGATGTCCTTCTGGAGTACCGCCTGCAGCAGTTTGCGGTTATAGGGTTGTTTCTTGATGGTATGGGAGAAGAAGAAGTATTTCTTATGTGGGATGAGCGCCTCTACCGGCACTTCCTTGACACCAAGCAGTACTTCGCATTCCCCCATTTCATCGGCTACGGGGATCCCAGCCTGGCGGTATTCCGCGTCGGTAAACACCCGTATGGGAGAGGGTTCTACGGTAATGCCAGCCCCGGGATAAGCTGATAAGACGTTTTGGCAGGCCTTTGGGGAGAGCACTACCCGCCGGTCTGGCGGGTTTTTGCGTTCCCTGATGATTCCGAATCGCATAGGTTGGGTTTTGGTACAAATTTTGCACTAATGTAACAGGATTTGTGATGTTCCACAAAGAATTGAGTAACTTTGCTTTCCTCTTTCGCCAACGGTATACCGGACGGCAGGGAGCAGGCAGGCCCGGGTACGACGGGCAACGTTCTGAAACATATGGGGCCGACTGGTTTTGACAGCAAGACCAATGGCGATGTAAGCATGCCGAGCGCTGGGATACAGCTCGTAAATCTCATTTTCCAGACTTTTAAATGGCGAATCTAATTACGCTCTTGCCGCTTAATCTGAATTATAGTAGGATATAGCCTCGTCCCTGCAAGGCAGGGAAGCGAGATGTCCCTTGACAGCCCTTGTTGACGGCGGTCAATTAAGGGGCACCAGAAAAGTCAACATAGGGGTGTTGTAGCTTCGGCAGCACCTTAAAGCTCAAGAAGCTAAGTGTGCATTAGGCGGTTTTTGGTCAGGTGTACATCGAAAATTAAACAAAGACTAAGCATGTAGAAAGCATGGTTATTGCTTGTTTGGACGAGGGTTCGAATCCCTCCGGCTCCACTAAATAGGTGTCAAATTGATACAATAAACCTGTAAATACTTGATTTACAGGTTTTTTTATTTTTAATCATTTCAATTTTAGCCATTTAAATACAAGAAAAAAGTGACTAATTCGGTGAGTAAATAATTTTAAAAAAAGACTCACCGATTTCCTTGTAATTTGCTGTATTTCTGTTAATTATAAATTTGATATTTTTCTTTTTTGTACCTTTATTTTTGTTAAAATTAGGTGCGAAAAATGAGCCTTTCTTTCACTCAGCTATTTTATCTCAAAGGCAAGCATTCCGAAAAGTTTGTGAAAGTCCCTATTTATCTGCGTTTGACGGTAAACGGAGAGCGAAGCGAATTGAGTATTTCCAAGAAAATCGACCCGGAAAAATGGAATGCCAGAACCGGTAGGATGCGAGGAGCCAACCTAGAATCGATTGAATTCAATCAGTATCTGGATACCGTAAGAAACAAGATCAACAAGATTCACCAAAGATTTGTTGACGAAGAAAGGCTCTTTACAGCCCGTGATATTAAAGAGGCCTATTTATTTAAGGGTGCAAGGGTAAAAATGTTGGTTCAACTTTTTGAGGAACACAACAGCCAGATGGAAAAGCTGATCGACGTAGAATTTGCCCTGGGCACTTTTAAACGGTATACCACCACTAAAAAACACATCGAAGAGTTTCTGCTATCTGAATACCGAAAGACTGACATCCCTGTCAGGGATGTGGATCTTAAATTCATACGGGGATTCGAATATTTCCTGAAAGTGAACAAGGAATGCAACCACAACTCCGCACTCAAATATGTCAACAATTTCAAAAAGATCATCCGCATGGCGGTGGCCAATGACTGGATTGCCAAGGATCCTTTTTATAACTACAAAGTGCAGTTTAAGACCGTAGAACGTGAATACCTTACCAAGCAAGAGCTGCAAGCGCTTACCGAAAAGGAACTCACAGGCAAACGTCTGAATGTGGTCCGAGACATGTTTGTCTTTTGCTGTTATACAGGCTTATCTTATATCGACGTTCAAAAGCTGACACCCAACAATATTGTCCGGCATATAGACGGCAGTCTTTGGATACAGGCCCAGCGGACAAAGACCCATAGCCGATTGGGTATACCCATACTACCTACCGCCCTGGAAATTATGGATAAGTATGAAAACCATCCCAGGGTCCTTAGAGAAGAATGCGTTCTACCCGTATTAAGCAATCAGAAGTCCAATGCCTATTTAAAGGAAATAGCGGTGCTCTGTGGCATTAAAAAGAACCTCACCACCCATTTGGCCAGGCACACCTTCGCCACCACTGTAACGCTCTCTAACGGAGTCCCCATTGAAACCGTAGGAAAACTTCTGGGGCACAAAAATCTACGGACTACCCAGCACTATGCAAAAATTATCAATAAGAAGGTGGCGGATGACATGCAGGTATTGAAAGAGAAATTGAAGATTGTATCTGATAAACAAGGAACAGTCTAATTTCGGACTTCTAAAAACTTCCATAACCACAACCTCATTTAGCCCAATTTTTTAATGGATCAATTTTCGCTAAAGCAAAAATTGAAGGGGAATAGCAAGAGGGCAACGCGCTGTCGCTCGTTGCATATTTGTTATTGATTGTAAATCAATGAGTTACAAGGGTACTAAAAAAACGACTACTCATAACAATTTATGAGTGGCTCATACAATTGTATGAATGGCTCATACATTTGTATGAAAAAACGCTGGAACCGCCCGTAAACAGGGCGTTTTCTTATTACTAAAATTTTAGTAATGATTACTAATAAATTAGTAATGAGTAGGAATTGACGCTTAAACTATCCAATGATAAATTTTGCCTCGCTCAGTAAATTAGTTCGATAAGTTTTTGGGGCTTGAGTTTTTTACTAAAACTGGCCTTTTGTTTTTTATAGGAGCTATTGATATGCCCTGTACAAATTAATTCACTTTTCTCATTATGGTGGAATGGTGGTAATTGCTTCTGCCGGAATTATCCTTAAAAATAGTAGTGGTTTCAACATATAACTGAGTTCGATCCGGCATCGCACCCATATGAACCCACAATTTCATGATTTTTATCGCATAGTTCATATTCCATATTGCCAAGCCGTGATCAAAGGGTATGATATTCGAGTTTTTGTCAACATTATCGCTAACTAAGTGTAGTTCGGTAATTCCAATGTCGCAATCTTCAGGGTGGCAATTACCAAAAGCATGGACGGTCATATCTCCCGTGTTACTGATAATAATTTTTGTCAAATTTGCGGTTTTAGAATCAATAGTGACCCATTCTCCCTCATATTGCCGGAGCAGTTCATCCTGCAAATCAGATGGCCTTTGGCTCCAGCATGGGGTGTTTGCAATAAAAGCTGTTATGAATAGTAAAATTTCTTTTTTCATAAGATAGTGTCTTGATTGAACAAAGAAAATAACGTGTACGGCTATGCGCTGTGGCGGCCAATTAGGACCTAAGCGCTAACCTGGTTCAGGATTCAATTTAGATAATAATTTCGATAGGTATGCAAAAGCAGCTATAGCGTATGAGCCATTGTTGCCCACAGTTAATCTACTTTTAGTGATTTCTTAAGTTCTTGAAAATTATTCCATCTTATAGATTGGCAATCCCGGATTAGAAACGTAGAGTCTGAATTTGAAACGAAATTCTTAAATCCAAACCCAGAACAAACTTTCCCAATTTCTAGGTCTCGCATTTTGTGATCTGTTAATTCCAGAATTGCGTTGAAAACCAATTCAATTTGATTTTCATCGACCCGGATATTTTTTGAATTTAGAATTGTAAGTTTATCATTATAAACATTTATTGAATCGGAATGAGGTGGAGGTGGTGGCTCCTTTGAGGCTAGTACTTTTTTAATATCCACTGTTATAATATTATTGGCAAGTTCACTTTTTATATTAATAAAAACCTTAGTTCCTCCCCATTCGCCTATCGAGTCATCTTCTTGCATAAGGAAATAGGACTGACCAGACAAAATGGCCTTTTTAAACTCATCAATATTTGCTTGAATATCAAACTTAGTATTTTGGCTAGGCTCATTACACGACCCAATTCCCATTATAATCAGAAAACAAATAAAGGATCTTACTAAGGTCATATTAATTGTGGGCAACAATTGCATAAAGTGCATATGCACTTTATTTCATTTATAGCATAATATAATCATTCCACGATATGGATGAAGGAATTTTCGTTCATCGTTCTAAAAAACACTTTTAATCCCATTATTGAGAATTGTGTATGGCCTATAAGCTTATTATTTAGTTTGCCTGTTAATTGTTTGCAAATTAAAGAGCTTCAAAAGCTAAACGCTCTGAGTCTCTTTAATTATTGACCATTTTGAGGATCTATCACCCCAAACGGTCTGCTATAGAAGCTAATCCAATATTATTATTCCTGAGTAATTTTCCTAATACAATTATTGACTTGATCGGCAACGAAAATTGTCCCATTTGCATCAACTACTATGCCCACTATATAAGAGAATTGGGCAGTAGCACCAGAGCCATCCTTATAACCCAGGGTACTTCCTGCAAGTGTACTTACGACTCCTTCAGGAGTAATTTTTCTAATTTTATAGTTTCTGCCATCTGCTACATAAAGTACCCCATATTGGTCCATGGCAATACATGAAGGCTCTCTAAATTGGGCTTTATCAAGAGTTCCATCTAGATATCCTTGTATGTCACCTGCATATGTTGTTACCTCTCCGCTTTCTGATACTCTACGTATTTTATGATTTCCATGATCTACTACATAGAGTATATCATTTTCATCTATTAGTAAACCAATTGGTGCCTCAAACATTGCTGCGGTTCCCACTCCATCTGCAAACCCCCCAGTACTCCCTGCAATAGTACTTACTATTCCTTCTGGTGTAATTTTTCTTATTTTATCACCACCAAAGTCTGATACAATCAAATTTTGATCTGAATCAATGACTATTTGATGCGGCAAATAAAATTGAGCCTCGTCGCCTTGTCCATCATTATACCCTTGCGTACTCCCTGCAAAAGTACTTACCATGCCATCTGGCGTTATTTTACGTATTTTATGATTATCTGCATCGGCAACAAATACGTATCCATTTTCATCCAATACCATATCAGTTGGAATACTAAATCGAGCATTATCGATTGTACCATCCAAATAACCTGGTGTGGTGCCGGCAAATGTCGTCACATATCCATCAGGAGATATTTTTCTTATAAGCGAATTTCCAGCATCGGCTACATACAGAATTCCATCAGAATCGAACGCCAAACCAGATGGATTTTTAAATTGGGCATTTATGCCCAATCCATCGGCTGAACCTGGCGTCGGGCTACCAGCAAAAGTGGTTACTTGTATTTCAGATATGGTATAACTAAAACTAGGGCCAATCAACTCCGTACCGTCAATTACCACTTTAACGAGCCCAGAATACGCCTTTGCAGGAACCGCTGCAATTATTGATGTGTTACTTAACTGAGAAACTGTTGCTTCTGTATCGTTAAAATAAACTTTGACTTTGCCAGCATCTTCACCAAAGTTTTCGCCATTAATTGTAACCAAGGTACCCATTGGACCGTTATCGGGATCAATACTATCTAAAGTTGGATCCGTTGAATCCGGTGGCAAAACCTCAATTGTAACATTATATATTGTTTTTGTACCGTCTTCAGCAGTGACAGTATACTTGACGGGATTCGTAAAATCTTGAGGCCCTGTGGGGTTAATGCTAGCTTTGGCAGAAATGGCAATTTCTGCTGTCAAAGAATTAATTGCAGTGCCATTAGGAACAGTAAGGGCAATTGTTTTATTAGATTGATTGACAGTTCCTATAATATCCACTTGCAAATTGCTGTTCTCACTAGCCGACAAGACAAAACTTATTATTTGTTTTTCATTGCTTTTGATGACCTCAGGAATGTTTTCATCACTACTACATGAAATAACTGCAACAAAGAAGAAAACGAAAAAAGCAATGTTATAAATAGGTTTCATAAGGGGGTAAGATTTTTCTGATTAGTTTTCATAGATCAATAAACGGTTAAAATTTTTAATTAAGTGCCCTAAATTTAAAATCCTGCACCTTTTTGACAAAAAATGCTCACTGCACAGAACAATTTTAAAAACAGGTATATCAGATATTCTCTGGCGCTCTCACTAACGTGACCTGTAAAATTCGTCTAAATTGATCAAATTATTATCAATTCAATTCTTATCAAATTTAGTACTATTTAATTAATAAATATTGGCTGTTTCCGATGGTGTTTAGCTAAAAATTGATTTCGGACCAAGCGAAAATGATACGCCGATTTTAAAAAAACAAGCAACAATTTTGTCCATTGGATGGACATTTAATTCTAGAATTACTAAGAACACAAAAAGAGTAATTGAACGAATAAGTTGGTTAATTTTGTTAATGGTTTGTTAAGTTTTACAAAAAAATCCTACATTGACCGCAATTAAAATGAACTGAACCTACGCAGCATGACAGAGAATTACTTCTTTCCAATTGGCTTTATTCTTTTATGTTTTTGTTGTCAAACAACAATTGCCCAAGTTCTCGATGCCGAGCTACTCGAAGTAAATTTTAAGCCCAATGGAAATCCAGAGGCATTAACTCGTTCAAGTAATGGATTTTACTTTACTTCAGAGGATGATCAACTTTGGTTATCGGATGGCACAGTTGAAGGTACATCTCGGATAAAAGATTTTGATACCGGCAATTATAACGGAGTAATGGCATTAACGGCGTTGGACGACAAAGTCTTTTTTTCTGCAAAAGAAAATAATATATCTGATTATCAATTATGGAGAAGTGATGGAAGTGAAGCAGGAACATTTGCCTTAACAAATAGAAATGTACCAAATTCACAAGACGATACTATCACCCAAATCGTTGCCTTTAATGGACTTATCTTTTTTGGGGCGTATGATGAAACCATGGGAAACGAGTTATGGGTAACTGATGGAACGCCAGAAGGTACCGCTGTATTTAAAGATTTGGTCAGCGGTGCATCCGGTGGCTTTCCCAGAGACTTTTTTGTCTTTAACAACCAACTCTTTTTTGAAGCAGATACCGAGGAATTTGGCCAGGAACTCTGGGTGTCTGACGGAACTCCAGAGGGTACAGCCCTTTTCAAGGATATCAATCCGGGTGCCGGAAATGGGATGTGGTACAGTGAGGATTATATAATCTACGGTGATAATTTCTACTTTTTCGCAGATAACGGTATTCAGGGCCTTGAACTTTGGAAGAGTGATGGGACACCCAATGGTACTGTTCTGGTAAAGGATATTAAACCTGGCATTGAGGGAAGTGCCATTACCCTTGAAGGTGGAGTTCTCAATGGACAGTTGATTTTTGCAGCAGAAGACGGTACTCACGGAAAGGAGTTATGGACCAGCGATGGAACAGAAGTTGGTACAAACCTGGTAAAAGATATAAATCCGGGGCTCCCACATGGATTAACATATAAC
>LXTR01000093.1 GCA_001683825.1 Flavobacteriaceae bacterium CP2B | reverse complement strand
GGATGGCACCTATACCATCACGGACGACTTCGGCACTTCGGTGACCATCGATACCAACAACACGGTGACCACCCTGGTGGACAACGGGGACGGCAGCTTTACCTATACCTCCGAGGACGGGACCATCACCACCTTTACCGAGACCCTGAGTACCCTGGTGGATAACCTGAATGGTACCTTCACCTATACCAATGAGGACGGGGTGGCCACGACCTTTGACGCGAAGATCGCCACGGTGGTCGACAACCTGGACGGTACCTATACGATTACGGACGACTTTGGCACGGCGGTGACCATCGATACCAACAACACGGTGACCACCCTGGTGGACAACGGGGATGGCAGCTTTACCTATACCTCCGAGGACGGGACCATCACCACCTTCACCGAGACCCTGACCACATTGGTGGACAACGGGGACGGCACCTTTACCTATACCAACGAGGATGGGGTGGCCACGACCTTTGATGCGAAGATCGCCACGGTGGTGGACAACCTCGATGGCACCTATACCATCACGGACGACTTTGGCACTTCGGTGACCATTGATACCAACAACACGGTGACCACCCTGGTGGACAACGGGGACGGCAGCTTTACCTATACTTCGGAGGATGGTACGGTAACCACCTTTACCGAGACCCTGACCACATTGGTGGACAACGGGGACGGCACCTTTACCTATACCAACGAGGATGGGGTGGCCACGACCTTTGACGCGAAGATCGCCACGGTGGTGGATAACGGGGATGGCACCTATACCATTACGGACGACTTTGGCACGGCGGTGACCATCGATACCAACAACACCGTGACCACTTTGGTGGACAACGGGGACGGCAGCTTTACCTATACCTCCGAGGACGGGACCATCACCACCTTTACCGAGACCCTGACCACATTGGTGGACAACGGGGACGGCACCTTTACCTATACCAACGAGGATGGGGTGGCCACCACCTTTGACGCGAAGATCGCCACGGTGGTGGACAACGGGGATGGCACCTATACCATCACGGACGACTTCGGCACTTCGGTGACCATCGATACCAACAACACGGTGACCACTTTGGTGGACAACGGGGACGGCAGTTTTACCTATACCTCCGAGGATGGTACGGTGACCACCTTTACCGAGACCCTGAGTACCCTGGTGGACAATGGCAACGGCACTTTTACCTATACCAACGAGGATGGGGTAGCCACCACCTTTGATGCGAAGATCGCCACGGTGGTGGATAACGGGGATGGCACCTATACCATTACGGACGACTTTGGCACGGCGGTGACCATCGATACCAACAACACGGTGACCACTTTGGTGGACAACGGGGACGGCAGTTTTACCTATACCTCCGAGGATGGTACGGTGACCACCTTTACCGAGACCCTGAGTACCCTGGTGGACAATGGCAACGGCACTTTTACCTATACCAACGAGGATGGGGTGGCCACGACCTTTGACGCGAAGATCGCCACGGTGGTGGACAACGGGGACGGCACCTATACCATTACGGACGACTTTGGCACCTCGGTGACCATCGATACCAACAACACCGTGACCACTTTGGTGGACAACGGGGACGGCAGCTTTACCTATACTTCGGAGGATGGTACGGTAACCACCTTTACCGAGACCCTGACCACATTGGTGGACAATGCCGACGGTACCTTTACCTATACCAACGAGGATGGGGTAGCCACCACCTTTGATGCGAAGATCGCCACGGTGGTGGATAACCTGGATGGCACCTATACCATTACGGACGACTTTGGCACTTCGGTGACCATCGATACTAACAACACCGTGACCACCCTGGTGGACAACGGGGACGGCAGCTTTACCTATACCTCCGAGGATGGTACGGTGACCACCTTTACCGAGACCCTGAGTACCCTGGTGGACAATGCCGATGGCACCTTCACCTATACCAACGAGGACGGGGTGGCCACCACCTTTGACGCCAATGAGACCACCACTACGTTGGTGGACAATGGCAACGGCACTTTTACCTATACCAACGAGGATGGGGTGGCCACCACCTTTGACGCGAAGATCGCTACGGTGGTGGATAACCTGGACGGTACCTATACCATTACGGACGACTTCGGCACCTCGGTGACCATCGATACCAACAACACCGTGACCACCCTGGTGGACAACGGGGACGGCAGCTTTACCTATACCTCCGAGGATGGTACGGTTACCACCTTTACCGAGACCCTGACCACATTGGTGGACAATGCCGACGGTACCTTTACCTATACCAACGAGGATGGGGTAGCCACCACCTTTGATGCGAAGATCGCTACGGTGGTCGACAACCTGGACGGCACCTATACCATTACAGACGACTTTGGCACCTCGGTGACCATCGATACCAACAACACGGTGACCACCCTGGTAGACAACGGGGACGGCAGCTTTACCTATACTTCGGAGGATGGTACGGTGACCACCTTTACCGAGACCCTGACCACATTGGTGGACAATGGCAACGGCACTTTTACCTATACCAACGAGGATGGGGTAGCTACCACCTTTGACGCCAATGAGACCACCACTACGTTGGTGGATAACGCCAACGGCACCTTTACCTATACCAACGAGGATGGGGTAGCCACCACCTTTGATTCCAAGATTGCCACGGTGGTGGATAACCTGGACGGTACCTATACCATTACGGACGACTTTGGTACTTCGGTGACCATCGATACCAGCAACACGGTGACCACTTTGGTGGACAACGGGGACGGCAGCTTTACCTATACCTCCGAGGACGGGACCATCACCACCTTTACCGAGACGCTGACCACATTGGTGGACAATGCCGACGGTACCTTTACCTATACCAATGAGGATGGGGTAGCCACCACCTTTGATTCCAAGATTGCCACGGTGGTGGACAACCTGGACGGTACCTATACGATCACGGACGACTTCGGCACGGCGGTGACCATCGATACCAACAACACGGTGACCACCCTGGTGGACAACGGGGACGGCAGCTTTACCTATACCTCCGAGGACGGGACCATCACCACCTTTACCGAGACCCTGACCACATTGGTGGACAATGCCGATGGCACCTTCACCTATACCAATGAGGATGGGGTGGCCACCACTTTCGATGCGAAGATCGCCACGGTGGTGGACAACCTGGACGGTACCTATACCATTACAGACGACTTTGGCACCTCGGTGACCATCGATACCAACAACACGGTGACCACCCTGGTGGACAACGGGGACGGCAGCTTTACCTATACCTCCGAGGACGGGACCATCACCACCTT
>LXTR01000088.1 GCA_001683825.1 Flavobacteriaceae bacterium CP2B | reverse complement strand
GCCCGGAATATGATCCGCCCCTCCCGTCACAACCCCTCTATTAACGTCAACAATTCCCGCAGTACTAATACCAATTCCCGAAATCGTATGTTCACTCATTAATTTTTTTGATAAAAGAATGAGTTTTTGAATAATTTGTTCCCCGCCCAAATGAATTTCTGTTGGAACTGTTTTGTGCTTTAGTACTATTCCTGTTTCTGAAACAATTCCATATTTAATTTGTGTACCACCAATATCAAATGCAATATATTCTTTCATCTGCTTTCACTTCCTCTACTGTAATGAGTGTAAAATTCTCACCACTCTACTATTCATAAACAATTTACACTAACACTTTTCTCTCTTTAGAAATACACCACCTTTTTCTATATATAGTTTTTTTGCATAAAACTCTTTTTCCTATGAAATATTACAAAGGGATGTATTTTAGATGGAATATTAATTTTTCAGGAGGAAATCAATGACGAAAATTTTCATTTTAGCATCAACTCTTTCTTTATCTTTCTTTAGTGGATTAAATATCGGTAATGCAGCAACAGAAAACTTCTCTCCAATAACAAACGCGATTGTACAAAATAACGATTATTTCGTAGAAGGTAACTCAAAAGATAATAATAAACCACCAGGAAACGGTGGCTCTCAGGACGATAGTGGTTCTGATGGCAATGGTTCCGATGGTAGCGGTTCTGGTGACAATGGCTCGGGTGACAATGGTTCCGGTGGCAACGGTTCTGGTGGCAACGGTTCTGGCGAAAATGGTTCTGGCGGCAACGGTTCTGGTAGCAGCGGCTCGGGTGACAATGGTTCCGGTGGCAACGGTTCTGGTGGCAACGGTTCTGGTAGCAGCGGCTCGGGCGAAAATGGTTCTGGCGGCAACGGTTCTGGTAGCAGCGGCTCGGGCGAAAATGGTTCTGGCGGCAACGGTTCTGGTAGCAGCGGCTCGGGCGAAAATGGTTCTGGCGGCAACGGTTCTGGTAGCAGCGGCTCGGGCGAAAATGGTTCTGGCGGCAACGGTTCTGGTAGCAGCGGCTCGGGCGAAAATGGTTCTGGCGGCAACGGTTCTGGTAGCAGCGGCTCGGGCGA
>LXTR01000083.1 GCA_001683825.1 Flavobacteriaceae bacterium CP2B | reverse complement strand
GCTGTTATCAAATGATGTAACTGCCTTTAATCGCTGAAAATATTCTTTATCATTCTTTGAAACCCCTGATATTTTTGCAAATAAAGAAGGAATATAAATGTGTTTATTCTCAACAAAGAATGTCGGGCGTACAAATGCCTTTTCTTTCGTAATTAAAAAGAGTTCATCATATGTTGTTTTTAATGTACGAGCTACAGGTGTATAGGAACGGAATTGCCACGGCTTGTATAATAGTGAATTATCGTGGTGAAGTACTTGTTCAATTTCTTTTGAAGCTTGATATGCTACTGTTGCAACACGCTCGCGGCGACGATCTGGAAATGGCTCGAGAGAAATACGACTAGAATGAGACACGACAAAAGTTCTTGCCTCTTCATCAATATTCTCAAATCCATCTTTTCCTTCTGGGTGATAATAAAGCACATCACAACCGAGCATAATAAGAAAATATAAGAAATATATACGACTTTCCTGTGCATCACCATACCAAATGATACGTGGCATTTGTTTCTTATAATTAATCGTAGAGAACCACTTTGCTACGTAATTTTCACTTAATTTAATCATATCGATTAAGAAACGACGGAAGCCTTCTGTCTTTAAAGATTGATTATGTTGTTTCTCATATAATTTCAATACTGAAATAAACGTCGTATGTATATAATGCTGTAAATCAGGATTGTCTACTTTCGGTAAAAGTTGTTTCCCAGATAAGTGTGCCACTAGCCTATTTACTGTCAGACCATTTGGTGCTTCTTGATGTAATCCGAACACTTCTTGAATATGACGAAGTTTTTCCGAATCGATTACTTTATTTAAATTTTGTTCGTGTAAAACTTCGATTCCTTTCGCTTCACTATAATCAAATAGTTCATTGAAATATTCATCTACATCATTAGGAACGCCAAGGATTCGACATGCTATATAACTAAATTTCATTTCATTCTCTGTCAGCTCATATTGTGGACGTTTTTCTAAAAGTGTTTCAAAGTGCTTTAAATCTGATTCATCTTTTAATGCATATGGTTGAAGTGTAAAACGTGAAAACACAACAGTTCACCTCCAAAAACATTTACGTTTTTTCTAAGTCCTTCTTCCATTATAAACTATTTTTAGTTATAAAAAATGGGCGCTCGTAAAACGAGCAAACCCATTTCAATTATTTATGGTTATTTTTAGTAGCTGCAACTTCTTCTTTAGCTTGTCCAGAATTCTTCACGTAGTGAAGTATAAATGTTGCTCCAAATGCTACAACTAAAATAATGAAGAACAATGTATGACTTACTTCAATATGAATAACAGACAGTAACATTTTTGCTGCAATAATTAAGATTAAAATATATGCTGTCGTTTCAAGTTCTGGAATACGCTCTAACAATTTTAAGAATACGCCAGCGATACCGCGCATCATTAAAATACCTAGCATTCCACCTAATAATAGAATCCAAACTTCATTTGATACACCAAATGCAGCAAGTACGCTATCTACAGAGAATGCGATATCCATTAATTCAACCATCGCAACTGTTCCCCAGAAGACACCAAACATTCTGAAGAGAATACTGTTTTGGTTCATACCATGAGCTTCCTCTTCTTCTGCATTACCTTTTCTTTTATCAATGAAGTATTTAACTGAAAGCCACGCTAAGTAAAGTGCACCTAACACTTTTACCCACGCTAATTTAATTAAGAACATTCCAATTCCAATTGCAATAAATCGGAATACATAAGCTCCAATAAGTCCATAGAATAATGCTTTTTTACGTTTTTCTTCCGGAAGGTGTTTTACCATTACTGCTAACACAAGTGCGTTATCAGCAGATAATAATCCTTCAAGTACAACAAGTGTACCAATTAATCCCCAAGATACTGGATCCTGCAACACTTTAATCCACATGTCCAAGTCGAAAAACTGAGCATACGTATCAAGGATTCCTTGCAAAATACTCATCTTACCTATATCCCCTATTCTTTGCTAGATTTATAGAAAGGTCAAAAAAAGGAAACGAATATCGTTTCCCTTCTTATGCATCCAAGCCATACGCTCTTACAAGCGCACCTAAACCACCTTGGAATCCGCTTCCTACTGCATTAAACTTCCACTGTCCATTATGACGGTATAATTCACAAAAGACAACTGCTGTTTCAATGGAGAAATCTTCCCCTAAATCAAAACGAAGAACTTCTTCATTCGTTTCTTCATTCGCTAAACGAACGAACGCATTTCCTACTTGTCCAAAGTTTTGACTACGGCCTTCCGCATCATAAATCGTAACTGTAATAGCAATTCTATGCACATCTGCTGGAACTTTCTTCAAATCTACAACAAGTTGCTCATCGTCGCCTTCACCTTCACCTTCACCTGTGCGGTTATCTCCTGTATGTAGA
>LXTR01000077.1 GCA_001683825.1 Flavobacteriaceae bacterium CP2B | reverse complement strand
CTTCAGGTAACCGGACCGCGGCATCCTTGCAATATTGACGACGGGCCAAGAAGCCGGGATGGAACAAAAAAACGTTGGCCGGACTGGTACCCGGTCAAACTTTCTCCAGCAATGGCCGGAGAGAGGGATGAATGTTCGGGCTTTCTTCCCGGATGAACCGCAGCAGGGCCTTCTCGTTTTCATGCAGGATACCGTCGCGGCCAATGCGCTCCACCAGCCAGCTGGCTTCGTCTTCCGTCACCACCTCATTGGCGGCAATCTCCGCAAGCATCTCGTTTCCGCGGGCGGTGAACGGGTCAGGCGTGTCGCCATAGGCGTCACGAATGCCGCCGACATCACCGCTGAACATCTTCTTGAAAAAACCG
>LXTR01000067.1 GCA_001683825.1 Flavobacteriaceae bacterium CP2B | reverse complement strand
AAAAGGGGGATGGGGTTCAGGAGGCTTCTTTGTTGACGATGCGTTCTACCTTGCGGTCTTCCTTTTCCTGCCGCAGCCGTTCTTTTTCGCGGTAGGCCTGCAGCTCGGCGTCCATGGCTTCCAGGTCGATCCCGTGCACGTGCTTGTCGTACAACTTGATCCGGATAAAGTATACAAAAGGTATTACCACCATGCAAACTGGTAACAGCCATAAAACATTCTCAGTATCTATAAATTTATCATCAGAAAATACTCCTTCAAAAATTTGAAAGGCATACATCAGTAGGGGAATAATTATAATGTGGTACCACCAATGTTGGCATGTGAAAAACCATATAAGTAGTAAATAAAAAGGAACAAATTTGCCTAAAAGAAACCAAACGTAAACATTTATATTAGGGAATCCGTTTTTATCAATTGAGATACCTAAAAAATTGATTGTAGCCGTCGGGTCATCAGATATATATTCATGAAGATTGAATACAAAAGGAGATACCACAATGAAAAAAACCATAAAGGATTCAATTAATAGTTTCCTTTTAGCTTTTTTACTTTTTTCAGTATTGGGCTTCTTCATCATTGTGGTAAAACATATATCATTAACACACACAACGAAAAAAAGGGTAATTTATTGATTACCCTTTTAAAAATTTAAATAATATTTTATTTTAATTACGGCTTCCTTTTCGGTCACCGTTTATGAGTTGTGTTTTATCAACGCTACGTTTATCTCCATTTATTAGCTGAGTTTTATCAACTCCATCTTCATAAAGACCATCTTCTTGCGTAGTATTCTGCGTGCAGGACATAGCGAGGAAGGCAAAGCCCATACAAAGCCCCAGGATAAGTTTTTTAGTGTTCATCGTACCGGTTTTTGGTTAAAGATTTGATTCATTTTCAATACAAATGTAGGAAAAAATTGACTACGAAAATGTATTTCAACGGAAAAATATAACCTTTTGCCGTAAAAAGCAAGCAGTTCGTCGATTTTTGTAAGAAGATGGGGGATTGCGTTGGGAACACCAACGCACTAAATATAAGCAAATGGGGCCAATCTGCAAGGGGTTTGTGTGATAAAATAACCGGCCTCCTTCCTTTGCGCCTGTATGTCGCCTCCCCCGGCTATTTTGGGCGTAGTTCCCCATAGTGGTTGCACGGGAAGTTGTACCTTATTGCGGTAATCCAAAAACCCACGCAATGAAAGCCATGGTCCTTACCCAAACGGGGGTCTTGAAAGCAGCATCAAACCCCTTACGGCTTATGGAATGGCCGGAACCTTTGCCCGGGAGGGGGGAGGTACTGCTTAAGGTTGCGGCCTGCGGGGTCTGCCATACCGAGTTGGATGAAATTGAAGGGCGGATCTCGCCCCTGACACTTCCGCTCATCCCCGGGCACCAGGTGGTGGGCCGGGTAGCGGCCCTGGGGGAAGGGGCCC
>LXTR01000062.1 GCA_001683825.1 Flavobacteriaceae bacterium CP2B | reverse complement strand
CAGTAATAATAGAAGAATGGCCTTTTTTATTATTGATAAATCTCTTTATATTTCTTATACTCCGCTTCAGAACATAGTACAAAATGTCCTGGGCGAATTTCACGCATTGTCGGTTCTTCACTACCATAATTATGCTGAGATGGATCGTATACGATACGTTTACGATTACGCTCATAATCTGGATCTGGAAGTGGAATCGCTGATAATAGTGATTTAGTATATGGATGAATTGGATTCGCATATAACTCATCACTTGTTGTTAATTC
>LXTR01000055.1 GCA_001683825.1 Flavobacteriaceae bacterium CP2B | reverse complement strand
CCGACCTGGGCGGGGGCTCCTTTGAAGGCCTGCAGGCCGCCGGGGGCACCACCACAGACGGGGACGTCCTCTTTACCATCAACGGGCCGGTGGACGAGATCCTGATCGAATTCTCCAACGTGGGCGACGGGGTGGCCGGGGGCTTTGACACCATCCTGCTATCGGACATCTCCTGGGCCTGTGCCGAAGGGGACTTTGATGCCGATGGCACCCCGGACCACCTGGACAACGACAGCGATAACGATAGCTGTGCCGACGCCCTGGAAGGCGACGGCGGCTTTACCCTGGCACAACTCGATGCCAGCGACCGCCTTACCGGGGGCGTGGATGCCAGCGGGGTTCCCGTACTGGCCGGACCGGGGGGGCAAAATGATGTCAGCAGTACCGACAATGCGGTAACCTCCGGCGAATGCGATGACGACGGGGATACCCTCACCAATAACGAAGAAGCCGGCCTGGGGACGGATCCCAACGATCCGGACACGGACGCCGATGGCCTGGATGACGGTGCCGAAGTGAACGTGGAAGGCACGGATCCGCTCAACCCGGACACGGACGGGGACGGGGTAAACGATGGCCCGGAAGTAACCGGGGCCTCTGACCCGCTGGACCCCTGTGACCCGGCCCAATTGCCCGGCTACACCGGTTACGACGCGGCCAACCCCATCTGGGCGGCGGCCAATTGCGACGGGGACGGGGTGGACAACGGGCAGGAGGTACTCGATGGAACGGACCCCTATGTACCCGATGGGGGGCCAATGGACACGGACGGGGATGGTATCGAGGATACAGATGAAACCAGCAATGGATGGGACCCCAACGACCCCTGTGACCCGGCCCAATTGCCCGGCTACACCGGCTACGACGCAGCCAACCCCACCTGGGCGGCGGCCGATTGCGACGGGGACGGCGTAGCCAACGGGGACGAGGATACCAACGGAACCGACCCCTACCTGGCCTCCGGGGATACCGATGGGGACGGTATTGACGACGACAACGAAACCCAAAATGGGACCGACCCGGACAACCCCTGTGACCCGGCCCAGTTGCCCGGCTACACCGGCTACGACGCGGCCAACCCCACCTGGGCGGCGGCCGATTGCGACGGGGACGGGGTGGACAACGGGCAGGAGGTACTCAATGGAACGGACCCCTATGTACCCGACGGGGCCGTAATGGACACGGACGGGGATGGTATCGAGGATACAGATGAAACCAGCAATGGATGGGACCCCAACGACCCGTGCGATCCGATGCAGGCTGCCGGTTATGCCGGCTATGACGCCACGAACCCGATTTGGGCGGCGGCCGACTGCGACGGGGACGGGATTTCCAACGGGCAGGAAGACACCAATGGCACGGATCCGTATTTCCCGGAAGGGGATACCGATGGGGATGGTATTTCTAACGAAGAGGAGCTTTCCAATGGTACCGACCCCAATGACCCCTGTGACCCTGCACAACCGGAAGGCTATAGCGGTTATGACCCCAACAACATCATCTGGAGCATGGGGGATTGTGACGCGGATGGGCTGGAGAACGGGGAAGAACTGGCACTGGGTACCGAACCCTACGCCCCGGATACGGATGGGGATACCATTGGGGACGGGCAGGAAGTTGCCGAAGGGACAGATCCGCTGGATCCCTGTGATTCTATCGGGGGATCTCCCCCCTCGGGTGTATCCTGCGAGGGTGTCATTATTGGAAACACCATTATTACACCCGATAATGACGGGGTGAACGATTACTTCAACCTGATCAATATAGCATCCTTTCCCTTGCATCGGGTCGCCATCTACAACCGTTGGGGAATCCCGGTATTTGAGACCGCTGTGTACGACAACAACGCGAATGCATTCAGGGGGATTTCCAATGCCCGGGCGACCCTGAAAGCGAACGATCAACTCCCGGCAGGCGTGTACTATTATATGGTCAAGTACGTGGACGGGACAGAACATAAAAATCTCACAGGCTACCTGTATATCAACCGATAAACACTAGAGGCATGAAGATCCGTAAGATATGTATAGTACTTAGCTCAGTGGTTCTCGGGATGGGGATGGTCATGGCGCAACAAGACCCCCAATACACCCAGTATATGATGAATACCATTGTGATCAACCCGGCCCTGGCAGGGTC
>LXTR01000045.1 GCA_001683825.1 Flavobacteriaceae bacterium CP2B | reverse complement strand
AAAGCCTGTCGGCCGACGGGGACGGGGGAAGTCCGTGGGTGGGGTATAAGCATAAAAAAACCGGTGGCCACACCGGTTTTTCCAAACTAACTAACTCAAAAAATACTAACTCAAACAATTTGGTTCCAAAGCTCTTAAAACACTTAAACTCGTGGCGGGCCAAACATGCTACTTAATGTTTTTTGGGCCGCTGTTATTTTTAGAACGCAACGTTTTATTATTTATTGTAAGAAATTGAGAATAAATGTAATACCCCCTGAAAAAGCGGATCACCCCCCCCCCTTTTTTGCACCATCTAATAGTGGGTGGCAATCATGGCGTCCGTCTCCTGCCGGGACCTGAATACGTCAAATGTTTTTCCCTGTGTTCTCAGGGCGCCCAAAGCATTTGCGTACTGGGCTGCCTTGATGGGATCCTTGTAGACGGAAAAGCCGTAGGCCAGCCCGCCGGCAAAGGAATCACCGCACCCGGTAGTATCAACAACGTCCTTCATATAGATGGATTTGATGAACTGTTTTCTGATGTCGCCCCCTTCTTTGAAGTAGACCACACATCCCCTGGAATCAAGGGTCACATAAAAATAGTTTACGCCTTTATCCAACACATGCCCGGCCATCTCATCCAGGTGGTCGGTTTTCTCTTCGTCATAACTGGCCATTTCCTCTACCCCGTATTCGTTCTTAAACCAACAGGCCTGTGATTCCTCCAGGTTCATTTTGAGGATATCAATATAAGGGAGCCATTCGTCCATGTCTACCCAGAATTTCCGGTACCTGTCGCCGGTCATGCTCATAGTGGTGGTGGGGCCGTGGGCATCAAAAACGACCATTCCTTTTTGCGATTTCTTTATATGGACCAGTGTACTCAGGGAAATCTCGAAATCTGTAATGGGCACAAAGACAAAGACATCGATATCCGTCAGGTCGGCAATATCCTTCGGAAGGATGGGACGCATACAGGCGGTTTGCTTTTCGATCCTGTTGTTCTGGTCCACGAATCGCAATTCTATTACGGTGCCTTTGTCATCCTCACTGTTGATATGGGAGAGGTCTATATTCTTATATGGCCGGAAGACGTCCAAAATATGGTCGTGGTCTTTTTGGTGCACATTCGATACCGGGATGACCGTCCCCTCATCTCCAAGCAGTTTCGCCAGGGCAATCACCGGGTGGGAAACACATCCGTATTTCTTGATGACTTCCTGTTGGTGGGTGAGGATGGTGTCTCTGGGGATGGGTCCTAATACAGCAATTTTAATCATAGTCTATTTTAATCTTGTAATGCAAATACCTTTCTCAGCAGCGCTGTGGTCCGGGAGGAAAAGGAGGCTCGTATTTCCTTTTCTTCCACGGCAATCATGGTAAACACCCCGTCCAGGGCCTCCAGGGTTACGTAATCCGTCAGGTCGGGGTTTACTTCATTGGTAAAAGGGATACTGTTGTAGCGGCTGATGAGGGTGCTCCAAACCTTCTCGGCGCCAACTTTTTCAAAAGAATTCCTGATGACAGGCTGAAACCTGTCGTACAATTGGGTACGGGTAGCCTGCCGGAGATAACTGGTAGCGGCGGTTTCGCCACCCAACAGGATTTCCTTTGCATCCTTAAATGTAATATTTTTTACGGCATCCACGAAAATGGGGGTCGCTTCTGCCACCGCTTCCTCAGCCGCCCTGTTCAGGAGTTTGAGTCCTTCATCGGCCAGGTCGCCCATCCCGATATCGCGCAGCGCCTTATCTACCTTCTTTAATTCCTCGGGCAATACGATCTTCACCAGGGGGTTTCCAAAAAACCCATTGGTCTGTGCCAATTTGCTGACCTGTTTCTCGATCCCAATATCTAACGCCTGCCGTAGCCCGGCGGCAATGTCGGCCTCCGAGACCGGACCGTCGCCCGGAAGTTTGTTAACGACATCCTGTAGTTCACCACAAGCGGCCACTTGAAACAGCAAGCAGATAAGGATTAATTTTCGCACCATGTGTTTTATCCCTTAAAATAGTAAAAAAATAAAAGCGGAGGCGTATCCACGGGAATACGTTCAGGCAAAAATGACCGTTTTGTTGTTGTAGACCATGGTTTTGCGCTTTACATGGAGTTGCACGGCCCGGGATAGTACGATCTTCTCAAGGTCGCGGCCCTTGGCAATAAAATCCTTTACGGTGTGTGAATGGGAGACGGTAGTCACATCCTGCGCGATGATGGGGCCCGCGTCAAGTTCTTCGGTCACATAATGGCTCGTGGCCCCTATGATCTTGACCCCCCTTTCAAAAGCGGCGTGGTAGGGCTTGGCCCCTGCAAAGGCAGGCAGGAAAGAATGGTGGATATTGATGATTTTGTTGGGGAATACATCGATGATCCTCGAAGTGACGATCTGCATATAACGTGCCAGGACGATAAAATCCACCTGGTGTTCGGCCAGTAAGGCGAGTTGCCTGCTCTCGGCTTCCTGCTTGGTGTCTTTGGTCACCGGCAGGTGGTAGAACGGCAGGTCAAATTGTCCGGCGATGCTCCTGAGGTCGTTATGGTTGCTCAGGATAAAGGGGATTTCCACTTCCAATTCGCCGGAATGGTACCTGCTCAGCAAATCATACAAACAGTGGTTATACCGGGATACGAAGATGGCCATTTTTGGTTTTTGCCCGCTGTGGAACATATGCCACTCCATGGCGTATGGCCGGGCAATCCGGTTTTCGAAATCTTCCCGGAAAGCCTGCACAGAGGAGTGTTCCCCCTCGAAATCACTCTCCAGTCGCATAAAAAATACCCCCGCCTGCATATCCACATGTTGGTCAAGATATACTATATTTCCACCTCTGGCATGAATGTGACCGGTGACGGCGCTGATGATCCCCGATTGGTCAGGACAATGTATAAGCAGGGTTGTTCTCAAACCTTCGACCTTTAAGGGGGTAAAATTAGGATTTTAACATCGGCAGAGGGAAAGAGACAACGATTTTTGTGTTATTCTGAAAATATACATTTATATATTGCATTTTCTTTAAATTGCATCTGTAAATTAGACCATTCATTATCAATGAAGCAAAAAAAACCCTACGTGCCACAGCATGCCATACGAATGGTTACCGCGGCCTCCTTATTCGACGGACACGATGCCGCGATAAACATCATGCGCCGTATTATCCAATCGACGGGGGTGGAGGTCATCCACCTGGGGCACGACCGGTCGGTGTCCGAAATCGTGGATTGTGCCATTCAGGAAGATGTGCAGGCCATCGCCATCACCTCGTACCAGGGGGGGCATAATGAGTATTTCAGGTATATGCATGACCTCCTGGGGGAAAAGGGCGCGGGGCATATAAA
>LXTR01000036.1 GCA_001683825.1 Flavobacteriaceae bacterium CP2B | reverse complement strand
AAAACAAGGGCTTGTTCAAGCATTAGGTGTTTTCGTAGATACATTCTTAGTATGTACATCAACAGCATTTATCGTACTATGTTCTGGTGCATATAAAGCAACGAATTTAGAAGGTATTGAACTAACGCAAAATGCATTAAGTTCACAAATTGGCCCATGGGCAAGTAGCTTCTTAGCAATTATTATTTTTTTATTTGCTTTCAGTTCGCTGCTAGGAAACTACTATTATGGTGAAACAAATATTGAATTTATTAAACAAAGTAAAACTTGGTTAACAATTTACCGTATTGCGGTAGTGGGAATGGTATTATTCGGTTCTGTTGCGACGCTTCAAGTTGTATGGAATATGGCAGACTTATTTATGGGTCTAATGGTAATCACAAACTTAATTGCGATTACACTTCTTGGCCGATTTGCGTATGCGGCATTAGCAGACTATGTAAGGCAAAAGAAACAAGGGAAAGATCCTGTCTTCCGTGCAGATTCTATTCCTGGTTTAACGAATACAGAGTGTTGG
>LXTR01000026.1 GCA_001683825.1 Flavobacteriaceae bacterium CP2B | reverse complement strand
TCCACCAGGGTACTCAGGGTCTCGGTAAAGGTGGTGATGGTCCCGTCCTCGGAGGTATAGGTAAAGCTGCCGTCCCCGTTGTCCACCAAAGTGGTCACCGTGTTGTTGGTATCGATGGTCACCGAGGTGCCAAAGTCGTCTGTAATGGTATAGGTGCCGTCCAGGTTGTCGACCACCGTGGCGATCTTCGCATCGAAAGTGGTGGCGACCCCATCCTCGTTGGTATAGGTGAAGGTACCGTCCCCGTTGTCCACCAATGTGGTCAGCGTCTCAGTAAAGGTGGTGATGGTCCCGTCCTCGGAGGTATAGGTAAAGCTGCCGTCCCCGTTGTCCACCAGGGTGGTCACCGTGTTGTTGGTATCGATGGTCACCGAAGTGCCAAAGTCGTCCGTAATGGTATAGGTGCCATCCCCGTTATCCACCACCGTAGCGATCTTCGCGTCAAAGGTCGTGGCCACCCCATCCTCATTGGTATAGGTAAAAGTTCCGTTGGTGTTGTCTACCAGGGTGGTGGTGGTCTCATTGGCATCGAAAGTGGTTACAGTTCCGTCCTCAGAGGTATAAGTGAAGGTACCATCTGCATTATCAGCCAGGGTAGTTATAGTCTCGTCGATATCCGTAGCTGCCCCGGAAGCATCGGTTAAGGTGGCAATCCGGTTGCCGGCTATGGTATTGCTTATGGTCAGGCCATTGGTATCGATGGTTACGTCTGTTCCATCGTTGTTGGTAAAAGTATAGGTGCCATCCCCATTGTCTGTGATGTCTGCCTTGCTGACAGTTTGGGAGACCCCATTTTCATTGACATATGTAAAGGTGCCATCGGCGTTGTCCGTGAGGTTGGTCACGGTTTCTGAAATGGTCACAGAAGCTACGTTCAGGTATAATGCCCCATCGCTACCAGCGGAAATATCGTTGTTCGCATCCGTACTGATCAGCGGAGTACTCAGGGTGCCCCCATTGTCGGTAATTTCATAGGCGCCTGCATTCAAGCCTGCAGCCGTATTTAATTCATTGGCCGGATCCGCATCGGCATCATCTACATTCAGGGCAAGCGTATTGCCGTTTTCAATACTGATGTTGCCCGGGGTATTATCCGTACTGATCGTCTGGTCGTCCGTACCGGCAAAGGAAGTAGTCACCCCATCCTCATTGGTATAGGTGAAGGTGCCGTCGGAATTGTCCACCAATGTGGTCAGGGTCTCGGTAAAGGTGGTGATGGTCCCGTCCTCGGAGGTATAGGTAAAGCTGCCGTCCCCGTTGTCCACCAGGGTGGTCACCGTGTTGTTGGTATCAATGGTCACCGAAGTGCCAAAGTCGTCTGTAATGGTATAGGTACCGTCGAGGTTGTCCACCACCGTGGCGATCTTCGCATCGAAAGTGGTGGCGACCCCATCCTCATTGGTATAGGTGAAGGTACCATTCAGGTTATCCACCAGGGTACTCAGGGTCTCGGTAAAGGTGGTGATGGTCCCATCCTCGGAGGTATAGGTAAAGCTGCCATCCCCGTTGTCCACCAGGGTGGTCACCGTGTTGTTGGTATCAATGGTCACCGAAGTGCCAAAGTCGTCCGTGATCGTATAGGTACCGTCCAGGTT
>LXTR01000020.1 GCA_001683825.1 Flavobacteriaceae bacterium CP2B | reverse complement strand
AAACATTTTATATTCAATTCCTTGTTTTCAAAATCCAACAGGCATATTAATGTCTAAAGAGCGGAGAAAAGAAATATTAAAAATATGTGAAAAGGAACAGTTACCTATTATTGAAGATGATATTTACCGCGAGTTATGGATTGATGCACCGCCCCCAGCTCCTTTAAAATCAAGGGATAAACATGGACATGTATTATATATCGGTAGTCTCTCTAAGACGCTTACCCCAGGACTTAGAATTGGATGGGTTATCGGTCCAGAACCAGTTATTGATAGATTATCAGATATAAAAATGCAAACAGATTATGGATCAAGCTCTTTATCCCAAAGAGTTGCTGCTGAATGGATAAATAAAGGATTTTATGAGGAACATCTAGCGAACGTAAGAATTAAACTAAAAGAACGAAGACAAATAATGATACGAGCTTTACATAAGTATTGTGCAGATATTGCCACCTGGGATATACCTAGTGGTGGATTTTTTATATGGCTAAAGGTAATACCTAGCATTCCGATGAAGAAATTATTTTCAGAGGCACTATCAAAAGGAGTTCTTTTAAATCCAGGACGTATATATGAAGAAGAATCAGACCGGTATATTCGTTTATCATATGGATATGCTTCTTCAGAGCAAATGACTAACGGGATTAAATTGTTGAGTGAATTAATTCGTAAGCTAACGGCATAACAAAAACTCCTCTTTTTCTATAGAGGAGTTTTTATGTATCTTATTTACCACAATCTCATTTCCTGCCCTAATAAAATAAGTGCTTCATAAGGATCCCCGTTAACGTTTAATACTTGAGCAAAAGCAGGCTCTGTTTTTAAACCGTTCTCTTTTAAGCGAAGAATTTCTTCCCTTATATGGGGATGCTGCATTAATAACATGTGCTCTACTATCATATGTCTATATGCATTTTGGTTACGAACTGGCT
>LXTR01000015.1 GCA_001683825.1 Flavobacteriaceae bacterium CP2B | reverse complement strand
ACACCATCTTCTTCTAACTCACGTAATTGTTGCGTTAACATTCTAACAGAAATTTCAGGAATTAAACGTTGCAACTCACTCGTTCGCTTCTTACCTTTTGTTAAGTGACATAAAATGACGACTTTCCACTTTCCCCCGATAATTTCTAAAGTTGCTTCTACCGGTATATTATATTGTTTCACGCAATCTCCCTCCTTTTTTCTAAATTCCTTCTCTATTGTTGCGTAAAAATAAATAATTTTCTATACGGCACATTTTAGTTCCTACAGCACAAAAAAGTACCTATATTACAAAAAGTAATTATGCCGCTTAAAAATCTCCCTCTATACAAAAAGAAAAAACGAACGTATTCTCGTTCGTTTTTTTCTTGTTTATTCTGCTGTAATAAGCATAGACGTGTTGCCATTCTTTTCAAGATGATGTTCTCCCCAGTTACAAAGAGAATCAAGTATAGCATCTAATGAATGACCGTATTCCGTTAACGAATACTCTACTTTTGGCGGCACTTGGTTATACACTTTTCTCTCGATTACACCGTCTTCTTCTA
>LXTR01000009.1 GCA_001683825.1 Flavobacteriaceae bacterium CP2B | reverse complement strand
TAACTGAAATACAAAATATTATATTTATCAACATGAGTAAGAAACTATATAAAAAAGTATCATAAAATCATTATTTAATTACATTATACGGATTGATTATTTGCTAAATTGCTATGTTTTTCTTTTCTTAATACTGGTATATGAACAATCACAATTCCAAGTATAGTAATCCCTCCGCCAATTATCGAAACTAAAGTTGGCACTTCTCCTAACCATATCCAAGCGACAAAACATGCAGTTATTGGCGTTAAATATAGAGAACTTGTTGCTTCAGAAGCACCAGCACGAGATATAATATAGGCCAATGCAATATATGGGAGTACTGTTGGAAAGACACCTAAATATATAACGCTCAAGTTAACTTCAAGAGGAGCTGCTAGTATTTCTTGATACATTCCTGGTAAGAAAATAAGCATACATACCGTACTAGATAAAATTGTATATATGGTAAATGGCAAGAAACCGTACTTTTTTAAGTAAGAAGATTGGAAAACGAAAAATAAGCTTTCTGAAATCGCTGCTAATAATATAAATAATGCCCCACTATTTAATTGAATAGCATCTCCTTGACTAAATGATATGAAAGCAATTCCTATAAAACTAATTACACCACCGATCCAACCATTTAATTTCATTTTTTCATTCATAAAAACAGAAGCGAATATTGCCGTTACTATAGGCGTGACTGAAACAATTAAACTTGCAGATCCAGCATTTACTGTTTTTTCACCATAGTTTAGTGCAATGTGATAAAAAGTAAATCCTAAAGCACCAAATATAAAAATGGCTGGGATATCCTTTAAATCCGGTAGCCGTAACTTATATATAAAGGAAAACAAAAGAAGTATAACTGAAGCAATTAATAAACGTAGTAAAGTCAGATGCTCAGGCGTATAAGATTCAAGCCCCATACGGATTGCTGGAAAAGCAGATCCCCATATAAGAATCGTAAAAGCGTGAGCACATATAATGCGTAAATCCCATTTTTTATAATTCATGTTTTCTCTCCCCCTTCAAACCAACCATTTTCAAATTACCAATTATTTCTTTTCATCATATTTAATAGTTGATACAATGTCTTCAACCAGTTTTTTATCGTAAAAACCAACCACTTGGTATTTTTCAAGTGAACGAAGGAGTTTTTTGATGACAACTAGTAAAAAACTGCCTAAGTATCGGCAGATAGTAGATTATATGAAAGAAAAAATTGAAAATGGAGAATGGACAATTGGAAGTAAGATCCCTAGTCAAAGGCAGTTAGCAAAATTATTTCAAGTAAATCGTAGCACTGTAATAACT
>LXTR01000022.1 GCA_001683825.1 Flavobacteriaceae bacterium CP2B | reverse complement strand
AACAACGCGAATGCATTCAGGGGGATTTCCAATGCCCGGGCGACCCTGAAAGCGAACGATCAACTCCCGGCAGGCGTGTACTATTATATGGTCAAGTACGTGGACGGGACAGAACATAAAAATCTCACAGGCTACCTGTATATCAACCGATAAACACTAGAGGCATGAAGATCCGTAAGATATGTATAGTACTTAGCTCAGTGGTTCTCGGGATGGGGATGGTCATGGCGCAACAAGACCCCCAATACACCCAGTATATGATGAATACCATTGTGATCAACCCGGCCCTGGCAGGGTCCCGGGGGGTGACCAGCATTACGGGCCTGCACCGGTCGCAATGGATCGGCCTGGAAGGGGCCCCTACCACCCAGACGCTGAACATCAACACCCCGGTATCCCGAAGGGTTGGTGTGGGCCTCTCCGTAGTCAATGATGACATTGGGAGCGGCACCCGGCAGGAGACCTATATCGATGCCGTTTTTTCCTATAGCATCCCCGTATCCGAAGAAGGAACCTTGTCTTTTGGGCTGAACGCCGGCGGGGACTGGCTCAGTATCGACTTTACCAAACTGGTGAATTACGGGGTAGAGACCAACCTGCCGAATATCGACCGGAAATTTTCGCCCACCGTGGGCCTGGGCACCTATTTCCGCACCGAAAATTACTTTGTGGGGGTCTCTGTGCCCAGCCTGCTGGAAACGGAGCACTTTGACAATTCGGGGGAAAGCAATTCCTATATCGCCAGCGAACGCATGAACTTCTACCTGATTTCAGGAGCGGTCTTTGAACTGAACAGGAATACGAAACTCAGGCCTGCCATCCTGGCCAAGGCAGTGAGCGGGGCCCCGGTTCAGGTAGACCTCTCCGCCAGTGTCCTCTTCAACGAAAAATTCGCTGTGGGTGCGGCCTATCGCCTCGACGCGGCGGTCAGCGCCCTCTTTGGCCTGCAGATCACCGAAAAATTCATGGCCGGCCTTTCCTATGACGTAGATACTACCGAATTGGGGAGCACCCAGTTCAACGATGGCTCGTTTGAAGTGTTCCTGCGCTATGATTTTCTGAACCGCTTTCGGAAAAAAGTGACCTCCGGTTTCTTCTGACAGGCCCCCTTTCCGGACCAACCCATGCCAAGCGATAAAATTTTGGGTTTCGTGCCCTTTTAAATTCGCAGGGTGGTATTTTTGTAGCCAAAAGCTAGCTGATGAACCTTCGCTACAGAAAACTTGCGAAAATAAGCCTTGTTTTGGTTTACCTGGTAATTGTCGCCGGGGCCGTGGTACGCATGACCGGAAGCGGCATGGGCTGCCCTGACTGGCCCAAATGCTTTGGTTACTATATCCCGCCGACCGAGGCATCGGACCTGGAATGGCAACCGGGCAGGGAATACAAAAAAGGGCAGGTGATCATTTGGAATGAATCCCTGTTGGTGGCTACCGGGACCTTTACCACGGATACCACCTACCGGCCGGAACACTGGACCCCCTATACCCGTCATGATTATGCGGTATTCAACGCTTTCCATACCTGGACGGAATTTATCAACCGGCTCTTTGGGGCCCTGGCGGGGCTGGCTACCCTCTTCCTGGCGGTGGTTTCCTTCAGGTATCGCAAAAAAAGGCCAGCTATAACCCTGCTCTCCTGCCTGGTGGTCCTGGCGATGGGTTTCCAGGCCTGGCTGGGCGCCACCGTGGTATATTCGGTGTTGGAACCCGCGAAAATTTCGGTGCATATGTTTATGGCCCTCGCCATTATTGCGCTGCTATTATACCTCATACACGCCTCGGGCGAAAAGGAGGGTAGCCACCTTCCCGATTCCACCACCCGCACCCTCCTTATCCTCGCCCTGGGCCTGACTTTGGTCCAGGTGCTGTTGGGGACCCAGGTCCGGCAATTTGTAGACGAGCAGGTAGACCTGCTGGGAACACAGGCCAAAGACCAATGGCTGGAAGGGGTTTCCTGGAAGTTCTATGTGCACCGCTCTTTCTCCGTACTGGTAGTGTTGCTGAACGGTTATCTGGCCTACCGGATCCGCCAAAAAGGATTGGGGTTTCAAAACATATACTGGGTTTTGGCCATTATCGGGGTCACCGTCGCCTCCGGGACAGCCATGTTCTACCTGGATTTCCCCTTTGCCAGCCAACCTCTGCACCTGGTGCTGGCCGCCTTGCTTTTCGGGTTCCAGTTTTATCTGGTATTGGAAGTGATCCATGCAGGCAGGCAACACAATTCTTTGTAAATTTGCCCTCCCTTCAACTAAACCTATGGAGAAGATGATCTATAAGATACGCGTGATACTGGATGCAGAGGAGGATATCTTCCGCGATCTGGAAATCGCTTCCGGGGATACCCTGGAAGATTTTCACAATGCCATCACCCAGGCCTTTGGGTTTATGGGTGATGAAATGGCATCTTTTTACACCTGTGACGAGGCCTGGAACCAGGAAGAGGAAATTGCCCTTCACGATGTGAACGAAGGGGCTTCGGAACTTCGGCTGATGAACGAAACCCTCCTGGAGGAGGTGCTGAACGAAGACCGGCCCAAACTCCTTTATGTCTATGATTTCCTGAGCATGTGGACCTTTTTTGTGGAATTGGCCGATATCACGGAAAAAGAGGACGGCCACGCCTACCC
The DNA here is from genome assembly GCA_001683825.1 of Flavobacteriaceae bacterium CP2B. Classification (GTDB taxonomy): domain Bacteria; phylum Bacteroidota; class Bacteroidia; order Flavobacteriales; family Flavobacteriaceae; genus Zeaxanthinibacter. The sequence goes on along the minus strand of LXTR01000022.1, from coordinate 70,759 downwards.
CAACGTCTTGTTCAGTTTTGGGGAGTTACCCGATGCCCCCCCGGAAAAAAACTTTGAATCGGATCCTTCGGTAGACTTCGATGACTCTTTCGAAAGCTATGAAGACCTGGACTTTGACGAAAACTGGAATTAACCGCTAAACCCCGGTCCGGGGCCCTGTCCCCATTCCCATAGGAAAGCGGGACCAAATGGGACCGCCCGGCCAACAGCGGCACCATCTCCCGGCCATCCATGGCCGGTTGCCAAAAGCAAACAACGCCATTTCTAACTTTCTGACACCTAAACCTAATACCCCTACCCCATCATGATCAACCTGTATCCTTCACAAATCGAAAGCGTTTCCCTCCACCGTGTGGGGAATAAAAGCAAAGGCGAACCCATTTTCCTGTCGGCCGACCCCTATTCCCTGGATGACGAGACCAAAGGCCTCTTAAAGGAATACTTTTTCAAGCCTTTCCGGGAAAAGGAAGAGAATTACTACCACCTCAGCCATGAGGCCGACCTGGAATTTAACCCGGTATTCGCCGCGGCATCGGCTATATTTGATCAGCCTTCCAGCGCGCACCAGCATTCCAAAAAACTGGCCTCCTACCTCTATGAACAGTCGAGCCACCCCCATATCAAAAGTGGTGAGGTTTACGTGGTATACATCTCCGACGTCCTCCTTGACAACAAAAAGGTAGACGCGCTGGGCGTCTTCAAGAGCGAACTGAAACACGATTTCCTGCAGTTCGAAGAAAAGGCCGATAACCTGGCGATCAAAATCCAGCAGGGGATCAACCTGAACAAACTGGACAAGGGGTGCCTGATCTTCAACACCCTGAAAGAAGAGGGGTATAAGGTCCTCTCGGTAGACAGCAACCGCTATGATGCCAAATACTGGCTGGACCAGTTCCTGGGCGTAGCTGCCCTGGCCGATGAAAATTTCTATACCAAGAACTACCTGAAATTTTGCCAGAATTTCGCCAAGGATGTGGTCTTACCCGCCGAGGATAAACAACAGGAAGTACTGTTTATGAACCGTGCGGTGAACCATTTTGCAAAAAACAACGCCTTTGAAGAGAGCAATTTCCTGAATGAGGTCATTGAAAACCCCGACCTCATCCCGGAATTCAAACACTATAAGGTGGAAAAGGGGCCCAAGTACAGCATTGAGGATGTGTCCAATTTTGATATTGCCAACAAGGCGGTATCAGAGGCCCGTAAAAAAATCAAGAACGTCATCCAATTGGACACCAACATCCAGATCCGCCTGGATTTCATCAACCCGGATTCTGCAGAAAAATTCGTGGAAAAAGGATGGGATGAGGAACGGCAGATGTACTATTACCTGGTGTACTTCAACAAGGAACAAAAGAGTTAGCGGGCCGGAAGTCCCGGCAGACCGCTGCCGGTGGCCAGCCTATTGAATCCGGATTTTTTTTTCGATGATCTGCTTCATGCTCACATCCTCGTAGTTCCTTTTCACGAAATCGAGGGCAAGGTCCAGGATCTGCCCCATACTGGAACAACGTTTGAATTTCAGGTCCAGGGTCAGGTCGTATATCTGTTTACCCAGTAATTCGATATTTTCCGGAAGGGAAATATGGTCCGATTTGCAGATGTTCACCAGTTTCTTGATACGGTTCCCCGAGCTGATGATCCGTTTTGCCACGATAGAGCGTTCTTCGATCTTATACTGGTCTACGGAATCATGCAGCAGTTTTTTCCGGACCACTTCGACCATGGGGTAGTTTTCCTTGAAAAACTGGGGGCGGTACACCTTCAGTTTCCCCTCAAAACACTGCTGGTCAAAATCTATAGCCCTGATGCGGTACACCACATGGTCAAAATCGTGCGTGGGGACAATCACGTAATTATAGGAGCGCATGTCTCCCAACAGCCGTATCATGCAGCGTTCGTTGAATTTTACGAATTCCTTGGCCAGTTGCGATTTCTCAGATTCGGTACACTGGGGCAACATATCCTTGATAAAAACGTCGCCGGGGATGCCGGCTATATGTTCCTCGATCAGCGTGTCCCTGTAGACCAAAAAATTGAGGTTGTATGGCGAAAGCATGTGTTCCAGTTCCAGGCCGTATATCCTTGAGGCATCAGCCCGCTTCACGTAAAAATAGGTGAAGTTGTCGTTGAGGATGTTCCGAACCCGGATGCGGAATGGCTTGGAATTACCAAAAGTGCAGTAATCAACCGCGTCTATGTTCAGGTACTGGAAGATACGGTCGCTCCCGTCAGACAGGAGGATGGAATACACCTTTTTCAGGGCGACATCGATCTCCTGGCGTTCGGTATCCGAATAGTAGACGCGTACCCACAGCGTATCCTCCCCCTCGGCGTCATATACCACCACCGAACCCGCAAAACGGAGCAGGTCTTCATAAAATATGGGGATCTCTATTTTGCGGTTGTAATAATCAAGGTAGTCCTCCAGCCGTTTGCTTACGGGGTAGGCAGGCTTCTTTTTCGACATTAGTTTCTCTTCCGACATGGGCGCTTTCGTAAAACGTTAGCTATAAATGTAACAAAATAACGCCTTCCTCGTCAATTAAGTACAACCGAAAGCTGTCCGCCACCTTGCAAACGATCCTGACTGTAGACCAACTCACTAAAAAATTCGGGCCCCTCACGGCGGTCAAAGACCTGTCATTTTCTATTGAGAAAGGCAATGTATACGGCCTCCTCGGGCCCAATGGCAGTGGTAAATCCACTACCCTGGGGATCGTGCTCAACGTGGTAAACAAAACCGCCGGGGATTTTTCCTGGTTTGACGGGAGCCTTTCTACGCACGACGCCCTGAAAAAGGTGGGGGCAATTATTGAAAGGCCCAACTTTTACCCCTATATGACGGCCCTACAGAACCTGAAACTGGTTTGCAAGATCAAGGAAGTTTCGGAAAGCCGCATACAGGAAAAGCTGGAATTGGTAGGGCTTTGGGAGCGATGCAACAGCAAGTTCAGCACCTTTTCCCTGGGGATGAAACAACGGCTGGCTATTGCCTCGGCCCTGCTGAACGACCCGGAAATACTAATCCTGGACGAGCCGACCAACGGCCTGGACCCGCAGGGGATCCACCAAATCCGCGAAATCATCAAAAAAGTCGCCTCGGAAGGGACCACCATCCTGCTGGCGTCCCATTTGCTGGACGAAGTGGAGAAAGTGTGCTCGCATGTCGTCATCCTCAGGAAAGGTGAAAAGCTCTATTCGGGCCGGGTAGACGGGATGCTGGCAAGCCATGGCTTCTTCCAGCTCAGGTGCGATGATATAAATGCCCTTGCCACCTTCCTGCAAAAAAACGCGGCCTTTGGTGAAATGAAACGCGAAAATGGCGCGCTGACGGTATTCCTGAAAGAAGCCATGGAACCCGACACGCTGAACCGCATGCTCTTTGAACAGGGCATTGTACTCTCCCACCTGGTCAAAAGGAAGGAGAGCCTGGAAGAGCAGTTCCTGGCGCTTACCAAAAACCAGCCCTCCTAATACCGACAAAGCGGATGAAACGACTACTGCAGATAGAATTTATCAAACTCTGGAACAACCGGGCCAGCCGGGTGCTGATCCTATCCTATTTTGTCCTGCTGACCTCCATCGCCCTGGTTGCGGCGATTAAATTTGACATAGGGCCGATCCAGTTCCACCTGGCCGATCAGGGGATCTTCAACTTTCCCTATATCTGGCACTTCAACACCTTTATCACCGCCTTTTTCAAGCTCTTCCTGGCCATAGTGATCGTCTCTATGATGTCTAACGAATACAGCAACAAAACCATCAAGCAAAACCTGATAGACGGGCTTTCGAAAAAGGAGTTCGTACTCTCCAAATTCCTTACCGTACTGAGTTTCGCCCTGATTTCCACGGTGTTCGTTTTTGTTGTATCCATGATTCTGGGGCTGGTGTATTCAGACTATAACGAACTGTCCATCATTTTCTCCGACCTCGAGTTCCTGCTGGCTTTTTTCATCAAATTGGTGGGCTTCTTCTCCTTCTGCCTTTTCCTGGGGGTGCTGGTAAAGCGATCGGCCTTTGCCCTGGGGTTCCTCATCCTCTGGCAGGTTTTTGAAGCCTTCGCCCGCGGGATGCTGCGGTGGAAGTTCTTTGACGCTGCAACCACCGATACCATCATGGGTTTCTTCCCGCTGAATGCCATGTGGAACCTGCTCAAAGAACCCTTCACCCGCCTGGGTTCCGTACAGTCAGTAGCCAACCAGATAGGCGAACAACTCACCCTGAATTACCGGGTACATGGGTACGAAATACTGATCGTGCTGGTCTGGACGGCTGTTTTTGTCTATTCATCGTATGCATTGCTGAAAAAAAGGGATTTATAGTATCTTGTGCGTCCTGCCGGAAAAAGCAGGCCTGCCCCGGAACGTATCCTGGCGAACACAGTGCGGTAGCTATTACCCCCTCTGCCCTGGGCCGCCACCACTCGTCTGAGCGGGCCATGTCCGAAAGGCCCCAAAATCTACCTGCAACCACATCCTTCCTATGCGCGGTCGCCCGCGGGGCAAGCCCTCCTTTTAACACCCGGAGGTAGCCTGCAACCCGTGTTTTTTGTTAACTTGTAATGTTTGACGCGCCCACAGAATGCTTAAAAAATTGCTATTTACCCTGGTGGTATTGTTAGGGTCCAAGGCTGTCGCCCAGTCTTGCCCTGTCCCTGTACTGACCAATCCCGTAGATGGGGAAATCAATGTTGCTGTGAATACCCAGATCAGCTGGAATCCGGTGACCGGGGTCCCCGCCTACCTGTTGTCTATCGGCACCACCCCTTTTGGCACGGAAATCCTGAACCGCCAGAACGTGGGGAATGCCACCTCCTACATCCCCCCTACAGGACTGCCGGCCGACACGGATATCTATGTAACCATCACCCTGTTCTTTTTCCAGGCCGGTATCCCGGAAGTGGTCTGTTCCACGGAAATGTTCCGGACGGCCCCCAATAGTGCCCCCCCTTTCTGTACCTCGCTCCGGAGCCCGATGGGCGGTGCGGTAAATGTGAACGTGGCCAGCAACATTACCTGGTACTACGCCCCTACGGCCGAGTCCTACGACCTGGTAGTGGAAAGCGCCCCCGGATTGGGCGATATTTTTGTGGGAAATGTGGGCAACCAACTGAGTTTTAACCCTCCCGGGGATTTCCCTCCAAACAGCACGATTTACGTGACCATTACCCCCAGGAACACTATAGGGGCCGCCCCGGGGTGTACCCCGCAACAATTCACCACGGGGGCAGTGGCGGCCTTGCCCGGCTGTACTTCCCTTATCAGCCCTTTTGACGGGGAAACCAATGTCCCCATCAGTCCGTTGATAGAATGGGGGGCCGTCCCGGGGGCTATTGGATACCGGGTAACCATTGGCCTTTCGCCTTTTACCGCCGAGATCCTGAACAACGTGAATTTCACGGTAAACACCACCAACGTAATCGACTTTGAACCCAACCGGACCTTCTTTATCACCATAGTCCCCTACAACGATGCCGGGGCTGCCATCGGGTGTGCGCAGGAAAGCTTTTCGACCCTCCTGGGTTGCGGCCCCTTCTTTGACGAGGAAACCGGGGAACTGGTGTCCCTGAACCCCAGGATCAATTTCCCGGATACCCTGTCTTTTTGTGAAAACGAAGGGGCCCTCACCGTAACTTCCCCGGATACCGCAGACGGTTACCGCTGGTACCAGATAGACGCCATGGGGGACGAAACCCTGCTGGCGGACGACAACGCTGTGGAGCTCACGCAAAACGGGCAATACCGCTATGAAGCCTACAACCTCATACCGCAAACAGGGTCGCTTGTCGAATGTAGCACCTCAAAACTTTTTCAGGTGGTCTCCTCTGAAATAGCCACCATCAATGATTTAATCGTAACAGGGCAGGACGGGATCCTGCGCATAGAAGCACAGGTATCGGGCATCGGGGATTACGAATTTGCCCTGGACAGCGCAAACGGTCCCTTCCAGGACAGCCCCGTCTTCCAAAACATCCCGGCCGGGAACCATACGGTGTACGTCCGTGATAAAAATGGCTGCGGGACGGTATCAGCCTCCATCGATGAGGAACTGGCCCTGGACGGTTTCCCGCGGTTTTTCACCCCCAACGGCGATGGCGTAAATGATTACTGGCAATACGAACCGCCCCCTACCCTGGGGGTATTGCCCCTGAACAACATCCGGATTTACGACCGGTATGGGAGGCTCCTGGCCAGTATTCAACCCAATTCCCCGGGATGGGATGGAACGTTTGGGGGAAAACCACTGCCGTCGGACGATTATTGGTTCAGGGCCGAAGTGGATGCGCGGGAAGATGTACAGGGGCATTTTTCCCTGAAACGTTAAAAACACTAATCTCAGGTAGCAATGGAATCATGGGGCAAATTTAAGAAGATCCTGGTGCTGATCGGTTTGGCGTCGGGAACCTGCGCCCTTGCCCAGCAATGCCCTGTCATCAACGCGCCTACGTCCGGGAGCGCCAATGTCCCGGTAGATGTCATGATTACCTGGCCCCCTGTGAGCGGGATCATCGGGTATTCGCTGACGCTCGGGACCTTCCCGGGAGGGGAGGACATCCTTACCAGGCGCTCTGCAGGCCTTACCAATTCTTTTATCCCGCCGGTCGGGCTCCCCGAAAATACCCGTATTTACGTAACCATCAGCATGTTCCTGGGCGACGGGCAGTTCCTGTTTTGCAACCAGGAAATGTATTTTGATACCGAGGATGTAACCACCCCACCCCCCTGTACCCGGCTCAGCACCCCCCTGGCAGGGGCCATCAATGCGGATAATGAAGCGGAGATCAGTTGGGACTACGCCCCTACCGCGACCGGCTACCGGCTGAGCCTTGGGACCAGCCCCGGGGGCAACGAGATCCTGGATGACGTGGATGTGGGGAACCGGCTGAGCTACAACCCCCCTCAAAACCTCCCGCCCGAATCAGACATCTATGTCCGCATTGTTCCCTACAATGAAAACGGGACCGCAGGGAGTTGCCGGGAAGAACAATTTACGACGGGTGCCGGGGGCATTGACTGCGGGCCCTTCCGCGACCCGATAACCGGGCAGAGCGTGCGCCTGGGGCCGGAATTAACCTTTCCGGACGCGGTAGGGATTTGCCTGGATGCGCTGGCCACACCCATACGGGCCACGGACAATGCCGATGGGTATCGCTGGTACCGGATCAACAACGACAATACGGAAACCCTGCTGTCTGAAACCGGCGAGGTATTCCTGTCGGACCTGGGCCTGTACCGCCACGTCGCCTACAACCTGGTGGAGCAGAATGGTTCGACCTACGAGTGCGCGGTCGACAGGATTTTCAGGGTAATTCCATCGGAATCACCTACCATTACCCGTATCACCAGCGAAAACCGGGCCAACGGCGCCAACCTGAACATCGAAGTGGAGGGCAGTGGCAACTATGAATATGCCCTGGACTCCCCTGACGGGCCGTACCGGGACAGCCCTTCTTTTGAGGGGGTCCCCATGGGGGTACATACGATCTATGTAAGGGACAGGAACGGATGCGGGACCCGCGAGAAACGCATCAGCCTGGGCCTGCCGGAAGAGGCCTTTCCGAAATTCTTCACGCCCAACGGGGATGGGGTCAACGATTTCTGGCAATTTGACCCGTCGCCCCTCTATGCGGATATCCGCCTCCAAAGCATCCATATCTTTGACCGCTATGGGATGCTGCTGGTGCAGATCGACCCCCAATCGCAGGGATGGGATGGGAAGGTAAATGGCAGGTCCCTGCCGGCTTCCAACTACTGGTTCCTGGCCAGGGACGATTTCGACAATGAACTTACCGGGTATTTTGCCCTGAAACGATAGCCGGTAAAATGCGGGCCATAAGCCGCCTGTTTCGTAAATTTACCAAATGAAATTCAAGGTTGTATCAGAATTCAAACCCACCGGAGACCAGCCGCAAGCCATTGCGCAACTGGCATCGGGCATTGAACAGGGCGAACAATACCAAACCCTGCTGGGGGTCACCGGCTCGGGGAAGACCTTTACCGTGGCCAATGTGATTGAAAAAGTACAGCGGCCCACGCTGGTCCTGGCCCACAATAAAACCCTGGCGGCCCAACTGTATTCGGAATTCAAGCAATTCTTCCCGGACAATGCGGTGGAGTATTTTGTCTCCTATTACGATTACTACCAACCGGAGGCCTATATCCCCACTTCGGGCCTCTATATTGAAAAGGACCTGTCAATCAATGAAGACATTGAAAAACTGCGGCTGAGTGCCACTTCCTCCCTTCTTTCGGGTCGCAGGGATGTGCTGGTGGTGGCCTCGGTTTCCTGCCTCTACGGTATTGGCAACCCGGTCGAATTCCAGAAGAATGTTATCAGCATCCGCAAAGACCAGGTGATTGCGCGCACCCAATTCATGCACCAGCTGGTACAAAGCCTCTATTCCCGGACCACGGCAGATTTCCGGAACGGCAATTTCCGGGTAAAGGGCGATGTGGTCGATGTATTTCCAAGTTATGCGGACCATGCGTTTCGCATCCACTTTTTCGGGGATGAGATCGAGGAGATCGAAGCTTTTGACCCCTATAAAAACAAGAAACTCGAGGTTTATGAAAGCCTGAATATCTATCCGGCCAACATGTTCGTCACTTCCCCTGAGGTATTGCAGAATGCCATCCACCAGATACAGGAAGACCTGGTAAAACAGGTGGACTATTTCAAAGAGGTCGGCAAACCCATAGAAGCCAAGCGCCTGGAGGAACGCACCAATTTTGACCTTGAAATGATCAGGGAATTAGGCTATTGTTCGGGCATCGAAAACTATTCGCGCTACCTGGACGGCAGGGAACCCGGTACGCGGCCTTTTTGCCTGCTGGATTATTTCCCGGACGATTACCTCATGGTGGTAGATGAGAGCCACGTTACCATCCCGCAGGTACATGCCATGTACGGGGGGGACCGTTCCCGGAAAGAAAACCTGGTAGATTATGGCTTCCGTTTACCGGCGGCCATGGACAACCGCCCCCTGAAGTTTGAAGAATTTGAAGCCCTGCAGAACCAGGTCATCTATGTAAGTGCCACCCCGGCCGATTATGAGCTGCAGCACAGTATGGGGGTCTATGTGGAACAGGTGATCCGCCCGACCGGTTTACTGGATCCCGAGATAGAAGTGCGGCCCAGCCTGAACCAGATTGACGACCTGGTGGAGGAGATCCAGCAGCGGGTAGAAAGGGATGAGCGCACCCTGGTCACCACCCTGACCAAGCGGATGGCCGAAGAACTGGCCAAATACCTGGCCCGTATCGAAATCCGCTGCCGCTATATCCACAGCGATGTGGATACCCTCGAACGGGTGGAAATCATGCAGGACCTGCGAAAGGGGGTTTTTGATGTCCTTATTGGGGTGAACCTGCTGAGGGAAGGCCTGGACCTGCCGGAAGTTTCCCTGGTAGCCATCCTGGATGCCGACAAGGAAGGGTTCCTCCGAAGCAACCGCTCCCTCACGCAAACCGTGGGGCGGGCCGCCCGGCACCTGCGGGGGAAGGCGATCATGTATGCCGATAAAATCACGGATAGCATGCAGAAGACCATGGACGAGACGCAGTACAGACGCGAAAAACAACTGGCCTACAACGCCGAGCACCATATCACACCCACCGCACTGAAGAAAAGCCTGGACAACGCCCTGTCTAAAAACTCGGTCTCCACCTTCCACTTTGAAAAGGAAGAAATGCGCGCGGCCGAGCCCGACCTGGAATACATCACCGGGGAGCAACGCGAAAAACTGATACGGGATAAGCGCAAGGCCATGGAAAAAGCCGCCAAGGAACTGGACTTCATGCAGGCGGCCAAGCTGCGGGACGAAATAAAAATGCTGCAGGAGAAGGTGTAAGTGGCAGCGCACCAGGCATAATATCGTGACTGGAATCCAGCGCAGTAGAATCAAAATTAAACGGGTCGCTCCCGTCCAACTTGACAATTTTTTCAGTACCTTTTGCCAACTCCCCCCGGCCCCATAAATACGATACGACATGAGAACACGAATTGGTATTATAGCGTGCCTCGCTATAATGTACTCCTATGCACAGGAAGTAGTGCAACCCGGCCCGGCCCCGGTGAAAATAGCTACCGACCAGTACCATGGTACGTTGGTAGAAGATGCCTACCGCAACCTTGAAAACCTGGAAGATCCCACCGTCATCACCTGGATGAAGGACCATGCGGCCCATGCGAGGTCTACCCTGGACGCCATCCCGGGCCGTAAAAACCTGATGGACAAATTCTATGAGTTTGACCAACGCCAGAGTTCCAGGGTAACCGATGCGCGCATCACGGAGAACCAGCAGTACTATTACCTGAAATTGCGCCCTGAAGACGACAATGGGAAACTCTACTACCGGGACGGGTATGAAGGGGAAGAAATACTGGTTTTTGATCCGGAGGAGTACAAGAGTGGCGAAGGACTGAACCATGTCATTTCTGACTTCTTCCCGGACCACAAGGGTGAAAAGATCGCCTTGTTCATCTCCCCGAATGGCTCTGAGAATGCCGAACTTATCGTGATCGATAAAAAAGGCCGGCAACTGGACCAGGCCATAGACCGCTGCGCCACCTTCCTCGCCTCCTGGCTTCCGGGTGATACCTCCTTTATCTACCTCAGGTTCAATTCATCGGATCTGAAGGATGTCAACCGGCAAATGCACATGAAGGCCTATATCCACACCGTTGGGACCCCCGAGGCCTCGGATATCGTATACTTCTCGAGTACAACCCAGCCCGAAATCCAAATGGCGGCCGAAGAGATCCCGGTGGCCTGGTACAGCGAATCATCCAATCGGGTTTTTGCGGTTTTGTCGACGGTTGACCGGAGTCTGAAGGCCTATATGACCGAAAACCTGGGCATGGAACCTTCCCATAACTGGGCAACGGTCAGCACGCCCGAAGACCATGTTAAAACCCTGGATGCCAATGACAGGGAGATTTATTACCTGAGCTTCAAGGACGCCCCGAACTTTAAGATCCTTAAAACCCCGCTGGACCAGCCCGACCTAAGCAGGGCGGTGACCGTGGTACCTGAATCGGCTGACGAAATCATTGAAGACTTCCGGCTTACTTCCGATGGGCTGTACTACAGCACCATTAGGAATGGCGTGGAGGCGCGGGTGTATTTCCTGGCCAGGGATGCGGCTGAACCCAAAAGGCTGGACCTTCCCTTTGCCGCGGGGAATGCCTCCCTCAGCAATATCAATGCCACCTCCCCGGAAATATGGATATCCATCACCGGATGGACCTCCCCGAACAAACGATACCGGTATTTCCCCGAAAGTGATCGCTTTGTACACCAACAACTTTCTGCCCTGGCCGAATACCCCGAACTAGCCAACCTGGTAGTGAAGGAGGTCACCGTAAGCTCGCATGACGGGGTGGAAGTACCCGTTTCCATCATACACCAGAAAGACGTATCGCTAAACGGCGCCAATCCCACGCTCCTATACGGATATGGGTCCTACGGGATATCCATTACCCCGTTCTTTAGCCCCATCATCCTGAACTTTGTAGTCCACGATGGCATCTTTGTAGTGCCCCATGTGCGTGGCGGGGGTGAATTGGGGGATGCCTGGCACCGGGCCGGCCAAAAGCTCCAAAAGCCCAACACCTGGAAGGATGCCATAGCCGCCGCCGAATACCTTATTGAAAACAAGTATACTTCCGCCAAAAACCTGGGGATCTGGGGAGGCAGCGCAGGTGGGATCTTTGTGGGAAGGTCCATTACAGAAAGGCCTGACCTTTTTGCCGTGGCCATCCCCGCGGTGGGTGCCATGAATCCGGTACGGATGGAACAAACCCCCAACGGCCCCGTGAATACCCCTGAATTTGGGACGGTAACGGACCCGGAAGAATTCAAGGGGCTGGTTGAAATGGATGCCTACCTCCACCTGGAAAAAGGTACCCAATACCCAGCGACCCTGATTACCGCCGGCATGAACGATCCAAGGGTAATTGCCTGGCAACCTGCCAAATTCGCGGCGAAGATGCAGGCATACAACGGCGGTGATAAACCGGTGCTATTCTGGACCGATTTTGAAACCGGGCATGGAATCGGCAATAGCAAATCCAAGAGTTTCCAGGATTTTGCCGATGTATTCTCCTTTACCCTGTGGCAAACGGGGCACCCGGGGTTTCAACCCGCCCAAAAACTGGAAAAGAATTAAAAAAAGAGCGCCCTGAAAGCTCAGGACGCTCTTCCTAACTAACCAACTAAACAAACCAACCATTATGAATACCCGTTAGGAGGGTACTGCATAAACCCTTTATTATTTTTCAATCTCGATCAACCGCTTGGGCTTGGGAAGCGCTTCTTCCTTCTTGGGGAGGGTAAACCTCAGGATCCCATCGGTATAGGAGGCATTGATCTTGTCTTCGTTTACGGTTTCAGGAAGCGTGAAAGCCCTCTTGAAGGCGGAATAGGAAAACTCCCTGCGGGTATAATTGTCTTCCTTGACCTCATCTTCCTTTTTGTGCTCCATGGAAATAGTCAATACATTATTGTCTACTTCGATGTTAAAATCTTCTTTTTTCTGACCCGGAATTGCGATTTCCAGTTCAAAATTTCGCTCATTTTCCTTGATATTCACGGCTGGTAGCGTATTGCCAAAATTTTCCATACCGCCAAACCAGTCGGGCCTGAACATTTCGTTCATCAAGGAAGGGAACAACAGGTTGTTTCTTCTTACGATACTCATGACATTTGACTTTATAGTTAGACGTAATTTTAAGATTCACCTAATCCAGGTCAAAAGTTGTACCAACTCGTTTATGGTGTCTTTTTGTCACTATAACGCCCAAAAAAGGTGTCATTTTGACTGTTTCAGCACCATAGTGTGTTAGTTATAATGGGCCTTGAAGATATTGATCAGCACATTGGGGGGGACGACCTTATCGGGGTATTGGTGCATCACCCGAAGGACCTGGTCGATGGCCGTCGGGGGCAACCCCATCCGGAGGCCGATGGTATGCAGCCGGTGCAGTTCGGATTCATGCTGTTCGCGGTCCACATTCATCAGCAACAAAAGCCTGTGAAATTGTACAATCCGTTCAGACTGGGGTTTCAGGATGACTTTTGCCGCCTTATGATGGAACAGGGCATCGAAGGTTTCCTTATCCACTCCTAATTGGGTGGCAATATCCAACAGGAACTTGTATTCCGAAACTTTGATCACGTCATCGGCCCTGGCAAAGGCGATCAGCTCGGATAAAATACTAAGTTTTTCTTCGTGCGTATTCATAGGGGCGGCATTGGGCGGGCTAGGCCCACTGGGACACTTAATTAACTGGGAAAAAAGGATTTTCGTATAAATTTCGGGTCAAATAGCAGAAAAGACGGATCTTTGGGAAGCAATAGTACTACCTTGCAAAAAAACGACCTATGACGAACAACGATATCCTGAAAAAATTACGGGTGGCCCTGATGTTGCGGGACGATGAAATTGTGGATATATTAAAACTGGTAGATTTCCGGATCTCCAAAAGCGAAATCGGCGCCTTTTGCCGCAAGGAAGGACATCCCAAATACCAGCCCTGTGGGGACCAGGTGCTCCGGAACTTTCTCAACGGGCTGGTGATCCATTTAAGGGGTACCCGGGAAGCGCCGAAGGATCCCAAAGAATTCCTGGCGAAAAAGCAACAGTACATGAAAACCCCCAAAGGCCCGAAAGCCTCCCCTGCCGGTGAAAAAACCAAAAGCAAAAAGGAAGGGTTGTCTCCCGGGGAAAGCGGTAATCACAAGAAATCCTGACCGGCAACCGCCGCCTGGCCAGCCCAGTCTACAGTATTCAGTGCTACAACGGCCTGAAGCACGCCCCGGGGCCACGTGTTCCATGGGGATAACCGGCTTTGGGCAACGGGCCAAAAACCCCAGTATGGGCCATTAGGACACAAAAAAGGCGATGTAACGGTTAGTTATTACATCGCCTTGCATTTTTATGATGCTGCCATGCTTCAGGAAAGCACTTCTTTCACCTTGTCGGCCGCCTCCTGGAACTGTACTGCCGAGTGTACCGCCAATCCGGAATTATCGATAATCTCCTTGGCCAGTTCGGCATTGGTGCCCTGCAACCGGACGATGATGGGGATCTTAATGGCGTCTCCCATGTTTTTGTAGGCATCCACAACCCCCTGGGCCACACGGTCGCATCGGACGATCCCTCCGAAAATATTGATCAGGATGGCTTTTACGGCAGGGTCTTTCAAAATAATACGGAAGGCCTCCTCTACCCGTTTGGCATCGGCGGTCCCGCCAACATCCAGGAAGTTGGCCGGTTCTCCTCCGGCCATCTTAATCAGGTCCATCGTAGCCATTGCCAGGCCGGCCCCATTCACCATACACCCCACATTGCCGTCAAGGTCCACGTAGTTGAGGCCTACAGCACGGGCTTCCACCTCAATGGGGCTTTCTTCCCTCAGGTCGCGCATCTCGGCGTATTGCTTTCTGCGGTAGAGGGCATTGTCATCTATGGAAACCTTGGCATCTACGGCCAGTATCTTATCGTCAGAAGTCTTGAGTACCGGGTTGATTTCAAAAAGGCTGGCATCGCTTTCCACGTAGGCCTTATACAGGGCGCTGACAAACCGGGTCATCTCTTTGAAGGCGGTGCCGGACAGCCCCAGGTTAAAGGCAACCTTCCGAGCCTGGAAAGGCATCAGCCCTATAGTGGGGTCGATCTCCTCTGTAAATATGAGATGCGGGGTCTTTTCGGCCACTTCTTCAATGTCCATACCCCCTTCTGTGGAATACATGATCATATTCCGGCCATTGGCCCTGTTCAGCAATACGGACATATAAAATTCGCTGGTTTCACTCTCGCCGGGATAATAAACATCCTCAGCGACCAGCACCTGGTGCACTTTTTTCCCCTCTTTGGAGGTTTGGGGCGTCACCAGGTTCATCCCGATGATCTTCCCGGTGACCTCTTCCACTTCTTTCAGGTTTTTGGCGAGTTTCACACCACCGCCTTTTCCGCGGCCCCCGGCATGCACCTGTGCCTTGATTACATACCAACTCGTCCCGGTCTCCCTGTTTAGCTGCTTGGCCACATCTACCGCCTCCTTGGCGTTATGGGCCACTATGCCGCGCTGTATCCTGACACCAAAACTCGACAGTATCTCTTTTCCCTGATATTCGTGAAGATTCATAATGATGATGGTCTTTGATTCAAGTGCAAAAATAGGAAACCGGGTGCATTTACCCTAATATTAATCCGCATGCAGCCCTAAAGTTTAAAATCCTTAAAATCGAGTGGGTCAAAATTCTTGAAGTGCCCGTTCAACTCGATAAGTTCCTTGGTGCGGTTCACCTCCCTGAGGACCTGCACGGTACCGTAGAGGTGCGACCTGATAAAGGACAGGCGCTCACTTTCCCTGGGTATCTGCAATAACTGGTGTTCCTGTTCAAAGGATAGCCCCATTTTGTGCGCCAGCATGAAACTATTGAATTTATCAGGGTCCAGGTGGGTAAACGGAACCCCCATCAGGGTATATAATTCCTCCAGTTTCCCCAACACCTCCTGCTTTGCCTGGAGGTCGCCGTCATTGACATTGTCCAGCAACGCCACCTCGCCCCCGGCATACAGCTTACCTTCCATCTCGTTGTCAAAGCTGAGTATCTTGAATGCCTGCCTGGCCACACAGAGAACATCCATTTCGCCTCCTTCGTAGGTGGTGACCACCTCTACCAACTGTACCTCGGTACCAAAGGCTATGCGGTCATTGATGAAGACCGGGATACCAAACGTAAGGGCCTCCGTCCGGCAGTCGTTGATCAGTTGCTTGTAGCGCTCCTCGAAAATATGCAGCGGTACGCTCTCCCCCGGGAAAAACACGGATTGCAAGGGAAACAAAGGAAGGTACATAAACCAATTTTTTCTAAAACTACAAAATTAAATTGGCAAAGGGGGGAAAGGGGATCCATCATTGTTTTAAATAAAACATTTTGTTGTATTTTAAAATAATACTTCGAATTTTTTTGTTCGGGACCCAAATGACCGTTAGTTTTACCAAAAATTAGAGAAGATGAAGCATGCAGACCTGCTGAGTATTGCGAAAAAGTACGGGGACCCCGTTTACGTGTACGATTCTGAAAAAATAAGGACGCAGTTCCAACGGCTTACCAAAGCCTTCAGCGGCGTAAAAAACCTTAAGCTGAATTACGCGGTAAAGGCACTTTCCAACATCGCGATCCTTAAGCTGATGAACAGCCTTGGCAGCGGCCTGGATACGGTTTCCATCCAGGAGGTAAAACTGGGGCTGATGGCCGGGTTTAAGCCGGAGGATATTATTTTTACCCCCAACGGGGTATCCCTGGAGGAGATTGAGGAAGCGGCTGCCCTGGGTGTACGCATCAACATAGACAACCTTTCCATCCTGGAGCAGTTTGGGAGCAAACACCCCAACATCCCCGTTTGCATACGGATCAACCCGCACGTCATGGCGGGGGGCAACACCAAGATATCGGTAGGCCATATAGATTCCAAGTTCGGGATCAGCATTCACCAGATCCCCCACCTGTTGCGGATCATGGACCTCACCAAGATGAAGGTCAACGGGATACACATGCATACCGGCAGCGATATCCTGGATATTGACGTGTTCCTCTACGCCTCGGAGATCCTTTTTGAAACGGCCCGGAATTTCAATGACCTGGAGTTTATCGATTTCGGAAGTGGGTTCAAGGTGCCTTACAAGGCGGGCGACATTCAAACGAACATCGAGGAATTAGGGGAAAAACTTACCCGGCGCTTCAACGAATTCTGCGAAGATTACGGAAGGGAACTTACCCTGGCCTTTGAACCCGGGAAATTCCTGGTAAGCGAAGCCGGATATTTCCTCGCCAGGGTGAACGTAGTAAAGCAGACCACCTCCACGGTGTTTGCCAGTGTGGATTCCGGATTCAACCATCTCATCAGGCCCATGTTTTACGGGGCCATCCATGAAATCATCAATATTTCCAACCCCAAGGGCCGCGAACGGTACTATTCGGTGGTAGGGTACATATGCGAGACGGACACCTTTGCCAACAACAAACGAATTAACGAGATCACGGAGGGGGATATCCTTTGTTTCAGGAATGCGGGGGCCTACTGCTTTACCATGGCCAGCAACTACAACTCCCGCTTCAAGCCCGCTGAAGTATTGTGGCACAAGGGAGAGGCCGTCCTGATCCGCGAACGGGAAACTTTTGACGATCTTATCCGGAACCAGCGTGACGTGGGCGACCTGTTTGCGGCCAAAAAAACCGGGGTCAAAGTGAAACAGCCCTGATGGAACCCCTCCGCGGGGACCGGTATCTTCCTGGCGCTGTGCTTGCCACGGGAGCACCCGTCGGGCAGTACATTCATCGGGATCCGAAAATAAAGCTGGGAAAAAATCGTTAGTTTTGGTACAGTTGTTGGACTAATACCTTCAAAACTATAGAGCAATGCGTAAAAATACCCCCCTTTATATACCATTTTCCCTCTTCCTGTTTTTCGCCCTGATCTCCTCTGGCCTCCAGGCCCAGGAAGTGAATTGGCTGAGTTGGGACGAGGCTGCAAGGCTGGCACAGACCGAGGAAAATCCTAAAAAAATGTTTATCGACGTGTACACCGATTGGTGTGGCTGGTGCAAAAAGATGGATAAGGATACCTTTCAGAATGCCGAGGTCGCGGCTTATATGACCCAAAACTTCTATATGGTAAAACTGGATGGGGAAGGTAAGGATCCTATTGAATTCAAGGGAAAAACCTATAAATACGTTCCTTCGGGCCGCAGGGGATACCACGAATTCGCGGCAGCCTTGTTACAGGGGCGACTGAGTTATCCAACCGTGGTCTTCCTGGATGAAGGGCTCAATATGCTCTCCCCGGTCCCCGGGTACCAAAAACCGGAGCCTTTCCTGAACATCGCCAAATATTTCGGGGATAATATCTACAAGGATACCGACTGGAAATCGTATAGCGGAAAGGGCAAATAACAACCCTCCCGGCGCTTATTCCGGTTCCCTGTCAGCAGTTTCTACCTGCTGTAGTTGGGTGATTCTTTGGTGATGGTCACATTATGGGGATGGCTTTCGTTGATCCCGCTTGAGGTGATTTTGACAAACCTTCCCGTCTCTTTCAACGTTGGGATATCCTTGGCCCCACAATAGCCCATACCCGCCCTGATGCCCCCGATGAACTGGTGGATACTCTCATATAGGTCTCCTTTGTACGGCACGCGCCCCACGATTCCTTCGGGCACCAGTTTCTTGATATCGTCTTCCACGTCCTGGAAATAGCGATCCTTGCTACCTTCCTTCATGGCCTCTACCGAGCCCATACCCCGATACGACTTAAATTTCCGGCCTTCGTATATGATGGTCTCCCCCGGGGATTCCTTGGTACCCGCCAGCAGGGAACCCAGCATCACACAGTCGGCCCCCGCGGCTATGGCCTTGGGGATATCGCCCGTATAGCGGATCCCGCCATCGGCAATCACGGGTATGCCGCTGCCCTTGGCCGCTGCTGCTACCTCAAGTATGGCTGAAAATTGCGGGAAACCTACCCCGGCCACTACCCTGGTAGTACAAATGGAACCGGGTCCGATCCCCACCTTCAGGGCGTCGGCGCCGGCCTCGATCAGGTATCGGGCGGCATCGGCGGTTGCGATATTGCCCACGACCACGTCCAGGTCCGGGAATTTCTTCTTTACCTCCTTAAGCACGGTGACCACCCCCCTGGTATGTCCGTGGGCGGTATCGATCACCACCGCGTCCACACCGGCCTGGACCAGGGCACCGGCTCGCTCGGTGGCATCCGGGGTGACCCCGATGGCGGCGGCCACCCTAAGGCGACCGTAACGGTCCTTGTTGGCAATGGGTTTCTGGGTAAGCTTGGTAATATCCCTGAAGGTGATCAGCCCCACCAGTTTATTGTCCTTGTCTACGACCGGAAGCTTCTCAATCTTGTTTTCCTGCAGGATGTCTTCTGCTTCCGCGAGCGAGGTACCCTCGCTCACGGTGACCAGGTTTTCTGAAGTCATGACCTCGGAAATAGGCCGCCTGTTATTCTTTTCGAAACGAAGGTCGCGGTTGGTGACAATGCCGAGTAACTTGCTGTGCTCATCCACAATGGGGATCCCCCCGATGCGGTGTTCGCGCATGCTTTCCTTGGCATCCTGTACCATCGCTTCTATGGGCAGGGTCACAGGGTCCATGATCATGCCGCTTTCGGCCCGTTTTACCTTGCGCACTTTCATCGCCTGCTGCTCAATGGTCATATTCTTGTGCAAGACCCCTATCCCTCCTTCCCGCGCCATGGCAATGGCCATACGGGATTCTGTAACCGTATCCATGGCCGCAGATACGATAGGGACATTGATGGTAATGTTCCGGGTGAATTGTGACTGGATGTTGACTTCTCTCGGCAGTATTTCGGAATAGGCCGGAACCAGGAGTACGTCGTCATAGGTGAGACCTTCTCCGAGGATTTTGTGCGTGTGGGCTTCCATGGCAATTAAGGATTAATTGCGTGCAAATATACTACAATAAAACCAATGCCAGCACTTCCACACGGAGCGAATTCACTTACCGTGGCCAATTGCATCCACCCGGCAACCGCCATCCCTCGTAAATCTAGTGCAACGGAAGTAGGGCCCGCCCCTACAGGCTGGAAGATGAGGGGCAGGAGGTAATGTTTGTATGCCCAGAAAAGGCGGTAAGGTAGAATCCCCGGAGCACCATGGCCATTACCGCAACGCGGTACTTACCCGGGCCCCGGGCCCCGCAGCGCCTGATAGCATACCACAAAGGCCGAGACCACGTAGGTGGTGGTCATCAGCAAGCCCGAAAGAAAAACAATATATTTTACCCAAAGCAGCCCCATCCAAAGGAGGTAAATCCCTCCGAAAGTGAGGACCAGCGAAAAAAATGGCTCTATGGTAAGGAAGAGTTTGAGGTTTTTTGGCAGGTCGGTAATCCAGACCAACAGCCCAAGCAGGAAGAATATAAAGCTGATGGAAAGTATATGGGTGTGGATGATCGTGAGCATCTCCCGTTCACTTTTGCGGAAGATCATCACATCGGCCTCGGGATCCTCTTCATTCCCGAGGTAGTTGGTTTCTATCCCCTCAGGGACCGTGGAACTGGTCTGATTCACAAACATCAGCCCGGTAAAATAGCCTACGGAAAGGACTACTACAAAGGTAGCGATAAACACCCTTATTTCCCTTGGCAGGGATTGCAGCCTTCCGTTATACGTCATTATAATACCCGCCTTTCTTGAAGCTTTCCAATGGTTTGAAGCAGATTATCCATGGACCTGGTCATAGAGCGGACCGATATGGTGGCTCCTGAGATGGCGTCGATATTGGTTTTGGGACTCACCCTGTCTCCGCCTTTCTTGCCCTCGAACTGTCGGAGCCAGCGGTTACTGCCAATTTCGCCCCCATATTCCTCCCGGTAGACCAGCACCCTGGAAGTAATCACTTTCAACTCCTTATCGAAAATCACCAGGTAATCAAACTCTGCGGTCTTGCTGGGGGCTTGATCCACAAAAGCATAACCCAAAAGCTGGGAGCCCTGCTCTATCCGGAATAAGTTTTCCCCATTGATCCTGGTGGGCAATTGTTGGTTCAGCCCTTCTTCTACGGATACGGGATTCATACCGAAATCTGAGACGTCAAAGGTTTTTGCAATTTCCTTTTCTACCTTTTTCTGGATGTTCTTGGGAAGCCCGAAACCAAAGAAAAGCAACGAAGCCAACAGAAACACTCCCGTGATCAATTTACTGTACTGCATGTGGCAAAAGTATTAATTTAGATTTAATCTTAATAAGGAAAGGAAGAATAATTTGTTAACAACGGGCTGTCGTACTCCCCTTCAAAGTGCCACATCCCCCGGACTAAACAAAAACCCGGTCTGGGCGACCGGGTTTTTACCAATGGGGATTTTGGGAAGGGCTAGAACCAGACGCCGATCCCAAAATTCAACTGGTCGGGGACATCGGATCCGTCCAAGGCGTTATCCCTGAATTGATAATCTCCTTTTACGACCACACCGGGCGCGATATGGTAGGTAAGCCCCGTGGTAATATCGGTCCTGTTGAAGGCTTCGTTCTCTGCCAGCCCGCCAGCGGTATCTGCATGGGTATCGTAGTTCTCGTAACGGGCAAAAGCAAACAATTTCTGTCGTTTCCCAGCCGGGAGGAGGTTATAGGCCCCTTCCACGTACCATCCCTGGAGGGCACTGCCCAGGTTGCTGCCGGTCAGGGCATTGTAATCCTCTGTATCGGAGAGGGAGGCGTAAATGAACTGGCCCCGGGCCGTAAAACGATCATAGGCATAACGGGCATCGAGTCCCAGCATGGAGATGCCTATATCAGAACCATCTGCCATTTCCACGGCATCTTCGGCCTGGGTACGCCCAAAATAGGTCGACAATCCAAGTCGTAGCCCGGGTAAACCGTAATAATCGAGTTTGGTGGAAAAGGTGGGGCTGTCTATGGTAGATTGAACCCCTTTTTGTCGTCCGCCGCGCAACCCACTGGATCCGGATAACAAGCCCGATATCCCCCCGGCCCCGTCAAGGGTGGTGGATTTGAACCCGTTGAACACATAGGCCTGGTACCCCAGTGAAAGGCCGTTGAAACGACCTGAGACCCCTACCCCCAATTCCCGCCAGGTAGTAGGCACGATGGCGTTATCGACCCCCGGGCGCTCCGTCCCGTTGAAGGTGGTAGGTTCATGGTATTCGTTGATGATCCCCATGGGGACCAGCATCAAGCCCCCCCTGAGGCTGACATTACTGCCCACGTTATAGTTCACGAAGGCCTGTTCTACAAAAACCTCATTCACATGCTCCAATTCCACCTCGGTTACAAACTGCGTCCTGTCGTCAAAACGGTACCCAAAAAGCAAGACCAGGCGTTGTACATCGATCTCCCCGTTGTCTGCTTCCGGCTGATTGTATAATAGCTCTGCGTAAGCACTGACGGTCACGGCCGAGGCATAATTTCCGGACAATAGCCGCTGGGCAGCGTTCAACTGCTTCTGCGGATCCAACATGATAGAATCTGTTTGGGTCTGACCACTGAGCAGGGCAGTGACAAGCAGGCTTCCTAAAATAAATAATCGCTTCATGTAATTGGTTGTTTTTATTTAGACTGATTACAAATTAGTTCTTAACAAGGCGCAAATATACAAGCCTGTGGTATTATAAAAAACTTTATTTATATCTAATCTAAATAAAAGAAGGGAATTTAACATTTGGGGTAAGGACCCGGCAATTCCATTAAATTGGAACTTACTGGTATTCAGCAAAAAGCGCTGTAGCCTTATTATGAGCTGTCTCAAAAGCCATCCACTGTACGTCTGTTGCAACCCGGGCCGATGTAAAGTAGGACAGCAATTTTTCGGTGGGCATGTTCCCTGTGAGCTCGTCTTTGGCCATGGGACAACCGCCAAAACCCTGTATGGCACCATCAAACCTTCTGCACCCCGCTTTAAAGGCCGCGTCTACTTTTTCATGCCATTTGAGCGGGTGGGTATGCAGGTGTGCCCCGAACTCAATATGCGGGTATTTCGGGATGAGGTTCGAAAACAGATACGCTATCACCTCGGGGGTGGAACTGCCCACCGTGTCCGACAACGATAATATCCCCACCCCCATACCTGAGAGTTTTTCGGTCCACTCCCCTACGATATCCACATCCCAGGGATCCCCGTACGGGTTACCAAACCCCATGGAAATATAGGTGACGACTTCCTTCCCCGACCTATCGGCTATTTCCAATACTTCTTTCAGGACCTCAATGGACTCTGCAATGGTTTTATGGGTATTCCGCATCTGGAAGTTCTCCGAGATGGAGAATGGATAGCCCAGGTAATCAACCGGGGCATGGATGCTGGCTTCCTCCGCGCCACGCACATTGGCCACAATGGCCAAGAGCCTGCTCCGGGACCTGGAGAGGTCCAGGCCGGCCAAGACTTGGGCCGTATCCGCCATCTGGGGGATGGCTTTGGGGGACACGAAACTGCCAAAATCAATGGTGTGAAATCCACAATTGAGGAGGGACTGGAGGTAGTGAATTTTACGCTCGGTGGGTATAAACGTCTTGATGCCCTGCATGGCATCCCGGGGACACTCGATAATTTTGACCTTCTCCTGCATAGCTGTGGTTGCGGTACCCTTCAAAAGTAGTATTAATTCTCCGATAAAAGCAGGTAGAGCCCAATGCCGGTAAAAACGACCACCTGCAGCCATTTGAGCACAACACCGATGTAATCCCTGCCGCGCAACTGCTCGGAAATGGCCCCGGATAAGATGGCAATCCCGGAGAAAACCAGGGAGGACACTACTATAAACAAGCCTCCCAGCAAATAAAACTGGAGGACGAGGCTCAGTGAATCACTAAACAGGAATCCCGGGAAGAACGCGAGGAAGAATACGGTAACCTTTGGGTTGAGGACATTCATCACAAACCCCTGCCGGAACAAACGCCACAGTCCCTTCCGGGGGATCTCCGCGCCGTTGAGGAGGATCGCCCCACTGCTCCTGAAGACCCTGTAGGCCAAATAGAACAGGTAGAGGGCCCCAAAGACCTTTATCATCCAATAGACCCCGGGGTTTTCCTTGATAAGGGCCGATACCCCAAACGCGAGCAGGCTGGTGTGAACCAGGCAGCCACTCATAAGGCCGGCGGTCGTGGCCAGGCCATACTTCTTCCCATGGGCGATACTCTGCATGAGCACATAGATAATATCCGGGCCCGGAGATATGGATAGCAGGGCGGTGGCAAGGACAAAGGCGGATAGGATTTCGTAATTCAATGCGTTCGGTGTATTTGGTCCCGGTTCCTGCAAAAATCTTAAAATCCGTGCAATCTGCCACCCTGTTGGCATTTTTTATATCTTTCCGAAAATTATGTGATGAAAAACCGATTCAAACTCCTTGCCCTGTTTGCCCTGGGCACCTTTTTCCTTATGGCCGGCAAAAACCCCACAGACCCAGCAGCTACCCCAACCGTTACATCGGAGGCGCAGGAACGCCTGTTGCGCCATGTGGTACTTTTTAAGTTTAAGGAAGGTACCCGTGCGGAAAAAATCGAGGAAATTGAAGAGGCTTTTGGCGACCTGCAACGCAAAATCCCGCAGATATACCGTTATGAATGGGGTATGAACAATAGCCCGGAGAACCTGAACAAGGGCTTTACCCATTGCTTTTTCCTGAGTTTTAAGACTGAGGAGGACCGGGCCGTTTACCTGCCTCATCCTGACCATAAGGCCTTTGGGGCCTTATTGGGCCCCCACCTGGACGATGTGCTGGTGGTAGATTATTGGACGCCCTAGCCCCTTCCTTAAGGCTGGCGGGGCGACTGTTTCACCGGCAGGTTTTCTTTTAATATGGCCTTATTGATCTTTTTGACCAGGCCGGGGCCTTCATATACAAAACCGGTCCAAAGTTGCACCAGGGAGGCACCCGCCCTGAGTTTTTCCAGGGCATCTTCCGGGCTGTGTATCCCGCCAACGCCAATGATAGGAATTTCGTTATTGCTTTTTTCGGCCAGGAACCGGATCACTTCCGTACTGCGCTTGGCCAAAGGCTTCCCGCTCAACCCGCCATTTTCCTCTCTCAGCCATAGTGGCGCATGCAGGCCTTCACGGCCGATGGTGGTATTGGTCGCGATAATCCCGTCAATCCCCGAATCTTTCACGATGGCTATGATGTCTAAAAGTTGCCCATCGGTAAGGTCGGGCGCTATCTTGAGCAGGATCGGCTTTGGCGCAACTGCTTCCCCGGCTGCCAGTTTGGCGTTCTCCTTTTTCAATGCTTTCAGCAGGGCGGTCAGTGGCTTCCTGTCCTGTAGCTCCCTAAGCCCGGGGGTGTTTGGCGAACTCACGTTTACCGCAAAATAGTCCACATAAGGAAAGAGGGTATCCAGGCATATAAGGTAGTCTTTGGCCGCCAGGTGGTTGGGGGTAATCTTGTTCTTGCCGATATTTCCGCCGACCACCACCCTGTGGTTTTTCTTTAATTGCTCGGCCGCTTCCAGCACGCCCTTGTTGTTGAAGCCCATCCGGTTGATCAACGCCTGGTCCGCCTTCAGGCGAAAAATCCTTTTCCCGGGGTTTCCTCCCTGCGGTTTGGGCGTCAGGGTCCCAATCTCGACAAAACCAAATCCAAAATCCGAAAGTTCATTATAGAGTTCCGCGTTTTTATCAAACCCGGCAGCCAGGCCCACGGGATTCCGGAACCGGATCCCAAACAATTCCCGTTCCAGACGCCTGTCCCGGACCAGGAAAAAGTGCCGGAAAAGCCCGGAAAGCCCTATACGGGAAGCAATTCGAATGAGGTTGAAGGTCAGGTGGTGTACGCTTTCAGGGTCCAGCAAGAATAGCAGGGGTCTGAGGATGGCCTTGTACATAAATGGGAATGGGTTTTGGCAAAAATACAAATTCAATCCGCACGGTCCCTGTCAAATATTAGATTCCACCCTTCCAAAAACCATCAGTCCGGGGCAGCGATGGGCGGCATGGACAAAGGTACATCCATGGGTTGTCTACCGGCCTCCTGGCACAATTCCTGGTAGCGCTGGTACTGCCGCTGGTTAAAAATAGCGAGGAGTTTCCGGTCATAGGCCACGGCAGTAGCCACGATCTCATCTTTGAGGACCCTGTACTTTGAAGCGAGTTGCTGCAATTCCTCTGTGGTATTTTGCGGGTGGGTGTCGAAAAGCTGTCGGATCTTGTCCGCCATCCCCTCGTGGTAGCGTTGCAACTCTCCTTCCCACCCCTGCATCTTTGACTGTTGTTCCTCGTTCAGCTGGAATACCTGTACAATCACCCCGCTATCGCTTCCTCCCAGGCCCAGGGTGCAATCCTGCCCCTGTACCCCATAGGCGGCGAGTACGGTGATCAGGGTCATCAACCTTAAGAAATATCCATTCATGGTCCTTCTGATATAATGCTTCAACCGTTTATATAACAGCTTTTTTAGGTTTTAGGTATAGGAACCAAAAAAAAAGACTACTCACCGGAGTAGTCTTCTTTACAAAAACCAGGGTTGATTTACTTAAGGGAGACGCTGAGCCTGGCGAACAGGAACCGGCCCCCTATCCCAAATTGTTGTGCCCGCCTGGACCAGTCAAAACGTCCTGAGCTTCGGTTTCCAAACGCTTCCTCGGCCCGGTCCGGATATATATCAAACAGGTTGTTGGCCCCAACGGTAAAGGTCAGTGCCGGTGAAGCCTTGTAGCCCACAGACAGGTCGGTCACCAATTTGGTGCCAAAAACCTGCTGGTTGGCCACGGTGGTGGTCGCCTCGGTCACTTCCCCGAAATAGACATTCCTGAGGAAGAATACAAAGCGGTCCGAGGTCAGGCTGTTGGAGAGGTTGACTTTGGTCCTCGGCACGGCCTCTTCCAGGTATACCCGGCTATCTTCCGGGAAATAGGTACCTACCAGCCCGGCGTCACGCAATACATCGGAGGCATTGATATCCCCTACTTTCTTGGTTTTGGAAAACGTACCGGCCAAATCCGATTTCAACCTCCAGCCATCCCAGAGGAGGGCATTGTGCGTCACCACAACATCCAGTCCCTTGGATTCGGTATCTATGGCATTCGCGAAAAAGGAGGCCGCGGTGGCATTGGCCTGCCGCAGGAGGTTGTCCAGCTCGGTACCCGTTCCGGGACCGGCGAATTGCCCCGTATACACCACCCTGTCATCTATCTGCACAAAGTACCCGTCGACGGTGATCGTCAGGTTGGCATCCGGTATCCGGCTGGTAAGCCCAAGGCTTACGCTACGGGAGGTTTCTTCCTTGAGCTGGGGGATGCCCAGGAGTTGGGCCGCCCTGCTGTCATTGGCAAAGGTCCCCACTTCCTGTGGGTTCCCCATATTATCGAAAATGGTAGAGGTCGAATTAAAGTTGATCTGGTGGAGCGACGGGGCCCTGAAGCCCGTGTTGGCCGCCCCCCTGATATTCAGGTTTTCCGACACCTTGTAACGGGTAGCCAGCTTGAAATTGATGGTCGAACCAAAATCGCTGTAGTTTTCAAAACGCGTGGCTAAGCTCACGAGCCAGTCATCCGAAAAATCGGCCTCCAGGTCTACATAACCGGCGATACTACTGCGCCCCCTCGATAATTCGTTGGTGGGGCTAAACCCGGGGAAAACCTGGGAACCACCCGGCCTGGAATTTCCGAAAAAGTCTTGTGAAGGCACCTGAGAAGCCAGTCGGATTACCTGCCCATTGGCCGTGTACTGGGCATAAGAAGCCTCCTCCCCAGCGACAATCTCATAGTTCTCAAAACGGTATTCCGCCCCAAAAGCGACGTTCAGCCCGTAAAGGACATCGTCAAAGAATTGGGTGACGTCCAGGTTACTGGTGTTTTGAAGAAAGGAAAACCCACCCGCGTCAAAGGTCGTAGGCGAGGCATTTTGCAGGGAGGCGTTAAACGTATTCCCAATGGTGTATAAGAAGGCGTTTTTGCCGTAGGTATTGCTGAAGTCGACACTCCAGTCTCCTACCAGCCCTTTGATCCCCAGGGCCATGGACTGGTCCTTGATGTTGGAATTGATCTCGGGCAAAAACCCGTTGATGTAGGCCGGGGTGTAGGTCCGGCTTTGGTTGGGCAACCTGTAGAACCCGGCGGAGTTCCCCGTCCGGGAGCTTAAGCCCCCGAAGGCATATACAGTGGTCCCGTCATCGTCGAGGGGTAGCGAAAAATTCGCAAACAAGCGGCCGCCCCGCAGGGAGGACTGCCCTACCCGCATATTGTAATCGCTTCGTTCCTGTCCCCTGGCCGCCAGTTCGGCCTCGGTATTGTCGGCCGACAGGATAGGCTGCAGTTCCTCTTTGGTAGTGGCACCGTTTAAATCAATGCCAGCCTGGTTGGCATACTGGATGACATCGTCCACATCGTCATCAAGAAGCATTGACAGGTCGTAACCATCTGCGTTGGCAAACCGTTCCACGGTATTGTACAGGTTAAAAACATCCCCTTCCCACTCCTTCATCCGGCTATAGTCATCCCTGACGTCAAAATCTCCGGCAAAGGTCAGGTAGCCTCCCCTGTCTCCCAGGGGGAGCCCGTAGCTCGCAGCGATGTTTGTGGTTTCCCCGTCTACCCCGCCCGTTTGGTCGTTGGCGTTTTTGGTGAAATTGGCCCCGGTCGTAACCGCTAGTTGCAGTTCGTTTACCGAGGTATTCAGGACAATATTGATGACCCCGGCTATAGCGTCGGAGCCGTACTGGGCAGCCGCACCGTCACGCAAAACCTCGATGCGCTGGATGGCTGCCGCCGGGATGGCATTCAAATCGGTACCTACACTCCCCCTGCCGAAGGTCCCGTTGACATTGATCAGGGAAGAAGTATGCCTCCGTTTGCCATTGATAAGGACCAATACCTGGTCCGGGCCCAATCCCCTTAGCGAGGCCGGGTCTATGTGGTCTGTCCCATCCGAAATGGTTTGGGTGTTGGAGGTAAAGGAAGGCGCCACATAATTCAGGATCTGGTTCAGGTTTACCTGAGGTGCCACGTTCGTTAACTCTTTCACATCAATCACATCTACAGGGACCGTGCTTTCGGTAGCAGTCCTGTTCGGGTTCCTGGATCCTACGATGATCACTTCCGACAGGGCCACGCCCGAGGTCAATGTGATTGTCAGCGTAGTACTGTCTACTACAATCGTTTTGGTTTCGTAGCCTACATAAGACACGACAATAGTGTCTCCCATGGCAACGTCATCCAAGACGAAGTTTCCGTCAAAGTCGGTGATAGCTCCAATGGAGGTGCCCCTCTTTACGATAGAGGCGCCCGGCAACGGTTGCCCGTCCTGGTCTACAACCACCCCGCTAATCTGGGCGTTGGCCAATTGCGCAAACCCCATTGAAAGAACAAGAAATACCAAGTAAAGTTTTTTCATATTGTGTTGATTTTGGGTTAGATAAGTCTTATAAGATACTCAAAAATCTACAAATGGTCTCGAAACAAGCCATTTATATGTTATCAAAAGGCTGTTGGTAGCCACTTGCCTATGTTGTATTTTTGGGGAAAAATCCAGACCATGCAGCCGCTTATCGACCGATTCATCAGCTATGCCACGATTGACACCCAAAGTGACCCGGCGTCCGATACCACCCCCAGCACCGAAAAACAATGGCAACTGGCCAGGAAGCTGGTGGAAGAGCTCCGGCAGATAGGGATGCAGGAGGTACAGATAGACCAAAATGCCTACGTGATGGCCACCCTGCCCCCTACCACCGACAAAAAAGTACCGACCATCGGGTTCATCTCGCACCTGGATACCAGCCCTGATTTTTCGGGTACCCAGGTCAGGCCCCGGGTCGTGGAAAATTACGATGGTTCGGATATCGTCCTGAACGCGGAAAACAACCTGGTCCTTTCCCCGGACTACTTTGAGGAATTGAAACGCTACAAGGGGCAAAGCCTGATTGTGACCGATGGTACCACCCTGCTGGGGGCCGATGACAAGGCGGGGATCACCGAAATCGTGAGCGCTATGGAATACCTTATCCAGCACCCCGAAATACCACATGGCAAAGTCCGTGTGGCTTTTACCCCGGATGAAGAGATCGGGCGCGGGGCACACAAATTTGACCTGGGGGCTTTTGGTGCCGACTGGGCCTATACCATGGATGGGAGTACCCTGGGAGAACTGGAATATGAAAACTTCAATGCCGCCAGGGCCAAAGTTTTGGTGAAAGGCAAGAGTGTCCACCCTGGCTATGCCAAGAATAAAATGGTGAATGCTATTGGGATCCTGACCGAATTTCTGGCCGCACTGCCACAGCATGAAGTCCCCGAGCGCACCGAGGGGCGGGAAGGCTTTTTCCATGTGCATAAACTATCCGGGGAAATTGAAAAGGCCGAGGCCGAACTGATTATCCGGGATCACGACAGGCAGCTGTTTGAGGACCGCAAGCGGTTCCTGACCGACCTTGTCCGCGACATCAACCAACGGCATGGCGATTTTGCCACGATAGACCTCAAAGACCAGTATTACAATATGAAAGAGAAGGTAGCGCCGGTTTTCCATATTGTGGAAATTGCCCGCGAAGCCATGGAGTCCCTGGGGATTGTTCCCGACATAAAACCCATTCGCGGCGGAACGGATGGATCACAGCTGAGTTATATGGGCCTCCCCTGCCCCAACATCTTCGCGGGAGGGCATAATTTCCATGGTAAGTACGAATACCTGCCGGTGGAAAGCATGCAAAAAGCGGTTGACGTTATCGTAAAAATTTGCGAACTTACTGCCAGCAGAAGCTGGTAAAATGACGGCAAAGGACAAAGTAGAAGCTTATTATGCCAGGGAAAGCCCCTTCAGGGAAGCTATGTGCATGCTAAGGACCCTGGCCCTGCAAACCAGGGCGGAGGAAGACTTCAAATGGAGCGGCCCTGTATATACGGCAGGGGGAAAGAACGTTTTCGGCATTATGGGTTTTAAACACCATTTTGGCCTTTGGTTCTTTAACGGGGTCTACCTGAAGGATCCGCTGGGTGTGCTGGAAGCGGCACAAAAGGGCACCCGGGCCATGCGCCACTGGAAATTCACTTCAATGGACCAAATCCAGGGACCCCAGGTGCTGGGGTACCTCAACGAAGCCATAGACAACCAGGAAAAAGGCCTGGAACACCGCCCGGTGCGGAAAAAAGCGCCACCCATGCCCCCGCTCCTCCGGGATTGCCTGGAAAAGGACCCGGTGCTGCAGGCGGCCTTCAAATCCCTTGCCCCCTACAAACAACGGGAGTATTGCGAGCATATAGGTACTGCCAAACAGGAGAAAACCCGACGTTCCCGCCTTGAAAAATGCCTGCCTCTAATTCGGAGGGGGCTTTCGATGAACGATCAATACCGTTAGGGAACAACCGGCCACCAAAGCCGCCCCTTCTACCCGTAACAGGGACCAAAGCCCGGTTTCGGGGAACCGATGTTATATGCGTATGGATTGTGGCCCGCTTTCGCCGGCGGCCTACCGGTATCCCGGTAACTTCCACCCGTTATGGTAGGAGGCCCTTAGCAGGCTATTCGCGGCAGGGTCTGTAAACGCGGACTTCGCTGTATCCCAGTAGAGCCGGTTCCCGGTCTTGAAGGCGACATTGCCCATATGGCTGACCAGGGCCGCATCGAATCCTACCTGTATTGGGGCGTTCAGGTTGCCCGCATCCCTGTTTTTTACCGCCTCGATGAAATTTGCCGTATGCAGGTCCAATCCGCTGCCCTGGTTTCTCTGGAGGGGTACAGCTTCCATTCGGGGAACTCCTTCCTTGCCCCAGCCCTGGAAATCGTTTTCAGGGATCACTTCCCAACCGCCCCGGTCCAGCACCAGGGTGCCATTGTTCCCAATAAAGGCAATCCCGTGGTTGCGGCCATAATTCCCCCCGTCTATCCCGGTGGCATGCTCCCATAGTATGGAGAAACCTTCGTATTCATAAACGGTCTGGAGGGTATCGGGCGTTTCGGAGGCATCCCCGGGGTAGGCAAATTTTCCGCCAAGGGCCATCACGGACCTGGGGGTGGCCGCCTTCATCCCATAGAGGGCATAATCGATCAGGTGTACGCCCCAGTCTGTCATGAGCCCCCCAGCGTAGTCCCAGAACCACCTGAAATTAAAGTGAAAACGGTTGGGGTTGAAGGGGCGGTTTGGGGCAGGGCCCAACCACATGCCATAGTCCACGCCTTCCGGGGCCGTGCCATCGGGCTCTGGCGATACCGGCTTCATCCACCCCTGGTAGGCCCAGGCCTTGGCGAGGCGTATTTCACCCAGCTGGCCCGAATGCACAAAATTGATCGCATCCACAAAGTGCGGTTGGCTTCGCTGCCATTGCCCTATCTGAACGATACGGCCTGCTGCCCCTACCTGATGCAACATCAACTGGCACTCTTCTATGGAATTGGCGATGGGCTTCTCACAATATACATCCTTGCCGGCCTGCAGGGCATCGCAAAGCTGCAGGCAATGCCAGTGGTCTGGCGTACCCACAATCACCACGTCTATATCCTTATTGGCCAGCAATTCCCGGTAATCGCCATACCACTTCGGTTTTTTTATCCCGGCCTTCTCCAGATCCGCGGTACGTTCGGCAAGGACGTTCTGATCGATATCGCAAAGGGCAATCACAGAGATCTCGCTGATTTTCAGCATAGAGAGCAGGTCTGAAAAACCCATTCCCCTGCATCCGATCAGGCCAACATTGATACGGTCGTTAGGCCCTACCTGTTTGCGCATGGAAGCGAGCAATTCTGTGGGAAAGGCAAAGGAGGCGCCTGTCCCCATCAACAACAGGGAGGTATTACGCATAAAATTTCTTCTGGAGTGCTGCATGAGTGCTGGGTTTTTCAGTGATGAATATAGGAATTTTTGCCCAGGGCAGCCATCAAAAAAAACACCGGAACATCGTCCGGTGTTTTAGATTCCAGGAAAAAACCAGGGCCTATTTGTCCTTGGTGTCGTTCGCTTTTTTGCTCATCTCCATGGAGATGGCCGACCGGTCGAATTTTAAACGTCCGGCCATGGTTTCGATGATGCAGGAAAAGTCCTTGTCATTCAAATCGACAATCTTCCCATGAAGGCCGCTTTTAGTTACTATTTTGTCTCCCTTCTTAAGGGCTTCCACGAACCTTTTCTCGTCTTTTTGACGTTTCATTTGCGGGCGGATCATAAAAAAATACGCTACCACAAATATCAGGATTAAGGGAAGAAACTGTCCAATGTCTCCCATGAGCTGCTGGTTTCTTAGGTGTTTAAATAGGTAATTACTTTACGGGACCTTTCACGGGGCCCGCGTTTTTTGGATTGACAAAGGCCTTAATCCTCAGGATTTCGGAACCTTTCTCGGTATTGGCGGTTACGGTTACCGTCTTGGTGACCTGGTTAAGCCCTGAACCGTTAAAATTCACCACCAACTCGCCGCTCTCACCCGGGGCTATGGGGGTGTTTTTTGGATAATTGGGGACGGTACACCCACAACTGCTGGTCGCATTGGTGATAATCAAAGGGGCATTCCCGGTATTGGTAAACGTAAAGCTGGTTTCCTGTGGGGTCCCTTGCTCAATGGTACCAAAATCGTGTTCAGATTTGTCAAAACTCATTACGGGAAGTTGTTTCGCCGCTTCATCGCGTTTGGCAGCTACTTCCACATTGGAAGCTTCAATCTTGCTGGAAGCATTTTCCTTGCAGGAAACAAGGGCAAATACAGCCACCAGACTCAGGCTCAATACTACTTTTTTCATTGCTCGTTAATTTTATTTAGCGTCAAAATTAAACAATATTTTTACAACAACCCCCGTCCGGTTTTATTTAGTTTCCCGTCGGTTTTGTATTCCTTCACCAATTTATCGAGTATGCCATTGATAAAAATACTGCTCTTGGGGGTCGAATACTCTTTGGCAATCTCCAGGTACTCGTTGATGGTCACCCGTTCCGGGATGGAGGGGAAATTGAGGAGTTCACAAATAGCCATTTTAAGGAGGATGGCATCGATGTCGGCTATACGGTCTTTGTCCCAGTTGGGTGTTTTCCCTTCAATCTCGCTGACCAGGGCGCCATCGTTCAACAGGGTTTTGACCAGCAACTTCCTGGCAAAATCCAGATCGTCATCATCTTTCACCAGCTTGGGGAGGAAAAAGCTATCGACATGTTCGGGCTTCACCTTTTTCAGTCGTTTGAGCAAAAAGGTGTTTACCAGGGGGAGGTCGTCTACCCAGGTAAGCTGGTCATCCTCAAAATATTCGTAAATCTTTTCGTTGGGCGCAATCACTTCCCTGAAGAGCTCTATGACCACTTTGCGGTCTGCTTCAAAGGAAGTATCCGTACTTTGCATGTAGGCCTCGTAGACATCACTGGCAACGATTTCCCTGAAGAGTATTTTCACATATTCTTCATGCAGGTACCAGTTCTTGAGTTTACGGCGATTAAGCTCGTCGCCCAGGGCCTTGTTTTCGGCTATTTTAAGGAGTAACTTGTTTTTAACGAACCGTTCTTTGTCCGGGTAGCTATCCGAAGGACTCGCCAAATACTTATTGGAGGATAGTTTAATATGCTCTGCCGCCAATTGATGCAGTTCCCGGAACAAACTCAGCATGAGCAGGTACAGCGTGTACGTTTGGTTGATGCTGTATTTTAAAAACTTCTCCTGTTTTTCGAGGGAGTCGTCTTTGGACAGGGTCAAGGCATAAATGCATTGCATCACCTTTACCCGGATTTGCCTTCGTGTTAGCATGAATAGGAACTTTATCCTGATTTAAATCTCGGCGCAAAAATAACAATCTATTTCAAACCATTTCGCATCCTTCCTTTTATCTTATCAGTTTTATAACATTGGGATTCCCACCAATCTCCTATATTTGCCAAATTCGTTGTCATACACAACCCCTGACAAGCCCAAGATACCTGCATGAAGGAGCTGAAGCATCTCAACAAGTACTTTAAGAAATACTGGGGGAAACTGGTGATCGGGATCATAATTACCATTATTGCCAGGGTGTTCCAACTGGTCATGCCCTCTTTTGTTAAAAAGTCCATAGAGGTGGTGGAAGCCTATGTGGCTGATGAAGTCACCGTGGCCACCGCCCGGGAATTGCTGCTGGAATACATCATGATCATTATCGGCGCGGCCCTGTTGTCGGGGTTTTTCACATTCCTGATGCGGCAGACCATTATCAATGTGTCCCGTTACATTGAATTTGACCTGAAAAACGAGATTTTTGACCATTATCAGCTCCTCAACCTCAATTTTTACAAAAAGAACCGCACCGGCGACCTGATGAACCGCATAAGCGAGGACGTAAGCCAGGTAAGGTTGTATGCCGGGCCGGCCATCATGTACGGGATGCAGACGCTCACGCTATTCGTCTGCCTGATCCCGCTGATGTTCATCAAGGCACCTACCATTGCCTTTTATTCCCTACTGCCCCTCCCCATCCTCTCTGTTTTGATCTACTGGATCAGTAAGGTGATCCATAAGCGCTCTACCCGCGTACAGGAATACCTATCGACCCTGTCCACCTTTGCCCAGGAATCCTTTTCCGGCGTGGCGGTCATCAAGGCCTATAGCCTGGAACCACAGGTAAACAGCGATGTACGGGTGCTTGCCGCCGAGGGAAAGGAAAAGAGCATGGACCTGGCCAAGGTTAATGCCTGGTTTTTCCCCCTGATGATCCTATTGATCGGCATCAGCAACATTTTTGTCATCTATGTGGGAGGCATGCAATATATACGGGGCGAGATCACCTCGGTAGGGACCATCGCAGAATTCATCCTTTACGTGAATATGCTCACCTGGCCCGTGGCGATTGTCGGCTGGCTGACCTCCCTTGTACAACGGGCAGAGGCCTCGCAGAAGCGCATCAATGAATTCCTGAATGAACAACCACAGATACAGAATACGGTAGCACAGGAAACGCCTATAGGAGGGAACATACGGTTCGAAAACGTGAGTTTTACCTATGAAGACACCCAGATCACGGCCCTCAGGAATATCTCCTTTACCATCAATGCCGGGGAAACCGTGGCCATACTCGGTAAAACCGGCTCGGGAAAGTCTACCATCCTGGACCTGGTCGCGAGGCTTTACGATGTAAGTTCCGGGCAAATCCTCATAGACGAAAAGCCCATCCAAACTTTAAACCTGAACAGCCTGCGTTCTTCCATTGGCGCAGTACCCCAGGACGCCTTCCTTTTTTCCGATACCATCCGCAACAATATTAAATTCGGCAAGGAAGATGCCACGGAAGAGGAGATTGTAGCGGTAGCCAAGCTCGCTGTGGTGCACGAGAACATCATGGGCTTCACCAAAGGATACGACACCATCCTGGGCGAAAGGGGCATTACCCTGAGCGGCGGACAGAAACAACGCGTATCCATTGCCCGGGCCC
This sequence comes from Flavobacteriaceae bacterium CP2B, assembly GCA_001683825.1. Classification (GTDB taxonomy): domain Bacteria; phylum Bacteroidota; class Bacteroidia; order Flavobacteriales; family Flavobacteriaceae; genus Zeaxanthinibacter. The sequence goes on along the minus strand of LXTR01000022.1, from coordinate 34,885 downwards.
TGTTGAAATCGCCCCAAATATATTTGTTTGACGACTGCCTTTCAGCCGTGGATACCGAAACGGAAGAGGAGATCCTCACCAACCTTAAAAAGGTCTCCGCCAACCGCACCACCCTTATTGTCAGCCACAGGGTATCATCCGCCAAAAACGCGGATAAAATAATCGTGCTGGAAGACGGGCAGGTATTGCAACAGGGAAATCACGAACAATTACTGGCCCGGGAAGGGTATTACAAAGAGCTTTATATCAATCAGCTATCCGAGAAAGAAAACTAGAAAATTGTTGCTGAATTAGCTTTTTTTTCACATTTTTGATGATGTTTGTAACAAAAATACTAACCTAGATACCCAATGAAATGAGCGATAAAGATTTAATGGACCAGGAGGAGATTTACTCTAAAGTTCTAAGGGCCGGAAGGCGAACGTATTTCTTCGACGTCAGAAGTACCAAGGCCGGAGACTATTACCTCACCATCACCGAGAGCAAAAAATTCACCCATGACGACGGCTCATTCCATTACAAAAAACACAAGATTTACCTCTACAAGGAAGATTTTCAGGCCTTCCGGGAAATCATGGAAGAAATGATGGATTATATCATCGACGAAAAAGGAACGGAAGTCATTTCTGAAAGGCACCAAAAGGATTTTAAGAAAGAAACCCCCGGCAGCAACGGGGAAATGGATGGGACGGAAAGTTTTACCGACCTGGATTTCGACGATATATAATGCATACAATCAATGACTTATAACGACCCTCCTTTTGCAGGGTCGTTTTTCTTTATTTCTAACCTCCCATTTTCAATGAAAAAGATCGCACTCCTTTTGCTGTTGGCTATGCCGGTACTGGCAAGCGCCCAAGCAGACCTCTCTTACTACCTGCCGAAGGATGTACAATATGACCCCAATATCCCCAAACCATCGGACATCATCGGGCATGAGGTAGGGGAATGGCATGTCACCCACGACAAACTTGTCTACTACATGCAGGCCCTGGCCGCCAGCAGCGACCGCATTCAAATTGAAACCCGCGGATATACCTACGAGGACCGCCCGCTGCTTTTACTGACGGTCAGTTCCGCGGAGAATGTCCAAAATTTGGAGCGTATCAGGGAGCAGCATATCGCGGCCACAGAACAACCGGCCCCCGGCCAACCCCCGGCCAACCGCCCCATCGTGATCTACCAGGGGTTCTCGGTACACGGAAATGAACCCAGCGGGTCCAATGCCGCCCTGGCCTATGCCTATTATCTTGCCGCGGCACAGGGCCCGGCCATTGAGGCATACCTGGACAAGGTGGTCATCTTGCTGGACCCCTCCTTCAACCCGGACGGATTACAGCGATTTTCTTATTGGGCCAACAGCAACAAGAGCCAAAACCTCAACCCGGATAACAATGAGCGCGAGTACCACGAAGTTTGGCCCCGGGGCCGAACCAACCACTACTGGTTTGATGTGAACCGGGATTGGCTGCCCGTACAATTGCCCGAGAGCAAGGCGCGCATTATGACCTTCCACAAGTGGCTGCCCAACATCCTCACGGACCATCACGAGATGGGTACCAATTCGACCTTTTTCTTTCAGCCCGGAGAACCCACAAGGGTACACCCCCTGACCCCGGCCATGAATCAGGAACTCACCGCCGAAATAGGCACCTACCACGCCAAAGCCCTGAACAAAATAGGCTCCCTTTACTACACCGAGGAGGATTATGACGATTATTATTACGGGAAGGGCTCTACCCTGCCCGATGTCCTTGGAAGTATAGGAATCCTATTTGAACAGGCTAGTTCCCGGGGGCACATACAGGAAAGCGACAATGGCATACTGACCTTCCCTTTTACCATCCGCAACCAGTTTACCACGGCCGTATCCACCCTGGAAGCCGCCCATGGCATGCGCGAAAAAATCCTTGCCTACCAGCAAAAATTTTACCAGGACCTTAGAGCGGAAGCAGGCAGGAGCAAGAGCAAAGCCTATATTTTTGGAGACTCCAAAGATGCCGCAAAAACCTGGCACCTGGCCGAGATACTGCAAAGGCAACAAATTAAAATACACGAACTGAAACAGGAAGTAACCGTTTCGGGCAACACATTCAAACCTGGTTCGGGCTATATCGTCCCCACCAACCAGAAGAACCACCGGCTGATCAAGGCCATGTTCGAAAAACGGACCTCGTTCACGGACAGCCTGTTCTACGATATTTCGGGCTGGACCTTTCCCCTGGCTTTCAACCTGGATTACGCAGAGTTGAATTCAACGGTTGCCGCAGGGGACGCCCTTGGCTCCCTGCCCATGCCGACAGGCGGGGTAGACCGGCAGGGCAATTTCGCCTACCTCTTTGAATGGCATGATTATTACAGTCCGAAAGCCCTGAACCAAATCCTGGGGAAAGGCCTGAGGGCCAAAGTAGGCAAGAAGCCGTTTGCCATTGGAGGAACATCCTATGATTACGGAACCATCATGATCCCGGTGGCCAACCAGGACCTGGATCCGGCATCGCTCTACGAATTCCTGCAGGGGGTCGCCGGGGAAAGCCATCTGCAAATAACCGGGGTGGATACGGGTATCACAAGCGGAATCGACCTGGGAAGCCGGGAATTTGAAGCACTCAAACCCCAGAAAGTCGCCTTGCTGGTAGGCGATGGCATACGCTCCTACGATGCGGGTGAGATCTGGCACCTGTTTGATACCCGCTATGCGACCAAAATCACCAAAATAGACACCCGGTACCTGAATACTGCCGATCTCAGCAGTTATACCGATATCATCATTCCCGGTTTCAGCGACAGGAAGGGCCTGGAGGAAAAACTGGCCGAAAAGCTAAAAGCCTGGGTCAAAACCGGCGGGAACCTGATTGGGTACCGGAATGTCGCGGAGTGGTTTCACAAACACGAATTGATGAAATTGTCCTTCCGGAAAGACAGCCTGGTGGCCAAAAATGTAACCTATGGGCAGAAAGAGGCCTACGAAGGGGCACAGGAAACCGGCGGGGCTATTTTTGAGACCCGGATAGACCGCTCCCACCCCATCAATTATGGCTATAAAAACGCGGCCCTCCCGGTTTTCCGCAATACCAATATCTATCTGGAACCGGACAAGGACAGTTTTAACAACCCCATAAAATATACCGATAGCCCGTTGATGAGCGGCTACATCTCCGAGGAGAACCTGGAACTCCTGCGGAATAGTGTCCCGTTCCAGGCCCGGGAACTGGGCAAGGGCAAAGTGTTGATCTTTACCGATAACACAAATTTCAGGGCGTTCTGGTTTGGCACCAACAAACTGTTGATGAATGCCATTTACTTTGGGCACTTCATGTAGCGCCAGGGGTTAGCGAAATTTAACGTACAACAGGTTCCATAGGATATGAGCCCCTATGAGGCTCAGGGCAAACCAAATCCCGGGACCGGCCGCCAGGAACCCAAGTATCAAGAGGTATGCCAGCGGATAAAGGATGAGCCCAAGCAGAAAGCGGTGGGTACTCAGGAACTCGGGCTCTGCCACCCTGGGCTTTATGAATCCCCGCCACAATGCAACCGCCGGCAAGTTGGCGAGGATAAACAAGGTGTCCCAGACGGCAAAGGCCCATCTTCGTAAGAACGGTTGTGCGGTCAAGGCGGGCAGGGCGGGTCCTTCCAGGCATGATCGGACTTCATGGGGTTTCAAAAAATCAACCTTGAGCGCGTGTAGCCGCTCGATGGTGGCGTCATATTCCATCGCTTCCGGGATATGGGTGGTGAGGTGTTGCAATTGCTCCTGCACCATCGCTCCCAACTGTTGCCCCGTCTCCCGCCTCCGGGCCTTATCATCAAACGGTCTCACCGGGATGGGGGTGCCAAAATAAAAAGCGGCACTGTCCGGGAATCCGGCGGCATCCACATAATTCACCCCCACCGGCACCAGTTTCGGCTCCAGGCGTGAATTCTGCTCCAGAGCGTGCCACAGAATCCTGGTAAACCCTTTGCTCAGGGGCCTCACCCGCCTTTGCAGGTTATGGTTGGCTTCCGGGAAAATCAGGATGGCCTGGGAATCGGCCAGCAAGCGGCCACAGCGGTCAAAAATAGCGCGGTTCCTAACCAGGGTATCCCTGCCATCGCGTATCCTGTAGATGGGCAACATACGCAGGAACTCAAAAAACACCTTTGCAACAGGATTGACAAAGACATCAGACCGGGTAAGGAAATAGGGCTTTTTTGGGGCATAGGCAGCAATACACAAAGGATCGATGAGGGCGTTTTGATGGTTGGGAAGCAGCAACAGGGGCTCATCCCAGGGAACGCTTTTAATCCCGTACCTCCGAATACGCTTAAAGTAAAAAAAGAACCCCATGCGGATGCTGTATTGCAGGAGGCTGTAAAGTATCTTTTTCACGTCACGGTGTTTTTGTTCGTGCTGCGACTCCCCCAAAACCCGGCCAGCAACAACCCTGACACCAGGTGCCAAATCCCCCAGAAGGCGGCGAGCAGGGCCATCCCCCCCAATCCATCAAAAAACGAAAAGATCAACAACAGGCCCAGGCCGGAATTCTGAATCCCCGTTTCAATGGCAATGGAACGGGCATTGCCCTTGTTGTTCCGAAGGAGGCGGGCAAAAGAATAGCCCGACATCAGGGCTATCGCGTTGTGCACCAGCACCAGCCAGAACACATACCAAACATAGGAGACGAAAACGTCGCGGTTGTCGTAAAGAGCGAGGAATACCAACAACACAAAGAGCAGCAGGGATCCTTTCCGAAACCATCCCGCCATGCCCCTGGCGAGTTGGGGACGCAGGGCATTCACCATCATCCCCAGTAAAAGCGGAACCCCCAGTAAAAGGGCTACCAACTGTATCATGGAGGCCGACGGGATAGCCACTTCGCGGAGCAATAGCGCGGTAGGGGCATACAGCGACCCCCAGAAGTGGAAGTTTATGGGGGTTACAACGATGGCCAGCAAAGTTGCCAGAGCCGTAAGGCTTACTGACAGGGCCGTATTGCCCCCCGCCAGTTGGGTGATAAAGTTGGATACATTACCTCCCGGACAGGCCGCTACAAGGAACATCCCCAGGGCAAGGCTCGGATAGGGCGCCAAAAACAGGACCACCAGGTAGGTCATGAAGGGCAGTAACAGGAACTGACTGACCACCCCGGTGAGTACCGGCCTGGGTGCCTTCGCAAGTTGCCGGAAGTCTTTTGGGGATATTTCCAGGGCGATTCCAAACATCACCAGGGCCAGTGACATATTGAGCACCCAAAGTGCCCCGGCATCAAAATGGATCTTGACACTATCTATCAGGGGGTCAGACAAGGATCAACAGGTTTTAGGGCAATGAAACACTCCGGCTCCTGGCAAGGCGTTTTGCCTTGCCGACAAGATACAGCATTTGCCATTACCCAACACGACCAACGAGAACAGACCTGTTTACCCCTAGCGGGAAATCCTTAGTTTCGCCACCAGACCCCTGGGGATATGGCCCGAATAGGCACCGTAGGCATCCACCAACAGGCCTTTCTCACCTGTAGCGGTTTCTATCACGTAGAGTACGGTATTGTCGGCAGGATTGCTCTTGCCTTCAAAACGGTAGTATTTGACCACTTCCAGCTTGTCTGCAGGATAAATCGTCTTTTTGGTCTTGTTTTCAACCCCGGCATTGCAGAGGTTAAAGTCTTCGGTATATCCCTCCTCCTGTAATTCCCGGATTGCCACTGAAAGGGATGTATAGGACGTTTCCATATAAAAATTGGTTTTAGATTATAAAATACCAATCCGCGGATCAAAAAACAAGGGGCGCAATGCCTTTTGATTTTGTGCTGCAATTTGTACATTCATAGGGTAAAACGGGCGTAAGCCTGTTGGAAAGTGCGTGTTCGTCCCGTACGATCCAAAAGAAATGCCAAAATAAAGAGCGCTTCAATGGCCAGAACACCCAGTAATATGCTGCCTCTAGGGACTATTGCCCCGGAATTCAGCCTGAAAGACACCGTCAGCGAAAAAACCCTGGACCTTCACGCGTTACAGGGGGAAAAGGGCACGGTGGTCATGTTTATATGCAACCACTGCCCATTTGTAAAACATGTGAACCCCGAAATCAGCAAAATGGCCAGGGATTACCAGGGCCGTGGCATTGCCTTTATCGCCATATCCAGCAATGATGTGGAAAATTATCCCGAGGATGCCCCCCACCTCATGAAAGAAACCGCGAAACGCGAGGGGTATTCCTTCCCCTACCTCTATGACAAAACCCAGGAAGTAGCCCGCGCCTACCAGGCAGCCTGCACCCCGGATTTCTACCTTTTTGATGGGTCATTGCGACTGGTATACCGGGGGCAACTGGACGATTCCCGGCCCGGGAACGGTCTCCCTGTTAACGGTGCAGACCTGCGAAATGCCCTTGAATCCCTCCTGGAAGGCACCCCCATAGCCCCCGAACAGAAACCCAGTATTGGTTGTAATATTAAATGGTTTAAGGGCTGACTGTTTTATGAGTCCTGATTGCCGCACACGTAAAAATGACTGGTTCCCGCCATTATGAAACTTGACAAATCTGAAGCGCTGGGGCAACTGGCCGTAAGCAGTACCCCGTTTATAACATTGTTCCGCCATGGCACCTTACAGGTAGAATTGTACCGACCGCACAAGACAGACCTGCAACAAGCCCATACCCGTGACGAGGCCTATGTCATTATCGGCGGGAAGGGCGAATTTATAAACGGGGGGGGCCGTTGCACCTTTGGCCCGGGTAATTTTTTGTTTGTCCCGGCCCGGACCGGGCACCGTTTTGAAAATTTTTCGGATGACTTTAGTACCTGGGTCCTGTTTTACGGGCCCGAAGGCGGCGAATCAACCTGAAGACCACCCTTATGAAACAAGGCCTGCAATTTATTCCGCTCAGCCCCGAAAACCAGGATGTGTATAGCAAGGTTGGCCGCCGTTCCTACGTGGCCCATTATACCCATCTATGGCGAGATCGTGACCCGAGCCCCTACCTTGACAGCAGTTTCGGCAGGGCGGTCGTCGCGAAAGAACTCAAGGATCCCGGGTTGGACCATTTTATTGTTTACCGGGACACCATGGCCGTGGGGATCATCAAGCTGGTCCGGTCGAGCGCGGTAGCCACCCATAGCCCACAAGACGCCCTGCTCCTGGAAAAGCTCTACCTGCTAAACGAGGCCACGGGGCAGGGAATCGGGAGGGCGGCCCTTGAATTTGTGGAGGCCTACGGGGTGGATATGGGTAAAAAACTGCTTTGGCTGGATACCATGCAGGAAGGTCCGGCACTGGGGTTTTACCTCAGGAATGGATTTCGGGTCCTTGAGGAAAAAACGCTGCATTTCACAGAAGTACCGGAAGATAAAAAACCTATGTACATCCTGGTAAAACCCCTGGGCTCCCCCTTACTTTGAAGTGGGTTACACCGGCAGGCTTTACAAATGCCTTTTGTCACTGGACAGCACCCATCCCTTGCGCTGGAGCAAATTTTTGATATGGGTATAATGGTGGCTTCCGTGCCAGGCATAGCGGCCTATATTCTCCTCCAGCGAGGTGGGGGCTCCACTATCAGGGTGTACAAACGTACGTTTAAGAGTGTCCCTTGAAAGCCCTCTTAACAGGTAAACCAGCTTGGCATGTACTGCTTTCAGGTGGTCCAGGGATAACCGGACAGGGGCCGTCCGGGCATCGAACAAATCGGCCCAGGCCTTTTCGTTATAGGCTTTGATCACCGGCTGCTCCTCGGTCAGTGCCCATTTGAAGCGTATGTAGCTGTTGTGGTGGCTGTCGGCTATGTGGTGGACCAACTGCCTGACGGTCCAACCCTCAGGGCGGTAGGGCGTCTCCAGTTGTGTATCGTTCAGGTCCCTCACCAGGTCCTCCAACACCACCGGCAGCGATTCCAATTGCGCGATCCAGTCCTTCAGAATTGTATCGCTTATGGTTTCGGGTACCACAAAATGCCCTATGGGATACCGAAGTTTTTCAAGCGTGCTTTCGTTCATAGGATAAAAATAAGGAAGTCTTTCGTAAATCCAGAGGTTGATGCCCGGAAAGGATGCTTCCTGCAAGGGATGCCTTAAGGAAAATTTAATACTTTTTTAACCCTGCACCCGCACCTTTTCGCCTTTTAATCTACTAAATTTATAGGACTAATGAAAAACAAATAAACATTTGGATATGGCAACAATACGACTGGGCGATACCGCCCCTGATTTCACCGCGGAAACTTCTGAGGGTACCCTCAATTTTTACGAATACCTGGGCGACAGTTGGGGTATTTTGTTTTCGCACCCGGCTGATTTTACCCCGGTGTGCACCACCGAACTGGGGACCGCGGCCAAATTCAAAGAGGAGTTTGACAAGCGCAACGTAAAAATGATAGCCTTGAGTGTGGACCCCAAGGATTCCCACCTGAAATGGATTGAAGATATCAACGAGACCCAGCAAACGACAATGAACTTTCCCATCATCGCCGATGCCGACAAGAAGGTATCTACGCTTTATGATATGATACACCCCAAAGCCAATGACAGCCAAACCGTGCGTTCGGTCTATATCATTGCCCCGGATAAAACGGTTAAACTAATGCTCACCTACCCTGCATCAACAGGGCGGAACTTTTATGAACTGCTACGGGTTACCGATTCGCTGCAGCTCACCGCCCATCACAAGGTAGCTACCCCGGCCAACTGGAAAAATGGGGAAAAGGTGGTCGTAAGCCCATCCATCCCCACGGCGGAGGCTAAAAAGATCTTTGTAAAAGGCGTGGAGGAGATCAGGCCATACCTGAGGTTGACCCCGGACCCCACGACATAGTGATTGCTACCATGCCAAAGATAAAGGGCGCCCGGAAGGCGCCCTTTTCATGTCATAGTGGCCATTGATGATACCCTATTTAATGAGTTCGGAAACGACGGTATAGATATAATCGCCATGTACCCCGGTCAGAAACCGGTTTCTGAGGTCGCTTACCTCTTTTCTGGAAGCCTCATCCGGCCAGTGATCCTCAAACAATTCGCCATTCCTGTCGAACATGGCATCCAGGGCAGCCATGGAATCGACAAAAAACGCCTCCACGATCTCCGTATTGTCAGAGCCCCAGGCATGCCGGTTTGGATAGTAGCCCTTTATATGTTCATTCTTTTTAAAAATATGTGCCGACACCTCCTTCATATGCCCGGTGAGATCAGACCAATCCCCGTCCTTGGGAAATTTCAGGTAGGTCCTTCGAACCAGGAGGATCGGGGCTGTCTTTCGATCGTGAACTATCGCATGGTCCAGGGGGGCATAGATTTCATCGGAATGAAAATCGCCATAATAGGCGTTTCGTTTCTGAAAGTAGGCCTTGCGGGATGCTTCATCGGGCCAGGCTTCCTCGATGAGTTCCTGGTTTCTCGCGTTTACCTTGTCAAGGTCCTCCCAATTGGCATAGGCGTTGACCAAAAGGATCTCCCGGTTGTCCGGGGTAAAACGGTGGGTGTAATAGCCGGAACTCACCACCAACTCATTCCGGGAGGTAACTTTGTCAAAGTACTCTTTTTCCACAGACTTCCAGGCGTCCATGTCAAAGTCTTCATAGTCCATATTCCAATGCATGGTGGTTACGGTAATGTACTGGGGCCGGGCAGGCTCAGTGGCCTGGGAAATGGCTCGTTGCACCGGGAAGAGGGACAGGATTCCCGCCAGCACCAGGAAAGGTTTTGCGGTTTTCATACAGCGGTGATATTGTTGGAGTTAAAGGGTGTGATGTTAGCTTTTTGCGCACAGGCCGTTAATGGCGTTGCCAGACCTGTGGTATCCTTCGGCCGGGGGAATATAACAAGATACGCAATTTACCTGATGCAATACCCGGTCTGTGACGGTTTTTCAACCAAACAACTGTGTTCTAACAGGGTATAACCCCGGGGAAAAGTGATGCTTCCATGAAAAAAGGGTAAAAATATACGCGTGGAAAGTGGTGTAATCCAATTTTTTAAGCGTACCTTCGTGCCTTAATATAATTTTTAACAGTATTTATTATGAGTAAAGGAACAGTAAAATTCTTCAATGATGCCAAAGGATATGGCTTCATCACGGAGGATGGTTCACAAGAGGATCACTTTGTACACATTTCAGGCTTAATTGATGAAGTACGTGAAGGTGACGTTGTAGAATTTGAACTACAACAAGGAAAAAAAGGATTGAACGCCGTAAATGTAAAGGTGATAGATTAAGGTTAGAAGAAGTTCATTTTTTTTATACGACCCCGGTGCACTGCACGCGGGGTTTTTTAATGCCCTTACGCCAGGGGGCTTCCTGGCCCCTGCTCATATACCACCCTGCCCGGGGTAGGGTAAATCGCCCTTCAGTTGTTATACCTTCAAAGCGTTCCCCTGAATTTCAATCCCTGTTACCATGGAGGTATTCTTTAGTGTTCTTATCGCGATGGTCGCCCTCAACACCCTGTTGTTTATCTTTAGTGCCAACTGGTCAAAAAAACAGGCACCCTGATGGAGGAGGGTGCCCAATAGCTTATAACAACCAATTGTCAGGGGGGGGTTAGGAAATCCCCATCAATTCTACTTCGAAGACCAGGACGGCATCCGGGGGTATTACCCCACCGGCACCAGCGCTCCCATAAGCCAGGTCTGGCGGTATCACAAACCGGGCCTTATCGCCTTCCCGCAACAAGCCAATACCTTCGTCCCACCCGGGGATTACCTGGCCGACGCCAAGGGTAAAATCAATCGGGTTGCCTCGTTTATAAGACGAATCAAAAACGCGGCCGTCAATCAATGCGCCTTCGTAATGTACCGATACGGTCTGTCCTTTTTGGGGTTTATCTCCGGATCCTTCCGTCAGGATCTTATAGCGGAGGCCGCTGTGGGTCTCCTCAAAACCCCTGCTGATTTCCTTTAAGGCCATATCGGCCTTTTCCCGGGCTTTCGCCTCCCGTTCTTTGGCGGCCGACTTAAACGATTCAAAAGCGGCCGTGGCATCCCAGGCATTGGCTTCCTTGCCAACCCGGACAATCTCGAGGCTATCAATCGTATCCCCTTGTTGTATGGCATCCACTACTTCCTGCCCCTGGTGCACCTTGCCAAAAACCGTATGTTTATTGTCCAACCAGGGAGTCGCTACATGGGTTATGAAAAACTGGCTCCCATTCGTACCCGGGCCGGCATTTGCCATAGACAGTACGCCCGGACCCGAATGCGTAAGCTCTGGATGGAACTCATCGTCAAACTTGTAGCCCGGGTCCCCGGTCCCGGTCCCCTGGGGGCACCCCCCCTGTATCATAAAATCAGCGATCACCCTGTGAAAGCTGAGCCCGTCATAATAGGGCTCCCCTACCGGCTTCACCTTGTTCTCAAGGGTGCCTTCGGCAAGGGCCACAAAATTCCCTACCGTGCCGGGGGTCTTGTCATAGGTTAGGTCGATCAGTATCTCCCCCTTGCTGGTGGAGAATTTGGCATAAATTCCGTCTTTCATTTCTAGTTTTTTATAAGGGGCAAAGATACCGTTTTTTCAGGATAGAAGCAGAGTCGCAGGCCCAATGCCACTATTTGCCTTTGATGGGCCTGGGGCCATCAATCCCAAAATGATCTACCAGGTAGATCAGGCTGGCCATGGTAGCAGCTCCCAGTTCCAACTCCCTTTTACTGACATGCTCAAAGGTGTCGTTCTCCGCATGGTGGTGGTCAAAATAGCGCTGGGAATCGGGTCGAAGGCCGGCGAGCACGATTCCTTCACTTTTGAGCGGGCCAATATCGGCCCCGCTGCCCCCCCGCACAAATTGGTGTATGAGGTAGGGTTCAAAAAAGGGTTTCCAACGCATAATTTGCCGAAATGCTTCCTCGGAACAATCGAAGGAAAATCCCCTGGGGGTAAACCCGCCGGCATCGCTTTCCAGGGCAAAAACATGTTTTTCACCCTTATTTGCGGCCTCCGTGGCATACGCATGGCCGCCACGGAGTCCATTCTCTTCGTTCATGAACAGGACCACCCTCAGGGTTCGTTTGGGCCGGTATCCCGTGGTTTTCAGCAATCGCAGCACTTCCATGCTCTGGACACAACCTGCCCCATCGTCATGGGCCCCATCGCCGAGGTCCCAGGAATCCAGGTGCCCCCCCACCAGCATTATTTCATCGGGGTGTAAACTTCCCCGGATCTCCCCGATTACGTTGTAGGAGAGCACATCCTCCAACTGTCGGCAACTTTGTTTTAAATAGAATTTGATGTCGGGGTTGAGCTTCAGGCTGGTACTAAGTAGCTCGGCGCCGTTGGTACTGATCGCCGCCGCGGGTATGCGCTGCGCTACCGGCGTTTCGCCATAGCTCATGGAACCGGCATGTGGAAAATCGTCAAGGCGAAGGTTCATAGACCTCACAATAACAGCTACCGCCCCGTATTTGGCCGCCTCCGCCGCACCGGAATACCGCTGGTCTACGCATCCCGAATAAGCTTCGAAGGTATTGATCAGGGTGGGGTCCATCGGGCGGTTGAAGAAGACGATTTTCCCTTCAATGCCATCCCTGCCCAGGGCTTCGAGTTCCGCGATGCCCTGCACCTCAACCAGGGAGGCTTTGATCCCCCCCAGGGGGGTGCCAACCGATCCGCCCAGGGCACAAACCGGAAGGTTGGTTGTCATCCCGGGCTTGCCTTCCATATAGGCAAACTCCGGGGTGCCCCTTACCCATTTTGGCACCATCACCGGTTGTAGCCAAACCTTGTCCAGGCCCAGGTCTTCCAACTGTTTACGGGTATAGGTCACCGCTTGTTCGGCCTGCACGGATCCCGATAGCCTCCCGCCAATCTGGTTGGAGAGGTGATTGAGCCAGTCATAGGCTTTCCCCTGGGTGAGGGCCGCATCATAGATCGCTCGGATTTGTTGTTCTGCTGTTTGTTGTGATTGTAAGGTTGTGCCCGTCAAAAGCAGCAAGATATACAGGTATTTCATCCTTTTTCCTTTTCCAATTGCTTCTTGTACATCACAATATTAGCCTTTATTTCCGCATCGAGTTCGGGTTCCACTATATCTTTGTATTTTTTTAACGCTTCAAGCATGATGGAAGCCACAATTACCCGTGCCGCGTTTTTGTTGTCTGCGGGAACCACATACCAGGGGGCATGGGGCTTGTTGGTTTTCTCAATGGCCTCCTGGTAGCAGGCCTGGTATTGTCCCCACAATTCGCGTTCCTTCAGGTCGGCGGGTGAAAATTTCCAGTTTTTCTCCTTGAGCCGAATTCGCCTGAGCAGGCGTTTACGTTGTTCATCCTTGGAAAGGTGCAGGAAGAATTTAAAGATGATCGTGCCATTTTGGGCAATATGCCTTTCAAAATTGTTGATTTGTTCAAAACGGCTGTCCCAGAACGCCTGGTCGATGTCCTCCACCGTGTCGATCCCCGGGATGTATTCATTCAGGATATATTCTGGATGTACCCGTGTAACCAGTACATTTTCATAATGGGTACGGTTAAAAACGCCAAATTTCCCCTTGGGGGGAAGCGCGATATAATGCCGCCATATATAATCGTGTTGCAATTCCAGGGGCGTTGGCACTTTAAAGCTGTGCACCACGATGCCACGCACGTTGAAATCCTTAAAAACTTCCCGAATCAGGCTGTCTTTTCCCGCGGTATCAGTCCCCTGAATACAGACGAGGACCGCATACTTCCCATGCGCGTACAGTGTATTCTGGAACTTGCCCAGTTCTTTGCGCACTTTCCGCAACTGTCGTTGAAGAAGTTTGCCCTTGGCCCCCAGGTCGTTATAGGTGGGGATCTCGGAAAGTTGACGCTGGCCATCGGCCAAATAGGTATCTGGTAGTACTGGATTCATGGTAGAAGGGGTTAGTTATGATGGCCTTTGTGGCAATTCTCGCCTTAAAATAGGAATTTTGGGGGATTTCCTACAGCTTTTTGTTATTACAACCCGACAACCGGGCCCTTGATCGAATAAATGGGGGCAGCTTCAAGGGCCTTCCTATCTTTAACATACCTAAATTTTACCATATCAATTACTTACGCTATGAAGTACCACTACCTATGGTGCATCTTCTTCCTGTGCACCTTAACCGCCAACGCTGACAACAAGGCCTGCGCCTATGCGGGCTCCAACATCGGTTATATCAAAACACAAACCCAAAAGGCCATTGCCGCCCAGGACCTCAATACCTCCCGATATTTCGCGTACAAAGCCCTGAACGCCATTGAAAAATCAAGGAAACAGTTCGAAGCCTGCAATTGCGACTACGCCAACAAGAATATTTTTGAAAGCCTGGACAACCTGAAGAAGGCAACCCGGGTTTCTTCCCTGAACGGCACTAAAATCTTGCTCAACCGCGCGCTTGAGAATGTCCTGGGCAGCCTGGAGGCCCTGGACAAGCACGATGAACTCCACGGAAGCCAATACGCCAGTGACGTGCTGGCGATGAACACCAAAACCTCCGAAAAGGAGAAAATAGGGATGAAACAACCGGAAGGCCCCGCATTGCGGAAACAGATTGACCAATCACTCCTGAATTATCAGAATTCCCTGGATAAGGTGGTCAGCTCGGTAGATTGCAAAGACGCCTATGCTTTTGCCCACAGGATTTACAGGCATTGCGAGGAGCAACTCCTGAAGCCGGAGCTCACGGAGGCCAAGAAATACTACAACCTGCGCACCAAACAAATCACCGAAAAAGCGCTGGACAAATTAAAACAATGCGTGACTTATTAAGGGAGTCCATACGAATATAACGGCCCCGTCTCCGTATGGATACGGGGTTTTTTATTTGCTGGCGAATAGCTTGACGTCTTCTTCGGTAACCTCGGCACCTCCAAGGATGATCAGGCGTTCTACCACATTCCGCAATTCCCGGATATTACCCGTCCAGTCGTATCCCTTTAACAATTCAACAGCTTTCCCTGAAAATTTTTTGGGGGGTGCCCCTTGCTCGGCAGCTATTTTTTCGCTGAAATGCGCTATGAGCAAAGGAATATCTTCCCGCCGGTCATTCAGGGAGGGCACCGTGATCAGGATAACCGCCAGGCGGTGGTACAGGTCTTCCCGGAAATTCCCTTCCGCTATTTCCTTCATCAGGTCTTTATTGGTCGCCGCCACTACGCGTACATCGACCTTGATATCCTTGTCGGACCCCACCCGTGAGATCTTGCTTTCCTGCAAGGCCCGCAGCACTTTGGCCTGGGCCGACAGGCTCATGTCCCCTACCTCATCCAGGAAGATGGTCCCTTTGTTGGCGGCTTCAAACTTGCCCGCCCTGTCTTTGACCGCAGAGGTAAACGCCCCCTTGACATGGCCAAACAACTCGCTTTCTATCAACTCTGAGGGAATGGCGGCGCAATTCACTTCAATAAAGGGGGCATCGCTCCGCTCGCTTTTCTGGTGGATCCAATGGGCCACGAGTTCTTTGCCCGTGCCATTCGCCCCGGTGATAAGCACCCTGGCATCTGTAGGTGCCACTTTGTCAATCATTTCCTTGATCGTCTCTATTTTGGGGCTTTCCCCGACCATTTCATAATTCTTGCCCACCTTTTTCTTGAGGATCCTGTTTTCTACCACCAGTTCCTTTCGGTCCAGCGCGTTGCGTACTGTGGTGAGCAGGCGGTTCAGGTCCGGGGGTTTGGATATATAATCAAAAGCCCCGAGGCGCATGGTATTCACCGCCGTATCCAGGTCCCCGTGCCCTGAGATCATGATGAACGGGATTTCAGGTTTGAGTCTTTTGGCTTCCTGCAGTACTTCGACCCCATCTACTTTGGGCATCTTGATATCGCAAAGCGCCAGGTCATAGTCGTTCTTTTTGATCAGGTCCAACCCTATGGTACCGTTTTCGGCCTCTTCCACCTGGTAGGTCTCGTTTTCCTCGGTTAAAATCTTTACCAGTACCCTGCGTATTGCAGCCTCATCTTCAATTACCAAAATCTTTGACATCCTATCCTCTTTAAAAAATTGAAACTTTAAGTCCTGTCCTAAAATAGATATTTCCCTTCTTGTTCAGCACGTAAACATTATTTCTTTTATCATCGCGCAACAGGCCGTTCTGGAAGAACGCGTAGCCGGCGATCCCGTAAAATGACAACCGTTTCGTGATCTTGTACTGGTACTCAGCTGCCCCAACCACCGCTGAAAGCGAAATGGATGAACCGATGCCCCCATCGTCCAGGAGGATATCATTTTGGATATTCACAAAATACCCATCCAAAAACAATGCCGTTTCCAGCATATGCCGATCATTGAAAAAATAGCGCAGGCTGGATTTGGGAATGCCCAGGACGTATCCCCAATCAGGATGGACCCTCCTGTAGTAGTTCACAAGCGGTAAGGGGAAGGGTAGCCCGGTAGCGCTGTTGTACGTCAATCCAAGCACCAGGCGAAAGGGTTTCTCGGCATCCATTTTCTCCTTCCAGAACGAGGCCGTCAGGTTGAGCTTTACATCCCTGGCCTCTATCCCCTCTACAAAGTTGGAGGCCAGGCGCGGGCTCACGATGCCCACAAACCGCCAATCGGGGTTCCATTTAAAAATATAGCCGAGGTTAAAGTCGATGACATGCAGGCGCTTGAGTTCACTGCCATCAAAGGGCAGGGTCCCGGAATTGTCAACATCGATCTGGTTGTATTCGGCGCCGGCAACCAGGTATTGGTCTGTGGTTACTTTTATAGGGAGGTTAAACAGGAACCTCCAGCGGGCCACCTGGATTTCGGAGTCGTTTTTGGGGAGCATGGTATATTCGACCCGCAAAATATCAGTGCTTTGCGCATGGCCGGAACAGACATACAACAGCACCAAAATGAAACATAGGACATGTCTGACCATCTTATGATCCGTCCTTTTTCGGGTTTACGGGCACCTGGGTATGTTCCAGGGGACGGGCCTGGAAAAGGTGCACATCGCGCTGTGGGAACGGAATGGTCACCTGGTGCTGGCGGAATTTGCGATCAATCGCATATCGGATCTCGCTCTTGATCCTGACAGAAGCAAAGGCATCTGAAATGAAAAAATTTACTGAAAAAATGAGGGCCGAGTCCCCAAAATCATCAAAAACCACAAAAGGTTTGGGGTTTTTCAGGACATTCTTTTGCTCCTGGGCGCATTGCAACAAAATGTCGGTCACCAATTGTACATCGCTGCCATAGGCAACCCCCACGGTTACCCCCTCGCGGGTGGTTTTGTGGTTTTGGGTGTAATTATAAATCACATCCGTTATAAACTTGTGGTTGGGGATGATAATCACCTTATCATCCCTGGTAAGGGATCGGGTTGTGCGCAACTTGATGTCAAAAACCTTTCCCACCCGGCCTTCCACCTCCACCACATCGCCTACATTAAGCGACTTGTCAAGGATGATGAAAATGCCGGCGATCACGTCCTGGAACAGGTCCTGTAATGCCAGTCCGAGCCCCACGAAAAGGGCGGCCGAGGCCGTGATCAGCAAAGTTATGTTGATCCCGGCGGCACTCATGGTGAAGATAATCACCACCACATAGACCACGTACTTGATAAACTTGAAGACGGAGAAAAACTTTAATTTATCATCGCCCTCCATTTTCCTGGTAAAGAGGTACCGGAACCACTTGAGCAGGAAACTGGTCATCAGGAAGGCAATGGTAAGCAAAAGCAACAGCCCTATGGTGATGTGGATCGCATCATCTCCTTTGCCCAGGCTGATGCCCATATCCAGAATCTCTGAAAGGGTCCCCCAGATATCGGATTCAATCACTTCTTTCACCTTGTTTTGTGGCATGATCAATACTTTAGCCATTTGAATATTTCCCTGTAAGAGGGCTTTTTCCCATACATAAGGATCCCCACCCGATAAATCTTAGCGGCCAGCCAGACGATCCCCAGGAAGGTCCCTGCCAGGAGTACCAAAGACGTAATAAGTTGCCATACGGGAACCCCACCTTCCCCTAAACCTCCCGGTAGCCGCATCAGCATTACAATGGGAGAGGTAAGCGGGAAAAGGGAAAACCCTACGGCGATTGGGCCGTGTGGGTTGTTAAAAACCGAAAAGAACCCCACATAAATAGCCAGCATCAGGGGCAGGATGATGGGAAAAATGAATTGCTGGGTATCGGTTTCATTGTCGACCGCCGCCCCGATGGCCGCGTAAATAGAGCTGTATATGAGGTAACCCAGCAGGAAATAGACCACAAAAAAGAAAATCAGCATGGCCCAGGGGATGCGATACAATTCCTCGGCGTATTGCTGCAGGGTATCCACGCCCGAAGGGGAAGGTGGAGTGGGCATCAGGCTGTTGGCAGGCATGGGTGTCGGGTTTCCCAGCCCTGTCGGGTCTATATCAAAAATCAGGAGTACGACCAGAAGCAGCAGGCCAGCCGATACGATCCAGATAGCAAACTGCGTGATCCCGGCAAGGGAATTCCCGATAATCTTCCCCAGCATGAGTTGAAAAGGCTTTACGGAAGAAATAATCACCTCAATGACCCTGCTGGTCTTTTCTTCGATGACAGACCGCATGACGAAACCGCCGTAGATGATAATGAACATCATGATGAGATAGCCAAATCCGCCCCCGATGATCGCCTTGATCTCGTTGATGCCTTTAACGCTCTGCCGACCCGTGAAGGTCGCGGTGTTGAGCTCATATTGGTTTTGGATCGTGGCGAAATCGGCTTCAGAGACTCCTATATCCTTTAGTTTTTGCTCGCGCAACCGATGCTGGAAGATCTCTTCCAATCCGGCCAGCACGGCGGTATTGGGTGATTCCCTGGAGAAGAACACCGCCCCTTCGGCCGCCTTTATCAGCGTGCTTTCCGGCGGGATGTAGAGCAGGCCGTAATACCCGAGCGAAGCCGTGGAATCTTTTGCCGCTTCCAGTGAAATATCGCGCAGGCTAACATAGGCGGTGCTGGGGGTGGGGTTAAAATCCTGGTCAAAGAAAACACTTTCGTCCAGGATGGTCAGTACCCTTCGTTCACTGTCATTTACCTTGGTAAGGTATGCAATCAACACGATCATGCCCACCATCAGGATAGGGCTGAGAAAGGTCATAATAACGAATGACTTGTTCCGCACCTTGGCCAGGTATTCCCTTTTGATGATAAGCCACAACTTACTCATGGAGGTTTTTGCTTTGAACGGTTTGAATAAAGATGTCGCTGGCCGATGGAATAGTCTCCACAAAATTATGGATACTCGCACGGCCAGAAACGTATTGCAAAAAATCCCTGGTATCTTCCGAAGGGAGTTGAACCCGGAAATGCAACTGCCCCTCTTCCGGGTCGTAGTTGGAGCCCGAGATTGAAAAGTTCCCGTCTAGCTCCTGGAGTAACTCCTCCCCGTTATTGGCCATCAATCCTACATTGAAGACGTTGTTCTTATACGCCTTCTTGATTTCGCTCAGCTTTCCATCCAGGATTTTCTCTGCATTGTGGATGAGGGCGATATACTCGCATAATTCCTCCACGGATTCCATGCGATGGGTAGAAAAAATGATGGAGGTACCATCTGCTTTCAATTGCAGGATCTCATCCTTGATTATATTGGCATTGATCGGGTCGAATCCGCTGAAAGGCTCATCGAAAATAAGGAGCTTGGGTTTGTGGAGGACGGTGACGATAAACTGTATCTTCTGGGCCATCCCTTTGGAGAGTTCCTGTATTTTACGGTTCCACCAGTCGCCGATATCAAGGCGGTCAAACCAATATTTTAAACGCGTCCTGGCCTCTGAGAGCGACAAGCCCTTCAACTGCGCCAAATAAAGTGCCTGCTCCCCCACCTTCATGCTCTTATAGAGGCCCCGTTCTTCCGGCAGGTACCCGATCATGGAAACATGCCGGGGTTGCAGTGGCTGACCATCAAAATAAACCTTCCCCGTGTCGGGGTAGGTTATCTGGTTGATGATTCGGATCAGGGTGGTCTTCCCGGCCCCATTGGGACCCAGCAGACCATATATGCTATTCTTGGGGATTTCCAGTGAAATTTTGTTGAGTGCCAAATGGTTACCAAATTTTTTGGTGACCTCATCTGCAACCAAAATTGTATTCATGCACGCAATTTCCCCAAAGATATAGAAATGCTTTAAAAGAGGTTCGTAAGAGCCTATAATTTGTTGGGTAGCGTAAATCGGTTGAAGGCGGTGCTTTTGGAAGCGCCTTCCCAAAAAGCCAGGGCCTATTGATGGGGGAACTCAGCGGATGCAACCGTTTGTTTAGACTTGGCAGCCCAAAAAAAAACAAAACCCACCCTTAATTGGATTAAGGATGGGAAAAAAATTGCTATGAAAAAGAAAATTAATATTGGTTGCCCAATATTGGTTCAAATATACGTTTTTTATTTAAAAAGAAAATTTTAATCCTTAAGAGAACATGTCTTTTACCTTCTCAAAGAACGATTTATCCGATTTTTCGGGCTTTGGCTCAAAATTTTCGTTGTGTTGCATTTTCTCAAAAAACTCTTTCTGTTCCTTGTTGAGTTCTTTGGGCGTCCACACATTCACATGTACCAGAAGGTCGCCGGCGCCATAGCCGTTGATGCTGGAAATACCTTTACCCCTTAAACGAAGTATTTTGCCCGACTGTATCCCTGGTTCGAGTTTGATACGCACTTTCCCACTCACTGTATCAATTTCCTTGGAAGTTCCCAGGACCGCATCCGAAATACTGATATACAGGTCGTAATGCAGGTTGTCCCCTTCTCTTTTTAGTGTGGGGTGTTCTTCGGTTTCAATGGCCACCAGTAAATCTCCGGGGATCCCGTTGGCCGGGGCTTCATTCCCCTTTCCGGAGACTTTTAACTGCATCCCTTCTTCGACACCGGCCGGGATCTTGATGGATACGGTCTCTTCGTTCACGATGAGCCCCTGAGCATCTGCATCGGAGGGACGATGATCTATCGTCTGCCCGGTACCGCCACAACTGCTGCAGGTGGCGGCTGTCTGCATGCGCCCCAGGATGGTATTGGTGATCTTGGTCACCTGGCCCGCGCCATTGCAAGTGGCGCAGGTCGTATAGGTCA
The DNA here is from genome assembly GCA_001683825.1 of Flavobacteriaceae bacterium CP2B. Taxonomy (GTDB): domain Bacteria; phylum Bacteroidota; class Bacteroidia; order Flavobacteriales; family Flavobacteriaceae; genus Zeaxanthinibacter. The sequence goes on along the minus strand of LXTR01000022.1, from coordinate 13,947 downwards.
CTCCTGGCGCCTGTACCTTTCTGCGCACCTTCACTTTTTTCTCCACGCCATTGGCTACTTCCTCCAGGCTGAGTTTTACGCGTATACGGAGGTTGCTTCCCTTTACCCGTCGCTGACCACCGCCAAAACCGCCAAAACCTCCGAATCCGCCGCCAAAGGCACTGCCAAAGATATCGCCAAACTGGCTAAAGATATCTTCCATATTCATGCCGCCGCCGCCAAAGCCGCCTCCCTCAAAGGCTGCATGCCCATATTGGTCATAGCGGGCCTTTTTCTGGGGGTCGCTCAACACTTCATACGCCTCGGCCGATTTCTTAAAGAGTTCTTCGGCCTTAGCATCCCCCGGGTTTTTATCGGGATGGTATTGAATGGCCTTTTTGCGGTAGGCCTTTTTTATTTCGGTCGGACTGGCATTCTTGTCGATACCCAGTATTTCGTAATAATCCTGCTTCATTACACTAGTTCAAATTAGTATGCGCGTACGCGCCGGGTTTTGGGGTCCACTAGTTCCCCACCACCACCTTTGGGTGACGGATGACCTTTTCACCAAGGCGGAACCCTTTCTCGACCACATCGATGATCCTGCCCTTTAATTTTTTATCCGGGGCCGGGATCTGCGTAATCGCGTCGTGGAGCTCGGGGTCGAAAACATCCCCTTCCTTTACTTCGATCTCACTAAGCCCTTTGGACCGGAGGGTTTCCCTTAATTTGTTATCAATGAGTTCCACGCCTTTGAAAAGTTCCTGGTCACTGGATTTGGAAATTTCCCTGAGTGCCCTTTCAAAATCGTCCAATACGGGCAAAAGGGATCCTATGACTTCCTGTCCGGCGGTCTTGAACAGCTCCATCCGCTCACGGGAAGTACGTTTCTTGTAGTTCTCAAACTCGGCGAATAGCCGCAGGAACTTATCTTTTTCCTTTTCAAGTTCGACCTGCAGCCGTTCTTCCGCACTCAACTCCCCTTCCGGTGCTGCCGTATCGGCCCCTGGATTATGGTCTTCCATTGTCGCTTCCTGTTGAATCTTATCTTCAGAAATCAGGTCCTCTAATTCCTGTGCCTTGTCTTTTTTACTCATGTAGCATTCTGTATTAATACACCATCCAAAGACGGCAAAAGTACTGCCAATTCTTTAAAAATGTCAAAATGTCATTAAAAAATCGAGCTAAGGGAGAGCATCTGCTTGGGACCGGGAGGGTACTTATCCCAAAAATTCATTGCGGAGGGGATCTGTTTCAATAGAGTCGCCTCCAACGGTTTGATACAGGTCATAAAGGGCCCCGCTAATATTGGGGTGGTTAAACTCAAAACCTTCGTTTTCAATCTTTTTGCTGCTAACGCGCTGGCTGGCGAACAGGAGGTAGGCCATTTCCCCCAGCAGGAGCCGCATCATGAATTCGGGAATATTGGGAAGCAGGAGGGGTTTATGGAGGGCATTGGCAATTTCACGCACCAGTTTGTTGTGGGTTACGGGGTTGGGCGCCACCCCGTTATAAACACCTACCCGCTGTTCTTCCAAAATAAAAAGAAACATTCTCGCCAGATCCCGGATGTGGATCCAACTTTGCCATTGTTCCCCTGAGCCAAGGGCGGCACCTACATAATTCTTGATGGGTTTGGCTATTTCGCGCAGGGCGCCCCCTTCTGTAGAGAGTACGAGTCCTATGCGGATCTTGGCCACCGTAAGCCCAAATTTTTCCAGTGCATCTGCTTCCGCTTCCCAGGCGCAGACTACCTCTGCCGGGAAGCTGTCATCCACGGTTGGTTCATCTTCCGCGTAAAACGCGGAAAGGGAGTCGGGATACACGCTGATGCCAGAGGCCGTAATCAATTGGGTGGGCATGGGTTTTTCACACTGCTCGAGGCCGGCAGCAAGTGTCCGCAGGCTATTGATACGGCTGGAGAGAATGCGTCTTTTGGTGTTTTTGGTCCACCTTTTGGAAATGGGTGAACCTGCCAGGTTGATGATCGCGGAAACCCCTTCAAAACATTTGGGGTCTATCTGTTTCTTTTCCGGATCCCAGTAGAATCCCGTGTACGTATCCCGCTGGGTAACGGCAGACCTGCGTGTGGTCAGGTAATTTACTTCGATGTCCTGTTCGTGGCACAGCTTTACAATGCTGCTTCCCACCAGCCCGGTCGCACCGGTTATCAATAACTTCATGCTTGCTTTTTGACAAAGATATTGGTTTTGGGCCCGGAGCCCTAAGGCTTTAGTTTGCCTTTAACATTAGGAAATGTAACCCCAACGGCGAAGCCCCTTGCGTCAGGGCTTTGTCGCCCTCAACATCTCTCGTTTCCCGGGTGGCCCGGGCAACCGTTCCACCCCGAAACCCACGGCCTGCATGGCGCGCCTGACACTGCCTTTGGCGGCATAGGTTACCAATATCCCTCCATGATCCAGGGCGCGGTACATTTTTTCAAAGAGGACTTCTGTCCAAAACTCGGGCTGAACCCTGGCTCCGAACACATCAAAATATACCAGGTCAAATTGCTCCTCCGCAGCGACGGCCATAAAGTCGAACCTCCTTTTGAGTAACGTAAAATAGGGGCTTATTTGCAGGTTTTCTTCCCAGGGTGCCCGGTGCATGCGCTCAAAGTCCCCGGCCAGGCCCATGCCGGGCAGTTGTTGCGGATAATTGAGCTGCCCTGCCTCTTCCAACGTGACGGGGAAAGCTTCTACGCCCGTGTAATGTACGGGCAAGGACATGGCATTGGCTTCCAAAAGCGTGAGCAAGGCATTGAGCCCGGTGCCAAAACCCATTTCAAGGATGCGCAGGGGATGGGTGTTACAGTGCTTCAGCCCACTTTCTATAAAGACATGCCTGGATTCCTGTATGGCACCGTGAACCGAATGGTAGGGTTCGTCCCAGCCTTCGACCCTGAGGGTACTGGAGCCGTCTTTGGTGGTTTCTATGTGCCTTTTCATAGGTTGCGAATAATACCATGCCAACTTGCCCCTGGCACGCATCCCGGCGGGATTTCCACCCCTGTAGGGCATCAGCGGGCATATGGCCCTGCAAATCTGGTGATTTTTCAACGGAAAAAGAAGCCCAAACTTCCCATAAATGTTTAATTTTACCCTTGCAAATAATTTCATTCATGGATACCACGGTAAATAAGATCACCATTGAGAAAGCGAAAGCAAGCAAGATAGGACAGGTAGATTTCAACAATTTATCCTTTGGAGAAGTATTCACAGACCACATGTTGGTATGCGATTACAAAAACGGAGCCTGGGAATCCCCCAGGATTATTCCCTATCAGCCCCTGGTGATGGAGCCTTCGGCACGCGTATTCCATTACGGACAAGCCGTTTTTGAAGGAATGAAAGCTTACAGGGATGACGAAGGCGGGGTTTGGCTATTTCGTCCGGATGAGAATTTCAGGCGTATCAACAGTTCGTGTAAGCGTTTGGCCATGCCGGAGTTTCCCGAGGAGTATTTTTTTGAAGGCCTGACGGAACTCCTTAAACTGGACCAGGACTGGATAAAGCCGGGGGTTGGTAACTCCTTATATATCAGGCCATTTGTCATTGCCTCGGAACCCGGCATCATAGCGGCCCCTTCCAAACAATATAAGTTCATGATTATCTGTTCGCCCGCCCAGGCGTATTATGGCGGGGAGGTCCGCGTGAAGATTGCCGAAAAATTCAGCAGGGCGGCCGATGGCGGTTTCGGATACGCCAAGGCAGCAGGAAATTATGCCGGACAGTTCTACCCGACGAACCTGGCCAAGGAAGAAGGGTTTCAACAGGTTGTTTGGACAGATGCCAATACCCACGAATATATAGAAGAAGCGGGCACTATGAACATTTTTGTCCGCCTGGGCGACAAATTGCTCACCTGTCCAACCAGTGACAGGATCCTCGATGGGGTCACGCGTAAAAGCGTAATCGCACTGGCAAAGGATATGGGAATCGACCTGGAAATACGCCCGGTGGCCGTTAAAGAATTGCTGAAAGGCATGGAAGACGGTTCCCTAAAAGAATTGTTTGGCGCCGGCACGGCGGCGGTGATCAGTCCCATCCTGGGATTCGGGTACCAGGGGAAACGCTACGAATTGCCCAAGGTGAAGGAGGCATACGCCTCCAGGCTGAAACAGCAATTGATTGATATCCAGTACAACCGGGCCGAAGACAGGCACGGATGGCGCCACAAGGTACTCTGATCCGTTTTTTTTGCCCTGTCCCTACCCGGGGGCGGGGCTTATCTATCCAAAACCCCTTTGATATCCGGCTTTACATAATCCGGGCCTTTTAACACCTTTCCGTCTTCGCGGTAAAGGGGTTTTCCGTCAGCGCCCAGTTTACTCATATTGCTGCGCTGAATCTCTTCAAAAACCGCCTCTATCTTGTGCTGCATACCGTGTTCCAGGATGGTGCCGCATAGGATGTACAGCATATCGCCCAGGGCATCTGCCACCTCCACAAGGTCATTGTTCTCTGCCGCCTGAAGGTATTCCCTGTTTTCCTCTTCCATAAGCCGGAACCTAAGCATATTCTTGTCCTGGCCAAGGTTGGCCCTGGGGCTCTTGCGGACTCCCAGCCCAAAGGATCTATGAAAGTGTTCCACTGCATTGAGTTTGCGCTTCATTCTTATTTTTTTTAAACTAATTTTGCATAAAAATAATACTATGTTCAGTACGGGTCAATGGGTTTTTGCCGCACTATTTCTCCTCGTTTTCATTGTAATCATCATACGCTCTTACCGAAAAGATAAAGAACTACACGCCAGGAACTACAAAGGGGTTGCGTGGGTGGGGATCGTTTTTACGATCTTCATAGTTATGCTCCTTATAATCAAATATATATTGAAAGACTGACCGCTAAAACCGGATAGACCACAAAAATGCGGCAGTTCACAACTTAATAGGTTTAAAATGCGTATAATATAAGAAAAGACGTACTTTTGCGTTGTTGTGTTATACAAAACCGATCAATGACCACCTTTTTTGTGATATTACTGGTTCTTATCCTGGTAAATGCGGCACTGCTCATCCATAGCAGCCTCAGCAACAGGGGCCACAAGGCGGCAAAACGTATCGCCAAGCAATCTGAAATCAAGATCTATCCCATCGATCTGCTTCCTTCGGACTATAAAAAGGCCATCTAGTTTTATACCTTTACGGTATGAAGCCCATTTTACTTGTCTTTTTAGGTGGAGGCGCCGGGAGCGCCCTCCGTTTTATCATCAGCAGGATCTTTAACCCCTATTTTCAGTACTTCTTTCTCGGAACCTTTCTGGCAAACGTCCTTGGCTGCCTCCTGATCGGTTTTGTTATGGGACTTTCCTTTAAAGGCAACTACCTGAGCCACCAGCAGACACTGTTGCTGACCACCGGTTTCTGCGGAGGGTTCACCACCTTCTCCGCCTTTGCCTTTGAAAAGTATGAACTCCTCAACAACGGAGCCCTGCTCCAATTTGCCCTGTATCTCTTAAGCAGTGTCATTACCGGTATCCTGGCGGTCGCATTGGGTATCTGGCTGGCCAAGGTACTGTAGGCGCGATTTCCGTTTTTACTTACAAATTATCACATTATTACCTTATTGCCTTTTTTATTGAATATTTATAGGCACAAATAGCTATATGGCTATAATTCTTCATTTGAGGTAATTATGTCGTTTTAAACCAATGATTCATTAATATTTATTTAACATAAAAGGTATACCCTCAATTAATAGGGGGTAAAATTGTTTTTATAATAAAAATTCTGTGATTACCCCCCTTTAATTAGGGGGTATTATTTTTTATCATATATATTTGGCGCCGTAATAAACAAACAAAATGAACTATAATGCCCTGTTTAATATTGCATTATTCGCAATTGAAGCATGGCAGGATTCAGAACCGGTTGCCGGCAGCGGGTTCCGAAGGTTGAGAAACATTTAAAATCAAACAAATGAAAAAAGTTGAGGCAATTATTAGAAAGTCAAAATTTGACGATGTAAAAAAAGCATTACATCAGATTGATGTGAACTTCTTCAGTTACTGGGATGTAACGGGCGTGGGGAATGAAAAGAAGGGCCATGTGTACCGTGGAATTTCCTACAGCACCACCGACATCCAAAGGAGGTACCTGGAAATTGTGGTATCTGATGACTTCCTTGAGAAAACGATAAACGCCGTATTGGAAGCGGCCTATACAGGAAATGTAGGGGATGGCAAAATATTCGTATCGGATGTGCTGGAAGCCTACAGGATCCGTACCAAGGAGAATGGGCACGCGGGAATCAACTAACAAAATTTAATATCTAACTAACAACTTTACGATATGGACGCAGGATTATTTACAGCTAACAATGTTTGGATGATGGTTTGTACGGGCCTCGTATTCTTCATGCACCTTGGTTTTGCTTTTTTGGAGATCGGGCTCACCCGTCAAAAGAATACCATCAACATCCTATTCAAAAACATATTCATTATCACAGTAGGGCTCCTTTTGTATTACCTGATAGGGTTTAATCTTATGTATCCCGGCGAATTCAACGGGTTCATCGGATCTATCGTCCCAGGGATCGCCCCGCCGGAAAACGGCATGACGCCGGAGTACGCCGACGGCGGTTATACCTGGTGGACCGATTTCCTCTTCCAGGGGATGTTTGCCGCCACCGCCGCCACCATTGTTTCGGGTGCCGTGGCAGAGCGTATTAAGATTGGGCCTTTCATGATCTTTACCATCCTCTATGTAGGACTGGTTTACCCAATTGTCGGTTCCTGGCAATGGGGCGGGGGCTTCCTTTCCACCCTGGGTGGTGACGACGCCGGTTTTTATGACTTTGCCGGTTCTACCCTGGTGCACTCTGTAGGCGGTTGGGGCGCTTTGATTGCCATCTACCTCCTTGGAGCCCGTATAGGAAAATTCGATGAAGACGGAAAGGCGAATGCCATCCCCGGGCACAACATCCCGCTGGCAACAGCCGGGGTATTGATCCTTTGGCTTGGCTGGTTTGGCTTCAACGGCGGGTCCGTACTTTCCGCAGACCCTGCCACCACTTCCCTGGTCCTGGTAACCACCAGCCTGGCGGCAGCGGCCGGGGGCGTAGGCGCCATCATCCTTTCCACCATCCTGACCAAGAACATGGACCTTACCATGTTCCTCAACGGAATCCTGGGTGGTTTGGTAGGGATTACGGCCGGGGCAGACCTGATGTCTCCCAATGAGGCAGTGGTCATCGGACTGATCGCAGGTGCCATCATCGTACTTGGCGTATCGTTTGTAGACAGGATCCGCCTGGACGATCCCGTAGGTGCCGTAACGGTTCACCTTATCTGCGGTATATGGGGGACACTGGCGGTAGGCCTATTTGGCTCTATGGCGGGAATGGACCAGTTCCTGTACCAATTGGCCGGTGTAGGTGCCGCTGGGGTATTCTGTTGCATCACCGCTTTCATCATCATCTTTGGCCTGAAGAAAACCATCGGTATCCGGGTAAGCAAGGATGAGGAGATCGAAGGCCTCGATATCAACGAACACGGGATGGACGCCTATTCCGATTTTAGGTTAAATCAACATTGACGAACCAAAATAAGAACGGAGCGTTTGGCAGAACGCTCCGTTTACAACCCATTTCAAAAAATCAATTTTAACAGTTCAACAACCTCCCTTTAAAAAAAGGAGCTCTAAAACATTGAAATTATGAAAACGAGTATAAAGACAAATTACGTAAAATATTTATTTATAGTATCATTCTTAATGCTGGGAACTACCGCTTTTGCCCAGGAAGAAGAAGCGGCCGCAGAAAAGAAGTTCAGTATCAGCGGTACGGTAGACGCCTATTACAGGGCCAACCTGAATTCCGCCAACTCCGGGAGCAACTACTCCGCCCCAGGGAGTTCGTTTGCCAACCTGCCCGGTTTTGCCCTGGGCATGGCCAATGTGATCGCCAACTACGAAGGCGATAAGGTAGGGTTCACCGCAGACCTGGTCTTCGGCCCCAGGGGAACCGATGCCGTTTTTGCATCGCCCCTTTACTCGAACACCGGCGACATCATCAACCAGTTATACGTATACTGGAATGTAAGTGAGAGCGTTACGCTGACCTTTGGTAACTGGAATACCTTCCTGGGCTATGAAGTGATCTCACCCGCCGGTAATTTCAACTACAGCACCTCGTACCTGTTCTCCTACGGGCCCTTCAGCCACACCGGTCTGAAAGCGGATTTTGACCTGGGGAGCGACTGGTCCCTGATGCTGGCTGTGATGAACCCCACCGACATCACGGAGTTTAACCCCAACGGGAAATATGCGTACGGCGCCCAATTGGGATACAGCGGACAGTACCTGAACTTTGTCGCGGATGACGGTGCCTTTGAAATTGACTTTACAGGAGGTTTTGACCTTTCCGATGAGTTTTACCTCGGTATCAATGCCGCCTACTTTGACGGGGCAGATGATGGACCCGGATTCTACGGTGCCGCCCTCTACCCACAATATAAGACCTCCGATGTGTTCACCATCGGCCTGAGGGGAGAGTATTTTTCGGAAGATGGCAATTTCGGCGCCATCGGTACAGGAGTGGATGATTCCAGTGTTTTCGCGGTCACGCTGACCGGTAGCGCTACCATTGGCGACCTCGTGATCAAACCTGAGTTGCGGCTCGACAGCACATCGGATGACGCATTTCTCGATTCGGACGGGGACCCCATGAGTGGCCTCTCATCCTTCGTCCTGGCGGCAGTTTACGCCTTCTAAGGATATAAAAATAGTTTAAGTTTGGTTTTGTTTAGTTTATGAATGAAAGCCCTGATACTCTTGTCAGGGCTTTTTTTATGGCTTGGAAAAAGCCATCACCCCGGCCCTTATTTCAATATCCAGGGTATTTACCTTTGGCACGATCGGACAGGAATACTTCTTGTTGTAAGCGCAATAGGGGTTGTACGCTTTGTTAAAATCCAGGAGGATCGAATCCCCGTCCGGGATGTCCAGGTCCATATAGCGCCCCCCTTCATACGTGGTTTCCCCGTTGGTCAGGTCCAGGAACGGGAGAAAGAGCCTTTTATCCCCGGACTCCTGCCCCGGGTCCAAGCTCTGGTATACCTCGAGCTGCTGCGCTTTCCCCTGCAATGTGAAGTACGCTACGCCATACCGCACCTCCCTGGTTTGCCTGCTGGTCGTTGTGGGCATCAGGAAAGGCAAGGCTTCGGGGGTACGGACCAACCTGGCCCATACCCGGTACAGGCTATCAGGCTCGAAAAACCGGAGACCTTCAAAATCCTTGCGATAGCGGTCGGGCAAGGGAGAACTCTCAGGATCCCGGAAGGTTTCGTTCATCGCCGCTTGAAACTCCAGGGCCTCTTCCCTGGCACTTCCCTCAGGCATTGCCTTTACAACGGGTTTTTCATCGTGGTATTTCTTGCCCTCCCCGCATCCTGCCACCAACAAAGCGCACAGCAATCCAATAAATACATTCGCCAATTGCATAGTTCCAGATTATTTGGCCCTAAAAATACAACAACAGGAGGAATCTCGCTGCCCACGGTCCCCTCGTAAAAATGCCTACATTTGCCCCGGCAACCCAATGTTGATCTGATGACCGCACTTTCCCCCCACCGCCGGGCCTGGGCAACCGGCCTGTTTTTGATAATACTCGCCTGCGCCTGTAGCGGGTCTCCCGAAGGCCAGGGCAGGAAACTCCCGGAAATAAAGCCCGATCGCTACAATGTGGCCTTTCTCATCATGGACGGCACCTACAATACGGAACTCACCGCTCCGTACGACATCTTCCAGCACACCCAATACCGCAAGAACATCCGTTCCATGAATACTTTTACCGTGGCCAACACCCTGCAGCCGGTAACGACTTTTGAGGGTTTAAAACTGCTCCCGGATTTTGATTACACCCGCGATTCCCTGCCGAGGATCGATATTCTGGTAGTCCCCAGTGCCGAGCACCACCTGGACCGTGACCTTAACGACACCACCATGCTCAATTTTGTAAGGAAGGTGGATGAAACGGCCCTGTACATGACCTCACATTGTGACGGCGCCTTTGTCCTGGCCGCGGCTGGGCTGCTGGATGGGGTGGTCTCTACGACTTTTCCGTCCGACATCGCTGCCTACCGCCAAAAATTCCCGCATCTGCAGGTGGCGGACAGTGTGATTTTTGTGCATGACGGAAAGTACATTACCTCGGCCGGGGGCGCCCGGAGCTTTGAGGCCGCCCTCTATCTTAGTGAGCGGTTATACGGCAAGGAAATTGCGAAATCCCTGGCCGGGGGCCTTGTGATCGATTGGAAGTTGGAGGAAATTCCTGCCCTTATTCCTCCGGAATGATTTCATATCTCGCGTCTTTGAGGTATTCTTCAATAATCGCGTTGTATTCCGGGGTAATCCTAAGCAAAGCCGTATGCTCCAATTGGTACAACCCCGCCTTCTCTTCATAGCCGTTCTTGAGCAGTTCCTCGAGATAAAACAGGGCCGTCCCGTAATCCTCATACTTTGAGCTCATTGAGATGATTTTCAAGTAGTTGGCATACTCTTTGGGGGCCGTAATGGTCTTGAGCATCCATAGGAACAACAGGGCCTCCTCATCGACCCCAGTGGCCTGCAGCAGCATATCAATATTGTCTTCCACCAGCGCATTGAGATAGCCTTCCAGGCGCTGGCCCATATAGCGTTCCGCCAGCTTGCCGCTCTTTTGATATTTTGCCAGTTCCCCCATTTGGAAATTCCACCAGCCCAGGTTGTCAAAGTTATACGTCAGAATATCCTCCTCCAGATAATAGAGGTAATCCTCCCTGATCAGGGCCTCTCTCAGGAGTACACTGTTTTCTTCCCGTTTCTGGGACCTGTACAACTTGTCCTTTTTCAGCAGCTTCATCTTGTCCCGTAGCGAATCTAATTCAAGGGTCCCGGCAAATACCGCTGACACCTCTTCCATCAGGTTGTAGGCCCCCAGCAAGCGCCGTGATGTTATCAAACGCTCTACCTGCTGCATCAGCCGTTGGTAACTGCCAACCATTAACTCCCGGTCTTTTGAGACTTTCCCCTGCCCCATGGCATCCATCGTCAGCAGTTCCAGGGCAATTGTAAGGTATTCACGCCCGGGCCATTCACGGCCCCCCTCAAATACCAGGAGGTTATTGGGGTATTTCCTGCGCCTGAGCAAGTCTAGCGTCTTACTCATATCCGCATAGACAAAATCGCCCCGGCCAGCGATACCCAGGTAATAAAAGGGCGATTTTTCATTCAGGATTTCGGTATTGGGGATATCAGACCCCATGGAGACCACCCCCGAAATCTCCTTGATAAAGGAGGGTACCAGGGCTGCCATTTGCGCACCTGTGCCGAAGCCGGCCGTATACATGCGTTGTTTTTGAACGGGAAAAAGGGAATATACCCGGTTAATCATCCTGCTGGTAACCAGGATATTATCTGCTATAGAAAGGCTGTCATGGATGTTGTTGGAGGCCACCAGCAGGTAGCCATTGGCATCCGCTGCTTCCCGAAACATCCCCAGGGCCTGACTCCCCCTCCCCTTCATATCGAAGACGAATAGTGCCGGCCAATTCGCCGAGGTCTCAAAGTCAGGGGGGAGGTACAGGGCGAAGGTTTCCGGGATGGTATCCCCTACCTGTACCGCATCGGTTATGCTGCCCTTGCGAAAAGCCATTTCCTGTGCCGGAAGGGTATGCGACAGGAACACGGTCGCCAGTAAAACGAAGAGTCTCCTTCTATTCATATCCATGGAGGCATCAAAAACCCGGCCAAATACTTGGGGCTTTGTCAATAAAAACAGCTTGAGAGGAACAAGTTGGGCCCGACAAGCCCCCTTTCTTACGGCAAAAAATACCTGGACGCATAGTTTTTTCAATAAAGTACGCAATTAATTCCCGTATCCACAAATCTTATAAAAGCGCAGGAGCCCACCCTTTCCAGCCACCCTGCCGGGGCTGACGGGGTACACTCAGGGCAGGGAGGTCGTCTGGATACGCTTTTTAATGGGCGCATAAGACACTACTTCCGACAAGATGATGTGCGTACGGGTCTCGCCGTACTGGATGAGCTTATCGATAAACTTTTCCAGGTGGAACTGGTCCCGCAATACCACCTCCATGATGATGTTCTCGTTCCCCGTTACCCGGTAACAGTTCAGCACCTCCTCCAGGGAACGGACCATCTCCAAAAAGGGCTTTAATTTCCCCATAAATGCACGAAGGGTGATAATGGCCTTTAGCTGATACCCTACCCTGTGATGGGAGATTTTTGCCTTGTAGCCCTCCAGTATCCCCATATCTTCCATCTTTTTTACCCGTTCCGCTACGGCAGGGGGTGTGAGCCCTACTTTGCGCCCAATACTGGCAAAGGACTCACGGGAGTTGGCCTGCAGGCATTGCAGTATCCCCCAGTTCAATTCATCTATCCTTACATTCAAAACTTTTATATTTAATTATTTAATAATTTAAAGCTAAATTACATTATTACTTTTAAATACAAAGATGCCTTATGGGTTTTGGACGTAATTTTAATAAAGAAAATTGCTGAAAAAGAAATGTCCCAGAAGAATTTAAGAACGGTTCCTGTTTACAGGAAAGCATTGAGCCTCTGCCTGATGAGCAGGGAGATTGCTTCCTATGTCACGTACAACAAGGATCTCCTGCAACTTTACCAATCCAATAGCCATCGGGATATCATGGCCGATGCCCTGCTGACGGATGCCATCCTGATCCCACAGCAAATTGCCCGGGCCGAGACTTCCAAATGCCACGCGGTCCGGCTGAAGAGCGCTTCCTTTGTCAACACCATGACCCGCAATATCCTCTCTTACCTCAACGGCCTGGAAAAGGACGGGGTAAAGGAAAAGGAATACCTGAACCTCCTCAGGGATGAGATCAGGAGCTTTCGCAGGTCTTTCAAAAAGTGGCGCAAATCCCTCGGATACAAGGGTAATGGCCCAAGCTGGGGCTTTAATGATTACCTGGGTTACTAGGGTCCGGAACCCCCTACATATTTCTCCTGTATTGCCCCCCTACTTCAAACAAGGCCAGGGTCATTTGCCCCAGTGAGCATATTTTGGATGCCTCCATCAATGCCTCAAAAAGGTTCCCGTTTTCTACCGCCGTTTCCTGCAAATGTTCTAACATGGCAGTGGCCCCTGTCTGGTTGCGGTGCCTCAATGCCTCTACGGTTTGTATCTGTTGTTGTTTTTCTTCTTCGGTGGCCCGGATGACTTCCTGCGGTAATACAGTAGGTGAACCCCTGGAGTTAAGGAAGGTATTGACCCCAATGATCGGGTAGGCCCCGGTATGTTTGAGCGTTTCATAATGCAGGCTTTCTTCCTGGATTCGGGAACGCTGGTACATGGTTTCCATGGCGCCCAGGACCCCTCCCCTTTCAGTGAGCCGGTCAAATTCCATCAATACGGCCTCTTCCACCAGGTCGGTTAGCTCTTCTATGATGAATGAGCCCTGTAGGGGGTTTTCGTTTTTCGCCAACCCCAGTTCTTTGTTGATGATCAATTGTATGGCCATGGCCCTTCGAACCGATTCCTCCGTGGGGGTGGTGATCGCTTCGTCATAGGCGTTGGTGTGTAGGGAATTGCAGTTGTCGTATAGGGCATATAGGGCCTGCAATGTGGTCCGTATGTCATTAAAGTCTATTTCCTGGGCATGCAGGCTCCTGCCCGAGGTTTGTATATGGTATTTGAGCATCTGTGCCCTGGGGTCGGCCCCATAGGTATCCCTCATGGCCTTAGCCCAAATCCGACGGGCCACACGGCCTATCACGGCGTATTCAGGGTCCAGGCCGTTGGAAAAGAAGAAGGACAGGTTCGGGCCAAATTTATTGATATCCATCCCCCGGCTCAGGTAATATTCCACATAGGTAAAGCCATTGGCCAGCGTGAAGGCCAACTGGGTAATGGGGTTGGCACCGGCTTCGGCTATGTGGTACCCCGATATGGATACCGAATAGAAATTTCGGACTTTCTGCGTTATAAAGTATTCCTG
>LXTR01000092.1 GCA_001683825.1 Flavobacteriaceae bacterium CP2B | reverse complement strand
TATGCTTTTAGAACAGTCAAATGGAGAGTACATAAATTTCTTAATGGACGATGATATATTTTATAATAATAAAATTGAAAAAATGATGTTTTATTTCCAAAAAGACTTAGATCAAAATCTCGCACTTATTACATCTTATCGTACTTGGATCAATGATGATGGAGATATAATTGAACAACACCCCTCCATGAAAAAATTATATGATGAAGATACTCTACTAAATGGGAAAGATTTTGGAAACCGTATGCTTATACTAGGGCAAAATATTATTGGTGAACCTACGACTGTACTCTTTCGAAAACGCCTATTAACAGAACCTTTCGGTACTTTAAATGGTAGAAATTATAATTGTAGTGTGGATATGGCTTCTTGGATCAGTTTACTTTCCAAAGGTGATGCGATCTATATCACGGAACCTTTAAGTTCTTTCCGCCTTCATACGGGACAGCAAGTACATCACAAATACCTTGAAGGTTGCGAAGATTTTTCACATCTCGTTTTACATTCAAAAAAATATGGTTTTCTACAAGACATTGACTATTACAAAACGAGTCTGTTAAAAGCTTGCGAATGGTATAAAAATGCTACAACATTTTATCAGCTATATCCAGAACTCATTCCAACGACCGATACACATACTCGCCTTTCTCATTGTTTGAATATAGTTACAAAAGAACTCCATGCAATATAATCCATCACAAGGGGGAATTCCTTCCTTGTGATGTATGACTTCCCGCAAATAGTGGAATAAATGTATGCATAGTCTGCTTGTATATTATTTTTTTCATGACATAATCCATATATTTACTAGGCGATAGAAAGGAATACATACATTGAAAGATCCAAATTCTCAATATCAAATAGACTACGTATTACTATGCATCTTATTTGCCATTGGGACTGTTAGTTGCTTTGCAATTGCAAGTGCACAAGCCTCTTTACCACCATTTTTGCAAAATGTGAATTTTGTATTAAAGCAAATCCAGTGGTACTTCATTGGATTCATAGCCATTGGTGTTATTATGATTATCGATTTCGATCGTTATCAAAAAATTGCTTGGTATTTATATAGCTTTGCATTGGTACTACTAATTGGGCTAGAACTTCAAGTACCAGGTACCATTACAATTAAAGGTGCGACCGCTTGGTACAGGCTCCCAGGCATCGGAAATTTCCAGCCTTCTGAAATTATGAAATTGTTTTTAATTATCGTCACCGGACGAATTATAGCAAATCACAATGAGAAATATTTTTACCGAACAATACACGATGATTTTTTATTACTCGGAAAAATATGCGCAACAAGTTTGCCGCCCCTACTACTTATTGCAAAGGAACCTGATTTAGGAAACACAATGGTAATTTCAGCTATGCTTGCAGCAATGATACTAGTTTCTGGTATACGTTGGCGTTTTATTTTCGGATTAGTTTCCGGTATTTTTGTAACTGCCGTTACATTAACGTATATTTTTTTTACTCATACAAAATTCTTTAAAACACACATTTTACAAGAATATCAACTAAACCGTTTCTACGGCTGGTTAGCACCATACAAATATGATGCGCAAGGCTATCAATTAAGACAAGCTTTCTTAGCTACTGGATCAGGAGAAATGCAAGGAAAAGGTTGGGAAAATGGACAAGTATACTTTCCAGAACCACATACAGATTTTATTTTCACTAATGTCGCTGAGCAATTCGGATTTTTAGGCGCAAGCGTCATTATTGCAATTTTTTCCTACTTATTTTCCGCATGATCCATATCGCTATAGAAAGTAATGACCCTTTCGGTAGTTACATCTGCGCTGGTACAATCGGAATGTTTACTTTTCAAGTATTTCAAAATATCGGGATGACAATCGGACTACTACCTATTACAGGAATCACATTACCCCTTATGAGCTACGGAGGAAGTTCCTTACTCACATATATGATAGCGATTGGATTTGTTTTAAACGTCCGCTCAAGAACGAAAATCTTTATGTTTAACTAAGGCACAAAAACCGTATATTTTTATCTCTATCCTTTTTTAGATATACTA
>LXTR01000087.1 GCA_001683825.1 Flavobacteriaceae bacterium CP2B | reverse complement strand
AATAGTACATTTTATACAGTAACCAAAATAATTTAAATTTGTTTTATCACACATAGGGTCAAGTATTAAATTTTTAATGTCGTTATTTTTTTGGAAAATTACAATTTCTTTGAGCTCATATCTCTCAGCTAATTGATAGGCTCTATTAAGGATCCAATCATCATTTTGAGTTTCTCTATTTTTAAAATCTTTTTCAATAAGTCTATCTTCATTTCTTGAAATCCCTATATGATCCTCAGTATTTTTATAGTAATCTAATAAATTAGTTGTTGAAATATCATATGAAATTTTCATGAAATCACCTCGTTTATTAGTTTAGGTCTAAGTTTTTATATAGAATTTTTATCTGATAGCTTACAAAAAGGAATCATTTCTACCACTATAAGAATATATTTGCTATAAAAGAGACAGGACTGTCAGTCCTGTCTCTTTTATACTGTGCTTTTGAATGATTAAGGGAAATCGTTTTGGAATTTAGGTATTCAATTTTTATTCTCAATCTTATTATAACTTAAGTAAAAAGTATAAAATTTTTATTTTTAACTATGAAAAAGAAAAAAAGAAACATTTTACAGGTTAGATATATGTTATTATTATCTATTTTAAATGTGTATTTAGAATAATTAAGGGGTTATAGCTGATAATAAACCATTTTCTGGAAATTAAAACCCCAAATAAAGACACTTATATAAGTGTCTTTATTTGGGTTGTGTGCATAAGAGGGAAACTGCATAGATTCTATTTTGATATTGATATCTATAAATTAATCATAGCACCTTTGGGAGTGTAAATTTTTTTTTGACTATACCAAAGGGAAAATAATATTAGATTTACTATGATAATTTTATATGGATCTATTACTTTGACGTTTTTTAATATAGATAATAATTAAGGAGTACGAACGTATTACAACACTTGGAATAAAGATTGAATCAATGAATAAAGCCATTATGTGAATGGTAAGCTTAGAAAGAATCCATACAACTATACTGTTCGTACAGAAGTGATAGAGTTGTTTAAACCTTATAATTGTGAATCTAAAACTCCCAAAAAGTACATATATCTATATAATTTCAGGACTGTCATTGGCAGTCTTATTTTTATTTAACATCTTAAATTATATGAAATGAAGGTAGGTGAGTGTATTTCCACCCGCTTTAAATTTTACGTAGTCATCTTTATATACATTTGTATCTACGTTTACCTTAATATTACTGATATAAGCATGAATATAATAGTAATTGATTACCCCCTTACTTAAAGGGATACGTCCTACGTTTGAATCCTTTCTCATATCTATTATATCCTTCACATACGCCTCATGCGTAGGCCAAACAACTCCTTTTGTATAGAGTTGGATATTCAGTCTTTCTTTCGGTAAAGTATTCGGTTTCCCGACAAAGGTCACCCCATGTGGTAACTCAATTTCAATATAGCGTTTTGGTTTGTCAAATGTTTTATAATTATCTACATAGCCCCCTAGATTCAAACTCATCTCAATTACTGCTGTCTTGGTTTGTTGATTGAAGTTTGCAGTGTTAGCTGTAGCACTACTCGTATGTGTTAGATGTTGGTGAGATTTATTATCCCAGTTTTGTGTAAAGGTTCTGAAGATTTTTTGTTCTCATAACTGTAATTCAAAACGTTGTCCTCGTAACTTTAACTTGTCAATAGAGGCCTTCACATCTCGAACTGTTTTTTTAGAAAACGTATGTTTTATTACGCCGTCAACTAGTACGGCCCAGTTTTTATCTTTCGTACTAATGCTTTTATCAGGTTTTTGTGCATACATGCTAAATACACTACCTACTTTAAAAAAGGTTAGTTGTCCGTCTTTACTCCCGAGCCTATGAATTTCATGCGATTTTTGAACGACTTCAAATTGTTTTCCTTGTTTCTTTACCTTCGGTAGTTTGTTAAAGGCATCAACAACCTGTTCTACCTTCGTTGATTCATGGAAGGAATAGATTTCTTTCCCATCCACACGTACAGACCAAGCATGTCTTTTGTTACTTACAGATTTTCCGTTGTTTTTACTTTCTACTCTGAGAGAATTCCCATCTTGCGTAAAGATCAATTGCCCGGCAGCTTCTCCAATTGTTTTAGTGGAAAAAGCTTGAGTGGCAGTTTCTATTGCGCTAGGTTTCGCAGAATATCTGCAGCAGCAAAGGTTGTCCCTACCCCTCCTAAAGCAATTAAGCCGAATGAAAGTGCGGTGGTTGTTACGATATGTTTTTTCTTCATATTTTAAAGTCCTTTCTTAATTGTCAATATTTGAACCTTTAAGGAAATAGATGTTCCATTGTAACTGTATAGTGTTTACGAAGTTGGAACTTCTAGTAATTTACTCTTTGTATCCATATTTTTTGAGAAGTTATTGGAAGAACGATCTATAAAGGTCACATATAGTACAGCTAGCGATGTTTTTTATTTTTTTTATGAAAAAATATCAAGTTTAATTGTTAAGTTTGAAGGGGCTATGTTACTAATTTAAACACACTGAAAAACATAATATATAAATAATGAACGAGTTATGTTAGTATATTTGAATTTTGTAATTTATTTTAATTCATTTTGTTATTTGTGAAATTATATTTTTCCTAAGGAAGGCTCAAATTGGATTGGAAGTACGCTTTTTGATTAAAATTTTTAGAATTGTAAATTACAAATAGTCAGACGGCATTTAGAGAGCACTAGCAAATGAAACAATATTGTCGTTTTCTCACATAGCATGGTGTTACACAAATTATGTTCCTGTAAAGGAAACTATTACGATAATGCAGCGATTGAAAATTCCAATGGAATCATGAAGTTTAAATTTTTAAACCGAAATGAATTTAAGAATATAGAATATTTTAAGTACGAACTAGTAAAATACACAGCGTACTACAATCATACAAGAATTAATAGAAACAAAAAGTCATGAGTCCAGTACAATATCGGATTCATGACGAAGAAGATACCTAATCAAATAATATATTTCTCTTTATGGACTCACTTCAGAGGTGGGTTACTTTTTTATATACTGAATTAAAAAGTCCAAGCACTTATATCGTAATAGATGCTTTCTATTGACCTTATAGTCCTTGAAGTTACGACTGACCAATTATGAGACGTTTGCGCTAACCTGCTGAATTCAAAATCGGACTTAGAAATACACATATAGAAATAAACAACCTAATCCATGTCACTGTACCGTTTTTTTACTAAATAAACGAAATCAGTGTAAAAATGAACAGCTGAACTTTATCAACTTAGAATCTCTTTTTTTACTTTAAATGCCTAGCTGTTTTTTCTAATGTTTGTATTTCTAAATATATTTAAATATGAATTGTAGCTGTGTGCCAAGAGTTATAATTAATTTAAATAAGATTATATTTGTAAATAAAATTGTAATTTAACATGTAGAATAAAGAGATTTTTAGTTTTATTAACAGGATGAAAATCCATAAAACCGTAAATGTGATTTCTAAATTAGTTTAAAATAAAAAACAAGGATTTGCTCAGACTTGAGATGAATATCTAAATATCAAGAACCAAAGGAGGTTTAAGAATGACTAGAAATAAATTTATACCTAATAAGTTTAGTATTATATCCTTTTCAGTATTACTATTTGCTATATCCTCCTCACAGGCTATAGAAGTAAATGCTATGAATGAACATTACACTGAGAGTGATATTAAAAGAAACCATAAAACTGAAAAAAATAAAACTGAAAAAGAAAAATTTAAAGACAGTATTAATAACTTAGTTAAAACAGAATTTACCAATGAAACTTTAGATAAAATACAGCAGACACAAGACTTATTAAAAAAGATACCTAAGGATGTACTTGAAATTTATAGTGAATTAGGAGGAGAAATCTATTTTACAGATATAGATTTAGTAGAACATAAGGAGTTACAAGATTTAAGTGAAGAAGAGAAAAATAGTATGAATAGTAGAGGTGAAAAAGTTCCGTTTGCATCCCGTTTTGTATTTGAAAAGAAAAGGGAAACACCTAAATTAATTATAAATATCAAAGATTATGCAATTAATAGTGAACAAAGTAAAGAAGTATATTATGAAATTGGAAAGGGGATTTCTCTTGATATTATAAGTAAGGATAAATCTCTAGATCCAGAGTTTTTAAATTTAATTAAGAGTTTAAGCGATGATAGTGATAGTAGCGACCTTTTATTTAGTCAAAAATTTAAAGAGAAGCTAGAATTGAATAATAAAAGTATAGATATAAATTTTATAAAAGAAAATTTAACTGAATTTCAGCATGCGTTTTCTTTAGCGTTTTCTTATTATTTTGCACCTGACCATAGAACGGTATTAGAGTTATATGCCCCCGACATGTTTGAGTATATGAATAAGTTAGAAAAAGGGGGATTTGAGAAAATAAGTGAAAGTTTGAAGAAAGAAGGTGTGGAAAAAGATAGGATTGATGTGCTGAAAGGAGAAAAAGCACTTAAAGCTTCAGGTTTAGTACCAGAACATGCAGATGCTTTTAAAAAAATTGCTAGAGAATTAAATACATATATTCTTTTTAGGCCTGTTAATAAGTTAGCTACAAACCTTATTAAAAGTGGTGTGGCTACAAAGGGATTGAATGTTCATGGAAAGAGTTCGGATTGGGGCCCTGTAGCTGGATACATACCATTTGATCAAGATTTATCTAAGAAGCATGGTCAACAATTAGCTGTCGAGAAAGGAAATTTAGAAAATAAAAAATCAATTACAGAGCATGAAGGTGAAATAGGTAAAATACCATTAAAGTTAGACCATTTAAGAATAGAAGAGTTAAAGGAAAATGGGATAATTTTGAAGGGTAAAAAAGAAATTGATAATGGTAAAAAATATTATTTGTTAGAATCGAATAATCAGGTATATGAATTTAGAATTAGCGATGAAAACAACGAAGTACAATACAAGACAAAAGAAGGTAAAATTACTGTTTTAGGGGAAAAATTCAATTGGAGAAATATAGAAGTGATGGCTAAAAATGTAGAAGGGGTCTTGAAGCCGTTAACAGCTGACTATGATTTATTTGCACTTGCCCCAAGTTTAACAGAAATAAAAAAACAAATACCACAAAAAGAATGGGATAAAGTAGTTAACACCCCAAATTCATTAGAAAAGCAAAAAGGTGTTACTAATTTATTGATTAAATATGGAATTGAGAGGAAACCGGATTCAACTAAGGGAACTTTATCAAATTGGCAAAAACAAATGCTTGATCGTTTGAATGAAGCAGTCAAATATACAGGATATACAGGGGGGGATGTGGTTAACCATGGCACAGAGCAAGATAATGAAGAGTTTCCTGAAAAAGATAACGAAATTTTTATAATTAATCCAGAAGGTGAATTTATATTAACTAAAAATTGGGAGATGACAGGTAGATTTATAGAAAAAAACATTACGGGAAAAGATTATTTATATTATTTTAACCGTTCTTATAATAAAATAGCTCCTGGTAATAAAGCTTATATTGAGTGGACTGATCCGATTACAAAAGCCAAAATAAATACCATCCCTACGTCAGCAGAGTTTATAAAAAACTTATCCAGTATCAGAAGATCTTCAAATGTAGGAGTTTATAAAGATAGTGGCGACAAAGACGAATTTGCAAAAAAAGAAAGCGTGAAAAAAATTGCAGGATATTTGTCAGACTATTACAATTCAGCAAATCATATTTTTTCTCAGGAAAAAAAGCGTAAAATATCAATATTTCGTGGAATCCAAGCCTATAATGAAATTGAAAATGTTCTAAAATCTAAACAAATAGCACCAGAATACAAAAATTATTTTCAATATTTAAAGGAAAGGATTACCAATCAAGTTCAATTGCTTCTAACACATCAAAAATCTAATATTGAATTTAAATTATTGTATAAACAATTAAACTTTACAGAAAATGAAACGGATAATTTTGAGGTCTTCCAAAAAATTATTGATGAAAAATAAATATATATAATTGTTTTTCTGAAAATTCATCATTTTAAAGAAGACACTAGGAATTAAATAGATGTATTGAATAGTTATAGTAATGGTCTTGTATGGACATACCGCTTATACTTTGGGAGGTAGTAGATATTAAACAACATATAGCAAATGAACTGGAGTGTAGATCAAAAGAAATTTTTCTAAAAAATATCTCATCTTTAATAAAAAATGGCACTGTATATAAAGCAGCAACAGATAAAATTATTACCTATATGCAAAAGATTTAAATATTGACCTTGTAATAGGCATGGAATCTCGAGGGTTTATTTTTGGTTGCCCAGTTTCATATGCTTTGGGAATAGGTTTTATACCGGTTCGTAAATTAGGGACCCTGGTTGGATTTGATAATGAGAACGTAAAAGATATTCTAACAATAAATAATGATGCGATTAAACCAGGGCAACGTGTGTTAATTACTGATGATGTGTTAACTACTGGAAGAACTATTGAAGCAATTATCAAGTTAGTTGAGGAGGCTGGTGGAATTATATCGGGAATCGTATTTCTAGTAGAACTAACAGACTTAGATGGCCGTAAAATGTTAGATGGTTACGATGTATTGGTTTTGGGAATAGATTGATATTTCGAAAAATAAAAGTTATTATCCAAGAGAAAACACAGTTAGTAAAATAAAAACGACATATAAATATGTCGTTTTTATCAGAGTGTTGGGAAACCCTTTAGGGTTCCCAACACTCTGTAATCTTTTTTGATTTTAGCGAATAAAAACAACATAAAATAATAGAATTTAGAAAAATAGCCCTCCACCAGACCCTTTTTGGTCAGGTGGAGGGCTATTTTTTTCATATTTTGACAAGCTGCGGTGAGATAAGCTTGCATTTGGACAGACTTCAGCCCTCGAAACCGGGCATAGCGGTAGCCATGTAGTTCTTTGGCGTCCGCAAAGCTTCGCTCTATAGTGGAACAGCGTACTTTATACAACCTTTTCCCTGTAGCTGTTAGCTTGTTTTTTTAGCAATATCCTTATATTTCTCCCATATATGATGAGTGATAACTTTTTGTTTTTGTTTCTTTGAAAAGCACACCTCACGTAACGGACAAACAGCGCAGTCTTCTGGATTCGATTTGTATTGACGGTATCCTTCACGATCCGTTGTTACATATTCTAAAATACATCCCATCGGACAAGCGAAAACATTCATTTCTTCTACATATTTAAATTGGCTTTTCGGTACTTCTTTATTTCGTTTTCCAAATCGGCGATACCCATCACCATGAATATATTCCGTTCTGATAATTTCTTACAAATATAGCCTGTAAAATAACCCGCATCAAGAGCGACAGCTTCCACTTTGAATCCGAATTTATCAATCTGAGCTTGGAGGCGTGCTAAATACGGCTCGGAATCTGCCATATTTCCAGCCGTTACATAGGTATCTGTAATAATATTGTACTTTGCATCAGTCGTACGATGATCTAAGAAATGAAAACCATTTGGTTTTCCATCTCTCATTAAAAATCCACTATCTGGATCCGTTGTACTTATACGAGTTTTTTTGGTAGGGGTATCACTTTCCTTTCTAGGTTTTAATTCTTTTTTCTGTGTACCTCACGATCTTCGATTACTGCAGCTTCTAGTTCATCTATATAAAACTTTGCCTTTTCTTTTTTATATTTATGTACAAATTTATTTTTATTAGCATTAGCCTTAATGTGAGTAGAATCTGTCATCAACGCACGTCCTCCTACCATCCGATGCTCCGTCGCTTGTCTCACAATCTCATCAAAAATTTCTTCAAAAATATTTGTATGAATAAAGTGGGTACGACGATTCCAACTGATTGTAGAATGATCTGGAATCGTGTCTGATAGAGAAAAACCTAAAAACCAACGGTAAGCAATATTCGTTTTAATCTCCTTTTCCAATTGACGCTCAGAACGAATACCGTAAAAATATCCAATAAACATCATCTTAAATAAAACAATAGGATGAATGGACGGACGTCCATTGTTTTCACAATAATAAGGACGTAGCTTCTCCTCAATAAACTCAAAACTAATTGTCGCTTCAATCGCACGAAGGAAATGATATTGTGGAACCAATTCTTCTACAGAAACAGATACACGCTCATCACGATGATTTTTTAAAGCACCCATCATAAGAAATCTCTCCTTTTCCTCTTTTTTATCAGTGTTGACACATAAAAAGAGGTTCAGACACAAAAATAGGCTGTGGAGAAGACTTTCTCCACAGCCTGATAAAAACGACATATAAATATGTCGTTTTTATTTTATATAAATGAAATAAATACCCTTTTCCATATACGCGCCCCATATTTCTTGTACCAGGCTTTCCGCTTCCTTCAGCCCTAATATCAACGTTATGTTTCAATTTTGTTACTATATCAGCGGTCAATATATTTCCAAGTAAATAAGAAACCGCCAAATAAAAAAACTATATACTATTAATCATGTAACCATTCACTTGCTACAAAGGAATACATATAAAACATTAAATTACTACGTATATTTTACGTTTTTAACACAAACCCTTTTATACACTTTAAAACCATATTTTTACAAATGATGAAAAATTCCCATGAGAATACTTTTCAAAATATGGTCCTATCCATCGCTATGCAGGTGCAATTCACCGTTCTTTCCTGTACCATCTATAGTTAATATGCCATCCTAACCTTTTAAAGCATCTGCATATGCAATCATTGTGTCATTAAACAAATATTTAAAGGGCATTTATATTATCTTTTTGATTTCATGAAAATCTCTTTCTGTAGGAAATTCCGAAATTTGTACAATAGGTATATTTTTTATAGGTAAGTTAACATTAGAAATAATAATATCTATCTCCATGTCTTGGAGTGATTCGTTAGTTAAATTTATAATAGTGTTTCTTACAATTTTAATAAGTCCATTATAACGTTTTTCAAGCAGTGCAGATATATACTCTCGATGTATACATCCTTGTGAGGTGTATACATATATTTTTTTCGGGTTATTTTTAAATAGCATACGTTGAGTTTCAAAATGCATTGTTAATAATGAAATTTCATAGCAGTCGAAATGGGAGTATACTGTATAGTTTAAATTACTAATGCATTCTTGAATTGTATTAAATGTATTTGGATGACGCTGTTTTATATGCCTTATAAATTTTATATTATAATTATAATATTGAATAAAGTTTTTATCTAATGCTTTTTTTATGATTAGAACAACATATGTTAAAAAAGATTCATCATAATTTATCCCAAGTTGTAATTTATGTTCAATTCCTTTGGTAATTTCTTTAGCCAAAGGCATAATTGTTTTTTTGTAGGAAGTTAATGTTTTATTGCTGTCTGTGGTAATAGAATTTCCAAGAGATAAAAGTAGTGCAAGGGCTAAAAATGAAATCTCAGTTTCATGTAATGTAACGCCGAAAGAGTTTTGTAGCTCTGAGGTTATAGACGCTACTGTTTTATAATGATCATCATTTTTATTTACTAAAATAAGTCCACTTACATTATCTATTGTATTTCCTGATAGTAATCTGGAGATTGTTATAGCGAACAACACACACAATTTGTGTTTTGAATAGGTGTACATTTGTACATTTAAAATTTTTTCCATTTTATTAATTAAATCAGTGATATTTTGTTTATTAATATAGGGAAACGGCCAATAATCATTTGGAATATTGCAATATAACCTTAACATAAATACGCGGACATCTTGTTCTCTTCCCGATATTTCTAGAGGTTTTTTTTTGATATTTAAATGACTGGATTGTATATCATAATTTATTTGATTAATAATTGGGTATAAAGCTCCTACTTGTAAGTGGAGTTTTTGAGCTAAGGATTGCATACTGTTTTTTTTGAATACAAGTTCTTCGCAAATTTGAAGATTTAGTGATTTTCTTAAAATTTTTGATTCAACAAAGGAAAGGGATTCATTTAATGGTTTTTTTAGATAAATTCCTTTTCCTTTTTGAACAAGTAAATTCCAAGATGGAGGAATTTCGTCTTCTAATAATTTTAAATATTTTCGGACTGTTTTATCTGCGACCTGTAGATAATCAGATAATTCTTTAATTGTAAACCATCTATTTTGTTCATTGATAAAGTGTAGTAAATTAATTAATCTTATATGTTCCTTTTCGATGGATATCGGTGTTAGCATGTCTATAATTGATTCTCCTTTCCTGTTGTGTAAATATACAGAATATTAGAATTAACGGACATTTAACGGTATTTTAACCATGTCATCAGATGACCTGACAAATGCTATTATATTTCAAAACACATATTTTGGGAATGATTTTTTTAAGGGAAAAATTGGTTTTTTGTTTCTTCTATTGAAATAGCATATTAACATAGAAAAATTATAATTTTTATTTATTATTCCAAAGTTAAAGTAAAAAAAGTTATATAATCTATTTTGCAACATAATTAATCTAGCTTAGGATTAATGAATGTTACTGTTTTTTAAGTTAAGGTAATTCATATAAAGATTTTTAAGGAATTAAGGAGTGGAATTATGGAAGCAACAAAACGATACTTATGTTTATACCTAAAAGAAAGCCAGGAGAAATTTATATCAAATTGGAAAAAACGTATTTTAGTTCATGAACATGATCCTTATAAAAATGAAATAATTAAAAATGGAACGCATTTACTTCATGTATTCACAATGTATATGCGAGAAGAAATTAATTTACAAGACATTGAAGATATTTCAAAAAAAATTGCCCAAGAACGTATGGATGCAAAAGTAAATATTGCAGATTTTATATATAATACCAATGAAGGAAAAAAAGAAATATTAAATACATTATTCCTTTTGAATCCAACTGGTCAAGAATGCAAAGTGGTAATTGAACAGATAAATTTGTTCTTTGATCATTTAATTTATAGTACGATATATTCCTATTATAAATTAAAAAAAGAATATATTCATTCATATTATGAA
>LXTR01000082.1 GCA_001683825.1 Flavobacteriaceae bacterium CP2B | reverse complement strand
CAACTTCATGCTATTACAGGAACTCTTATGAGTCCAGAAGGGCTCAATAAACGTTTCAATAAAAAAGCTGTTTGCTTGTTAAAACATATTTTCTCTGCATTATTAAAAAATAAAATTTATAAAACATCAGTGATTCCAAGCTCTTCAATCGCTTATTTTCAACGAATTCGTATTTTAGATGCAACGATTTTTCAAATGCCAAAACATTTAGCGAATGTGTATCCAGGATCAGGTGGTTGTGCACAAACAGCGGGTATAAAGATTCAATTAGAATATGATTTACATAGCGGACAGTTTTTAAATTTTCAAGTTGAACCGGGGAAGAATAATGATAAGACCTTTGGAACAGAATGTTTAGCGACATTACGGCCTGGCGATCTATGTATTCGGGATTTAGGCTATTATTCACTGGACGATTTAGATCAAATGGACCAACGAGGCGTGTATTATATATCGCGGCTTAAACTAAATAATATGGTGTATATCAAAAATGAGTTTCCTGAATACTTTCGAAATGGGACAGTAAAAAAACAGTCTCAGTACATCAAAGTTGATTTAGAACACATTATGAATACCTTAGAACCAGGACAGGTCTATGAAATAACAGATGCTTATATTGGAAAGGATAAAAAACTATTTACACGAGTTATTATATATCGATTAACTGAAAAACAACTTCGAGAACGTAAGAAAAAACAAGTGTATACGGAAAGTAAAAAGGGTATTACGTACTCAGAGAAAAGCAAACGATTGGCTGGTATGAACATTTATGTTACCAATACACCTTTGGAATGGGTTCCGATGGAACAAATACATGATTTTTATTCCCTCCGCTGGCAAATTGAAATTATCTTTAAAACTTGGAAATCCTTATTTCAAATTCATAATTGGCACAATATCAAACGAGAGCGATTAGAATGCCACATTTA
>LXTR01000076.1 GCA_001683825.1 Flavobacteriaceae bacterium CP2B | reverse complement strand
TTCCAAACCCCTGGTAGCCAGCCGCGGGCTGAACGCGGGGGCCATCGTTAGGGAACTGGGGAAGCACATTCGCGGGGGCGGTGGGGGACAGCCCTTCTTTGCGACCGCGGGGGGCAGTGATCCTTCCGGCATCCCTACGGTGCTGGAAAAGGTTGGCGACTATCTGGCCCGGACCTGATGAAACTGCAGACAAAAGTACCCGTACCGCCTTCCCCATCGCCCATAGATCACGATAGCAGCTTGCTGCTGCTGGGGTCCTGTTTTGTGACCCATATGGGGGCCAGGCTGCACTACTACCAGTTTCCCATGCAGGAGAACCCTTTGGGGATCCTGTATCACCCCTTTGCCCTACAGAACCTTGTGCATCGTTCGGTTAGGGAGTTGTATTACACTGAAAGCGAGCTGTTTTACCATGGCGAAGCCTGGCATTGTTATGATGCCCATACCGATATGAGCCGGGCAACGGCAAAAGCGCTGGAACAGGCTTTGAATAACGCGCTTGTACAAACCAGGAATGCCTTGTTGGAAGGGACACACCTGGTCATTACCCTGGGGACGGCCTGGGCCTACCGGCGTAAAACAACCCGGGAATTTGTCGCCAATTGCCACAAGGTCCCCCAAAAGGAATTCAGCAAGGAGCTTTCAACAGGCGAAGAGGTAACTGAAAGCTTGCGGCAACTGCTGGAAGATGTACGGGCCATCAACAAAAACCTGCACTGCATTTTTACGATCTCGCCGGTGCGGCACCTGAAGGAGGGCTTCATAGGTAATCAGAGGAGTAAGGCGCACCTGGTCAGCGGGCTACATGCCTTCCTGGACCATTTTCAGGAAGACCCCGGCCTCTCCTATTTCCCGGCCTATGAAATCCTGATGGACGAGTTGCGCGATTATCGCTTTTACGGGGAAGATTTGCTGCACCCCAATACCCTGGCGGTAAGCTATGTCTGGGAAAGGTTTAACGAATGCCATGTCTCCCCGGGGTCCCGGGAGGTTATGAAAGCCGTGGGGGAGGTGCGCAGAGGCCTTGAACACCGGCCTTTTAACCCCGGTTCCAGGGAATACAGGGAATTTAGGACTACGCTTGACAAGAAAATAGCGGCCCTGCGCAAACACTTTCCCCACATGCAATTTGACCCTTGAAACATAAGGCAGGCAATGCCTCCGTCGGGCCAATGATACCCCCTTTGTCAAAAAAACTAGTCCATCATCTATTGTGGAAGGTCTGATAAACCCGTGGAGCTAACCCTGGAACGGAACGGGGAGCCTGTACGACTGCGTTATTTTCCGGGAAAGCGGGTTGCGCTGGCACAATTGGAGAACAGCCCTGCAATGCACATGAAGATTAGTGGATAACACCGGCTTTCCTCACCAGCGCAATACCATCGTCAATCAGGTGCCCTACCTTGGGGTTGTTTTGTTTTACAAGTTCCAGGTGGGTTTCTATTTCTCGGGCAAAGTTGCGATCCTTGCTATTTTGCGCGAGTTCGTAGAGTTCCACGCTCAATAGCCAGTCGTTCGGGAAGTATTCCTTTACCTCTTTGAAAACCTTGTTCCTGGAAATGGTCGTATTGATCCCTTCCCTGTAATGCCGTACCTGTTCATAGTAGTTTTCCAGTTTGCCAATGGCCCCTGTCTTCTTGGACCTTTCAGGGGTGGCCGACAGGGAATGGGTGGTGAGGTCGAAACTCTGCAGGTCTGCGGGGCCGTTGAAGGCGGAAACGATTTCAACCCCCACAGCCATATTGTATAGTTCGTCACTGGACTGGAAGAGGATGGTATCACCATGCGATACCGTACAATCCTTGAATGTAATCAGGATGATTTCTCCTTGCAGGTTTCGCGTACCGGTGATGATTTGCCCGCTCACGCGGATCCCGCCTTCGAATTCCAGGGAAATGGTTTCCCCTTCATAGATGTTATAAGCTTTGAGGTCTCTTGGGCTCATGTCCTCTATGGGAAGGTTAATGCCTTTTAATTTCCCCACAGGGGTTCCAAATCCATTGGCATGACGCTGCCTGCTGTGCCCAACCAGTTCTTTCTCACGGTAGGATAAGGCAGTTTCGCCCTGCGTCTGTATATAAACGGGCCTACCCTCATAGGCGATTACTTTGCTGAATTCGCCTGATATCTGCAACCCGGTGCTTAGTTCTACCGTGCCCAGGGCTTTTGACTGTATCAGTTTTTCTACCCCCTGCAGCCCCCCGGTGCGCAGCGCCATGGTATTGGCAAATTCTTCCAATACCTGGCTGAGATACGCAAAATCTGGCGTAACGAATAGTTGGGGCTGTGGTTTGGTAATGTCGAATGAGGTGTGGGCCGCTTCGATGGAATACGGGATCTTTTTTACCTTATCGGTCATGCACCACGCGCTTTCACCAATCGAGGAAAGAAGCCCGGCCCCATAAATCCTGGGGTTGTCCACACTGCCAATCAGGCCGTATTCCACTGTCCACCAATGCAGGTTCCTTATCAGGGCCATCTCACTGGGCGTACCCATATTTTCCTGCAGGGTTTCAATGTGCTTTTCCGCTTTTTCTATTGCTTCTTCGGGCGTTCCAGACGCCTCCTTGATGATAGAGAGGTGCCTTACGGCCTCATACAACTCATAGTCTTTGGCACTGGAAATTGCCTTGCAACCGATTTCCCCAAACCGCCTGAGGTATTCGGCATACTCGGGGTTGGCAATAATCGGGGCATGCCCTGCTCCTTCATGGATGATATCGGGGGCAGGCGTGTATTCGATATGTTTGAGTTGCCTGATCTCCGAGGCAATCACCAGTACGTTGTAGGCCTGGAACTCCATAAAGGCAGAAGGGGGGATAAACCCGTCTACCGCTACCGCTGCCCAGCCAATGTCTTTCAGTATGCGGTTCATCCCGTACATATTGGGGATGTGGTCGATACTGATCCCCGTCTTGCCAAGCCCATCGAGATAGGATTCGTGCGCCACCCGGCTGAGGTAGTCTACATTCTTGCGCATGACATAGCGCCAGACCGCCTGGTCAATAGCGGAGTAATGCTCGTAATTCTGGGGCTTAATATACTGTTTCAGGTGCTTGGGAAGCTTATCAAGTATGGGGTTGCTTTCGTAAGACATGCGCTGTGGTTTCTTTCCATAAAGATACAAAAAAACCGCCCTTTTGGGCGGCTGCATTTTATAAGGGGGCGATAGCGTCGGGCGGGTATTGTGCCAGGATTTGCGAAACAAATTCCCGTATCCGCTCCTCCTTTTTGGCAATATTGGAAGTGTTGTTCAGGGTGCCCACGCCACGTCCCTGCCATACCAGTTCCTTGCTTTTGGCGTCTATCAGGTCGATATAGAGCGACCCCTCCGTCGAAGTACTGACGTTATTGCCATAATAACCAGGGCCCCAAATCCAGGGATTCCAATAGCCTCCCCAGCCC
>LXTR01000066.1 GCA_001683825.1 Flavobacteriaceae bacterium CP2B | reverse complement strand
GCCCCAACCCCAACCCCAGTTGTTGTTGTAGACATCTACCCGTTCCTTTTCCCTGGTGAAAATACTCACGAGCAGGTCGGGTTGCTCAGATTTCACAAATCCACGGGCGTTCATTTCAGTTTCAATGGCCCTCAGGATACGCTTCTTATCCAGATCGGATATCTGTGCCTTGTCGATGCCGGTTTTATAAAAGGCATAGGTATTATAGGCATTGAAATCTGCTTCACGATCATAATCGGAGAGGACCCGCACCGAGGTGCAGGCACCCAGGCTGAGGAGCAGGAGCGGAAGGAGAAGGCCCCAAAGTTTATTTTTTTTCATAGCAGTTATTTTTGTTATAAACATGGGTTATACATGACATTTAATGCACAAATATCATGCCGAATGCACATGTCAGGACCTGCGTGTGTTTGTCTTCGGGTCATAGCCGTAAGGGCAATGCCGGCAACCGCTTTCGCAACAATATCCCCTTCTCAGGTGGTATTTTTCCGTAAAGACCCTGTAGCCTTCCGGGCTGAGGTAGTAATCCCCTTCTTCGGGGGGGAGGATATCTTTCACGCCTTCATAAGATTTGGTGTCTGATGTAAAAATACGGGATTTTGCTGATATACCCTGTCTGCGGGACTGCCCGCCCAAGGACCTCGCCTTGGCACTACGGCGTGCAATACCCGGGAGCCGGGGAACTATCGGGAATTCAGCGTGTTCTGCCACAGATGTCCTATCTTTGTTAGGGAAACACAAAACGCGCACGCATGATTTTAATCAGCCGGTTGATCTTCCACCGGGATTACGTGGGACTTACCCTGTGGCCTTTTATCATCCTCAGGGAGCGGCATTTGAAGACTGATACGGTCCTGATCAACCACGAAAGAATCCACCTGAGGCAACAGCGCGAACTGTGGCTGCTTGCCTTCTACCTCTGGTACCTGTCTGAATGGCTGATCCGCAGCCTCTATTATTGGGACCGTTACAAAGCCTACAGGAACCTGAGTTTTGAACGGGAAGCCTACGGCAATGAACAGGACCTGAAGTACTTGCAGGGCCGAAAGCCCTTTAGCTTTCTTCACTATTATTAAGGCTGCCATGACCGCGCCTGTGCAGATACCTACCCAGCAAATCCGCCTCCCGGAAACGGAAAGCGCCGGGATATCCCTTTTTGTCAGGAGGGAAGACTTGTTACACCCGGTAATTTCGGGGAACAAATACCGCAAGCTCAAATACAACCTGCTACGGGCAAAAGAAGAGGGGCATACGACCTTGTTGACGTTTGGGGGCGCCTTCTCTAACCATATCGCCGTGACGGCCCGGGCGGGTAGTGAATATGGGTACAGGACCATTGGGGTCATCAGGGGGGAAGAATTGGAAAGCAGGCCAAAAAACCCGACGCTGGTGGCGGCGCTGCGCGATGGGATGCAGCTGAAATTTGTCTCCAGGCAAGCGTACCGCCAGAAAGCCGATGCCGCCTTCGTAGAAGCACTGAAGGCAGAATTAGGCCCGTTTTACCTGCTGCCGGAAGGGGGGACCAATCGCCTGGCTGTCCGGGGTTGCGAGGAGATCCTTGCCGAAAGCGACCGTCAATTTACGCATATTTGCTGTTGCGTGGGAACAGGGGGAACGCTGGCCGGGTTGATCAATGCTTCGGTGGAACGACAGCGACTGATAGGCTTCCAGGTACTTAAGGGCGATTATTTAACAAAAGATATTCGTAGCTTTGTCCGTAAAGACAACTGGTACCTGGAAGATGGATACCACTTTGGGGGATATGCCAAAATAAACCAAAGCCTGGTGACGTTTATCAATAACTTCAGGCGTGATACCGGCATCCTGGTCGATCCCGTTTATACGGGCAAGATGTTTTACGGGATCGCCCATATGGCCCGGAGGGGATTGTTTGAACCAGGCACCCGCATCCTTGCCATCCATAGTGGGGGGTTACAGGGAATTGCGGGGATGAACCAGTTCTTAAGTCAAAAAAAACTGCCTTTGATCAACCTATGAGAATACTGGGAACAATTTTGGTCTGCGCATTCCTCCTGAGCTCATGCGGGGCCAAAAGGCGGGCTGCAGAAGCCCATAAACGAACCATGGCCGATCAGGCTGGAATGGCAGGCAACGGGGTTTCATCACCCTCGGGCGGAGCAATGCCCGGGGACAGCGGGAAATTTGTCTACGTTCCCATTTCCAGCATTGAAGAATATATCAGCACTTTCGCCCCCATCGCCCAGTTTGAAATGCAGGCCTATGGCATCCCGGCCAGTATCACCCTGGCCCAGGGCATACTCGAAAGCGGCTATGGCCAGGGCGAACTTACCCGTAAAACCAACAACCATTTCGGGATCAAGTGCCATACCGGATGGGAGGGGGATTATGCCCACCACGACGATGATGAAAAAGGGGAATGCTTCCGCAAATACAACCACCCCATGTATTCATTCCGGGACCATAGCATCTTCCTGTCGAGCCGTTCGCGATATGCCCCCCTCTTTGAATTGCGCAAAGATGACTACAAGGGCTGGGCCAGGGGGCTGAAGGCCGCGGGATACGCCACAGACCGCCACTATCCACAAAAGCTGATATCCTTTATTGAGCGGTACCGGCTGTATGAATATGACCGAAAGGCGTTGCCTGCAGATTACGCGTATACAGACCAACCCGAAACCACCGAGGAATACGGGGTCCATGTCGTACAACAGGGAGACACCCTCTATTCGCTCTCCCGAAAGTACCTGACTACCGTTCCCGCATTGATGGAACTCAATAACATGAAGAACAGCACCCTGGCGATCGGGCAAAAGTTGAAAATCCGGTCGCAGGCAAGTAAGAAATAATATGAGGTATCAGAGAAGCAGTGCCCTTTTTGCAGAGGCGCGCCAATACATTCCCGGGGGAGTGAATTCACCGGTTAGGGCGTTCAAGGCAGTAGGAGGGACCCCTGTATTTGTTAAGGAGGCCAAAGGAGCCTATTTTTTTGATGAAGACGGCAACCGCTATATCGATTACATAGCCTCCTGGGGCCCGCTGATCCTGGGGCATGCCTATGCGCCAGTGATCGATGCCATTACCGAAAAGGCGCAAAAGGGGACATCTTTCGGGATGCCAACAACGATAGAAACCCAGTTGGCCAAACTTGCGGTAGCTATGGTGCCCAACATAGACAAGATAAGGTTTGTCAACAGTGGCACCGAGGCCTGCATGAGCGCCGTACGCCTTGCCCGGGGGTTCAGCGGCAAGGAAAAGATCATAAAATTTGCCGGCTGCTACCACGGCCATGCCGACGCCTTCCTGATTCAGGCGGGCAGCGGCGCCGTTACCTTTGGAAGCCCCAATAGCCCGGGGGTTACACAGGGAACCGCGAAAGACACCCTGCTCGCTGCCTATAACGACCTGGATTCTGTCAGTACCCTGGCAAAGGCCAACAAGGGTGAAATTGCCGCGGTGATCATCGAACCTGTGGCCGGGAATATGGGTTGTATCCCGCCGGCCGAAGGCTTCCTTGAGGGGCTCAGGGCGCTGTGCGACCGGGAAGGGATCTTGCTGATTTTTGATGAGGTGATGACCGGGTTTCGGCTTGGGCAGGGTGGGGCCCAGGAAGTACTTGGGATCAAGGCCGATATCCTTTGCTTTGGGAAAGTGATTGGTGGCGGACTGCCCGTAGGGGCTTTTGCGGCCAGGGATGAAATCATGAAGCATCTCGCCCCCGAAGGCCCGGTCTACCAGGCCGGGACCTTAAGCGGAAACCCATTGGCCATGAGTGCCGGCCTGGCCATGCTTGGCGAACTTCACCGGTATCCGGAAGTCTTCCAGCGCCTTGCGGAGAAAACCGAATACCTGCACAAGGGAATGCAAAAAGTGCTTGATGCCCGCGGGATCGCGTATCAGATCAACCGGTTCGGTTCCATGATCTCCCTGCACTTTACCGAAGGGCCGGTTGTCGATTTCCACTCGGCCGCCAAAGGTAACAACGCATCCTTCAAAAAATATTTCCACGGCATGCTCGATCGGGGGATTTACCTGCCCCCCAGTGCATTTGAGAGTTACTTCCTGAACGACGCGCTTTCGTATGAAGACCTGGACCAGACGGTTGCCGCTCTGGAAGAAACCCTTAAAGAATGGAAATAAAAAAAGGCATGTCTCCATGCCTTTTTTCTTATCGGCGGCCTTCCTGCCGCTCATGTTTCCTGTGCCTGTGCCCGCGCATTCCCTTTTGGGCGTGCTTGTCCTCCCATCGCGCGTATTGCTCTTTGGAAAGGATGTTTTTCATGGCATTTTTGTAGGCAAGTTGCCGATCAAGACGCGCGTTCATACGGTTGAAGCGTTCTTCGGGCCCGGCTGCCGCCTTGGGTTCATCCCCTTCTTTACGGGCCTCCATATGCGCTTTGCGCTCGCTGGCCTTCTGTAGTTCCAGTTCCGATACCTTTTCACGCTGTGCCTCGGTGAGGTCCAGGTCCAGCGCCAGCTGTTTGCTGCGCAGGGTGGCAATTTGTTCGGCGCTCATATCCTTTAGAGGGCTATGTTCGCGACCCTCTCTTTTAGCAGGCTGCGCAAAGGTGCTGAACCCGGCCAGTAAGAGGGCGATAATCATTAGGTTTCTCATGTGCTTTATTTTTTTGTTCATATCCTTTGGATGGCGTGCAATCCGGAAGGTTTAAGCTCCGGGACGGGTTTAGCAGTACTTTAACATGCGGGAGGCGACAGGAAGCAGGACAAGCACAAAAAAAAGGCGTGGTGTACACCACGCCCTTAGGTACTGAGCATATTAGGTAGTCACTATTTTTTAATTGCGGAGCATTGCTTTATCCAAAATAACCGTTTCTTCTCCTTCTTGCAGGTTGCCACTATCGGTCACCGCATCGGCAAGCTTTTCAGGTTTTGGCACCTTTGCCGTTTCCTCGGCCATTTCATCGTTCAGGCTGTTGTAGATAAGGGCAGAAGCTAAGAAGGCCACGAAATAGAGCAGGCTTTTTACTTTATAGGTCATGATTCGGGGGTTTTTTATCAGGTCTAAAATAGCAACTAGTGGCCAACAATTGCAATCATTGTTGTAAAAACCGCCATAGTGTAGGTAAAAGAACCCCCTTTTGTGGTTATAGGGGAAACCTGGGGGTAAAGCGGCTGATTTGGGTGGCGGAGATGCCCTTGCCTGTGGTAAGGGCCGTCCTCGAAAATTCCGTTGCCCAGGGGGGCGGCCGTCGGGCTGTGTTAATTTATTGCTAAGGTGCACAATCGGGCCCTGCTATAAAAAAATTACGTAAGTAGTTTAAAATCAATAAGATAAATTATTCTATGCGTCCCGTTTTCCGGCACATGGCTACCCGGATGTTGTGTTAAACAAATGCCAAGACTGTAACATAGGCGTTTAGTTACAGTCTATTAGGCAAACAATCAACATTCGTAAATCCATCAATAATGAAAAACATAATAGCACTTTGTGGACTGGTACTGATAAGCACTGCCGCCACTGCCAACAACCTGGAAACCAAAAACTACCCTTTGGGGAATGGTACTTGTGTAAGCTGTAAGGATACTGCCCAACTCCGGCTGGACGAGGTGGTCTTCCTGGAGGATGAAGACCCATTTGATCTTGGGTTTGAGACTGCAGAATATCTGCCCGAAGGATTTGATCCCTATGAAGTATATGTAGATCTGGACGCCATTACCTTCATAGAAGAGGAAGATACCGATTTGGGCTTTGATACGGCTGCCTGGCTACCCGAAGGTTTTGATCCCTATGCGCCCGGCACGGATATCGACGGGATATCCTACCTTGAAGCGGAAGAAGACTTTTTTCCATCCGTGGACACAAAGGCCTTGCTCCCCGACGGATTTGACCCGTATGCCAGTGATGGCGCCAAAGGGGCAAAAGCCAGTGATTGCCATATCGTAAGTGCCCGTTAATACCCCTCTGGCTGGTCAATCTTATAATTGTTTGAGTTAGTTAGTTAGTAGTGAAGGCCCCTGCATTGCAGGGGTTTTCTATTTATGCGAACCCTAGAAGAGCAGTGGGAGTACAAATTGGAACATGAGCATCAGCAAACCCACCGAAATCAAATTGAGGATGATGCCAGCCCGGGCCATTTGGTGCACTTTGATGTATCCGCTGGCGAACACAATGGCGTTGGGGGGGGTGGCCATGGGGAGCATAAAGGCGCAGCTGCTGGCGATGGTTACGGGGATAAGCAAATAGAGCAGCGGGATATCCAGGCCAATGGCGATCCCTGCGACCACCGGTGCCAGCACTGCTATCAGGGCCACATTGCTCATTAGCTCGGTCATAAACAGCATCAGAAAGATCAGGAGCGAGGCCGTAATAAATACACTAACCTCGGCAGTGGCAATGGCGTTGGAAACCATGTCGACAATCCCACTGACCGACATCCCATTGGCCAGGGCCAGTCCGCCACCGAACAGGATAAGGATTCCCCAGGCGAGTTTTTCGGTATCTTCCCAGCCGAGGATGAATTCACCCCTTTTGAACCGGTAGGGGATGGCAAACAGGGATACCGCCCCAATCATGCTGATAATGGTGTCGGAGAGTTGCAGGGTGGGAAAGATGCCATTGATAACCGTCCTGAAAATCCACAGGAAGACGGTGATCCCGAAGATGGTAAGGACCATTTTTTCCTTTCCCGAAGTAGGCCCGAGCTTGTCCAGTTCCCGCTGAATTACCTCCCTGGATGCATTAAACTTCAACTGCCGGTTGGGGAACATCCATTTCACCAATACCAGGTAGCAGATAAACAATAAAATGACCGAGAAGGGGAGTCCTATGGTCATCCATTTCAAAAAAGAGATCTCGATATTGTATTCGTTTTCCAGCAATCCGATGAGCACGGAGTTGGGGGGGGTGCCAATGACGGTGGCGATACCCCCTGCATTGGCCGAAAAAGCGATCCCCAGCATGACGCTGAGCGCAAAATTCCGGTCGTCCCGGGTAAAACCATCCGCATCATGGATCAGCAGTTTGATCACGGAGAGGGCAATGGGCAGCATGACCACCGTACTCGCCGTATTACTGATCCACATGCTCAGGGCTGCGGTGGCGATCATGAACCCCAACACCACCTTATTTGGGGTAGTTCCTGTAATCTTGATGATATTCAGCGCGATCCGCTTGTGGAGGTTTACTTTTTCGAGCGCCAGGGCCAGTACGAACCCCCCGAAGAACAGGAAA
The DNA here is from genome assembly GCA_001683825.1 of Flavobacteriaceae bacterium CP2B. GTDB lineage: Bacteria > Bacteroidota > Bacteroidia > Flavobacteriales > Flavobacteriaceae > Zeaxanthinibacter. The sequence goes on along the minus strand of LXTR01000066.1, from coordinate 8,438 downwards.
ATGATCGGACTGCCGTAATTGGCCCCTACCTCGTCAATGGGCATGATCTTCAGGATGGGGAAGAGCAGCAGCGGGAGCAGGGCCGTCACCGAAATGGATACCGCTTCGGTGATCCACCAGACAACCATCCAGGCCGCCACGGCGACCACCCGGTCGCCATTTTCTGAAACCAGTTCAAAAGGCAGGGATATGATGAGGAAAAAAAGGATCGGTCCGAGGAGCAGCCCCGCTTTTTTACTTAGGCCCATTGCGTTATTTTGGCCCTAAACTAGCGTATTTAGGCTAGTTTATAAAATATTTGTGCTATCAAGATAGATCGACCTGGGCTCCTGGGAGCATCAAAGCCATAGCCAGCGCCCTCAGGACCCCAATGCCTTCAGGTTGAGGTTGGCATCGACCGCCCCATAGAACATTTTTACGCCCGCCTCAGTGTCGTACCCGGCGACAAAGAACAACTTCCCGTCCTTTTCAAAAAGTTCGGGCATGTAATTCCCGTTGTACTTAAACTCCTTGAGCTGGTTCCCGCCGGAATCAAACTTCCTCAGGTACCCGTCGGTAGATATTACAAAGGTTTCGCCAAGTGAAATCAGGGCCTGTATGGGTTTGGTATCTTCATACAGCGTCCTTTTGAGCAGGGTACCATTGCTTTCCGTGACGATGAGTTCGCCATTGCCGTAAAGCACCAGGTTTCCGTTTGCGAGCTGTTCCAGATGGTAAGATCCATTCAGGTCGTTTGGGGAACTTATGGTGGCGTCGAGCATGGAAGCGTCAAGCACCACTTCGGAGGTAAGGTTCAACATATCGTCCAGAAAGGCAAGTACAGGCTTGTAGTTCTGAATCTGCGGTGCCAGGTCGTTTTTGATGAAGACCCCCCCGAAGGCGATATAGCCCCCGGGTACCTTGATCATATCGCCGATCATGGACGAGGCGCTCCCCAGGGCTAACAGTTCTATTTCAAAGGTGTCGCCCCCGGAATTGCGGTGCTCTATGGCCGCCTTGTACACCCCGCTGTCATTGGCGGTGCCGTAGTACAAGTAATTGGCCCCATCGGGCAAATACCCGTAGCTGTGCTTGCCGGCAGGGTTGATATTGTTAAGAAAGCCCCAGCTGCTGTTATAGGTAAGTTCCTGGCTTCCATACAATCCTGCGAGGGTCCTGGAAAAATGGAAATTCAGGTTGCCACTGGCCAGGACATTCACAAAAGCACTGTTGCAATTGAAGGGTTTGTCTGCAATATAATGGCTTGTGGCTGCAAAGGATTCGTCCAGTTCCCGGTAAAAGAATTTGGATCCTCCCGGCCCCAACTGGTCTTCCCTTAATTCAATGACAAAGACCGCCCCGTTTTGTGGGTGGATACCGGCTTCCAGCGGCAGGTAGCTGTACCCCTCGGGTACTTCGGGATAGATATAATAGGATTCCGCGGAACCCACATAAACCGACCGGGTTTTGGTATCGGTTTCCTGTTCGTTGTTGGTCACCGTCAGGGTGATGGTATATTCCCCACCTTCTTCGTATACTACAGATGGGCTGTCATCCGTGCTCTCCTCTCCATTGCCAAAATCATAGGAGTAGCTGGTGGCCCCTTCGGAACAATCGCTTATTTCCAGGGATTCGCCAACCAAAATAGTCTCGCTGGATAGCGAAAAACAGGCTTCCAGGCTGGTATGGGGATCGTCATCTCCACCGTCCGGGTCCGGGTCGCCCGAAATGGGTTCGGTCTGGGAGCATGACAAAAGGAGTATCGCAAGCAAACAGGGGAGGTAAAAATGTTTCATAGCAAAAGATTTGGGATCTTATACTATACAACGTTTTTCGAGCCTGAATATTTTAAAAATCAGGGGAAATTCGACCAAATTCACCGCCCTATCTATCTGATTATTAGTAGATTTGAAAGAATCGTATTACAAATTCGCAAAAGGGCGCTATTTCTGGATTTCACAAAGCAGGTGATCGCCCTGCCTGACCACCTTGGCCAATCCCATTTTGCCCAGTGCCTTGATGCCCTTATCCCAGGCCTTATTGCTCAATCCGGCTTGTTCTTTCAGGCGGTCCAGGGGCATAGACCCCTGGGTTTTCAGGATGTCCAGGATGGCCTTTTCTTGCTGGCTGAGCTGCAGCGGTTTTTTTTCGGGCCGCATCTGGGGGAAGAAGAGCACTTCCTGTATGGAAGAATTGTTGGTCAGCAGCATCACCAGCCGGTCGATCCCGATCCCGATCCCGGAAGTGGGGGGCATCCCGTACTCCAGGGCACGCAGGAAATCCTGGTCGATGAACATAGCTTCGTCATCCCCTTTTTCCGAAAGTTTTAGCTGTTCTTCAAAGCGTTCCCGCTGGTCCAGGGGGTCGTTTAGCTCGGAATAGGCATTGGCGATCTCCTTGCCGTTCACCAACAGTTCAAATCGTTCCGTGAGGGCAGGGTCAGACCGGTGTTCCTTGGTCAGGGGACTCATTTCCTTGGGATAATCCGTGATAAAAGTAGGTTGGATGTAATGCGGCTCGCATTTCTCGCTGAATATCTCATCGATGAGCTTTCCTACCCCCATGCTGTCGTCTATTTCCAGGTCTAGCTGCCTGGCCACTTCCCTTAACCCTGCTTCGTCCATACCGGCCACGTCAAATCCGGTGTGTTCCTTGATGGCGTCCAATAAGGCTACCCTGGGATAGGGTGCCTTGAATTCAATTTCATTTTTCCCCACTTTTACCCTGGTAGAACCCGTAGCTTCACGGGCCACTTTTTCGAGCAGTTGTTCCGTGGTTTCCATCATCCAGAAGTAGTCCTTATAGGCCACATACAGTTCCATTACCGTAAATTCCGGGTTATGGGTACGGTCCATGCCCTCATTCCGGAAATCCTTGGAGAATTCATAAACCGCGTCAAAACCACCAACGATGAGGCGTTTGAGGTACAATTCATTGGCGATCCTAAGGTACAGGGGGATATTCAGGGCGTTGTGGTGGGTCATAAAGGGCTTGGCCGCCGCTCCCCCGGGAATGGGTTGCAGGATGGGCGTTTCCACTTCCAGGTACCCGCGCTGGTTAAAGAAATCCCGTATGCTGTTGGTGACTTTGGTACGCGTAACGAACGTTTCCTTTACCTTGGGGTTCACGGCCAGGTCCACGTAGCGTTGGCGGTAGCGTTGTTCCGGGTCATTAAATTCGTCATACACCCTGCCTTCGGCATCTTTCTTGGGCAACGGGAGCGGTCGAAGCGATTTGCTCAAGAGGGTAAATTCCTTTACCAGGATGGTTTTCTCCCCCACCTGGGTGGTAAAGAGGGTCCCCCGGATACCGATAAAATCCCCGATATCGAGGAGCTTTTTGTACACCTCATTGTACAGGGTCTTGTCATCGCCGGTACAAATCTCGTCCCGGTTAAAATACACCTGTATCCGCCCCGTACTATCCTGCAACTCGGCAAAGGAGGCCTTGCCCTGTATACGGCGCGACATCAGGCGGCCAGCGACGACAACCTCTTTCCCCTCCTGGTAGTCGACCCGGATGCTTTGGGCAGTGGCATTCACGGGGTACTGGGCGGCAGGATAGGGGTCGATCCCCATTTCCCGAAGCTTTACCAGCTTTTCCCTTCTTACGATTTCTTGTTCGGAGAGTTGCATGACTTGATGTTGAGGCTGCAAATATAGGGACTCTGGCAGAATGTTTCAATGCTCCCCTGTTGAATATTAAGGCCGTGGGGGGTGCTTTCCCAAAAAGTGTAACAAAGGGCCCCATTTTGCGTCTAATCCCTGAACGCAACCGGGGAGGTAACTACCGGCCCCCAATATTTTTGAAATGAGTTTCTGGAGAGTCTTGCTGGCCATACTTTTCCCGCCCCTCGCTGTCATTGGCAAGGGCTGTGGTTCTATACTGATCGTCTTTTTGCTGACCCTGTGCGGATGGGTCCCCGGGGTCATCGCTGCCCTGGTCATCCTGAACAATCCCAACGGATAGTTGTATCTTTGCCCCATGAACAAACAGGTATTGTTACAGGACCTGGGGCAGAAGGCATACAAGGAAACCTGGGATTACCAGGAGGAGCTTTTTGAGGAAATTATAGCCCTCAAGATCAGGAACCGCCGGGAAGGTCCCGCTATGGACACCCCCAACCACTTCCTTTTTGTAGAGCACCCCCATGTATTTACCCTGGGCAAAAGCGGTTCCATGGAGAACCTCCTGGCCAACGAGGCACAGTTAAAAGCCCGTAAGGCCGAGTTTTACAGGATTAACAGGGGGGGCGATATCACCTATCACGGCCCCGGGCAGATCGTGGGGTACCCTATCCTGGACCTCGACAATTTTTTCACAGACATCCATAAGTACCTGCGTTACCTGGAAGAGATGGTAATCCTCACCCTGGCCGAATACGGGCTGAAAGGCGAGCGTTCGCCCGGGGAGACCGGGGTGTGGCTCGACGTTGGCACCCCGTTTGCCCGCAAGATCTGCGCTATGGGCGTGCGTGCCAGCCGATGGGTGACCATGCACGGGTTTGCCCTGAACGTCCATACAGACCTGGGGTATTTTGACCTGATGGTCCCCTGCGGGATCAAAGACAAGGGGGTGACTTCCCTGAATGTGGAAACAGGCCGCAGGGACATCCCTCTGGAAGAGGTGAAACAGAAATTGCTACGGCATTTTGCGGTGCTCTTTGAAGCCGAAATATTGCAAGAAAAAACCGGGGTCTAGCCCCGGCCTTTGTTTACTGGCAATCTACATTATTATCCATAAAGATGCGTGTCCCGTAATTGGTGGAGAGGTTGCAGACTTCCATGGGCACGGTTTTAAAATCATTCCTGCGCATCACCAACAGGTTCAGGTTGACGAGGTTCCCGATTTCCCTGGGGACCGCGGCGATGTTATTGCGGTTGGCGTTGATATAGACCAGCTTGGAAGCATTCCCCAGCTCGGATGGGATAGATTCCAGTTTGTTCCGGGAGAGGATCAGGCTCCTTAATTCGACCATGCCGCCTATTTCCGAAGGGAGGGTCACCAGTTTCCCGTTGGCCAGGTTGAGTTCGCTGAGGTTGGAAAGCTGCCCGATTTCAGGGGGCAGGGTCTCCATGTCATTAGCACCCAGGTTCAGGTATTCCAGCTTTGCGAGTTGCCCCAGGGAAGCGGGCAATACCGTGATGTCATTGCCTTCCAGGTCCAGGGAGGTAAGGTTGGCCAGTTGTCCGATCTCCAAGGGGAGCCCTGCCAGGGAATTGGCGCTCAAGTCCAGGGTTTCAAGGGAGGTGAGTTGCCCGATTTCGGCCGGTAATGAGGAGAGGTCGTTGCCATTGGCGGAAAGGCCCCTCAATAGGCGCAACTGCCCGATGGAGGCCGGTAGCGCGGTAATATCCGTATTGTTGAGGCTCAGGTATGTCAGGTTGGCCAATTGCCCTATTTCTTCGGGGATCTCGTTTAACCGGTTATTCACCAGGTTCAGTTGTTCCAGGTAGCAAAGTTGCCCGATCTCCGGCGAAAGTACTTCCAGGCCCACCTGGCTTAGACTCAGTTCGATGACCCGGCCCTGGTTGTTGGCCACCACGCCGCTCCAGCGGTTCAAATCGGTTTCATTGGGGTCCCAGTTGGTGTTGTTGTTGGGGTTGTCTTCCAGGAGTTTTGTCAGGATTTCACGGTCTGACAGGGTGGTCTGAACATTCACTACGTATTCTGTGGTGGAATTGTCCTCGGCGGTGACGGTATAGGTGACCGGTTGCGAGAAGTCCTGCGGACCTGTGGGGGCCATGTAAGCCCGGGGCGACACTTCAAAATCCGGGGTAATGGCCATGAGGGAAACACCCGAGGTTACGGTGATATCTATGGTCCTTGCCGCTTCGTTGATCGTACTGGCAATTTCCCCGGTACAGGCGTCCGTATTTTCAACCAGCCGGAAACTAAGGATCTGTTTGGCGCTGCTCAGTTCCGGAACTTCCCCTTGCCCTGGTTCCTGGGGGACGGGATCAGAATTATCGTTACTGCAACTGCAACACCATAGCAATAATACAATAGCAAAAGTAGGGTAGTGGTTTTTCATGATTTGGGATTAGGATTTCCATCTGTAGGAAAAATATCATTAAACCAAAGTTAAATAAAGTTAAAATGGGCCTAATTGAATAGTTGTGAAAACACCATTAAATGTTGTGATCCGGGCGGAAAGTGTTGTGAAAACAGGGGGATGTGTATTTCATCGATTTTCGACAAAACGCACAAAAAAGTCGGGGAAATACATGGGCTCAGCTAGAGATTTAACAGGGGCTGATCGGCAAAATACCCTGCTGAAAAGTCGACAAACGGCACGAAATTTTAACAACCCGTTGGCTTCCTTGTTCACCGTTTCCGGGAGCCTGGTTTCGGGCAATGAAGCCAGTGGATTCCCCCGGGATTGGCTCCTGCTTTTTTTGCGGTAGAGCCCAAGGTCCTTACAACCGGAAACCGGTTACGCGGGCTGAGCATGCATCCCCGTTTGCAGGCATACGAGACTAACGATGAAGAATAGTTTTTTCATATCATGGCCATTATGATTGACAGGCTATGGCGTAGCCAAGCAACCATGGGGTAACGGCCCCATAGGGCAGGGGGAGTTTCCTGGTATTAGATGGCAGGGAATAGCTTATGAAATCGGCGGTAGCTTAGTTGCTTAGCGCGGTCAACACCGAATACCCATTGAGCTTGCCATTCTTGTTGTACGTTTCCTGTTTGACCATCCCCACACCCTCGGATAACCAGATCCGGGAGGGAAAGGTGCCGCCACCCATCATCATCTTCGTACGGGTATCGCTGCTGATGACAAAACAATCAAACGTACCGGCGGGGGTAGTCACTGATTCCTTTTTTTCCACTTTGCGGTTAAGGGTCTCCACGTTCATTTCCATATTCATGGCCCCCATATTCACTTTCATATGGATGCTGGCATCGGCCAGTTCCTGCCCTACGCTCAGGTTGTTGGGCAATTCCAGGTCGGTACCCGTCATATCCATTTCCATATCCTTGAATTGCTGCATCATCGGGCCGTTCATCAGGGATTTAAAATCAATCCGGACCATATCGCCTTCACAGGTAATGCCGTATTCGGAAGTCATCATATTTTTCCCCTTGGCATCGGACAACTCCATTTGCATGGTGGCCCTGGTGACGCCGGCATTGCTGCTGACATCTTTGACTTTATAGGTGATGGTTCCTTCTTCCTTGTCCTTTCCGTTATAGCTGGTGTAGGTCAGGGAGGTGCCTTCCCTGAGGGGATAGTACCTGCTGCACTCCTGGGCGTAGGCGGTTGCTAGTAGAAAAAGGTTGGCAAAAAAGACCGCTAAATAAATTCGTTTCATAGAAGTAATGTATTATGGGTTCACTTGGTTTATATTTTTTTAAATACCACCCTCCGGTTCTGGGCCTTGCCATCCTGGGTACTATTATCCCCTACCGGCTCCGATTCGCCCTTGCCTTCGGCAGACAGTCGGCCTGCGTCTACACCGTACACGTTCACCAGCGCATTTTTAACGGCTTCTGCACGTTGTTTGGAGAGCTGCATATTGGCTTCATCAGACCCATCGGCATCTGTATGGCCTACGATGAGCATGTTCATGCCCCTTTCTTGCTGCAGTACCTGTGATATCTGCAGGATGATCCCCATAGACTGGGGTTGTATGTTGGCAGACCCGGAATCAAAGAGGATACCGTTGGTAGAGACTTCCCCCTCGGAGATTAACTTCCGCCGCAGGTCTACCCCGCCTTCGGCCACCTTTAAATTGGAAATGAACAGGTCTTCTTTGCCATCCTTTAGATTGTTAAGATTGAATTTCAGAGAAGTGATGTGCCCTCCCGCAGGGATAAGCTGGGGCACATCCACATATTTTTGTTCATTCACCCACAGTCTGAACCGGCGGTCATTCACGGCAATGGAAATATGGGGCTGGTTGAGTACGGCCTCCCGGATATCAGCTTTGATACCGCTGTTTATTTCACGTCCCACCCGTGCGATATAATTGCGTAACCAAATATTAAATGCGGCATATTGACCGATGGGCAGAAATATGGAGGCGTAGTGATCTCCGTCTTTAAATTTGGGATCATCGCTCAGCATGATGGTAAGGCCTGCCGTTGAGGAGGTTTTTTTATCAATGCCGCTCGTCAGCAGATCAAACTCTATGGTGTATTCTTTCGGGAGGGGTGGAAGATTCGGGATGAAATGGATGTTATACCCCTGCAGGAGTTTCAGCCATTTCTGGGGCGACTGATTGATGGTCACTACCTCTCCTGATCCGTTGGTATTCCATTTGGCGGGAAAATCACCGACGAAATCATTGGAAAAATCATCGTAGAACAGGGGCTTATCCCCGGGGACAAAATCAAATTTGCTATAGACCTGTATGCTTTTGGGCCCTCCGGGTGCCTGGGCAGTCCCCGCGGGGTTATTTCCCTGTGTTCCCGACCCGGTGGAAGATGGCGGGGGTGCAGGGGCGGGG
>LXTR01000054.1 GCA_001683825.1 Flavobacteriaceae bacterium CP2B | reverse complement strand
GTCCGTTATCCGCCGGAGGGGGCGCGCGGTGTCGGCGCGGCCCTGGCAAGGGCATCGGACTATGGTCGCATAACCGACTATCTGCACACGGCAAACAAGCAGGTGTGTCTGCTTGTGCAGGTCGAAAGCTGCAAGGGCATCGATGCGCTGGACGAGATACTGGCGGTTGAAGGTGTCGATGGCGTCTTTGTCGGGCCAGCGGATCTGGCCGCGGACATGGGCTATGTCGGCCAGCCCGAAGCGGCTCCTGTGCAAGCGGTCGTGGTTGAGGCCCTTTCGCGGATCAGGGCCGCGGGAAAGCCTGCCGGTATCCTGACGTCCAATCATGAACTTGCGAAATGTTATGCGCTCATGGGTGTCGAGTTTCTGGCCGTTGGGGCTGATGTCGGTGTCTTTGCGCGCGGTCTTGCGGAGTTGAGACAGGCATTTCCCTGATCATTTCCCGGTTACGGCCGGGCGTGACCATATTATGAACAGGTAGGCCCGTTGCGTGAAAGCGCGGCGGGCCTTTGTTTTTGGCTGTTTTCTGCGGCTGAGGCGGCTCGAAATCATCGGGAAATAACG
>LXTR01000044.1 GCA_001683825.1 Flavobacteriaceae bacterium CP2B | reverse complement strand
GCGGGGGCGGGGGTGTTTTGATTTGTTCCGTCATGGGAACTTCTTCATCCAACTGGTCCTCCACATTCAAGGAAATGTCGTATTCACTTACCTCATCATAGGTTTTCCATTCCAGCGCCCCGTAGACCAATGCCATAACCACGGCGAGGCCAATAACGAAATAAAGGCCACTGTTTCTTCCCAAATCTGCCTTTGGATTCTTTTTAAGTTCCATATATTCTGATTTATGCTTCGCTAATTTAACTATTTTATTGCTAAAAAAGCAATTAATTTTTCCATTTTAACTGCCAGTTCCTGGAAAAGAGAAACTTAACAGCCGCGGCGCCCGACAGGGCCCCCAGGCTATTTGCCAGGGCGTCTGCAATTTCCGCGCTACGGGTAGTGGTCAACCCCCATTGCAATACCTCAATAATTATACCATAAATAACGAGGAACCCTACCACGGTCACCAGCACCGCCTTAAGGGAAAGCCTGCCCCGGCTGCGCTCCCCGAGGAAGAAACAACCCAGGAAGCCGGCCACCGCGTAAAAAACAAAATGCGCGGCCTTGTCCAGGTAAGGAATGTCGATACCGGCATCGTCCACTTCGGGAAAAGTAGCCAGGCAAAAGAAGGTTACGAGCACCATCCAGACGATAAAAAAGAGGCTGTATTTATTCCGGTTAAGCACCTACCAATTCCTTGTACGCTTCGGCAGACAAGAGGGATCCTATCTCCGAGGCATCGCCTATCTTCATTTTTATCATCCAGCCTTCCCCGTAAGGATCGGCGTTCACTTTCTCGGGTTCGTCCTCCAGCGCTTCGTTTACTTCCACGATGGTCCCGCTTAGCGGAAGAAAGAGGTCCGACACCGTTTTTACCGCTTCGACGGTTCCAAAGACTTCCTCCTTGTCCAGGGTTTCATCCAGGGTTTCCACTTCCACGTAGACGATGTCGCCAAGTTCACCCTGGGCAAAATCTGTGATCCCCACGGTAGCCGTATCCCCTTCAATACGCACCCATTCGTGGTCTTTGGTATATTTCAATTCGGCAGGTATGTTCATGCTTACACGTTTTTGATATGCCAGCAAATGTAACGGTTTCCGCCAAGGTTTTCAAAAAAGATAAGGGCATATTGTCCGGTTGGCCATCGACCGTCAGCCGGTGCTTGGCCATGGTTTGCCCGCCTGCCTCCCGGGGGCCTAGTTGCCAAAATTGTACCGCAGGGTAAACCCTGTGTTGATGGTGGTCTGCGGGAAGGCCGTAGAGACGGCGAACTTGGAAAAACTGTGATCGTAAAAGAAAAGCGCATTCAGGCTTTTGCTCAGGGCGTAGTCTGCCGTGAATTTAATAGACATCAGGTTCTGCCCGGAGGTTATCTGGTTATTGTCTATTTCCAGGTTCCGGATAATGGTAATGTTATCCCTGAGTGTCACATCGGCTTTCAGGTTCAGGTCTCCCTTCAGTCGTTGTTTCTCCCCCCCTATATTGGTGGTGAACTGCACATCCTTGAACCGGTACCCCAGCCCTACCGTATATTCCTTCCCGTTGATCTCTGTGAGGAGGTTGTTGTCAAAACTTAGTGACAACGCCCTGTCCGAACGCATTTCGGCCACCACGCTAAGGGAACTCTTCATTTCAAAGTCTACGCGTACAAGCGGGTTGAACTGGTCTGTGAGCACCACGTTATTGATAATCTGCCTGGGCAGGAAATCCCCGTTTTCGGGATCGATAGTACCATTCTGCCGTTCCAGGTTGGTCTGGAAGGAATTAATGCTGTAGGCCGCACGGTATCCATGGCTGAGCGAGAACCGGGTGAATTTCTTCTTGAACCAGGGGTTGCGCATGAGGCCGGTATACTTGATATTCCAGTTGGGGATGGGGATGTCCCTGAAGGCATCCAGGTTGACCCGGTTTACATCCTGCCCCGTATAGGCGGCAAAGAAGGCCGGCAGCAGCACCTCCTGGTGGGTCTTGCCATAACGGACCGGGAAACCGTCTTCATCCACGCCCAGGTCTGCCTCCCCACGGTCCTGACGAAGGCGGTTGGCAATGGTAATCCGGTGGTCCTTGAAGGTTTCAAAATTTTGGGATTCGTCTTCGTTGCTCTTACTGAAGACCGTCCCTATCATCATGGTCGAAATGCTGAAATTGCCAAAGGTGTTCGGGGTTTGCACGATATATTCCCCCGATTCTATTTTGAAGTTTTCCTGGCTGCTGCTCGAAAACTGCCGGTCGGCCAACAGGTCGATGGTCAGGTCCCGGACGGGCTGGGCCGTAGCCGTCAGGTTGAGTTGCTTGTTGGTGCGTTTAATAAACTGTTCGTTGAACTCCGGGAAGGTGGTCAGCCACCCGTTCCTCGCGGCCTCGAAACGCACATCCGCCTGGCTCCCGAATACAAATCCCAGGCTGGGACGGGTGGTGCCTATAAAGCCTATCGACTGCGTATAGCCGGGCAATACCTGCCCATTGTTCTCGCTGTAGTTCACATTGAGCCGTTTAACCATGGTCAGCACATCTATCACCGAGTTCGCCAGCTTGCTGGTCTTCTTTGGGGTCTTTGTTTCGGCCCCCCTGACCGGGTTCCCGGCCTTGTCCCTCCTGACCGGGGCGGTGGTGCTGCCCTTGCCGTCCCGTTTGGTCAGGCCAATCTTATCGTAGAACCGCTGCATGCTCAAAGCCGCGGTCAGCGTGTGGGTGTTGGCGTTCTGGATGGTGTTGATGTCTTCGCCGGTTACCTCCCGGATGGCATCACCGCCCCGCTGCCAATCAAAGTTACTGGTGTAGGTGTACTGCGCGTTGATAAAATCGAGTACCGGGATCTTACTCAGGGGCAGTTCGTAATTCAGTTGCATCTGCTGCGCATGCCGGTTGGGCTCCCCGATATCGAAGAAGCCGTCCCAGACAGACAGGTCCTGGTTGATGAGCGAATTGGGGTTGCCCTCCTCCTCAAAATAATTGCGCACAATATTGTTGTTAGAAGCCGTGAGGTTCAGCCTTAGGCTCCTGGTAAGGCTGTAGTTCAGCGCGTATTGCCAGTTAAAGAGGTAATTGCGTTGTTGCAGCAAAGGCAACTCCAGGCTCTCTACCCCCGGCTCCAGGACATCCCTGAACCGCTGTTGGTTGAACTGCCGGTTGATGTTGGACTGCAGGGAGAAACTCGCGGGCAGCAGGTTAAAATTCAGGTCCTTGAGCCACTGCCAGTAGCGTCCCCTAAAAAGTGAATCTTTCTGGGCGAAGGGTGCTACGGGTACCGGCTTGAAATTATGGTTGTACACAAAGCCCGTCTGTACATTCTGATCTTTCAGGCTCGACACCTCAAAATCACGGTGGTTGGTCTCATTATACGAATAGTTGAAGGTAAAGTTCTCGATATCGTAAAAATTGGCCTCCGCTTCTTCGCCCCGGTTCTTCCGGACCCCGATGAAGTTAATGCTGGTACGCTTGGTGTAATCCTCTGCCTGTTCCCTGATGGCATCGGCCTCTTCGGCCGTGTTGGCGGCGGCAATTCGGTCGTCCAGTTTCAGGTCGTCATAGACCGGGTCGAATTCCGGGGTGATCAACTGCTCGGAGATGCCGTAGTTAAAAGGGATCTGCAGCTTCCATTTCTTGGGCAGCAACTGTCCCAGTTCCACATTGGTCACCACATCATAGGCTATCGCGTCTTCCCTCGCGCGTTCGTTGGGCATTTGGTCGAGCGACCCAAAACCGGAAGTGCTTTTGTTCCCGGTTGCCGAGACATTGGCAAAGTCGGCCATGTTGGCGTCCACGGCAGCCACCGCGGCCCAGCCTCCATTGTTATCCAGTCCTGCCAGCCGCAATTCGTTAAACCAGACCTCGGCCCTGGCCGGGAGGTTATCAATGTTTTTTACCCCAACCATCATGCTCCGGATGCTCCCCAGCGAAGGGTTTCCCCGGATCCCAATCCGCATGCGGCCCAGGGTCCTGGGTGCAAATTCCGCCACGGGGACCACTTCCCCATCGATTATTTCGTAGAAGTTAATCTGGTCTAGTGACTGGTTCGCAATACCCTGCGATTTCACCTTCTTCAGGTCATCCAGGGCGATGTCCAGCTCATTTTCCTCAGGCCAGATTTCCGCGGCAGAGCCCGCGGTAAAGGGGGTAAACTGCAAAGGCACTTCTATCTGGTAGAAGTTCTCCGAAAAGTCGGTCCCTATCCGCAAAAACCCGACCAGGGGCACCTCATCGCCCAGGTAGTCTGATTCCACGATCTCCTCGGCATGCAGGAACATCTTGATGCGTTGGTACTGCCGTACATCAATATTGACATTCTTGAAGACCCCCCGGGAATCCTGGGGCTCCAGGTTTTCCACCACGAAGGAGAGCGACTGTTCGTTCTGGCGGATGATGGTATTGTTGTTGTTCAACTGCTCCCTGAGGACCCCGGGAGGCAGTACGTAAGGAATGGGGATCCTGGAATTGTTCTCTTCGATATTCACGGTATTGACATCCACCAGTGTCCCGTCGTCTTCAGGGTTGTCCCCCCCCGTTTCCAGGGTACGGGTGTAGTTCCTCCAATCGCCACGTACCAGGTCCAGCGTGGCAAAACGCAACACCACATCATCGGTAAAGCCGGTGAGGTACATCCGCATGAAACTGATCGAACGGAAGTCTGTAATCCCCCCTATGGCATCCGTAAAATCACTCAATGGGATTTTGTACTGTATCCAGCGTCGGTTGAGCTGGCTCCCGTTGGGCAGGTTGGGCGTGAGGCCCTCCTTGATATCGGTTACGTACTTATCGTCAATGCTGGTATTGGGCTGAATGGGGATGCGGTATTCATAATAGCTGTTGATGGTATTCATCGTAAGGTCCCGGTCTATGTCCTCCACATCGGGCAGGGTGGTAGACCCCCGGTTGGTGTTGCTCACCGCCACGGGCGAGTTGCCCTGGGTATTGTTGAAGTTGTAATAGCGCTCCAGGATATTTCCTTCCCGGTTCAGGTAATACTGGTAATTGTCCAGGGCTGGGTCTTCGGGCGGCCCGTTATAGCCCTGCGCCAGCTCTGCCGCATCGTCCAGCCCATCGAGCCCGATATCCTGGAGGCTGCGGTTGGCTTCATCGGCATCAAAGGCATAGACGAGCGACTGGGTCGCGGGCACTTCGCCCCATACCGTCTGGTTGACCAGGTCATTGCTGTTTACCCCCGGCAACCCGTTTTCATACTGTTTCCGCCCATCCACCAGGATGTCTTCCGAAATATTCCCGAGGTTCAGCACCAATTCCCCCGGGCCTGTGGCGATACCGTCTACATAGGGGTCCATGACCCAGAACTGCACGAACTCCACATTCGATTGCTCAAAGTTGGTACTGCTCAATGACCGCATGATCCCTGCCCATTTCTCGGACGCGACTTCGGAGGCAAAACCCGGGTTGGCGTTATAGGGCCCTTTTTCATTGGGGTAGTACACCAGGTCCAGGGTGTTTTGCACGGTAGTCTGCCCCTGGGCGATATCAATCTGCGGGAACACCTCATCTATGAACACCCGCCGTGTCTGGTTGGTCGAAATATCATTGTCTGTTATCCCCGACGGGCGCTGGTTGGTGTAAAAAATGGGGTCTATGGTATACCACGCCATTTTAGCGCGTCTATAGCCGGTTTGCAGTCCTTCTTCCCCACCATCCAAAAACTCCAGGGGGGTGCTGGCCAGGGTCCAGCCCAGGGAAGACCGGATATCAATCAGGGCCTGTGCCCCTTCAAAATCGTCCAGGTAGGTTGTGGTTTCCCCCATAAAATCGGCATTCTTGGGGGAATTGGGTTTCAGGAACGCCACTTCGCCGCGTACAGACACATTCGAGGGGACGTCTGTGTCTATGTTGGGTAATTTGTTGGCGAGCCGTGTGAGGAAAGGGACCTCCGTCGAGAAATTGCCATTGAGCCCAAAAATGGTATTGTTCACAGGTTCTACCCCAAAGTTGGATTTCTGGGTTAGTGGCCGCTCGTTCAGGTTCAGCAGGGTAGCCCCCAGCATAAAGTTCTTGTTGAACTGGTGCTCTACGTTGATCCCGGTAAACCTGCGGGTCTGCTGCCCGAACACCGCGTTGTTCTCTACCGAAATGTTGATCGGGGTATTGGACGCTTCCAGGCTGGGGTCCAGGATCTGGACCGTCCCTGCCTGGTAATTCACGGTATAGTCGATTCCCTCCTGCAACTGCCGGCCTCCTGCGGTGACCCGCACCGAGCCCCTGGGCACGTTAAAGGCCCCTATGGGGATGCCGTTGATCCCTTCAGATTTATAACGCCCTTTCAGGCGGAAACGGTTCTTTTCCGCATCCTGCAGGGAAGCCGCCTTGGTTTTGGAATACATGTTCCGGAAGACGTACTTCCGTTGGTTTTCATTATAGCCCTGGTCATCCTCCACCGCATACGCACCTCCCCCCAGCAGGTTAAAAAGGTATTCCCCAAAGGGTTCTACCTTGGTAAAGATGATCTGCCCCCCCTGGGTATTGACGGTGATCCCCGGCACAAAATCGAAGAAGCCATCGCCCCTGGGTTGTACGTCGTTGTAGATATTCAGCCGGTCCAGGTTGAAAACGTCCAGCAGTATGCGTTCTTCCAGCGGGATGGGCGCGTCGGGCCAGCCCACGTTCGGGTTGACCGGGGTGATGTAGTTCCTGGGGGTGGGGTCTGAATAGAGGATGTTCAGACGAAAATCTTCCTGGCTTAACTGGAAGGCCCCGGTAGAATAGATGTTTTTCATCATCAGGTCCCAAATCGGGTCGCCCACGTTGGTGATGTTGCTTTTCAGCAGCTTCACGATCAGGGTATTGTTATTGATCTCGGGACTCTCAATCCCGGGGCCAATGGTCGTGGCATCGAGCCCCCCGTTGGCAAATTCGCCCACCTGGTACACTTCGCCATTGTAGGTATACTGGAACGCTACCCCCAGGACTTCGTCGTTGCTCAAACGTTGGTTCAGGGAGACATAGCCGAGTTGTGTATTGAATTGGTAGTCTCTCCCCTGCTCCAGTTTCCGGGCATTTTCCAGGATGGCATAGTCAAAACCCTGGTTGCTCTGGTAGCCGGTAGTAAAGGTGAACCCGTTGTCTACAGAGGCGATATTACGGATAGCGGTATTGAGCACCCCCTGTCCGGAAGGGATCAGGGCGGGGTCATAATCATTGGCATTGTTGCGTGGCAGGTTGGGGTTGGTCGCCAGGAAGTTGAAAAATCCTGCCGGCTCCCCATTGGCCCTGCCAATGCGGGTCTGGTCCTTCTGGGCCTCCCCCAGGTCCTGGATGGCTACGATGTTGCGGACGTTTAATGTTTGCTGGCTACGGTTGGTAACCCAAACTTCGAGGCGGGTGATCTGTACCTGGCTACGGATGTAAGGGTAGTTTTCAAGGGCCTGGTTGTACTGGTCCCGGAAAAATTGCGAGAGGAAAAAGTGCTTGTCCTCGTCATAATCCAGGGCCGTCAGCTCAAAATCATTGAGGGTACCACCCCCCTGGGCCACCACCGTATTGTTTTGGGAGCGCTGTTCCGAAAATACGGCGGTCACGGTGGTCTTGCCAAACTGCAACTGCGTCTTCACCCCAAAAAGGCTTTGGGCCCCGGTGATGAGCGAACTGTTTAAGGGCATGTTTACGTTCCCCACTTCAATCTTCCGGATGATGTCATCCTCCGTCGGGGTATAATCCAGTTTTACCAGGTTTTGAAAATCGAAGGTGGCCTCGGTATCGTAATTGGCCGTTACCTGCAGCCGCTCCCCTACCTTCCCGAGCATGCTAAGGCTGATGCGCTGGTCAAAATCAAAAGAGAGGTTGGTCCGGTTCCTGGGGGAAAGGGCGGGGTTGTCGTTCTTTTGCCAGATCACCCCCAGGTCCATGGCTACAGAACCCTGCGGGATCACCTCTATGGTATTGCCACCAAAAACCGACTCAAAGAAACTGTTGTTGACATAAAAATTGGGAAGCAGGTTCCTACGCGCCTCTTCACTCCCCTCCTTTTTACCGGAATAGGCATCTATCTTCTCGTGGAAATAGGATTTCATGCTTTCCTTGCGCACCAGTTCCATGTACTGTTCGGGCGTAAGGATCACGGGATAGCTAATATCGTAATCACCGATGCTTTCGGTATACAAATAGCGGTCCAACCTGGGGTCGTAAGTATATTTTGAAACGATGCTCTCAGGGTTCTCCAGGACGATCCTGCCCAGCGCAACCCCGGTTTGGGTGGAGTCTGGCTCCTGTTCCCCGGTTTCCTGTGACCTTGCCCCTGTCAGGGTGGCAAAAAACAGAATCCATAGGAGAAGAAGCTTAAATGTAGACGATTTAAGTGTTGAATGTGCCCCTGTTCTCAAACTTATTACAAATTTTTAAGCGCCTGTTTTATAATGTCCTCGACGCTTAGCGCGGGGTCCTTTGCCAAAACCTTGTCCACCGCCTTTTCGGCTTGTTTCCTGACAAATCCAAGGACCTCTAATGCTGATAACGCTTCTTCCTTATTTGTATTGTTTGATTCGAGGGAAACTTCGGACATGCCCTGGATCTTCATGACCTTGTCTTTCAGGTCCAGGATAACCCGTTGGGCTGTTTTGGCGCCTATCCCCTTGACTGCCTGAATACTGGGGACGTTCCCGCTGGCAATGGCATCCCTCACCTGGGTGGGTGTCAGTGAAGAAAGCATGGTCCTGGCGGTGCTGGCCCCGATGCCGGAGACCGATAGCAGCAACCTGAAAATCTCCCGTTCCTGACGGTCGGCAAAACCAAAGAGGGTATGGGCGTCTTCCCTTACCTGCAAGTGGGTATGGAGCATAACCTGCTCTTCATCCCCAAGCAGGGAATAGGTATGCAGGGAGATGTTCACGAAATATCCCACGCCGGCACATTCAACGATGACATGGGTGGGGTTCTTTTCTACGAGCTTTCCTCTGAGGTGGGTGATCATGGTTCAAAGTTCAGGTGCTTGCTTTGGTGCAGGCTTGTTTCATGGTTGTGCCTTGGGCGTTCCGTATTTCGCAGCTTGTTAACCCCGCCAGGGAGTAACAATTCAATTCCCGTCCTGCTTGGCCTTCTTACGCTTTTCCCGTTCCTGGGCATCGATCACGGCCACGGCGGTCATGTTCACCATCTCATTCACGCTGGCACCCAGCTGCAACAGGTGGACCGACTTGCGAAGCCCCAGCATGATAGGGCCAATGGATTCGGCTTTATTGAGTTCTTTAAGTAGTTTATAGGTGATATTTGCCGACTCCAGGTTGGGGAATATAAGCGTATTCACCTTCCTCCCGACCAGCTTGGAAAACGGGAACTGGCTTTGGTGCATTTCCCGGTTGAGGGCAAAATCAACCTGAATTTCCCCGTCCAGCACCAATTCCGGGCAGCGTTCATGCAGGATGCTTACAGCTTCCCTGACCTTGGTCGCGTGGGGGTGGTTGGAGGAGCCAAAGTTCGCATAGGAAAGCAGGGCGAGGATGGGCTCAAAGCCAAAGGCATTGGCCACATTGGCGGTCATTTGGGCAATATCGGCTATTTCCTGGGCCGTGGGATCTATATTGATAGAGGTATCGGCCAGGAAAAGCGGGCCGCGCTTGGTGATCATGATATGTACCGCTGCGGCCTTGGTCACGTTTTGCGCACGGCCAATCACTTCAAAAACGGGGCCAACCACCCTTGGGAAGGCCATGGAATGGCCAGATATCATCCCATCGGCATCACCGACGTTCACCATAGAAGCCCCAAAATAATTACGTTCCCGCATCTTGGAGCGGGCATTGTACAGGGTAGAGCCGTTGCGCCTCCTTTGTTTCCAATACTCGTTGGCATAGTGGTGTCTTCGTTCCATCGCCTCTTCGGAGTTGGGGTCAATGATGGGGATGTCCGCATCAAATTCGAGTTCCTGTTTTAAGCTCATGATCACATTCCGGTTCCCCAGTAAAATGGGGTGGGCAATACCCTCCTCATAGGCGATTTGGGCGGCCTTCAAAACATCCAGGTCATCGGCTTCCGCAAAAACGATCTTTTTGGGGTCGGCCTTGGCACGGTTCATTAACAGGCGCATGACCTTGTTGTCATCCCCCGATCGCTGTAGCAATGCTTCCTCATAAGCGTCCCAGTCTTCTATGGGTGCTTTGGCCACACCACTTTCCATGGCCGCCCTGGCTACGGCCGGGGGTACGGTGATAATCAGCCTGGGGTCAAAGGGTTTGGGGATGATATACTCCCGCCCGAAGGTAAGCCGTGTCTCCCCATAGGCGATATTCACCTGTTCGGGCACCGGCTCCTTGGCCAGTTCGGCCAGGGCTTTAACCGCGGCCATTTTCATTGCTTCGTTGATCTTGCTCGCCCTTACGTCCAGCGCCCCGCGGAAGATAAAGGGGAAGCCCAACACGTTGTTGACCTGGTTGGGATGGTCTGATCTTCCGGTGGCCATGATGACATCGTCACGGGTTTCCACGGCCAGGTCATACTTGATTTCAGGGTTGGGGTTGGCCATGGCGAAGACGATGGGGTCCGGGGCCATGGATTTCAACATTTCGGGGCTCAGGATATCTGCGATAGACAGTCCGATAAACACATCGGCGTCTTTGACGGCTTCTTCCAGGGTATCGATCTTACGGTTGGTTGCGAACTCCAGCTTTTCCCCGGTAATCCCTGGGCGGTCTTTGCGGATCACCCCTTTGCTGTCCAGCATGACCATGTTTTCCTCATTGGCCCCGAACGCCTTGTACAGCCTGGAACAGGAAATAGCGGCTGCCCCTGCCCCACTGATGACCATGCGTACCCGATCAATTTTCTTACCGGCCAGCTCCAGGGCATTGAGCAGGGCTGCCGCCGAAATAATGGCCGTGCCATGCTGGTCATCGTGCATCACCGGAATGTCCAGTTCCTCTTTTAACCTCCGTTCAATTTCAAAAGCCTCCGGCGCCTTGATATCTTCCAGGTTGATCCCGCCAAAAGTGGGAGCGATGATCTTTACGGTCTCCACAAATTTGTCCACATCCTTGGTATCCAGTTCGATATCGATCCCGTCAATATCGGCGAATATTTTAAAAAGCAGGCACTTGCCCTCCATGACGGGTTTGGAGGCCTCCGGGCCAATATCACCCAGGCCCAGTACGGCGGTACCATTGGATATCACCGCTACGATATTGCCCTTGGCGGTATATTTATAAGCATTTTCCTTATTCTTCTCTATCTCCAGACAGGGTTCAGCAACCCCCGGTGAATACGCCAGGGCCAGGTCGCGCTGGGTAGAATAGGGCTTGGTGGGAACAATCTTTATCTTTCCTGGTTGCGGCTTGGCATGGTATACCAGGGCTTCCCTACGCTTTTTGTCATTCTTCATACGGTGGATTTGAACATCAAATTTAAGGGTAATCTTTGGAATAGTGGAGGTGGAAAGGCTGAATACTTACCTGCCCCGTGCTTCCCGGCAATGACCGGGTAAGGGGCAGGCGTTTTATCAGATGCAATCTGCCGCCCAACCATTCCGGGCAGGGCCGATTCCCCGCGGGGCAACCTTTGCTAGTGCCCCCCGGGCGCTATCGGTGGCGCATCTCCCAGGTCTTTCTCGGGGACTACCTTGAGCCGCATGGCGAGTAAGGCCGCTATAAAAAAGAAGACCGCCCCGAAAAGGATCGCATTGACCGCATTGTTATCGAGCAAATTCTTGATAATAAAACCAAAAGACACGGTCTGGATCAGCATAGGGATCACAATCATCATATTCACAATCCCCATATAGACCCCCCTGCGCGCTTCCGGGATCACTTTGGACACCATCGCATACGGGATCCCCATCATGGCCGCCCAGCCGATACCGAACAATACCATCGGCAACAACAACAAGTAGGGGTCTTTGATGTAGGGCATACTCAAAAGCGCCAGGCCGGTTAGGAATAAACTCAGGATATAGACAAATTTGGAGCTGAATTTTCTCGCTAAGGGCACCAATGCCAGGGCAACCACCATGGTGACCATGTTGTAGGTACCATTCATCAAACCGGTTTGGGCCAGGGCCTGTTCCGACAATAATTGTACGTTCTGGGCAAAAGACATGTCCTCCGGACTGATCGCCGCACCCGCCTGGCACGCTTCCATGATCCCTTCAAATTTGGTGGTATCACTATTGCTAATCCCGTATAAGCTCGTACGAAGCATGGGGGTGATAAATTGCCAGTACACAAATAAGGCATACCACTGGAACAGGTACACGGCAGAGAGGTTCCACATCAGTTTTGGCATATCGCCAACGGCATGGATAATTTCAACAATGGGTTCAAAAGCGCTCTTAAAAAAGCTGGAATCCTTTTTCCGCTCCCTGATAAAGGCCAGCTCTTCGTCCGAAGGTGGAATTTCCGGCGTTTTCAGGACCGACCACAGGATGGTGGTAACCGAAGCTATAGCTCCCAGGAAAAAGGAATAGTACACCCATTTTGGAATTGCCGTGACGGTTTCAACCCCCGTACTGCATAGATCACCCTCGATGGCCGGAACGCTGAACCAATCCTGGAACAAAAACAAGGAAAAGTTGGCCAGGGTAATCCCCGCGCCCACAAAAAGGCTCTGCATCTGAAACCCATAGGTCAGTTGTTTGTCGGGCAGTTTGTCCCCTACGAAGGCCCTGTAAGGCTCCATTGCCGTATTGTTGGCTGCATCCAGGATCCACAGCAGGCCCACGGCAAACCAGAGTTCCGGGCTAAAGGGAAATGCCAATAGGCACAAGCTGGCGAGGATCGCACCGATGAGGAAAAACGGCTTCCTCCTTCCCCACCTTGGCGACCAGGTTTTGTCTGAAATGGCCCCTATCAGGGGTTGGATAAGCAAACCGGTGACCGGGCCGGCAAGGTTGAGCAGGGGTAGTTCTTCGTGGTGTGCCCCCAGGAATGAAAAAATAGGGTTGACGGCGGTTTGCTGCAGTCCGAAACTGAACTGGATCCCAAAGAACCCGACGTTCATGTTCCAAATTTGCCAAAAACTTAACTCAGGCTTCCTTATTTTCATCCGATAGGTGAGGGATCTAGTACATTTTATGTGGCCGCATTCACAATAATGCAAAACAGCCCCTGAATATAGCCTTTTCTTTGAATTCTTAATAATTTCCCAAAGAGAAAATCATCAATTTTTGAACTACAACGTTTTCGTTCTACCCCCCCGGGTTTTTCACAAAGTTGATATTCCGTTGCAGCCCGGAATACCTGGTGCGTTTCACGGCAGACTTTTGAAACACCTTTTTGAAGACTTCCCCACTGATCTCCTCCCAGTCGTTCTTTGTGAGGGACAACAATTCGGGCCTTGGGTTAAATAGTGGTTCGCTGTGGGGTTTGGAAAAGCGGTTCCAGGGGCACACATCCTGGCAAACATCACAGCCAAAGATCCAGTCATCAAACTGGCCCTGCACAGCAGCGGGGATCTCCTCCCTGAGTTCAATGGTGAAATAGGAAATGCATTTGCTGCCATCTACCATATAGGGCTGTACGATGGCCTGGGTCGGGCAGGCATCTATACAGGCGGTGCAGGTCCCGCAGTGGTCGGTTACCGGGTGGTCGTACTCCAGGTCCAGGTCTGTGATGAGCTCGGCTATAAAATAAAAGGAACCTAGCTGTTGCGTCAGCAGGTTGGTGTGTTTGCCCATCCAGCCAAGGCCACTGCGGGCAGCCCATGCCTTGTCGAGCACCGGGGCCGAATCCACAAAGGCCCTTCCCTGTACTTCGCCGATTTCCGCGCTGATAAATTCCTGCAATTGCCGCAATTTGCCCTTGATTACGTGGTGGTAGTCCTGCCCATAGGCGTATTTGGAAATTTTATACGTGCCTTCGGGCTGGGTTTCCTCCGGGTAATAATTGAGCAGTACCGAAATCACGGAGCGCGCCCCATCGACCAGTTTGGTGGGGTCCAGGCGTTTGTCAAAATGGTTTTCCATATAGGACATCGCACCCTGCATGTTGTTTTTGAGCCATCGCTCCAGCCGGGGGGCTTCTTCTTCCAGGAATTCGGCCCTGGATATCCCGCAGGACAGAAAACCCAGGCGTTTGGCCTCGGCTTTGATCAGGGCGGTATGCTTTGCTTTGGTGTCCATGGCTTCCAATCAAAGGTACAATTCCTTTTCACTTCTCGATAATGGGGAGCAAGTTTTGAAATGACACGCCAACCCGACAGTCATAAAAAAACCGAAGCGTATCACTTCGGTTTTAGGGTAACTCTTATCTGCAGTTAAGCTTATGCTGGCCGTATATTCTGGTTGACCCGAAAGAGGTTTTCCGGATCGTATTTTGCCTTGATCCCGGCCAGTCGTTCGTAGTTATGCTTGAAGGAGGCCTTTACCCGTTCCTGCCCCTCGTCCATCATAAAGTTGGAATAGGCCCCTCCCATGGAGTAAGGGTGCAGCGCATTCCAATAGTCCTTGCACCATTGGGTGATCTTTCCGGCATTGGCGGGGTCCGGGTCGATCCCCACAATCACCCCGGCATATTTGGCATCCCGGTAGGCCCAGGGGGTGGCATCATTGGCCACGCGTCCTGCCGCCCCCGTTATCGGGTACAGGTGCATCTGGGAAAGCGGGGTCGGAATTTCGGAACCGTATTTCCTATGTGCTGCTCGGGCCTTGGCTGGGAGTTCGTCAAAGAAGTCGGCACGCCAGTACCATTGCATGCCGGGGGGCAGCATACCGTCAAAAAGGGTTTGTATGGAAGGATAGGGCATGGGGCCCACATGCTCGAACAATGGCTTGAGCAACCGCACCGGTTCAAAGAGCCGGTCAAATTTTTCCTGGTCGTCTCCGGCATAGCACCACACGATACCGCAGAACTTTTTGTTGTGCAAATGTTCAGGGAAGGGGGGGCCAGGGATGACCATAGTGGCGGCAAACCCGTTGAGTTCCTCCGGCACCCTGTGGATGAAGTCATGGTACCAGGCCATGATCTCTTCGGTCTGTTCGACGGGCCAGAGCGTAGGCCCGCCAATCACTGTGGTAAGGGAGTGCCCCTGGAATTTGAAGGAGGTAACGATGCCGAAATTCCCGCCTCCCCCCCGGATGGCCCAGAAAAGGTCGGGATGCTGCTTTTCATTAACCGTCACAAACGAGCCATCGGCCAGGACCATATCGGCTTCCAGCAGGTTGTCTATCGTAAGGCCGAACTTCCTGGACAGGTGGCCCACCCCACCTCCCAGGGTGAGGCCTCCCACTCCCGTTGTGGAAATGATGCCGGCCGGGATGGCCAATCCGAAAGGATGGGTGGCATGGTCCACTTCTCCCCACAGGTTACCCCCGCCAACCCGTACGGTATTGTCAGCGGTATCGACGCGCACGTACTTGATGCCGGAGAGGTCTATGACCAACCCGTCATCGCATAAACCGAGTCCGCCCCCATTATGGCCCCCGCCCCGGACCGCGATAAGCATGCCGTGCTCCCGTCCAAAATTCACCGCACGGATCACATCGGCCACATCCACGCATTTGGCGATCATGGCCGGTTTTTTGTCAATCATGCCGTTATACACCTTACGGCTCTGGTGGTAGTTCTTGTCCCCGGGACGCACGAGATCGCCCCGTAATTGCATTTGTAAATCATCGATTACCGTTTCCATGTTTTTGGTTTTTGTTGTTTACTTAAAATTACGGCGCAAACCGTCAATACAATACCAGGATTGGTTCAACCTATGGGGTAAATCATTCATTTCTGAGGGGGGAACCAGGGATACGGTTATGGGCTTGTATGGTGATGCGGTTATGGGGTATTGGCCGGGCGGAACCCCTGCCCCAAAGGGGGGGGCGTAGTGGGGTGTCAGTTGCAAAGATAGATTGGGTCGTATTTTGGGGCCTCCCAGCCCCGCCCCGGGTTCAAGTTCGTGCCTGGGAATGAAAAATCCTTGCAGGGAATCAGTACAAATACAGGGATGGAAGCGCCGTTATGCGCGGATAGGCTACGCAGGGGGGGGGTTAATTGCGAGTTGTGGCGGGCCGGTG
>LXTR01000035.1 GCA_001683825.1 Flavobacteriaceae bacterium CP2B | reverse complement strand
ATGTAAAAGTCTTAAACTAGTTTATTTTTTTTCATGTGTTCCTCTCGGAATTTTGGAGCATGAAAAAAATAGTCATATTCACTTCACTATTCATTCTCGGATTTGCGCAAAACTCCAATGCGCAATTCACACAGGTAGAACTGTTTTCTGGTTTTGACAAAACGGATTTTACACTCTATTCAAGTTATCCGATCAATGAAAAAAATACGCTGAGCATTGCAACCCTTGCGTTCTTTCAAAAATTCAATAAAAAAGCGAATGAGGCTTTTGATGAGGCAGGCATTCAACCCACTTTATTTTGGAACATCAACAAGCATATTGCCATTGGTCCATCTTTATACTACAACAGTTTTGCCGGTTATTCAGAACGCCTGTCGGCAAAGCTCACACTAAAAAATCCACGCGTATTATTTGTAATTATCCCTACGGTTGCCCATTCCGAGCAAAAGGACGCTGGCTATGCCGAAGTGTTTGCACAGTTTCAGTTCAACTCACCGATCAATGACAAGGTATCCCTTTGGTTAAACGGGCAGTTTTTAACTGTCTGGGACAAGTTTAAAACACACTCCAGGAGTTTTCAGCAATTACGTGCAGGAGTGTCATTCAATGGGCACCAATTCGGTGTAGGTGTGGACTTTGACCAGTATGGGCCTGACCCTATAGGAAAATCATCTCTCGGTTTGTATTACCGAAAAACGCTATAAACAATTTTAAATCTAAACATTATGAAAAAACTAGTAAAAACACTTCTGGCGACAAATCCCATTATCGGATTCAGCATTGCACGATTAACACTTGGTTTGGTCATATTCCCGCATGGTGCCCAAAAACTCCTGGGGCTTTTTGGCGGCAATGGCTATTTGGCAACCATGGATTTTTTCACCATACAAATGGGATTGCCAAGTTTTGTGGCCTTCTCGATAATAATGATTGAATTTTTCGGCTCCATTTCACTGATTCTAGGATTCTTCAGCCGGTTCTGGGCCTTATCGCTTACAGGAATGTTTATGGGTATCATCTATACCACGCAATTGGAACATGGCTTTTTTATGAACTGGTTCGGGAATCAAGCTGGTGAAGGTTACGAGTATTCCCTTCTGGTAATCGGCCTTGCCTTGACCATATTGGTAAATGGCAGCGGAAAATGGTCAATAGATAAATTAATCACCAAAAATCAGTAATCATGAAAAAAATAATCACCATAGCAGGAAGCAATAGTCAAAAATCCATCAATAAAAGTTTAATCACCTATACCTCTGGTTTATTGGAAGATGTGGAAATTATTTCAATTGACTTCAATGATTATGTATTACCCATTTATGGAGTTGATTTTGAGGCAGAAAATGGTATTCCGACATCCGTTAAAAGACTGGACGCCTTATTTAATACCGCCGATGGGTTTATGGTATCCCTGGCAGAACACAATGGCTCGTATTCGGCGGTATTCAAAAATACCTTAGACTGGTTGTCTCGTGTGAACGCGAAGGTCTGGAGGGAAAAACCCATGCTGTTAATGGCCACCTCACCCGGAGGGAGAGGCGGTGCATCCGTTTTACAATCTGCAAGTGCCTACTTCCCGTTCATGGGAGCCAGCATCACAGATACATTTTCATTGCCCTCTTTCTATGACAATTTCAACAATGGGGAAATCAATGATGAAAGCTTGCAAGCGGAAATCCATTCCAAGGCCCATAAATTTCAAACAACAATTCAATCCTAAAGAAATCACCTGCACTTTGTCTTTGCGTGTAAAACTTTTGATGTAACACGAAAGACTTCCATTGGTCTCCTTATCCAATTCAAAAAAACCAAAAAATGAAAAACGCTCTTTTAAGTATCATCTGTTTGTTACCTTTCGTGCTTTTTTCTCAAGCCACTGATATCAAGAAAAAAGTGTTGATGGTCGTCAGTAGCTATGGAAAAGATATGGGATCGGTAAGACCAGGCTACTGGAAATTGCTAAAATTTCTGAGTCTTCTATCGCTTTTATATAGCAGTTAGAAGGCTCCTTAGTCCTAAAACTTGCCATGTCACCTGTCCAGAAATCCTCAATTGCAAACATTGAAATATGCGGTACGCCTTCCAAATCCAAAGTATAAACTTTAAGGCATCCCTGAACTATGAAATACTCCTATCTGGTTCTTTCACCAGCTTGCATCAGAACGTCTTTCTGCTTCACTTCTAAGGTAGTTAGCAATGAAAGGTATTTCCGCTTTTCAAGCTCGGTTAAATCAATAAACCTGCTTACATTATTAATAATAAGGCTATATGTATATGCTTTTTTCTAGATGAAATTATTGGATTTCCAAAGTTAGGTATTGACCTATGGTTTAAAAACTTTCAATACCTAAGGCCAAGAATACATTGTACCGAATGTAACTTCACATAGTTTAAAAACCACTTCCTACAAAAAAAATGCCCCTCGGGTGTAATATTTCCACACACCAGCCACTAAACAGGAAAAAGCAGTAGTAACATGAACACCATCAGCACGCTCTTCTTTGTAGCACTAACCCAGGC
This sequence comes from Flavobacteriaceae bacterium CP2B, assembly GCA_001683825.1. Lineage (GTDB taxonomy): Bacteria > Bacteroidota > Bacteroidia > Flavobacteriales > Flavobacteriaceae > Zeaxanthinibacter. The sequence continues at coordinate 31,931 of LXTR01000035.1, read as the reverse complement.
ATCAGCCGCAAGCCAGGCTGGTATGGGACCGTTGAATGCCATGGCGGAAGTAGAAAGTACGACCGTAAGCCTCATTTTTAAAATGGCCTTCCTGGCCCAGGTATTTGGCCTTTCCTTCTTCCTTCCCCGATTCCTGTCCAGGACTGCCTCCAGCGGCGTGCCAAAAGGCGCAACAAACAAATCGACGCTTGGCAGGTATACCCTGTTAAACCACCTGGTTGTTTTAACCGGGTTCCTGGTACTGGCATTGCTTTCCTATCATCCGGTGTTTCGGGCCATAGTGCCCACCTTGCTGGCCATAGGCATATATTTTCTTTTACAGGTATCCCCTATCCTTATCTTTAAACGGGCATTTAATCGTCCCAATGTACAGGTGCCCAGGCCCCAGGATGCCTTTTCCCTCTCCCATATCATTCATCCGTTTGCATTGGGTATAGCCGGCTTTTTATTTGTTTCCTATATGACCGTTACCTTATTGCTTTGGGACGGGAGCTGGAATACCCGGCTCTTGCAACTGGCCATTTTCCTGGGCGTCAACACCTACCTGGCAATTACGGTAGCGAAAAGCCTGCGTAAGGCAAGGCAGAGCAGCGGAGAGCAAAAGCAATTGCAGTTGGATAGCCTGATGAAAACAGCCCCCTTCTTTGTCTATATCAGCATTGGAATTAGCCTGTATTACTTCGGGAAAATGTTATTGTTCCGTTTTGATTTGTATGCCTATCGCCCCATCATGATGAGCACCACCCTGCTCCTGCTCGGGCTCTTACTTATACACCAGATTCGGTATTCGTCAACGGGAAAAGGCAGGCATTCTGGCAATCACCGTTAATTATATCCTATTTTTAGGACCATGGGAGCCAAATACGCCACGATGGCCATCGAAGACCTCAACTTGAAACGGGTAGCATGAGTACGGATTTTTACCAAACCGCCATTCTCCCTTATGCACCGATCATCATCAAGATATGCAGGGCATACACCGATACACAGGAGGATTTTGAAGATTACTACCAGGAAGTGTGCCTGCAAATATGGCGTAGCAAAGACAACTTTCAGGAACAATCCAAATGGTCCACCTGGGTATATCGGATTTCACTGAATGTATGCCTTACGCTACTCAAAAAAAGAAAAAGGAAGCAGGAATACACCGATTTCAAAGCAGCCTCCCATAAGGCGGTGGTTGGCAACCGCGCCTTTGAGAACGAAGAAATCAACCAATTATACGATGCCATAAAGCGATTATCGGAGGTGGACAGGGCGGTGATCCTATTATTCCTGGAAGAAAGGTCCTATCAGGAAATAGCGGATATCCTGGGGACCAACCCGAATAATATCGGGGTTCGCGTCAAAAGAATCAAAGAACGGTTAAAAAAGATTTTAGATGGAAAAACCCATTGAGACCATTTGGAAAGAAGCGTTCTCGGAAAGGGACCTGAAAGAAGTTCCCCGGTTGGGCAACTTCTACGATCAGGAATCACAACAGCTGGTCGACAAAGTCAAAAGGAAGTTTAAAAACAACCTGGTTGCTACCGTTGTAATGGCAATCGTAATATTGATCGTCCATATGTTTATTGAGGCTGCCTGGCAGGGGGCCATCGCAGCGGCATTACTCCTGGGACTGGCCTGGTACAGCACCCGGCAAATGAGGCGGGTACATACGGTAAATCCGGGCTTGGGCAGCTACCAGTATTTAAGGCTGTTTGATCAGACCCTCAGGGAAGCCTTGGCGAAAAACATGATCGTTATCCGGTTTTTTTACCCGCTCATATTCCTAACGTCCATGAGTACTATCTGGTACGCCGGAAACAACGAGGCTATCCTTACCGGCAAACTGACGGAAACCTTCCCGGACCTACTATTTGTCGGCGGCCTTCCTCTGATTGGCCTGATAGCCGTGGGGGGCATTACCGTATTGATCGCTTATTTCTCCGGCAGGATCTACAAGTGGGATGTGGGCCTCATCTATGGACGAACCTTTAAAAAACTGCGGGAAACCATTGCCGATATGGAGCAGTTAAACGAGTGATCCGCTAAACAACGGAAAAGGACCGCCATAGATTTATCCCTATGCAAGGACTTTGCAGGAAAACGGGGTAACTTGCCTTTGCGGGGAGGGGGCGTTTAGCCCCACCCCAATCTATCGGTTCTGCCACAGGGCTGGTGGGTACAGGGTGTTCGTTCCCGGGCGCTCCAGCCCATTGCCAATACCCCCATAGCCGCCTGCAATGGATGTAGTTCTCCCTATGCAAGGACTTTGCAGGAAAACGGGGTAACTTGCCTTTGCGGGGAGGGGGCATTTAGCCCCACCCCAATCTATCGGTTCTGCCACAGGGCTGGTGGGTACAGGGTGTTCGTTCCCGGGCGCTCCAGCCCATTGCCAATACCCCCATAGCCGCCTGCAATGGATGTAGTTCTCCCTATGCAAGGACTTTGCAGGAAAACGGGGTAACTTGCCTTTGCGGGGAGGGGGCATTTAGCCCCCCATATAAGCAACCTGTTGCAGGTAATCCAGCTTGCGATGCCCGGGCCTTAGCAGACACTTCCTTGCCATGCGCTTGCAAAGGTGCCACAAAAAAGAGAACAACTCCCCGAAGCCGTGCTATTCGCCTGCCTTAACAGACGTATGGTCGCTCAGTACATACCAGGTGCCATCCACCTTTTTCCAAACCAGGGTGAAGAAGCCTTCCAGGTCCCCCACCTCCCTTTGAAGGTGGAAACTTCCCACTAAAATCGCGATGGATTTTTCAATGCCATACAATCGTGAAATCCCAAATGTCAGGCTTCCCATGGCAGCCCGGTCCGGGTAGGTACTCAAATATCTTTCTTTAATCTCCCGCCATCCGTATTGTGGCCCTGACGCCCCGTTAAAGACAATGTTGTCCGATTCGAGATAGCCCTCCATAAAGGCATCGATATCACCCCTATTCCAGTCTTCCTGCTGCTTGAACAATGCCTTTTTTATCAGGCCTTCGTCCTTTGAGGTAAGTGGATTTTGACCAAAAAGGGGTAAGGTGAACACCATGAGGAACATTGCCCATGTTACGTTTTTCATATGAATTCCTGTTTGATTCGTCCCGGATACGCCTCCGCTGCGGCTGTATTACTTGAAAATATAAGCCGGTGCAGCGATGGCCTTACAAAACTCCTAAGGTAAAATCAATAATTGAAATATGTCACCGAATCAAAATATTTCGTCCCGGGGCCGGGGCAATGAGGGGTATTTTGGGGGTAGCGTGGAGGGCTTTTTTAGTGCCTAAAAGTGGGATATCGAATGATTTTTACGTTCGCTTCGATATCCCAGGCCTTCAGGACTTTTCACCTATCAAAAAAAACGACGGTTCAAAGGGGCTTTATGAGTATGTCCCCCTGTTATTTTATGTTCCTTCTTTGCGAACAGACGGCCCGGGAGGCTATCCTGACACCTCTACTGAAAAAGTTCAGGGGTTTTTTTGAGGGTGCCGGTATACCTCCGTCTCCGGGTGAAAAGCGTACCAGGCAAACCAATAATTGGTGATGGCCGTAACAGGGTCCCCAGCCTGGTCCAGGATCCGGGCGCTTTGGTCCCTCATGTTATAAAGGATGCGCAAGTACCGGCCTTGGAACTGGTCGACAATCTCCTTCCCAGCAGCTTTCTTGAGTTCTGAGAAGGGATAGGCTTTGAACCGACCATCGAGTTCAAGTCCGATGATAGTCTCCTTGGGGTGGAAAAGCCCGCTTTGATTGCTTACGGGGAAATAGATGGCTCGGGAATCCTCATAGCCGGGATAGGGGTTTTTGCCATATTCCCTTTCATAACCGGTTGCTTCCGAAAGAACCAATGTCCCGGGATAAACTTCCTTCCAGGTTCCCCAACTGGTATTTTCGGTGGGTATCATGGTCAGGGGTTCTCCGGCCAGGGGCCCCGAAATGCTCTTTGCCAGCAACTGGGACCACAAGGATGCTGTCTGCCGGTCGTACAGGAGCACATCGCTGTTGTATAGCAGCCCTGAAACACCAAAGGTCATGTCGCTGCCACCGATCCTGGCGTCAAAGGCTATTCCGCTCCCGCATAAAGGGCAGTAAGTGATCACCACCGGATCTGGACCGAAAAAATCATTGACGATCTCGTGGTAGTTCAGGATGCCGATGGGGTAGGCCTTTGCGATACCTTTATAACAGACTCCCAATACCCTGCTTTGGTCATCTAATTTGGATTCAGAAGCCTTCAGGAATTGCGGGTGGTCTATGGCCGGAATCCCATCTTTAGGCGGTCCCCCGTCCCTGATTTCTTCCAAGGGAACCTGGGCATTGTTTAGTCGGAACCCCTTATTTTCCTGGGCGCTAACCAATTGGGCCAGTAAAAGGATTGCCGCCAATAATGAAGAGGCTGTTAGACCTTTGTTTGAGAAATAATTCATCCCTGTTGCATATAATAGGACAGAAGATAAAAAAAGGGGAAGTATAAACCTTCCCCCTTTGCTAGATTATGCCTTCTCAACTTTCCGTCCACTAAATACCGGATCGACTTCGGTGTGAAAAATGTGGTTGGAATAATTGCTGATGGTCTTGACGGCCATCGCAAGGATGATCCCCAAAATATGCTTTTCCGTATACCCGGCGTCCAGGAATGCCTGTGCTTCCTCTGGTGATGGATTGCCCCTGGTTTCGTGCATGGTTTTGGTAAATGCAACAAGGGCCTTTAATTTTGGATCGGCAATATCGCGGCCCTCGCGAATCGCGTTGGTGACTTCCACCGGGGTCTTGCTCACCGTATCGGCCAAATAGCTATGGGCAGCGGTACAGTACCCACAACCGTTTTCGACACTGGACGTAAGGAAGACCACTTCCTGCTCTGCCGGGGTAAACCCACTGCCACGCCTGAAATGCTCGTAACCGGTGGCGTAGGTGTCCTGCAAGCCCGGAAGGTTTACCATGTTCTTATACATGTTGGGAATGAATCCAACCGCTTTTTTGGCATTTTCCAAAATGGGCTTCTGTTGTTCGTCGGCATTCTCGAGCGCTACGGGCTGTAAGCCAATATGAAATGTGTTTTTCGACATAAGTAACTGTTGTTTAATCGTTCTTCCTAATAGTCGCCATATATGCCAATCATGACAAGCTTTAACGCAAGCAGGACCCCAATTAACGTTCTTCTATAAAAGTGCCATGGTTTCCGTTTTCCAGTGGAAAATGCCCCGGGGCTCACGATAGCAGGCCACCAATGGTGTACCCATGGCCAATTTGTAGCCCGGTAAAACGTTAAAAACCCGTCCCCACTGTCAGGTTTTCATTTTTCGTCGAATTTTTATTGCAGGAATGTATATCGTACATCAAAAAGCATATCATTGATAAAAAAGTCCACTATTTTAATCACGACGATCATCTTCATGGCAACCTTGTTTTACGCGAATCACCGCTTTGGCCTGTTATCCATGGCAGGACTCAACGGTAAAGGGCTGCCCGCCAAAAAGGTTACGGGTAATTCACTAGCCTTGGCTATGGGTTCGTCGCATGCGGTAGATCATTCCCTATGGACGCAGTTGCTAAAAAAACACGTTTCCCCCGATGGCAGCGTAGATTATAAAGGCTTCCTGCAGGACAAAGGCCAATTGGAAGACTACCTGGGTTCCCTTTCAAAGCAAGCCCCAATGAGCCAATGGGCGGTGCAGGAGCAACTGGCGTACTACATCAACCTGTACAATGCCCATACCGTGTACCTAATTCTAAAACACTATCCCGTAAAAAGCATTAAGGACATCCCGGGGGCCTGGACCAAAGATGTGGTGAAAATCGGGGATGTTGCCATATCCCTGGGGGGGTTGGAACACAGTATCCTGAGAAAAATGGATGAACCCCGGATCCATTTTGCCATCAATTGTGCCTCCGCCTCCTGCCCGGTTTTATTGAACGAGGCCTTTGAACCCGCACGATTGGAAGCGCAGTTGGAAAGGGTTACCGCTGGCTTTGTCAATTCCGATAACAATACCCTTACCCGGGAACGGGTAGTTCTTTCAAAAATATTCAAGTGGTACAAAAACGATTTCCCGGAGGGAGACCTGGTACAATTTATCAACCGGTATTCCGGCGTGAATATAGCTCCCGGGGCCAAAATCAGGTATCGGGAATACGATTGGGGCTTAAACGAAAAAGACTAGCGAGTTGGTATGATCAGTGTTATCATCCCGGTCTATAACGAGGCCGAGAATATTGGGCGGTTAGTCCATTACCTCAAAGAACAATCCGCCGGGTATGTGACGGAGATCATCGTCGTGGATGGCGGAAGCACAGACCATACCAGGGCCCTGCTGAAGTGCGATTCCGCTATTACGCTGGTCTCTTCCCCCAAGGGCAGGGCCAAACAAATGAATGCCGGGGCCCGCGTCGCGAAAGGGGAGATCCTCTATTTTTTACATGCCGACAGCTTTCCGCCCACGTATTTCGACCGGTACATCATAACTGCCTTCGATGCCGGGCATCCCGCCGGGTGTTTTATGTTAAAATTTGACTATGACCATTGGTGGTTACGATTTATGGGATGGTGCACCGCCATCAACCATATCTGTTGCAGGGGGGGCGACCAGTCCTTGTTTGTCTTCAATGAAACATTCTGGAAACTTGGCGGTTTCAATGAGGACTATTTGATTTATGAGGACAATGAATTGATCAAGCGCCTCTATGCCAGCGTACGGTTTAAGGTGATCAAAAAACGGCTCATCACCTCCGCCAGGCACTACCAGAGAATAGGGGTTTGGAAGCTGCAATGGGTGTACCTGCAGATCTACTGGAAAAAACGCATCGGGGCGAAGCCCGACCAACTATATCAACTTTACAAGGGTAAAATGGCCACCTGGGACCTGGGGCAACGTACCCATGGCTATAAACACTTAAACCACGAGAAGACCGGCTAAAAATGATGCGGCTATCGGATTCATTGCTACGGATTACCTGGGCATTTCCGTTGATTTAACCAGCCATTACGGTAAAAAAGTACTCCTGAGCTTTTTCGGGGGTGCCGCCTGTCCCTTATGCAATGTGCGGGTCCACCAACTCATAAAGCGCTATCCGGAATTTGAAGACAAGGATATACATATCATCACCCTCTTCGCGGCCGAAAAGGCGGCTATACAAGCCTATGCGGGAAAACAGGATGCCCCCTTTCCTATGATTGCCAATCCGGAAATGGAAGTCTGCCAAAAATACAGGATCCAGGAATCGTCCTCCGGTATGATTGCGACGATGCTGCAACCGGTAAAGATGCCTAGGGTGCTGTTCAGCGGGTTTTTCAATATGAAATCTGTGAAGGACAGGCCCCTGATGCCCGCTGATTTCCTTATTGATGAAAATCAAAGGATCTTTAAGGCCTACTACGGCAAAGATTTTGGCGACCACGTGCCCATTGAGGAAATCCTGGAATGGGAAGGGCTTCCGGCAGGCATTTTTGCTAGAAGCAACTTCCCCGGATCAACGCTATATGAACCCGGCCACGATAAAAACGCATAGGCCCACCAAGGGATTATACAAAAGCGGCCAACGGGATTGGTATTGCAATATAGCACAGAACCTGGCAATGCAGATGCCCGCGGGGAAACCCGGAAAAAATCCGGATAAGGCAATTGGCTTCCCCATAATCGCAATATTTGTTATCTTTCCCTTACAATAGAAGATTAGCAGCAAAGCCCTGTAAGGACTGTATCCACAAATTGCCGGATCATCAAGTCCCGGGGATAGTGTAACAGCATGACCAGAGACATCATCCATATCAATGATTTTATCATCCTGGTGGAAGCCGCTTCCTCCGAAAAAGTAACCGTGGATGCCTGTGGTTTTGAAGAGCCCCTGATTGCCGTGGCTTTTTACGGCTCAGGCAACGTGGACCTGGCCGTGAACTATGGGGACAAGAAAAAAGCATTTCAACATACCCAGGGCCTGGCCCTCTCCTTTTATGCCGATGCAGAAGTGGAGTTTGTCCACACCGTCTCGGCCGGCAAACCGCTGGAGTGCATCGTAATTGCCACGGCCCTGAAACACCTGGACAACCTTCCCAATGCTGAAGGGGAGATTTTTGCCAACCTGCTCCATGAATTGGTGCACCCGAGCGACCATTACGTAGAAGGACCCAGCTTTTTTATGACCCCCGAGATGCAGGACATCGTCGATTCCGTCTTTCATATCCAGTATCATGGCAAAACCCGGATGATGTTTTTCCGCAGCCAGATGACCGCCCTGCTCTCCCACTTTTTTGGACAGCTGGCCTCCATGACCACCGAGACCATCAGGGACCCCGAGCGCGAAAAACTCTACCAGGCCAAAGAGATCCTTTCCGGCAACCTGGACAATCCTCCTTCGCTTACCGAACTCTCCAGGCAGATAGGGTTAAACAGCTACGCACTGAAGAAAAACTTTAAGGAACTCTTCGGGGTCCCGGTTTTCAAATACCTGCAGAATGAAAGGCTAACCACGGCCCACCAACTTATCCGCAGCAGGGAGGCCACGGTTCAGGAAGCCGCCTGGCAGGTAGGCTATGATAGCCTCAGCTCCTTCTCCAATGCCTTCGCCAAAAAATTTGGTTACCGGCCCAGCCAGATTAAATAGGCTCCTTTTCGAACAAATCATACTCCTTTGCCAACCAGTTCCCCGGCCCGATTCCCGTGATATTTGTCATCGTAACCACTTAAACACAGACCGATGACAACAATGAACACAAAAAAAACACAACGGGCATACCCGGTTTTGGGTTTTGGATGGCATATTTCGGGGAATTTTGCATCCACCACCACACCCGCCAGGCACTACACGGATGCCCCCCTCCCTCCTTTTCGAACAAATCATACTCCCAACCGAATAAATAACTCTGATTATCAAGGGGTAGCTTTGTAGTGTTGAACGAGAACACCGAACCAGATTCGCACAATTAAATACCATTGATAGGAATACCAACAGGGATTTTGGGGGCAGCCCCCTAAAACCATTTTAAAACTCATAAAACCTGGCATTATGGAACTGTCTTATAGAATTGTAATACTGATCATCGCCACTTTGCTCACAGGGCTATCTGCCGGCCTTTGCTTTACCTGGGCCAACGCGGTTACCCCCGGGATTGGACGACTGGATGCGCTGGGGTACCTGCAATCCTTCCAGGAAATGAACCGCGCCATTATCAACCCCACCTTCCTGCTGGTCTTCTTTGGCCCCGTGTTAATGCACGGTTGGAACCTGTTTGTCTACAGGAATGCCCCCGACAACCAGCTCTGGCTGCTGATCACCGCCGCTGTCATGTATTTCCTGGGCGTGGTCCTGGTGACCATTTTCGGGAATGTCCCCTTAAATGAAATGCTGGACAAAACCGACCTGGCACAGGCCAGCCTGTCAGACTTGCAAGCCTTCCGGGAGCGGTTTGAACAAAAATGGAACCGGTTGCACCTGATCCGAACCCTTACCGCAACCTCGTCGTTCCTGCTCCTGCTCCTAAGCCTGGTCCTGAGTGCTAAAAGCATCCCTAATTAAATTCATACAACACTTAAATACAGATTCACATGAAAACCGAGAATTATTTGATTATTGGCGGTACCGGAAAAACCGGACGCAAAGTAGTAACAAGCTTACAGCAATTAAACCAACAGGTACGGGTGGGCTCCCGCTCTGCCCAACCGGCTTTTGACTGGCAAGATGCCTCTACCTGGGCGGAAGCCCTGGAAGGTATAGAAAAGGTGTACATTACCTTTCAACCCGACCTTGCGGTCCCTGGCGCACTGGAAGCCATTGAAGCCCTGGTGAAACAAGCCCGGAAAAGCAAGGTAAAAAAACTGGTGCTGCTCTCCGGGAAAGGCGAAAAAGAAGCGGAACTCTGTGAGCAGGTGGTCATCCACTCCGGCCTGGATTATACCATTGTGCGTGCCAGTTGGTTCAACCAGAACTTCAGTGAAAGCTTTTTCCTGGAGCCTATCCTCGAAGGCTTTGTAGCCCTGCCCCAGGCAGAAGCCAAAGTGCCCTATGTAGACACCGACGATATCGCCAGTGTGGTGGTCGAAGCCCTTCTGCATGAAGAACACAACGGAAAGATCTATCAACTCACAGGCCCCAGGCAACTTACTTTTAAAGAGGTCATACAGGAAATCGCTACCGCCACCGGCCGGAACATAGCCTTCACCCCCATTGCATTACCGGCATACACCAAAGTAATGGAGCAGCAGGGCGTTCCCGCCGATGTGATCTGGTTGATTGAGTACCTCTTTTCAGAAGTATTGGGAGACCCCCGGAATTCAGAGGTTACCCATGACATTGAAAAGGTACTGAAAAGGAAGCCCAAGGATTTTTCCGACTATGTAAAAGAAACGGCTGCATCCGGGGTTTGGAACCCTGCAATCAAGGTGTGAACTTTGATTTTCCAAAAAGAATGGAATGGTCCCCCCCGCGATGAAAATCCGGAATTGGCCAGGGCTGGCGCTCATACCGGTTAACATAGGTTGGCGCCAGCCTTTGGTCTTACCCTTCCGGCCTTAATTTATTCTTAAAAATTGCCGGGGGCGGGAAGAATGTTTTTCCTTTGCGGAAGGATGGGCTAATCACCCTTGAACCATAGATTCTATACGCGACATTTTGACTTCCCCGGGCTTTTGCACAGTAGTTCCGGGACCGGAAAGGCTACCCTTTATAAGCTTCCGGCGGGAACTATCAGTGCTGTATGAAACCGTTGATCTGGGTATTACCGGTAAAACGGATGGCCCACACTATTTACATAACCTCATAATTTAAACCTTATGCCACATTTTGTTATTGATTGCTCAGAAAACATAATCACCCTGAAATCGCCCGAAATGATTATGCAAAAAGTCTATGATACCGCGGAAGCTACCGGCCTTTTTGACAAGGGGGATATCAAAGTAAGGATCAATCCCTTTAAATACTACAATGTTGGTAACACTCAGGGCGATTTCATTCATATTTTCGCGAATATCATGGAAGGGAGAAACACGACACAAAAAAGCGTGCTTTCCAAAAATTTGGTAAGTGCGCTCAAAGGGCTCTTCCCGGAAGTCCCGATCATTTCAATCAACATCAGGGATTTTGAGAAAGCGACCTATTGTAATAAATCCATGGTTTAAGGACCGTTCCACAGGGTAAGGGCCTCTAAGGATGATCCCGGCAATCATTGGGGCTGTTCAAATCGCAGGGGTGCATACGGATATATCTGGTTGTATGCCTGTGGATTGGCCTCCGCGGCCCTGACTTTAATAGGCGGTTCATTCAACGAATGATAACAAAATATCATGACATTCAGGAAAGCTACTAAAAACGATGTAATGCCCATCATCGCCATGCTGGCCGATGACCCCCTCGGAAAAGAACGGGAAGACCTCAGGGATCCGCTCCCCGGGGCCTATTTTGATGCCTTTGCGAAAATTGATGCCGACCCCAACCAGGAGTTGGTGGTGATTGAGAATGAAGCGGGAGAAGTTATCGGAACCTTTCAGTTGTCCTTCCTGCAATACCTGACCTACCAGGGCGGGGTCCGCGCACAGGTAGAGGCTGTTCGAATCCGGAAAGACCAGCGGGGAAAGGGGCTTGGGCGTGAGGTCTTCCTATGGATCATAGAGCGGGCCAAAGTGAAAAAAGCCCACGTCCTGCAACTTACCACGGATAAAAAAAGGCCAGACTCCATCAGGTTCTATGAGAACCTCGGTTTTAAAGCCTCCCATGAGGGTATGAAGCTGCATTTCCGGTAGGAGGCCCAGGGGTTGGTGTTTACTGCTCGTACAAATACCTGCCAGCGGCGGCACTCATCTTTTTATATTCATGCCCTACGTTTGGTACTACCCGCAAATTCCAGTTAAATTCCAGGCCCAAAGAATCCGCAAGTTTCCTTGAATAATGGTAAAAATAATATCCACGCTCCAAACGGTGCCCCCCCTGCCGGTTGGCAGACGGGGAAAGCAGCAGGGTACCCCCGGCCTCCCGGGCGTCGTCCCTTTCGCCCAGGAATAGGACAAGGTTTTTACGAAAGGACTTGGCAAGGCCTTCTACGGTCACAGGACTACCTTTAATCCCAAAAAGCAAGGGTTGGCGCATATCGGGAAGGGTATAAAATCCTGAATTCGCGGCGATAATACGGTTTGCCCCGGAGTCAGGGTAAAAAACCGCCAGCCTGTGCAGTATCTGGCCACCGGCAGAATGCCCGAACAAGTCATAGCCCGTCCGCTCCGAACCCGTTGCATTTACGGCAATATCAAAAAGCTGATCGAATTCTTCAAAGAGCCACCCCCCCGCTTGGTCCACAATTTGGAATTGAAGTCCAGCTTCATCCAGGACCACTTTATTCGTGTTACCGATTCGGGTAGCGTGTCCCGTGATATCCAGGTGCGAGACCATCCCTCCCATATGGTAGCGGGAAAAGTCAAATGCCGCCTCCGGATAGGAAGGGGATAGCACCAGCACCCCGTATCGTTCGGAGGCCTCCACCCAGGCATCGCGGTAATCGTCCCCATTCCTTCCGGCGCCGGGGATCACAATCAATATCCCGGAGCTTTTGTTAAAATTCCTCGGCCTGTGGTAGAATACATAGACCTGTTCTTCCCGCTGACCATCAGAAGGAGCCCATGTAAAAACTCCTGAACCCGCGGCTATGCGAATGTCCTTTGCATCTTCTCCCCGGACAGGAACCAGCGCCATCGCACAATACGGGCACTTACGGCCTTGCGTGTACACCATGGCATCACAATCGCGTCCGCAGGGAGTACACCTGAAACTGTCCTGGGCCCGGGCTAAAAAGGAAAGGCCAAGCTGCAGGAGGAGACATAGTACCAACCTGTGCATCAGTTAGGGTTTTGTTTTGTTTCCCGAATCTTCGATGATCACGCCCTGAGAAGGGTCCCAACAGCGGTATTCGATATAATCAACCACTTGTTGGGCCACTTGCCTGCCCATCCATTTTTCCACCACGTAAAGTGAACCATCAATCCCCGCACTAACCCCAGCGGTGGTAATCACATTTCCGTCATCCACGAAGCGGGTATTTTTCAACACTACGGTATCTCCCGACAGCTTCTGCAAGGACGGGATCGATTCATGAAATGTCGTCACTGTTTTGCCACGCAACTGACCGGCTTCGGCGAGGAAAAATGCCCCCGTACATACGGTGAAAAACTGCGGAGTGCTTGCGGCAATTTTCCGGATCCAACGTTGTACTTCCGGATTTCGGGCAGCGTTCGCTCCATTCCCTCCCACAAAAACCACAATGTCTGCCTTGGGACAATTGTCAAGTGTATACTCGGGTTTTATAGGCAATACGCCCTGGCTTCGTATCAGGTTCCTGCCTAAGCCCACCGTAAAAACCTCCATCCCTGCCACCGTAAATATTTCAAGGGGGGCGGCAACATCCAGGATTTCAATTCCATCGTGGAGGTACACGGCCACCACGGGTTTCTTACTTTTGCTCATCTGGTCCATGAGCGTTAGAGTGTCGGTCTTCATAGGTGGAAGTTCATGGATTGGCCGGGCGCTGATGAAAAAAGGATAAGCCGCCCAATGGCTAAACACCAGCCAACAAAAAAGTAGAAAGTCGCTTCGTACCATAGGATAATCATTTAGCATACAAAGATGCTTCTGTCACTTAACTTGGAAAAGGACTTCCACCCATCCTATCGGGACAATATTTCGGAGGGAAGAAGGTCCAGGTGTTTTTTCAGGAGCCTCCGCAGGTGGTTTTCACTTTTCAGCCCGCATTGGTGGGTCACGTACGTCAATGGATGTTGGTTCCCCAGTAACTGATAGGCCTTTTCAACCCGCAATTTTTCCACATAGTGCCCAATGGTTATCCCGGTTACCTTTTTAAATTGCCGGGTCAAATTCCGGGGACTGGTGTGGGCCATTTCAGCCAGTTGCTGCAGGTGTAGTTTTTGGTCTAAATTCTCTGCGATACAGGTTTGGACGGTGTGAATCCGATCATCCATATGGTTCCGGTAGTCCATAAATACACTTAGTTGCGGGTCCGAAGCCCCCCGTCTTAAATAGAGCACGCATTCACGGGCCACAGCTGCCGCGAGCCGGCTGCTATAGTGCTTCTCCAATACATGAAGGGCCAGGTCAATACCTGAAGAAATACCCGCACTACTCAGGATGTTGGAATGCGTGACAAAAAACCGCTCCCTGACTAATGAACCATAAGGGAACCTATCGTTGAAAATACCATGATACTTCCAATGTGTGGTGTATTTCCGCCCATTTAATAATCCGCATAATCCTAAAAAATAAGCACCTGTACATACAGAACAAATTTCGACCCCTTTCTTGTGTTGGGTAAGCAACCAATCTAAAAAGGGCGCACTGTTCTTCCATTCATATGCCTGCAATGCCTTCATATCCGCCCCGGGTATCACCACCAAATCTTCGGTGGTGAGCGCCAACTCCCATGAACATTGAAGCGACCCAAAGGCTATGCCGGCGCTGCTGGTAATCTGGGGTGTCCTGTCTACCGCGGCGTACACCAAACTATAATCCGCACCCATTTGATTGGCTTCATAGAATACCTGGGCTGGACCCGAGAGGTCGAGCAGGTGTACATTTTCAGGAACAATAAATACAATTCTTTTCACCTGTGGAGGTTTCAGTGCCTGAGCCGCTACGATACTTTTTATGATCGTCCCACGGAAATTTACTCAAGTTTCGGAAAATAATACATGCAAATGGGAGTGTGAATTAAAATCCTCCCATTTTAGGCAAAGTTTTGTACACCTGGTCCGCCCTTGCCACAGATCCCCTGAGTAGGGTTGAGGGTTCTGTAACCCAAAAAGGCAATGTTGTATCCCATTAGACAGCTATTTGCAAAAAACAATAAACGGCCAAGAAGTACCGTCTTTTAAGCCCTTGGCTAGGGTACCTGTAACCCAGAAACCACATTTTCCGCACCGGAAAGTAAGGAAAATGGCGCTAAGATGACTGATAGCCCTATAACGCAAGGAAGCCGAAGGAAACAAAGCCCGGCTCTATACGGTAGGCATTCATTAAAAGCCACGCGCATATAAAAACAGACTTGTCTGTATTTTTATGGCGTGCTGAACCAAAAACCGAATGATTATTAATCAGAACTTATAAATGAACCTATGAAGGAATTTAAGGACAAGACCGCACTGATTATCGGGGGTACCAGTGGAATTGGATACGCAACGGCCAGGACCCTCCTGGATAACGGTGCACTGGTACATATAGCCGGCAGAAATCCCCAAAAAATCGGGAATGCCCCCAACCTGGTTAAACATCGGGTCGATATCACAAAACAGGGGGATGTAGAAGCACTGCTTGCCAGCATCGCAGCCTTGCCCGGCCTGGATTATCTGGTTAATGCCTCGGGGATTTTCGCCCCTAAAGCATTCCTGGACCACAGCCCGGAAGATTATGACCAATACCTGGACCTCAACCGCGGTTTCTTTTTTATCACGCAATCCGCGGCAAGGAAAATGAAGGATACCAATGGTGGTGCTATCGTAAATATCGGGTCCATGTGGGCCAGGCAGGCGGTAAAGGCCACACCTTCTTCTGCATATTCCATGCAAAAGGCCGGTCTGCATTCCCTCACCCAACACCTGGCTATGGAGTTGGCAGACGTTGGTATCCGGGTGAATGCGGTCTCGCCGGCGGTGGTGAACACCCCTGTTTACCATAGTGTTTTTGGTGGGGAAGAAGAAGCCGAGCAAGCACTTGAAGGCTTCCATAACTTTCATCCCCTCGGCAAAAATGGGACGGCCCAGGACATTGCCGATACGGTAGTATTCCTGTTGTCGGAGCGCGCCTCCTGGGTTACAGGGGCCGTATGGGATGTAGACGGCGGGGTAATGGCAGGCAGGAATTAACCTCCGCCTAAGACAAAAATAAGAACAAATAGTAGATTCAACGCGAATACAGGGTACTTTTGCCCGGGATTGTCAGGGGAAAGAAGCTGTATTCCCAAAATAAAAAAAATACGCTACAACCCTGCCTAAAAGATCTATACAGGCAGGGAATTGCGTTGGAATGGGTGTATCGCGCAGTAATCAACACCAAAAATTTTTGCCGGTGTTGTTGTTTGGACTATACTTATGGCGACTAAGCCCTGATACCGAAGGAAATATTTATAGATCAATACGGAAAATATGACGAAAGATTTAAAAAGAGTCGTGATTACGGGAATGGGAGCCATCAGCCCCCTTGGAAATTCAGTAGACGAATTCTGGAAAAACCTGGTTGCCGGAAAAAGTGGGGTTGGGCCCATCACCAAGTTTGATACGACCTACTTTAAAACGAAATTTGCGGCCGAGGTAAAGGATTTTGAGCCCAATGACTATTTTGAGCGTCGGGATGCACGGAAGTACGACCTGTTTACCCAATATGCGGTTGCCGCCTCGGATGAGGCCATCGCCAATGCCGGCCTAGATTTTGACCAGCTGAATCGCAACAGGATAGGGGTTATTTGGGGTTCCGGCAACGGGGGGATCCTGACCTTCCAGGAACAGGTGGAAGAATTTGTACAGGGAGCCCGGAAGCCGAGGTTCAACCCCTATTTTATCCCCAAAATAATCGCGGACATCCCTTCCGGGATAATCTCTATCCGCCATGGCTTGAGGGGATTGAACTTTTCGACTATTTCGGCCTGTGCCTCCTCCAACAATGCGATCATAGACGCCTGCAACTACATCCGTTTAGGAAAGGCAGACATCATAATCACGGGCGGTTCCGAGGCCCCGATCAACGAAAGTGGCGTCGGCGGGTTTAACGCCTCCAGGGCGCTTTCTACCCACAATGAAGACCCACAAGCGGCCTCAAGGCCCTTCGATGTAAAACGCGATGGTTTTGTCATGGGAGAAGGGGCCGGGGCATTGGTGTTGGAAAGCCTGGAGTCTGCCCTGAAACGAAAGGCCCATATCATCGCCGAAATTGTCGGAACGGGAATGGCCGCTGATGCCTACCACTTAACAGGTACCCATCCTGAAGGCGAAGGAGCCTATTTAGGGATGCTGGAGGCCCTGGATGATGCGGGGATCACATCCGAAAAAATCGATTATGTGAATGCGCACGCCACGTCGACCCCCATGGGGGACGAAAGTGAGCTTAAGGCCATCGAGCGGGTGTTCGGGGATCGGGACGACCTGAACATCAGCGCGACGAAATCCATGACCGGTCACTTGTTGGGGGCCGCAGGGGCTATTGAAGCTATCGTTAGCATCAAATCCATAGAAGAAAGCCTGATACCGCCAACGATCAACACCACCGAGGTGGAGCCTGAATTTGCAGGGAAGTTTAATTTAACGCTGCAACAGGCACAAAAAAGAACGGTCACCTATGCCCTGAACAACACCTTTGGGTTTGGAGGCCATATTGCCGCTACCATTTTCAAGGCATATAACGGTTAACCCCTGGTATATCATCATGAGACCCGGGGGAGCTCCCCCGGGTTGTAAATCCAAAATCCGCGTCGGGCTGCCTAAAGGGGCAACTGGTGCGAACCTATCCAATTCCACCATCGTGCCGCAGCCCCTAATACTGCCCCAGTCGAACTCCGGCCTGGCCGGGCCGACCCGCAGGCCGGCCGTTGCATTTATTCCACCAACACCTCGTTCCCGGAAACCTTCCCCGTTTCAAAACAGTCCAGGTTGTATAGGGTGGTTTCGGCGATATTTTTCAGGGCGGTATGGGTTAAAAATGCCTGGTGGCTGGTAATCAGCACGTTGTTGAACGTCATCAGGCGGCTTATGATATCGTCTTGCACAATCGTATCCGAATGGTCTTCAAAAAAGAGCCCGTCTTCCTCTTCATATACATCCATTCCAAAGTAGCCAATCTGCCCCGTTTTAAGTCCTTCAATCACCGCTTTGGTATCTACCAGGCCTCCCCGGCTGGTGTTGATCAGCATGGCGCCTTTCTTCATCCTGCCGATCATACCCGCGTCAATCATGTGGCGGGTGTCCGGGGTGAGGGGTACATGCAGGCTGACGATATCGGAATGGGTACAAACCGTGTCGCAATCGGTAAATCGCACCCCGTACTTCTGTACCAGTTCCGGGTCTTCGTAGCGGTCATAAGCCAGGATATCACAGCCGAAACCGTGCAGGATCTTAATGAGGATAGCACCTATCTTCCCGCTGCCGACCACCCCGGCTGTTTTTCCGTGGAGGTCAAATCCGGTAAGCCCGTTCAACGAAAAGTTCATCTCGCGTACCCGGTTATGGGCCCGGTGTATCTTGCGGTTCAGGGCCAGGATCAGGGCCATGGTATGCTCGGCCACGGCATAGGGGGAATACGCCGGTACCCTGGCGACTTTTATGCCAAGCGCTTTCGCCTTTTTTAAATCTACGTGGTTGAACCCGGCTGACCTGAGCGCGATGTATTTTACCCCAAAAGAATGCAAGGCTTCCAATACGGGTGCCGAAGCATCATCCATGGTAAAAAGGGCGATGGCCCCCGAGCCCTTGGCCAGGGCAACGGTATCTTCGGTAAGGCGGACCTCCAGGTAATTCATGGCATGCCGCCCCTGGTTGGCGTCTTCCAGGGAGGGCCTGTCAAATTTGTGTGTGCTGAATACAGTTACTTTCATACCGCGCAAAATACAAAAACAGCCCGATCCCAAAAATGCAGGGCACCATTTCCACTCGTAATTTATCGGTATCTTGGTCCGGTCTAAAGGGCAAATTGCTGCCCGATGGAGTAACCTTTTAACCTTCCAGGCGTATGCGCGTAGACTATGAGAATCTGAGGCTGCCGGTGTCCGAGGCTGCACAGCTGGCTGCCGATGTATTTGGAGTGGCGGGGGCGGCCAGCCCCCTACCCGGGGAAATCGACATTAATTATAAGATCACCGTTTCTGAAAACGAAGCCTATATCCTCAAAATTTCCCGTCCGGGTGCCGATGTGGACTATCTGGAGTTTCAGCAGAAAATAATCGCCTATGCAGGAAGGCATGGCAAAGATCTCAATATTCCCAGAAACATTCCTTCTTTAAAAGGGCCAGAGTTGCTGCCCCATACCGATGCCCATGGCAGGCTTCGTTACCTTAGGTTGGTAAGCTGGATCCCGGGCAGGCCCTGGCACCGGGTAAACCCCCAGCTGGATGCCCTGAGGCACGACCTGGGGGTACAATGCGGCAAACTTACCAAAGCGCTGCAGGGCTTTACACACCCCAGGGCGGAACGGGAATTCCCATGGGATATCGCACAAGGGTTGTGGACCCGTGAATACCTACACCTTTTCGAGGACGATAGGAAGGAACTCATCAGCCACTACCAACAGCAATTTGCCTCCCTGCAACCGGCCTATTCCCGGTTGCGCAGGGCCGTGGTCCACAACGATGCCAATGACCATAACATCCTGGTGAGCGATGATTTGGTCCGTCCGAAAGTCAATGCAGTGATCGATTACGGCGATGCCCTGTATACCCAGGTGATCAATGACCTGGCCGTGGCCTGCGCCTATGCCGTCATGGGGCAGCCCGATCCACTTCAGGCCGCTTTACCGGTAATCAAAGGGTACCATGCCGCCTTTCCCCTGGAGGAAAGAGAGTTAGACCACTTATATCCGGCCATCGCCATGCGCCTGGTCATCTCGGTGAGCAAGTCGGCCATCAACCGGGAGGCCGAGCCCGGCAATACCTATTTGCTGGTAAGCGAACAACCGGCCTGGGAGGTCCTCCGAAAATGGCGGGATGTTCACCCAGATTTTGCCCGTTTCGCCTTCCGCCACGCCTGTGGCTATGATCCGCATCCGGACGCAAGCGCTTTTGAGGCCTGGGCCAAGGGCCATTCCTTTTCCCTGGCACAGGTATTTCCCACAATCGCGCGTACGGATACCTTCCCCCTGGACCTGAGCGTGGGTAGCCTTTTTGCGGGACATGAACAGGAGTTCAACAACCTCGACCTCTTCCAGTTCAGGATCGAGGCCCTTCAAAAGCAGCATCCCCACAAAATCCCGGCAGGCGGCTACCTGGAAGCACGCCCGCTTTACACCTCCGGGGAATACGGGAAAACAGGCAACAACGGACCCGAAAGCCGGACCATCCACCTGGGGGTCGATTTCTGGCTCCCACAAAGCACCCCCGTGCATACCATGTTGGACGGAGAGGTGGTCATAGCGGTCAACGACGCGGGGGATAAGGAATACGGTGGCCTGGTCGTATTGAAACACCGGGAAGGGTCGCTCACGTTTTTCAGCCTGTACGGGCACTTATCCGTGTCCAGTGCCACGGCACATCGCCCGGGAGATTTTTTGAAAGCCGGGGATTGCGTAGGACAACTGGGCAATTATCCCGAAAACGGGAACTGGGCGCCGCACCTGCACTTCCAGTTGATGTTATCCCTTTTTGATTATCAGGCTGATTACCCAGGAGTGGCGTACCACAGCCAGGCAAGGGTATGGAAAGGCATCTGCCCGGACCCTAACCTTTTATTTAAACTGCCCGCCCTACACCCCAACACCCCCCAGGACAATGAAAACCTGCTGTCTTTCAGGAAGGAGCACCTGGGCAAAAGCCTGAGCCTGCAATACAAGACCCCCATAAAAATCGTACGGGGGTCGGGGGCTTACCTGATAGACGAAAACGGCCGTAAATACCTGGATACGGTGAACAACGTGGCCCATGTTGGCCATGAACACCCGGCCGTGGTCCTGGCCGGGCAGCGGCAAATGGCGGTCTTAAATACCAATACCCGCTACCTGCACGACAATATCCGCCAGTTGGCAGAAGCATTGCTGCAAACCCTTCCCCCCGAACTCTCGGTCCTCCACTTTGTGAATTCGGGCAGTGAAGCCAATGAACTGGCCATTCGAATGGTGAAGGCCGCTACCGGGCAACGCGACTTCATCGCCTCGGAAGTGGGCTACCACGGCAACACCACTATGTGTGTAGACATCAGCTCCTACAAATTTGACGGCAAAGGGGGGCAGGGCGCCCCGGAGCACACCCATATCTTCCCGCTACCCGATGCCTTCCGGGGCAAATACCGGGGCAGGAATGCGGGGCCCAAATACGCCGGTGAAGTACAGAATCAGCTAGGGCGTATCCATAAAAAAGGCAGGGGTGTCGGGGGCCTGATCGTAGAGTCCATCATCAGCTGTGGCGGCCAGATTGAATTGCCCGAGGGTTTTCTCCCCCAGGCCTATGCCCATGTGCGGGCCGCAGGCGGTCTCTGCATAGCCGACGAGGTACAGGTGGGTTGTGGCCGGGTGGGCAAGGCCTTTTGGGGTTTCCAGTTGCACGGGGTGGTGCCTGATATCGTGACCATCGGGAAACCCCTGGGTAACGGCCACCCGCTGGCAGCCGTAGCCTGCACAAAGGAGGTAGCCGAAAAGTTTGCCAATGGGATGGAGTATTTCAATACCTTCGGGGGTAACCCAGTTTCCTGTGCCATCGGGACAGCGGTATTGCAGACGGTAAAACGTGAAAAGCTACAGGAAAATGCCCTGAAAACCGGAGACTACCTTAAAAAAGGATTGAAAGAATTGTCCAAAACACACCCCATTATCGGGGATGTACGCGGGCAGGGCCTTTTCCTGGGTATTGAACTGGTCAACGACTCCCTGCAACCCCTGGGCAGGCATGCCAGCTACCTGGCCAACCGTATGAAAGCCTATGGTATCCTGATGAGTACTGACGGACCGGACCACAACGTACTCAAGATAAAGCCCCCCATGGTATTCAACCCAAAGCACGCCGAGGTACTTTTAGGCTACCTCGCCAAAGTCCTGGGGGAAGATTTTATGAAGGCCTATTAAAATACCTGCGCTATCCAACCTTTTATGTTGTAGCTTAGGGAGCCGATACGAGTACCGCCAACCTTCCTGCAGGAGCCACTTGGTTTCTCTGTAGCCACCCTGGGAAAGGATTGTAAAGCATACCGGGAAATGAAAATTGAAGGCATAGAAATCACCCATCCCGATGCCCTGGTTTTTCCGGGGGCACGCATCACCAAAGGCGGCCTGGCCCGGTATTACGACCGCATTGCAATCTATATGCTACCCTACCTCAAAGACCGCCCGGTAAGCCTCCAACGCTTCCCAAAAGGCATTGACCACCCCGGATTTTTCCAGAAACACGCCCAGGATTACTTTCCCGATTTCATAGATCGTATCCCGGTAAAAACCAAGGCAGGAAGTGCCGTGGAAATTCTGGTAAACCATAAAAAAAGCCTGCTATACCTGGTTAACCTGTCGGTTGTCACCTTCCACACCTGGTTGAGCCGCAAGGGGGCCCTGGAATATCCCGACAAAGTTATTTTTGACCTGGACCCCTCCAACGGCGACTTTGATACCTTGAAACGTGGTGCCTTGCTGGTCAGGGAAATGCTTGCAGGGAAGGACATAGATGCCCGGTTGATGACCACGGGAAAAAAGGGGGTACACCTGTATTATCCCATATGCCCCGAACGACCCTTTGACGAGGTACGGGCCCGGATAAGGGCGTGGGCCGAAGTACTGGTGGAAAAACACCCGGACCTCTTCACTTTGGAAATTCGGAAAAAGAAAAGGGGTAATAAAATCTTTCTGGACCTCCTGCGCAATGCCTACGCCCAAACGGGGGTCTGCCCCTATTCGCTCAGGCCCAACCACAACGCCGGGGTAGCCACCCCCCTGGAATGGAGTGAATTAAGCCGGTTGAACTCCGGGGACCAGTATACCTACCACACGATTTTCAAGCGACTTGAGACAAAAGAAGCCCAGCGCCGGGATACTACTCCCGGCAACTGAATTCAGGGCAGGTACTGTATTCTAGAAATTTTCTGTTAGATTTAGGAAGTTTTTTGCCTCCCGCTAAAAGGGGTATTGGCCAGGGGCCACCCCTCTGTGCATTGCACCGGGGCAGATCAAAATAAAGAAGTGGCCAGGCCGCCGCAAAACTGAAAACAACCATATCCCTACCTGTGAAGAACCGAATCGGATATTGCATACTTACCCTTGCCCTGATATTGGCGTTGGGCTGTTCCGAAAAAAGTGGCAAAAGGGTCATCAAATTGGGGCATGGCCTGGATGTCAACCACTCTGTACACAAGGCCATGGTAAAAATGGGGAAAGACCTGGCACAACTCTCAGGGGGCCAGATGGTCCTGAAAATTTATCCCAGCCAACAACTGGGTACCGAGAGGGAGTGCCTGGAGTTATTGCAGATTGGCAGTCTGGATATGACCAAGGTTTCTGTGGGGGTCCTCGAAAACTTTGCCCCTAAGATGAAAGTACTGGGGCTACCCTTCCTGTTCCGCGACCGGCAACATTCCTTTGAGGTACTCGATGGCCCCATCGGGCAGCAACTCCTGGATGACGGAAAAAAATACTGGTTGAAGGGCCTGGCCTATTACGATGCCGGGAGCCGGAGCTTTTATACCAAACAAACCCCCATCCACCAACCCGATGACCTTACGGGATTGAAAATACGGGTTATGGAAAGCGCAACGGCGGTGGATATGGTGGAACAACTCGGAGGCTCCCCCACCCCTATTTCCTGGGGGGAGCTCTATACCTCCCTGCAACAGGGGGTGGTAGACGGGGCAGAAAACAATCCTCCCAGTTTCTACCTTTCCAGGCATTACGAAGTGTGCAAATACTATACCCTGGATGAGCATACCGTGCTGCCCGATGTATTGCTGGCTTCCACCCATTTTTGGGACCGGCTCTCTGAGGAGGAAAAGGGCTGGCTCAGGAAAGCGGTAACACAATCCGTGGCGTTCCAACGGGTGCTCTGGATGGCATCTGAAGAGGAAGCCCTGGCAGCGGTCCAGGAGGCTGGGGTTACCATTATCAAGCCGGAGAAAACCTTGTTTGCGGAGAAAGTGAAGACCGTTTTGGACACCTACAAAGAGGATCCTGAGCTCTTTTCACTGATCCGGCAAATACAAAATACCCGATAATGAAGGCACGAAAGACCATAGACCGGATCCTGGGCAACCTGCTGGCGCTCATTATGGGCGTCATGGCAATGAATGTGCTCTGGCAGGTATTCAGCCGCTATTTCCTGGGGGCACCCAGTTCCTTTACCGATGAACTGTCGCGCTATCTTATGATCTGGATAGGTATCCTGGGAGCTGCGTATGTGTCGGGCAAAAACGGACATGTGGCGATAGATATCATTCCATCCCGCCTGCCGCAAAAGGCCCGGAAAAAGATGCGGTTCCTCGTGCGGATCTGTATTGTCCTTTTTTGCCTGTCTGCCATGGTCGTGGGCGGGGCGCGCCTTGTATATATAACCTATGTACTCAACCAGTATTCCCCGGCCCTGAGGGTCCCCCTGGCCCTGGTCTACGCGATCATCCCCTTGAGTGGGGGCCTGATCATCTATTATAAACTTTCTGACATGCTTCAAGAATAGGATTATGGAATATCTCCCCGTATTGGTGCTCGTCCTAAGTTTCATTGGCCTCCTGGCCATCGGCACCCCCGTAGCCTGGAGTATAGCCGTCTCGGCCCTTCTTACCATGCTGGTAAGCATCCCCGCCCTGCCGGCTATGACCACGGTGGCACAGCGTATCGGCACCGGCTTGGATAGTTTCGCCTTGCTGGCCATCCCGTTTTTCATCCTCTCGGGTGAATTGATGAACAAAGGCGGTATTGCGGACCGGTTGATCGCCTTCGCGAAATCACTGGTGGGCGCGTTACCCGGGGGGTTGGCCCTGATCAACATTATTTCGGCCATGCTGATGGGGGCCATCGCGGGTTCGGCCCTGGCCTCAGCATCGGCCATGGGAAGTATTCTGGGGCCCGAAATGGAAAAGGAGGGCTATTCGAGGGAATTTGGGGCGGCGGTGAATATCACTTCCGCCACCACCGGCCTGGTCATCCCTCCCAGCAATATCCTGATCGTTTATTCGCTGGCCAGCGGAGGGGCTTCTATCGCTGCCCTTTTTGTGGCCGGGTATATCCCGGGGATCCTCACTGGTTTCTTCCTGATGGTGGTCGCCGCCCTCTGGGCCAAACGCAAAGGCTACGGGATCGGGAAACCCACGCGCCTGAAAGTGGTCCTAAGAACGTTTGTTTCGGCCGTCCCCAGCCTTTTTATGCTGGTGGTGGTGATCGGCGGTATTGTCAGCGGCATTTTTACGGCCACCGAGGCCTCGGCCATCGCGGTACTGTACAGCCTTGTCCTCGGATTCATCTACAGAGAGATCAACCTGGGCAGCCTCCCGAAAATACTTTTGGATTCCTCCGCCACCACGGCTGTTGTCATGCTGCTGATCGGTACTTCCATGGCCATGTCATGGGCACTTTCCTTTGAAAGCATCCCCCAGGATATAAGCTCGGCCTTATTGTCGCTGAGCGACAACAAGATCGTGATCCTGTTGGTGATCAACCTGCTGTTGCTCTGTGTGGGCATCTTTATGGACATGACCCCGGCAGTTCTTATTTTTACGCCTATCTTCCTGCCCGTGATTACGAAATTGGGGCTCGACCCCGTACATTTTGGGATTATCATGATCCTCAACCTGTGTATTGGCCTATGCACCCCCCCTGTGGGTTCCGTGCTTTTTGTGGGGGTGGGTATCGCCCGGACGACCATCGAAAAGGTGGTCCGCCCGTTGATCCCCCTTTTTATCGCCATGGTGTTTGCCCTCTTCCTGGTCACCTATTTCCCACAGTTAAGCCTTTGGCTGCCAGGTTTATTCGATTTGTAAAAGCGTATACAGAAACTATAGGGCATCAAATACCGGAATCCCGAAACATGAACTGACCCCATGCTGAAAACCCTCGACATCCTCCTTATTCTGGGCTACCTGCTCATTACGGTGTTCATTGGGATCCGTATGCGGAAAACGGCCCAGAAAAGTACCGGCAACTACCTGCTCGGGGGCAAGGCTATTTCCTGGTACAAACTGGGTTTGTCCAACGCCTCGGGCATGTTTGATATCTCGGGGACCATCTGGCTGGTCACCCTCCTTTTTGTCTATGGTCTCAAAAGTGCCTGGATCCCCTGGCTTTGGCCCATTTTTAACCAGGTTTTTGCGATGGTGTACCTTTCCAAATGGCTGAGGCGTTCCAACGTTACCACAGGTGCTGAATGGATCCGTACGCGATTTGGATACAAGGCCGGTGCCCGGAGGGCCCATAATATTGTGGTGGCCTTTGCATTATTGAGTTGCCTGGGGTTCCTGGCCTATGGTTTCATAGGTATTGGGAAGTTCGTGGAGATCTTTATCCCCTGGGAAATGGTAAGTGCCTATGTCCCGTTTCAGGTATACCCGCAATATGTCCCCCACTTTTACGGGATTGTCTTTACGCTGTTTGCCGCCTTTTATGCCCTGCTCGGAGGGATGTCGGGCATCGTATGGGCTGACATCCTTCAATTTGCGATCATGACCCTCTCTGCCCTCCTTATCGGGTATTTGGGCTATGTGGCGGTGGGTGAGGCCCCCCTGCACGTCCCCGAGGGTTGGACGAGCCCGTTTTTTGGATGGGAATTGGACCTTGACTGGTCGGGCATTATCCCACAGGTGAATGATAAGATACGCGAGGATGGTTTTGGGCTCTTTACCATCTTTTTCATGATGATGGTGTTCAAGGGCATTTTGGTAAGCCTTGCCGGGCCTGCACCCAACTACGATATGCAAAAAATCCTGTCGACCCGCTCCCCGGAGGAGGCTTCCAAAATGAGTGGGTTTGTATCCGTGGTGCTCATGCCCGTACGATACCTGATGATCGCCGGTTTTGCTGCGCTGGCCCTGGTATACTATGACAAAATCGACCTGATGACCGCTGCCGGTACCATTGATTTTGAACTGATCCTGCCATCCGCCATCCGTGAATTTGCCCCTACAGGCCTGATGGGGCTCCTCGTGGCCGGGTTACTGGCAGCCTTCATGAGCACCTTCGCCGGTACGTTGAATGCGGCCCAGGCCTATCTGATCAACGATATCTACCTCAACCTGAATCCGACCCGGGTGAAACGCAAAACCGTGAAATTCATGACCTACGGTTCGGGCCTGCTGGTAGTGGCCCTGGGCATCGGCCTGGGCTTCTTCGTCGAAAATGTAAATTCCGTTTTGCAGTGGCTGGTATCTGCCCTCTTCGGCAGTTATGTTATGGCTAACGTGCTTAAATGGCATTGGTGGCGTTTTAACGGCACCGGTTTTTACTGGGGCATGCTGGCAGGCATGGTCCCGGCCCTGGTCCTACCCCTGCTGCTGCCGGATACCCTGGACCTGTATTATTTCCCGGTATTGCTGCTGAGCTCCTTCCTGGGTTGCATCCTGGGCACCTATTCCAGGCCGCCCACGGAAATCGAAGTTTTAAAGGAATTTTACCGGAACGTGCGGCCCTGGGGTTATTGGAAGCCTGTTTATCAGGAATTGGCAAAAGAGGACCCTTCGATCAAGCCCAATGCACATTTCGGGAGAGACATGTTCAATGTGCTCATAGGGATTACTGCCCAAACCTGCCTGGTCATTCTGCCCATCTACCTGGTTTTCAGGAAGGGAGCCCCTGTGTTTATCACCCTGGGAGTCCTGGCCATCAGCATATTACTGCTAAAAAAATTCTGGTGGGATACCCTTGGCGAACGCGTAGGCGGGTAGGCCACAGGGGGTGGCAGGAATCAAAAACTTTGTGCTTTTTGCCTATGTGGCCCTATCCTGGCCAAGGGGGTCCCTGAAGAGGATACCGCCAAAGAGTACCGAAAAGGCCAGGTAGACCAAGGCGGCACCCCACACCAACCCTGGCAGCGGGGAAGTAGCTGTAACCCCTTTGATCAGGGCGATCCCCGATACGAAAAAGTGACTGAAATTCGCGATGGCCACCGGTCGGTTGTAGATACCGCCAATCAGCGATGCCCTGGACATCCAATTGAGCATCCCAAAGCCAAAATAAAGCCCTCCCATAGCTTGTATGAGCAGGGCCGGTGTCCTGTCCGTTCCCAGTGCGAGCCCCCCGGCAACATGCTCCGGAAAAAAAGTTAACACAATACCGGTCAATCCCATGACCAGGGCACTCAGGCCCATGATGATTTTAGAATTCATCCCCTGGAAGTTTATGCGATCATAGATCCAACGTCCTTGGTCGTACCCGGGGGATAGACCTTGCAATTCAGGTATTGCTGGCCATCCTTATTGCAGGAATTGCCGGATATCCTGGCACAGTTTCAGGAAGTCAGGCTCGTGCGTGTACATCATATGCCCGGCCTCATAATAGGTTAGGCGTACCCGTTCTTTGACAATCCCATTGCGGGCCATGGTGTACTCCGTATCGAAAAAAGGGCAGATAAGGTCGTAATAACCGCTGGCCACCATGACTTTCATGTCTGTATTCCTCCGCATGGTTTCACCCAGCATTGGCGCGGTGTTCACGTAGGAAGGCTCCCAATACCGCCCGTCAGGTACAGGCCTCCAACGCCAAACCTTGTCAAGCCGGCCATTGGAAGTGAGGTAGGGCCGGTCCATTTGAACCTTCAGGCTGTTCGCAAAATAATGGTTCAGGGCAGCGGTATAGGCAGAGCTGATCTGGTAGGAAGCCGGATCGCCCAAATGGGGGTGGTCTGCGGTATCGTCCGCTTCATCCCCCATAAACCTCCCGTCCAGCCTGCCGATGGCCAGGCCCCGGTCCGCCAGCAATTGTTTTTGGAAACGGGGCACCAGCACCCTGAGATTGGCCCTTAGGATATATTCTGACGGCAAGCCGATAAAATAGGATAGCTTCCCGGCAATTTCCTCCTTTTCCGAATCGCTCAACCAACTGCCTTTATACAGCGCCTGGGCGTACTGGCTGTAGGTAAAGTCCCGGCATTCCTGAACAAAAGCCTCCAGTGACTTCCCTTGCCCGGCTTTCTTATGGTACCAGGCAGTGGCGGCCATGCTGGGCAGGTAGGTAAGGTAGGAGGTAATGTTGTTATGTGCCGAGGTAGAACCGGCATAGTCTAGCGCCTGGGAAATCAGGATGAGGCCGTTGAGGGCCATATCCTGACCGGATTCTTCCAGGGTATTGGCCACTGCGGCGGCACGGGTGGTACCAAAACTCTCCCCGACGATATACTTTGGTGAAAACCAGCGGTTATGGTCCGTAACCCAGCTCCGCATAAACTGGGCGACAGAGCTTGCATCCTCCATGAGCCCCCAGTAGTCTTTCTCTTTTCCTTTTCCAATGACACGGCTATAGCCGGTACCAATAGGGTCAATAAAGACCAGGTCCGTAATGTCCAGCAGGCTGTTGCCATTTTTTTCCAGTAGGTACGGTGCGGCACCATCGTCTTTGTCGGCCTCTGAGGGAACGCGGACCCTTTGGGGGCCCAGCAGGCCCAGGTGCAGCCAGACGGAGGCCGAACCCGGGCCGCCGTTAAAGACAAAAGTCACCGGGCGTTTAGACGGTTCGCCCCCATCGACCGTATAGGCGACAGACCAGAAAGAAGCCACAGGCTCGCCTTCGTCATTCCTGAGATAGGTCTCGGCAGCCGTGGCCTTGTAGTTGATGGATTTACCCCCGACGGAAAGCTGGTGGCTGGTAACAAATGTTTTTGGTTCTGGGATCGGTTTCAGGCTGTCTTTGGTTTCCTGCGCTTGGTTCAGGAAGGGTACCATTAATAGGACAATTCCCAGTAGCCTGTTTTGGTAGTACTTCATAAGTTGTGGTTTGCGAGATTATGCTTTCCGTCTCCAGGCAAGGATATACCCCTGGGCGGAGGTTCTGTTAGAGTGGGTTAAATGTACTAAATTTCACTTGTCAGCACACATTCCAATCAGCAATCTTCCCGTAAAAATTTCAGTGTTCCCCGGGGATCCCTTTTCCTTGCCGGATCGGAATCCAAATTTCCTCTTCGGAAGCGGGGTCCTGGTTTTTGTAAGCCTTGCCTAGCACCTCAAAATGGGGACGGTCGTCCAGGGAGAAGCCCGAAGCCGGCAACCATTCCGTAAAAATATACTTAAATACCGCGGGGTCTCCGCCCCGGCCTTTATACGCAAAAACCGCATAGCGTCCGCCTTTGAGGAGGAAGGGTTCCATGCCCCCGGGCACCTGCGCGAAATCATGCACGGGTTGCAGCGCCCATTTTTCAAATACCGATTGGGGCCCGAAATCAAAATCGCTGCCATAGACCTGGACGGAGTACCAATCGGAAGACGCAGGGTTTACAATTTCCCCCCGCCTGGGCATGAATGCCCTCCAGAGCGCCGCTGTTTCGTCCCTGGCAAAGGACATCTTCCTTCGCATCCCGACCAGCCTGGTTTCTTCCAATACGGTTATACGGGGAAGCAACCTCATTCTTCCAGGGGTTGGGTTAGTATCGACAAGCAGCCCTGTATGCCTTCCAGGAAATTCCCCATACGCAGGTTTTCATTGGGGGCGTGGATATTGTTGTCGGGGTTGGGGATACGCACAGACACCGCAGGGATGCCCAGGGTGGTAATAAAAGGCGCGATGGGCTGCGACCCCCCATTCATTCGGAGTTCGACATACCGGTCCCCAAAAACGCGCTCCAGGGAGGTGCGGAGCCACCTCCCCAGGTCTGAATGCATATCGGAGCGGAAGGGCAATGAGCCCAGTTCGTAACGGAACCGCAACAGGTTGGGGTATTCAGCCCTTTCATCCTCCGTGGGAAGCGTGTCTGTGATATGGAATCCCATGGTTTCGATATATTGTCGAACCAGTTGTACCTGTCGCATACCATCGGTTTCGGGCACCAGGCGGATATCCATCTCCGCGATGGCTTCAGAGGGGATAATGGTACGCACCTCATCGCCTACCCAGGCCGCCCGCAGCCCCCTCACATTCAGGGATGGGTATTGCATGGCTTCCTGGTAAGATTCCCCTACCCTTTCGGCTTCGGCAATACCCAGGCTTTTTTCAATGGCCGCCTTATCCTCCGGCACCAGGGCAAATGCCTGCCGGTCAGTTTCGGTGATCTGCACCCCCTCATAAAAGCCGGGGATGGTCACACGGCCGTATTCGTCCTTCATCCCGCCCAACAACCTGGCCAACTTGAATACCGGGTTTGGGGCAAAATTTCCATACTGCCCGCTATGCAGGTTACGGGTAGCCCCATAGACTGTGAGGGTCAGGTCTGCGATCCCCCTCCCCCCATAAGCCAGGGTAGGAAGGTTAGACAGGTGGCGGGTACCGTCCATGATAATCATCCGGTCTGCCGAAAAAAGTGCCGGCCGGGCCCTGACCAGGGGTGGCAGGGTAGGGGAACTCAGTTCCTCCTGGAAATCCATAAGCAGTTTCAGGTTGTATGCCGGAGATAGGGACTGGTCTTCCAGGATCTGCAGGGCCGAGATCAGGGACATGGACGGGCCTTTGGAATCAGAGGCCGAACGGGCAAATACCCGGAGCTCCGGGTTGAAGACCGCTTCCAGGACCTCCCAGCCTACCTGCTGCCATTGCCCGCCTACCTGCTTTTTGAGTACGGGGAGATAAGGCGATTCCTGGTGCCAGGCTGCCGTGTCTACCGGCTGTCCATCGATCTGCATATAGAACAATACCGTTTTGGCCCGGGGGTCTACAATTTTCTCCGCCAGCACATGGGGGATCCCGTCCGATTCCAGGATCCGGGTGGTAAAGCCCAGCGCCTCAAACCTGTTCAGGCACCATTGGACATTCAGGTCGCGATGTTCCGGGATACCGCCGTTGTTGGGCAGGGATAAGAATTCCCGGTACTCCGTAATGGCCTTTGGGAAATACTCCCTGGAAAGGCGTATGATTTTTTCCTTATCCGGTTTTTGCGCCCGTGTAAACGGGCCACCGGCAAGCAAGAGCAGGCAAAGGATTAAAAAGGATTTCATAAGCGCTTTGGTTGATTTCTTCAAAGCAGAAAAATAGGGCTACTTTTCGAAGGAACCAATACGGAAGGGAAATTTAACCCCATCCGTGCCGCGGGCTTTGCCCACGCTACCTCAACGGGCGTGGACCTTAAAAAAGTCCCAGATGACCCGGCAGGCATTTATATCCCGGCAGGTTCTTCCAATCCAGCGTTTGTTGAGGTATTGCCACCCCCCGGCCCAGGTATGCCCCCCTCCTTCGATGTCGAGCAAGAC
>LXTR01000031.1 GCA_001683825.1 Flavobacteriaceae bacterium CP2B | reverse complement strand
AAAAAAATGGCATTACCACAAGTATGTCCCGTAAAGGAAATTGTCATGATAATGCCGTAATAGAATCTTTTCATTCCTCATTGAAATCTGAATTGTTTTATTCCCAAGAAAAACAAATACATTCAACTTCTACTCTCAAACAACTCATTCACGATTACATTGAGTATTATAATACGGAACGTATTCAAGAAAAGTTAAACTACCTGTCTCCTATAGAATACAAGAAACAGGTAGCATAGGTGTTTTTTTTATGTACCAAATTCGTGGGTCAGTTCACTTAGTATGTGGATTTAATGGAGGTGTTTTTCGTTTGAAGACAAGGGTGCATTATCTAGAAGAAATAAAGTGAAAAGCGATGAAAATGAAACAGGATGGTCATTATAATTTCCTTATTTTAGAAAAAACAGAATTAAAAATGTTCCCCAAATTAAACCATGAATGAAATGGTGCTGAATAGATTAAACGTACCGTCTTCAACAAACTGTAGGAAAACAATACTTTTATGGGAAAAGCCAAAAGAGCTAAGTGAATTGGAACAGTTATGATTAGAAAATAAGCGCTAAATAACAAAATTAACCATACAAGAACTGAGTAAAATATTAGAATTACCACGTTCCACATTTTATCGTTGGTTACAGACAACAGAACGTCCTAAAGACGATACAGAAGAGAAGGTCTGTTTTAGATATAAATTAAGATATGGAACCTGTTCTAGTTTCGCATCAATTAGAATGCCAATTTGAAGTGGCAATCCCAACCGAAAAGGGAGTTACAGATGTCACGTATCTATTATTTGGAGAGCTTACGTTGTATTTATCAACGATTATAGATGCTTCTAATCGTGAAATCATTAGTTATATCATCAGTGAATTACAAACTTTGACATTAGATTTGAGGAAGTTAAAACGAGCAGGAAGAGGCCGAAAAGTAGAAAATGTCATCCGTCACTCAGATTAAGGAAGTATTTTATATTGCGAAGGAATTCAAGCGTATGCCAAAGAAAAAGCAAATCTTTTTATTTACAAAAGATAACAAAAGTATCTGACACAACTGTGCGAATTCAAAAAAATCAAACCACCTATCCCTTAAAGAATATAGGAAACAGATGGTTTAGGTATTTTGATATGCGTCCCGTTTTTGGGTTTTACTTCATAGACCAAGAGATTTTTTGTTTTAAAGGGAGTTAGAACCTTTCTATTATTCTTAAAAGTCTATAACATACTGTGTACTAAGCTGTTCACCCTAAACTTCTATACAATAATTTCATGAAATTTCCGAAAAAAAGTTGTTAGATTTTTATTATTTTGCATACCCTCGATTGTCTCAGGGTCCAAATGGATTAATTTTATTAATTCTCCTTCTTTATCTATTCCGACTACTGCTTCGCCATCTTCAGAACCCAAAAAACATCTTTTAGATTTCAGTCCTAATGAATTATAATATTTTTGGATTTCTAAAGCTAATTTCTCACGATCTTCAATATATTGCTTAACCATTTTATTTGGTATTAAATATGCATCTATTTTAGTGTCTCCTTCAACTAAAATGTTTTTTTTTATTTAAATTCCACTTTTCGTCCCAATAATGAATAAAATTCCAAGAAATATATATTTTCTCATTTCTAGAAAACATATATTTGCTCAAAATAAATATAAATTCTTTATAATTCACTTCGTAATATTCAGGGATTTGAGAATAGAGAAGAACATACTCTGTGTAGTTGTGATTATCTATTGTATAGCTCGTTTTGGTAACGAATGGGATTTTATCTATAAATTTTTTTATACACTCTTCATTATTGAAGAGTCCTATTGTATGCTTTTCCTTGCCTTGTATTAATTCTAATAAAATCATTATAATTAATTCTCCTCAACTCTTTTATTATTCAGATT
>LXTR01000025.1 GCA_001683825.1 Flavobacteriaceae bacterium CP2B | reverse complement strand
GGTGGGGCTGGGGGGCTACAGCACCTATCAGCTGGCCCCGGCGCTGCAGGAGACCCGGTACTGCCACCTGGCCGGGATCGTCACCGGAACCGCCGCCAAGGAACATACCTGGGCACAGAAGTACGGCATCCCGGAGGCGCATATTTACAACTATGAAAATTTTGATTCCATTGCTGGGGACGATGCCATTGACATTGTCTATGTGGTGCTGCCCAACAGCATGCACGCCGAGTATGGCATCAGGGCTGCCAGGGCCGGCAAGCATGTGATCTGTGAAAAACCCATGGCCATCAGTGTGGCTGAATGCGAGGCCATCATGGCCGCCTGCGAAGCGGCGGGGGTAAAACTGGCTGTGGGCTACCGCCTGCATTCAGAGCCCTATACCCGGGAAGTCAAGCGTATCGTAAAGGAAAAGACCTTTGGAGAAGTGCGCTATGTGTCTGCAGACGCGGCCTATATTTCGGGCGGTAACCCAGACCAGTGGCGGTTGGATATCAAGCTGTCCGGGGGCGGGGCCCTGATGAACATGGGGGTCTATTCCATACAGAGCCTGATCTACGGTTGCGGGAAGAACCCCATATCGGTAAGGGCACAGGAGTTTAGTACCCGGCCCGAATACTTCAGGCAAACCGATGAGACCATTACGGCACAATTTGAATTTCCTGGGGGTACCGTAGGGCAGATGATGACCTCCCACAACGCCAATGCCAACCGCCTCTATGCCTCCTGCGACGAAGGGTGGTTTGAATTGCAGCCTGCCAACAATTATGGCCCCCTCCACGGGCGGACTTCCCTGGGGCCCCTGCAATTCCCCCATGAACGCCAGCAAAAATTGCAAATGGACGATTTTGCCAGCCATATCCTTTTTGGGACCCCCAACAGGGCACCGGGTGAAATGGGCAAAAGGGATATGATCATCGTGGAAGCCATCTACAGGTCTGTGGCGGAAGGAAGTTCTAAAATAGCGCTGGACCTGGGGGATATGGGCCTCGTTTAACCCCCACCATTGGTTTTCTCCAAGGCCACCCCAGGCTTTTTACGGGTATACCAGAAACCAGCCTTATGACGCCCTGAACCTTACCTAATCTTAAAAAACTCTCCTTAAGGGGCCTTTATGGGAACCTGCCCGATACGGAAATTGCGCCCTTATGAGGAGACTACCCCTCAATAGCGGAAAAATCCGGACGGCTCATCTTCATGGTCAAAGAGCAACCACTTGGTGGCCCGCTCCACCGTGTTAAAAATTTTCATGCTCGCCGCCCTGTTTGTCGCCACGTTTTGCAGAAATTCCCCCTGCTCAACGGTATTCCACACCAGGGCTATTTTTATGCGATGCCTTAGTTTATCGGCCAGTTTTTCGCCCAGGAAAAACAGCTCGGGGGTAGAGGATTCATACTGCGTAACCCCCTTCAGGTCTACCACGATCCGGTAGATCCCGGTAGCTTCGCATTGCTGGCGGATGATATCGGGGTAGCGTATGAATTCCCAATAATCATAGGGTCCCGTTATCCGCATCAGCAGATGGTTTTTCCTTTCTTCTATGACATGCCTGCTTTTCATAAAACCGATGCGACTTTATCATGTAAGGGCTACTAAAAAATTGGAAAGGTTGTTGTTGCGGGGGGAGTAATGAAGTTACAAAATCGTGGGCAAAATAACTTCTTGAGATATGTTAAATAATTAGTGAATAATCACTTATTATGTATAATAGATAACAAAAACATTGATTTTGACCTAATATAGTACTATATAAATAATAAAATAAAAAATTGTTTATAGCATAGTTAAAAACCTTATTCAAAAGTGGAAGCCCTTGGCTGCTCCTGGATGGTTTTCAGCCGGGAGGGCGCAGGGGGATGCGGGTTTTTTCCTCATTGCCCAACAGCCACTGCAGCCCTTCTGCTCCGGAGCCGAAAAGGCGGATAAACCCCGCCCTGTTGGGGGTTACCGCTTCCATAAAGCCATCGATGAGGTGGGCGTGCCAAACGTTGGCCCGCTTTACCCGTTGCCTAGGGATTTCAGCTGCTTATCCCGCTATAAAGAAACGCTTGATTGCCGGCAGGTGTTCAGGTTTTACCTCCGGGCCGTTAAGCAGTACCCTGTAAATGCCTTCGGCCTCGAAATGCTGCAGGATGAATTTTGGGAATCCGGCCATATTCCAGTAGTCATAGCCCCCATACACCCCCATGAGCAGGTAACCGGTATTGTTCTTAAAAGTACTATCGGTTTATGCAGGAAACGTAAAATAACCAATACAATCAGGACCATTTTTCAAAAACGCCCAGGCCAAAGAGCGCGAAGTCATATTTTACCGGGTCACCCGGGTCCCATTGCCGGAGCCTGGCATCGAGTTCTGCCACGGCTTTGGCATCGTTCTGCCGGCGGGTGAGCAGCCCAAGTTTACGCGCTACGTTGCCCGAGTGTACGTCCAGGGGGCAGGAGAGTTGGGCCGGGCGCAGCGTCTTCCACAAGCCAAAGTCGACCCCAAGCCCCCCTTCGCGGACCATCCATCTCAGGAACATGTTCAGGCGTTTGGCTGCTGAGCCGCTATCCGGGTCCGAAATATGTTTTCGGGATCTTTTGGGGTGCGGCAATTCGAAGAATTTAGCCTTCAGTGCACTGATGCCGGGCTGGGTGGAGGTTGCCGAGGCATGAGCTGAAATGACCGCCTCCAGGCCTCCATACTGGTGGTAGATATGTCGGAGCCCGGTGATGAAGTAGGCCAGGTCTGTACCGTTGAAGGTCCGATGCGCGAAAGATGTGAAAGGAGTGAGATCGGCCGCCCCGTGCCGCATGACAAATTCATAGGGTGCCATGTCCATGAGCTCCATCATCCGCCTGGCGTTTCGGATGATGCTTTTGCGGTTCCCCCAGGCGATGGTCGCGGTGAGGAAGCCGCTGATTTCGATATCTGCTTTACGGGTGAACAGGTGTGGCACCTGCAACGGATCATCCTCCAGGAATTTGGGGTGGTGGTATTCCAGGACTTTGGCATCCATAAAGTCTTTGAGTTCTCCAGCCGTCATAGCACCGGGGTATTAAGGTATTCCAGCAAGAGCAGCGGCCCGATAAGGACCAGGTTATAGGCCGCGTGCAGCAGGATGGCCCACCCAAGGCCCAGGCGGACACGGGTGTAGCCGAGCAGGATCCCGGTGCAGAGCTGTGGGGTGACCAGCAGGGGCGAGAGCCAGAGGACTTCCCTGCTCATTTCGAAGTTGGTGATGTGGTAAAAGCCGAATATCAGCGTACTTATGTAAAACAGGGGGCCAAAATACCGGCTGTCGCGAAAAAACACAAGGGGCCCCCTGAAAAGCAGTTCTTCCAGTATGGGGGCGAGTATAACGGCAGCCAGAAATACCACGGGCAGGGGGAAACGTTCCAGGAACAGGTCCATGGCGTGTTTCCCAAGATCGAGCTGAAAGAGGTCCTGAAGCATCCCCAGGGCCATCCCAAGGCCCAGGCTGAACAACACCGCAAGGAACAACAGCTGGTAAAAGACCCGGAAACGGTGACCGAGATCGTGCTTAGGATCTTCCTTATACACGGGCTTCTTCAGGAAATGGAAGACGTCTCGAACCATGGTCAGGCCGTTATCAAACCGTCTACCATGGTGAGCTTGCGGTCTGCCATGGCGGCCAGTTCCTCATTGTGGGTGACAATCACAAAGGTTTGTCCAAACTCGTCCCGCAGCTTAAAGAAAAGCTGGTGCAAGGTGTCTGCCGTCTCTGAATCGAGGTTTCCACTGGGCTCATCGGCCAGGATGATGTCCGGGTTGTTGACCAGGGCCCTGGCCACCGCTACCCGCTGCTGTTCCCCTCCGGAAAGTTCCGATGGTTTATGGTGGATCCGCCCACCCAGGCCGAGGAAGTCCAATAGCTCGCCAGCGCGTTTTTCAGCCTCTTTCCTGGCTGTCTTTCGGATAAAGGCGGGGATGCACACATTTTCAAGGGCACTGAACTCCGGCAACAACTGGTGGAACTGGAAGATAAAACCAATGTGTTCGTTGCGGAACCTCGCCAGTGCCTTGCCACCCAGGCCAATGATGTTTTCGCCATTGATACGCAACTCGCTATCCCCGGGGTTCGATTGGGTGTCCAGGGTCCCGATAATCTGAAGCAGTGTCGTTTTTCCGGCACCGGAAGCCCCTACAATAGAAACGACTTCCCGTTTTTTAATATGGAGGTTTACCCCTTTTAATACCTGTAAATCCCCGTAATATTTCCGGATATTGGAAGCCTGTATCATCGTCATTGAATTGGGGGTGAAAGTAAACAATACCCCTAATACTACAAAATGATAATCAGGGGGAGGGCATGGCCGGAAATGTTTGGAAAATTGGGGAGAAAACTCCCATTTATGCCAATTAAAAGTTAATTTAGGAGACACTAAGGGAGGAAGTATGTAACTTTGTTTAGTCTTTAAACAAAAAAAATGAACATTTTAAGCGAGACCATCTCTATGGCACCCTATAAGCACTTAGAAGAATACAGTATTGAGATTACAAACGAGGTAAGGGAGCACTTTTCCAGGATCATCGAGGACCTTGGGGAGGATGCCCACCGGGAGGGGTTGTTAAAAACCCCCGAAAGAGCGGCCAAGGCCATGCTTTTCCTTACCCAGGGCTACAGGCAGGACGCCGTGGAAATCCTGAAAAGCGCCATGTTCGCCGAGTCCTACAATGAAATGGTCATCATTAAGGATATAGAGATCTACTCGCTCTGTGAACACCATATGCTGCCCTTTTTCGGAAAGGCCCATATCGCCTATATCCCCGACGGCCACATTGTGGGGCTGAGCAAAATCCCCAGGGTGGTGGATGTATTCGCCCGCCGGCTCCAGGTGCAGGAACGCCTGACCCATGATATTTTGGAGTGTATCAACAAAACATTGAAACCCAAGGGGGTGGCAGTGGTCATCGAAGCTTCACACATGTGCATGATGATGCGCGGTGTCCAAAAACAAAACTCGGTCACCACCACATCGGGTTTCCGGGGGCAGTTCGAAAAGATCGAAACAAGGAACGAATTCCTAAAACTGATCAGCTCCGACCTATCCTGAGTAATTTTTGGTATTTTCGTACCCGGGCCCCCTTTAGGGCTATGGGCTATGGCTGCAACCAAGGACAAAAAGATCAAATACCTCTTCCTGGGGCTCCTGTTTGACCTGGCTGGGATGCTTTCCTTCATGCTACCGGGCATAGGGGAGTTCTCAGACGTCATCTGGGCACCCCTGGCGGGATGGCTGATGACCCGTATGTACAAGGGAAACCTTGGAAAGGCCGCGGGGGTGGTCACCTTCCTGGAAGAATTACTTCCCGGGATGGACTTCCTTCCCAGCTTTACCCTGATGTGGCTGTATACCTATGTGATTAAGCGGGGCCGGCAGGAAGCCGTACTGGACGCCGGAGGTAATTAATTCGTTCTAAGGTTGCCAAGAGCAACCAGACTCTCTTCTGTACCATGAATGCATATATAGACGCTTTTTTGAATGCCTTTGAAACTAACCTGCGGTGGACCTGGAAGTCCATCCTTATGGAGGTGCCCTGGTATACCAACTATTTCTGGGGCCTGATCTTTATTTCCCTATTTATTTGGGCACTGGAGATTGCCTTCCCATGGCGGAAGGAGCAGGGCATCATCAGGAAGGATTTCTGGCTCGATGGCTTTTACATCTTTTTTAATTTCTTCATTTTCACCATTGCTATCAGTGGATTTTACCGGATTTCCGAGGTGTTTTTCAATGACCTGGGGGTACAGATGTACAGCCTGGCCCTGTTAGACCTGAGCGGTTGGCCGGTGTGGGGCCAGTTGCTGGTCTTTTTCGTCTTGTTGGATTTCTTCCAATGGTTCACCCACATCCTGCTGCACCGCTATGAATTCTTATGGCAGTTCCACAAAATACACCACAGCGTAAAGGAGATGGGATTTGCGGCCCATTTCCGGTACCACTGGATGGAGAATATCCTGTACAAGCCCCTGAAGACCCTCGGGGTGATGCTGCTGGGTGGTTTTGAACCGCAGCAAGCCTTTATCGTGCACTTCGCGGCCATCACCATAGGCCACCTGAACCATGCCAACCTCAAGCTCAGTTGGGGGCCTTTCAAGTATATCTTCAACAATCCGGTCATGCACCTGTACCACCACGCCTATACCCTTCCAGAGGGGGCCTATGGCGTAAACTTCGGGATTAGCCTGAGCCTGTGGGATTACCTTTTCAAGACAAACTACATCCCAGAGGAGGGGGGTAAAATCCCCCTTGGTTTCAAGGGGGATGAAGAAGTTCCCAAAGGCTTCTTTGGGCAATTGATCTATGGCTTCCGAAGACCGAAGAAGGGTGCTTAGAGCACTACCCGTACTCCCAGGCTGATATTCCGGCCTATGTTGGCTATCCTGTCGGGTTTTAAGCGTGAAAGGTGAGCGATGTAGGCTTTGTCCAGCAGGTTGTTCGCGCTCAGCCTGAGCTCTACCTCCTGGTCAAAAATTTGTGTTCGCCCGCCCAGGCCGGCATTCAGTAAGGTATACCCGGGGGTGGTGGTTTCAAAGGTACTTACCTGGTCCTGTTTGAATACGGAGGTGAGCCCCAAGAAGGCATAGAAGTTTTGCCAACGGGATTCCTTGCGGTCAAATTCGACCCTCAGGGTATTGTTCAGGCGGTTGGCCGGGATGAGCGGCAGGTTCCCGCCCGCATCCAGCTCGCCTCGCACACGTTCAAAGCTGCTCTCCAGGTGCAACCAGTCTAGCGGGTGGGGATGGATGTGTA
Organism: Flavobacteriaceae bacterium CP2B; assembly: GCA_001683825.1. GTDB lineage: Bacteria > Bacteroidota > Bacteroidia > Flavobacteriales > Flavobacteriaceae > Zeaxanthinibacter. The sequence goes on along the minus strand of LXTR01000025.1, from coordinate 51,013 downwards.
CGCCAATCTCGCCCCCATATAGTTTGGCATCCTGTTGCCGGTACAGGTACACGGCATCGGTCCCCACAAATTCCCCATTGGGTTCCAGGTAGATAAAGGAATTTACCAGGTTGTAGAAGCCATTGACATAGAATTCAAAGTGTTCGTTTTCGTATTCCAGCGCAATATCGGTTTGCAGGTTCTGCTCGTTGTCCAGGTCGGGATTCCCTATTTCATAGCGGTTGGTGCCTTCGTGGACGCCATTGGACGTTAACTCGGCCAGGTTGGGTGCCCTGAAGCCCGAAGCCAGGTTGATCCTCCCGATAATTTGCTTGCTGAGGTCTATCCGGTATCCCAGCGCGGCGTTCACGCTATTGAAATCCCTGTCCAGGGCCCCGATGTAGCCTTCTTCCCCGGAAACGCCGTTTTGGCGGGCGGAGACCGACCGGATATCATAGCGCAGGCCCAGCTGCAGGTCGCTCTTTTCAAAGTGCAGGTGCGAAGTTGCCAGGAGCCCGAAATCATTGGTGGTGGCATCGGGGATGAGTACTTCTTCCCCCAGGTTTTCATTGGTCTGGTGCATACCCTGTACCCCGATGATGGTCTCCAGCCTTTTGGACTTGGGCAGGTGGTATTGCAGGTTGTAGTTCAGGGTAGCCAGCTGCATGTGGAGGGCAGGGCCCTCGTCTTCTTCGGCTGGCGCCGTTTCTTCTTCCCCGTGCTCCTCATATTCCTTGCGGTCGTTATACACATAGCCCAGTGTCAGGCGGAGGCTGGAGTTTTCAAAGAAAAGGTCAGTATCTGAACTCAGGATGTGGTTGCCCAACTCCTGGTAGGGGGTGGTGGGGGTACGTTCCCTGGTCTGCTCCCCAACAGTTTCGGGGATACCCAGTTCCGAATAATTGTAATTGTACCGCAACTCGGTCTTAAAGGACCCTGTCTGGTATCCTACCCCCGTCTTCAGGTCGTAATCCCGGAAACGCGAATTGGTTACCAGGACGCCGTCCCCACCTTTATAATCCGTATGGGAGGAAAGCGACCCCCTCAGGAGGAATTTAAACCGCTCCCCGGATCTTTTGAAACCGGCATTGGTAGAATACCCCTGGGTATTGGAGAAGTAGTTCAGGGCCACATCCCCCTCGCTTTGACCGGACATGGCAAATTTTTCCGGGTTGAGGTAAAGGACCCCCCCAAGCGCATCGGATCCGTAAAGGAGGGAGGCAGGGCCTTTGATGACCTCCACGCTTTCAATACCGGCATCGTTCACTCCAAGGCCGTGTTCATCCCCAAACTGCTGGTTCTCCAGCCGTACGCCCTGTGCATAGACCAGGACGCGGTTGGCACTAAGCCCCCGTATGACCGGCTTCCCGATCCCAACACCCGTAGAGACACTCTCAACCCCGGGGATATTGGTGATCCCGTCAGACAGGGTGATGCTTCCCTGGTTCCGGAGTTCGGCCATCCTGACCTGCTCGACTTTCATCACATTTTCCCGTTGGAGTTTGTGGAAGGGGGTAGAGACGATCACCTCTTCTATCTCGATGGCGCTGGGCTCCAGGCGTATTTCCATCATGGCAGCCCCTGTGCCGGTATTGATGTTTTGCGAAAAGGTTTTGTAGCCGATGTACGAGGCCACCAATTTGTAGGAGCCTGCCGGCAGGTTTTGTATTTCAAAATTTCCCGATGCATCGGTGACGACCCCTTTCTCCAGTTGGGGAAGGTAGACAGAAACCTGTTCCAGTGGGGAGTTGTCCGAACCGTCGGTAACCCTGCCCTGGATTGAAAATTGGGAATGGCCCATATAGGCGCTAAGGGCCATGAGCAGCAACCAAAAATATCTCATAACTAATATGCTTTTAGAATTAAAAAAAATAAATAGGTAAGCGAAGTTATGAAAGTGAAGGTGGGCCGCGGAGGCTGAACGACAGCCCTTCAAACAGCCCTAAAAATGCATAATGTGGGAAGTGGTGTACCGTGTTTGGACGTGGAATCCAGAGGTGCGCCACCTCCAGGGTGAAGTAAAGGGGGGTGGTGTTTTTGAATTTTTGAAAGGTGCAGTCAAATTCCGCTTCGTGGAAATGGATACGGCTGTCGTTGCCGCATTCCAGTTCCTGGTGCTGGTAAATGGCATGTACCAGATTTACCACAGAGGGCAACGCCATACACCCCATCAGGGTGGCCATAGCCATGGCTAGGGCCAATCGCGAGATCCGCCGTTGTACACGTCTGGCTAAGGGTGCTATGTGTACTGCGTGCTGCATAGGATCAGTGGCGGTTAAAAATACGGCCCAGGCCCGTGCGCTGCAACATTTTCTTTTCAAAATTCCAGAAGAAGCGGAACTGCCCGAATACCCAACCAAAAAGCAACAACAACAATTGGTAAAACGGGAAGATCAGGAGGATCCTCAGGGTCCAGTAGGCCCCCTGGCCCCACCAGGCTTCCGGAAAACTGGAAGGTTTTATCTGCAGGAGTTCCAGGAAGGGTTTGGCCACATAGACGGAGGCAGATCCGGTAACGGCAAAAACGACAAGGATAAAAAACAGCTGGAGGTTCGATTCGATGCCCCAACGCTTTTTCAATTTTTGCATGCCTGTCTTTTAGGCGCAAATATACGGGTTAAATCCTGGGTAAAAAAGGCCCCAGCCGTTGATTGTATTTGCGTTGGAAGAAGATAAAGTAGTAATAAAGCTTGTAATTGACTTCGTACCCGTAATCCACGAAGGGCTCATAGTTGATCTGCATCTCGTACAGCATGGGGTCAAAACGCGTAGGTTCCAGTACCCTTTGGTTCCAGGTGGTCACGAAAATGCGGTTGCGGTTCTCCAGGAACGACTGTGAATAGTACCCCTCGGGCCTCGCCACGCTCTGCAGCCAGGTCTGGAACCCGGGTTCTATGATGATAATTTCATAGTTGGTGCTTTCATTGCCAATGATCACCGTATCTTCCTCTTGCTGTTGAAATGCCATCTTTTCCTGTTCGGTGACCTGTACGGTTTTCTTACTGCTGTCACAGGCCATCAAACCGCCAATGAGCAAAATTGCAGTCACGGTAATTACCCCTATTTTTTTCATAATTTCCTTTTAACAGAAGATACAAAAAAACCACTTGCGTTGGCAGGTGGTTTTGTTAAATACTGTTAATACAATCCGGGGCGCTATTTCCCGAAAAGCCCTCCCAGCAGGCCTCCCAACCCGCTTTTTTTTTGAGTCGTCCCCAGGACCATCCCGGCTACATCGTCCAGGACACTGCCATCGCCGTCGGCATCGAGCAGGCTCATGATCAGGCTCTGGTTCTCCTGGGGCTGCCCCCCGAGCATACTGCCCAACAGGGTGTTCATGGCCCCCGCGTCTTCCACCTTGTTCTGGGCCTTTTGCCGGCCGAGGAAACCCATGACGATGGGCGCCGCGATTTTAAGGATCTGAGCTACAGCACCAGCGTCCAGGCCTGATTTGAGGCTCAGGGCGTTTTCAACCCGGTCCTGTTTGTTGCCAAATACATGGCCCAGGATCCCGGCCCCGTCTTTGACGACTTCCCGGTTGACCCCTCCCTGGAACATCCCTTCCAGATTATTGAGGATACTGCCGTCATGTTTGCCGGAAAGGGCCTGCATCAGCCCATCGGCCCCTTTGGGGTTGGCGACGTTCTTTTTCATGGCCCCCAGAAATAAGGGCATGGCCATGCCTAGTACCTCGGCTGTTTTGTTTTCGGGTTGTCCTGTTTCCCTGGCCATCCCGCTGATGAGTTGTTGCCCTGTCGGGCTGCTGAGCAAATCGAGTATTCCTGACATTGTTTGAAGTGCATTTTTGGTTAGAAAATGCTATAAGATAGGACAAAAGCCCAGGTTTTCAGGAATTTTCACGCCCAAAATGCACCCTTATTGCAACAACCGCGTAATCTGTTGGGCCAGTTCCAGCCCGATACGTTGTTGGGCTTCCGCCGTAGCGGCCCCTATATGGGGGGTAAGGGAAATATTGGGGTGCATCAGGATCTTAATTTCGGGGGTAGGTTCGGATTCAAAAACATCCAGCCCTGCAAAGGCGACCTGCCCGGTCTCCAGGGCTTCCACCAGGGCCACTTCGTCTATGACACCCCCCCTGGCGGCATTGACAATACCCACGCCATTTTTCATCAGGCCAAATTCCTTCTTCCCCAGGATGTATGCCTTTTGGGCCGGTACATGCAGGGTAATAAAGTCGCTGATTTTCAGGAGTTGATCCAGGGGGCGGCTTTCAAAATCGAAGGAAACAGACTGCCCGTCGAAAAATTCCACAGAGAGGGAAGCGGTCTCCAAAAATGGGTCGTGGTATACCACTTTCATCCCCACACCCAGGGCGATCCTGGCGGTGGCCTGCCCGATCCTCCCAAACCCGATGACCCCCAGGGTCTTGCCGCGCAATTCGACCCCTGCAGCAAACGATTTTTTAAGTTTCTTGAACTGGCTGTCTCCTTCCAGGGGCATCAGGCGGTTGGCGCTGTGCAGGTAGCGGACGCCTCCGTAAAGGTGCGCAAAAACCAGTTCGGCCACGGATTCCGAGGAGGCCGCCGGGGTATTGATCACGTGCAGGCCCTTTTCTTTGGCATAGGAGACGGCGATATTGTCCATGCCAACACCGCCCCGGCCGATAAGCTTCAGCCCCGGGCAGCTATCAATAAGCTCCCGGTCGACCTGGGTGGCGGACCGCACCAAAAGGGCGACAATCTTATGGTTGTTGATATAGTCGATGAGTTGCTCCTGGGCGACCCGGGTGGTAATCACCTCGAACCCCGCTTTCTCCAGCGCAACTTTACCCTCTTGGGCTATTCCGTCATTGGCCAGTATTTTCATGGGATGGTGTTATGTGTTATACGTTATTATTCGTGGCTCATTGGCCGTATCCAATCCTACGCCCCCATATGGCACACCATGGCCCGCACCAATGGGCAGCAAGAGGACACCCGGGGCTGGCCGATGTATAGCCGGCACCCTGCCTTTATGCCTTACGCTCCAAATCGCTCATCACGTCTACCAGCACACCGACACTTTCCAGGGACAAGGCGTTGTACATGGAAGCCCGGTAGCCCCCTACAGAGCGGTGGCCGTTCAGCCCATTGATCCCCGCCTCCTTCCACATGGCGTCAAAAGTATCTTTGAGGCCCTCATCTGCCAGGGTAAAGGTAGCATTCATGTTGGAACGGTCTTCTTTGTTGGCAAACCCTTTGAAGAGGGGGTTGAGGTCTATTTCCGAATAGATCAGCTTGGCTTTCTTTTCATTGATGTCCTCGATGGCCGGGATACCTCCCAGGTCTTTGAGCCACTGCAGTGTCAGCATACACACATAGACGGCGAAGACCGGAGGGGTGTTAAACATGCTTTCCTTGTCTATGTGCACCTTGTAATCCAGCATGGAAGGGATCTTCCGGCTTACCTTGCCCAGCAGGCCTTCCTTCACTACGACGAGCGTGGCCCCCGCAGGGCCCATATTCTTTTGTGCCCCGGCGTAAATCAGGTCAAATTGCGAAAAGTCGAGCTGCCTGGAGAAAATATCGGAACTCATATCGCAAACCAGGGGTACCCCGGTTTTCGGGAATGATTTGACCTGGGTCCCGAAAATCGTATTGTTGGAGGTCAGGTGCAAATAGTCGAGGTCATTGGGGACCCCGTATTCCCGGGGGATGAAGTTGTAATTTTGGTCTTTGGACGAAGCTACCTCCACCACGTCCCCAAACAACCTGGCCTCCTTGATGGCTTTATCGCTCCAGGTCCCCGTATTGAGGTAGCCGGCTTTGTTTTCCAGCAGGTTGTAGGCGACCATCAGGAATTGCATACTGGCACCGCCCTGCAGGAAAATGGCCTGGTAGCCTTTGCCTTGGAGCCCAAGGAGTTCCAGGGCCAGGGAGCGGGCCTTGTCCATAATGGCCACAAATTCCTTGCTGCGGTGGGATATCTCTATGAGCGACAGTCCTATTTGGTCCAGTTCAACAACCGCCTCGGCGGCTTTTTGCATCACCTCGAATGGCAGGATGCAAGGTCCTGCGCTAAAATTGTGTTTTTTCATTACAATAGCTTCTGTTTGGTTCAAAGGTCTTAAATAATCGTCAGAAAGGGGCGGGGCCTTGCCAGGAATTCTGTTATGTTTTTAACAGGAATTCAACAGTGTCAATTTGGTCGGCGTATTCCCAGAGCGCGGGTTGCTGGGTTTGCCCAAAGGGGATTTCCCCCCCGCCGTGTTTTCGCCCCACGATACACTGCAACCGATCGCGCTCTGCAAGGAGTTGTTTGTCCAGCCTGTCACGGCGGGTATAACGCTCATAGAACAGGGTCCCTATGGGGGAGCTGTATGAACTATCCTCTTTGAGGAGTACAAACCCATTGTCCAGAATGGGGAATCCGCTCATCAGGTATACCGCTTTGTTATAGTCGTAATTGTTCCCGTATTTACGGTGGTTGAGCAGCCCGGAAAACCCTTTGATTGCGTCAAAGAAATCTGCAAAATCATACTGTTCGGGAACGTAGAGTTTGGAAACGTTGCGGCATCCCAGCCCGAAGTAGGTAAATATATCCGTCCCCAGGGCCTGCAGTTCGTCCGCGGTTTCATCGCCACTGAGGATGGCGGTAGATTTGCGGTTGTTCCGGATAATATGGGGTTTCTGCCCAAAGTAATAGCTAAAGTACCGGGCCGTATTGTCACTTCCTGTCGCGATAACGGCTTCATACCCTTTCATGGGGCCATCCGCAAAGGCAATGGCTTCTTCCAGGGAGGGGCAATATCCACAAAGGAGGGAAGCGACCTCCGGCAGCAGCACACGGTCGTTGGAGGATAGTTTTACCAATGCCCTGTTCCCTGTGATAAGGACCGATAAAAAGTCGTGGAAGCCTACCAGGGGGATATTTCCCGCCATGATTATGGCGACGGTTTTTGGCCGGATGTCCGGCAGGGCGTACGCAGCCAGCCACCGTTCGAGTTCACTTTCCCTAAGGGCTTCGCCCCAGGCCGCAAGGGCGTGGCGTATATTTTCCGGTGTAAACCAGCCGTTTTGTACCGACGCCTGCCGGGCCTTTTCATAGAAGCGTTGCAGCCCGGGGTCCCATTCGCTGAGGTCTCCCTCAGGATGGTCTGTGGGCATTGCCGCAAATTCCCGGAAGAAGTCCCCAAGTTTAACAAAAGCTTTAAATCTTTCTGTACGCTCCGCCATTATATTTGTATGGGATTGGATTAGGCTATACCTTTGCGATGCAAAAGTATGAAATGCGCACCAACCTGTTCCCATGTATACCCCGGGGTTTTTATTAGTAGCCCTATGGGGTTAAGGCAGTAACGATGCGGGAGGGCCGCTGAGCCAGGTGAACACAGGCTCCCGGAAGGATAGGGCTTATTTTCCGTTTGCAGGGAGGCAGGGCCTTCCATACAGGCAATGGGAGCGCTGATAAATAAGTAGACATATGGCAATTATCATAACCGACGAATGTATTAACTGCGGGGCCTGTGAGCCCGAGTGCCCGAATACGGCCATCTATGAGGGCGCCGACGAATGGCGATACAGTGATGGTACCTCCCTGGAGGGAGATGTGGTGCTCCCCAACGGCAAAGCCGTGAACGCTGGAGAGGTACAGGAACCCGTCAGCGATGAAATCTACTACATCGTCCCGGACAAATGTACGGAATGCATGGGCTTCCACGAAGAACCGCAATGTGCTGCCGTTTGCCCGGTGGACTGTTGCGTGCCCGATGAAGACCACAGGGAGACCGAAGAGGAACTCCTGGGCAAACAGCGTTTTATGCACCCCGAGTAGCTTTATTGCAAGGCATTGAACTGCCTCATTTCTTCCAGTGGCTCCAGTGTTTCCTCGTCCTGCCACAGGGTTGCATCGTATTTGTCCAATGCTATGACCGCGGCTTTTTCCCCTTCTTCCAGGGCCTGGAAATAGGTATCCCCCAGGGCCGAAGTGGCTGTTACCAGTAATTCCTCCTTGTTCCGGCTGTTGCCCGCTACGGTGAAGTTGAAGGTTACCTTTTCCTTTTGGGCGCTGTTCTGGATAAATTTGACCGGCCTGTTGATATAGAAATAATTCCCACGGGTACGCTGCACATAAGAGGGTTCATAGGCCCCGTCTTCCCCTTTCCTGAAAAGGATGGTGCCGTGCTCGGTGTCCTCCACATACTTCACCCCGAACACTAATTTCAGGTTGACTTTCTTCCCGCGTTTCCCTTCGGCATAGCGGTAATTGACCTTTAGCAACGCATAATCGTTCGCATGGACAAAAACCTTCCCCGTGTATTTGGAACGTCCTTTAGCGGGTTTAAAATCCAGTATATAGATCAGTTCGTCCTGGAGGAAGGTCGCCTTTTCATAGGTAAAGTCATACTCCCGGGGCTCCAGCAGTTGTTGCAGGAAAGCATCCTCATGGAACTGTGAGGTGTTGAGCAGGTTTTGGGTCGTGGACCTCAGGGAGTTGATGTCGTACTCCAAAGGCTTTTCGGCATCGTTAAACCCTCCATTCAGGTCCAGGGAATCCTCGATTTTCAGGATCCCGGTTTTAAGTTTATATGTCTGGGTGGTATCCAGGTATTGCAAAGCGATGTGCTGGGCCCTTTCCTGGATGTTCTCTACAGAAAAGCCGTTTTTGCTGTCCTCCAGGGAGGTGGCCTGAATGACGTGTAACTTGGAGGTCTTCTCGTCTTTCCTGTGGAAATCGCCCAGGTAATCCTTGAAATGCATGGATTCGGCTTGCATGATGGCCCCCGCCAGGGAATCCAGTTCCCTGTTGGTCTTCCTGAGCCCTTCCCTGGATACTTCGCTGGCCCTGGTTACTTCAAAATCCATGGTTTCCAGATCGACATATTCCGTTTGCCTTGAAAACAGCCGATGGGTTCTGGCACGGGAAGGGTAGTTATCGCCAATACGTTTGCGCACCCTGGCCATGATCACATCGGCATCGGGAGGCTTATTGGAGAGGAATACCTCTGATAACTGCACGGCAGATTCCTGTAACCTGATGACCGCACCTTCGGGAGGAAGTTGGTTTAGCAGGATTTGTTTGTCCTCGTATCCCAGGCAGGAAATAGTGACCAAAACGGGGGGTTCTGACCCGGGACTCAGTTGGAAGTATCCTTCTTCATTCGTGATCACTCCCATGCCGGGCCCGTACTGTATGGCGGCGTAGGGCACCGGCGCCCCTGTGATACTATCGGTAACCCGGGCCCGTATCGCCTGGGCGGTTAGGGCCTGGCAGGCCATAAAGATGCAGGTGATGGCCGGTACAAGATATTTCATGGCATGTTTTCTTATGCTACACAGGGATAGACGAGCAGGGGCGCAATTTGTTACAACCCTGCGGGCAGGTTTTATACCTGGAAACTAGGCTGTGTTCCCCGGCCAGGGCCAACCCGCCTACACCATCAGGGAAGCGATTTCCTTCAGGAATTTAGCGGCAACCATGGCCGTCATGCCGTGGATATCCCTGTCGGGGTTGTATTCCACGATGTCTGCCCCCACCAGTGGGGCTTTCAGTTGCCGCAGGATGTCGAGGACTTGCCTGGTGCTAAACCCCCCTGGTTCATGGTGTGATACCCCCGGGGCGAACGCCGGGTCCAGGGCATCCAAATCCAGGGAAACATAAAGGGGGTGTTTAAATGTGGGGAGTTTCTCTAACCCCCAATCGCTTAAAGGGAAGATGTGTACCCCAAATTTTTCGGCCTGTTTTTGCTGGTGCTGGTTGAGGGTGCGGATCCCCACCTGGGTCAGGCGGCTGGCGAGGCCCTCCTCCATGATACGGGCAAAGGGGCAGGCATGGGAGTGGCGGTCTCCGTTAAATTGGTCGTATAAATCAGAATGTGCATCTATATGCAGGATATTGAGCGGGCCGTAAAGCCCGTGGAATGCCTTGAGGACCGGATAGCTGATGGAGTGGTCGCCCCCCAGGGTGATCAGGGGGCGTTTTCCTTCCAGGAGGCCCCTGGTATGCCGTTCAATTTCAAAGTACTGCCCGATGCTGATATCGCCCGCGTCCTGGAAGGTCTCCGGCAGGATCTCTTTCCCGTTTTCGGCAAAAAAATTGGCAGAATCGCTGCGGTACGCCTCCCGGATAAGCGGGGGGGCCTTGGCCGCGCCCCGCATAAAGGAAGATTTCTCATCGTACAAGAGTCCCTGAAGTGCAATTTTCACCATGCTTCGAAAATAAACAAAAGGGCCGTGAAAATCACGGCCCTTGCAGATTTGTTGTCCGGGATTCTTTTAGAACGAGAAACCCATCCTGGCGTAATAAAAAGCCCCGCTAAAGCCCATTTGCACGGCATCCCAATAGCCCCCGGCTTCCGTCCAGTCGTCCTGCTGGTCGGGATATACATTGAAGAGGTTGTTGGCGCCCACATGCAACCTGAGGTCTTCACAGAGCCGGAAACCCAGTACCAGGTCGGTCACCAGTTTTGGGTCATAGGTGTCTGTGGCAGCGATCACCTGGTTGGCAAAACCCCCGTAATCTGCCGGGTCTTCGAACATCTGGAAATCGAGCAGTTCGATTTTGCTGAAATGGGTAAAGGCAAGGCCGGCATCGAACCAGTCTTTGTTGTAGTTGAGGTTGAGGGTGAGCTTGCTTTTGGGGGCCGAGGCCAGTAAAAAGCCCTTGTCGCGCTCACCAAAGAATATTTGCTCGTCCAGGGTCCCGTTATTGACATCGGTGATCTCCATGTCGTTCAGGTTGCCGGTAAAGGTGGCTGTGAGCGAACTGTCGTCAAAATATTGCTTCCAGGAGAGGACTACATCCAGGCCTATGGTCCTGGTATCGGCCCCGTTGGCAAAAAATTGCGCGGCCTCCACGTTGGGGATCTGCGGCGCGTCAAAATTCCCGGTAAGGACAATCCGGTCGTTGATATCGATATAGTACCCGTCTACCGTGGCATTGAAGTTGCCCACGGTGGCGGTAAAGCCCAGCCCTGCATTAAAGGCTTTTTCCTCTTTTAGCTGCTCGATCCCAAAGGAACGGGTCACCGGGCTGTTGTTGGGTGAGAGCAGTGATTCAAGGGCCTCTCCTCCCACGAAATTGGTGAACCGGAGGTTGTAGTAGATCTGGGCCAGGGAGGGTGCACGGAAGCCCGAGCTTACAGAACCGCGGATATTGACGTTGTCGGAGGCCTTAAACCTTCCGGCTAGCTTGCCGTTCAGGGTACTGCCAAAATCGCTGTAGTTTTCAAAACGGGCAGCTGCACTTAACAAAAAGCTTTCGGAGAGGTCAAACTCCCCATCGGCATACAGTGAAAAGTTGGTGCGGCTGCGGTCTACCTCGTTGGCGGGGCTATATCCGGGGAAACCCTGTGAACCACCCGGCCTGGGATCGCCGGAATCGGGGTCTGTGGGTTGCACCTGGTTGGCGGGGTCGGTAATCAGCAATCCATTGACGTCGTAGGTGCCCCAGGAGCCTTCTTCCCCGGCAAAAATGATAAAGTTTTCGGTGCGGTATTCCGCCCCGAATGCCAGGTTCATCCCCGACAAGACGTCGTCATAGTACCTTGAAAAATCGAGGTTGACCGTGTTTTGGCTCAGGCTGTGCCCCCCGGCATCGAAATCGGTAGGGGATACTTCTTCCAGGGAGGCATTCAGGGTGCCCTGAATAAAATAATGGAAATTGTTCTTGCCGTAGGTATTGCTGATGTCTACCTTCCATTCGCTGGGCAGTACGGTCCTGAATCCGGCGGTCACGGCGTTGTCCGTGATGTTCGAGGTAATCCTGGGGGTAAAGCCATCCGGGTAGATGGCAGGGATGACCCTGGCCCCGCCGTTACGGGTAAAGGCATAGGCATCGGTATCCCGGTAGTTCCTTCCGCCGAAGGCGTAGAATTCCGTGTTTTCCGCGACAGGGACCACGGCGTTGACCATAAAATTAAAGCCGTCTATGGCCGCTTCCCCGAATCCTTTGCGGAAATCGAAGGATGGCCTCAGGGTTTTGTTTTTGCTGATGTACTCTGTGGTAAAGTTGACATACCCTTCCTTGCCCACGGCCACCCCGTAGTTCAGCGCCGCTTTGATGGAACCCCCGTCAAAATCCTGGTCGTCCCCGATCTGGTTGCCATCGCGATCGGTATCCAGCCGGAAACCATCGGTATTCCATACGCCGTAGTTGTCTTCCCGGTAGTCGCTGATGTCCACATCGGCATTGGTGTTGTACGCTCCGTAGCTCACCAGGCCCGATACCTCCCCGGTATTGTCTTTCAGGACGATATTGATCACCCCCGCGATCGCATCGGAGCCGTACTGGGCCGAAGCGCCGTCCCTTAAAATTTCAATCCGTTTGATAGCTGCGGCAGGGATGGCATTCAGGTCGGTTCCCGTGTTGCCGCGCCCGCGGGTCCCAAAAATATTGATGAGCGAGGACTGGTGCCTGCGCTTGCCGTTGATCAGCACCAGGGTTTGATCGGGCCCCAGCCCACGCAGGGTTGCGGGGTCAATATGGTCGGCCCCGTCAGATCCAGATTGCTTGTTGGCGTTAAAGGAGGGGGCGGCGTATTGCAGCAATTCGTTCACTTCGATCCGGCCGCTCTGGGTGGTCACTTCCGCCACGTCAATGACGTCTACCGGTACTGCCGTATCTGTGGAGGTACGCTTGGGGCTCCTGGAGCCTACCAGCTGTACTTCATCGAGTTCGACGCCTTCCGCCAGGGTGATGTCGATACTGGCACGGCCCGCTACGGCTTCCTCTGCGGTGGAATAACCGATATAACTAAAAACAAGGGTTGCCCCTTCATTGACGGTAATGACATAGTTCCCGTCAAAATCGGTGGTGGTCCCGTTGGTGGTCCCCTTTTCCACAATATTCACCCCTACCAGTGGGGCGCCGTCGGTGTCCTGAACATTGCCGCTGACCGATATTTGCGCGAACAGGCACGCAAGAGGCAGCATGAGGAGGATGGGTAAAAGAAAGTAATTTTTTCTCATAACACTTGTGATTATTAGGTTCTAACTGCCTAATTTAAGTAATATTAGCATGCCCGGGTCTAAATTTCTGGTTTAAAGAAGGAGAAGGTGTATATTTGCCGCGTTCAAAAAACACCGTATGAAAGCCGGAATAGTCGGGCTGCCCAATGTGGGGAAGTCTACCCTTTTTAATTGCCTGTCCAATGCCAAGGCACAAAGTGCCAATTTTCCTTTTTGCACCATAGAGCCCAATATTGGCGTGGTAAACGTTCCCGATCCCCGCCTGGAAGTGCTGGAAACCCTGGTCCGGCCCGAGAAGGTCGTTCCCGCGACCGTGGAGATCGTGGACATTGCCGGCCTGGTCAAAGGCGCCAGCAAAGGGGAGGGGCTGGGCAACCAGTTCCTGGCCAATATCCGGGAGACCGATGCCATCCTCCACGTGCTCCGGTGTTTTGACAACGACAATGTGGTGCATGTAGACGGGTCGGTGAATCCGATCCGCGACAAGGAAACCATCGATATGGAATTGCAACTGAAAGACCTGGAAACGGTAGAGAAGAAACTGGAGAAAGTGCAGCGCATGGCCAAGACGGGCAGCAAGGAAGCCCTAAAGGAACTTCAGGTATTGCAACAGTTGAAACAGGGCCTGGAATCGGGGACTTCGGTCAGGGCGATCGCTTTGCCTGAAGAAGAGGTATTGGAATTTGTGAAACCCCTGCAACTGATCACGGGAAAGCCGGTCCTCTATGTTTGCAATGTGGATGAGGCTGCTGCCGTAACGGGCAATGCCTATGTGGAAGCCGTAAAAGAGGCCGTGGCCGGCGAAAAGGCCCAGGTATTGGTCCTCGCTGTGGGCACGGAGGCCGATATAACGGAACTGGAGACCTATGAGGAGCGGCAATTGTTCCTGGAGGACCTCGGTTTAAAGGAGCCCGGTTCCTCCAAGCTGATCCGCGCGGCCTACCAGTTGCTGCAGTTGCAAACCTATTTCACGGCCGGGGTCAAGGAAGTACGCGCCTGGACCATCCCGGTAGGGGCCACCGCACCCCAGGCGGCAGGGGTGATCCATACAGACTTTGAGAAAGGATTTATCAGGGCCGAGGTGATCGCCTATGATGACTACACAGCCTACGGGAGTGAAGCCAAGGTGAAGGAGGCAGGGAAGATGCGGGTAGAAGGCAAGGACTACGTGGTAAAGGACGGGGATGTCATGCATTTCCGGTTCAACGTTTAAAAAAGGGCGCCTGCGGCCAAATATCCCCCCGGGAGGTTCGCCTGGCATGGCAAACCGCCGTTATATCAACAAATGTGGCGGTTTTATTGTTAATTACTTTCTCTGCCCCACATTTTGATTTCTGGCCTGAAATTTTATATTAGCAAGGATAAACCCCCAAGACCATGGCGCAGGCACAATATACCGAAGAGAATATCCGCTCACTCGACTGGAAGGAACACATCCGTATGAGGCCCGGTATGTATATCGGGAAACTCGGGGATGGTTCTTCTGCCGATGACGGGATCTACATCCTTTTAAAGGAGGTCATAGACAACTGCATCGATGAATTTGTCATGGGTGCAGGCAAGACCATCGATATTTCCGTACAGGGCGATAGGGTGGTAGTGCGCGATTACGGGCGCGGGATCCCGCTGGGAAAGGTAGTCGATGTGGTCTCTAAAATGAATACGGGGGGAAAGTACGACACCCGTGCCTTTAAAAAGTCGGTCGGCCTCAATGGGGTAGGTACCAAGGCGGTTAACGCCCTCTCCTCTTATTTCCGGGTAGAGTCCAACAGGGACGGGCAATCCAAGTCGGCCGAATTCCAAACCGGCGAACTCCTGAACGAGGAATTGCTGGAGGAAAGCTCACGCCGTCGAGGGACCAAGGTGACCTTTACCCCGGATGAATCCATTTTTAAGAAATACAAATACCGGAATGAGTATATAGAGCGTATGCTCAAAAATTACGTCTACCTCAACCCGGGGCTCACCATCCTCTTCAACGGGGAAAAATTCTTTTCGGAAAACGGCCTCAAGGACCTGTTGGAAGACAACAATAGCGAGGGAGACCTCCTGTACCCCATTATCCACCTGAAAGGGGAGGATATAGAGGTGGCCATGACCCACAGCCGCACCCAGTACAGTGAGGAATACCACTCTTTTGTGAATGGCCAGCACACCACCCAGGGTGGTACCCACCAGTCGGCCTTCCGGGAAGCTATTGTAAAGACCATCCGCGATTTTTACGGGAAAAACTACGATCCGTCCGATATCCGCAAATCCATCATCTCTGCGATTTCCATCAAGGTCATGGAGCCGGTCTTCGAGAGCCAGACCAAAACCAAGTTGGGGTCTACTGACATGGGGGGCGGACTCCCCACGGTACGGACCTATATCAACGACTTCGTGGGCAGGCAACTGGATAACTACCTGCATAAAAACCCCGAAACTTCAGAGAAGCTCCAGCGCAAGATCATGCAGGCCGAGAGGGAACGCAAAGAATTGTCGGGCATCCGGAAACTCGCCAAGGAACGGGCCAAAAAGGCCAGCCTGCACAACAAAAAACTGCGGGATTGCCGGGTCCACCTGGGCGACATGAAGAGCGAAGCCCGGCTGCAGACCACCCTCTTCATCACCGAAGGGGACTCCGCGTCGGGCTCCATCACCAAATCCAGGGATGTGAATACTCAGGCGGTTTTCAGCCTGAGGGGGAAACCCCTGAACTCATACGGGATGTCTAAAAAGATCGTGTATGAAAACGAAGAGTTCAACCTGCTGCAAGCGGCCCTGAACATAGAGGACTCCCTGGAAGACCTGCGCTATAACAACATTGTCATTGCCACAGACGCGGACGTGGACGGCATGCACATCCGGTTGCTGCTGATTACATTTTTCCTCCAGTTCTTCCCCGAACTCATCAAGGAAAACCACCTGTACATCCTGCAAACCCCCCTCTTCCGTGTCAGGAACAAGAAAGAAACCATTTACTGCTATAGCGAAGAGGAGAAAAAAGAGGCCATTAAAAAGCTGTCGGGCAAGCCGGAGATCACCCGTTTCAAAGGCCTGGGTGAAATTTCCCCGGATGAATTCAAACATTTTATAGGGGATGATATCCGCCTGGAACCGGTGATGCTGGACAAAGCCATGTCCATTGAAGAATTGCTGGCGTTCTATATGGGCAAAAATACCCCTGACCGACAGGAATTTATCATTGAAAACCTTAAAGTGGAAGTTGATTTGGTTGAAGAAAACCAATTATGAACCAGTCTAATACGATTCTTTCTTTATGGAAGAGAATGAGGAAGTGAACGGGGCACAGGAAGCGTCACAGGAACATTCCCAGGACAGCCTTACAAGGGTCACGGGAATGTACAAGGACTGGTTCCTGGATTATGCCTCTTATGTTATTTTAGAGCGGGCGGTACCCGCCATAGAAGACGGGTTCAAGCCGGTACAGCGCCGGATCATGCACGCGCTCAAGGAATTGGATGACGGCCGGTACAACAAGGTGGCCAATGTGGTGGGGCACACCATGCAGTACCACCCGCACGGGGATGCCAGTATTGCCGATGCCATGGTGCAGCTGGGGCAGAAAGAACTGCTCATAGATACCCAGGGAAACTGGGGGAACATCCTCACCGGAGACGGGGCGGCGGCCTCCCGGTATATAGAAGCGAGGCTGTCCAAGTTTGCCCTGGAAGTGGTGTTCAGCCCCAAGATCACGGAATGGCAGCTGTCCTATGATGGCCGCAAGAAGGAACCGGTCAACCTACCGGTAAAATTCCCGTTGCTCCTGGCGCAAGGGGCCGAGGGGATAGCCGTGGGCCTTTCTACAAAAATTCTCCCCCATAACTTCAACGAGCTGATAGATGCCTCCATCAAGCACCTGAAAGGGAAGCGTTTTACCATTTACCCCGATTTCCCCACAGCGGGCATCATCGATGTGACGAATTACAACGACGGGTTGCGGGGCGGCAAGGTGCGGGTGCGCGCAAAGATTTCCCAGCTAGACAAGAACACCCTGGTAATTAATGAAATACCATACGGTACCAATACGGCTTCTTTAATAGATTCTATCCTGAAGGCCAACGACAAGGGGAAAATAAAAATCAAGAAAATCGAAGACAATACCGCGGCCGAAGTGGAGATCCTGGTGCACCTTCCCCCGAATATTTCGCCGGACAAGACCATTGACGCCTTGTACGCCTTTACGGCCTGCGAGTCGTCCATCTCGCCCCTGGGGTGCGTCATTGAAGACAACAAACCCTTGTTCGTGGGCGTGTCAGAGATGCTTCGCCGATCTACAGACTTTACGGTAGAGTTACTTAAAGCGGAACTTGAGATCCAGCTCGGGGAATTGGAGGAACAGTGGCATTTTGCCTCCCTGGAGCGCATTTTCATAGAGAACCGCATCTACCGGGACATCGAGGAAGAAGAAACCTGGGAGGGGGTCATACAGGCGATTGGCAAGGGGCTTAAGCCCCACACCACCCACCTGAAAAGGCCTGTGATCGAGGAAGATATCGTCCGGCTGACCGAGATTCGCATCAAGCGTATTTCCAAGTTCGACCTGGACAAGGCCCAGCAGTATATAGAGAGCCTGGAGGGGAGGATTGCCGAGACCAGACACCACCTGCAGCATCTGGTAGACTTTGCCATTGCCTATTTTAAAAGCCTCAAGGAGAAATACGGGAAGGGGAGGGAGCGCAAATCCGAGATCCGCATCTTTGACGATATTGAAGCGACCAAGGTGGTCATCCGCAATACCAAGCTGTATGTCAACCGGGAAGAAGGATTTGTGGGGACTTCACTCAAAAGGGACGAATATGTCACGGATTGCAGTGATATTGACGATATCATCGTATTCACCCAAAACGGTGAAATGATGGTCACCCGGGTAGATGCCAAGACCTTTGTGGGCAAAAACATCATCCATGTGGCGGTATTCAAGAAAAAGGACCGGCGCACCATCTACAATTTCATTTACCGGGACGGCAAAGGGGGAGCCACCTATGTGAAGCGGTTTAATGTCACTTCTATAACGCGCGACAAGATGTACGACCTCACCGCCGGGAAACCCAATTCGGCAGTGCTCTACTTCTCGGCCAACCCCAACGGGGAGGCAGAGATCGTCACCATCCTGCTCCGGCAAAAGGGGAACATCAAAAAACTCAAATGGGACCTTGATTTTGCCGATGTGCTCATCAAAGGGAGGAATGCCAAGGGGAATATCGTGACCAAATACGCGGTGAAACGCGTGGAGCTTAAAGAAAAGGGCTTGTCTACCCTGAAGCCCCGGAAAATATGGTTTGACGATACCGTACAGCGGCTGAACGTCGACAACAGGGGGCAATTGCTGGGGGAATTTACCAGTGAGGACATGTTGTTGATGGTAGACCAGCAAGGGGTGGTGAAGACGGCTATCCCGGAGCTGACGATGCGTTTTGACGACGACCTGGTGGTCCTGGAAAAATGGAAGCCCGAAAAACCGCTTTCTGCCATCTATTTTGACGGGGAAAAGGAACGCTTTTACGTCAAGCGCTTCCTGGTGGAAAAGGAAAACAAGGAAGAACAGATCATCTCCGACCATCCCAAGTCCTACCTGGAAAACTTTTTTGCCGACTGGCGACCGGTGGTCGAACTGGAGTTTGCCAAGCAACGGGGGAAACCCGCAAAACCCAATCAAAAAATCGATATCGAGGAATTTATCGCCGTAAAAGGGATCAAAGCCCAGGGCAACCAGCTCACTTCCGAGAAGGTGAAAAACATCCTTGTGCTGGACCCCCTGCCCTATGAAGAGCCGGTAAAGCCGCAGGCCGAAGAAATAGAGGTGGTGGACGAGGAAGCGATTAAGCCGGAGGCCACCGGGAAATCGGCTTCTGCCGGGACCCCCGGAAAAGGTGAGGCCCCCAACCCCAAAGCAAAAGACGGTGAAGGGCAGACCACCCTGTTTGAAGAAGAAACCTAGTGGACATGAACAAAATAATCAGTGAGTTTAAAAATTTCGCCATCAAGGGCAGTATGACTGATATGGCGGTAGGAATCATTATCGGTACCGCTTTTGGCAATGTGGTAAACACCCTGGTAAGCAAGATCCTGATGCCCCCCTTATCCTTGCTGACCTCCCGGGTAAGCCTGGCGAACAAGCAATTGGTCCTGCGAGAAGCAGCCGAAGGTGGGGAGGAAATAGCCCTGGGCTATGGGGCAATGATCGAGGTGCTGGTTGATTTTATGATCATCGCCCTGGCCATTTTCCTGCTGATCAGGTTCCTGAACCGGATGCGGGCGAGGGCCGAAGACCCTTCAGACACCAAGGAAGTGACCCCTAAGAATATCGAATTGCTCTCCAGCCTGGAGGAGCTGATGAAAGAACAGAACCAGCTCCTCAGGGACAGGCGACCTTCCTGACGGGAACCGATCGGATTAAAGGAATTTCCGATAAGAGGGGTTTTATTTGGCCGGCTTCCCTTTATTAAGCTTATATTTACGATTTTATATACTTTTTATGGATCTTACCAACCCGCTGGTTTACGGCGTACCTGTTTTTATTGCCTTTATACTCCTCGAACTCACGTATAGCAAAACCCATGGCGATGACCACCTTTACGAATGGAAGGATTTGTTTGCCAGTGGCTTTATGGGCGTGGGCTCTGCCATCATAGGCCCGCTGTTCAAAGTCGCTTTCGCCATCCTCCTTTTTGAATCTGCCTACGAGTTTTTTAATCCCGAGGTAGACGGGCAGCGGACCAATGTATTGGGATATGACTCCTTTGGCTATGCCTGGTATATCTGGTTGCTGTGCCAGCTAGCGGATGATTTTACGTATTACTGGTTCCACAGGGCCAACCACGAGGTCCGTATCCTTTGGGCGGCCCATATCGTCCACCACTCCTCGGACAACTTCAACCTGGGGACCGCCATCCGGAACGGCTGGTTTACCATCCTGTACAAGCCCTTGTTTTACATGTGGATGCCTGCCATTGGCTTTCCGCCTGAAATGGTGGTGGTTTGCCTGGGGATCGAAGCGCTCTGGCAGTTTCAGTTGCATTCGGTCTATGTGCCCAAGCTGGGCTTCCTGGAGAAGATCTTTAATACGCATACCATGCACCAGGTACACCACGCCCGCAACATTGAATACCTCGATAAAAACCATGGCGGCTTTTTGAACATCTTTGACAAGCTTTTTGGTACCTGGAAGGAGTTTGATGAGGAAATTGACGTGGAATACGGGGTAATCCACGCCCCCAATTCCTATAACCCCGTGGTCATCCTAACGCACGAGTTTAAGGATATCTGGAAAGACGTCAGGGAGGCCGACACGTTTTCGGACCGGCTCATGTATATCTTCGGGCCTCCGGGCTGGAGCCCCGACGGGAGTACCCTTACCGTGAAACAGCAACAGCGAGAGTTTGCCCGTGCCCGGCAAAAGGAGGCCAAGGTGTTATATGACCGGGCCCGGAAAGGGGCGGCCTAAACCCTGGATTCCAGGCTTATTCTTCCGGGGTATCCATATTGGGTAACTTTTTCCGCAGCCGCATATTGAGGAATTCTACCAGCAGTGAAAAGGCAATCGCAAAATACAGGTAGCCTTTCGGGATGGCTCCGATCTCCTGCCCGAATATTTCGGTGTGGCTTAAATGGGCTGCTTCGGCAATCAGCATAAACCCTATCAGGATCAGGAATGACAAGGCCAGCAGTTGCATGGAGGGGTGTTTGTTGATGAATACCCGGATAGGGTTGGCAAAAACCATCATGACAATTATAGAGACGACGACCGCGATGACCATCAGGACCAGGGCATCGGTTGGCGAGCTTCCAATGCCGTTGGTCATCCCTACGGCGGTAAGGATGGAATCAATAGAGAAGATAAAGTCGATAATAATGATCTGCACGATGGCTTTGGGCAGGGTGGTAATTTGTTTGGCCTGAAGGGATTTTTCATCATGTTCCGGCATTTCCACCTTTTCGTGGATTTCCGAGGTGCTTTTGTACAAAAGGAAGAGCCCTCCAAAAAACAGGATCAGGGCCTGTCCGCTAACCCCTACCGACATCCAGGAAGTTTCGATGTAATAGAACGGGTTCCGGAGCCCGATCAGGAAAGATACCGCGAAGAGCAGGATGATTCGCTGTACCATTGCCAGCAGTAAACCGATATTCGTGGCCTTGCGCTGGGCCTTTTTGGGGAGTTTGTTCGCCGCGATGGAAATAAAGACGATGTTGTCTATGCCCAGCACAATTTCCAGGAACGTAAGGGTTAACAAGGCCACCCAGGCATCCGCGCTGGTGAGGATATCAAACATAGGTTACTTGGTTTTAAAGGCGGTCCCCCGGGATTTGTTGGAACTACCCACGATGTTGTACTCAAAGGTGTAGGAATCTGCCGTGGTCGACAGGATTTTCATGTGCACTGATTTTTCCTCCGAAGCGTTGCGGGGGTGCAGTTTCTTCACGATGTATTCGCAGTCATTGATCCATCGCACTTCTGCGCTGTCGGCCTTTCCCTCGAAATAATCCACCTCAAGGGTCCCTTCCCGCACAAAGGTGGTTGTTTTGGTCTCCCCGTCAATTTCTGAAGAAAAGCTGAAAGTGCCATTCCTAAAGGCCTGGCAGTCCCGTTCAGGGCTGTAGCAGCCCAGGAGCCCCAGGGCAGTCAACAAAGCCAGCAGGTATTTGTAAATCATACTGCAAAATAACCAAATAGGCGCGAAGATTCCCAATGAAACCGCAAGGGAAAATGAATTATTTCTGCCGCAGGTTTGTATGATAGGTTTCAAAACTCCCGTCCCTGTAAAAAATAATGATCTTTTCTATGGGCTTTCCCGAAACTGCTTCCGACCCGGTTGCCCTGGCCACGGTCTCAACGCTGCTTTGGTGCGGTGCTTCTGCAGGGGCAGGGAAGTGGCCTTTTCCATTCAGCAACCAGTACAGGTTCACCTCGGGGTAGGTGCCGATGACTTTCAGGACGAAATCGAGGCTGGGCTTGTTCCTGCCGCTAAGCAGGTGTGAGATACTCGATCGCTGTACGCCCACCTTATCGGCAAATGCAGCTGCCGTGAGGCCGTAGTGCTCCAGTATTTTTTCCAATCGGCGGATAAAAGCTTCACTGTTTACCATTGTAATGTTGTTTGCGGTCACCTGCAGGGGGCAACCCAAAATATATCGGGTATTCGGGCATAAAAACCATAAACAGTATATTTATATAAAGGTATTTAAAACATTGAATAATAAAATAATAAGCACAAGTATTAATATTTTTTATCCATGCGGTTACAATTGTATATTACAACGGATAAAGCCGGGGCTTAAAGCGACCTTTTACTGTTTACAAATGTAACATTTATCTGTGGGCCGGTAATTTTTTTTCCCCTAATTTTGCGGGGACCAAAAAGGATTGTTTTGAAAGTCTCCCCATCCACTTACGCAGCGATACAGGAAAAGGGCGTTTATGGCCGATACCTGAACCTGGACATGGTGCGGCCCGTACTTGAACAATGGGCCCCCAGGTTTCCGTTGCAGGCCATGGGTACTTCCGTGCTGGGCGAACCGATCTATCAGTTGCTCCTGGGGAGGGGGGCCAAACGGGTGCTGATGTGGTCCCAGATGCACGGGAATGAATCCACGACCACCAAGGCGGTGTTAGACCTGTTGGGATTTTTGGGTGCCGGGGGCGATGTCGCTGCCGGGATCCTGGAGCACTGCACCCTCTGCATCCTGCCGATGCTAAACCCTGACGGGGCAAGGGCCTATACGCGCGTCAACGCCAATGGGGTAGACCTGAACAGGGATGCCCAGTTGCTGAGCCAGCCGGAGAGCCGGGCACTACACGATGTTTACAAGCGCTTCCGGCCCCATTTCTGTTTTAATTTGCACGACCAGCGCACCATCTTTAACGTGGGGAAGAGCCCGAAGCCGGCCACCCTTTCCTTTCTGGCCCCCGCCTGTGATGAAGCCCGGACGGTTTCACGGAGCCGGGCCGACAGCATGAAACTGATTGCCGCCATCAACAAAAGCCTTCAGGAGCTGATCCCGGGGCAGGTGGGGCGTTATGATGACAGTTTTAACCTGAATTGTGTGGGCGACACCTTCCAGGCCTTGCAGACACCTACCCTGTTGTTTGAAGCGGGCCACTACCCGGGCGATTACCCCCGGGAGCAAACCAGGATGCTGGTCTTCCAGGCACTGGCCACCGCCCTGGATACCCTTGGCGGGGAAAAGTTCGCGGCCTACCGGGTTGAACAATACCTCGCCATCCCGGAAAACGGGAAAAACTTCCTGGATATTATTGTAACCAATGCGCACCAGATCCACCCCCAATGGGAAAAGGAAATCCGGGTGGGAATACAGTTTACCGAAGAACTCAGGGGGAACAACATATATTTTATGCCAAAACTGCAGGAAGTTGGATTATTACGGCATAAATTTGCGCACCAGGCATACGATGGCAGCATTGCCGCAGAGCGCAAACAAGTGCAAGAGCAGCGGGAACTATATCATCTGCTTAATTAGGTTTTTTCGTTGAAATACCCAATAAACTTTCACTTCCGTTAAAATATTCGGATTAATCTGCTACATAATTTTAGAATTTTATATTTTAGCCCAAAATACTAACCACCATGGGGAAAGTTAAACTGGATGAAATAGATCATCAAATTCTGGATATGTTGATCGACAACACCAGGACACCGTTTACCGACATTGCCAAGAAGTTGTTGATCTCAGCCGGGACGGTGCACGTCCGTGTGAAAAAGATGGAGGAAGCTGGCATTATTATGGGTTCTTCCCTCACCCTGGACTATGTGAAACTGGGCTATTCCTTTATCGCCTATGTGGGGATTTTCCTTGAAAAGACCCACCAAACCAAATTTGTTTTGGAGCGCCTTGCCCAGATACCCAACGTGACGGTGGCCCATATTACAACAGGAAAATTCAATATCTTTTGTAAGATCAGGGCCAAAGACACCACGCACGCGAAAAACATCATCTTTAAAATAGACGATATCGATGGGATCAGCCGTACGGAAACCATGATTTCCCTGGAAGAGAGCATCAATGATAAAAAGCGACTGATGCATACTATCTTTAATGAGCTCTAGGGGCTATACACCCCTGTTAAGGTAGGTACCGCTTGATTGCAAGGAACATTTAAAGGACAGGAATGAAATCTTCTGAACTCACATCTGCCGAATACAATACCTATTACCAGCCTTACATCGATACCCTGGGGGACGTGGAACTTATGGACCTCATGCGCCGGCAACTCCACAACTTTCCGCAGTTCATGGAGAGTATCCCTGAAGGCCAGTGGCAACTCAGTTACGGGTTGGGAAAATGGACCATTGCCGAGGTGCTTTTGCACGTGATTGATGCCGAACGGGTATTCCAGTACCGGGCGTTGCGTATCGGGAGAAATGACCAGACGCCGTTGCCGGGTTTTGACCAGGACACCTATGTGCCCAATTCCAGGGCCGGGGAACGCAGCAAGAAAAGCATTATCGAAGAATACAAAGCCGTACGGGCGGCCTCTATCAGCTTGTTTGAAACCTTTGGCCCTGAACAGCTGAAGCTTCAGGGTACGGCGAGCAATTCCAGGGTAAGCGTGGGGGCCCTTGGCTTCCTGATCTGTGGTCATCAGAAACACCATCGGAACATAATCCGGGAACGCTACCTTTCCATTCAGTCGTAATCAGAATCGTAATCCTGATCCTCGTCCATCTCAGAACCCAGGTTCAGCTCCATTTCCGGTTCGTCATCGTGTTCGATTTCTGAGGAGTCGAGTTCCCTTTCGATAGTATCGTCAAAATTGGCAATGAAGTTAGAAAGGCTCTTACTGATCTTCACCAGGTACAAGGTGTCTTCTGTCCTCAGTTCTACTGCCTGCACAAATTCTCCGGCCGCATTCCTGAAACGTATGATGTCTTCATCTCCGTAGCCATCCGGGTAGGTTTCGATCAGGAGGGCCGCCACCTCGTGGCTCAGTTTTTGGTAATCGATTAAGATTCTTTTCATAGGTTGGTTTTTTAAACCCTTTACGGGGAGGCCATAGAAAGTTAAAAAGTTCTATAGACCTAAGCTAAATTATTTTTTGCTCGGGGATCCCAAAGAGTTGTAAAAGCCTGTAAAAAAGTAGGTGTAGCCCTTATTCCATGTAGTATGCAAAGGCTTCTTCGAACAGATTGACCGGTACGGTAACGTCAATAGCGGGCACCCCTATGTCCTTGAGGAGGACGAAGTTGATCCGGCCGTGGGTATTTTTCTTGTCAAATTTCAGCAACTCGAGAATTTGCGAAATATCCCCTTTGCCCATGGCTACCCTGGGGTAGCGGCGGAGGAAGGCTCCTTTGATGGCGTCCATGGTGGCCGCGTCCATGCCACAAAGTTTATGCGAGAGGTAGGCTTCGAGGATCATGCCAATCGCGATGGCTTCCCCGTGGAGCAGCATATCTTTGCCTTTTTCCAGGTAATAGGATTCTATGGCATGCCCCAGGGTATGCCCGTAGTTCAGGATTTTCCGGAGGTGTTCTTCCCTGGGGTCCTGCAGGACCACCTCGTTTTTAATGCGGACCGAATCATAGATGAAGGGCGCCGCTTCCTGTACCGAAGGCAGGTCCTTTAAGGCGTCCCAATACGATTTGTTGCGGATCAGGCCGTGTTTGAGCATTTCGGCAAAACCGCTACGCATTTGTCTTTGGTCCAGGGTTTTCAGGAAACCTTCTACGATGAGGACCATCAGGGGTTGGTTAATGACCCCCACCTGGTTTTTTAGCGGCCCCAGGTCGACCCCTGTTTTCCCACCGATAGAGGCGTCCACCATAGACAACAGGGTAGTGGGCACATTGATAAAGGCGATGCCTCTTTTAAAGGTAGAGGCGACAAAGCCCCCGAGATCGGTAAGGACCCCACCCCCCAGGTTGATCAGCAGGCTCTTGCGGTCGGCATCCTTTTCGGACAGGGCCTCCCATAGCTGCATGCAGGTAGCGATGTTTTTGTGTTCTTCGCCGGAGCGGATGCGAAGCAACTCGTGTCCCGGGAGTTGCCCCATACCTTCCAGGAAGGGGGGCAGACAGCACGCGTGGGTGTTTTCATCCACCAGGATGAACACCTTAGAGTAGCCGGCCTTTTGCAGGTGGGCTTTCAGTGCGGTGAAGGCCCTGGCGTTGAAGTGGACCTGGTAGGAAGAAGTTTCGATTGAATCCATGAAGCTGTTTTGCGTCCGGGCCACAAAATAAAGCCAATTTTTGCTCTTTCGAAACCATTTTCTCTCTTTATCTTTAAACCGTTAAAAAAGTGCCTTAAATGAACCAAATTTTTGAAGATACTGCAACGGCTTTCGCCCTGAAAAAGGACTCCGAACTCGAGCGCGCTTATTTTCTCTTCAAACTGATCGCCAATGAGCCCCTGGTTAAACTGGGTACCGCGGTGACCCGTTTTGCCATCAAAGCCCATTTACCGGTAGAGGGGCTTATACGGGCCACGGTATTCGACCATTTTTGCGGGGGTGTCAACGAGGCGGACTGCATGCCGGTGGTCGACCAGATGTGGGACAAGAAAGTGTGTTCGGTCCTGGATTATTCCGTAGAAGGGAAAGATACAGAGGATCCGCTGGATGATGCCCTGGCCAAGACGCTGACCATCCTCGATTTCGTGAAAGAAAAAGACGCGATTCCCTTTGCGGTGTTTAAGCCCACTGGTTACGGCCGCTTTGCCCTGTTCCAGAAAATCGGGGAGGGCCAAAAACTGAGTAAGGCCGAACAGGCCGAATGGGGGCGGGTGGTAAAACGATTTGATACCACCTGTAAAAAGGCGCACGACCTGGATGTCTCCTTGCTCATCGATGCCGAGGAGAGCTGGATGCAGGATGCCGCTGACCAACTGGTGGAGGAGATGATGCGGAAATACAACCAAAAGAAAGCCATTGTCTTCAACACGCTGCAGCTGTACCGCTGGGACCGGGTAGACTACCTGAAGGCCTTGCACCAACGCAGCGTAAAAGAGGGTTTTGTGATCGGGATCAAGGCAGTGCGCGGGGCCTACCTGGAAAAGGAGAACGAAAGGGCGGAGGAAAAGGGCTACCCGACGCCCATCTGTGCCACCAAGAAGGATACGGATGATAACTTCAACGCGGCGGTTGCGTATGTGCTCGACCATCTGGACCGTATCGCGCTCTTTGCCGGCACCCATAATGAAGTCAGTTGTTACCGCCTAATGGAACTGATGGAGGAAAAAGGGATCGGGGAAGACGACCCCCGTATCTGGTTCGGGCAGTTGTACGGCATGAGCGACCATATTTCCTTTAACCTGGCTTCCCACGGGTATAACGTGGCCAAATACCTGCCCTTTGGCCCGGTACGGGATGTAATGCCCTACCTGATCAGGCGGGCGGAGGAGAATACGTCTGTGGCAGGGCAGACCAGCCGGGAGCTCGAATTATTGAAGAAGGAACGGAACAGGCGCGGGATCTGACCTCTGTAACAGGTATTTTTTGCTTACTCGCTTACCGCCGGCGTACTGTCGGATATTTTGATGGTTTCTTCAATGACCGGCCAGATATTGCGGGCAATGATCCGGTGCCCTTCCCTGGTGGGATGGATGCCGTCTGGCTGGTTGAGCTCAGGTATGCCCCCGACATCCTGCAGGAGGAAAGGGATCAGGGCCGTATGGTTTTTCGCGGCCAGGTCGGGAAAGATGTTCCTGAACTCTGTAGTATACTCGGGCCCCATATTGGGGGGGATCTGCATCCCGGCCAGGACGATGGCCGTACCCGGGTTCTCTTCCCGTACCTGGTCGATCATGGCCTGAAGGTTGGAGCGGGTTTCGTCAAGGGGGATCCCCCTTAGCCCATCGTTGGCCCCCAGTTCCAGGACAAAAACTGCCACCTTATCGTCCAGTACCCAGGGTAGCCGGTTCCGCCCACTGGCGGTGGTTTCCCCGCTCAGGCCCGCGTTGACCACGGTGTAGGGATACCCCAGGGAATCAATTTTCTCCTGGATAAACGCAGGGAAGGCTTCCTCGGGGTCTAGCCCCATCCCGGCCGTAAGGCTGTTCCCAAAAAAGAGGATCACCTTTCCTGTGGCGGCGGTGCTGCTTTTGCCCCCTGTCTCGCCCTCCCCTGGCCCGGTGTCTTTTTTGGCCGGGCCGTCCCCACAGGAAATCCCTGTAAATAAAAGTGTTAAGAGGCTATATTTTAACAATGCTTTCATATAATTCCTTCCTGATTATCAAAATCATTTCTTTATTTTGCCTCTTTCCCAAAAAAACCAGCGGCAAGACGATGGCAAAGATATTAAACGTTAGCAACCTGGAGAAGTCTTATAAAAGTGGCTCCAGGCATTTAAAGGTATTGCACGATATCAGTTTCAGCATAGAGGAAAAGGAAACTTTTTCCATTGTGGGGCCATCGGGCAGTGGAAAGACAACGCTCCTGGGGCTTTGTGCGGGCCTGGACGGCGCAGATTCCGGCAGGATAGCGCTTTGCGGGCAGGACCTGGGGTCGCTCACAGAAGATGAGCGGGCCCTGCTGCGCAACCACAAGGTGGGGTTTATCTTCCAGGACTACCAACTATTGCCCACGCTTACTGCCCTCGAGAATGTATCGGTACCCCTGGAACTCCAGGGAGTAAAGGGGGCCACTGAGTCGGCCAGGAAATTATTGGTGAAAGTAGGATTGGGGGACCGGGTACATCACTATCCTTCCCAGCTTTCCGGTGGCGAGCAACAACGGGTAGCGCTTGCCCGGGCATTTTCCAACCAACCGGCCATCCTTTTTGCCGATGAGCCTACCGGCAATCTAGACGAGGAAACAGGGGAAAAAGTGGTGGAGTTGCTATTTGAACTGAACAGGGAGGCGGGAACCACCCTGGTGATTGTCACCCATGACCTGGAATTGGCCAAGAAAACTGGGCGCATCCTTCGGCTGAAAGGCGGACGGGTCCTCCAAAAAGAACATAGCCCCCTATTGTGAGCAAGGTACACCCCACCAAAAACACGGCCGGTATGCGTTGGCTCTTGAAGATGGCATGGCGTGACGGCAGGGCCAGTGGGAAGAAGCTCTTCCTGTTTATGGCTTCCATCATTCTGGGAATCGCCGCCGTGGTGGCCATCCAGTCTTTCAGCGACAGTTTAAAAAGCAACATCAGCAGCCAATCTCGCTCCCTTATGGGGGCCGATTATATCATAGACAGCAGTCAACCCCCCAACGAACGGGTACTGGAGATCATGGATTCCCTGGGCGGTGCCCGGGCGAAGGAAATCAATTTTGCCTCCATGGCGCTTTTCCCCAAGAACGGGACCACCAAACTGGTACGTGTACGCGGGATTTCGGAGGGTTTCCCCTTCTACGGGGAACTCGAAACCCAGCCGGCGGATGCCGGGGAACGTTTCCGGAGCGAGGAGGCGGCCCTGGTCGATGCCACGGTCATGTTGCAATACGGCATTGTCCCGGGCGACAGCGTAAAGGTGGGGGAACTTACCTTTCCTATCGCCGGTGCCCTGAAATCAGTTCCCGGAGGATCCGCCCTTTCCAGCACAGTGGCGCCCCCTGTGCTTTTACCCTACCGGTTTATCGAACAAACCGGCCTCATACAACAGGGCAGCCGTTTGGACTATGAATACTATTTCCTCTCCCGGCCCGAAACAGACCTTGAACAGTTTGACAAGGTCCTGAACCCCATCCTGAGCGCAGAGGGGGCCGACCTTGACACCCATCTGGCCACCAGTCGTGGGCTGGGCCGCAGGTACGAGAATTTTGGACGCTTTTTGAACCTGGTCGCTTTTATTGCCCTGTTGCTGGGTTGTGTGGGCATCGCCAGTTCTATCCACATCTATATGCAGGAGAAACTGCCTGCGGTGGCGGTCTTGAAATGCCTGGGCGCGAGCCGGAGGCAGACCTTTTTCATCTACCTGATCCAGATTGCCCTGATGGGGCTGCTGGGCGGGATGATTGGCACGGGGATCGGGCTCTTGCTGCAACAAAGTTTCCCCATCCTGTTGGCAGAATTCCTCCCGGTAACACTGGAGGTGCGTATTTCCCCGGGGGCCGTGCTCATGGGGTTGTTGCTGGGCCTGGTCATGTCTGTACTCTTTGCGTTGCTCCCTTTGATGAGCACCCTTTACGTATCGCCCCTGCAGGTACTGCGTATACAGGAACGCAACGATACGAACGGGAAGGCGAGCCTGCTGGTCATCCTGGCGATTGTCCTCCTGGTTTTTCTTTTCTCACTCTTGTTACTGGATAACTGGCGATATGCCCTCTCTTTCGTCGGGGCCATCGTGGTTACTTTTTCGGCCCTGGCCGGTATCGCCCGCCTTTTCATGAAAGGCATCAAACGGTTTTTTCCCTCCGGGTGGGGTTTTTGCGCCCGCCAGAGCCTGCTCAACCTCTTCAGGCCCAGGAACCAAACCATGACCATGGTGCTGGCCGTGGGGGTAGGCACCTTTTTGATCAGTACGCTCTATTTTACCAAAGACATCCTTTTGGCCAAGGCCTCCATTGCCGATACTTCCCGCAGCCCCAACCTCATCCTTCTGGATGTACAGTCCGGGCAGCAGGAAGCGGTGGCGGGGGCAATTACCCCCAAAGGGCTGCCGGTCATTGACAATATCCCGATTGTCACCATGCGCGTGCACAGCATCAAGGGGAGGCCCATTAATGAAATCCGCAAAGACACGACCTCGAGGGTGGGGCGGTGGGTGATGAGCCATGAGTTCCGGACCACCTACCGGGACTCCATGATAGGCTCCGAAGCCATCACCGAAGGCGAATGGGTGGGAAGTGTATTGCCCGATACCCGGCCGGTACCTATCTCGGTGGCCGAGAATTTTGCCTTTGATGCCAGGGTACAGACGGGGGATGAAGTAACCTTTAATGTGCAGGGCGTCTTGCTCGATACCAAAATCGCCAGTATCCGGGAAGTGGACTGGGGGAGGATGCAGCTCAATTTCTCGATCGTGTTCCCGGAAGGAGTGCTCGAAAAAGCCCCGCAATTCCATGTTTTTACAACCAAGGTCCCCAATGAAAAAGCCTCGGCCAACCTGCAGCAGGATTTGGTACGGCAGTTCCCCAATATCTCCATCATCGACCTGCGGCAGATGTTAACCCTGGTCGAAGGGATACTGAACAAGATCTCCTGGGTGATCAATTTCATGGCGTTTTTCAGCATCGTCACCGGTATTATCGTACTCATAGGGGCCGTTCGGACCAGCAAATACCAGCGTATCAGGGAAAGTGTGCTGTTGCGCACCATCGGGGCAAGGGGCCGGCAGATCCTCAGGATCACTGCCCTGGAATATTTGTACCTGGGGGTGCTGGGAAGCCTGTCGGGCATACTGCTCTCCCTGGCCAGCAGCCAGTTGCTGGCGGGCCTGGTCTTTGAAACCGCCTTTGTGCCCTCATATGTGCCTTTCCTGGTGCTATTCCCGGGGATTACCCTCCTGGTGCTGCTCATTGGGCTAGGCAATAGCCGGAGTGTCCTGAACAGCCCGCCCCTCGAAGTTTTGCGTAAAGAGGTGGGATAGCCACAGGGCGTGTGAATCGGGGGAATCCCTTAAAACAAGCGGGTACCCAGCTTTATTGGGTCACATTGATCAGTACCGCCTCACAGCTCTTGAGCGTGGAATTCAAGATGATGTTTTCGGATGTTGTATTGTCGATGATTTCGATGGAAACGGTATTGGGCGGGTAGAAGCCCAGGTTGTGTGCATACAGGAAGAGGTCGTTTTTCCTGGTCGTGTCCAGGTGCACATCGAAGTGTTTTTTGTGGTAGGTGAGTTCGTGTTTCGCCACCACTGGTTCGCCGTTCAGGTAGATCGATACGATGTCCTGGTCCTGGCGGCCATGATCCCAGATACTGATGCGGATATCTTTGGCATCTACGGTGAGTTCTTTTACATAAGAAATTTTACGCCCTTCAAATGACATGCGTTCGTATCGCAGGGAATCGGGTTCTGCAGGGGTAGCCGGGGCTTTGGTAGTGGCAGGCACCGTTTTTGTGATGGCGGGGGCGACATATGCCTCGGGGGCATCCTTTTTCCGTACCGGCCGGCGGATACTGAAATTGGGGGTCGCTATTTTGGCTACATTTTGCTTGTTGGCCGGGAACATTTCGATGGCGACAACCCTGTAGTCGTCTCCAGAGTCTATATTCTTGTTTAGCCGGATGCCACCGGCGGCTCCCGAATTCTTGAAGATCCCCAGTTCCTGTACCACCATCTCGCCCTTTACCAGGAAAAAGCGCAGGGACTTATCGGCCGGGATATTGGAGGTAGACCAGGCCACCGAGACCGGATCGTTGAGCTGCCAAACGCTATTCCCCGCGGGCTCGGAGATGGCTATGGACGAGCGGTATTTTCGGCGTTGGGCAATACGGGACTTATTGAGTTGCTCCATAACCTCTCTGAAACGCGTATAGGGTTCATAGGCCGCCAGGCCTACCCGCTCTTCCTCCAGCAGGCGGTAGAATTCATACACCTCGTTCTGGGCGTGTTCTACGGTCATATTGTCAGGATACCCTTTTTCAATGGCCCTGAGCTTGTCCCGTACTTTTTTGTTATCCAGGGAATGGCCCTGGTTGGATACCTCAGTGGTAAGGAGTTGCCGGGCATCGTCAATTTTGGCATACCCATACCGGTTATCCAGAAAGGAAATGGCATCCTCTGCGGATATTTCCTGTGATTTCCGATATTTCCCCGCAATCGAATAGGCTTTCTGATATTCTTCCAGGCCCACCTTCAGGGTGACCCTGGCAATGTTCCTGCTGGTGAGGTCCGGGGCGGTCACGGCCTTGTTCAGCAGTTCCAGCAAGAGCGACTTGGAAAGGTATTTTTCCGAGCTTCCATCGTCTTCCTGTAAGAAATCTATGGTGAGCCCAGGCGATTCGAGCAAGAGGTAGATATGGTCTTCCTTAGGGACGGTTTCATCCAGGCTATAGCGTTCCAAAATGGTGGCATTGGCCCCGTTACCCCAGTGTTCCGGATGGGCATTGATAATCTCCTGGCAGCGTAGCACGGGGTCTTCCAGTACCTGTAAGCCAGAATCTGCCCGAACGGTAGAGGCGCCTCCCAGGCAAAACAGGAGGGTAAAGATGGCGATCAGTCTTGTAATTGCCCCCGTATGGTGTTGGCCCCTGGTCAAAAACCAATATGTAGAAGAAAAGAATGTCACGTGTTTTGGTTTCCTGATACGTATAACGCACAAAATGCGCACAACGTACATTCTTACGGCCTTAATTCCGCCGAATGCAGCGTATTGTAAGATAATTCTTATACAATTGGGATCTTGCCCATTTAACAGCCCTTTTTGAGATATTCGGACAACCGAAGGCTGAGTGCTACCAGGGTCAGGGTAGGGTTGGGGGCACCCGAGGTGGGGTAGCAGGCAGATCCTGCTACATAAAGGTTGTGTAACCCATGCACCTTGCAGTTGGCATCTACCACCCCCTTTTTGGGATCTTCGTGCATTCGGGTGGTGCCCATATGGTGCCAGCCGGCATTGGTGCTGTCCGGAAAACCGGTGTCTTTTTCATCCCGCAACCAGTCGTTCAGACGTATCCGGCCCAGGCCCTGGATGCCCAATTGTTGTCCGAGGATTTCATAAAGGGTACGGATGCTTCGTTTATCCAGGGCAGTCAAGGCCCAATGCAGTTTCGCCCTGGGTAGCCCAAACGCGTCGCGCTCGCTTTCCAGGGTAACCCTGGATTCGGGGTTGGGGGCCTGTTCGATACGGGTATTCAGTTGGTATGCCCATTGGACGGGGCCATTTTCCACCTCCGCCGCTTTTTTTAGGGTCTTTTGCCATTGATCATTCATGTTTTGCCAGGCCTTACGCGGGTCTTTGTCCTGGTACGACTGCATTTTGGGGGTTCGGTATTTGCCTATGGGCAGCGGGGTAAAGGATACGGTGCCATTGAGGATTTGGTGGCGCTCCTGTATTTGTTCCGCAAGGGCCAGTTCGGCACTTGCCCTGGTCTTCCGCCAGGTGTAGGTGTAAAGGCTCATGGGTTGGGGTTTGAAGAACCAGCATTCGGCCGAGGCAATTTCCAGGTGTTCCTGGAAATACCGTCCCACCAGGTCATGGGCATTGCCCAGGCCCGCAGCTGCCTGTTGGTTGGAGGCGAGTAACAGCCGGGCATTCTGTATGGCCCCGCAGGCCAGTACGAACTGCCGGGCACGCACCCGGTGTGTCTTTCCGTCCAGCATTTGCAGCCGGACTTCCTTTAGTTGGGTCACCGTTTCATTGGCCACCAATTCCACGACCTTCGCATGCGTGTAGAGCGCAATGTTGTGCGCGTTGGCCAGGGTATCCCGGTACAACGGGCCAAAGCGTGCTTCGGAATATTGCCACATTTTATTGCTTACTACCCCCGGGTCCAGGGGCAGGGCTTTGGCATTGGGGAGTTCTTGGCGCCAGAAGTCGAAATCATAGGGATAGGGCCCCAACTGCAATGGGGAGTGCGCCTTTTTGTAATAGGGGTCCAGCGCAGACTTGTCTATAGGCCACCCGCTGTGCGGTACCCAGGGGCGCGCCCTGAAGTCTATTGCATCAAAGGGCGAGCACATGCCCGCCCAGTGCCCGGTGGTACCCCCGAAATAATGCAGGCGGGAGGCTTTTAATGGGTAGTATTTTTGCCCGCTGCCGGGGCCGTCATAGGAATCCTGTATGGCTTCCTCGTATTCAAACCCGCCCCCTTCCAGCAGTACTACCTTTTCAGGCCTGCCCAGCCAGTCGAGGGCCATGCTGATTCCCGCCGCGCCGGCGCCAATAATACACAGGTCGCCCTCTATCAGGGTATTGTCGGGGAGGGTTCGGGTATCGGTATGCATACAGGGTCAGGGGTTGATAAGGGAATACAGGGCACATTGGCGCGCCTCGGTCCGGGCCAGGAGCCACCCGTCTACTTCTACCGTCTCACCCAATAAAAATTCCTCGGCGAGGATTTGTTCCAAAGGTTTTTGCCCGGTTTCCCAGCGATCTCCTGCCTTTGCTTTCAGCAGTTTCACCAACATTGATTTTTGGTGCTCCCCGGGCTGCATTTCCAGGTAGGACACCCCAATTTGAATCAGGGTCTCCCGGTCACAAATGGGGAGGAGCGATTCGGGGACGGCCAGTAATACCTCCTCTTCCCCGGGGGTACAGCCGTGCCATCCCAGGGGGCTGAGCAGGGCGGCTCCGCCCAGGGAAGACAGCCATATAAAACGCGTTCGGTTCATTGGGTTTAAGATAAGCGGTGTCAGGGGCGTCAAGGAAGGGGTTCCGCTGCCGGCCCTTTCCGTGTAAAGATAGGCAGGAAAACGATATTTCATAACACCGGGGTATGAGGGTAGTGCCGGGGGTACTATTCTGTGATGATCCAATCCCTTGCCGGTGCCAGCCAGGCGTCTATGGGCCGGTATAAAAACCCGTGCCCCAGGCCGGTATGCAGTTGTAATTGCTCAAAACGTTGTGCCTCGGGCGATCGCTCCATCCAGTAGCGGTAATCATTCGGGGCAATGGCGTCCGAAGCCTCATAGATGCCCAGGATATGGCCATGGAGGTTAAAGTTGAAGGTGGTTTCGGTATGGGGGCTGTTGGCGCCCAGGAGTACGTATTTTACCGCGTTCTTGTTAATGGTGGAAATATTCATGGCCAGCATGCCCCCCTTGGAAGCACCGATGACCGTAATATCGGAAGGGGGTACCCCTTTTTTGACAAGGCTGTCTATCTGCCCGGAGATCTTCTTCGAAAAATCATCAAAATCGGTTTCTTTTGTCCGTACCTCACTATACACCTGTACGCCTGTGGTCCCCAGTGAATCCACGATACGGGTGTATTCATAAGGGCCAAATTCCTTGCTCACGGCGTAGATGCCCTGTGTTTCAATGATCATCCCGTGGAGATAAAACACATGCTTCGTGGGTTCCCGCTCGTCCCCGCATCCCCAGAGGGCCAGGAGGCATATGGTCATAAGGAGCCTGTTTTGCATCGTACCCGCTTTATCGAAAGATACGGATAAAAGTGATGGGAACCAGCGGGATTGTCTGGAGGGCCCAAAAATAATATCCCCATGCGTTTCATTGAATATCAAAAGGTTAAATGGGTTTCAATCAAATAAAAACGTATCTTTCTTAGGCCTGTCCCCGGGCGTTTACAACAGGAAAACAACCAACCAACATTTATTGAGATGGAAAAAATTGCATATTACCTCTCCGCCCTAGCCTTGATTGGGCTGGCGGTGCAATGCGGCGACAGGGAAGCTGCCCCGCAGGCATCTTCTGACCCGGACCCCCTGGCCATCAATAAGAACATGTTCGGGCACCACATCAAAAGGGGGCTCACCAAGACTTCCGAAGGCCTTGCCGAGGGCTATGTGATGTTTACCCCCACCAATTCCGCCTCGGTCTACCTGGTCAACCGGAAGGGCGAGGTTGTGCACGAATGGAAGGGGAATTATACATCGCATACCCCATACCTGAATGACGATGGTTCTTTGACCCAATTGGCGGAGGATGTTGATTTTCCCGTATTTGCGGGAGGGGGCGAAGCCGGGAGGATACAGAAAATCAGTTGGGACAGCAAAATCCTCTGGGATTTTGAGTATGCGGATGAAGACCATTGTGCCCACCATGATATCGCTGTGAAGCCCAACGGCAACGTCCTGGCCATTGCCTGGGAGGCCCGGTCTGCCGACGAGGTGTTGCAGGCAGGGCGGAAACCGGTATTCATCCCCCCGGCGGGGCTTTGGCCCTCTACGGTGGTGGAGATACAACCCGACGGCAAATACGGGGGGAACGTAGTTTGGAAATGGCGGATCTGGGACCACCTCATACAGGATTTTGACCCGGCCCGGGACAATTACGGGGAGGTGGCTGCCCATCCTGAATTGCTCGATTTTAACGTAGAAGACTCCCTGCCACCGCCCATTACGCCAGACAGTATGGACCTGTTGCACGCGGCCGGGAGGGCCTGGCGCAACCAGACGGCCTATAACCGGGGCTCAGACGTATACCACCTGAACGCCATCAATTACAACGCCTCCCTCCAACAAATTGCGCTCAGTTCGCCGGCCCTGGATGAGATCTTCATCCTGGACCAAAGCACCACTACCGAAGAAGCCGCCGGCCATAGCGGGGGCCGCTGGGGCAAAGGGGGCGATATCCTCTACCGTTGGGGGAACCCCCAGAATTACCGGCAGGGCGACTCTACCCACCAGCAATTGTTCGGGCAGCACGATGTGCGCTGGATTGAGGAGGGCAAGCCCGGGGCGGGGAACCTGACGGTCTACAACAACCGTATCCCGCTGATTGCCGACAGCCTCTATTACTCCGCGGTTTACGAGCTTCAACCCCCGGTGGATGCCCGGGGAAATTACCTGCGCATGGACAACGGGCGTTTTGGGCCTGCGGAACCAGTATGGAAATACATGGCCGCAGATACCCTTTCGTTCTACGGAGGGTTCATCTCCGGGGCCCATCGCATGGAAAACGGCAATACCTTCATCAACGAGGGGCCCAAAGGCCGGTTTTTTGAGGTAACTCCCGGGGGTGAAGTTGTGTGGGAATATTTTAACCCGTACCGCGGCAACATCCATCATCCCAACGGGGACCCAAAAGAACCCATGCCCATGGCCTATATCCAGTTCAGGGCCACCTTTATCCCTGCCAGCCATCCCGGGCTGCAGGGGCGGGAACTCCAACCCCTGGACCCCCAGCCGGCTGTTTTCAAATTGCCCCCTAAAGAAACGGATAAAGCCCTGTAAAAGGTTTGGTCAAAGGCCTAATCATCGGGGGAATTGCAGTTGGTTTTCCCGGGCATATTGCCGCCATTCCTCCAGGAGTTCCCGGAATTTAGCGGGTTGCTTTTCTCTGAGGTCGTGTTGTTCGGCCAGGTCCCGGGAGAGGTCGTACAATTCAAAATTCTCCCCTTCAAATGGTGGCAGGCCGGTTGTGATTTTCCAGTCGCCCTTGCGGAACATGGTATACCCGGTGTGTTCCAGGCCAAAAGCGTAATCCGGTGGGTGGGCCAGGCTTTGCTTCCCACGGGCATAGGACAAGAAGGAGCGGCCCTTCATCGGATAGACCGGATGCGTTTCCCAGCGTTCGGGATAGTGCACACCTGCCGCATCATACAAGGTAGGAGCCAGGTCCATAACGGTTACTAGGTCCGGGCACAGCGTGTTTTTCCTTTCTACCATGGCCCCTGCCAGGATCATCGGGGCGATGATGCCCCCGTTGGTGGTGAATTCCTTGAAATACCGGAAAGGGGCGGTACCGGCTTCTGCCCAGGCAGCCCCGTAGGAGACCATGGAACTGGCGGTGCCCATATTTTCATACCGGTTGTCGTAATGGGGGCTGATATGGGGACGGATGCTTGCCTCATTGAAATAGTCTTCGCCGGCGGCGCCGTTGTCCGACATAAAAATGATCAAGGTATGTTCATATTGGCCGGTTGCTTTCAGGTGGTCCAGCAGGCGTCCTATATTGGCGTCCAGGTTGTCTACCATCCCCGCGTACAACTCCATTTTACGGGCTTCCACCTGTTGTTCCTCGGGGCTCAGGGAGGCCCAGGGCCTTACCGAGGGGTGGGCGGGGGGCAGCGCGGCACCGGCCGGGATCATCCCCGCTTCTTTCAGGCTTTGCAGGCGTTGTGCCCTTAGGGCCTCGTACCCGTCGTTATAGCGGCCTTCGTATTTTTTCCAGTGGGTGGGGGCCACCTGCAGGGGCCAATGCGGAGCCGTAAAGGCGGCATAGGCAAAAAAGGGCCGGCCGTCTGCGGCTTGCCCATCCATATAGCCGATCAGCTTATCGGTATACACATTTGTGGAATAACGCCCTGCGGGCCAGGCCACGGGCTTGCCGTCTTCCTCATAGTGCGAGGCGCCATTGGCAAAGATGCCCTGTCCGTTGTAATGGTTGCCCACGCCTTCGAGCAGGACAAACGATTTTTCAAAACCTTTGTCCTGTGGCCCTTCGCCCGGGGCATTTCCCAGGTGCCATTTTCCGGCCATCCAGGTGTGGTAGCCGGCCTGACGGAGCAGGGCAGGTAGGGGGATGACCCTGCCGGTCAGCCTGCCTTCATAGCCAAAAACCGGCGCCTGCAGGTTTTGCCGTCCCATCCCGGCAATATGGTTGTACTGCCCGCTGAGCAGCATGGCGCGGGTAGGGGCACACATGGGCGCCGTGTGGAAACGGGTGAACCGGATCCCGGAGGCCGCCAGGGCATCGAGGTTGGGGGTGTCGATATCGCCCCCGTAACAGCCCAGGTCCGCGTAGCCCAGGTCATCGGCTACCAGCAAAAGGATGTTGGGGCCCTTGGGCGCCACAGGGGCGTCCGGGGCACCGGAGCAGGAGAGCGGGAGCCAGGCAACCGGGCCCATGCACACCAAGCACCACCTGAGGAAGGACAGCAGCTGTTTCCCGGTAGTGTTTGGCGTATTCATGATGGGGAGCTTACCTGCCGCTGGAACGGCTGTTTTCTACTTCGGGCTGGTAGTAATTCTTGAGGATGGAATCCATGGCTACCTTGCCGTCTATGATGTCATGGACCTTTTGCCAAAGCGCCTGCCCCACAAATGGTTTCAGCGGTTGTTCCAGGGCCGTGATGCGGCCAAA
The DNA here is from genome assembly GCA_001683825.1 of Flavobacteriaceae bacterium CP2B. GTDB lineage: Bacteria > Bacteroidota > Bacteroidia > Flavobacteriales > Flavobacteriaceae > Zeaxanthinibacter. Next base: position 11,573 of record LXTR01000025.1, on the reverse strand, counting down.
TACCTTTTGGATTTTCCGGTCCCATATCCCATGATAGTTCAAAAGGTCATCCGGGTACACCACCTTGCGTTCAGTACCCTCGTCGATACCCTCGAAGGGAGACTCCACATTCAGGTAGCCGTAATCGTCCGTCAATTGCTCACCGGGCTTTATGTCGCGTATGGCCACCTCAAAATCATAGGCGGTGGTGAGGCAGTTAGACCTGAAGCTGTGGTTTACAAAACGCCCATGGTCCCAGCAAAGCACATAATTGCCCTTGTTGTTCCGGTAGGTATAGGTATCCAGGATGTCTTTGTAAAGCTGGTCCAGTTTTTCGTAGTGCGTTGGTGAAAACTCCCGGTCAAGGGGGTCCAGTACCCAGGTGATGGTCCCTGCAGGGATCAATCGGGTGGCCACAACGCCATGGCCTATTTCATCAGAGATGAATTGTAATTCAGTATGTGGATGGATCATATGTTGGTTACTACTCGCAAAGTGAATATACGATCTTAAAGCATAAATTGATCGTTGTCCCCAAAATTATTTTCCATCCTTCAACCACCGCACTTCGTAGAGGCCTTTTTTGCGGTCGCGGAGGTTGCGGACGCTCCCGTACTGGTTGAGTTCCCGGAGCAGGTCGATGTCGACATCGGCAATGAGTGTCATCTCGGTATTGGGGGTCGCTTCGGCCTTGATGCCATTGGTGGGGAAGGCAAAATCGCAGGGGGTAAAGACCATCGACTGGGCAAACTGTATGTCCATATTGTGCACATTGGGAAGGTTGCCAACGCTTCCGGCTATGGCCACGTAGCACTCGTTTTCTATGGCCCTGGCCTGGGCGCAGTGGCGTACCCTGGAGTAGCCGTTCTGCGTATCGGTGAGGAAGGGCACAAAGAGGATGTCCATCCCGTCTTCGGCCAGCAGGCGGCTCAGTTCGGGGAATTCGGCGTCGTAACAGATCAGGATGCCTATTTTCCCGCAATCGGTGTCAAATACCTTCAGTTCTTCGCCCCCCTGCATGCCCCACACCTTGGCTTCATCCGGGGTGACGTGGATTTTTTCAAAACGGTCTATGGTGCCATCCCTCCTGCAGAGGTAGCCCACATTAAAAAGGCGGTCGCCTTTCATCTCCGGCATGCTCCCGGTGATGATATTGATGTTGTAGGCAATGGAGAGCTCGGAAAACTTCTGTACAATGGTCTCCGTGTATTTGGCCAGTTCCCGTATGGCCTGTGGTTCGGACAGGTGGTTGTTCTCGGCCATGAGCGGGGCATTGAAAAACTCCGGGAAAAGGGCAAAATCTGAGCGGTAGCCCGCCACCGCGTCTACAAAGTACTCTGCGTGCTGCATTAATTCATCCAGGTTTTTATAGGGGCGCATCTGCCATTGTATGAGCCCGATCCGGATCACCTTCTTGTTGACTGTCAGTTTTTTGGAGGGCTTTTGGTAGTAGATATTGTCCCATTCCAGCAAGACCGCAAAATCATTGGAGGCGGCATCCCCCTCCAGGTAATTGTGGAGGATGCGGGAAGGGTGGAAATCATTGGAAATCTGGAAGTTCAGTACGGGGTCGTGGATCTCTTTCCGCCGTACCTTCTCCATGTACTCCTTGGGGGTCATGCGGTCTGCGTAGGCATGGTAGTTGGGCAGCCGCCCGCCGAAGGCGATGCCCCGCAGGTTTAGTTTTTCACAGAGTTCCTTGCGGTAGTCATACAAACGTCGCCCGAGCCGCAGCCCGCGGAATTCCGGTTTGATGAAAACGTCGATGCCGTAGAGTACATCCCCCTCATTTGTATGGGAATCAAAGGTATAATTGCTGGTGATCTCCTTATAGGTATGCTGGTCCGAGAGGTTTTCATAATCCAGGATGATGGAAAGGGCGCAACCGGCGATTTTATCATTGATCTTGACCACCACCTGTCCTTCGGGGAATTTTTGGATGAGGGTCTTGATGTGTTTTTCCTCCCAATATTCATCGGGCATGGTTTCATAGGCCTGTATCATGGCCGATTTGAGTTCCTGGTAATCCTTCAGGTTGAGGTATACCAGTTCGATATTTTCGATGTCTTCAATTTTCATAGCGTTGCTTCCTTTGCCCCGGGGGGGCGTTACGGGTATTTGTCCTGTCTGGGCCTGTTTGGCTGCAGGCCTCCCCAGTATAGTGATCTTTTAAATGCTTCGCAAGGGCAATGCCCCCTGCGCTAATTTCCGGTTTGCGCCGCTACTACTCCCGGGACAAACTGCTCCAGGACAGCCTGCCGCAGCAATGCCGGGGGCAACAGGCCCTGGGCCAGGATAAAATCGTGAAAATCCTTTTGCTTAAAAGCGGGTCCCAGCAGCAATTCTACTTCGGCCCGCAATTCCATCAACCGGAGATAGCCGTTAAAGTAGGACGTGGCCTGTCCGGGGGCCCGGTAGCGGTAGCGTTCCAGTTCGCCCCGGGTGAGCCCTTCGGAGGCGCTGTTTTGTTCGCGCAGCCAGTACCGTGCCTCTTCGGTGGTGATGGTGCCCAGGTTCAGCCCCGGGTCCAGGATGGCCCTGCTGGCCCTGAAGGCCCTGCTCCACAAGGCCATCAACTGCCCTTCAAGCGGCATATAGGGGAGTACCTGTTCTTCCATATAGAGCGCCCAGCCTTCGGAATTAACGCTGTTCCTGGCAAAAATGGCCCTGGCCTGTGACACCCCTTTTTCGATAATGGAAGAATACTGCAATTCGTGCCCGGGGCGGCCTTCATGGGCGGCCAGCATCCAGGACGCGGCTTCGTGGGTAAAGTCGTCTATTTTCAGGGAGTTGCCCTCGGCCCCGCCGGAAAGGCTCAGGGGGAGGACAAATTCACCGATTTCACCCGTATTGCCGATCAGCCGGGGCGCCCGGAAAAAAGGGGCCGGCGCGGCGGCACTTTCTGCGGGGGTGGCCAGGCGGATCTTCATGGCCCTTTGGGGCAGGGTGACGATCTCCCGGTCTTCAATGATGGTCTCTATGGCCGCCTGTTGCTTGCGATAGAGGGGTAAAATCTCCACACTGTCCAGCTGCTCTTCCTTAAGGCGCCCGATGACCTCTTTGTAACCGGTGGATGCCCATCCCCGGGATTCCGCTATCTCGCGCGAGAGGATCTGCATCTGGGCCTGCAGTTCCTTGAAGGCCACCCTGGCCCTGCGCTGCAATTCGTCTACCGGCATATCGCCCCCGTATTCTTTCAGTTGGAAGGCGTACACCTCGGGCGGGAGCTTAAAATCGTCCCTGGAGAGGGGCAGGATTTCCGTACGGATGTAATCGTTGTAGGTTGCCAGTTGTTCCTGCAGTTGGCGGTAGGCTTTCTTGTAGCCCTTGATCCCGTATTTTTCAAAGAGGGTCCCTATTTCCTGCAGGTACTTGTCACTGGCATTCAGGTTGCGTTGTATTTCCTCTTTAAAGGGGGCCATCCGGCTGCCCGGCCAGCTGCTTTTCATCTCCTGCAGGGCATGCGTTGCCAGGGGGGGCTGCCCGTGCCCCCTACCTACATATTTTTCCAGGCGAACAAGGGCCGCTTTTTGCCGCGTGGCGGGGATACGGTCTTCCAGCAGTGCCCGGATGCCGTTGTACACGATACCGGCCAGGTCGTAATAGGGCAGGAAATACTGTTGGTGGAGCTTTTGTTCCTCCAGGTTTCCGTCTATCTCCATCAACAGGATCTGCAGGTCTTGCCGGACCGGGCCTTCTTCCGTGGCTTGCAGCCGGGCCTCCAGGGCTGCCTGTACCTCCAGGAGGTCGTTTTTATAGCGTTCCCGGTAGCCCGGGCTGAGGTCCAGGACCTGCGTATCAAAGCCATCTACGCCTATCCGGCCCGCGTTTTCGGGGAAGTGTTTGGCCATGACCTCCAGGAGGAGCGCGCTGTTTTGGTTGCTTTCGGCCACCCAGCCGGGGGGTTGCTGTGCCCTTAAAGGGCCCATGCCTGCCGTGATTAGCAGGAGGAGCATCAGGGCAAGTTGCCACATTGGGGTGGGACGGGTATATTTCATGGGAGTCGTTTTTTATGGGGGTAAGATAGCATTTTCATATTTTCGCAGGAACACCGGATGGGAATTTATATCCCTGTATCGAGTGCGGCAAAGGGTTTCATAAACCAGGGGTTGCCCGGTGATGGGTGGCTTGTTCGTAGCTATAGGCAATTTCCAGCAATACCGGCTCAGACCAGGCCCTCCCGAAGATAGAAAGCCCCAGGGGCAGCCCTTCGATGGCCCCCATGGGGACCGTGATGTTCGGGTACCCGGCCATGGCCGCGGGGGAGCTGCTGGAGATATGGAAATTGTCGCCGTTGACCAGGTCGGTTTTCCAGGCCGCACTCCCGGTAGGGGCGATGATGGCGTCTAGCCGATGGCGGTCCATAACGCGGTCTATCCCTTCGGTCCGGCTCATGCGCAGCATGTTTGCCAGCGCCTCCCGATAGGCTTCGGAAGAAAGGTCGCCTTTTTCCTGTGCGAGCTGGAGCAACTCAAAGTCATGGTACCGGGTCTCCAGGGAGTCCTCCCGGGTTTTGCGGATCAGCCCTTCGAGGTCCTGCACCGGCGATTCAGGGCCAAGGCTTTTAAAATACCGGTTCAGCCCATCCTTGAACTCATAGAGGAGCACCTGGAAGGAATGGTCGCGGGTACCTTCGGGGAGTATGGAATCCAGGGCAATTACCTCGGCCCCTTGTTCGCGGAGAACCGCAATGGCGCTGTCCATAAGCGTTTGTTCGCGTGTATAACTTTCCAGCGGGGCGCCGTAGTACCCGATGCGTTTTCCCCGTAGCCCCTCGTTTTTCAGGAAAACCGTGTAATCCGCATAGGCTTTGCGATCCTTTGCCAGGGTCTTTTCGTCCAGCGAATCCGGGGCTGTAAGGGTGCCCAGGGCGATGGCGGCGTCTTGTACGGTCCTTGCCATGGGCCCGCCGGTGTCCTGGGTAAAGGATATAGGGATAATGCCCCTGCGGCTGATGAGGCCTACGGTGGGTTTGATCCCTACAATGCCGTTGTTGTTGGCAGGGCAAACGATAGACCCGTTGGTCTCGGTGCCTATGGCCAGTACGCAGAGGTTGGCCGCCACGGCCACGGCGGAACCCGAACTGGACCCGCAGGGGTTCCGGCTGGTGTCATACGGGTTTTTGGTCTGCCCGCCAAGCCCGCTCCACCCGCTGGAGGAGTGGTAGGAGTGAAAATTGGCCCATTCACTCATGTTGGCCTTGCCCAGGATCACGGCCCCGGCCTCCCGCAATTGGGCCGCCAGGGGGCTGTCTTCTTTGGGGAAGGAACCCGCCATGACCCTGGACCCCGCGGTACAGGGCATTTGGTCGCCGGTATCGATATTGTCTTTGAGCAACACCGGGATGCCGTGCAACGGCCCCCTTGTCTGGCCCTGCCGCATTTCGGCATCCAAGGTGGCGGCGATGGCAAGCGCCTCGGGGTTCACCGTGATCACCGCGTTTAATTGCGGGCCGTTAAAGCTGAGGGCTTCTATACGCTCCAGGTAGAAACGGGTGAGGCCTTTAACGGTATGGGTACCCTCCCTATAGGCCTGTTGGATGGCCCCTATGCTGATCTCGCCGGGCACTTCCATAGGAGGGGCTTCTCCTGATTGCCGTTGTTTGCAGGCCGCGAGGGCCAGGAAAAGGACAAGCAGCAAGGTTGCAGTACAAAATTGACGGCGTTTTATCATGGGTTGGGAGCATCTGTCGGGCATGGGTGATTTATTTATGGTGATGGGGCGGGCATGCCCCCGATATTTACAAGGCCCTTGTATCAAGGCTGGGTCCTGAAAGCCGATGCCGGCAGCCCCTCGGTATTAAAGAGGTTGGGTTCTGCCGTATTGCCCCAGGCAAACCGCACCGCCCTGGGGGACTTTACCGCCCTGGAGGATACCACTACGGTATTCCCGTCTATCCGGGCTTTGGCGGCTATAAAAACCCCGTCCTCCCCTGCGATTTCAAAGTGGGTAAGGGCCCCTCCCCGGGCCAGCAGGCCATTTTGGGCATGTTCAAAAAAGAGGCGGACCTTTTTTCCTTCTACCTCCATGGCTTTATAGAGCGGCCCCGAGTAGGGGATGCCTTCCTTGCCGTAGGTTTTAGCCAGGGCCCAGTGGGCCAGGCGCTTCCCCACATCTGCCTTGTTCCGCGGGTGGATGTCCCGGGTGTTCCCGATATCGCTCACCACCACCATGCCGGTCTTGGGTACCGACAGGGTATTGCGCTGGGCTTCCCGTACCAGGACGCCCACCTCGGGGTTCTCGTATTGGTAGGGGGCAATCTGCACGTAGTAGAAGGGGAAGTCGGTCGCCCATTCCTGCCGCCAGTTCTCAATCAGGGCTGTGAACATGCGGGTATAGGCTTCGGCATTGGCCGTATTGGTCTCGCCCTGGTACCAGATCACCCCGGCCAGGGGGAAGGGGATAAGGGGCGCGATCATGCTGTGGTAGGTTTGCCCGGGGGCTTCGGGGCACCAGGCCATGGGTTGTATTTTTTGGGCGGCTTCTGCCAGAACCGGGTCCCGCGCGATGACTTGCGGGTTGATCCAGGTCTCGGCTGGGGTGCCACCCCAGCTGCTGTTGATGACCCCGACGGGGACGTTTAAAATTTCCTGTAGCCTGCGGGCGAAAAAGTAGCCCACGGCGCTGAAACCTTCCATGCTCTCCGGGGTACATACTTCCCACTGCCCCTCCAGGTCCAGCTGTGGCGCATTGGCCGCCCGGTGGCCTACCTGGAAAAACCGGATCTCCGGGTAATTGGCGCCGGCCACGGCAGCTTCGGCATCGTCTATGCCCGCGCTGGCAGACCATTGCATGTTGGATTGCCCGGAGCCCAGCCATACTTCGCCGATGAGGATGTCTGTCAGCAGCAGTTGGTTGCTGCCCCGGACGGTTAATTCATAGGGACCCCCGGCCGGTGGGGTTTTCAGGGCGATTCGCCAGTTGGCATAGCTGTCGGCCTTTGCGGTGTACACGGCCCCGTCCCAGCTGCTGGTCACGGTGATTTCCTCCATGGGGTTGGCCCATCCCCACAGGGGTACGGTCGTATTTTGCTGCAACACCATGTGGTCCCCAAAGATGGCGGGCAACCGCACTTCGGCACGGATCACATGGAGGGCGAGCGAACAAAGGAGGAGGGATAGGATTAGGTGCTTCATGGCCGGGATTTTTTGAGATGTGCGACTAAAGATAAGGGCTGCCCCCGGATTTCGAAAGCAGCCCCGGCAAATTGTCGGGCCTTAAATGACGATTATAGCTTTATGGCGCCTCCCACGCCCAGGCCGGAGACATCAAAGGTGGCGTCCTGCACACTGATCCCCTGGTAATAGGCGTATACGTCAAACTGCCCGTTGGTCCAGCCCAGCCTTGGTTGGTAGAAGAAGCCACCGTCGCCCCCGGCATCGTCCGTGGCAATGGCATAGCCCAGGTCCAGCGCGCCAAACCAGTTTTCGGAAAAGTCGGCCCGGCCCGTGGCCGCCAGCGGGATAAAGGAGTAATTGGAAAAATCGTCCTTGCCCGGGTAGCTGCTGTACCCGGTGGTCACCCCGGCCGAAAACAGGTCGTCTATGGTAAAGAGGTACGAGGCATCTACCCCAAAGTTAAAAGAGGAGAAATCCGAAGTGTCCCCGATGGTGGGCCCCAGGTGGATCCCCGCCCGGAAATCGCCCTGGGCTTGCATACTCAGCGCGCCCCCGAGCACGCAGGAGAAAAGGAAGAATAATTTTTTCATCTTGTTGGTTTTAAGAGGTTTATGTAACGTTTAAAGTACAAAATATTCGGATTGGGGCCCGGAAAGCAACATGCCTTGTCACGGATTCTGTACGGATGGCAGGAAACGCATGATAATTGGTCTGTTCCTGTTAGAAAAAGGGGGATGCTTCCGCTTTTTTTGTTACATTTAAAAACCTCGTAAAGAGGACTTTGTAAGATGTAAACAACCTGGCATCCCGTACTTCCCCCTGGGATCCGCCATTTAAAGCCAAGTAATGATGAGTACAACCACAAAAACCACGCCTGCCGCACGCATACGCATGGTGTACGACGCCTTTGCCAAGGGCGATGTCCCTGCCGTTTTGGGCAGCTTTCATGAAGACATCACCTGGAATGAAGCCGAGAATTTCCCCTATGCCGACGGCAACCCCTACAAGGGGGCCGATGCCATCCTCAACGGGGTGTTCATGCGACTTGTGGGCGAATGGGATTATTTTAACCTGGCCGGGATTGAAGTGTATGATGTGGAAGGGGGCCGTGCCCTGGCCACCGGCCGTTACCAGGCCAGGCATAAGGGCAGCGGCAGGGAACTGGACGCGCAGTTTGCCCATTTCTGGGGGTTCCGGGATGGCAAGATCATTTCCTTCCAACAGTATACAGATACCAAACAGGCCTCGGGAGTAGTTTCCTGACCCTGCTTTTCGGGCCGGTGCCAGACCACGCGGGAAAGGTGTTTATTCCACGGGGGCGGGGTCCTCATGGGCAAATGGGAAGGCCGCGGAGGGGGTATGTGCCTTGTTCATGATGGCTGCTATTTGTCGGAGGATTTCCGGGTGGTTGCCTGCCACATTTGTCTCCTCCCCGGGGTCTGTTGGCAGGTGGTACAATTCCAGGGGAGCCCCCGGGTCCTGGTCTGCCCCAAGCCGCACCCCTTTCCAGGGCCCCATGCGCACCGCCTGTTTGCCCCCTTCTTCGTGGAATTCCCAGTACAGGTATTCATGGGAGGGCTGGGGCTGGCCCAGCAGTTCGGGCAGGAAGGAAATACCATCCATCTTTTCAGGGGCCGGGACCCCGGCCAGATCCAGCAGGGTAGGGGCCACGTCCCAGAATGCCGAGATGTGGTCTGAGTGGCTGTTGGGGGCCACCTTTCCGGGCCAGCAGGCGATCATGGGCACCCGGATCCCCCCTTCGTACAGGTCGCGTTTGTAGCCCCGTAGCGGGCCGTTGCTGTCAAAATAATCGGGGTCTGCGCCCCCCTCCAGGTGGGGGCCGTTGTCTGAGGTGAAAATGATCAGCGTATGCGCTGCAATGCCCAATTCTTCTAATTTCCTTCGGAGGTCGCCAACCTGTTCATCCAGCAGGGCCACCATGGCCGCGAAGGCGGCCCGGGGTTGTTGCTGGGAACCATAGCCCCCGTTTTTGTACAATTCGCCGCTATCGATGCCCTCATAGGGGGTTTCTGGTGCAAAACGGCCCTCGAGGGCGGCCATGTAGCGCTCCGGGGCCACCAGTTCGGCATGGGGGATCAGGGAGGGGTAATAGAGGAAGAAGGTAGTGTCTTTATGGGCCTCCAGGAACGAGAGGGCTTTCTGGTGGATGATCTCGGGCCCGTAGGTTTCGGTCTGGGTGCCCCCGTTGTTCACCAGCCGTATTTTCCGGTCGTTGTGCCAGAGGTGGTAGGGGTAATAGTTGTGGGCGATGCGCTGGCAATTGTACCCAAAGAACTCATCAAATCCCTGCCGGTTGGGCACGCCTTCAGACCCGGGGTAGCCCAGGCCCCATTTCCCGAAGGCGCCGGTGACATAGCCGTTTTCCTTTAGGTGCCCGGCCAGGGTATGGCCCCGGGCCTGCAGGGGGTATTGCCCCTCGGGCTGTATTTCGCGGTTGCCCCGGATAAAGGTATGGCCGGTATGCTGGCCGGTGAGCAGGGCCGAACGGGAAGGGGCGCAGACCGGCGCCCCCGCGTAGTGCCGGGTAAACTTCATGCCATCGCGGGCCAGGCCATCTATATGGGGGGTCTTAAAGCGCTGCTGCCCGTAGCAGCCCAGGTCGCCGTAGCCCAGGTCGTCGGCCAGGATATAGATGATGTTGGGGCGCCGGGGGGGCACGCTTTCTTTTTGGGCGGTATCCCGGCAGCCGGCCAGGCCGACAGAGAGGAACAGGTAGCAAAGGCCGGTTTTTGCAAGCAGACGGTGGTGGGGGCGCATAGCTACAAAGTATTTGGGCGGTGCTTACCGCAGGTTGTCAATCAGGGTACTGTCCTGGCAATTCCGTACGTCCAGCAGACGGTCTTCTTCCCCGTGGCGGCCTTCAATGACGTAGGCCTTGCAGGGTCGGGCTTTGGTGTCGCTTTGGCCAAACTTTACATCCCCCTCCCGGAGGAAATGGGCGATGGCGGCAGAGTCAATGGCCCCGTCGGCCATCAGCGCCTGCACTTTTGGGGAGTAGCCCAGGGGTTTGGAGCGCAATTCCTTCAATACCCGGCAATTGGGGAGGTAGCAGAATTCGGTCCCGGTTTCCTCGGATTTTTTCCGCAGGAAGATGGCCAGGAAAATAAGGCCGATGGAAAGGCCGATCAGGTAGAACCCCAGACGTTTTAAAAATGGCATGCTAGAAGATAAGGAAGTTGATATCGCTGAATTTCATGTCGAACCACTCGCCCACGGTGCGGTTGGTAAGGATGCCGTGGTACATGTAGAGCCCGTTGCGCAGGCCCTTGTCAAACCGCAGTGAATTCTCGAGCCCCCCGTCTTCGCCTATTTTCAGGAGGTAGGGGGTAAAGATGTTGCTGATGGAGACCGAGGAGGTTTTGGGGTAGCGGGCGGGGATGTTGGGCACCCCGTAGTGGAGCACCCCGTATTTTTCCTTGACGGGCCGTTCGTGGGTGGTGAGCTCGGAGGTCTCAAAGCAGCCCCCCATATCGATGGCCACGTCGATGATAACGGCCCTTTTCTTCATGGATTCCACCATGGTTTTGGTAACCACCACCGGCGCCCGGTCCAGCCCGCGCAGGGCCCCGATGGCCACATCGCAGCGCTTGAGCGACTTCAGCAGGTTTTTGGGCTGCAGGGTAGAGGTATAGACGGTTTGTTTGAGGTTGCTCTGTATGTTGCGCAGTTTGGTGAGGGAGTTGTCAAAGATCTTGACGTTGGCGCCCAGGCCCAGGGCGGAGCGCGCGGCGTACTGGCCCACGGTGCCGGCACCCAGGATGACCACCTCTACCGGGGGCACCCCGCTGATGTTCCCGAACATGAGGCCGTTGCCACTGTTTCCGCCTGCCATGATCTCGGCGGCGATAAGGACGGAGGCAATGCCCGCGATCTCGCTCAGGGTGCGTACCGCCGGGTATTTGCCGTCTTCGTCCCGGATGTATTCAAAGGCGATGGCGGTGACCCGTTTTTTGGCCAGCTGTTCAAAATAGTCTTTGGTCTGGGTTTTGATCTGCAGGGCCGAGATGATGGTGGCCTGGGGGTTGAGCAGTTGTATTTCGGACAGGGTGGGCGGTTCTACCTTGAGGACCAGGGGGCATGAAAACACCTTTTTGGTATCGCGGGTCATGGTGGCCCCGGCGTTGGTGTATTCCAGGTCCGAAAAGTTGGCGCCTTCCCCGGCCCCGCATTCCATGAGCACGCGGTGCCCGTGGGCGGTGATGGCGTTCACGGCGTCCGGGGTCAGGCAGATGCGTTTTTCCTGGTACTGGCTTTCCCTGGGGATACCGATAAAGAGTTCGCCTTTCTGCCGCAGCAGTTCCAGGGTCTCTTCCTGGGGGATGAGTTGCTGCTTGCTAAACGGGGAGGAAGGTTGGTTCATAGGCATCACATCTGCTGGGGCCGGCCCTCCAGGTGACAGGGGGGGCGGCTCCCGCCAAATTTACGATTTTTTATACAACCGGGTGGGGGTAAAAG